>CAVXWX010000006.1:0-173986 GCA_963765555.1 uncultured Alphaproteobacteria bacterium
CGCAGTGTGTTGCAGCGTGCAACAGCAGCCATAAAAACAAGGGGTTTCAGTGGTTCAGTGCTAAACGCTGCAAGACGGTACTGGACACCAAGGGTTGCCTAATTCGCTTCTAGGCAACCTTTTTGCTTGCCAAGATCAAGAGGTCCGGATAGTGGGGGCAAGACCCTGCTGGACCAAGCCAAGGCGGGGCAATAAACAGGGCGCGGGATGCAGCAACATCCCAACGCCCCTAATCACCGCAAGGCCACAGGAGGGCCATCGCAATGACTACAAACCAGATACCAACCGAATTCACCTTTTCCAAGGCAACACTGAACGCGGCCTGCGCGACGTTTGAAAACGATCGGAACATCACCCTGCGCGACACGCACACACGCGGCCTGATCCTGCGCAAGCAAGCGAAGGACTGGCACTTTGGCATTCTGCGCAAGATCAACAGCAAGGTGCATCGTGTCACGATCGAACCCTACACCGCCACAAGCGACCTGACCCACATCCGGACAACAGCGGCGCGCATCATGCTGGACATCCCGCAGCGGCACCTATGCCCCCGCCAAGGCGCGCGCCGCCGTGGCCCAGATCGCAACCGACGCCAAGGGGATGTCATTGGCCGAGGCACTGGCCCTGCATCTGCGCGTCAATCCGCAACTGCGAGACGGCACCCGCGAACGTATGCCCGCGCCCTCTTGTGGCTGACCAACACAGCGCCCGATCGCGCCGATGGCCGCGCCGACATTGAAGGCACGGCAGCCCGCTGCACGCTGCCGATCGCGGGCCTGACAACCGACACCGTGCGCGCCGCTTACGATCGACTGTGCAACGCGGGCAAGGTGGCAAGCGGCAACTCCATGCTGCGCAGCTTGCGGGCGATCTGGAACACATGGGCCGACGAAACCGACTCTGATGGCCGCAACCCGATCACCCGCATCACAGCCAAGCGGGGCCGCGTTCAGAAGGTGGCACCACGCACAGGCGCAATCGCCCCTGACGCGCAGGGTCTTGGTTTGCTGCCATGGAAACACAAGCCCGCAACAGCGCCACGTATTCAACCGCCCGCGCCTGCCAAGTGATCTTTTTGACGGGGATGCGGCGCAACGAGGTACTGGGCCTGACATGGGACGACATTGACCTTGATGCTCTTGTCATCACCGTGCCAGCCGATCGCATGAAAGCAGGGATCGCCCTGACCCGCCCTATCACCCGCGAACTTGAACGGGTGTTGCGGGCGCAGCTTGAAATGCGGCGTAGTGACTGGGTGTTTCCAGCGGCGCGCGGCGCGGGGTGCGTCACGGACACCCGCAAAACACTGGCCAAGGCGCAGCCCGCCATTACAAACCACGATCTGCGGCGCGGCTTCATTGTGGCGGGCGCACTGGCAGGCGTCCCGGAAGTGGCCGTTAAAATGCTTGTCGGGCACTCAACCACCGACATCACGCAAACCTATGCCCGTGCGATCGGGACCGAATTGCCGGAACTGGCCCAGCGCATTGAGAACCAGTTGTTGCGCGGGGTGGCACTATCAGCTTTTCGCACACCGTCGCTACAGGTCCGATGAGGAACCAGACCCGATTGACGCCGAGATGGTCAGTCGCGGACGGGCGCAGGTAAAGCCACAGGCCGACGGCAGCTTTCTGATTGTAGACACACCCGACATGAACGGCAGCACGCTGGCGGCAGAACTGATGCGCGTCCTGATTGCCAAGGAACAGGCGAACAGACGGCGCGGCGGCGCACTGACCGAACGCGGCGAAATAACCCGCAGGGCCGTGAAGCTTTCTCTGCGCCTGCAACGGATGGGTCACGACATGCCCAAGGCGCGCGAAATGGCGGCGCGAAAGTACGGACGGAATGCCAATGCCGTGGGGCGCGCAGAAAGAAAGCTGCGTACCGAGTAACTAGGTTCAAAGTACCGAGTAACTAAAGTACGGTACCGAGTAACCAAGTGTTTTGACAGGGTTTTTTCGGTCTGCTAGGCCTGTTCCTGTAACCCCCTAGATGAGGGCAAACGGGAAGGAAAATAGCATGAGTGATGACATGATCACCGTCGTAAAGCGCCGCCCGCGCAAGCGCGATGAACTGAAGGACCACCGGATCGCAGGCAAAGTGTATTGCCTGAGCGAGGCGCAAAAGGCCGCGCAGCTTAACGTGTCCGCAAGCTTTCTACAGAAAGAGCGCCTGCGCGAAAATCCAAGCATCGACTTCGCGCGCTTCGGGCGCGTGATCCGCTACGCTGTAGACTAAAACCCCCAGACATTGCCGACCTTAAAAACCGCGCCAGCGGACGGGCGAAGCTTTGTCTGGAAACCACAAACTTCGGGGGCCGCATTTCAAACACGGCCCCCTAGCAAAGCAAGAAACGCGATGTGGTGTGCGTCCCTCTGGTGCGACGATACCGCAACGCCCCATTCGAGGCAAGAAAGCGGCGCACAATGGCCAAGACATCGAAAATCCAAGTCGGGCTTTTCACGCACGCCCACCCGACAGCCCCAGCCGCTGGCAAATATTTCAACGATGACACCAAATGGACAGTCGGAACGCTCACCCGCAGCAATTACGAAACGGCAGGATTCGAAAGCTTGGCGCAATTCGCCGACTGGATACGCAACACGGCGCTGCCTAGCCAACACCTGACACAGGGCATTGCGACACATCCAAGGGCCGTTTGCGTTTCACAGGCCGATCGCGAGAGCGAACCCGAAACAGAACGGCCCGTCATTTGCCGCACGAACAATGACCTGCCCCTGCCAGACGGCGCGGGGCTGATGTGTATCGACACCGACAGCGCTGGCGCACCCATTACATTCGACCAAGTCTGGAATGCGTTATGCGCCGCCTGCCCCGAGTTGGTGATGCACACCTGCGTTCACACCACATCCAGCGGCAGCAACGTGATCAGGAACGGCCACAGCACAGGCACCCGTGGCATCCATACGTTCTACCACGTCAAGAACGCCACAGACATTCCGCGCGCGCTGGAGGCGCTGCACGTCCGCCTGTGTCTGGCGGGACACGCGCGGCACAAGCTGAGTTCGTCGGGTGCCTTTCTGGCCCGCTCTTTCGTCGATCAGGCTTTGCGGGTGGGCGACCGATCGCGTCTGGACGGGCAATGCCAGCGTGGCCAGCGCGCTGAATGACTTTGAGAAAGACGGCGATCTGATCCGCTGCGCCGGCGGGGATGACGTCGGTGGCATCATCAAGCTCTTGCTTGACGTGCGCGCCGCCGGAAAGCTGCGCGCGGTTGGTATCGATCCGCAGGGCGCGCACGAACTGGCGGACGCTCTTGGCGCATTGGGGGATGATTTTCTTGTTTGTGACGATCCCGACGAAATCCGGATATGGTGGTCAAACGCCGCCGTTCTCGGGCGTGGGCCAGTCCGCGTATCGCTTGGCCCCTGCTGTTCGATCGCTTGAAAGGCAGGCGGAACAACGTCGGCTGAAGTTTTGCAATCAGCGTTTGCTGTTGTGGGCGCTGGGCAATGTGACGATCGAACGGCGCGGTGCGGCTGACGCGATTTCGCGGGACGTGACGCACCACAAGATTGACCCGATCGCCGCCCTCTTGGATGCCTGCATCGTGCATCTTGCCACGCCCTACAACCCTGACGCATTCGACGTCGGATGTATGGTCGGGTGACCGGAATGGCCAAGGGGAAAACAGGCCTGAGACTGGCCAAGGTGGGGCATAAGAACATGCGCCAGAAAATGCGTCCGATTAACTTGGAGCCTGTTGTGTCAGGCCCGAGGGCCGAGCGAGCCGAAATGTACAAAAGCAAACGCTGGGACGGCGTGCGCCGCAGGCACTTGCACCACGAGCCGTTTTGTGCCGTTTGTAGGCGCAAGGGCGGGCATGTGGATCACCTGCTAGGGCACGGCGACGGCGTGGTCGAGGCGGCGCGCATGGCGGGCTTACCCGTGGTGCCGAACGACTGGCGGGCGCGGTTTTGGTCGGGGCCGTTTGTCACCTTGTGCCACGCGTGCCACAGCACAAAGACGACCAAAGAAAAAAACGGGCGGTTGCTGGATTGGATTGCCGACTGGCGGGCGGGCACGTTGCGGGAGCAACAGCGATGATCCGCGTTTTTCTTTCGAAAGCCCTTGGGATGGTGGTGTCATTTGTGGACGGCTCCGTTTTTGCAAGGGTTGGCCGCGCTGGATGGCGCTGGTTTACCGAATTCCCAACCCGGGACGCGGTCCCCGATGATGCCGAGGAAACTCCTAGCTGCCAGACGAATTGTCTGAGTGCACTGTTTGAGATAGGCACGCGGGCACCCTTTCTGGACTTGGCATATTGTGGCAGCCGAAGCGCCGACCACGGACGGAAGCTGCACCCAGGTGCGGGACACCGACCGGTCGCCAAAGCAATCGGTAAGGCACTTCTAAAACAAAGAAGTTAAACTCAGACCCTGACCCACAGTCAAAAGATTTGGCAGGATTGTTTTTGCCACAATGCTCTTCTTGACAACAAACGCCCTGTTTCATAAGGAATTTCAATGCTGCTTTGCAGTCACGGCGCTTTGTTACATAGCTTTCGAGAACTTCAACCTCGTGATCCACGGTGCGTCACAGGTAATTTATTTCGCCATTGATCTTCTCAAAAACCTCGTCCAAGTGCCACTGCCCGCTCGAACAGGAGCCCATGCGGCCGACCCGGTATCTGCGGATATTTTTGCCGCGTACATTGGACCAAATCTGTTCCACCAAAACTGAACCGTTTAGTGGCTGATCTCGATGCCGCGTTCGTGCAGGAGGTCTTCGACGTTTCGAAGCGAAAGCGGGAAACGAACATACATCATGACCGCAACGGCGTCGACTGGCACTACATCGAGCCAGGAAAGCCATGCAGAATGGCTTCATCGAGTCGTTCAACGGCAGCTTCCGGGACGAGCTCTTGAACGAGAACTTGTTTACTCAACGCTGGCCGAAAGCTGAGCATCAGCGCAAGGATTACAACGACACAGACCCCACTCATCGCTCGGCAATCCAAACCCCCGCGCAAGCGCGCCGAACGCTGAGCTAAATGAGGGCTCTGCGCCCGACCCGCTTGCCCAAACCGAAGCTGACGATTACGAAAACCAGAACCGCAGCCTCTCGTTATGAATGAGGGAGCCTCGGGGGAAGGTCAATACAGCCAGACTACAAGACCGCCCTGCCTGGCTCAAGTCGGTTCCCTCTGATGTTGTGGACGGCTCCACCCGAACGGCATGGCATTGTGCCATGCTGGTGCTGTTTGCGACCAACAGAGAGAAGGAGCCAATGGTATGGACCCCGCCACCTTCGATCGGCGACCCTTAGAGTATCAATTTAGGGAAAGGAGAAATATCATGCAAATTGTGCGAATTGGTTTGGACTTGGCGAAGAACGTCTTTGAGGTCCACGATGTGGATGTTCAGGACAAGGCGGTTCTGCGAAAGACATTGCGGCGGGATGCCGTAATCCAGTTCTTGCAGATTTGCCACTTGTATTGTTGGAATGGAGGCCTGCAGTGGATCGCATTACTGGGCAAAGGTACTTGGCCGACCTTGGACACGAGGTTCGCTTGATCTCACCGCAGTTTGTGACGCCATATGTCAAATCCAACAAGAACGACCGGAACGATGCCGAGGCGATTTGCGAGGCGATCGGCAGGCCGCCATGCGCTCGTGCCACCGAAATCGTCAGAACAGCTCGAGATACAGGCGGTTCATCGTATCCGCCAGAGACTGGTGTCTGATCGGACACGGCTGGTGAACCAGATCCGAGGATTGTTGGCGGAGCATGGTCTGGTGATCGCCCGCGATATCTCGCGCCTCAGACATGCCCTCGGGCAGATTGCAGATGGGGCTGACAACAAGCTCGGGGCACATGATCCAGGAGCTGGTTCGCGACGTGCGCGAAGAACTCAGTGAACTAGATCAACGCATTGCCGTTTACAATAAGCCTCCGAGATAAAGCGCATCCGAGATCTCTTTCGGTCGAACGAGATATGCCAACGCATTGGAAAATTGAGGGATCAGCCCAATAACTGCTTCGGCGCTTATTGCGGCTGTCGGAGACCGCACATGCTTCAAGAACGGGAGGCAGTTTGCAGCATGGCTCGGGCTCGTTCCCAAACAGCGATCAAGTGGCGGTAAATCCGCCTGTTTGGGATCAGCAAGCGCGGTGATCGATACTTGCGAACCTTAATGATCCATGGTGCCCTCACCGTTCTTGGAAAGGCGATGGCAAGACCGATGCCAGAAGTCTTTGGATCGGAAGGATGTGCACCCGACGACATCCTAGAGCGCCTTGCGTCTGATCGGATTCGGGATTCCATTTGGCTTGAACCGTGATTCCTTGTTTGGAAACAAACAAAGGCGGTCAATATGGGCAAACCTCATCCAAAGGAGCTTCGTGAGCGCGTTGTGGCGCATGTCGAGGCTCGCAATACGCATCACTCCGCGGCGGCGCGGTTCGACGTATCGATCAAATTCGTTAATGACATGGTCAAGCTGAAGCGCGAGACAGGATCGCTCGCGCCGAAACGTCAGGGCAATCCGGGCATCGGCAAACTGACGCCTCACGCAGACTGGGTGCGGGCGCAGGTAGAAACAAGAGGCGAGATCACGCTCGAGGAGATGGCCGCGCGGCTCCTCTCGGAGCGGGGCATATCTGTTGTCCCCAGTTCGGTCTGGTGATCCTCCCCCTTTGAATTGGTCCGCCCCTATAGTTAGGAAACGGAGGATCAAAAATGGGAATCAAACGACACAAGCCGGAAGAGATTGTCACGAAGCTGCGGCAGGTTGAGGTGCTTTGCGGCCAAGGAATGCCGCGCATTGATGCGATCAGGCAGGTGCAGATAACCGAGCAAACGTTTTATCGTTGGCGCAAGCAATATGGCGGCATGGGAACCGACCAACTGAAGGAACTCAAACGTCTTCAGAAGGCGAATGACCGGTAGCGCAGAGCGGGGTCGGATTTGACTCTGGACAAGCTCATCCTGTCGGAAGCCGCACGGGGAAACTTCTGAGCCCCTCTCGCCGCCGGGCCTGTATAGATCACATTCGCAGCTCAATGCGATTGTCTGAGCGACGGGTGTGCAGGGTCTTGGGCCAACACCGATCCACTCAGAGACAGTTGCCAGTGGGGTGTGCGGATGAGGCGCGCCTGGAGGCCGACATGATTGAGCTAATTGTTCCAATGCGGTTTGCCACAAGCTATGCGAAGGCATAGTTGATCTCCTTGGCCAGCGGGTCAATATCGCCAGCGTCAGTGAGTGAGGACTTAAGTATCTTATGACGGGAGTTGTTGATCGGAAGGGAGCTGGGACTGGTCGGAACCGTCTGGCGACTGGACAATCACGGACGACACATTGGGTCGCGCGGCGAAAGCTTCGATTGCGGGTAGCGCAACTCTCGTTCTTTTTCAGCACCATAATTAGTTCGCAAAAACAATAAACCGTTCAAGTATGATACCGCCGAACCTCAGACAGCTGGAATTACTATTGGTAAAACAAAGCCCGAAAGCGCTATTGAAATACCCATCGGAAAGGTTCCGGCAGCGCGCATACTGACGAATGACGAACTTGTCCGGAACACAAGGGCGCGCAGCGATAATATGATCAATACACCAAGGATCATCGAAACAGAAAAGACGAACGCATAAACAGAAAATGCACCGGCGGGTATAAACAGCATTAACACGGCCATCATTTTGACATCCCCACCGCCGAACAGCCGAAGCGCAAACATCACGAACCCGAATGTCAGCACGATCGTGGCCGCCGCGATACGGATGCCAATGTCTTCCAGCGTCAGCAACGGGCAAGACAGCACGAATACAACCAACGCGTACCCGACCAGCCTGTTTGGAATACGCATGAAGCAAAAGTCTTGATAGGCGACTGCGCCCAAGACCGGCCACAAAAGCAGCAAGGGGATAAGTTCAACAGCCAAACCTAAGCGACCTTTCCACCGCAAGACGTGTCCGGGGATAGGGCTTCAAACGACAGGATACGGTACATCAATTCGGCGCGGTTCGATGTATCTGTCTTGGCGTAGATGCTGCGCAAATGACTGCGCACGGTCGATGTCGAAATTCGGAGTTCGGTTTCAATGCTTTCAACCGACTTTCCGTGACTGAGTAACAAACAGACGCGATACTCTGACCGGCTGAGTCTGGCGGGGTTTTCCATGCTCAGGATCGGAGCAACCGATGTTTTTGGCCTTCTCAGATTCTGAAGGCGCAGCACGTTGCTTGTGAAAGACCCCTTTGATCTGTTGTTCCAGGTCTGCACGAAAGTAGACCCGATCATGTTGAACAAAACGTGTTGTCTAGGCGAAAGGTGATCGTGGAAATGGAATTCCAGAAAATCGCTGGTTGTTCTGGATACAGAAAGAGGCACAATGACAAGTTCGTGCATTTTCCGCCGACGGTGGAACTCTGCCAATTGGGGATCGGGATCCAATCCAATCGTGGACTTTACCCAGATTGAACCGG
Organism: uncultured Alphaproteobacteria bacterium; assembly: GCA_963765555.1. Taxonomy (GTDB): domain Bacteria; phylum Pseudomonadota; class Alphaproteobacteria; order Rhodobacterales; family Rhodobacteraceae; genus JL08. Next base: position 8,455 of record CAVXWX010000006.1, read on the forward strand.
GTTTGGTGCTGCCGATGAAATTGCCGAGTACCGAACGGACATAAGACTGTTTGACTTTGTTCGGAGAGGAGTCCGAGAATTGTTTGTCATATGCGATTATGCTGGTTTTCTGGTCTGGCGATGCGGAAAGGCGTGACAGGGTGATGGCTTCGGCACCGATGCAGTCCGCCATTTCTGAGAATGCGTCGTATATCGTCGCCTGGGCGTGCAAAGCATCACACCAATGCGCAACCGCACCAATCATTCCAGCTTCTATCGGGGGTTCATATTCTGGAGAATGTCCAGACCATTCACGTTGTCCCAAAACGGGTTCCTACTCATCAAAAAACACAAACTATTCAACGTACATGCCCTGATGCCTCGGAGGTTTCGCCTTTTTGAAATGCGATTTTGTAACCGGTTCTGAATTTAACTTATACGCTGGCATAACTGGCGAAAAATCACCGATACGGCAGCTTTTTCAACTCACGGTAGAAGAATGTGGCCAAGCTGTCTTAATAATCGTGAATAATTCATTAATTTGGATGTAATTGTGTCCAAACGATCATTTCTCGAATCAGCCCGCGTAAAATCTGACATAGCGAATGACCACCGGTCCGACCGTCAACATGATAAGGGCCGGTAACATAAGCGACGCAAGTACGCGGACATTTTGACCGGTAATTTGTTGGCCATTTCCTGAGCCTTCATTTCCCGGTAGTCGCGCAATTCGTTGGCATATGTCGTGAGCGCCGAGGACATGCTTGTTCCAAATTGCATGGATTGTTGAACGACATTCGCAAATGATCGCACTGTTTCAACGCCCGTTCTGTTGGCCATGTCATGCATCGCGGCATCACGCGCACGTCCAGCCTGAACCTGGAGTTGAACATTCAGAAACTCAAACGCGATTTCCGGTGACACGTTTGCCAATTCATTGCCCACACGGGTCATCGCGGAATCAAACCCAAGCCCCGTTTCAACCGAGATTTGCATCAGGTCAAGCGCATTTGGAAAGCCCTCTTCGATGCGCCTCTTGCGTTCGGTGACGCGGGCATTCAACCAGTACAATCGGAAGGAAATAGCCGGCGCCAACCAAAACCGTGATCAGCTGAAACACCTGAAAACTGCTAAGCTGGAGCACATATGTTTGAAAGCCCGAAGGGCAAGGCCATGCCAGGCGTTTTCGCCACAAGAATGATTGTCAGCAGTGTTCCAGGCAGGATCAAGCCCAGGAACACACGGACCATGGTGAAATTGCGCAAGGCTGTCGGCCCCGGTCAATCCGCCTTGCGCCAGTTTGAGCTGCAGGGCCGAACGCTCTTCCTCGATCGCCCGGAATAAACGATTTCATAAAGGCGCCCGGATCTTTACTCGGGGCTTTCAAAATGGCTTTGTTCTGTCGATTTGCGCGCCTGCTGTCGATGGTGATTGCGGCCATGCGTTCGACTGCGACGTTCTTTTTCATCAGAAATGAAGCGATGCCAAAAAAGGTCATCAACGCGCCTAGGCTGATGCCAGAAATCATCAGGATTTCAGAAGATATACCAAGTTGCCGCGAAATCAGGTCGAGTTGATCAATCATGTGGAATCTCCTGAATCAAATACGAAAATTGACGAGTTTACGCAGAACTAGAAAATTCAGAACTGTCAGTAAGATGATCGCGGTCGCCATCGGCATGAACATAGGATCTTCGTAAACGCCACCGTAATAGCTGGGGGTGGACACCGCAGTGAAGCCGAAAATAAAGACTGGCAGCGAGGAAAGGAACCATGCTGACAGGCGACCTTCGGAAGAAATGGCAAGTATCTTGCGGCGCATGGCGATGCGTTTGCGGATCACATCCGACAAAGTCTGAATGACGCTGGACAAGTCTCCGCCGGTACCATGTTGAATACCGATGCTGGCGGATAGATAGTTTATGTCCTCGAGTTCGACACGGTCGGAAAACTCCTTGAAAGCATCGGTCAAATCATCACCGAAACTGACCTGATCGAAAACAATGCCGAATTGCGAAGCGATCGGGTCGGTCATTTCCTCGGCCACCGCTCCGATCGAGGTATTCAGGGGATGCCCTACACGCAGGCCGCGCGCCATCAGATCCAATGCATCAGGCAATTGACGAAGTAGCGCATCAGATCGCTTGTTACGCGCTTGATGCACTACGGTCAGCGGCAGAACAAAGCCAACCAACAGGGAAATCATAAACGCAAAAAGGGGTTTCGTGACGGTCAGACAACCGATCACACTGACCATCCAAAGCGCGAGGCAAAGGAAAACAAACTGCAACGCAGAAATGGAAAATCCGGCTTGAAGCAAAAGGCGGGGCAGGTTTCCGACAAAGGGCAGGCGTGTTAGAAGGCCACCTTTTTCACGGGGTTTCAATACGTCCAGCAATTCCGCCGTGGACATGCCACGGGCTATCATTTTCATCCGGCGGTTTTTGGCTTCGGAGCGGTTTTCGCGGTGACTGAACAATTGCACAGCACCGGAAATCGCCAGCAGTACCCCCATGACGAGAGTTGTGTAAATCACGTAAGTCGTGTCGATGTTTTGCAGCTGAAATTCCATCAGGTCGTCCTCCGGGACATGAACGTTGTCGGGGCGATATCGACACCGGCAGCCATCAGCTGATCAATGCAGCTGGGTCGTATTCCGGTCGGAACGAACTCTCCCAATATTTCGTCGTCTTCCGATTTACCTGTCTTCTGGAAAACAAAGATGTCTTGCAAAGTGATGATATCACCTTCCATGCCGGTGATTTCGGAAATGCTCATTACGCGCCGTTTGCCATCTGCAAGGCGCGACAACTGGACGATAAAGTTGATACCCGATGCAACCTGCGCCCGAATAGCGGACAGCGGAAGATCCATGCCGATCATCGACACCATCTGCTCGATCCTGCCCATTGCATCACGGGCAGAATTCGCGTGCACGGTCGTCATTGAACCATCGTGCCCGGTGTTCATGGCTTGCAACATGTCAAACGATTCCGCGCCCCGGACTTCGCCGACAATGATGCGGTCAGGGCGCATCCGCAGGGCATTTCGAACCAGATCGCGTTGCATTACCGCCCCGGTGCCGGACGGGTTGGCAGGGCGGGTTTCCAGACGCACGACATGTTCCTGCTGTAACTGAAGCTCCGCGGCATCCTCAATCGTTACAACACGGGAACGCGGGTCGATTTTGTGCGACATCGCGTTCAGCATCGTGGTTTTTCCGGAACCTGTTCCGCCCGAAATCAGCACGTTCATTCGCGCTTCGACCAGTGCTTCAAGGAAACGTGCTGCATCTTCCGACAATGCCTTGCTTTCAATCAGGCGCGCCATAGTCAGGGGCGTACGCGAAAACTTGCGGATGGAGATTGATGGCCCGTCGATAGCGCAGGGACGAATAATTGCGTTGACGCGACTGCCATCCTCAAGACGCGCATCAACCCAGGGATTGCTTTCATCGATACGCCGACCGACGCGCGATACGATCTTGTCTATGATGCGCAGCAGGTGTTTTTCGTCGCGAAACCTTGTTCCGGTCCTCTCCAGAATGCCCTTGCGTTCAACAAAGACGTTCTTGTGCCCGTTGACCAGAATGTCATCAACAGTCGGGTCAGCAAGCAAAGGCTCAAGCGGTCCAAGGCCCAGAACCTCGTGCATCAGTTCATTTACAATACGTTTGAACTCTTCCGATCGTACCGGTTTATTCTCTTGCGCCAGAAAATCACTGACAAGATTGGCAACTTCGCGGCGCAATTCATCGGGCAAGACCTTGTCGATGATCGAGAAATTCAAACGATCAAGCAGCGCATCATGCAGTTGGCTTTTCAGCTCGAGAAATTCGATCAGTTCCTGTTGATCCGAAGCTGCTTTTTCCTGCGCTGCGATTACCTTGGAATCTTGCGGGGCCAATGGCACAACATTGCTGTTGGCGTTTTCATCAGCTGAGTTTCTGGAAAAATTTTTAAACATGCTGAGGTATCCCCTAGTGTGTTGATTTTGTTTGAGGCCGAGCATCTGACAGATCGCAAATCATACGTTTCGCGATGCGTTTGATGCCTTTACTCAGCGAAGAACCACCCGCGGCCTTTGATAAAGGTTCACCACGGTCGACAGCTTCACGCGCAGCTTTGGGATGATATGGAACCCAATGCCGGAACGGGCGTTCCAGCACTTTGGACGCTTCGGAATGGTGTTTTCCCATAACCAAGGGTTTGGCTTCGTGGTTAATCACGATTTCGATTTGCAACGCCAGATTGTCCTCGGTGTAAAAATCGATCAAACGCCGCGCCTGCCGGATGGACGGGACCGAACTGTCAGTGACCATCAACATGCGGTCGCTTGCTTCCAGCACCGGGGCGACCCATTCAACCAGCGCGTGCGGCAGGTCCACCACCACATAGTCAAACTCGCTTTTCAGAATACTCAACAGGGCCGCAACTTGCGATTTTTGCAGCGCTTCCAAAGGGGCGATCCGCGCCGGCGCTGTCAGTACCGAAAGGCCCGTGTTCAGATGTTTCATGCTTTGGTTCAGAAACGTGGAGTCCGGGGCATCTCCATTCACCGCAAGCTGGTAAAGCGCATCGCTCGCTTCCAGATCCAGAAAGCTGCTGATCGCGCCGAATTGCAGGTCAAGGTCGATCAGAGCCACCTTGTTTTGCGACGTTTTTTTCAGAACACCCGTGCGTTCCAGCAATTGATCCGCAAGGTTCACCGCCAGTGTCGTTGCGCCGACACCGCCGCGGGCTTGTGCAATGCAGATTACTTTTCCCTCGTTTCCGCCGCTACCTGGCTGCTTTGCATCGGTCGCGCTCAATGCGCGCGAAAAACGGCCAATCTGACTTTGAAGCTCGATTGTTGTTATGTCATCCGAAAGGACTTCGTTCACGCCGGCCCGTGTAAGGCGTTGAACATCAGACAATGTTGTCTTTCCGTCGGAAAGCGCGAGAATGTACGCGCGCCCGTTGCTGCAAAGTTTCAGGTTTTCAAGCGCTTGGATATCGTTTTCTGTTACATTTTCCGTTCTGAAAATGACCAGATCATTGCTGCCGGCAAGGGCGCTTGCCTGGCCGTTCATCTCGGACAGGGTCGCGGCGCATTCCTTGAAATCCAGAGACGGATCGGCGGCAAGCATTGCACTGATTTCCGATGTCTTTTGCGGATCGTTCGAGATCAGGACAATAGATGTTTTTCCCGTACTCATCGTTTATTTCCTTTCGTCCGTTTCATCCGTTGTCCCCGATGTCGAGATCTTCGGCTGGCAAAGATACACTCATGGTAGGGAAGGGGATGTCGGCCCCCAATGTGCCGCTCGCAGTGGCGCCGGTTAGCCCAACCAGTGCCCCCAGAGGCGAGACGAATTCGAAGTTCAGGTTTTGTAGTTCAACCGTCACAACCGGCACATAGGGGCCACCTAAAAAGCCCATGTTCGGGTCCTGGGTGTAGATGAACCTCAAATTTCCCACGGTGGCATTGTTCGGCAGTGCGCCGCGGATCAGCGCCCAGATTTCATTGGAAGTGGCGTTCGCAGTCGTGCCGGAGCATTGAACAGTGGCTTCGGCTGCGCAAATATTGGCTCCAGCGCTACATGACGTGCCGAATGCGGGTGGCGGCACTGGCGCACCAGAACTGGGACGCTGGTAGAACAGGGGAACCGATGCACAGGCCGGCGCGCGAACGGCTGCGACACGGGCCGCAACCTGCATCGCTTTTTCGGCCGTCACATAATGGAATGCCATCCGGCCAAAATCTATCAACCCAAAGAAAAGCAAAAGGAAAAGCGGCATGACGACGGCCAGCTCTACAACTGTCGTACCGTTTTCGTCGCGTTCGAAGCGACGCAGCAGCATCTGCAAGCGGATCTGAAGCGGGCCGTGTTTCATGTGCCAAAAACCTTGCTCTGGTCCCTGACTGTCTTTGTCAGCGAGTTAAGGCTTTGACCGTTCAGAGTGAACAAGCCGGCCAAGGGGAAGGTGATTGTCATTTCCACCTGAACCTGAACCACAGGCGCGGGCGAAACACGGAACGTACCTGCGGTGCAGGACAAGCTGGGGGTAACAGAATTGATCGTAATGCCTGCGGGAAAGATCGAATTACCGTCAAGCGTGTCCTTTACGATTGTGGTCAATTTCGGTGTGTAAGTTGAAACCGCAGTTCCACCGCCGCAGATGTTGGCGGGGGCCACACGCGCCAGATAACGGGCCGCATCTCTTACACCTGCATTGACACTTTGATAGGACCACATCAGTCGACCGCCTTCGATGATCATGGCGAACACCAAAAGAAGCATCGGCAGCAGGATTGCAAATTCAACCAGGGCAGCGCCAGAATCATCCCTGAACAGGGCTGCGCGCAAGCGGCGATATGTTGAAACCTGGCTCATCTGTAGAGTTGCACCACATCGCGGAAAATACCCGCAGGGCTTCCTGATCCGCCGCCCAGACCACCGGCGGTGCCAATGATTTCACCCCAGATGTCAAGCTGCGGTGGCGAAGTTCCGTCGTCACCGACAGGTTCGGTCAGAAAGATTTTGAAGAATTCCTTGACCGGAACATTGGTGGCTGCACCCTGAATGGAATGCGCTGCGCAATCGATACCTGCGGCAATCACGACACGGCGGTCAGGGTCCGCGCTTTGATTGTTCGAACACATCGGACGTCCCGTTTCGGAAAGACCGGACAGGATGTCACTGCTTGATCCGCCCCCGCCCGCAGCCGCGATTTCCGCCAGGTAGTAGGCGTAGCGGGTTGTTGCTGCGGCTGCGGCAGCACTTGGATGTACACCGCCGTAATTGGTATTGACGTAAACGTCGCGCCCGTTTGCCCAGACGCCGGTTCCGAAACGATCGCACGTGCCATCGCCAAAGCAATCGTCGCGGGGCAAACCAACGGTATCCGTCGAAATCTCTTCGTTCTGACCGATGCAGGAGCCACCACCTTTCGGGACTATTCCCTTGATCACATTCGGTGCCGGTGCATAATCGGGATCGTTCTTTTTGCCGTTCATGATCGATTTGTAGATATCGAAGCGGATGTTAAAGATTGCGTCTTCGATCCCGACTTTCTGACCGGGTTCGATGTCTACGCCGCGAATGTTGAAGCATTGCGTGACGCCGCCGATGGCCCCCAAAAGACAGGCATCCAGCTTGACGCCGTTCAGGCCGGCACAGGGACCATCCGGATCCACCTTGATTTTGTTCGGGTCAAGAAATCCGAACGCACCCGGCGCCCAGGCGGCACCATTTCCGCCCGTGCGCAGACGGATCATTTTGCCCTTGTTGGCTTCGGCCTTATAGCTGGGCGAGGGCAGGCAGAACATCAAAGGCGTGACGTCACAGGCATATTGGGTAAAGCCCGCGACTGCATAGGCGGATGCCACGTTATTAGGCCCAGCGTTCCCTGTCAGCGCGCTGAAGGCTGCCGCAAATGTCAGTTCGACCGTGCTGTTGTTCACGACGACATGTGCGTAAATCGCGTCCTGCGCATCGGTGGTTGTTGCGTTCAGCGCGCCCGTATCGCTTGCAGGAAGGTCCGAGAGGAAAGTCAGCGTGTAATCGGCTGCACCATTCAGAGTGGCCCCGCCTGTGCCGTAGGTCTTGCGATCCGAGATAAGAGTTGCGGCGTTTGTGGCGCGGGTGATGGCGTCGGGCTGCCCGTCCAGTTCGCCTGCCGCAGCCAGCGCGACACTGTCTGCATAGGCTTGCAACTCGGTGCGCGTAACCGCGACACGGCCAATGTCGAAGGACATTGCAACAATGCCGAACAACACTGCAAAGGAGACACCCCAGATGATCAGCATCGTGCCGGATTCATCTGAGCGAAGCTCTTTTATGGATCGCAGGGTTGGCATGACATTTCCTCGGATGTGCTGTCAGGGTTCAGATGTGAAATGCTGTACTCAGTTGATCTCGGATACGGACACTTCTGTGCCTCGGCGCACGATAATGGTCTTGATCGGTACGGATTCCGGAACCGGAGACAAATCGCGCATGACATCGCTCAGGCGAATGGACTCAAGAGGCACATCCTCGGACGCCTCAAGCGTGCGCAACGTCAGACTGAGCGTTCCAGCTTCCTGTGCCAGCGCAAGGCGTTGACCTTGCTCGGGAGTAACTTCGACGGTTACAGTCCGCGCGATTTCGGGTGCATCACTGCGTTCGTCTGCATCCTGATCAACGCCAATGATACGAGCGTTTTGCAGGATAGTTACGGTGCGCAAACTCTCCTGACGGCCTTGCGTCAGCAATACGTCTACGAAATCTCCGGGAGTCACAAAACCACCAACGGCGGTGGCGGCGCTGACCTCGATCGCCATGGCGCGGTGATTGGCGGCAAGTGTCTGAACGATAGTGACTTTTTCACCAAAGTCAGAGACCTGGCTCGCGCGCACAAGTTCGCCCTGCGAAATGGCGCGACGGGCGCGACGTGGCTGATCGCCGGGATCGGGCAGCAGGTCTTCATACCCGGCAAATGTATTGGCCGGGACCGCGTCGCGTGGCCATGCAATCGTGCTCAACATGTGGCCTTCAATGGCCTGACCGAAAACGATGTCCTGACTGGCGACAACAACGTGAACCAGCGCACTTTCTTCGTTCACCGAAACACTGGATTTTTGATTGGCGAAATATTCGTTCGCCATGAAGGCGGATCCGCCAGCAACTGTCAGCCCCATTACGACGGTTAGAAGGGAAGAAAAACGCATGGTAAACTCCTTTTTGAACCACCTGGAAGGGCGGGATGAATGCAGAAGCGATAATCAGTTGACCTGCTGTTTCACGCGCTGATCACTGACCAAGTAAGGCCCCTGCAAACAAAAGTGAGACATAGAGCAGGACGCAATATTCAATGGAAACAGCGGTTTGATGTTGCGTCGCGCAACGGATTAACAATTTTGCCAATTTGCTTGCCATCTTTGCCTGACTCCTATGCCAGAAATCGGGGGGGATTTGCCGTGGTCACGCGGTGCGACCACGGCATAGTGTTTATCCTTGATGCGAAGAGTGTTCGCTTGACCCCAAAGACCTTAGTTTGGCATTGCGGTGCCAGCAGCACCCATCGCCACGCCAATCTCACCACCCAGCAGGGTAAGGGCGCCCGCGCCCAAAGTGACAGCAAGCGCGATTGCGATACCGTATTCGACAAGCGTGACACCACGTTCATCGGATTTGAAAGAAATGATCGTTTTGAGAATAAAATCCTGCATTGGTAACTCCTACTAAGTTGATATGTCGGGAAGAATATGAATGGTGCCCCCGACATCTTTCAGCGGCCAAACAAAGTGTTGACAACCTTTCACCACATTATGGTCACAATTGGCCCCCTACATCGTCCAAACAGACAGAAATCACCCGCATAGGTTGTAGTTTTCATCGCTTTGGTGTCATCAGGGCTTTGTCAGAAGGGTTTGAATGGAGTTCGAGCAGGGTGCATCTTCGCATATGCGTCAGCGGCACTTGGGGCGCGAAAACCCGCCGCTTTGGCTATTTCTATTGCCGCCTTCGGTGCATGCCTGTTTGGCGAAGCCTGTTTCCCGGATGATGGTCCGATACGCGATCAGCTTTTCATGATGTCCGGTTCAATGGTGGGTGCCAATATTGGCTTGCTGTATCTGTTCGGGATCATTCACTTTGTCCCGGCGCGCTACACATGAGCCTGGGTCGCAATCGTTTTTCGGGTTGCGGCGACTTGGGTTGGGGCAATTGCGCTCTTGATGCTTGCCCTGAGAATTGCCGAGACTGTTCCATCGACATGGCTGAGCGTGAAGTTCGGCTTAGTCCGCAACTCAGTCATTGCGCCATGACGCGTCGAAGGTCCGGTGCTGATGAAAGCGGTCATTTGGTCAATGGGCTGTTCAACAATCCAGAACTATTCCTTACGTTTGATTTCTGGTGCCGTCGGCAATCCCTTGGGTGCGGGCACCGCATGGCTCTCCAGCCATTCCTTGATTGCGCCCCACCGATCGGCGTCGGTTGCCGCGTTGCGATGCTGGCCCAGTGCTTGCAATAGGACACGTAAATATGCCGGCATTGTGGACGGCCATGGCATGAGCATGCTATAGTACAAATCATGAACATATATCAATTGGAACATTCACAAGACCAGGTAAATCAGCAGATTTCGGGGTCGCTTTGCGGCCTACCGATCCATCAATAAATACAGCGCAAGGACAGGTCACAATAACAAATGGCACGTATAGGCGCACGCATCGCGAAACTTGAACGCAATCGCCCAGACCCTTCGGCATGCGAGCAGCTTGACCTCGATCTGCCCCCGGACCTGTGCGCGCGGATAGAGGATGCAGAAGTGGCAGGAACCTTTCCGCAATCACTTTCCAGCGATGACCTGCTAGCCATTAAGCGCGCGGCAGATTTGGTATAGAGCCACGCATGACGCACCGAAACAACGGACGCAATACGGATGGCACCTTTGCGCCCGGTAACCCCGGCAAGCCAAGGGGCACCCGCCACAAGGCAACACAAGCGGCGCTGGCGCTGCTGGACGGTGAAGCCGAAGCACTGAGCCGCCAAGCCGTGACAATGGCGCTAGAAGGCGACACAGCGGCGCTGCGCCTATGCCTTGAACGCATCGCTCCGCCAAGACGCGACGCCCCTGTAAGCTTTTCTCTGCCCCCGATGCAGTCAGCATCCGATGCGGCCAAGGCAGCGGGCGCGGTTCTGGACGCTGTGGCGGCTGGTGACCTGACCCCGCAAGAGGGCGCTCATATCATGGCGCTTGTGGAGACTTACCGCCGCACGTTGGAAACAAGCGCACTTGAAGCCCGCGTGGCGGCATTGGAAGAGGGCGTCAATTAAAGTTGCAAAGTGGCTGGTAAGACTTGAATCAAAACGCGTCGCGAACGTGCCGCAACCGTTAGTGTCAATGCTTGCCAGTAACTGGGTCTGCGACGGACACGCATCATCCTACCTGTGATCGGTCTCGGCAAGCTTAAGCTGGAACCGAGCGTGGCGGATGCCTCGAGTGAAAGTTGAATGGCTCGAAGCAGACATACCACGACTGGCAACATCGCCCCTGATGGCGATACTGCAGGCCGTGGAGCTGCGAACACATTGGCCGCAAGGGCACACGCAGTGGGCTGGAAAGTGTCACTGTTGCCAGCCCCCGATGTCCGCGACTGGACAGTTTGCCGGGGGCATGGTGCGGGCGGCGGGCAAAGCACGAAAAATCGCACACCGAACTGGAAGCAGGGTGGCCGAAGCGGTGGGCGGTGGAGATGCGCAAATTGGTGAACATGCTAGCTCGAGAATTGCGTATTCTAGGGGATACGATGAAATAGCCCTAACCGGCGAGCATCAGCAAGCATAGGGTGTATAATTAGGGGGATAAGAAAAACTCCAAAAAATATTTTATAATTAAAAACAAATACTTATGCGGTAAATAGTGGTGCCCCCACACGGACTCGAACCGCGGACCTACTGATTACAAATCAGTTGCTCTACCAGCTGAGCTATAGGGGCACACCGTGAAAACGAAATCGCTTTCGTGGTTTTTGCCAGCGGTGAAGGACCTGTCATGCGGTTGCGGTGCAATTGAATGACAGAATCCCGACGCTTGCGGGGCTTCTATTATGCGAGGAAATGATTGGATGCAAGACCGATTGATGCGAATGAAACACGCGCGGTAAAAATGATGTTTTGCAGCGCTTGGGTACGCCTGTCACGCATGTATATGTGGTGCTGCCAAGCACGCGCAACGCCCGGCGGTCTGTTCGCGTCTTTGCGCCTCCGACAAGGTGAAAGCCCTTATAATGCAGGTGATCCGCGCCAGCATGATGTTTCTGCACAACATGGGCTTGACCTTCCCGTAACTGGAAGCCCTATGTAAGGTCATCCAATGATCGGAGTCCCGTTGTGGAACAGCAAAAATCAATTGTTTTCGGCCTGACTGGGCTGAGTTGTGCTTCATGTGTCGGGCGCGCTGAAAAGGCGTTGCAATCCGTACCGGGTGTAACAAACGCGCATGTGAACCTTGCGACGCAAACAGCGACCGCCACGGTTAATGACAGGTTCAACGCGGATCAGGCCGTTTCCGCACTGAATGCGGCAGGGTATCCGGCCGATGTTGAAACATACCGGTTTGCCATTGAAAATATGTCCTGCGCATCTTGTGTCGGACGGGTTGAACGGGCGTTGGCGGCCATACCGGGCGTTGTTTCTGTGTCTGTAAATCTGGCGCAGGAAGCGGCAAGTGTTCAGGTGTTGGGTACATCGGTGACACCCGCCGCTATTGCACAGGCCGCCACCGATGCAGGCTATCCCGCCACAGTGGTCGATGCGCAGACGGCCGCGCCGTCCGTTGCCGACCGGAAGGCCGAAGAAACGGCCAATCTCAAGCGCATGACAGGCATCGCGGCGATTTTGACACTGCCGGTTTTCATTCTGGAAATGGGCAGCCATGCGGTGCCTGCCATTCATCACTGGGTCATGTCCGTTCTTGGGATGGACACAAGCTGGATCATCCAGTTTGTGCTGACGACACTCGTTCTGGCATGGCCGGGGCGGCAGTTTTACCTCAAGGGTTTTCCGGCGCTGTTCAAGGGCGCGCCCGATATGAACTCTCTGGTGGCTTTGGGGTCGTCAGCGGCGTGGGGGTTTTCCACCGTTGCCCTGTTTGCACCGGGGATGTTGCCGGACGGAACGCGGGTTGTTTATTTCGAAGCGGCTGCCGTGATTGTGACGTTGATCCTGCTGGGCCGGTATCTTGAGGCGGGGGCCAAGGGGCGCACCGGCCAGGCGATCCGCAAACTGGTGGGGCTACGCGCCAAGACCGCTCAGGTCGAACGGGACGGTCGCCTGATTGAGGTGGCTGTCGATGAGATTGTTGTCGGAGACCATGTTCAGGTGCGACCGGGCGAAAAAATTGCGGTCGACGGGGTTGTGACCCAAGGGGCGTCTTACGTCGATGAAAGCATGATCACAGGCGAACCGGTGCCGGTAGAAAAAACCGTAGACACTGGCGTTGTCGGCGGAACCGTGAACGGAAACGGGGCGCTGATGTTCCGGGCGACAAAGGTCGGCAGCGATACAATGCTGGCCCAGATCATTCGCATGGTCGAGGATGCGCAAGCCGCCAAGCTGCCGATACAGGATCTCGTCAACCGCATAACGCTGTGGTTTGTGCCGGCAGTTATGGCCATTGCAGCAGTGACCTTTTTGGTGTGGGTGCTGGTTGGTCCTGATCCCGCGCTCAGCTTCGCGTTGGTGGCGACGGTGGCGGTGCTGATTATCGCCTGTCCATGCGCGATGGGTCTGGCGACGCCGACATCCATCATGGTGGGAACCGGCCGGGCGGCAGAATTGGGTGTGCTGTTTCGACAGGGCGACGCGTTGCAGACGCTGAACGACGTGACAACCATCGCACTGGACAAGACCGGCACCCTGACCGAGGGGCGCCCCGAGTTGACAGACCTGACGGTGATGGACGGGTTTGCGCAAGCGGATGTTCTCGGGATCGTCGCATCGGTCGAGGAAAAATCGGAACATCCGATTGCCGCAGCGATCGTGCGGCGCGCCAGGAACGATGGTGTTCCGTTGGTTGCGCTGGACGATTTCACATCGATCACAGGCTATGGCGTCAGCGCGACCGTGGATGGGAAAAGGGTTCTTGTCGGCGCGGACCGGTTGATGACCCGCGAAGGGGTGCCGCTTGACCGCGCGCAAGACATCGGCGCACGTCTGGGAGAAGAGGGCAAAACGCCGCTTTATGCCGCGATTGATGGTCGTCTTGCGGCTGTTATCGCTGTATCCGACCCGATCAAATCAGGCACCGCAGCCGCCATCGCGGCCATGCACGATCTGGGTTTGAAAGTTGCGATGGTCACGGGCGACAATCGCGGCACCGCCCATGCAATTGCCAAGCGCCTGGGCATCGACACTGTGATTGCCGAGGTGCTACCAGAGGGCAAGGTCGCAGCCATCGAGCAGTTGAAAGACACGCAGAACAAACTTGCCTTTGTCGGGGATGGCATCAACGATGCCCCCGCTCTGGCGACCGCCGATGTTGGGATTGCCATCGGAACGGGAACGGATGTTGCGATTGAGGCTGCCGATGTTGTGCTGATGTCGGGCAACTTGCAAGGCGTGGTGAACGCCCTGCATGTCAGCCAGCGCACCATGCGCAACATCCGCCAGAACCTGTTCTGGGCTTTCGGGTACAACGCATTGCTGATCCCCGTCGCGGCCGGTGTATTCTATCCTCTGTCCGGCCTGATGCTGTCGCCCGCACTGGCGGCGGGGGCCATGGCCCTGTCCAGCGTCTTCGTTGTGTCAAACGCGTTGCGCTTGCGCTGGATCGCGCCTGCTCTTGACGACGCGCGATCCAAAGATGGTCCAACCGGCCCCCTTGTTGCCGCTGCGGCCGAATAGGAGGAAACGGATGAACATCGGAGATGTATCAAAGCGCGCAGGCCTGCCCGCAAAAACCATCCGCTATTACGAGGAAATCGGGCTGGTAACGCCGTTGCGTGACACAAACGGATACCGCAGCTTTCGCGAACGCGACATGCACAAACTTGCGTTTCTGGGCCGCGCCCGTGCACTTGGGTTCACAATAGAAGACTGCCGCACATTGCTGGCGCTGTGGGATGATCAGGACAGGGCCAGCGCGGACGTGCGCGCGATTGCCAAGGAACACCTTGCCCAGATCGAAGCCAAGATCGCCGATTTGCAAAACATACGGGATACGCTGTCGCATCTGGTGCGCGAATGCGCGGGCGATCAACGGCCCGATTGCCCCATTCTGGAAACGCTGGAAAAGTTTCCGATGCGGTAAACGGTATATTTCGCATGCGTATAATGGTCGGACCAGTACAGATCCCGTCGGCGCAGCCCCGAATGTGCTGGTGAAAAAGTGCTGAAAAACCTAACCTGCGTGGGGGCAAGAACGGGCTGGCGCAATGGTAAAACGGAAATTTGGCGGAGTGATGCCGGATCTGCGTGATCTGGAACTGCTGGTCGCGTTGTCGCGAAACAAGAATTTTTCCCGTGCAGCGGCAGATTGCGGCATTTCGCAACCGGCGTTTTCCACCCGTATCCGCAAAATGGAAGACCGGTTTGCGCTGCCACTGGTGCGGCGCGGCAATGCCTTTGTCGGCTTCACCCGCGAAGGTCAGGTGGTGTTGAAATGGGCCCGTAAACTACTCGATGACGTGGAAGGGTTGCGGCAGGATATCGATGCGCTCAACAACAATCTGTTTGGCAAACTGACATTGGGTGTGATCCCGACGGCGATGCCGTTTGCCGCGCACGTATCTTCGCAGTTGCGCCGCCAGCATCCCGATCTGTCGATCGAAATCCATTCGCTGTCGACCCGCCAGATCGAAATCCGGCTGAACGATTTTTCGCTGGATGCCGGTATCATGTATTTTGAAGATGCCGACCCTGAAACAACCGTGAAACTCTATGAGGAACGCTATGTTCTGATCGCGCCTGTGTCGCTGGTTCCGTCAGAAAAAAAGCGGATATCGTGGTCCGAAGTGGCGCAGCTTCCCTTGTGTTTGCTCACTCCGGATATGCGAAACCGGCAACTGATCGATGCGATTTTCGCTCAGGTATCGGCCGTTCCGACAGTGGTGATGCAGGCAACGGGTTTTACCGCCGTCATGGCGCAGGTGGCGAGCGGGAATGCCGCAACAATCGCCCCGACGGCCGTCGCTGAAACCTTCCTTGCCCTTAAATCGACAGCCCAGTTTGATCTGGTTGATCCGGTTGTGACCCACACGGTGGGCCTGTCGATCAAGGAACAGACACCGGAATTGCCCATGGTGCGCGCCTTGCGTGTTGCCGTCCGAAACGCATTATAATCAAAACAAATCATGCATTCTTGAAATTGTATTGGAAACTATCGCGCTGACCTGAGATACGGTCCCGTCAAGGGAGATCAGCGCATGACATTACACGAATCCAAACCGGGCATCTGGAAATCGGGTAAAGGCAAGGGGCGTCATACGCCCAAGGGCCGCCAACTGGACGATCAGGCATGGGAAGATGTGCGCGCCCTGTTGGGCGATGCGCCCCGCCGCCGCGATCTGCTGATTGAACATTTGCACCTTATACAGGACGAATACGGCTGTTTGCGCGCCGCCCATCTGCGCGCGCTGGCCGAAGAAATGCGCATGTCCATGGCCGAGATTTACGAGGTGGCGACGTTTTATGCCCATTTCGATGTGGTCAAGGAAGGTGAAACACCGCCCCCCGCGCTGACCATCCGGGTTTGCGACAGCCTAAGCTGTGAACTGGCGGGCGCGCAGGCGCTCAAGGCCGCGCTTGAGGATGGTTTGGATCCGAGCGAAGTGCGCGTGTTGCGCGCGCCCTGCATGGGGCGTTGCGATACCGCACCGGTGCTGGAACTGGGCCACGCCCATATCGATCACGCGACCCCTGAAAAGGTGCGTGCTGCTATTGCCGCCAAAGACACCCATGCGCATATCCCCGATTATGAGACATTTGCCGACTATGCTGCGGCAGGGGGCTATGACACGTTGAAATCCCTGCGCACGGGTGGCGATTGGGAAACGGTACAGGAAAAGGTTCTGGCATCGGGCCTGCGCGGTCTGGGCGGGGCCGGTTTCCCATCGGGCAAAAAATGGGGCTTTGTACGCGCCAATGCAGGGCCGCGTTATCTGGCCGTGAACGGGGACGAGGGCGAACCGGGCACCTTCAAGGACCGTTATTATCTGGAACGCTCCCCGCATCTGTTTCTGGAAGGCATGCTGATCGCCGCCTGGGCGGTCGAGGCGGAAACCGCGTTTATCTACATGCGCGACGAATATCCGGCGGTGCTGCATATTCTGGCCAAGGAAATCAAGGCGTTGGAAGACGCAGGCCTTGTTGAAAAGGGGTATATCGATCTGCGGCGCGGGGCAGGGGCCTATATCTGCGGCGAAGAAAGCGCGATGATCGAAAGCATCGAAGGCAAACGCGGTATGCCGCGCCACCGCCCGCCCTTTGTGGCGCAGGTGGGCGTGTTCAACCGCCCGACGCTGGTACACAACGTGGAAACGCTGCACTGGGTCGCGCGCATCTGCCGCGAAGGGCCAGAGGTGTTATCTTCGACCGAATTGAACGGGCGCACAGGTTTGCGCAGCTATTCGGTATCGGGGCGCGTCAAGAACCCCGGTGTGTACCTGTTGCCTGCCGGATCGACGATTACGGATGTGATTGCGGCCAGCGGCGGCATGCTGGACGGACATACATTCAAGGCCTACCAGCCCGGTGGCCCGTCATCGGGCCTGTTGCCCGCATCGATCAACGATGTGCCGCTGGATTTTGACACGTTGCAGCCCTTGGGCAGTTTCATCGGGTCGGCTGCCGTGGTCGTTCTGTCCGATCGCGACAGCGCCAAGGCCGCCGCGCTGAACATGTTGCGGTTTTTCGAAGACGAAAGCTGTGGCCAGTGCACGCCCTGCCGCGTCGGCTGTGAAAAGGCCGTGAAGCTGATGCAGGCCGATCGCTGGGATCAGCCGCTACTGGAAGAACTGTGCGTCGCCATGGGCGATGCATCGATTTGCGGGCTGGGGCAGGCGGCGCCCAACCCGATCCGTATGACCATCAAACACTTCCCCGAGGAGGTCTGAGCCATGTCCGATAAAATCCGTTTCACACTGGATGGCAAAGAGGTCGAGGCCGAGGCCGGTCTGACCATCTGGGAAGTCGCCAATGGCCGTGGTCTGGTAATTCCGCATCTGTGCCACAAACCCGCGCCGGGCTATCGCGCGGACGGCAATTGCCGCGCCTGTATGGTCGAGATCGAGGGAGAGCGTGTTCTGGCCGCATCCTGCATCCGCGAACCGTCCGAAGGGATGGTGGTGACAACCAATTCCGCCCGCGCCGAAAACGCGCGCAAGATGGTGGTGGAAATGCTGCTGGCCGATCAACCGGCCCGCGATGTCGCGCATGACCGGTCGTCCCATCTGTGGGACATGGCCGATCTGAACGGCGTGAGCGAAAGCCGCCTGCCCGCGCTGGAGCCAGAGCGGATTCCGCTGCTGGACAATTCACATGTGGCGATGTCGGTCAATCTGGATGCCTGTATCCAGTGCGGGTTGTGCGTGCGTGCCTGCCGCGAGGTACAGGTCAACGATGTGATCGGCATGGCGGGCCGTGGGCATGATGCGTATCCGACATTCGATTTCGCCGACCCGATGGGGGATAGCACCTGTGTCGCCTGCGGCGAATGTGTGCAGGCCTGCCCGACAGGCGCATTGCTGCCCGCCACTGTTGTGGACGAACACCAGCACGGTGACACCGCCGACTATGACAGCGAAGTTGAAAGCGTATGCCCGTTCTGCGGAGTCGGCTGTCAGGTGTCGCTGAAGGTCAAGGACGGCAAGATCAAGTTTGTCGAAGGCATCAACGGCCCCGCGAACGAAGGGCGGCTGTGCGTCAAGGGACGGTTCGGGTTTGATTATATCCATCACGATCATCGCCTGACCAAACCGCTGATCCGGCGCGAGGATGCGCCGGCCAAGGGGCTGAACGTTGATCCATCCAACTGGCAGACCCATTTTCGCGAAGCATCATGGGACGAAGCGCTGGATTTCGCCGCCGACGGGCTGAAAAAGCTGAAAGCCGATCATGGCGGGAAATCGGTTGCGGGCTTTGGCAGCGCCAAATGCACCAACGAAGAGGCGTATCTGTTCCAGAAACTGATCCGGCAGGGATTTGGCCACAACAACGTCGATCACTGCACGCGGCTGTGCCACGCATCATCTGTTGCGGCGCTGATGGAAAATGTCGGGTCGGGGGCCGTTACGGCCACGTTCAACGAAATCGAAAACGCCGATGTGGCGATTGTGATCGGGGCCAATCCGGTTGAAAACCACCCCGTTGCTGCGACCTATTTCAAACAGTTCACCAAACGCGGCGGCAAACTGATCGTGATGGACCCGCGCGGCGTGGGCCTGCGCCGGTTTGCCAGCCACATGCTGCAATTCCGCCCCGGTGCGGATGTGTCGATGCTGAATGCGATCATGAACGTGATCGTCGAGGAAAACCTCTACGACGAACAGTATATTCAGGCCTATACCGAAAACTGGGAGGCTGAAAAAGAACATCTGAAGGGCTTT
Organism: uncultured Alphaproteobacteria bacterium; assembly: GCA_963765555.1. GTDB lineage: Bacteria > Pseudomonadota > Alphaproteobacteria > Rhodobacterales > Rhodobacteraceae > JL08. Next base: position 27,508 of record CAVXWX010000006.1, read on the forward strand.
ACCCCCGAAAAAATGTCAGAAATCTGCGGCATCGCCCCCGAGGTGCTGCGCGATGTGGCACGCACCTTTGCCGGGGCCAAGGCCGCGATGATTTTCTGGGGCATGGGTATTTCCCAGCACATTCACGGCACCGACAATTCGCGCTGCCTGATCTCGCTTGCGCTGATGACAGGGCAGGTGGGGCGGCCCGGAACCGGGCTGCATCCGCTGCGCGGGCAGAACAACGTACAGGGCGCATCCGATGCCGGTTTGATCCCGATGTTCCTGCCCGATTACCAGCCCGTCACCGATGACGGCGTGCGCTCCGCGTTTTTGCAGGTCTGGGGCACCGAGGATTTTTCCAGCGAAAAGGGCCTGACCGTCACCGAGATCATGGATGATGTCCACGCAGGCAACACCCGAGGCATGTATATTCTGGGTGAAAATCCCGCCATGTCGGACCCCGATGTGGAACATGCGCGCGATGCGCTGGCCAAGCTCAGCCATCTGGTGGTGCAGGATATTTTCATCACCGAAACCGCGAACTATGCCGATGTGATCCTGCCCGCCAGCGCATTTGCCGAAAAATCGGGCACCGTGACCAACACCAACCGGCAAGTACAGTTGGGTCGCCCCGCAGTGCCGCCCCCGGGCGATGCCCGCGAAGACTGGTGGATCGAGGTTGAACTGGCCAAACGTCTGGGCCTGCCATGGTCTTATACCGGCCCCGATCAGGTGTTCGCCGAAATGAAGATGAACATGAAATCGCTGGACAACATCACATGGGATCGTCTGAGCGACGAGAACGCCGTGACCTATCCGTCTTTGTCGCCCACCGATCCGGGGCAGGCGATTGTGTTCGGCGACGGGTTCCCGCGTGCGGGCGGGCGTGCGAAATTTACCCCCGCCTCGGTCATTCCGCCGGATGAGGCACCGGATGCCGAGTATCCGATGATCCTGACCACCGGACGCCAGTTGGAACACTGGCACACGGGATCAATGACGCGCCGGTCAAAAGTGCTGGATGCGGTCGAGCCCGAGGCAAACTGTTCGCTGAACCCGAAAACCCTGCGCCGTCTGGGTGTGCAACCGGGCGGCATGTTGCGCCTGTCCACGCGGCGGGGATCGATCCAGATCATGGCCCGCGCGGATCGTGCTGTGGCCGAAGATATGGTGTTTCTGCCCTTTGCCTACGTCGAAGCCGCGGCCAACATCCTGACTAACCCGGCAGTCGACCCCTACGGCAAAATCCCCGAGTTCAAGTTTTCGGCGGTACGGGTCGAAGCGGTTGAAACGCAGGTCGCAGCCGAGTGATATCGACAGGCAGTGCGGCCTTTGACAGGTTGCGCTGCCCCAAATCATGGGGCGCAAAGATACGGTTATTTTTTTAGCGCGGTGACGTTGGCCGTGCCTGTTGCGCGGGGCGCACCAATTGCGGCGTCCAGTTGGGCCAGATCCGGTCGGGGCAGGGCAGAAAGCAGCGCCGCCGTGAGGCGCCGACACGCCGCGCCGCGCCAATCTGCGGGAAAAACTGTATCGGGCAGGTCTGGCGCACGCAGAATGATACGCCGCCAGGAATGAACCACAAGAACGCGCAAAACCGCAATTTGCAGCGCATCAAGCGGTCTGGCGGACTCCAGTGCCTGTTGCAGATCGCCAAGCGCGGCTTCAGTACGCGCAGATGCCGCAACCAGTTGCGCGCTGCATACACGGGCGCGCAGCCAGTCTGGCAACGGACTGTCCTGTGGCACCGGCAGGATCAGGGTGTCGCGGGCGGCAGCGTGATCTGCCGTTAGCCCAAGGGCTGGCGTAATCCACAAAACCTGCGGCTCATCTGTTTCGTTTGCGGTGTGGTCCGTGGGCGAGTCACCGGTGCCCGACACCACCAGATAACATGTCGTTTGCGCCGCCGTTGCACCGTAAATGCGTGGGCTTGCCTGTGCGCTTTGCGCGCGCCCCTGATCGGTCAGGCCGTATTCGCTGTGCCGCCCGACGCGGCGGCTGGTGATCCAGCCATCCTTGCGCAGGCGATGCAGGGCCACGCGCGTTGCCTCGGGTTTGATCCCGATTTCGGTCATGATGCTGTTCAGGGTCGGGCCACTGATCCACTGACCTTTTTCCTGCGCCAGATCACCGAACACGGTAATCAACACCGACCAGACCCTGTGGGTCTGACCGGCGGTCAGGGTTTCGACAAGCGGGGTGAAAGACGCGCACATATGCAGGCTATAGCGCGCAACACCTGCCACGCCAAGCGCGCCCTAGCGATAGGCGTTCATGGTCAAAAGATCGTATTCCGCAACCGGATCGTCATCCTGATTTGTCAGGGTCACGTGCCAGCGCACCTCGCCATAGTCATCGTTGCGCGGGGTTTTCTGTTTCACACTTAGCCGTACCTTGATCGCATCTCCCGCCTGTACAGGTTTCATGAACCGCAACCCATCCAGACCGGTATTGGCCAGCACCGGCCCTTCGTCGGGCATGACAAACAGACCGGCGGCAAAGGACAGCAACAGATACCCGTGCGCCACCCGTCCGGGAAAGAACGGATTTCTTTTGGCGGCATCTTCATCCATGTGGGCATAGAACGTATCGCCGGTGAAACGGGCGAAATGTTCGATATCCTCCAGCGTGACACTGCGCGATTTGGTGTGGATGGTTTCGCCGATCTCCAACTCGTTGGAAACTGCGCGTAAAGGGGTGCGCGGGCGCGGGGCGTTCCTTTGCGCCACTCACCCATGCGCCGGTGATCGCGGTCAGAACATCGGGGCTGCCCTGAATGGCGGTGCGCTGCATGTAATGCATGACACCGCGCACACCGCCCAGTTCCTCGCCCCCGCCTGCACGCCCCGGCCCGCCATGCACCATATGGGGCAGGGGGGAGCCATGGCCGGTGCTTTCGCCCATGCTGTCGCGGTTGTTGACATAGATGCGCCCGTGAAACGCTCCCGCCCCTGTGGCCACGGCGCGGGCCACATCAGGGTCGCGGGTGATCACCGACAGGACAAGGCTGCCGCCACCGCGATTGGCCAGCGCGATGGCGTGGTCTGTGTCGCGGTAGCCCATGATGGTCGAAACAGGCCCAAACGCCTCTGTCTCGTGGACATGCCGCGCAGTGTCGGGATCATCACAGCGAAACAGCATCGGCGGCACAAATGCGCCCTTGCCGGCATCCGCGCCCTGCACGGCAAAGGCATCGGGGTCGCCGAACACGCGCGTGGCCTCTTGCCCGATCAGATGCGGCCTGTTCCAGCACGTCGCGTTTCTGCGCGTTTGACACCAGCGCGCCCATTTGCGTGGTGTCCAGCGCCGGATCGCCGATCACGGTATTGGCCAACCGGTCCGACAGCGCCGCAATCACGGCGTCAACATGATCCTGCGGAGCCATGATCCGGCGGATCGCGGTACATTTCTGCCCCGCCTTGGTGGTGATCTCGCGGTGCGCTTCTGTGATGAACAGATCGAATTCGGGTGTGCCGGGGATGGCATCAACCCCAAGGATCGACGCATTCAGACTGTCCTGTTCGGCGACAAAGCGGATGCTGTTGCGCAGCAGATGTGGCGCGCTGCGCAGTTTGAGCGCGGTCGATGCCGATCCGGTAAAGCCGACGACATCCTGACAGGTCAGATGATCCAGCATATCGCCCAACCCACCCGCAACCAGTTGCAGTGCACCGTCCGGCAAAATGCCGCTGTCCAGCATGATGCGCACCGCCCGTTCGGTGACATAACAGGTGGCTGTGGCCGGTTTTACAATGGCTGGCACACCGGCCAGCAAGGCAGGCGCCAGTTTTTCCAGCATCCCCCAGACCGGAAAGTTGAACGCGTTGATCTGGATCGCGACGCCCTGCAACGGGGTGCAGATATGCTGCCCCAGAAAGCTGCCCTGCCGCGACAGGTGCTCCACAGGCCCGTCAAGATAGACCTGCGCATCCGGCATCTCGCGCCGCCCCTTGGACGCAAAAACCAGCATCGTGCCGATACCGCCATCCACGTCGATCTTGTGATCGGCCAGCGTGGCCCCCGTGGCATAGGACAGATCGTAAAGCGCCTGTTTGTGCTGGCCCAGATGCAGGGCCAGCGCCTTGATCATGCGGGCGCGGTCATGAAACGTAAGCGCACGCAGGGCAGGGCCGCCAACGTTGCGGGCATACTCCAGCATACCCCCCACATCCAGCGCGTCATTGCCTGCGCGCGCCATCGGCGCACCGGTCACGGCGTTTTCGATCAGGCGTGCATGCGCATCGGGCGCACACCAGTGTCCGGCGGCAAAGCTTTGAACCTCAAGCAACGACATGATCTGACCCTTCGGCATGCATTTTCAGGTTCTTTTATTGACCAACCGGTCGGTTTATGCAAGGTTGAAATCAGCCACGCACACAGGATTGCAGTGATGATCAAACACATAAAGGGGCCTGTTCCTGCAGCAGGATGCTGCACGTGACACCGCAGGATCGCGCGCGCAAATCGGCCGAGGCGATGTGGGCAGATGATGCCGCCTCCAAATGGGTGGGGATGCAGATTGACGCGGTTGATGCGGGCACCGCGACGCTGTCGCTGGTGGTGCAGCCGCACCATTGCAACGGGCACGGCATATGCCACGGCGGTGTCACGTTCACCCTGGCGGACAGCGCCTTTGCCTTTGCCTGCAACAGCCGCAATCAGGCGACAGTGGCCCAAAGCAACGCCATCACCTATCTGGCCCCCGCGCATCTGGGGGACACGCTGACTGCCACGGCACACGAGGTATCGCTGAGCGGCCGCAACGGTATCTACGACGTGCGCGTGACGCAATCAGGACAGTGTGGTCATTGCCGAATTCCGCGGCCAGTCGCGCGCCATCCGCGGCCAGTTATTTGACGAAAACACCCCGCTCGAGGACCGCCCATGAAAGACCTGACGCCAAACCCCGCCGATCTGGACCCGATCGAGATTGCCAGCCGGGACGAGATTGAAGCCCTGCAACTGGACCGGCTGAAATGGTCGGTGCGCCACGCCTATGACAACGTGCCGATGTATCGCAAACGCTTTGACGATGCAGGGGTGCATCCCGATGACCTGAAAACACTGTCCGATATCGCGAAATTTCCGTTCACGGTTAAATCGGACCTGCGCGACAATTACCCGTTCGGCCTGTTTGCGGTCCCGCGTGACCAGATCGTGCGGGTGCATGCCTCATCCGGCACCACGGGCAAGCCGACGGTCGTGGGTTATACCGCCAACGACATTTCCAACTGGGCCGATCTGGTGGCGCGGTGCCTGCGCGCATCGGGCGTGCGACGCGGCGATATCGTGCACAACGCCTATGGCTACGGATTGTTCACCGGCGGACTGGGTGCGCATTACGGGATCGAACGGCTCGGCGCGATGGCCGTGCCGGTCTCGGGCGGGCTGACCGCCCGTCAGGTGACGCTGATCAATGATTTCAAACCCCATGCCATCATGGTCACGCCGTCTTACATGCTGAACATTCTGGAAGAATTCCACCGGCAGGGCCTGAACCCGCGCGAAAGCTCCCTTCAAACCGCGATTTTCGGGGCCGAACCGTGGACCAATGCCATGCGGCTTGAGATTGAACAGGCGTTCGATATGCATGCGGTTGATATTTACGGCCTGTCCGAGATTATGGGGCCGGGGGTAGCCAATGAATGTGTGGAAACCAAGGACGGCCTGCACATCTGGGAAGATCATTTTTTCCCCGAGGTGATTGATCCGGTGACGGGCGAACCTGTGGCCGACGGGCAGGAGGGTGAACTGGTTTTCACCACGCTGACAAAAGAAGGCCTGCCGATGATCCGCTATCGCACCCGCGATCTGACGCGGTTGTTGCCCGGTACGGCGCGCACCATGCGGCGGATGGAAAAGATCACGGGGCGCAGCGACGACATGATCATCCTGCGCGGCGTCAATCTGTTTCCCACCCAGATCGAAGAACAGGTGCTGGCGACGGGGGGCGTTGCGGCGCATTTCCAGATCGAACTTTACCGGTCGGGCCATATGGATGCGTTGCGCGTCAACGTCGAAGCAGCAACGACCGCCACGGATGAGGCCAGCCGCGCCGCCGCCGAACGGATGCTGACCAAACGGATCAAGGATATCGTCGGCATCAGTTGCGAGGTTCTGGTGCATGACCCGGGAGTCGTGGCCCGATCCGAAGGCAAGGCCAAACGCGTTGTCGACAACCGGCCAAAGGACTGAGGGTTTGGCACGCACAATCGCCAAGGATTATGATGCCAAACGCGGCCACATCCTGAAAACCGCCGCCCGCGTGTTTGCCAAGGATGGCGTGGCGCGCGCATCGATGAGCAACGTCGCGCGGGAATGCGGAATATCCAAGGCCAATATCTACCACTACTACAACAGCAAGGACGCGTTGCTGTTCGATATTCTGGACAGTTATCTTTCGGCCCTGCGCGACCGGATATGTACCCTGCCGCTGGACGGGCTGCGCCCACCGGAAAAACTGCACCGGATCGTGGCGGAAACCCTGCTGGCCTATGACGGGATGGATCACGAACACCAGATCCAAACCGAAGGTCTGCCGCTGTTGCATGACGATCAGCAAACCGTTTTGCGCGGCTATCAGCGCGACATGGTGCGCCATCTGGGGGATGTGCTGGCCGAGATCGCGCCCGAAGCCTTTGACGGCGCGCCTGCGAAACTGCGCGCCGCGACAATGTCGGTATTCGGCATGCTGAACTGGTTTTATATGTGGAACCCGCGCGCCGACGCGCAGGCGCGGCAGGACTATGCCCGCCTTGTTGCCACGCTGACATGTGATGGTCTGGGTGGTTTGTGATCCTTAGTGATCGTAATCCACGACGATCCTGTCGCTGACCGGATAGGACTGGCAGGACAGGATAAAGCCTTGCGCCACCTCGTAATCTTCCAGCGCGTGGTTGGCGATCATCTCGACCTCGCCCTCGATCAGTTTGCAGCGGCAGGTGGAACACACCCCCGCCTTGCAGGCAAAGGGCGCATCCATGGCATGTTCCAGCGCCGCCTCGAGCACGGATTGATCCCGATCCATGGTGAAGGTGCGCGCCGTGCCGTCCATGATCACGCTGGCCTCGGTCGCCTTGGCGGCCACGCCGCCCTGCGTCGCGGCTTTGCGTTTCAAACGGCCCGGTTGCCCGCTTGCGAACAGTTCGAACTTGATCTGGTCATCACGCAGCCCGTGGGCACGCAAGGCGTCGGCGATGGCGAGCATCATCGGTTCGGGACCGCAGATAAAGGCCGTGTCGATGCTGGCGATATCGATCCAGTGTTCGAACAGGGCGGCGCATTTTTCCTGCATCCACGCGTCCGGTGAACAGATCGATTTCCTGCGCATCGGATTCCAGCACATGGATCACGGTCAAGCGGCCCATATAGAGGTTTTTCAGGTCCTCAAGCTCTTCGCGGAACATGATCGTGTTCACGCCGCGATTGGCATAGACCAGCGTGAAGGTGCTGTGCGGTTCGCGCGCCAGCACGGTTTTCAGGATCGACAGCACCGGCGTAATGCCCGACCCGCCGGCAAACCCCAGATAGTTTTTGCCTTTTGACGGATCGATCGGGGTGAAGAAATTGCCCATCGGCGGCATCGCCTGCACCACGTCGCCGGGTTTCAGGCTTTCGTTGGCCCATGTGGAAAACGCGCCGCCGTCCACTTTTTTGATGCCGACCTGCAACAGGCCGTCATCCAGCCCCGCACAGATCGAATAGGACCGGCGCAGTTCGGTGCCGTCGAAATCATGGCGAAAGGTCAGGTACTGGCCTTGGGTAAAACTGAAATCGGCGCCGTTCACCGGCTTCAGGGTCACAACAACCGCATCGCGGATGGTCTTGTGAACATCGGTGACAGTCAGGTCATGAAAGCGGGCCATGGGGCGCACTCCTCACATGCATTTGAAATAGTCGAAGGGTTCCAGGCAGGTCGTGGCAACGCCAATGCGCCTTGCACGGGGTCGATCCGAACTGGCTGATCACGTGACATGTCGGCGCTGCCGCAATGGGGGCATTTGTCTGGCCCGCCCGCCTTTTGCGGCGGGGCGATGCCGTAACTGTTCCAGCTTGGCGCGGCCCTTTTCGGTCAGCCAGTCGGTGGTCCATGGCGGGCGAAATCTGGGTCTTGATGCGGATCGTCGCCCACGCCGTGATCGCGCAGGGCGGTTTCGATATCCATGCGCGATGATGCGGGTGGCGGGACAGCCGGAATAGGTGGGCGTGACTGCCACCTCAAGCGTGTCGCCCTGCCATGCCACATCGCGCACGATGCCCAGATCGACCACCGAAATCACCGGAATTTCGGGGTCGGGCACCTGATCAAGCCAGTCCCATATGTCGGCCAGCGCGGGTTTCATCCTACCACGTCGCCCCCGGATAGGCGCGTTGCAGCCATTGCATCTGCGTCAGGATATGGCCCAGATGTTCGGAATGCTGCACGCCGGATTTACCGCCCTTGTGGGCAAAACCGGTGTCGGGGATACGTCAATGTCGCCTCGTTCCATCACAGCCGCCACATCAGCGTCAAAACCGGCGCGCAGGCTGGCAGGGTCGGGCGCGATGCCCGCCTTGGCCATTTCGGCATCGACCGCATCGGGGGTAAACATCTCGCCCACATAGGGCCACAGCAGGTCCAGCGCCGTCTGCATCCGCGCGTGGCTTTCTTCGGTGCCGTCGCCCAGACCGATCACTGTGTCGGTCGGAGCGTTCCAGATGGTACGCCACCTCTTTCACCGCCTTCTGCGGCAATCTCGGCCACACGCGCATCGGCAGAGGTTTCCAGCCCCTTCAGCATCGCCAGATGCCACGCATCGAACAGAACTGGCGCATCATGGTCTGGCCGAAATCGCCGTTGGGCTGCTCTGCGATCAGCAGATTGCGAAAATCCCAGGCGTCGCGCAGCATCGCCAGATCGTCCGCACTGCGGCCCTTTGCCTTCCACCTCACCGGCAAGGCCCAGCCACATCTGGGTCTGTCCGATCAGATCCAGCGCGGTATTGGCCAGCGCGATGTCTTCTTCCAGAACCGGCGCATGGCCGCACCATTCGCTGACGCGGTGGCCCAGCACCAGCGTGTTGTCCCCCATGCGGCACAGGAATTGAAACAGCGCATCGTCCATCACATTGCCCCCACATCATCGGGAATGTCGAAAAACGTCGGGTGGCGGTACACCTTGCTTTGCGACGGTTCATAAAGCGGCCCCTTGTCAGACGGGGACGAGGCCGCGATATGGCGCGCCTCGACCGCCCAGATGCTGACGCCTTCGTTGCGGCGGGTATAGACATCGCGGGCGTTCTTGATCGCCATTTCCGCATCAGGCGCGTGCAGGCTGCCGACGTGGCGGTGGCTCATCCCGTGCTGGCCGCGAATAAAGACTTCCCACAGGGGCCATTCGTGGCGGGCGGGTGTGTCGGGTGTTTCAGTCATTCTGCAGCTACCTTTCTTGCGGCCCGTTTGCGGGCATGGGCCAACAGCCCGTCGCGCACCCATGCGCCATCGTCCCATGCGGCGTTGCGCGCATTCAGACGTTCGGTGTTGCACGGGCCATTGCCCTGGATCACTTCGAAGAACTCGGCCCAATCGGGTTCGGAGAAATCATACCCGCCTTTGTCCTCGTTCCATTTCAGGTCCGGGTCGGGAATGGTCAGGCCCAGATATTCGGCCTGCGGCACGGTCTGGTCGACGAATTTCTGGCGCAACTCGTCATTGGTGTTGATCTTGATCTTCCACGCCATGCTTTGCGCGGAATGCACGCTGTCCTTGTCGGACGGGCCGAACATCATCAGCGACGGGTACCACATCCGGTTCACCGCATCCTGCGCCATGCGTTTCTGCGCAGGGGTGCCGGCGGCCATCTTCATCATGATGTCATAGCCCTGACGCTGGTGAAACGATTCCTCCTTGCAGATGCGGATCATCGCGCGGGAATAGGGGCCGTAAGATGTGCGTTGCAGCGGCACCTGATTCATGATCGCCGCGCCGTCCACAAGCCAGCCAACCGCGCCCATATCGGCCCATGTCAGCGTCGGATAGTTGAAGATCGAACTGTATTTCATCTTGCCCGACAACAGATCGCGCGTCAGCTCATCGCGGCTGACGCCCAGCGTTTCGGCCGCACAGTAAAGATACAGCCCATGCCCCGCCTCGTCCTGCACCTTGGCCAGCAGGATCGCCTTGCGCTCCAGCGTGGGCGCGCGGGTGATCCAGTTGCCTTCGGGCAATTGGCCGACAATTTCGGAATGGGCATGCTGGCCGATCTGGCGGATCAGCGTCTTGCGATACCCGTCCGGCATCCAGTCTTTGGGTTCGATCTTTTCGCCCGCATCGATCCGGTCCTGAAAGGCGCGTTCCTGCGGTGTCATATCCGCGCGGTCCTTGACGCCCGCGCCGGTTGACTGAACCATTTGTGCATACATCTGCTGTTCCTTCCCCTTACGTCCGTTCCAGTATCAGGGCCGCGCCCTGGCCCACGCCCACGCACATCGTGCACAGCGCATAGCGCCCGCCGGTGCGCTGCAATTGCCGCGCCGCCGTCAGCACCAGCCGCGCCCCCGACATGCCCAGCGGATGGCCGATGGCAATGGCCCCGCCATTGGGATTGACGTGTGGCGCATCGTCATCAACACCCAGCGCGCGCAGCGTGGCAAGGCCCTGCGCGGCAAAGGCTTCGTTCAATTCTATCACATCCATCTGATCAATGCGCAGCCCCGTGCGCGCCAGCAATTTTTGCGTCGCAGGCACCGGCCCGATGCCCATGACGCGCGGCGCAACCCCGGCGGCAGCCATGCCGACAATACGGGCGACAGGTTGCAGATTATGGGCCTTGGCCGCCTGTCTCGGAGGCGATCAGCAGGGCGGCGGCCCCGTCGTTTACGCCGCTGGCATTGCCTGCGGTCACGCTGCAGCTCGGGGCCGTTGATGCCCTTAAGCCGCGCCAGTGCGGCACCGTCCGTATCTGGGCGGGGGTGTTCATCGGTGTCAAACACCACCGGATCACCCCTGCGCTGCGGGATACTGACCGGCACGATTTCGTCGCTGAACACACCGGCGTCCTGCGCCGCCTGCCAGCGTTTCTGCGATCGTTCGGCAAACGCATCCTGATCCGCGCGGCTGATGCCATAATCTGCCGCGACATTGTCTGCGGTTTGCGGCATGGAATCGATGCCGTATTGCGCCTGCATCTTCGGGTTCACGAACCGCCAGCCAATCGTGGTGTCATAGACCGCGTTGGACCGGGTAAAGGCGCTGGTGGCCTTGGGCATGACAAAGGGCGCGCGGCTCATGCTTTCGACGCCGCCCGCGATGGCCAGATCGTAATCGCCCGCCCTGATCGCGCGCGCGGCAAAGCCGACTGCATCCATGCCGCTGGCGCATAGCCGGTTGATCGTTGTGCCCGGCACATCCTGCGGCAGACCGGCCAGCAATGCGGCCATGCGCGCCACATTGCGGTTGTCTTCCCCCGCCTGATTGGCCGAGCCAAGGATCACATCATCCACTTGCGCCCAGTCTACACCTGGGTTGCGTTCCATCAGGGCGGCAATCGGCAACGCGGCCAGATCATCGGTGCGCACCGACGACAACGCCCCGCCATAGCGGCCAATCGGCGTGCGCACCCCGTCACAGATAAAAGCGTCCATTCGGCAACAGCCTCCATTCTTCGACCGCGTGGTCGGTGTATTGCGAAAACCAATTCCCGGCAAGTTTAAAGTTACACAATTATTCGATATCCAAAATTCGTGTAACGTTTGGGTGGGGCGACCGGATCAATCGGCCACGCGCTGCGTCACACGCACCCCGTCCGTCAGGCCCGATGTCGGAAACAGGATCACGGTATCCCCGTCTTCCAGCCCATCCAGAACCTGCGCCTCGATCCCGTTGTTGCGCCCAAGCACGACGATCTGGCGCTGTGCCTTTCCGTCGATCACGCGGAACACAGCCCAATCTGCGCCAACGCGAAACAGGGCGCTCGAGGGTACGATCAGCGTGTCGGGATCCTGCCAGACGACAATGCGGGCTTCGACACGAAAGCCGTGGCCCAGCCCCGCGCGGGCGTCGGATGGTTCGCTGAATTCGATCACGGCACTGACCCGCTGTTCTTCGACCCCAAGGGCGGAAAATTTGGTGATGCCGAACGGATCAACGCGGCTGACCGTGCCATTCAATGCATGCGGGCCGCCCCAATCTTCGATCAGCACCGGATCACCGACAGTCACCTGAACCGCATCGGTCGACAGCAGGTCCACGACCACTTCCAGATCGTCGTCAATGTCGCCGATTTCCATGATCGGGGTGCCCGCCGACAGGGTGATTTCGCTTTGCTGCATGATTTGCAGGATGCGCCCCGTGATCGGGGCATAGACAGGAATATCGTCCGCTCCGTTTTCACCGGAAATGGCGTTGGCCAGACCGCGATCATCAAAGCGGATCAATTGCGCGCGGGCATTATCAACCTGCGCGCGCCGCATCGCAATCGCCGCTTCGGCTGTATCCACATTGGCCTGCGCCACACGCGCCACCTGCCGCGCGCGATCCAGCGCCGCATCCGACGCGATGTCGCGTTCGGCCAGACGTTCGGTACGGGCCAGTTCACTGCTGGCCAGATCAAGGCTGGCCACGGCAGAATTCAGATCCGCCAAGGCGACGCGCTGGGCGGCTTCGGCGGCTTCGACGGCGGCGCGCGCCTGTTCACGTGTGCGGATATCCAGCGCCGCGGGGTTGGTCGGGCGCATGTGGGCCACGACGGTTTCGCCCTTTTCAACGGCATCGCCGGGATCAACGCTGACCCGCAGCAAACGCCCTGCTACGGGCGTGGACACGACATAGCCGTCACTGACGCGGGTGCGCCCCTCTTCGTCGATGGTCAATTGCATGGCCCCACGCGTGACCTGCCCCAGATCAACCATCGTGGCGCGTGGCCAGAACGCAGCGGCCAACCCGGCCCCGATCAGGACGGTTGCAAGGGTTGTAAAGATCAGGCGGGATCGTTTGCGTGCTTTTGCCATGTCGCATTATTCCCTTGTTTTCAAAGCCGCTACAAGATCGGCCCTGTCGATATCGCGTTTCACCAACCAGCCCGAAAGCAGGGCGGCAGACAGCACCACAAGCGCTGCCGCCCCATGGCTGGAGGGGCTGAACAGGGCCGGTATCTGGTAGTTTTCGTTGGAAAACCCCCAAGACATCAACGTCGCAACGAGATGGCCCAGCACCACCCCCAATGGCAATGCGGCCAACACCACAGCGCCCAGTTCCCCCAAAAGAACAAACGCCGCCTCGCCCCGGCTAAAGCCGATCACCCGCAGGCTGGATAAATCGCGTTCGCGTTCGGCATGGGCAATGCGGGCCGCATTATAGACAATGCCAAATGCAATCACGAATGCGATGGCCGCCATGACAAACCGGGTCGCCCCCGCGCCTTCGTTCATCATGTCCTGCAAGGCCTGCGCGGAATCGTCAGACCGGCTGACACCGGCCACCGTGGGCATGCCCCGCAATGCCGCATACACCGCATCGGCCTGCGCGGGATCCACCGCCAGAAACGCGCCGGACACGCGCAGGGGTTCGCCCAACGCACGGTTCAGGGCATGTCTGTCCATATAGGCGGTGGCCCCCAGCAGGGTTTCCGATAACGCGACAACCGGCAGCGACAACAGCGGCTGGCGGCCTTCGCGCACATCAACGATCAACCGGTCACCGGGGCGCACCTTTAACAAATCAGCCAATGTCGTCGACAGAACAATACCGCTGTCGGGCAGGGTGACTTGGGTCAGATCGGCATTCATCGCCCGCACAAGATGCGCATCGGCATCCAGCCCGCTCAGCGCGCCGCGATAATCATAGACCCCGTTGCGCAGCACGACCGGCACATTGCGCACCGGTTCCACCCGCGTCACTCCGCGCAGGCGGCGCAAATCGGATATGCTGTCTTGGGACACGGCATGGGTGAACACCAGCGTCAAATCAGACCGGTCCATCACGCTGAACGACAGATCAATCGTGCGGTCAAATCCCTGAAACAGCGTGAGCATTGCACCATTCAGCGCCATACCGCAGGCAATGCCCACCGTCGCGCCCGCCATGCGCATCGGATGGCGGGTTAAGCGGCGCAGCACCATGCGGCTGGGCTGATCCAGAATGCGCGCCAGCCACGGCGCATAGCGCCCTGCGTGGCTGTAATCAACCGGGGCAGGCGGGCGCATAGCGGTGGCGGGCGTCAGCGCAAAGACGCGGCGCAAAACAATCAACCCACCGGCCGACGCGGTCAGAACGCTGACGCTGACGCCGGTCACGAACGATACCGGATCCTGCCGGAACAGCAGAAACGGAAACTTGAAGAAATCAAGATACATGCTGGCCTGAAGCCGCCCCAAAACAATCCCCAGCAGGCAGCCCACCAGCGCTCCGCCTGCGGCAATCACGATCACGAATTTCAGATAATGCCACACCACTTCGCCATCGGAATAGCCAAAGGCTTTCATCAGGCCAATCTCTTCGCGTTCCGCCTGAATCATCCGCGAAATCACGATATAAAGCAGAAAGGCCGACACCCCGAGGAAGATGGGCGGTATGGCGCGGCTCAGCGTTTTCAACTGGGTTATTTCATCACTCAGGAACCGGTTGGACATATGATCTTCCAGCCCGTACGCCCCGCGCCCGCCATAAGGAGCTAGAATACGATCTGTCGCATCGATAACGGCGGCCTCGCGCGCGTCCCGCGTCAGGCTGATCAGCGCCTCGTTAAAGGCGCCTTTCATATCATAGGCCGCCGACAGGGCAGAATTGCTCATCCAGATGACGCCAAAGCGGGCGTCATCCGCCATCAATTCGCCCGGCGGCGTGACGTAAACAAATTCCGGCCCCAGCGCGAGTCCGGTGATGCGAAAACTGTGGCGCGCGCCGTTCATCGTGGCGGTGATCCTGTCGCCGGGGCGCAGCCCGTTGGCGCGTGCGAACGTATCCAGCAGCAGAATCTCATCGCTGCGGGCGGCGTTGATCATCCGCCCGTCGGTCAGGTGCACCGCGTTCAGACGCGGTTCGCCAATATCGGGCAGGGACACCGCGCGCGCCTGCATCGGCAAGGCCTGACCGGGAATATCGATCAGGGCATCGCCGCTTACACGCCCTTCGGCGGCGGCAACGCCCGGTATCTGTGCCAGACGATGCGTCAGATGGGACGGTGCGCGCGCGACGGGCGCATAGATTTCCGCCATGCGAAACCGGTCGTAATAGGCTTGCCGTGTATCGCCCAAAGTGGCGACAAGCCCGCTCATCATCACTTGCAGCGCGACGCCCATGCCGATCACCAGACCGATCGCCATGGCTTGCCCCTTCATCCGCCACAGATCGCGCAGCAACTTGTGATCAAGCGCCCCTACCATGCGATGTCATCCGGGGTTTTCTTGGTCTTGTTTTTGACGATTTCGCGGATATTGCCATCGGCAAAATGGATGACACGGTCCGCCATCGCCGCCTGACTGGCGGCGTGGGTGACAATCAGAACTGTCGCGCCCAGCGTTTCGTTGACCGATTTCAGAACCTTAAGAACCGTCCGCCCCGTGGTGCTGTCAAGCGCGCCTGTCGGTTCATCGCAGAACAGGACATCGGGCTGTTTGGCAACCGCGCGGGCAATAGCCACGCGTTGCTGTTCGCCGCCCGACATCTGCGATGGAAAATGATCCATCCTGTCGCCCAGCCCCACCATATCCAGCGCGGCGGCCGGATCCATCGGGTTGCGGGCGATCTCGGTCACCAGTTCGACGTTTTCATAGGCGGTCAGCGATGGCATCAAATTGTAGAACTGAAACACAAACCCCACATGATCGCGCCGGTAGCGGGTCAGGTCTCTGTCCTCCATATCGGTCAGAACCTGATCGCGAAAATGCGCCGTGCCGTCTGTTGCGCTGTCCAGCCCGCCCAGAATGTTCAGCAAGGTTGATTTTCCGCTGCCCGACGGGCCAAGCAAGACAACGATTTCCCCTTGCGGTATTTCAACATCGACCCCGCGCAGCGCATGTACGGCCGAACGGCCTTCGCCATAAACCTTGGTCAGTTTTCGGGTCGTAAAGGCGGGCACGGGCATATGCGGCATATCCGGTCGGGAAGGGGCAGGTTAAAAACAGCCCTAGCAAGAGTAAAGGGTGCGCGGATTGATCCCCGTCAATATAGCCGCCGCCGCTGGGCAGGGGCATCCCAGCCGCTGGCCCAGAAAGCGATTGCAAATGGCGCACAGGATGTGAATTCTGCACGCCGAACCAGCAGAACGGAACACCATCATGCCCACCGAGCCAGACCACCCTTTCAACCAGCCGCTTGGCGGCAATGATATGCCCCGCTTTGCCGGTGATGCCACGATGATGCGCCTGCCGCGTCAGGCCAGCGCGGCGGGGCTTGATGCCTGTTTTGTCGGGATTCCGATGGATATCGGCACATCCAACCGCGCCGGCACCCGCCATGGCCCGCGCGCGATCCGCGCCGAAAGCTGCATGTTGCGCCCGTTCAATATGGCCACCGGCGCGGCCCCGTTTGCAGAACTGCAGGTGGCCGATATCGGTGATGTGGCGATCAACACATTCGATCTGAAAAAGACGGTGGATATCATCACGGCCGCCTATGATGAAATTCTTTCGCACGGAGCTGTGCCGTTGACATTGGGGGGCGATCACACGCTGACCTATCCGGTATTGCGCGCCATTGCCAAACGGCACGGGCCCGTCGCGCTGATCCATGTGGATGCGCATGCTGACACCAACGACGAAATGTTCGGCGAAAAAATTGCGCACGGCACGCCGTTTCGCCGCGCCGTTGATGACGGGTTGCTGGTGAATGACAAGGTCTTCCAGATTGGGCTGCGTGGCACGGGCTATGCGCCCGACGATTTCGATTGGGGCCGCAAACAGGGGTTCACCGTTGTTCCGGCAGAAGACTGCTGGCACAAATCGCTGACGCCGCTGATGGCGGATATCCGCAGCAAAATCGGTGATACGCCGGTCTATCTGACCTATGATATCGACAGCCTTGATCCGGCCTTTGCGCCGGGAACGGGAACCGTTGAAATAGGCGGGCTGACCACCATCCAGGCGCTGGAAATCGTACGCGGTTGCGCTGGTCTGAACCTTGTCGGTGGTGATCTGGTCGAGGTGTCGCCACCCTATGATACCAGCGGCAACACGGCGCTGATCGGTGCCAACCTTTTATACGAAATGCTGTGCGTTTTGCCGCGCTGATACGGCGCGGTTACAAACCCAGATACCCGATACCGGCAAAGGCCAGTGCCACACCGCCCCATTGGCCCGCTGTCATCCGTTCGCCCAACACGACCCGTGCCAGCAAAATGGTGATGATCCCGAAGGACGATGCGCCAACAGCCGCAAATTCGGGATGATCCAGAGGGGCCGCCACCATAATGGCACCAAGGGCCAGCGCATCCAGCGCCCCCATCAAGAGCAGCAGCGGCATGTGCCGGATGATGCCGCGCATCGGGTCGGTGGTGCGCAGGGCCAGCGGCAAGATCACCAAAATCGCGG
The DNA here is from genome assembly GCA_963765555.1 of uncultured Alphaproteobacteria bacterium. Lineage (GTDB taxonomy): Bacteria > Pseudomonadota > Alphaproteobacteria > Rhodobacterales > Rhodobacteraceae > JL08. Next base: position 44,994 of record CAVXWX010000006.1, read on the forward strand.
CCATCCGCGCAACGGCCAATACCGGCAATTCACCTGTGATCCGTGTGGCGTACTGGCCCGACGCAAAGGTAAGGGAAAACCCCACCGCGCCCAACACGGCCCATGCCAGCGCGACCACGCGCGACCCGCCCGATGCATTGTCGCGCCCCAGAACCGCAACGACGGTGATACCGACGATAACAACAAGGGCTGCGGCCCAGTCTGCCGCCCTGACCGGATCGCCTTCGATACCGGCCAGGGCCAGGGACAAAACCGGATAGGCCCCGATCACCGGTGCGACCAGACCGACGGGGCCGATCTGGAACGCCTTATAAAGCCCGACGCAGGCGGCGGCGAACGCCAATCCGGAAAAGACCGCAGCCGCCAAGGTGGCGCCGGACATGCCCTGCCACGCGCCGCCCCACGCGGCCACCGGAAAAACCAGCAACGCGCCGGTCAAAAGAACAACCGCCAGTGCGGGCAAAACGCCTGCACGCTGGCTGACATAACGCAGGCATAGATCGTGAACGGCCCACGCCAGTGCAGCGAACAGGCCAAGAGAAAGCGCGCTCATGCGAAATCCTCGCGGGGTGTGAACCTCATGGATGACCCAGAAAGGCGAGGATCACCAGACAGATCGCATTGCGCTTAGCAATGCGTGGTGCATCGACCCTGCCGAAGATCGCGGCCCGATAACGGACAGATGTTTGCCTGCGTCACGACAGACCAGAAAACACCCCAGATGTTCGATGACGGTGCGCGTTGCGGTATTTGTCTCCATCGCGGCCACGTTGACGTTGCACACCCGTTCGAAAACGGGAACAATGCCATCGCCGTCCAGATCAAAACGGCACCAGCCATCCGTTTGTTCTGTCACACTTGCCGCCCCGCCCACGCCGATTTGACCTGCGCGGCAAGGTTTTCAAACCGGTCATACGGGGCTTCTATCATCCATTGATCCGGTCCGGTCCAGAACGCTGTCAGGTCTTTGCGAACGTGCACGCGCCCCACATCGGGTGCGGCGACGCCCAGGAGCTTTTTCAACGCCGTCTTGCACGTGCTGTCCTGCCCCAAACGCGCGGCGACCGAGGCAAAGGCCCAATCGGGCTGTTCGCTCAGCGTAACGGGGCCCACCTGATCGACACGCGCGGCGCTGCCCCCAAGGGCGGTGATTGCTATCAGATCATGCACGAAGCCGGTCCCCCTCTGGATCGATGAAATGGGCGCTGACCACTTCCAGATCGACATTCAGCCCTGTCAGCGGGCTGACCGCCTCGATCACTTCGCCCTTGCGCGCAGCACCGTTCTTTAAAAACCCAAGCCCGATGGAACTGCCCAGATGCGGCGAATACGCGGCAGAGGTGATATAGCCCTGATCATTGGCGGCATTCACCTCTTGCCCCTTGGTCATAAGATGCGCCCCCGCCAGCACACGCTGTGATTGATCCACGGGTTGCAGGCCGACCAGCACAAGCGCGTCGGGTTCGTTCAACCCTTCGCGCTGTGACAGCACCGATCCGATACTGTCCTTGGCCTTGGATACCATGCGCCCCATGCCAAGGTTCAGCGCCGTTGTCGTGCCATTCAACTCGTTGCCCGTAACATGGCCCTTTTCGATCCGCATCACACCCAACGCTTCGGTTCCGTAAGGCACCACATCAAATTCCTCGCCCGCCGCCATCAGCTTGCGGATCATCGCATCGCCATAACGTGTGGGTACCGCAATTTCATAGGCCAGTTCGCCCGAAAACGAGATGCGGAACAACCGCGCCCGCAGCCCGCCGCACACGGTGATTTCCCCGCAGGCCATGAACGGAAACGCATCGTTGGACAAATCAAATTCGGGGTCCACCACCTTTTGCAGCAGCTTGCGCGCATTCGGCCCCGCGACCGCATATTGCGCCCAGGCTTCGGTGGTTGAAATCAGTTGCACGTCCAGATCGGGAAACAGACACTGGCGCACGAATTCCATATGCCGGTACACACCCACCGCATTGGCCGTGGTGGTGGTGACAACAAAATGATCCTCGGCCAGCCGCGCGGCGGTGCCATCATCCATCGCAATCCCGTCTTCGCGCAGCATCAACCCATAGCGGGTTTTGCCCACCGCCAGTTTCGCGAACCCGTTGGCATAGACCTTGTTCAGAAAGGCGGCGGCATCGCTGCCCTGCACATCGATCTTGCCCAAGGTGGTCACGTCGCAGATCCCGACGCTTTTGCGGGTGGCCAGCACCTCGCGGTCGACGCTTTGACGCCATTCGGTTTCACCGGCTTTGGGATACCATTGCGCGCGCAGCCACATCCCGACCTCGACAAAAACGGCGCCCTGTTCCTCTGCCCATTGTGGCTGGGCGTTTTGCGCACCGGGCGGAAATCGCGGCCCACTGACCGCCCGCCCAGAACCCCCATCGACACAGGCGTATAGGGGGGGCGGAAAATGGTTGTGCCGGTCTGCGGGATCGTCTGGCCGGTCAGTTCGGCCATGATCGCAAGGCCACCCATATTCGACGTTTTGCCCTGATCGGTTGCCATGCCCAGCGTGGTATAGCGTTTCAGGTGTTCGACAGAACGGTAGTTTTCCTGATGCGCCAGTTTCACATCCTTGACCGTCACATCGTTCTGCTGGTCCAGCCACGCGCGCCCCTTGCCGCCTGTCACGTGCCAGAACGGCGACAGGGACACAGGCGCATCCTCGGCCTTGGGGGCGGGCAGGGCGCGCGCGCTTATCCCGATGTCACGCAATGCGGCAGCGGCGGCTTTTGATGCGGTACTTAATGCGGCGTGGGTGCTGAAATCGCCCCTTGCAGCCCCTGCAACGCTTAACCCTGCGGGGCCATCGGCGCCCGGAACAAAGGCGGCGATATCTTCGCGCCATTGCGGGCGACCGCGCTGGTGGCAGGTCAGCCCGACATTCGGGTTCCATCCGCCCGACACGCCCAATGCGCCACATTCAATGATGCGCGTCTCGCCCGATGCCAGCCGTACCTCGACAAAGCGTAACCCCAGCCGTCCTTTGGTATCGATCACCTGCGCGCCGGCCAGCAGTTCGCAATCGGCCACACGCGGGGCATCGGCGCGGGTGTCGATCACCGCGGCCACGGCGACGCCCTTGGCCATCAGGTCCACGGCGGTGCGGTGCCCGTCATCATTGTTGGTGAACACGGCAACCTTGTGCGCAGGCGTGGCCGCCCAGCGGTTGGCATAGGCGCGCATGGCCCCTGCCAGCATGATGCCGGGCCGGTCGTTGTTTTCAAATGCGATGGGGCGTTCGATCGCGCCAGCACATAACAGCGCCCGTTTCGAGGTGATCCGCCAGAAAATCTGGCGCGGCTTGCCGGGGGCGGGTTGCGAAACATGATCACTGACCCGTTCCACCGCGCCGTAAACGCCGTGATCAAAGGCCCCGATCACGGTTGTCCGCACCATCAACCGCACATTCGCCATGGCGGCCAGTTCCGCAATGCACCCTGCCGCCCAATCCGCACCGGATTGCCCGCCCACCTCAAGTGTTTCGGCGTTCAGCCGCCCGCCAAAGGCAAAATCCTCATCCGCCAGAATGACCTGCGCCCCGGCACGGCCTGCTGTCAGTGCGGCAGACAATCCGGCAGGCCCGGCACCGATGATCAAAAGATCGCAATGCAGAAAGCCTTTGTCATAGGCGTCGGGATCAGGCTCTTGCGACGCCGTGCCCAAACCGGCGGCGCGGCGAATGATCGGTTCGTACAGTTTTTCCCAGAACGCGGCGGGCCACATGAAGGTCTTGTAGTAAAACCCCGCCGTCAGAAAAGTGCTGAACCGGTCATTGATCGACATTGCATCGAATGTCAGCGACGGCCAGCGGTTCTGGCTTTTGGCCACCAGACCGTCAAACAGTTCGGCCGTTGTGGCGCGGGTATTGGGTTCCTGGCGCGCGCCGCTGCGCAGTTCGACCAGCGCATTGGGTTCTTCCGATCCCGCCGACAGAACGCCGCGCGGGCGGTGGTATTTGAACGACCGCCCCATCAGCCGCACATCATTGGCCAGCAACGCCGAGGCCAGCGTATCCCCGCCATATCCCTGATAGGACCGGCCATCAAAGGTAAAGGTCAGTGGTCTGGACCGGTCAATCTGCCCGCCTGCAAGCCTGTTTGCCTGTGTCATGTGCTGCGCCCCCGTGCGCGGGCCACATCGCGGGCCAGTTCCACCTTGGTAATCTCGTGCGTCAGGGTGTTGCGTGTCACGACCAGCCAGCTGCGATCGCCCTGTTCGTGAAACCACAATTCGCGGTGATCCCCTGCGGGGTTGTCGCGCAGGTACTGGTATTCATAAAACGCGTGTGCGGCATCTTCGGCCTGCCCATCAGGGCGGTCGATCAGGGAGGCATCCCCCAGATAGGTAAATTCCTGTGCATCGCGCGGGCCAAGAAGCGGGTGATTGATGATCATGTGTCCGTTCCCTTGCGCATCAATGCAGGTTGGGCTGTGCGCCCATGCCTTTTTCGTCGATCATCCGGCCCTTTTCGAACCGGTCAAACCGATAGGCCGTGGCGACGGGGTGCGGTGCATCCTTTGCCAGCAGATGCGCAAAACACCAGCCGGACGCCGGTGTGGCCTTGAACCCGCCATAACACCAGCCGCCGTTGAAATAGAGCCCGTCAATATGGGTGCGATCGATAATCGGTGATCCGTCCATCGACATGTCCATGATCCCGCCCCACATCCGCAGCAGACGCACCCGCCCCAGCATCGGAAACAGCGCCATACCGCTTTCCACCACGTCTTCGACGACGGGCAGGTTGCCGCGCTGGGCATAGGAATTGTAGCCGTCGATATCGCCGCCAAACACCAGCCCGCCCTTGTCGGACTGGCTGCAATAGAAATGCCCCGCGCCAAAGGTGACGACGCCGGGCATCAGCGGTTTCAACCCTTCGGACACAAAGGCCTGCAAGACATGGCTTTCGATCGGCAGGCGCATGCCCGCCTTGGCCATCAGCCGCCCCGATGATCCCGCCACCGCGCACCCGACCTTGGCCGCGCCGATAAACCCGCGCGATGTTTCCACGCCCTTGCACACGCCGTTTTCAATGCGGAAACCGGTGACTTCGCAATTCTGGATGATGTCGACGCCACGGCTGTCGGCACCGCGCGCATAGCCCCACGCGACCGCATCATGGCGCACCGTGCCGCCCCGATGCTGCGCCAGACCGCCCTTGATCGGGAAGCGCGCATTGTCGAAATTCATGAACGGATAACGCGCGCGGATTTGCGCAACACTCAGCAATTCGGCGTCCGCCCCGTTCAGCAGCATCCCGTTGCCGCGCCGGATAAACGCATCACGCTGCGCATCGGTGTGGATCAGGTTCAGGATGCCGCGCTGGCTGATCATGGCGTTGAAATTGAAATCCTGTTCCAGCCCTTCCCACAGTTTCAGCGAAAATTCGTAAAACGGTTCGTTCCCGTCCAGCAGATAGTTTGACCGGATGATCGTGGTGTTGCGCCCCACATTGCCGCCGCCGATCCATCCCTTTTCCAGCACCGCGATGCGCTTGCCGCCGAATTGCTTGGCCAGATAATAGGCGGTGGCCAGCCCATGCCCGCCGCCGCCGATGATAATGATATCATAGGATTTTTGCGGCGCGGGGTCGCGCCACGCCGGGTGTCCAGCCCTTGTGGCCGGTCAGCGCCTCTTTGATCACCTTGAAGCCGGAATAACGCATGCGGGGCCTCCTTTGGGCAGCACTGTTGCAACAGACCGGCACCTCTGCCCTGCCGGAAACGGACATGCATCATAAGAATAGCGACAAAATACCGGATTTCTTGGAAAATCGTGCGGTTGGTGGTGGCTATGGCGCAAACGGCCCTGCGGGCGGGTCGCGATGCGTCAGCACCATTCTGTCGGGAATGCCGCGAAAGCCGAAGGTGGCCACCGGTTGAGGGTCACCCCTCTCGCGCGAGAACTGGCGTTGAAGGTTATGACGAGTCTCGGGCCATGGGTGGGGGAGCAATGGATTAAAGATGTTGTTTGAGGCCTCTAGCGGGGGAAATGGCGCTGCGATTCTAATCTCTGTCAAGTTTTTTGGGGGGCTGGTCTGGGAAAAGTTTATTTTTTGAAACGTATAGGGTTTCACGGTATTCGAACAACGGTTTTGAAGCACACTTGCGGAAAGCTACTCTCCGCGTTTCTCGCCGCGCCCGACCGCCCCGATGGGCGGGCGGCGTCTTCGACGCCCGGGGGCTGTCGCCTTCTACGGCCCATATGATCCACTGGATCAAATGCACGAGACGTGCCTCCGACCCGCGGTCGGGCGCTGAGGGTATGCAAAAATCGCCAGTTCCAAGTCTACTCTTGCTCGGCATCAGGCTTTGGCAGTTCCCTTAGAGCTTGCTTTTCTTCGGCTACTAACTGAGCGCGGCAAAGCTGTGCTTTTGGTTTTGCCGGCACATACCATCGTCAAAAAGCTCACAACCAATCAATTAGGATTTGTGCTTCTTCTGGTTACTGGAATGATGCATCAATTTCTTTTTCCATATGAGCGCCGATGTTGCCCAAGCTTCGTACATGGTGCAGGCTTTCAATGCTATCTTCAGACACGCCTTTGTGCCAACACCAGCTTCTGCCAGTTGCCAATAAAGATTATCAATTTCCCCGAACAGATTTGGCTCTTTCAGTGCCTGCCAAATCCATCGAATTCATTCCCTGCAAGCAGCGCCTAGCGAGTTTTTGCTGAAGCCTTTTCGCTCACAGTCCCAAACTTTTGCAGGCAATCCAATAGTCATTCGCGCAAGAAGCCAAACGGTAATATGAGTCAGGTTAAGACTTTGCTGACTACAGGCAAAAGTCTGCGATGAAAAAGCTCATTATCGTTAATGGTCAGCGTAAGCCAACTAAATCCATCAGGTAGATGTGTCCTGAGCAATCTGACTATCACTGTAGTTCGTTCACAAGCATCATTCACGCAAACACACGTCCAGCTACACAAGCCAATTTCCTTCAAGTCCGGATTCAACGAGATCTGTCTATGCTGAAAACAAACTTTGGTTCGGTCAGACTGAGGTACATTGCAATGTGGGCAAGTCCAAAATCGCGTTTGTCCGGCCACTTCCCTATCTCACGAACTTCTTGTGCTTCAACCGCTTCGGTTCAAGTGCATCCGCGCCCAGTCGGCGCTTTTTATCTTCCTCGTAATCCTCGAAATTGCCCTCGAACCATTCCACATGGGCATCGCCTTCGAACGCCAGAATATGCGTGCAGATGCGGTCCAGAAAGAAGCGGTCGTGTGAAATCACCACGGCGCAGCCGGCGAAATCGACAAGCGCGTCTTCCAGTGCGCGCAGGGTTTCGACGTCAAGATCGTTGGTCGGTTCGTCAAGCAGCAGGACGTTGCCGCCCTCTTTCAGCAGGCGCGCCATGTGGACGCGGTTGCGTTCACCACCCGAAAGCTGGCCAACCTTTTTCTGCTGGTCGCCGCCCTTGAAGTTGAACGACGAACAATAGGCCCGCGAATTGACCTGTGCATCGCCCAGTTCGATAATTTCCGCGCCGCCGGTGATGGCCTGCCACACGGTATCGTCCGCCTTGAGATCATCGCGCGACTGGTCGACATAAGACAGATCAACCGTATCGCCGTATTCGATCGTGCCCGCATCGGGTTTTTCCTGACCGGTCAGCATCTTGAACAGCGTGGATTTACCCGCGCCGTTGGGGCCGATCACGCCGACAATGCCACCGGGGGGCAGCGAAAAATCAAGCCCTTCGATCAACTGCTTGTCGCCCATATGTTTGGACAGCCCGTTCACCTCGATCACCTTGCTGCCCAGACGCGGGCCATTGGGGATGACGATCTGGGCGCGGCTCAGCTTTTCGCGCTCGGACTGTTCGGCCAGATCGTTATAGGCGTTGATCCGCGCCTTGGATTTGGCCTGACGGGCCTTGGCGCCCTGACGCATCCATTCCAGTTCGCGTTCCAGCGTTTTCTGTTTGGATTTGTCCTCGCGCGCTTCCTGTTCCAGCCGTTTGGCCTTTTGTTCCAGCCACGCAGAGTAATTGCCTTCGTAGGGAATGCCGCGGCCGCGATCCAGTTCCAGAATCCAGCCGGTGATGTCATCCAGAAAGTACCGGTCGTGGGTGACGATCAGAATGGTGCCTTTGTAATCCATCAGATGTTGTTGCAGCCACGCGATGGTTTCCGCGTCCAAATGGTTGGTCGGTTCGTCAAGCAGCAGCATATCGGGCGCTTCCAGCAACAGCTTGCACAGCGCGACGCGGCGTTTTTCACCGCCCGACAGGGTGGCAATGTCGGCCTCGTCCGGCGGGCAGCGCAGTGCTTCCATGCTGACATCGATCTGGCTGTCCAGATCCCACAGGTTTTCGGCGTCGATCTTGTCCTGCAATTGCGCCATTTCGTCGGCGGTTTCGTCGGAATAATTCATCGCCAGTTCGTTATAACGATCCAGAATGGCCTTTTTGTCGGCCACGCCCAGCATCACGTTGCCGCGCACATCAAGGCTTTCGTCCAGTTGCGGTTCCTGCGGCAGATACCCCACATGCGCGCCTTTGGCGGCCCATGCCTCTCCGGTGAAATCCTTGTCGAGACCGGCCATGATCCGCATCAGGGTCGATTTGCCCGACCCGTTAACGCCGACAACACCGATTTTCACACCGGGCAGAAACGACAGGTGGATGTTCTCAAAGCATTTTTTGCCACCGGGATAGGCTTTGGACACCCCTTCCATGTGATAGACGTATTGATAGGCGGCCATGTGTATGCTCCTTGGACAAATCCTGTTCAGATGGCTAGATAGCGATGCAAGGCACAAGGGGCAATGCAGGCGATGATCAGCCTGATAAAATTGACCTGTGAACAGGTGCGGGTGAAGCGGTTGAACCGGCCGGGCGACCCGTCATGGCGCCGCCACCTGTTTCAAAACCATTGACCGAATTCTATTTTTGCATAATTTGTGGGCAGAACGGATCGTTTGTGCCACCTTTTTGGGTGGAATGTGGTTGCGGGCTCCGCGCCACGCAGGACTTTTATTTTCGGAAAATACGACTGAATGATGGCGAATTGCTGGTTATTTTGCCTGTATTTAGCTAAAAATTCAGTCGAATTGCCTGACCCACGCCGACACATCGGGCGATAACACTTTTGCCAAACTGTTACACTGCATCACGGGTTGTCTGAGCTTTGACAACCTGTCGTTCCGGTTGTCGGCGTTTTGCCGATCCGGACGCAAACAGGCGGGAGTCAATCAATCCCGCATAAAAACAGGAGAGGGACTTCTCATGTCGAAAACAACACTCGTGGTCGGGCTTGATGGCTCGCCCGCAGGGGAAAAGGCGCTGGCGTTTGCCAAACGGCAGGCCAAGCAGATGGGCGATTGCACGATAGCATTGTGCTACGTGATCGAATGGTCGCCGTTTACATTCCAGACACCAGAGGAAAACGAACAACGTCACAAGCGCCGCGAAGAGGAATTGAAACTGGCGCATGACCGCGTGCTGGACCCGGCTTTGGCGTCGCTGAAAAAGGACGGCCATACCGCAACGGGAACAGTGCGGCACGGCGATGCTGCCGAAATTCTGGACAGTTTCGCCAAAGAACTGGGTGCGGAACAGATCATCGTGGGCCGCGTCGGCGCCCGGGGTCTGAAAGACCGCATGTTCGGCAGTGTCAGCGGGCGTCTTGTCGCAAGTGCGGCAGTTCCCGTCACGATTATCCCCTGAGAGGATTTCACATGAAATATTCAATTCCATCGCTTGCCACTGCGGCAGCCCTGCTTCCCGGGGCGACGCTGGCACAGGACGCAGCAGGTTTCGATGCGCGCGTGAACGAAGTGTTCGCAAATTCGACAGGCTGGTTCGTCAATCTGATCTTTGCGCCTTTACCGGGTACGTCCTTTCCCTGGATCGTGCTGTGGCTGGTCGTTGGCGCAACGGTCTTTACCATTTACTTCGGCTTCATCCAGTTGCGTGCGTTTTCCCATGCGATCAGCCTTGTAAAGGGCGACTATTCCGATCCCAACGACGCAGGCGAGGTCAGCCACTTTCAGGCGCTGGCAACGGCGCTTTCGGGCACTGTCGGTCTGGGTAACATCGCCGGTGTTGCGGTGGCCGTCGGTATCGGCGGGCCGGGGGCGACGTTCTGGATGATCCTTGCGGGTCTTATGGGTATGGCGTCCAAGTTCACCGAATGTACGTTGGGTGTGAAATACCGAAATGAATACCCTGACGGCACGGTTTCGGGTGGTCCCATGTATTACATGACCAAAGGCTTTGACGAACGCGGCTATCCGCGGCGGCAAGATCATGGCCGTGTTGTTTGCGATCTTCTGTATCGGCGGGCGCATTTGGCGGCGGCAACATGTTCCAGGCCAATCAGGCGCATGCGCAAATCTCGGGCATCGTGGGCGACTATCCGGGCTGGATCACCGGCATCGTCTTTGCGGTTGTCGTGTTCGCCGTGATCGTCGGCGGGATCAAATCCATCGCGCGCGTGACTGAAAAGGTCGTTCCCTTTATGGGGCTGCTTTATGTCGGCACGGCGCTTGTGATCCTGTTGATGAACTATGACATGATCGGCTGGGCCTTTGGCCAGATATTTGCCGGTGCATTTACCGGTCTTGGGGTCGCAGGCGGTTTCGTCGGCGCATTGATCCAGGGTTTCAAGCGGGCGGCGTTCTCGAACGAAGCTGGCGTTGGCTCTGCAGCTATTGCCCACTCGGCCGTGCGGACAAAAGAACCGATCACCGAAGGTGTTGTTTCCTTGTTGGAGCCGTTCATCGATACGGTTGTGATCTGCACAATGACAGCGCTGGTCATCACCATTTCCGGGGTTCAGATGATCGATCCGGAAACAGGCCTGTTTATTCTGGGCGATGACGGCAAGATCATGACAGAAGGTGGCGTTCAGGGCGTGCAGCTGACATCGGCAGCCTTTGCCAGCGGACTAAGCTGGTTCCCCTATGTGCTTGCCATCGCAGTTGTGTTGTTCGCCTTCTCGACCATGATTTCTTGGTCATATTACGGGTTGAAGGCGTGGACCTATCTGTTCGGCGAAGGCAAGACAAATGAACTGATCTTCAAGTTGCTGTTCTGCTTCTTCGTCGTGGTTGGTGCGGCTGCCCAATTGGGCGCGGTCATCGATTTCTCGGATGCGATGATCTTTGCCATGGCGGTTGTGAACATCACCGCGCTGTATCTGCTGATGCCGATCGTCAAGCGCGAGATGAACAGCTATTTCGATCGTCTGAAAAGCGGAGAGATCAAGCGCCACAAGGCCTGAGGCCATGCGTTTTGATTGACAATTGATGCTAGGCATCCTTCAACGGCCCCTGACACAGTGTCGGGGGCCGTTTTGAATCCGGAGTTTCCAAAAGCTGCGCGCGGCCAGAGTGTTGGCCTGTTGGGCGGGTCGTTTGATCCACCCCATCGCGGGCATGTTCACATCACAACCGAAGCGCTGAAACGCTTTGGGCTGGATCGGGTATGGTGGCTGGTGACACCGGGCAATCCGCTGAAAGAACAGGGGCCAGCACCGCTGGCGCAGCGGATGCAGCAGGCCCGCGCAATCATGCAGCACCCCAAGGTGACGGTCACCGATATCGAGGCACGTCTGGGCACGCGCTATACGGCGCAAACGCTGGCGGCATTGCGCAGGCAGTATCCGGGGGTGAATTTCGTCTGGCTTATGGGGGCTGACAATCTGGCGCAGTTTCATAAATGGCAGGATTGGCGCACCATCATGATGTCGGTGCCGGTTGGCGTTCTGGCCCGCCCGGGGATCGGATATCGGCACGCATGTCACCTGCCGCGCGCCTGTTCGCACCTTACCGCATTTCGGGGCGTGCCTCGCATCTTTTGGCGCGGTCTGCGCCGCCGGCGTGGTGTTTTGTCAATGTGCCGATGGTCGATCTGTCCTCGACCGCGCTGCGCGCCGCGCGCCGGTGATCAGCGGCGCAGCAGCGCCGATGTGATCCCCGACCCGATCACCAGAACCAGCCCCGCCCATGTCAGCGTGTCGGGCAGATCGGAAAACACGGCCCACCCCAGTGCGGTTGCGGCCAACAACTGGAAATAGACCAGCGGCGCCAGTTGCGTTGCCGGTGCCAGACGATAGGCAAACAGCAACAACAGATTGCCCAGCATGGAAAAAAGACCGCTGGCAAGGGTCAAGGCCGCGCCCGGTAGGCTAAGCTGTGGAAACTGCAAAAGACCAAATGGGGCCAACAACGTTGCACTGATCGCCAGTTGCGTAAACACCAGCGCCACAGGCTGCGCCAGCCCCGACAACCAGCGCGATGTGGTCAGGAATGCGCCGTAGCACAGGCCGGCCAGTACCGCGAACGCCAGACCGCCCGACCCGCCAAAACCGGGGCGCACGACCAAAAGCACGCCTGCAAAGCCCAGCAGGATCAACGCGGTCCGTTGCCACGTCACAGGTTCACGCAGGAAAACCACCGACAGGATATAGCTGAAGATCGGGCCGATAAAAAAGGCGGCAAACACATCTGCAATGGGTTCCGATCGCAAGGCAAACTGGATCGAGGTGATGCCCACTGTCAGAAACATCGCCCGCATCCAGATGCGCCAGTTTGCAAACAGGGCCCATGTGGACGGTTGGCACAAAAGGCAGGACAGCAAGCGCCCCGATCAGGAACCGTGACCACGCCACAAAAACCGGCGAAGCCCCGTACTGGCCGATCAACAGCTTGGCCGCTGTATCCCCTGCAGGAATAAACGACATTGCCACGAACATGATAAAAACGGCCTGACCCATGACGCGGGGCTATCACGGGATTCGCGCGATCAAAAGTGATCATATGCGTCTTGTCTGTGACCGCGGCCTGCGGTTTAGTGCGGCTATGAAAAACACGGTTTCGCGACGGGTCTTTTTGGGCGGTTTGGCGTCCGGTCTGGCAACGGCTGTCTGGGCCGATGCGCCTGCGGTTTCCATTCGTCCGCAACTGCGCGGCGTCGGGTTCCACAAACGCACAGCGCCGGCGGCCAAGGCGTTGCTGGATGCATCGGGCCTGCGCGGCGAGGTTGGATTTCTGGTGGCCGATGCCGACAGCGGATTGCGGCTGGAAGGGCACAAGGCCGCGGCAGGCATCCCCCCCGCCAGCGTGGCCAAGGCGATCACGGCCCTGTATGCGCTGGATGTCTTGGGGCCGGAACACCGGTTCCAGACGCGGCTGATGACGGCGGGCAAGGTTGAAAACGGGATTTTGCAGGGCGATCTGGTTTTGGCCGGCGGGGCGGACCCAACGCTGGACACCAACGCCCTTGCGGATATGGCGCAACGGCTGAAAGACAGCGGTGTGCGCGAAGTGCGCGGCGAATTCCTGATCTATGATGGCGCATTGCCTTTTGTCAGCAGCATTGACCCCGATCAGCCGGATCATGTCGGCTACAGCCCTGCCGTGTCGGGGATCGCGCTGAATTTCAATCGCGTGCATTTCGAATGGCGGCGCGGATCGAACGGCTATGGCGTGACAATGGACGCCCGATCCAACAAATACCGCCCCGATGTGTCCATGGCGCGGATGCGGGTCGCCGACAGATCGACCCCGATTTACACCTACGCCACATCCGGCACACAGGACCAATGGACCGTGGCCAAAGGCGCCTTGGGCAAAGGCGGGGCGCGGTGGTTGCCGGTGCGCAAACCTGCGCTTTATGCGGGCGATGTATTTCGCACGCTGGCACGGGCGCACGGTGTGCAGTTAAAGGCGGCTGTTCCCGTTCAGGACGCACCGGCGGGCCGGGTTCTTGTCACCCATGCCAGTGAACCTCTGACCGATGTGTTGCGCGATATGCTGAAATATTCAACGAACATCACGGCGGAAATGGTCGGGATGGCCACTTCAGCGGTGCGGGCAGGGCAGATATCGTCACTGCGGGCCTCGGCGCAGGAAATGAACCTGTGGGCGCAAAGCTCGATGGGCCTTACAGATATCGATCTTGTGGATCATTCGGGCCTTGGCGGCGCATCCCGCATCAGTGCGGCGGACATGGTGCAGGCGCTGGCCCATCCCAAATCACGTCAGGGGCTGCGCCCGTTGCTTAAGACAATCGAATTGCGCGACAGCAAGGGGCGGGTCGACAAAAACCACCCCATCAAGGTCAGCGCGAAAACCGGCACCCTGAATTTTGTATCCGGTTTGGCAGGGTACATGACGGCGCAGGACGGCACCGAGCTGGTGTTTGCGATTTTTGCGGCAGATGAGGCGACCCGCGACAAGATCAAGCGTGCGGATCGCGAACGACCCGAAGGCGCGCGCCCCTGGAACCGGCGCGCCAAGACATTGCAGCAGAACTTGATTGAACGTTGGGGGCTGGTCTACGGATCCTAAGCCCTAGATGCGGGCCACGCGCGCATCCCCGGCCTGCATATCGCCCTGTGCGCGATCAAACCGAAGATAGGCAATGCCCGCGCCGTTCGACTGTGTGAACAGGCTGCCCACAGGTTTTCCACCTGCCGTAATGTCGGTGCCTACAAGCACCGGCGTGCTGACGCTGACACGGGCCAGCCCCTTGCGCAGTTCGGTTTTGTGTTTCATCCGTGCCGTCACTTCCTGTCCGACATAACAGCCCTTTTTGAAATCCACGCCGTGCAACGCTTCGAATCCGGCCTCAAGGATGAAGGTGTCGGGCCCCAGTTCCACGCCGGTTTCGGGGATACAATGCGCCACGCGGATCGCATCCCAATCACTGCCGTCATCGGCTTCGGGCGCGGTCGAATACTGCCCGCCAGCCCAGATCGGGATGGCGCGGGTCGGCATAGGCACCCGAAGGTATCGCGCCGGTGCCGCGTTGCAGGTTCAGACCGCTGGGCGCGATATCAACCTTGGCGCGCAGGCGATACATCGACAGCCGCTTTTCCAGCATGTCCCCCAAGGAGGACGCAACATCGACCAGAACGGCATCGCCCTGCCGGGTCACGAAGAAATCGGCCAGATACTTGCCCTGCGGCGTCAGCATCGCGGTATAGACAAGCCCGGTGTCGATGCCCGACATGTCGTTGGTTGTCAGACCCTGAAGAAAGTGATCGGTGTCGGGCCCTGTCAGGGCAAGGATATGGCGCGTCGGCATTCGTGGCTTTCCTTTGATGTCGTCGACCACATATAGGGTGCATCATGGCGAAGAACAAAGGACGAGATGCGTGCGCGCCCCGATTTCCGTGATCATTCCGACGCTGGATGCCGAAGACGCGCTTCCTGCCTGTCTGGCCAGCCTGATGGAAGGCGTGCAGGCGGGCCTGATCCGCGAGTTGATCGTATCCGATGGCGGATCGCAGGATGCGACCTGTGCGCTGGCACGGTCTGCCGGGGCCGAGGTGATTGAAGGGGCGGCCTCGCGTGGTGCGCAATTGCGCAAGGGCTGCGCGCGGGCCAAAGGCGAATGGCTGCTGGTGCTGCATGCCGATACCGTTTTGCAGCCCGGATGGAGCGACGTGGTGCAGGCCCATCTGGCCAGCGGACGGACCGGATATTTCAAGCTGCGGTTTGATGCACACGGGCTCTTGCCCGCATGGGTGGCGGCGTGGGCAAATCTGCGCTCACGGCTGTTTGATCTGCCCTACGGCGATCAGGGGTTGCTGGTGCCACGCAAGATGTATGATGCAGCAGGCGGCTACCCCGACCAGCCTTTGATGGAAGACGTGGCACTGGCGCGCGCGCTGAAAGGCAAGCTGTCGATGATGCCTGCCGTTCTTACAACCAGCGCCGCAAGGTATCAGGCCCAAGGCTGGCTGCGGCGCGGGGCGCGCAATCTGTGGACGCTGCTGCGCTATTTTCTTGGCGCGGACCCCGCAAAACTCGCTGCGGCCTATCGCCGTTAGGATCAGACGAACAACTGGCGCAACTTCCCAATCCAGCTTTCAGGTGCCTTTGGCGTTTCGGCATTTCGCGCCGCCAAAGCTGTGGCACCGGGCTGTTCGCTGACAGTTTTACCGTCTTTATACTGCAAGCGGTAAAGATCGGCATAGATGCCGCCGCGCGACAGCAGCTCCTGATGGGTTCCCGCATCCACCACATGGCCGCGGTCCATCACGATGATCTTGTCGGCGTTGATCACCGTGCTTAGCCGGTGGGCGATCACGAACGTGGTCCGCCCGTGCGACAACCGGTCAAGCGCGGCTTGCACCACGGCTTCGGATTGGGCATCCAATGCGCTTGTTGCTTCGTCCAGAAGCAATACGGGCGTGTCACGCAACAAGCGCCCGCGCGATCACCACACGCTGCCGTTGCCCCCCTGACAAGGCCGACCCGCGCGGTCCGACATGGCGTGTTCAGCCCGTCGGGCAACTTATCCAGAAAATCCGAAACATGCGCCGCATCCAGCACTTTTTTCAGTTGCGCATCGCTGACATCGGTCCGCCCCAAAAGGATGTTTTCGCGCAAGCTGTCATCAAACAGCAGCGCCTCTTGGCTGACCACGGAAAACAGGCTGCGCAAATCCTGCATTTTCATGGATTTGACAGAAACGCCGCCGATCAGCACATCGCCCTTTTGCGGATCGACAAGGCGCGTCAGCAGATTGAAAATGGTTGATTTCCCGGCACCCGATGCCCCGACAAGCGCGGTTGTCTGACCCGGTTCCGCCGTCAGTGACAGGCCGTGCAGCACCTGTGTTTCACCGTAAGACAAATCAACCTTGGTGATCTTGATACCCGGTGTTCCGGTGGGCGGGGCCACCGGATTGGCCGGTGATTTCAGGCGCAGCGGGCTGTCGATCAGTTCCTTGATCCGTTCGATTGCGGCGGCCGCGATCTGCCACAACCCGCTGATCGCGCCCAACCGGCGGATCGGATCAAAGGCAAGGCCCATCGCGGTAAAAAAGGTCATGAACTGACCCACGGTTTTGTCGCCCGATATGATTTCGGACCCGCCAAAAACCATCACCGCCAGAAACCCGACGCCAGCCATGATATCCACCATGCCGGGAATTGCGGCGCTGCCAAAGGCCGCGCGCACTTCGGTGTCAATGAAACGCCCGGTCAGATCGCGGTATTTCCGCGTCTGATAAGCCTCCAAAGCGTTCAGCTTGATCGGTACGATGCCGTGGAACACCTCGTCCAGCCGCGTGGACAGTGTTGCGCCCAGATCGCGGGCCTGACGGGCCTGCGCGCGCACGTATTTCTGGGCCAGGGCGGCAGGGGCGATCAGCAGCGGCGTGCCGATACAGGCCATAATCGCCCATTTCCAATCGACGCTGATGGCAACGCCCATCAGAACGATCAAGGCCACAACATCGCGCCCCGCGCCGGTGATAATGGCGCGCCACACATCGTTGACGGCATTCACGTCCGATTGCACCCGCTGGATCAGGTATCCGGGCGGATGGGTCTGATGAAAGGCACCATCCTGTTTCATCATGTGGTTCAGCAGATCAACGCGGATATCCGCCGCAGTGAGTTGCGCAACACGCGTCAGCAGAACCTTTTGCACCAGACCGGCAATGGCGCGGATCGAAAAGATCACCAGAATGGCAACACCGACCCACCACAGCGCACCGGCATTACCGCCGATAAAGACCTGATCGAACATCGGTTGCAGCATGTAGCTGATCGCGCCGAGGGTTGATCCTTCCATGAACATGAAAATCGCGGCCACAAGCAGCGTGGCCCAGTGTTTGCGCAAATAATCGCGCCAGATCCAGCCCAACAGGTGCTTGGACGAATAGGACGGGTCGCTCATCTCAAGAACGCCTTTCTGCGCCGGTCGAAAGACGCTTGGATTTCAGCCGGATCATATGCGGTTTTTACCCACTCTTCAAAGGGGATCGGGTGCGCGTTATTCGCGGCCTCGTACTGATCCAGAATGTGATCCAGAACCCCGGTTTTCGTCCACTTGAAATGAATATAGCGCAGACCGAACTGTTTGCGCGCCTCGGCCACGCTGGCGCCGCAAAACACCAACAGATAGATCGCAGCCGCCAGCGACGACCTGTCGGCGCCGGATTTGCAATGCATCAGATAGGGTTTCGGCGTGTCGCGGAAAATTTCGATCAGCGACAGGATGCTGTCGCGGCTTGGGGCGCTGCGGGCGGTCATTTCGTTGTCGATCAGTGTCAGGCCCAGATCGCGGCAGGCTTCGGCCTCGAACGCGTAATGCGGGGTATGGGATGCGCCGCGCAGGTTGATGATGGTCTTGATGCCACGTGCCGCATATTTTTGCAGCCGCCGCCGGTCCGGATGGTTGGCCCGATACACACCCGGCGCGACGGTGGCGAAATTCGACCACAGCAGGCGCAGGCTGGCATGATCATGAAGCTGGAAATGCAGCAAGGCCCGCCGGCGGTTGGCCGGAACGCTCAAATCCTCCATCGCGGACTGGCGCAACTGGTGTTTGGCCTTGGTCAGACGGGCACGGGCCTTGCCGATCATCCCCGTTCCACCTTTGTCTGAGCCTGCGTTTTTCATTCGCGTGCTTCTAATGCGCGGGATGTGCCTGCGCAAGACAAAGCGGGATATTGACGCCGCGTAGCGCAACGCTAAGCTGGCCCAAAATTCCAAGGATTTCACAGACATGGCCAAGACACCCAACCTGTCGCACGGGCGCGACTATCTTGCTATTCCGGGGCCTTCTGTCATTCCGGATGCCGTGTTGCGCGCCATGCACCGTCCTTCGCCCAACATTTACGAAGGCGAATTGATCGATATGACGGCAACATTGATCCCCGATCTGAAGGCGGTTGCGCGCACCGACCAATCTGTTGCTATTTACATCGGCAATGGCCACGCTGCGTGGGAGGCTGCACTGGTCAATACGTTGGGCGCAGGCGACACAGTGCTGGTGCCGTCCTCGGGGCAGTTTGCGCACAGTTGGGCCAGCATGGCGCAAGCGCTGGGGATCACTTGCGAAATTGCGGAATTCGGCAAGCAGGCCCCGTTTGACATTGACCGGATCACCGAAATTCTGGCGCAGGACACCGCGCACAAGATCAAGGCGGTGCTGGCGGTGCATGTGGATACATCCACCGGCATCCGTAACGATCCGGCGGCCATTCGTGCGGTGCTGGACGCGTTGGGGCACCCTGCGTTGCTGATGGCGGACTGCATTGCGTCGCTGGGCTGTGACCGGTTCGAAATGGACGATTGGGGCGTCGACGTGATGGTGGCGGCCTGTCAGAAGGGGTTGATGACACCGGCAGGTCTTGGGTTTGTGTTTTTCAACGACAGGGCAAAACAGGCGCGCGCAACACGCCGGCGGGTCAGCAATTACTGGGATTGGACGCCACGGGCCGACCCCGAATTCTATTACCAGTATTTCGGCGGAACCGCCCCGACACATCATCTTTACGGTCTGCGCGCCGCGCTGGATATGATTGGCTCCGAGGGGCTGGAAAACGTGTGGGCCAGACACAAGGTTTTGGCGCAGGCGGTTTGGGCCGCCTTTGATGCGTGGGGCACAGAAGGGTCGCTAAAAATGAATGCCGACAGCCCTGCGTTTCGCAGCCACGCGGTCACGGCCCTGCGGATTGATCCGCCTTATGGAACGAAGCTGCGCGCCTGGGCCGAAAAGGAAATCGGGCTGACGCTGGGCATGGGATTGGGCATGGCCCCGTCGGGTGATCGGGCATGGCACGGGTTTTTCCGGCTGGGCCATATGGGGCACGTGAACGGGCACATGATTCTGGGCGCGCTGGGCGGCATTCAGGCTGGTTTGCGGGCGCTTAAGATTCCGCATGGAAACGGCGCGCTGGACGCTGCGGCGGACGTGATCGCCGGTCTGTAATCGCTCGTCAGCGGGGGCCGTAATACTGCGCCCGCGCCAGTTTCAGATCAAGCCGCGTGATCAGATGGTTCAATGTCGCGGCCAGCACCAGAACCACGGGCAGTCCGTAAAACGCCCAAAGCGCACCGAACACCCATAGCAGGTTAATGAACCCCATAATCAGGCAGGTGGATTTGTAATCGGCCACCGGTTTGCTGTGGTTTTCATGCATTGTTGTCTCACTCGTTAGGTTGTCACACAGGTTTATCATATCGCGCTCACCCTACCGGATCGAGCGTGAACATACCGTAAACGTCTAGCTGCCACGGGCATGCTCAAGTGCTTTGGGCAAGGCGGTGGCAAACAGATCAAGGTCCGCCTTGCGCCCGCAACTGATGCGGATGCACCTGTTTTGCGGGGCGGCAAAGGGCATGCGCACAAAGATATCCTGCGCGATCAACCCATCAAGCACGGCCTTGGCAAACCCGCCATCTGCACCGCAATCAATCGTCACGAAATTGGTGGCAGAAGGCAGCGTTTTCAAGCCGTTATCTGCGGCAATCGTGCCAATGCGGGCGCGTGCCGTTTCGATTTCTGCTGTCACATGCGCCAGCCATCTCTGATCCGCCAAAGCGGCCAGCGCCCCGGTCTGCGATATCCTGTTCATGCCGAAATGGTTCCTGATCTTGTCAAAGGACCGGATCAGGTCGGGCGCACCAATCGCATATCCGACCCGCGCGCCCGCCATGCCGTATCCCTTTGAAAATGTGCGCATCGTGATCACGCGCGGATCATCGGGATCTATTTGCGCCGCAACACCTTCGGGCGCACATTCGACATAGGCCTCGTCCAGCACCAGAAGACAGCCGTCGGGCAGGGAGTCCAGCGCAGCACGCAGGTCTGCGCCGCTGTGCCATGTGCCCATCGGATTGTCGGGGTTGGCAAAATAGATCAGCTTTGCATCAACCTCATGCGCGCGGGCGATCAGGGCGGCCAGATCTTCGTGATCGTCGCGGTATGGCACCTTGTGCAAAATCCCGCCAAACCCCGCCACGTGGTAGTTGAACGTGGGATAGGCCCCGTCCGAGGTGACCACACAATCCCCCGGCTCGATCATCAGACGGGCAAGATAACCGAGCAGGCCGTCAATGCCTTCGCCAACAATGATATTCTGCATGGTCGTGCCATGAAATGCCGCCAGTGCCGCGCGCAGATCATAACTTTCCGGATCGCCATACATCCACACATCGGCCACGGCATCCTGCATCGCGCGGATCGCCAGGGGCGAAGGCCCGAACACACATTCATTGGCCCCCAAGCGGGCAGCGAACGGGGTTTGGCGCGCCCGTTCCTGTGTTTCCGGCCCGACAAAGGGAACCGATGCGGGCAGGGACAGGGCGAGTGCTGGTATAGCGGGTCTGTGTCATGCGCCAGATTAAGCGCAGCGCGCGCGCAGGTTCAAGCGGTTGCAGCGCGCCAGCCATCGCTAATTTGCCGCCACGTCGGGCTGGATTTTGCGGCGGCAATCGGATGTGATGCCGCAACCCTACAAAGGATGATGAAAATGAGCCGTGTTGCTGTCACCTACTCCGATCATATCGCCCATGTCCGCCTGACGCGGGCGGACAAACGAAATGCCATGGACATCGAGATGATGGAGGCCATTGTCGCGGCAGGGCAGGAGGTTGCAGCCTCGGATGCGCGCGCGGTTGTCCTGTCTGGTGACGGGGCCGCGTTTTGCGCCGGTCTGGATATCACGAGCTTTGCCGTCATGGCACAGATGGACATGGAGGCAACCGTGATGGCGCGCACCCATGGCGACACGAACCTGTTTCAGGAAGTTGCGATGATCTGGCGCAAAGTCCCGGTGCCGGTGATCGCCGCGCTGCACGGCGCGGTGTTTGGCGCGGGCTTTCAGCTGGCGCTGGGCGCCGATATCCGGATTGCGGCGCCCGACGCTTCCCTTGCCGTGATGGAAATGAAATGGGGCCTGATCCCCGATATGGGCGGGATGGTTCTGCTGCCGCGGCTGACGCGCGGCGATGTGATCCGCAAGCTGACCTATACCGCCACGCCGGTGTCTGCTGTGCAGGCGCAGGAGTGGGGGCTGGTGACAGAACTGGCCGATGACCCGCTGCAGGCCGCGTTGACGCTGGCGGCCGAGATTGCGGGCAAAAGCCCATCTGCCATCCGCGCGGCCAAGGCGCTGATCACCAAGGGCGAGGTGCTGGACAATGCGGCCCTGTTGCTGGAAGAAAGCCGCGTTCAGATCGACCTGATCGGCAAACCGGACCAGATTGAAGTTATCGCGGCCCAGATGCAGGGGCGCGCACCGGTTTTCAAATAGCACGCCGGTCGCACCGTCCGGATGCCTCCGGCGGGAGTATTTCCGGACAAATGAAGGGCTAGCCCAGCTCTGCCAGACGGGCGAGCGCCTCTTTCAATGTGGCGTCTTCCTCTTCGCGGGCTGCGAGATTGGCACGGGTTTCCTCGACCACCTCGGGCGGGGCAGAGGCGGCGAATTTCGGGTTGTTCAACCGCCCGCGCAACCCGCCCAGTTCCTTGGCCAGCTTATCCAGCGTTTTTTGCAGCCGCGCCTTTTCTGCGTTGATGTCGATAATGTCGGCCAGGGGCAGCCCAAAACTGCCACCTTCCACCGGAATGGTCACGCAGCCCTTGGGAAAGGCATCAACCTGCGTCAGGCTGTCGATGCGGGCAAGCCGTTTGATCAACACCTCGTTCTGGCCCCACGCGGCCTGACCGGACGCGTCCAGCGCGGTGAACAACATCGGCACCTTCAGCCCTGCAGGCACGTGCATCTGGGCGCGCGCCGAACGGATGCTTTCGATCAGGCCGATGACCCAGTTCATTTCGTGATCGGCCGTCGCGTCGACCAGATCATGTGATGTGTAGGTTGGCCAGTCGGCGTGGATCAGCATTTTGGCGCGGGTCGCGGATGTGCCCCACAATTCCTCGGTGATGAAGGGCATGATCGGGTGCAGCAGGATCAGGCACTGGTCCAGCACCCATTTCATGGTCTCCTGCGTTTCGGCCTTGGCCGCATCATCATCCTGCAACAGCGGTTTGGAAAATTCGACATACCAGTCGCAGACCTTGCCCCAGACAAACACGTAAAGCGCGCTGGCGGCATCATTGAAGCGGTAGGTGTCAAGCGCGGCGTCGACCTCTTCGCGCACCTTTGCGACCTCGCCCATGATCCATTTGTTAAGCGTGTGGGTGGGTTGGGGCAGGGCGGTGGCGGGGGCTGCGAACACATCGTTCATTTCGGCAAAGCGCATGGCGTTCCACAGTTTGGTGCCGAAATTGCGGTAGCCGGCGATGCGCTGCGTATCCAGCTTGAGCGCGCCACCAAGGGAGGCCATCGCCGCATTGGTAAAGCGCAGGGCATCGGCGCCGTATTCGTCGATCAGGTCGAGCGGGTCGACGACGTTGCCGGTGGATTTGGACATCTTCTTGCCCTTGGCGTCGCGTACAAGGCCGTGCAGATAGACGGTTTTGAACGGGATCTGCCCGACGACCGAAAGCTGCATCATCATCATCCGCGCCACCCAGAAGAACAGGATGTCGGTGCCGGTGATCAGATCACTGGTCGGGAAGTATTTTTTGAGTTCCGGTGTCTCTTCGGGCCAGCCCAGCGTACCGATGGGCCAGAGGCCGGACGAGAACCAGGTGTCAAGGACATCGGGGTCGCGCCAGACCGGATAGACAAGCCCGGTTGGGTCTTGGCTGATCGCGTATTGCGCGAGGCTCTCGGCAAAACGGTGGATTGCCTCGTGCTTGTCGGCAACCTCGATCGTGGTGGCGTGGCTCAGCGGGCTGGGAATGTCGGCGTTGTCATCGAGAAACTTGTCGGTGACGTCATCGAAGCTGGCCGCGCATTCCATCACGGGGCCACGATTGAGCATGCCGCCCTCGTTCAGCAGGCGACCCAGTTCAACAAGGTCGAGTTGTCCATCGTTCTCATCATCCTTGAAATTCTCGGCAGACAGGTCAAGGCCATACCAAACCGGAATCTGATGCCCCCACCACAACTGGCGGGAAATGCACCAGGGTTCGATATTGTCGAGCCAGTGGAAATAGACCTTTTCTTCACGCTCGGGCAGGATTTTGACATCGCCGTTGCGCACCGCATCCAGCGCGGGGCCGACGATTTTGTCGGTGTCCACAAACCATTGATCGGTCAGCAACGGTTCGATCACCACTTTGGAGCGGTCGCCAAAGGGCTGCATGATCGGTTTGTTTTCAACATATGGCACCATGCCGCCATCAAAACAGACGTTGCTATCTGAATCGTCGGGTTCGCCGGGGACCATCACGGCCAGCCCTTCGGCGGTGATGTCGGCAACAACACGTTTGCGCGCCTCGAACCGGTCAAGGCCGCGATAGGCGTCGGGCACAAGGTTCATCGCGGCGATCATCGCCTCGTCAAATTCCTGCGCGCCATTTGCAATCGCCTGTGCCACGGCGGCCTCTTCGGCATAGGGTTTGCCGTCGCTGCGCATGCGGGCGCGGGTGTCCATCAGGTTGTACATCGGGATGTTGCTTCGCTTGGCGACCTGATAATCGTTGAAATCATGGGCACCGGTGATTTTCACCGCGCCCGAGCCGAAATCCTTGTCCGGATACTCATCGGTGATGATCGGGATCAGGCGGCGGTGTTCCTTGGGGCCCACCGGAATTTCGCACAGCTTGCCCACAATCGGCGCATAGCGTTCGTCGGACGGATGCACTGCAACCGCGCCATCGCCCAGCATCGTTTCGGGGCGGGTTGTGGCGATAGAGATGTAATCGCGCGTCTCGCGCAGGGTGACGTTCCCCTCTTCATCCTTTTCGACGTATTCATAGGTCGCGCCGCCGGCCAGCGGGTACTTAAAATGCCACATATGGCCCGCAACCTCGATGTTTTCGACCTCGAGATCGGAAATCGCGGTTTCGAAATGCGGATCCCAGTTGACCAGACGCTTGCCGCGATAAATCAGGCCCTTGTTGTACATCTCGACGAAGACCTTGATCACGGCGTCGTGGAAATTGCCGTCTTCGCCTTCGGGGGCGCTGTCGGCGCCGGACATGGTAAAGGCCTCGCGCGACCAGTCACAGGACGCACCAAGACGTTTGAGCTGGCCGATGATTGTCCCGCGCGACGCGATTTTCTGCTGCCAGACCCGGCGTTCGAACGCATCACGCCCCATTTCGGTGCGCGTCGGTTCGCCATTCGCGGCCATTTCGCGTTCGGTCACCATCTGGGTGGCAATGCCCGCATGATCGGTGCCCGGTTGCCACAGCGTGTCAAACCCGCGCATCCGGTGCCAGCGCACCAGAATGTCCTGCAGCGTGTTGTTGAACGCATGGCCCATATGCAGGCTGCCGGTCACGTTGGGCGGCGGGATCATGATGCAATAGGGCGACGCGCCCGCTTTGGCGTTGGCCCCTGCCTTGAAGCACCCGGCCTTTTCCCACGCTTTGTACAGCCGGTCTTCGGCCTCGGCCGCGTCAAAGGTTTTTTCCATCGCCATGATCATGATCCTTGTTCGTGTGAAGGACCATCTAGCGAAGGACGGCGCGAAGGAAAAGGTGTGGCGCGGGGGTGCAGCGCCGGATTTTCCGTATTTCCGGCAAAAAGAAAGCGCAGGCAACGCTTCTTTAACCATAACCGGCTCTTTTCGGGCTGCGGTACAGGCTGCCGAGCCGATGACCGTGCAAGAAGAAGGTAAGTCGCCCCTCCCAACGGATTAAGCACCACACATGTCTGTGGACGGCCCGCGGGAGGGCGCACTGACCGCTTCTTTTTGCCGAAAATTCGGGAGTGCAGCGTTAGATGCAGGACGCGTCAGGTCACGTGGCGCGCGCGGGCCCCGCGTTCGATGGCTGCGGCATGCAGGCGGTCGATGTTCAACTCGTAGCGGATTTCTTCCAACAGGCGTAATTCCGGTTCCGCCAGAGTGCCGTCTGCGGCCGCGACATCGCAGGCCAGCGCATAGGCGGTTTCGAACAGGCGTTCCGGCAGGCTTTCGCGGATCAGACCGAACAACGCATCCAGACCGTCCTCTTGTTCGAACAGATCGAACACGATTTGCGCAATCGTGTTCATGCGGTCGACATCATAGCTGGCAAAGACCGGCAGCATGTTGACGGCAGACTGGATTTTGACCAGTTCGGCGGTGCGGATATCCTCATCCGAGGCCGAGACCGCGATCATCAGGGCGACAAGGCTGTCCTGCGCGCTGAGCGCGTGGGGTATTTCTGTAGGCAAGGGGGCCATCCTTTGGCAAAGCTTTGTTGCGGTGCAGATTATTGACGCGCACCTGAATGGGCAATAGGTAGCGTCGAACCTGTGCGCATTGGGCGCTGGGGATAATCCGGAGATGGGTATGTCTGAGCTTCGTCAAGCTGCACTCGAGTCCAAAGCGTGGCCGTTTGAAGAAGCGCGCAAACTGGTCAAACGCTATGCCAAGACCCCGCCGGAAAAAGGGTTTGTGCTGTTCGAGACAGGCTATGGACCGTCCGGATTGCCCCATATCGGCACGTTCGGAGAGGTCGCGCGCACCACGATGGTGCGCCGCGCCTTTGAAGTGATCAGTGACATTCCCACGAAACTGGTCTGTTTTTCCGACGATCTGGACGGGATGCGCAAAATTCCGGGCAATGTGCCGAACCCCGAGATGTTGGCCCCGCATACGCAAAAACCGCTGACATCGGTGCCCGATCCGTTTGGCGAATTCGACAGTTTCGGCCATCATAACAACGCCATGCTGCGCCGGTTTCTGGACACGTTCGGATTTGAATACGATTTTATCAGCGCGACAGAATTCTACCGGTCGGGCCAGTTTGACACGGTGCTGCTGCGCGCGGCAGAGCGCTATGACGACATCATGGCGGTGATGCTGAAATCCCTGCGCGAAGAGCGTCAGCAGACCTATTCGATTTTCCTGCCGATCCATCCCGAAACGGGCCGCGTGATGTATGTGCCGATCAAAGAGGTTGATGCCGGCAAAGGCACGATCACGTTCGATACCGAGGACGGGGAGGAGATGACCCTGCCGGTCACCGGCGGACATGTGAAATTGCAGTGGAAACCCGATTTCGGAGCGCGCTGGGCGGCGCTGGGCGTGGATTTCGAGATGTATGGCAAGGATCATTCCACGAACACGCCGATCTATGACCGTATCTGTGAAATTCTGGGGGCCAAAGCGCCCGAGCATTTCACCTATGAGCTGTTTCTGGATGAAAACGGGCAAAAGATTTCGAAAACCTCGGGCAATGGCGTGTCGATTGACGAATGGCTGACCTATGCGTCCACTGAAAGCCTGTCCTATTTCATGTATCAAAAGCCCAAAACCGCCAAGCGGATGCATTTTGATGTGATCCCCAAGGCGATGGATGAATATCACCAGCAATTGCGCGCCTATCCGACGCAGGATGTAAAGGCGCAGTTGAACAATCCGGTCTGGCACATCCATGGCGGCGATGTGCCGGTCTCAAACATGGTGGTGCCATATTCCATGTTGCTGAACCTTGCCGCTGTGGCGAATGCCGACAACAAGGACCAGCTTTGGGGCTTTATCCAGCGCTATGCGCCCGAGGCCGCGCCCGACACCCATGCCGATCTGGATGCGGCGGCGGGGTATGCGGTGCGCTACTACAATGATTTTGTGAAGCCGAACAAAACCTACCGGATGCCCGATGCGCTGGAACGCGAAGCGCTGGAGGATTTGCGCGACCAGTTGAAAAGCTGGGAGGGCGGTTTGGACGCCGAGGCCCTGCAATCGCTGGTGTTTGCCTGCGGGCGCGACCGGTTTGATCCGCTGCGCAACTGGTTTACCGCACTTTACGAGGTGTTGCTGGGCGCCAGTCAGGGGCCGCGTTTTGGCGGGTTTATCGCGCTGTACGGAGTCGACGAAACCATCGCGCTGATTGATGATGCATTGGCTGGAAAATTGACCTGAAGCCAAACGCGCCTATCCTTTTGTTGACACGCAGGAGGGTTCGAACATGCGGCGTTTGATTTTGGCACTGGCTTTGGTCTTCGGAATGGGTGGCATGGCGACCGCCCAAAGCAGCGAGATCGAGGCGACGATTTCCAGCCAGATGGACGCGTTCAAGGCGGATGATTTCGCGCAGGCCTTTACCTTTGCCAGCCCGACGATCCAGAACCTGTTCCAGACGCCTGAAAATTTCGGGCGCATGGTCAGTCAGGGATATCCCATGGTCTGGCGCCCTGCGGATGTGCGGTATCTGGAACTGCGCGAAATTTCAGGCGAGTTGTGGCAGAAGGTGATGATAACCGATGCTGACGGTGCGGTGCATGTGCTGGACTATCGCATGCAACCCTCTGACAATGGGTGGAAAATCAACGGAGTGCAAATTCTGGCGCAACCCGAGGCCAATGTCTGATCACGCGGCATGTGCCCACCGTGACGGTGCTGTGAACGCTTTTTAACAGTCCGTTGATACTTCCCTTTTCCGAACGCGGATCGCGCTGATCCGAACGCTGGAAAGGGAACTTGATGAACAAGGCTATCACCGACGGAATAGTGCTGATGCCGCCCGGCTTTGCGGGTGGGCTTGATGTGTGGTCAAGCGGGGATGGCACGCCCGGCTCGACCACCTATGACGGATCGGGCTACGCCGCATTTGTGCCGGCCGATCAGGATTTTGGCGGATGCATCGAAATCCTGAAAAGCGAGGCTATTCAAAAGCTGCGCTATACGGGCGAAACGCCCCTGTTGCCGGGCTGTTATCTGCAGATCAGGGCGCGCGTCAAAGTAATCAGCGGGGCGCTGCCGTCTGTGCGCATCGCGGCGTGGGCCGGTGGTGCGGGCGGTGTGCACGTGCCCGCCGTTGTGCAGACCGGGCCAGCAGTGCCGCTGAGCACATACGGCAAAGTGGTCGAAGTGTCGGCCATCGTGGGGTCTGGCGCACGTACCGGCGTTGACATGGTGTGGGGCACGCAGCCGCTTTACGGGCATTTCGGGCTGGACCTGACCGGCCCCAATGGCGGCGTTGTGCGGATTGACGATATCGAGATCACCGATGTCACATCGGTGTTTTTGCGCGACATGCTGGGGCTCGTCGATGTGCGTGATTATGGCGCGGTGGGCGATGGGGTCACCGATGACAGCGCGGCGTTTGAGGCGGCGGATGCCGCGGCCAACGGGCGGGCGGTTCTGGTGTCGAAAGGCACGTATTTTCTGGGCGACAGCGTCACATTTGAATCCTCGGTCCGGTTTCAGGGCACGGTCAGCATGGCCGCCGACAAGCTGTTCGTGCTGACCAGGAATTTCGATCTGCCCACCTATATCGATGCGTTTGGTGACGAAGAACTGGCGTTTCGCAAGGCGTTTCAGGCGCTGCTGAACAATGCCGATCATGAATCGCTTGATCTGGGCGGGCGCAAGATCAACGTGACGGCGCCAATCGATATGCAGGCTGCTGTGCCCAACCGGACCAGCTATGCCACGCGCCGTGTGATCCGAAATGGCCAGTTCGAGGCCGCACCCGGTGCTGCATGGGATACCGAAACCGTGACGTCGCAAGCGACCTACACGCCAACCGATCCGCGTGTTTTGACCGGTGTCGTGGATGTGGCAAACGTGCCTGTCGGCGCGTTGGTCGAAGGCTTTGGCGTCGGGCGCGAGGTGTACGTGCTGGACAAGAACGTGGCGACCCAAGAGGTGATGCTGAACGCGCCATTATATGATGCGGCGGGTACCCAGGTGTTCACCTTCAAACGCTTCAAATACCTGTTGGATTTCAGTGGCTTCAGCCAGCTGAGCAAATTCACGCTGTCCGATATCGAATTCCAGTGCAACAACCGGTGCAGCGCCGTGATGCTGGCCCCGAGCGGATTGATTTTTCAGGTGCGCGACTGCTTTTTCTCGCGCCCCAAGGATCGCGGGATCACGTCAACCGGCGGCGGCTGTCAGGGGATGAAAATCGACCGCTGCCAATTCCTGTCATCCGAAGATGCGCTGGACGTTTCAGACAGGATGTCCATCGCGCTGAACACCAATGCCAACGACATCAAACTGCGCGACTGCCGCGCCACCAAGTTCCGGCATTTTGCGGTGATTGCAGGCAGCAATTCTTTGATCCTTGGCAATCACTTTTTTCAGGGGGACAGCGTGCCCAATGGCGTGCGCACGGCGGGCCTTGTGATTGCCAACACCCATTGCAGCAGCATTGTGTCGGGCAATTACATCGACAACTGCTTTATCGAATGGACCAACGAACAGGATGCCGCACCGGAATTCAACACCGAATTTTCGTTCAGTGCACTGAGCATTTCAGACAATATTTTCCTGTCCGGTGATGTCGCGCCATGGTTCAGCTATATCGTGGTGAAACCGCACGGGGCCGGCCATTTTTTAAGTGGGGTCGCAATAACCGGCAACAGGTTCCGCACGATCAACGGCACAATCGACCGGGCCGAACGGGTTGATACCAGCTTTGCCGATCTGGATTATTCCCGCATGAAAAACATCACGTTCAGCGCCAATTCGTTCCATTCGGTATCCCGTCAGGTTTCGAACCCTCTGCGGATCAAACATGCGCAGGTCACCGAAGCGCAGACCTGGGTCGTCGATCCGGACGGACAACTGCCTTTCGGGGCGTGGGTGCGCACCGTGGATTCAGTTGTGGCAGACGGCAAAATTCGAAACGCGGCGGGGGAACAGCAGTTTGTAATGCCCTATACAACGGCGCAGAACGGTACAAATGCGGATCAGGTGCATCTGAAATGGCCCCAAGCGGTGCGGGGTGATGCAACGGTGACAGTGCGCATCGACAATTGAATGGGTCGGGGCGGGCGGACAACGCCCGCCCCGGTCAGAATTTACGCCAGAATCCGACGCGCAGGCCCAGCGTGTCGGTTTGGGCGCTGCGCGCCTCAATCCCCAGTTTCACAAAGCTGTCGGTGCGAAATTCCCACAGCAGCGACGGGGTAATCGCAACCACGGATGTATCGTCGGGCCAGTGGGTTGTTTCGATTTGAACAAGGGTCTGCACCCGCGCCGATAATGGCAGGCCCAATGTCGCGTCCAGTTTGGCGGACAGATCGCCGCGCTGCGCGCCAACCTCGACCGAACCATCCAGCCCGAACCAGCCATATCCGGCAGGGCGCGCGATGCCCCGCCCGAATGAAAGCCCAAGTTTCACAACCGGTTCCCATTGGCCGTTCAACCGCCGCGCGCCAGCGCCCGCTTCATAGGCCAGACGCACCGGTTTTTCCTGCGGACCGATCGGGCGGCGCAAAAAACCGATCGCATGGCCGTAGGAATCTGCCGTGACATTCAGATCGGCCCCGAATGTCAGCGTTTGTGTCAGCCCGTATTCGGCATAAACCGCACCTTCACCCTGCGCCATCAACCCGTCCTGCGTCAGCCGTGTTGTGCTCGACGCGGCAAGAAATGTGCGCCCTTGGTCCTGCAGCCACGCGCCACCATGCAAAGGCGCACACAAAACGCACAGCAAACAGCCCCATATGCAAGTCAAGGTGCGGATCATCAAACCCTCCGACCGCACCGTGCGTAGGCAAGGTTAATGAAAGGTTTACGCACATGGCGCGTGCCGGGATGTGTTGCAAACCTGACATGCATCAATGCGGCTGCTATCAAAGCATGTCAGACTGAAAGAAACTCAGGAGGGAAAATCCATGTATCACAACATTCTTGTACCGATTGCCTTTGATCACGAGCGTGACAAATCCGCGCCGCTAAAGTTGGCCAAGCTTTTGTCATCGCCTGAAGCAAAAGTGACGTTATTGCACGTCATCGAACATGTGCCGGCCTACGCACTGTCCTATCTGACCGAAGATTTCCTGAAAGGCACCCGCGACGCGCTGGATGCCGAGATGGACAAACTGGCATCGCAAGTGCCCGGCGCAGTGGGCAGGGTGGTCGAAGGCCATTCGGGCCGCACCATTCTGGACTTTGCCGAAAAGGACGGGTCAGACCTGATTATCATCGCCTCGCACCGCCCCGAAATGCAGGATTACCTGCTGGGCAGCACCGCCGCGCGCGTTGTCCGCCATGCCCAATGTGCGGTGCACGTCGTCAGGTAGGCCCGGACAGCAGAAAATCCGCGCGGGATTGATTTTAATCAATCGGTGTAAGGATTTGCATGGAATCTATGCGCACCTGTGTGGGCGTTCGGATCGTGACCTGTTGTGAGCCGGGGAACATTGACGTTTACGCAGGCGTACCTGGTACGATTTACCCCGGTCCGAAAGGGCCGGGGTATTTCGTGTGTCGTAAAGGCATGATCCGGCCGGCTAGCGGGCGACGATAATATAGGTTTTGCGCACGTGTTCATGCACGATCCATTTGCCGGTCCAGCCCAACGGCAGGATCAGCAGGCCACCCGCGCCCACGCTTTGCTGCGCGCCGCCATTGTCCCCGATCACCGTGACCGATCCTGACAGAATGTGACAATATTCAGCAGATGCGGTGCGGTCTGCCGTGAATTCGCCCGGCGTACATTCCCAGACCCCGATATTGGTTTTTTCATCTTCCGAAGCCCACAGGTTCACAGCGGCTTCGGTCTGGCCCGGGGTCAGTGTTGTCGGTTTGGGGCTGAACGCACCTACGTCAATTGTGCTTAAATCGCCAAAAGCGGATAGATCAATCATCTGGGGCCTCTTTCACTGTGCTTGTGCTGTGATCTGTGTACGCAGGTTTTATCCGCGCGGGTAGAGCGTTTCGCGCACATGATGCATACCGGATCACCTTCTGTCAGACCGTTCCCCCGTCAACACAGGCCCGAAACGCCGCCATGGGCTGTGCAATGCCGTCTAACGGAAACGCCAGCGCCTGACTGCTGGTCAATGCCGTGGCCTCGCGGTTGAATTCCAGCCCGTTCAGCACGTTGGAAAACCCGCTATCCTCGACCCGCAGGGTGGTATCCGCATCCGTTATTTTGTGCCGGTCCGTGGTGATCGTCAGCCCGCGCGCCCCGTCAAAGCGGATGGCGAATGTGGGGCTGGAGTGCCATTTTGACGCGCTGCGGGTCACGGCAATCGCATAGACCGGCCCACGCGGATCATAGGTCACGCGAAGGGCAGCATCGGGCGTGACATGGGACAGGGTACAGATAGGATTGGCCGTAAACTCCCACGCGGCGGCGGGTGAGGCGAAGAAGAACAAGGCGATCAGAAACCGGCGCATGACGAGGATGTAGCGGGCGGGCGCGCGGGGTAAAGGGCGTGCAGATAAACCCCGTTTGCCCCCACCCAGGTTCGGGCGCTGGGGCATATAGATCACCTCACCGTTTCCCGCGCCGTTTCACACCGCCGCGCATGCCGCCGCGGCCCATGGTGCTGCGGCCGCGTGTGCCCACGGCGGCGTCGCCTGCGGCCTCGATGGCGGACTGGCGGGCCAGTGGATCGTCGGCAATCGCCAGATCGACGGCTTCCAGACGTTTCACCTCGTCACGCAGGCGCGCGGCCTCTTCGAATTCAAGGTTTTCGGCGGCCTTGCGCATATCTGTGCGCAGCCCCTCCAGCACCGCCTGCAGGTTCCCGCCCGCCAGCGGGTTGTCGACCTTGGCGGTGACGCGGTTCATATCCACGTCGCCCTTGTAAAGGCCCTTCATCACATCCTCGACGTTCTTCTTGATCGTCGTCGGCGTGATGCCGTGTTCTTCGTTATAGGCGATCTGTTTGGCGCGGCGGCGGTCGGTTTCGGCCAGCGCGCGCTCCATGCTGCCGGTGATGCGGTCGGCATACATGATCACGCGCCCTTCCGCATTGCGCGCCGCCCGCCCGATCGTCTGGATCAGCGACGTTTCAGAACGCAAAAACCCTTCCTTGTCCGCATCCAGAATGGCGACAAGGCCGCATTCGGGAATATCCAGCCCTTCGCGCAGCAGGTTGATGCCCACCAGCACATCAAACGCGCCAAGGCGCAGATCGCGCAAAATCTCGATCCGTTCGATCGTGTCGATATCGCTGTGCATATAACGCACGCGGATGCCCTGTTCGTGCATGTATTCGGTCAGGTCTTCGGCCATGCGCTTGGTCAATGTCGTCACCAGCGTACGGAACCCCGCATCGGCCACGCGGCGCACTTCATCCAGCAGATCATCGACCTGCATATCGACAGGGCGGATTTCAACCTGCGGGTCCAGCAGGCCGGTGGGGCGGATCACCTGTTCGGTGAACACACCGCCGGTCTGTTCGATCTCCCATTTCGCAGGGGTCGCCGACACGAACACCGATTGCGGGCGCATCGCGTCCCATTCCTCGAACTTCAGGGGGCGGTTGTCCATGCAGGACGGCAGGCGGAACCCGTGTTCGGCCAGCGTGAACTTGCGCCGGTAATCGCCTTTGTACATGCCGCCGATCTGGGGCACGGACACGTGGGATTTATCGGCAAACACAATCGCGTTGTCGGGGATGAATTCGAACAGGGTGGGGGGCGGTTCGCCCGGCGCGCGCCCCGTGAGGTAACGTGAATAGTTTTCGATGCCGTTGCACACGCCCGTGGCTTCCAGCATTTCAAGATCGAAATTGGTGCGCTGCTCCAGACGTTGCGCTTCCAGCAATTTGCCGTCGTTCACCAACTGGTCCAGCCGCGTTTTCAGCTCTGCCTTGATGCTGATAATCGCCTGCTGCATCGTCGGCTTTGGCGTCACGTAGTGCGAATTTGCGTACACGCGGATCTGGTCGAACGTGTCGGTTTTTTCGCCGGTCAGCGGATCGAATTCGGTGATGCTTTCCAACTCGTCGCCAAAGAACGACAGCCGCCATGCGCGGTCTTCAAGGTGCGCGGGAAAGATTTCCAGCGCATCGCCGCGCACCCGGAACGATCCGCGCTGGAACGCGGCATCGTTGCGTTTGTATTGCTGGGCCACCAGATCGGCGATCACCTGCCGCTGGTTATAGGCCCCGCCCACCTTCAAATCCTGCGTCATCGCGCCATAGGTTTCGACCGATCCGATGCCATAAATGCACGACACCGACGCCACGATAATCACGTCGTCCCGTTCCAGCAGCGCGCGGGTGGCCGAATGGCGCATCCGGTCGATCTGTTCGTTGATCTGGCTTTCTTTTTCGATATAGGTGTCGGACCGCGCCACATAGGCTTCGGGCTGGTAATAGTCATAAAAGCTGACGAAATATTCCACCGCGTTATCGGGGAAAAAGCTTTTGAATTCACCGTAAAGCTGGGCCGCCAATGTCTTGTTCGGGGCCAGAATGATGGCGGGGCGCTGGGTTTCCTCGATCACCTTGGCCATGGTGAATGTCTTGCCCGTGCCGGTCGCCCCCAGCAACACCTGATCGCGCTCGCCGCCCAATACGCCCTGGGTCAGTTCGGCGATGGCCGTGGGCTGATCGCCGGCGGCGGAAAATTCGGTCTGCATCCGCAACGCCTTGCCGCCCTCAAGCTTGGGGCGTGCGCGCACATCGGCGGCGGGGGCCTGCATCATCGGCATTGCGGTTTCGGGTTGTGGGCTGGACATTGGGCGCTCCGGTTCAGGACTTCTAAGGTTGTGGTGTTTCGCCCAAGGTTCAAGCCCCTAAAACGCGCCGCCGCCGACAGATATGAACCGCAGGCACCCAAAAACGCGGCCATCGCGGACAGACGCGCAATGTGCATGCGGCCCATGCGCGGCAAAACGGACCTTGCCCAGACCTTGGAAATTGCCCATATGTAAACCACAGACAAACGGAGATTTCGATGCGCGCACGTATCTTTCAACCCGCCCGGACTGCAATGTCATCGGGCACTGCGAAAACCAAAGGTTGGGTGTTGGAATTTGCACCGGCCTCCGCGCGCGAAGTGGACCCGTTGATGGGGTGGACATCGTCCTCTGATACCCAAAGCCAGGTGCGCCTGAATTTCCCCACAAAAGAGGCCGCACTGGAATATGCCCGCGAACACGGCATCGATGCGCTGGTGTTCGAACCCAAGAAACGCAAACCCAACATCCGCCCCGGCGGCTATGGTGAAAATTTTGCAACCGGTCGTCGGGGCGCGTGGACCCACTAGGCGCTTGGGGCTTGATCGCCTGACCGCTTTGTCGCAGTAAGGGGTCAACGGTCCCATAGCTCAACTGGATAGAGCATCTGCCTTCTAAGCAGAGGGTTTCAGGTTCGAGTCCTGATGGGATCGCCAAAAAATTTCATTCTATAACAATCCACTATGAGAAATCTACGCCGCCTTCACCCGCGCATTGTCCGGATCATAAGGGCCGGATGCAATCACTGTGGCGGGGTAAAGATCGCCCAGAATGTCGATCTCGGCATGCGTTCCGATACCGGCAAACTCCGGCAGCATGAACGCAAGGGCAAGGTTTTTACCCACACGATGCCCCCAGTCACCGGACGACACAGTGCCTACCACCTTTCCGCCAAGCATCACCGATGCGCCGCCATGGGCGGGGGCCGTGGCACACTCCACATCCAGCGTGACCAAGCTGCGCGTCGGCCCGCTGGCGGCCCGTTTGGCCAGCGCTGCCTGCCCGACATAGCCGGTTTTCTGCTTGGAAACGAACCGGCCCAGCCCCGTTTCATAGGGGTCGAATTCGGTCAGGATGTCGGATTTCCAGTGCAGGTATCCCTTTTCCATCCGCATGGACTCCACCGCGCGCGACCCGAACAGGCGCAGGCCGTGCGCCTTGCCCGCCGCGCGCAACGCCAGATAGGCGGCATATAGCTGGGCATTGGGCACATGGATTTCATAGGCCAGTTCGCCGGAAAAACTGACCGACATGACAATCGCGGGCGCGATCCCGATAAAGGCGGATCGCACCGACAGCCATGGAAACGCCTCTGCCGACCAATCCCCGCGTGACGTGGCCGCCAGCACGTCGCGCGCCTTGGGTCCGGCCAGTACCAGAATCGTATACTCATTGGTCAGGGACCGGATGTGAACATCCTCGCCGTCACGGATGTGGGCCTGCAACCAGTCCATATCGTGATATTCCGCCGCCGCCGCCGATCCGTACCAGATCCGGCCATCGGGCAGGTTCGCAATTGTCGCCTCGCCCTTGAGCGTACCGTCATGGGTCAGCAGATAGCCCAGCCCCACCTTGCCCGATCTGCGCGGCACCCGCCCGCAGATCATCCGGTCCAGAAAATCATGCGCGCTGTCCCCGGTCAGTTCGTAGCGGTTGAACCCGTTCACCTCGGTCAGGCCAACACCGGTCTGCACCGCCGCAACTTCGGATGCGACCACATCGAACACCTCGTTGAACCGGAAGCTGTAGGTTTCGTGAAAATCGGGGGCCGGTTTGATGTATTCCATCCGCTCCCACCCGTTGACCACGCCGAATGCGGCCCCTTCTGCGGCCAGAACAGGGGTCAGCGGTGTGGTTTTCATCGGGCGGCCGGCGGGGCGGTGTTCGTGCGGAAAATGAAAGCGGAATTCGTTCTGGTAATCCTCGATCGCCTTCAGCGCGGTCAGTTCCACATTGGCGTGACCGGTAAAGCGGCGCGGATCGGTGACCCATGTGTCATAACACGCCTCGCCATGCACGATCTGTTGCGCCAGCAGCCAGCCATGCCCGCCGCCTTCGCCCAATCCCGCGCGCAACCCGATAATGCAGAACGCATTGCGCTTGCCCGGAATGGGGCCAACCAGCGGCGCACCGTCAATCGTATAGGTGATCGGGCCGTTCACAACCGTATGAATGCCGGTTTCCATCAGCGCCGGCATCCGTTCAAACGCCCCTTCCAGCACATCTGTCACGCGGTCCAGATCATCGGGGCACAGCGCATTCACGAAATTCGGGTCGATCCCGTCCATGCCCCATGTCTTGCAATCCTGCTCGTAAAACCCGACCAGCAGGCCGTTCTTTTCCTGACGGCAGTAATAATCGCTGATCGGGCAGCGCAGCAGCGGCATCCGGTGGCCCGCGTTTTCAATCGCCGCAATCGGCTCGGTCAGGAAATACTGGTGTTCCATCGACATGACGGGGTGGTGCACGCCCATCATCGCGCCCACCTCGTTCACGCGGTAGCCACAGGCATTCACCACAATCTCGGCCCGCACATCGCCCTTTTCGGTGTGCACCGTCCACGAATGATCCTTGTGCTGGGTCAGGCCGGTGACGGGGGTGTTGCGATGCACCTCGGCCCCTGCGTTGCGCGCGCGCCGCGCCAGCGCCTGACACAGTTGCGCCGGATCAATATCACCATCCAGCGGGTCCCACAGGCCGCCCAGCAGGTTATCGGTTGAAATCAGCGGGTGGCGGCGCGCGCATTCGGCGGCATCGATCACCTCGAACTCCACGCCCATGCCGCGCGCCATCGATGCGAAATGGCGATAGCCGTCCATCTGCGCCTCGGTATTGGCCAGACGGATGCCGCCATCGGCGTGGTGGTAATTGATCGGATAATCGGGATCGTCCGCCAGTTCCTTATAAAGGTTGATGGAATGGGTTTTCAGGCCCACCATCGTCTGGGTCATGCCGAAATTCGTCACCTGCGCCGCAGAATGCCATGTTGTGCCACTGGTCAACTCGTTGCGTTCCAGCAGCATCACGTCGCTCCAGCCCTCCTGCGTCAGGTGGTAGAGGGTCGAACAGCCTGCAATGCCGCCGCCGATTACGACGACTCGAACTTGGGATTTCATGATGGCTCCTGTTGCGATGCTGCATCCTCATCGCTGGGACGGGCGGTTCAGGTCAACCGGTGCCGCCTACATTCGAAAAATTCGGAACTGGAATTCGATATCTTGCAGCGCCGTCATGCGCCCTTGCGCGTACGCGCGGGCGGGCTTTTGGTGGGCCCAACAGGGAGAGTGCGACAATGCCGGACACCGGAAAAACACGGCGGGCAGGCGGGCGGGCCGAACGGCTGGAAAAACGCGCGGCCAAGCCGGTGTTTGATCCGTGCCCGCCGGGGCAGCGTGGGGGCCAGTACAAACCCCTGTCCGACAGCGATATGCACGCCATTTACACCACCGCGCTGCGCCTGCTGGCCGATCTGGGCATGGGCGAGGTGCCCCCCCGCCTGCTTGATGATCTGACAAAGGCGGGTGCGCAGGTATTGCCGGGTGGCAGGCTGGGCTTTCCCCGCGCCCTTGTCGAAGATGCCATTGCAGCGGCGGCCAAAACATTCGTGCTGCACGGGCGCGATGACACCCGCTCGATCGAAGTGGGCGGCGACAGGGTGCATTTCGGCACCGGCGGGGCGGCGGTGCAAACGCTTGATCTCGACACGCAGCTTTATCGCCCGTCGACCTTGCAGGATCTGCATGATTTCACGCGGTTGCAGGACACGCTGGAAAACGTCAGCTGGTTCACGCGCTGTTGTGTGGCGACGGACGTGCCGGACAATTTCGAACTGGATGTGAACACCGCCTATGCCCTGATCTGCAACACCACCAAACCCACCGCCACGTCGTTCACTCTGGCCGAATATGTCGCCCCGATTGTGCAGATGCTGGATATTGCCGCAGGCGGGGACGGCGCATTTTCCAAACGCCCGTTTCTCAAGGCGCATATCAGCCCCGTCATTTCACCGATGCGCTATGGCGCGGACGCGGTGGATGTCGTCTATGAATGTATCGCCCACAACATCCCGATGTCGTGCATCACAGCCGCGCAATCGGGCGCGACGGCCCCTGCCACGCTGGCGGGGTTTCTGGCGCAGTCGCTGGCCGAAACGCTAGCGTCGCTGGTGATGGTGCATGCCATCGCGCCCGGATTTCCGATGGTGTTTTCCAACTGGCCGCTGGTGATCGATCTGCGCACCGGTGCCTTTGCGGGCGGGGGCGGTGAAATTGCCGTGCTGAACGCGGCGTCGGCGCAGGTGTCAAACTGGCTGGGTCTGCCTTCGGGTGTGGCCGCATCGATGACGGATGCCAAGGCCATCGATGCCCAATACGGCGCGGAAAAGGCGCTGACGGCGCTGGCGGCCGGGCTGGGGGGTGGCAACCTGATCTACGAAAGCTCGGGCATGACCGCATCGCTTTTGGGTGCCAGTTTCGAGGCGTTTGTGCTGGACAATGAAATGCTGTCCTCGGTCTACCGCACCCTGCGTGGCATCGAAGTGTCGGACGACACGCTGGGATACGATGCGATTGTACATTCCGTTCTGGGCGACGGGCATTTTCTGGGCTCGGCCCATACGTTTTCTGCAATGGAACGCGATTATTTCTATCCCAAGCTGGCAGATCGTGACGCGCCGATCACATGGGCGGAAAAAGGCGCGCCCGACATCTGGGGCCGCGCCCGCGATGCCGCGCGCGCCGTTCTGGCCACACACCAGCCCGATTATCTGTCACAGGCGCAAATCCGTGCGATCAAGGACCGCTTTCCGATCCTGCCTTATGCACGGTCTTCCCCCTGATCGATCGCGCGTAACGATCCGTCCAGCCACGGATACAACTGCAAACAGGGATCAAGGATATGGGCCTGCAACAACCGGCGCAGCACTGTGGCAATCACCCGTCCGGTTTCGGCATTGTGTTCGGGTTCGGCAAACAGGGAAATCGTGCGCGCGAACGCGGCAAGGGGCAGCGGTGTCACCTGCACATCGTTCAAAAACCGTTGTGTGCGCATCAACACGACGGGGGTGGTGATGGTCCACCCCTGCGCATGGGCAATCAGCCCCATGATCGACTGGTTGCTGTCAAATTCATGGCGGTTGGCCAGTGATATGCCGTTGCGTTTCAGATGCGCCTCGATCTGCATGCCGATCTGGTGCTGCGGATTGTACCGCAGGAACGGCACACCGGCGGTATCACCCAGATAGGCGTCATTCTCGGCTGCCAGCGATTTCGGCGTGACCATGACAAACGGATCGCGCAACAGATCATGCGCGACATAGCGCTGGTCCTTGCCCTGATTGCGCGCGGCAATGGCAAGGTTGAGGCTGCGGTTTTCCACCAGAGTGATGGCTTCGTGGCTGGGATGCGTGCGCAGGGTCAGTTTCAGGCGCGGCAGGTTCTGCGCCAGCTTGATCACCAGATCGGGGACAATATTGCCTTCGAAATCTTCGATCACACCAATGCGCAACTGGCGCGCCTGATACAGCCCCCCAATCGCGGTTTCCGACTGGGCCAGCCGGATATGGCGCAAACCTTCTTGGATACGATCCGAAAAATTCTGCCCCGCAGGCGTCAGCACCATCGGCCGGTGCGCACGGTCGATCAGACGCACACCCAGTTCATCCTCAAGCCGGTTCAGATGGTGGGACACGGACGAGATCGACAGCCCCATGGTTTGCGCCGTCTTTTGCAACGACAAGGTGCGCGACAGCACCTCGAACATCTCAAGGGCCTGAAGGGACAGCTTGGAATAGGACATGGCGGTTCTAACATGCAGACGGGGCAAAGGGCAGGGCACTGAAATGCACCCGCCTGTTTCGAATTATTGCAAACTATGGGATGGCTGGGCTTGCGCTGTCAAAGCAATTCAACATGCCTGCACGACCTTGAGCTTTTGGCGTTTCCACGACAGAGTTCGCACACCAGACCATTTCAACGAGGCCGAAGTGATCCAGCTTTACACCGCAATCTGGCGTGTCAGCGGCAAACGCCAGATTGTCCTGATCCTGCTGTCTCTGGCCATTGCCGCGCTGGCGGCCGTTCCGCTCAGCTATCAAAAGGATATCATCAACGGGCTGACAGGGGACAATCTGCAAAGTCAGGTTCTGATCCAGCTGTGCCTTGGCATGATGGCAATGATCGCGCTTAGTCTGGGGTTGAAGGCGCTGATGGGCTATCTTGCCAGCATATTGGGCGAAGATGTCACCCGTCTGCTGCGCAACCGGATTTACGAAAGTGCGGTAAATACCAAATCGAACGGCAGCAAACCCAAACGCGGCGGCACGCTGGCCACGATGATTTCCGCCGAAGCCGAAGAACTGGGCAAATTCACCGGAAGCGCATTTTCCGAACCTGTGGTCCAGTTCGGGACATTGATCAGCGTTGTGGGGTTCATCGCATCAACCCAGCCTTATCTGGGAACCATTGCCCTGTGTATGATCGCACCGCAGGTAATTCTGGTTCTGGGCACGCAAAAACAGGTCAACCGTCTGGTCGGGGAACGCGTGCATGTTCTGCGCCGTGCCACAGACGAGTCGCTGGCCGAAGATCTCGAACAGATCAATCAATCTGTCGTGGATGATTTCGACACGATCTTTGAAACGCGGCGCAGTATATTCATCTGGAAGCTGTCGACCAAATTCCTGCTCAGCGCGATCAACGGCGCGGGAACCGTGGCGGTTCTGGCGCTGGGCGGATTGCTGGTTCTGGACGGGCAAACAGATGTGGGCACCGTTGTGGCGGCCACCATCGGGTTGGACCGGTTGCGCAGCCCCACCAGTTTTCTGATCGCGTTTTACCGTCAGGTCAGCGCGACACGGGTCAAATTCGATCTGCTGCGCGAAGCCGCAGCCCCCGAAACCGAAACCAAAGCCTCCTGAACCGTGTCTTGTCGGCGGCCTGCCAGTGCAGGTCGTTTTTGCCGCTTGATTTCAAAATCCAAATGGACACTATTGTCCAATGCTTGCGGAAACGGAATCGCGCAAGGACGAACAGATAGGGGAGCGTGCCATGAAATCGCATTACCGTGTTGTCGTGATCGGGGGCGGCGTTGTCGGCGCGTCGGTGCTGTATCATCTGGCCAAACTGGGCTGGAGCGATGTGTGCCTGATCGAACGTTCGGTTCTGACCGCTGGGTCAAGCTGGCATGCGGCAGGCGGCATCCACGCCCTGAACGCAGACCCCAACATTGCCCAGCTTCAGGCCTATACCATCGATCTTCTGGCCGAGATCGAAAAGGAAAGCGGCCAGAATATCGGCCTGCATATGACCGGCGGGTTGACCATGGCCGGCACGCCGGACCGGTGGGAATGGCTGCAATCGGCCTATCGCACCTTCCAGTCGATCGGCATCAACGATTGCCGCCTTGTCAGCGTGGAAGAAGCTGTCGAATTGAACCCGATCATGTCGGGCGAAGGATTGCTGGGCGGCATGTGGGCCGACCGCGAAGGGTATATTGATACCACAGGCACGGTGCATGCCTATGCCGGTGCCGCCAAGAAACGCGGCGCAACGGTGATTGAACACAACCGCGTTCTGGAACTGAACCAGACGCTGCAAGGCTGGGAGGTCGTGACCGAAAAAGGCACGATCAACTGCGAACACGTGGTCAACGCCGCAGGGCTTTGGGCCAAACAGGTGGGCCGCATGGCGGGCGTGGAACTGCCGGTGTCGCCGCTGAACCACCACTATCTGATTTCCGATACCATCCCGCAACTGGAAGAGATCGATTTCGAAGTGCCGATGACCGTTGATCTGGAAGGGTTCACATACCTGCGGCAGGATCAAAAGGGTGTTCTGCTGGGCATTTACGAGGTGAACCACCAACACTGGATGATGGATGGCGCGCCGTGGGAATACGGGTTCGAATTGCAGCAGGAAGATCCCGACCGCATCGAACACGAACTTGAACTCGGCTTTAACCGCTATCCCTGCCTGCAAGAGGTCGGTGTGAAAACATGGGTCAACGGCGCGTTCACCTTCAGCCCCGATGGCAACCCGCTGGTCGGCCCGGTGCCGGGCAAGCGCGGCTACTGGACGGCCTGCGCCGTGATGGCCGGTTTCCTGCAAGGCGGCGGCGTGGGCAAATCGCTGGCCGAATGGATCATTCACGGCGAACCCGAGGCCGACGTTTACGGCATGGATGTCGCGCGCTACGGCACGTTCGCGGAAAACAAACAGTACATCAAGGAAACCACCGGCCAGTTCTACACCCGCCGTTTCGTGATGACCTATCCCAACGAACAACTGCCCGCAGGCCGCCCGCTGAAAACATCCGGTGCGCATGATGCAATGACGGCGGCAGGGTGCCAATGGGGCGCAAGCTGGGATCTGGAGGTGCCACTGTATTTCGCGCCAGCCGGATTCAAGGAAACACCCTCGCTCAAACGCTCTAACGCGTTCGACATCGTGGCAGACGAATGCCGCGCCGTGCGCAAGGATGTCGGATTGCTGGATATTTCCGGCTTTTCGCGGTTCGAAGTGTCCGGCCCCAACGCCGAAAGCTGGCTGAACCGGATCATGGCCAGCCGTCTGCCCGCCCCCGGGCGCGCACGTCTGGCCCCGATGCTGGGCGAAAACGGCAAGCTCAAGGGCGACCTGACCGTGTTCAACTGGGGCGATGGCACATGGTGGATCATGGGCAGCTATTACCTGCGTGCATGGCACATGCGCTGGTTCAACGATCATATGGACGATGGCGTAGCCTTACGCGATCTGGGCGAAGACACCGCCGGATTTTCCCTGTCCGGCCCGAAATCAACCGCCGTGATCGAAAAGCTGACAGATGGCCCGATTGCCGATCTGCCGTTCATGGGCTGCGGCGCATTTGATATCGGCCTGATCCGCGCCAAGGTGGGCCGCCTGTCGGTGACCGGTGAACTGGGCTATGAAATCCACTGTCGCGCAGGCGATCACGCCACCTTGCGGAACATATTGCTCAAGGCGGGGGCCG
The DNA here is from genome assembly GCA_963765555.1 of uncultured Alphaproteobacteria bacterium. Taxonomy (GTDB): domain Bacteria; phylum Pseudomonadota; class Alphaproteobacteria; order Rhodobacterales; family Rhodobacteraceae; genus JL08. The sequence continues at coordinate 89,132 of CAVXWX010000006.1, forward strand.
ATCAGAATATCCGCGAATACGGGTTTAATGCCTTGCTCAGCTTGCGGATCGAAAAAAGTTTTGGCATCTGGTCGGCCGAATTTACCCAGGCCTACACACCGGCGATGACCGGCATGGACCGCTGGATTGACTGGGACAAGGCCGATTTTGTCGGGCGTGGTGCCGCGCTGGCGGAACGCGACGGCAATGGCCCCCCGCAGGTTCAGGTCACGCTTGAGGTCGACGCCGACGGCGCGGATGCCAGCGGGTACGAACCTGTCTGGGTGAACGGTGAACAGATCGGCTTTGTCACTTCGGGGGCCTATGGCCACACCATCGGCAAATCGCTGGCCATGGCGCTGGTTGATCCGGCCCATGCGGCGCCGGGCAGCGAAATGTCGGTGCATGTTGTGGGCGTGGAACGCACCGCACGGGTGATCGCACCATCCCCCTATGATCCCGAAGGCAAGGCCATGCGCGGATGACACAGATCGAAAACACCGCGCGCAGGCGTTCGCGCAGGGCCCGCAATGATACGCCGCCGGTCACGCGCAAAGTGGATTACCGCAATCTGCGCAATCCGTTCCCCATGATGTCCCTGTTCACCGAAGACCGGATCGAGGCGATCCACGAACAGGCGCTGACCCTGCTCGAAACGCTGGGCATCAAGGTGCTGTTGCCCGAGGCGCGCGCGTTTTACCGCGCCGCCGGGGCACGCGTGGATGACAGCACCGAAATGGTGTTCATCGGACGCGAGATTGTGGATGCGGCGCTGAAAACCGCGCCCAAATCCTTTCCGGTCATGGCCGGTGCGCGGGACCGCGATATCGTGATGGAACTGGGCAATCTGGTTTTCCAACCGGGTGCAGGCGCGCCCCACGCCACCGATCTGGAACGCGGCCGCCGCCCCGGATCGGAACGGGACTTTCGCGAACTGGTCAGGCTGACCCAGCATTTTGACGTGCTGCATATGGTGCCGCCTTTGGTCGAACCGCAGGACGTGCCGATGCACCTGCGCCACTACGCAACGCTGGATGCGCAACTTGGCCTGACAGACAAGGTGCCGTTCATTTTTCCCGTGGCACGCCGCAAGTGCGCGAAAGCTTTGAAATGCTGCGCGATTTTCGCGGGCTGTCCGATGCGGAATTCCACGCCAATTCCCATTGCTACACCATCATCAACACCAATTCCCCGCGCCAGATCGACATTCCGATGGCGCAGGGCCTGATCGATTTTGCCAAGGCAGGGCAGGTGTCCATCGTCACCCCCTTTACCCTGATGGGCGCGATGGCCCCGATCACCGTGGCGGGCGCGATGACCCTGTCGCACGCCGAGGCGATGGCCGCCATCACCCTGACCCAGCTTGCCAATCCCGGTGCGCCGGTCTGTTACGGCACGTTCACATCGAATGTTGATATGAAATCCGGTGCGCCCGCCTTTGGCACGCCCGAACATTTCAAGGCCAGTATCGTGGCGGGGCAACTGGCGCGCAAACTGGGCCTGCCATGGCGTTGCGCCAGCGGCAGTGCCGCCAATATCAACGACGCGCAGGCCGCCAATGAAACGCAGTTCGGCATCTGGGGCTGCCTGATGGCGGGGGCCACGGTTGTGATCCATTCGGCGGGCTGGCTCGAAGGCGGGTTGACCGTGTCCTATGAAAAACTGATCACCGATATGGAAGTGTTGCAGATGGTGGCCGAACTGTGCGCCAACACCCCCGCCGATGATGCGGAAATTGCCATGGACGCGCTGGCCGAGGTGCAACCGGGGGGCCATTTCTTTGGCTGCGCGCACACGATGGAACGCTACCAGACTGCGTTTTACGAACCGCTGATCGGCGATCTGTCGAATTTCGGCACATGGACGGAACGCGGCGCGCTGGATGCCAGCACCCGCGCCACGGCCATGTGGCAGCGAATTCTGGCCGAAGATGCCGGCCCCGCCATCGACAGGGACGCGCATGATCGCCTGCTGGCCGATATCGCCCTGCGCACCGCTGCGGGCGGTGCCCCGCCCGAAAGCTGACGTGATGGCGAAACCGGCAAAACTCGCCCCGCTTTTGCACCGCGATGATCCCGACAAGGAACCGCTTGTCGGCAACATCAAGGTCACGAAACAGGATTGGCTGAACGTGGCCAAGGATGTGCTGATTTCCGACGGGGTCGAACACGTCAAGGTTCTGGCGCTGGGCGACCGGCTGGGCGTGTCGCGGTCCAGCTTTTACTGGTATTTCAAAAGCCGTCAGGATCTGCTGGATGCGCTGTTGCAGGATTGGGAAAACACCAACACCGCCGCCCTTGTGGCCAAGGCCGATGCGCCCGCCGACACGATCACAGGCGCGGTGTGCAATGTGTTTGAATGTGTGATTGATCCCGATCTGTTCAACACATCGCTTGATTTCGCCGTGCGGGCCTGGGCGCGCAGTTCGGGCAAGGTGCGCCGCGTGCTCGACCGGTCGAACGCCGCGCGCTTGCAGGCGCTGACCCGCATGTTCCTGCGCTACGGCTATGACCCGCTCGAGGCCGAAACCCGCGCGCGTATCCTCTATTTCACCCAGATCGGCTATGACGACGCGGATTTGCAGGAATCCATGGAAGAACGCAATCGCATGGTGCCGATGTACCTGCTGGGCTTTACCGGCCAGCACGCCCGCCCCGAAGAAATCGCGGCCCTCCATGCCCGCACCCGCGCCATCGCCAAGGCGCGCGGCGGCTGAGATATCAGCCCCGCTTGGCTTTGATCACCGCCGTCGCCTCGATTTCAACCAATGCCTCGTCTTCGATCAATCCGGCGACCACCAGCATCGACATGGCCGGAAAATGCCGCCCCAGCACGCGGCGGTACACCTCTCCGACCTCGCGCTGTTTCGCCAGATATTCCTGTTTGTCGATGATGAACCACGTCAGGCGGGTGATGTCCGATACCGCACCACCTGCGGCCTCGACCACATCCACGATGTTGCGCAGCGCCTGTTCCATCTGGCCGATAAAGTCATGGGATTCAAACTGTTGCGCCGCGTTCCAGCCGATTTGCCCGCCGACATACAAGGTGCCGTCTTCGGTCAGCATGGCGTTGGCATAGCCTTTGGCCGGTGCCCAGCCTGCGGGCTGGATGGTGTCATGGCTCATGGTCAGTCTCCTAGATAGGGGGCAAGGGCCGCGCGGATTGCGGGCGGCCATGGTGCGGGCCGTCCCGCCTGATCGACCTTGACGATCGTGGATGTGGTTTCAAACCGGATCTCATCTCCGCACACTGCCTGCATGTTCAGGCCAAGGCTGCTGGTGCCCACGCGCGTCACGCGCAATTGGATGTTCAGCAGATCGCCATGGCGGCTGGGCGCGGGAAATGTGGTTTCTATCGTCACGGTCGGGGTTGCGCCGGATTTGTGCAACTCTTCGAACGGGGCATTCAGCGCGTCGGAAAAAAACGCCTCGACACAATCGTTCATCATCTCGAAAAACCGCGGGTAGAAAACGATCCCCGCCGGATCACAATGTTTGAACAGCACCTTTTGGGAAAAGGTGAAGACTTGGGCCGTCATGGTGCATCTTTCCGCAACTGGAACCGCTGGATTTTGCCGGTCTGGGTCTTGGGCAGCGCATCGGTAAACACAATGCTGCGCGGGTATTTGTAGGGCGCGATCACCGCCTTGACGTGATCCTGCAACGCCTTGATCAGGTCCGCAGTCGCCGCTGTGCCCCTCGGCCAGCACCACATGCGCCTGCACGATCTGATCCGCGCGCCTCGTCCGGCGCGCCGATCACCGCGCATTCCGCCACCGCCGCGTGGGCCAGCAGCGCCGCCTCGACCTCGGGTCCGGCGATGTTGTAGCCCGCTGGACACGATCATGTCGTCGTTGCGCGCCGCGAAATGGAGATAGCGCCACCGTCATCCCGCACGAAACTGTCGCCGGTGATGTTCCAGCCGTCCTGCACATAATCGCGCTGCCGCGCATCATCGCAGATACCGGCACCCCGTTGGCCCGCGCACCGCCAGCCGGCCCGCCGTGCCGTCGCGGCAGCCTCGTCACCATCGGCGTCCGATGATCTTCGCCTCGTAGCCCGTCACCGGCTTGCCGGTGCAGGCGGGCGCGATGATCGTCAAACCGGTTGGAAATGAAGATATGCAGCATCTCGGTTGCGCCGATCCCGTCCAGCATCGGCTTGCCGGTTTTTTCGATCCAGTCGTCATAGACCGGCGCGGGCAGGGTTTCGCCCGCCGACACCGCCGCGCGCAGCGATGACAGATCGGCGCCCTCGTCCATCGCCGCCAGCATGCACGCGGTAGGCGGTGGGCGCGGTGAAACAGACGGTCGCTTTGTATTTCTCGATGATCTCGATCATGTTCGGGGGCGATGCGGCTTTCCAGCAGCGTCGCCGCCGCGCCAAAGCGCAGCGGAAACACCGCCAGCCCGCCCAGCCCGAAGGTAAAGGCCAGCGGCGGCGAGCCGACAAACACATCCTCGGGCGTGACGCCCAGAACCTCTTTGGCATAGCCATCGGCGATGATCAGCAGATCGCGGTGGAAATGCATCGTTGCCTTGGGCGATCCCGGTGGTGCCCGATGTGAAGCCCAGCAGCGCCACATCATCGCGCCCGGTCTGCACTGCCGCGTAACTGCACCGGCTTTTCCAGCGCCAGCCGGTCCAGCTCGGCATCATGGTTGGAGGTGCCGTCAAACCCCACGACGGTTTTCAGCGTCTCGCTGGTTCTTGGCGCAGGCCGCCATTTCATCCATCAGCCGCGTATCGCACAGCGCATGGGTGATCTGGGCCTTGTCCACGATCTCGCCCAACTCGCCCGCGCGCAGCATCGGCATGGTGTTGACCACCACCGCCCCCGCCTTGGTCGCCGCCAGCCAGCAGGCCACCATCGCCGGATTGTTGGCCGACCGGATCAGCACCCGATTGCCGGGTTTCACGCCCAGATCCTCGACCAGCGCATGGGCCAGCCGGTTGGTCCAGTCGGACAGTTCCTTGTAGGTGCGCCGCCGCCCGTTGCCGATCAGCGCCGTGTTGTCGCCAAAGCCGCGCGCCACCATCGCATCGGTCAGTTCGACCCCCGCATTCAGCCGGTCGGGATAATCAAACCCGTCCAGCAGGAAATCGGGCCATTCCGTCCTGCGGTGGCAGGTTGTCGCGCGCAAACGTATCGGTATGGGCCGTTGGTCCAAGCATCTCAGTCCCCCTGATAGGCATCCAGCGTCTGGCGCGCGATAACCACTCTCTGCACATCCGCTCGCGCCCTCGTAGATCCGCAACGCTCGGATATCGCGGTAAAGCCTTTCAACGACCTGCCCGGATTTCACCCCGTCGCCGCCATGCAGCTGCACCGCCGTGTCGATCACCTTCTGCGCCTGTTCGGTGGAAAACAGCTTGGCCATCGCCGCCTCGCGGGTGATGCGGGGCGCACCGCTGTCCTTGGTCCAGGCGGCGCGATAGATCAGCAGGGCGCTGGCATCCACATCCAGCGCCATGTCGGCGATATGGCCCTGCACCATCTGCAGATCGAACAGCGGCGCGCCCTGCACATGGCGCGTGCGTCACCCGCGCCAATGCCTCGTCCAGCGCGCGGCGGGCAAAGCCCAGCGCCGCCGCCGCAACGGTCGAGCGGAACACATCCAGCACCGACATGGCGATCGAAACCCTGCACCCGCGCGCCCCGATCAGGGCGCTGGCGGGCACACGACAGTCGGCAAAGCGCAACTGCGCCAGCGGATGCGGCGCAATCGTCTCCAGCCGCTCGGCCACCTCAAGCCCCGGCGTGTCGGCCGGCACCACAAAGGCCGACAACCCGCGCGCGCCCGGCGCCTCGCCGGTGCGGGCGAACACGCGTATAGACATCGGCGATGCCGCCGTTGGAAATCCAGGTCTTTTCGCCGTTCAGCACGTAACTGTCGCCATCCGCGCGTCGCCGTCATCGTGCGAGTTGGCCACATCCGATCCCGATTGCGGTTCGGTCAGCGCAAAGGCCGAAATCGCCTTGCCCGCGCGCGTCAGGGGCAGCCATGCATTCTGCTGCTCGGGCGTGCCGAACAGCGAAATCGCCCCCGTGCCCAGCCCCTGCATCGCAAAGGCGAAATCCGCCAGCCCGTCATGGCGCGCCAGCGTTTCGCGGATCAGGCACAGGCGTGCGCACATCCAGCGCGCCCCCCGCCCAGGGTCGACCGCCGAATGGGCGCAGCCAGCCTGCCGCGCCCAGATCTGCCACCAGCGCGCGGCAGGCGGCATCGGCATCCGCGTGATCGATATCGCCCAGCGCGCCCGCCGCCCATTGCATCCAGCGCATGCGCCAGCGTCCGGTGTCCGTCCTCGAAGAACGGCCAGTTCAGAAAGCTCCGGTCCGCCATTGCTCAATCCCCCTCGAAACACCGGCTTTTCCTTGGCCACAAACGCGTGATAGGCGCGTTCGAAATCGGCCGTCTGCATGCAGATCGCCTGCGCCTGCGCCTCGGCCTCGATCGCCTGTTCGATCGACATCGACCATTCCTGCGCCAGCATCGTCTTGGTCATCATATTGCCGAAATTCGGCCCCGCCGCGATGCCGGGTTGCCATCTCCTGCGCCGCAGCATCCAGCGCGTCAGCCGCGACGATCTTGTTGAAGAACCCCCAGCGTTCGCCTTCCTCCGCGCTCATCGCTGCGCCCAGTATACAGCAGTTCCGCCGCGCGGCCCTGTCCGATGATCCGCGGCAGGATCGCGCAGGCCCCCATGTCGCAGCCCGCCAGCCCGACCCGGGTGAACAGAAACGCGGTTTTCGCCTCGGGCGTGGCGATGCGCAGATCGGATGCCATCGCGATGATCGCGCCTGCGCCCACGCAGACGCCGTCCACCGCCGCGATCACCGGCTTGCCGTACAATTCACGATCGCCTTGACCAGATCGCCGGTCATGCGGGTAAAGGCCAGCAGTTCCTTCATGCTCATCTTGGTCAGCGGGCCGATGATGTCATGCACATCGCCGCCCGAACTGAAATTGCCGCCGTTCGAGGCAAAGACAACCGCGTTCACATCCTCGGCATAGACCAGATCGCGAAACCAGTCGCGCAATTCGGCATAGCTGTCAAAGGTCAGCGGGTTCTTGCGCTCGGGCCGGTCCAGCGCGATTGTGGCGATGCCGTTTTCGATGCTGCACAGAAAATGCTGTGGCGCTTTGCGGGTGCTCATGCGTCGTCCTCTCCCAATGTGTCCGATAGCGCATCAAGCCGTGCGCCAATGCGGGTGGCATCCTCGGCACTGAAGTCCGACAGCATCGCATCAATCCAGCCTCATGCGCGGCGGCCTGCGCGGCAAATTCCTCGCGTCCCTTTTTGGTCAGCCGCACCAGCCAGGCGCGCCTGTCACCTTCCACCGGCACGCGGATCACCAGCCCGTCCTGCACCAGCCGGTCGACAATGCCGGTGACATTGCCGTTGGAGACCCGCAACACGCCTGAAAGCTCGCTCATCTTCAATCCGGCCTCGAACCGCGACAGCGCGGCCATCACGTCAAAGCGGGGCAGGGTGGTGGCAAACTCGGATCGCAGGTTCTCGCGCAATTGCGCCTCGACCTGCCGCGTGGTTTTCAGCAGCCGCAGCCACAGGCGCAGCCGGTCCTTGGATGCGGTCCGGACATATGGCCGGACATCGGGGCTGTCTTCGCTTTCATATCTCGCCTCCTGAAACAGACAGGGCATGGCCGTTCACCATCGACGCCTCGGGCGAGGCGAGAAACCGCACCGCCGCGACAACCTCGTCCGGCGTGATCATCCGGCGCACCGGATTGCCCGCAACCACCTTGGCCGTTGCCGCCGCGCGGTCGATATCAAACCGCGCCATCAACCCTGTCACCGCCGCTTCGGCCATATCGGTTTCCACATATCCCGGGCACACGGCATTACAGGTGATGCCCTTGCCCGCCACTTCGATCGCCAGCGACCGCACAAAGCCCAGAACCCCGTGTTTGGCCGCCGCATAGGCCGCGATATTGGCCGCCCCCTTGAGGCTGGCAATCGACGCCGATGGCAATCAGGCGGCCCCCCTGCGCGCATCCCCGCCAGCGCGCCGCGAAACGTCAGGAACGTGCCGGTCAGGTTCACGGCTATCGTGTGCGCTCCACTGCGCAAGGCTGGTATCGGCAACCTTGGCCGCCTTGCCCGATCCGGCATTGGCAATCACCACGTCAAACGGCGTTTCAAACAGCGCCTTCACGTCGTCCTCGTGCGTCACATCTGCGGTGCGTGCAGATCATCCCGCGCCCGCCATCTGTCTCCTGCAACGCATCCATGCGCCGCCCCGTGATGGTGACCTGATCGCCCTCGGCGGCAAAATCGCGGGCAATCGCGCGCCCGATGCCCGATCCGCCGCCTGTGACCAAAACCCGTCTCATACCTTGTCCACCGTTTCTGCCTGCCGGTCGGCCAGCCGCCACGCCTGATCGCGCCCCGCCTGATAGGGCAGGGGCCACGTTGTCACGGCGGTCGCCCGATGCCGGTTGCCGCATGCAGCGTCCAGTAGGGATCGGCCAGATGCGGGCGCGCCAGACAGACCAGATCGGCCCGCCCCGCCATCAGGATCGAATTGACGTGATCCGCCTCATAGATATTGCCCACGGCCATCGTCTTGATGCCCGTTTCATTGCGGATACGGTCCGAAAACGGCGTCTGGAACATGCGGCCATAAACCGGCTGCGCCTCGGTCGAGGTCTGGCCGGCCGACACGTCGATAATATCGGCCCCCGCCGTTTCGAACATCTGCGCAATCTTCACCGCGTCTTCGGGGGTGATCCCGTCCTCTCCCGCCCAGTCATTGGCGGAAATCCGCACCGACATCGGCTTTGCGGCAGGCCATGCGGCGCGCATCGCGGCAAATACCTCAAGCGGATAGCGCATCCGGTTTTCCAGCGATCCGCCATATTCATCGCTGCGGATGTTGGACAGGGGCGAGATGAAGGACGACACCAGATAGCCGTGCGCCGCGTGCAATTCGATCATGTCAAATCCCGCGCGCTCGGCCATGTGGGCGGCGGCAACAAACTGGTCGCGCACCGTGATCCATATCCGCGCGCGTCATTTCACGCGGCGTGGCGTTGCTGTCCGACCACGCAATGGCAGACGCTGAAATCAGATCCCAGTTGCCTTTGTCCAGCGGCATATCCATGCCTTCCCACCCCACACGGGTTGATCCCTTGCGCCCCGAATGGCCGATCTGGCAGCAGATTTTCGCCTCTGTTTCACCGTGGACAAACGTGTTCAGCCGCGCCCACGCCGCTTCGTGTTCGGGCGCATAAAGCCCGGGGCAGCCCGGTGTGATCCGCCCTGTCTGCCGACACACAGGTCATTTCGGTATAAAGCAGTCCGGCCCCGCCCTTGGCCCGTTCGCCGTAATGGATCAGGTGCCAGTCGGTCGGGCAGCCGTCCACCGCCTTGTACTGCGCCATGGGCGAGACGACGATGCGGTTCTTCAGCTTCATATCGCGCAACCGGAACGGCGCGAACATCGGCGCGCGCGCCGGCGTTTCGGGGGCGGCCCCGGCCTGCGCCTGAAACCACGCCTCGGCACTGGCCAGCCATTTCGGGTCGCGTTCGCGCAGGTTTTCGTGGCTGATCCGCTGGGATCGGGTCAGCAGCGAATAGTTGAACTGCACCGGATCAAGATGCAGATAACGTTCCACATCCTCGAACCATTCCACCGAATTGCGCGCCGCCGATTGCAGGCGCAACACTTCCAGCCGCCGCTCGTCCTCGTAGCGGGCAAACGCGTCCTTCAGGCTGGCGCTGGTGGTGACATAATCGGCCAGCGCAATCGCGCTTTCCAGTGCCAGTTTGGTGCCCGACCCGATGGAAAAATGCGCCGTCGCCGACGCATCGCCCAGCAATACGATGTTGTCATGGCTCCATTTTTCGCACAGCACACGCGGGAACCTGATCCACGCCGATCCGCGAATGTGGTTGGCGTTCGTCATCAACGCATGACCGCCCAGATGGTCTTTGAATATCTCCTCGCACACCGCAATGCTCTGCGCCTGGGTCATGTCGCCAAACCCGTAGGCGTCAAACGTGGCCTGACTGCATTCCACGATGAACGTCGCCGTGTCGTCGTCAAACTGGTAGGCATGCGCCCAGACCCAGCCCTTGTCGGTGTCTTCAAAGATAAAGGTGAACGCATCATCGAATTTCTGGTGCGTCCCCAGCCAGACAAACTGGCAGGCGCGCATGTCGATATCGGGCTTGAACGTATCGGCAAAATCCATCCGCGTGCGCGAATTCAGCCCGTCCGCCGCCACCACGATATCATAGTCTTTTGCATAATCCGCCGCCGCATCCACATTGGTTTCGAACCGCAAATCCACACCCAGATCACGGGCGCGCTGGTGCAGGATCAACAACAGACGCTTGCGCCCGATGCCGCAAAACCCGTGCCCGGTCGATAGCATTTTCTGGCCGCGGTGATGCACCGCAATATCATCCCAATAGGCGAAATGGGCGCGAATGACCTCCGCGCTTTCAGGGTCGTTTTGTGCAAGGTTATCAAGGGTTTCGTCCGACAGAACCACACCCCAGCCAAACGTGTCGTCCGGCTTGTTACGCTCGAACACAACGATCTCTGCGTCCGGTTGGCGCAGCTTGGTCGAAATCGCAAAATAAAGACCCGCCGGACCGCCGCCAAGAACTGCAATACGCATCTGATCTCCCGCAGATTGGTTGTTTCAGGCCGCTGCGTGCCCTTTGACAAAAAGGATAGGCCGCGCGTGTTTGTTCTTCAAGTTAAAATATTTTATACTTAAAGGAATTGGGGCGAACGCAGAATTGCAACGCGGCCCGCCCCCGCGCACATGGCGCGCCCCCTCTCGTTCTTTTTGCCAAAAATACGGGTTTTTGACCCCGCCAAATGCAAAAAGACCCCGTCACCTGTGGTGCGGGGTCCTCTGCGCGCCCGTCGGGCGATTATATCAGGTGTTTTTGCGTCTGTGCCGCCGCAGCGCGCCAAAGCCGATCAGGCCGGTGCCCAACAGCAATGCGCCGGCAGGGATAGGCACGACAGAGATCGCAACGTCGATCTGCGCGACAATATCATCAAAATCTAAATCGCCGGTGCCATCGCCGAAATAGGCTGTCACCGAAAACCCGCCCGCCGTTTGTTCGATGGTGCCAAATCCCAGCTTGAAGCAAGTCGGACTTCGGACACGCCGCCATTGGTGATCGCAAGGGTCGGGCCGGCATCCGTGCCGGATTGCTGGTTTGATGCAAATCCGAAATCAAGCAACCCGCTGGCCGTCATTGACGCCACCGTGGTCAACCCGATCGTCGGTTTCGGGAATGTTGACGCCTTCCACCACCAGATAGTTGAAAAACCCCGATTCCTGCCCGACAACCGTATAGCTGATCGTGGCCCGTTCGCCCGACGCCAGCGTCAGGTTCAAACCGCCACCCAGCGTGTTATCTGCGACGGTGGAATAGGCCGTAATCGGCGTATCCAGCGTGACATCCGGGCTGGGGTTGAACCCCGAAACGCTGTTGATCACGTCCGGCGCGCCGGTAAACTCGAGCGTTGCTGCCCCTGCGGCCGATGCGGCCAGAACCGTCGATACGCCCAGCGCCAATGCGTTCAGTCTTTTCATCTTCATAAGCCCCTGCATCTAAACCCAAAGATACTTTGACCCGCTTCTACCATGCCCAAAAGGCGTAGGCCAGAAGATATTAAGGAAACCGAATGCCTTGGGCGGGCAGGGCACACATCTGGCGGTATCTGCACAAAAAAGCGGCACAGGCGCAGGGTCTGGCCCCGCTTGGGGAAAATGCCACCGCAATTCCCCTTTGTCCGCAGCCCCGCCCTCCCTACCGTTAATAGTGGTAACAGCATTCGTCGCGCACGAGTTTTTCTGGGTAGGGGTCAGTGGCTTGGCATACCCCACCGTATGTCCCGCCACTGAATTGGCGAGGGCTGCTACCACCCCACACGTTTGACCGTCCGGATAGCCCTGATCGCGCAGGGCGGCGTTTGAAAGTCGTGTCTCAGTTGCTTTTTCGGAATAAATGGTGCCCGGGGGCGGATTTGAACCACCGACACGAGGATTTTCAGTCCACTGCTCTACCCCTGAGCTACCCGGGCACGGGAGAAGGTGACACCTTCGGGTGGTCGCGTTCTAGGCCGTGCGGGGTGGGGTGTCCAGCCTCTTTTTTCGACGCCGTTCAATGTGGTTTCGGCGTGGCCTTTTCTGTTTCCTCGATCGCCTTTTCGATGTCTTCGGGATCGCGCGACGGGATCGCATAGGACCCGTTGAACCATTGGGCCAGATCGCGGTCGGCGCAGCGGCGCGAACAGAACGGGCGGTACTTGGCCTCGGTGTCCTTGCCGCAGATCGGGCAACTCATGTCAGCACCTCGTTCGTCGGGATACGGGCCCGTTTGCGTTGCAATTCATAATGGCCCAGTGGCGTCCAGCCCACCAGCGCCGTGTCCACCTGATCGCTGCGAAACGCGGCGCGCAGGCTGGTTTCAAAGGTGCGCCGGTCCTTTTTCGGCATCGGTGCCAGATCCAGAACGATCTGCCCGCCCAAGCCCCGCAGGCGCAATTGGCGCGGCAGTGCTTTGGCGGCGGCCATGTTGGCCTTGATCCCTGCCGCCAGTGACGTGTCTGGGCCGGTGTTGACATCGACGGCGACCAGCGCGCGGGTCGGCTCGATAAACAGTGCCCCGCCGCCCGATAAAGGCACGCGCACGGACTCCAGCGCATCGATCTGCTCCAACACGCCGTTTTGCGCAAAACATCCCGCGTCCTGCATCACCTGCGCCGGATCGGCCCAATCGCGCCACGCCAGCGTGTGTGGGCCGTCGCCCTCGGCCAGTTTTTCGGCCGCGCCAACCGTGTCGGCCATCACCGCGCGCGCCAGTGCGGCCATGGTTTCGATATCCGTGGCGATATCATCGCTGTCTGCATCCACGCAGGAGGACCGCAGGATCAGGCCCATATCGCCCCCGTCCATCACAGAATGGGCGATTTCCAGCAACGCATCGCGCAGATCATCATCACGGATCGACCGGCTGATATTGATCCCCGGTGCCTCGGGGGTGAGGATGACATAGCGGCTTTTGAACAGGATTTTCTGGGTTACGGGAATCGCCTTGCCGTCTTCGGCGTAGCCTGTGACCTGCACCAGAATCGGCTGGCCGGGCGACAGGCCCTTGACCTGCCGCAAAAACGCCGACCCGTCGGGGGTTTTCAGGAACATTCCGCCCTGTCCCTTGACGGGGCGGTCTGCCAGCGCGCGATAGATCGTGCCCGGGCGCGGGGCGCTTTCGCTGTCGACCAGCAGGTCATCCAACTGGCCATCCACCATCAGCGCGGCGGCTTCGACCTCTCCGATATGGTCCAGCAGGATCATACGTCCCTTCATGCTGTCCGCTCCGTACATCGCAACACCCGCCGCCTGCAACAGGCCGGCGGTTTCACATAAGGGCAGGCCGACAATGCCGGTAAACGATCCCGAAATCCACGGGATCAACGCACCGGCCGGCCCCTGAATGCCATAGCCGCCCGCCTTGCCCTGCCAGTCATTGCTGGCGATATAGGCGTTCAGTTCCGCGTCCGACAGATGTTTCATCCGCACGGTCGATGACCACATCGCGCTCCCAGACCCGGTCGTTCTTGCGCACCGCCACGGCGGTGATCACACGGTGGCGCCGCCCCGACAGGGCCAGCAGAAATTGCGCCGCTTCACCTGCATCCGCAGGCTTGCCCAATATCCGGCGGCCCAAAGCCACGGTGGTATCCGCGCACAGCACAACATCATCGGCGCCCGCGTTGACCGCCATCACCTTTTCACGCGCCATGCGCGCGCAATAGGGGCGGGGCAATTCGCCGGGTTGCGGGTCTTCGTTGATATCGGGCGCGCGGATGGTATCGGGCACCACGCCGATCTGCGCCAGCAATTCCTTGCGGCGCGGGCTGCCCGATCCCAGAATAAAGCTCATATGGGTCCCCGTCCGCATGTCACCGGAAAACCGCGCCCCGCATGTCGGGATGCGGGCACAGGGTTATTTAAAGCGGTAGTTGATCCGCCCCTTGGTCAGATCATAAGGTGTCATTTCCACCTGCACCTTGTCGCCCGCCAGAACGCGGATGCGGTTCTTGCGCATCTTGCCTGCCGTGTGTGCGATGATTTCATGGCCATTCTCAAGCTCGACCCGAAACGTCGCATTGGGCAGGAGTTCCTTCACGACACCGGGGAATTCAAGAATATCTTCCTTGGCCATGTTGTCTCCATCGTTGTTTTGCCCACGAAGATGTGGACCGCGCTTTAAATGAGGCCATTTCCCCTTTTGTTCAAGGGCCAATCGCGCTTGGTGCGCATTTGTGACCTTTGCGCCCTTGTGCAGACCGGCAGCGGCGCGGATTGCGCCACTTTATGGCTGACGCCGCGCCCGAAGCGCAATAAAGTTGCCCTGGACACAGAAGGGCACACAGAAAGAACATCACTATGAAACTGTTACGCTTTGAACAGGATGGCCGGTTGCGGCCCGGATTGCTGGATGATGCCGGTAAAATCAGGGATCTGTCGTCGCATGTGCGCGATATCGAAGGGTCCATGCTGTCCGATGCCGATCTGGCGCGGTTGCGCGCCCTTGATACGGATGCCCTGCCGGTGATCGAAGGCACCCCGCGCATCGGGCCCTGCGTTGGAAATGTCGGCAAATTCATGTGTATCGGGCTGAACTATTCCGATCACGCCGCCGAGGCAGGTATGGACCTTCCGGAACACCCGATCCTGTTTCTCAAGGCGAATTCGGCCATTTGCGGCCCGCATGATGATATCGTGCTGCCGCGCGGGTCCACCGCCACGGATTGGGAGGCGGAACTGGGCGTCGTGATCGGCACCCGCGCCAAATATGTCAGCGAAGAACAGGCGCTGGATTATGTGGCGGGCTATTGCGTGTGCAATGATCTGTCCGAACGCGATTTCCAGCTCAAGCTGACGGGGCAGTGGACCAAAGGCAAATCCTGCGACACGTTCGGCCCGATCGGGCCGTGGCTGGTGACACGCGACCGCGTACCTGACCCGCAAGACCTTGCGCTTACGCTGGACGTGAACGGCACACGGATGCAGGACGGGCGCACCTCCACCATGGTGTTCACGGTGGCGCAGATCATCGCGCATCTGTCCACGCTGATGACGTTGCATCCCGGCGATATCATATCAACCGGCACGCCGCCGGGTGTGGGCATGGGCATGAAACCGAAACCGGTTTATTTGCAGGACGGCGATATCATCGTCACCGAAATCGAAGGCTTGGGGCGCCAAAGACAGATTGTGCGCGCTGACGTCTAGGTGTGGAACCGCAACAGAGTGTTGCGATCCAACCCTGATCGGCTGATCCGGATTTTCGACTTTGGCGCCGATGTGGTCGCTGAAGTTTGCCGCCGTCGGACACAACTGGATTGAACGCCCCGCCGCATACGACCAATGTTAAAGGGTTGAATGGAACCGGCCTTTGAAAGGCCCGCTATCCGCCACCAAGCGTACATCCGGTAAAAAGAATGGAAGGGCTGCATTGAGCCTTTTGTTACCATATGATGCGCCGTTTTCGAATGACCGCTAGGATACTTTTGGCAACAACAGACGCATTTCGGACTGAACAATGAAGCGATGCGCCGCAAGCTCCTGCAGGAGGGAACTCAAGCCGCTGTCAGCGGAATCGACATTGACCAATGTCAGCGGGCCGACTGTGGCAGCCGCAGCAAGGAGGTCTTCCAAAGCCGAGGAGTCGCTGGCGGCGATTTGATGTACGAGGCCACCTGCGCCGGCGATCACTCCGCCTTTTTCGTGCAGGAAGGACGTCAACTGCAGGCCAGAAATGGTTTCCGTGGCGTTCTGCCAGCTCGGCTCCCAAATCGAATGCCTTTGAATGGCATTCGCGACGGTGTCGAAATCCGCCGGTTTGCATGAGGACGGATCAGGAGATGGATGATCGAGCCGGTAGCAGTCGAGCTTTCTGGTCACGTCAAATCCCATCTTCTTATAGAGACGTTCAGCGCCTTCGTTTCCCTCGATAACCTCGAGCCAAAAGCTCTCAATCCCGGCACTCTTTGCCGCATTTATCGCCGCCATCCCCACTCTTGACGCCAATCCCTTGCGTCGATGACCAATCCGTGTGCCGCTGCCTATCAGATACCGTTTGGTGTTACGCGTCGCTACGTTCCAAAATCCAATGACTTCCCCATCTTCGACGGCAATAAAGGAGGCCACGGGGTCAAACCCTCTTGATGTCAAGGCCGCTTGAAACGTGTCTGCATCTGGTTGCAACGGAACAATGTAATCCGAAAATGAGATCGAGCATGGCACGATGAAGAGCCGCGATATCAAAGCCTGATCCGGCGAATGGAACAATTCGTGTCATGTTCGTGCTTTCATGGCGCCAAGATGCGTAGAGAAGCAAAGAACGGGTTTTTGCTCGACGCGCAAGTTGTTGAGATCTTTTCCTTATCAACCAGGTAAGACTGAATTTCGAGTTCCTGGCCGGGTTTTGCCAAACAGACATTGGCGACTGTGCGGCGAACGGCAACTTCGTCCGCAACTCGGTCATAGCCAGTTTTTCGCCGGTGTCCGCGAAAGGCCCCGGAATCCGTACGCCTAGACGCAGAACAACCGGTACAGCAGGTTGATCACTTCTTTGGTGTTGCCATCCGACAGGCTGTAATGAATGGATTTGCCATCGCGCCGCGTGGTGACCAGACCTTCATCGCGCAACCGCGCCAGCATCTGGCTGACAGCGGCCTGCCGCATGTCCAGCAAATCTTCGAGCGTGCCAACGGTTTTTTCGCCGTCGGCCAGATGACACAAGATCATCAACCGCCCTTCATGTGCCAGTGTTTTGAGAAATGCCGCTGCATTGCCCGCATTTGCCGCCATATCGGGCGGGGGAAGAATTGTTTTCACCACGTGTTCATCTGGTCCTGTGAGCTACCGAATAGTTGCTCATAGCACGACTTTGCGCGCTTGCGAAGTCACTCGGACGCTGCGGGCGCTCCCCCCAGAAAAGCGTTGCCGTTTTGATAGTCACAGGGCGCATCCTGCATTTGCAGGTGCAACCCGTCGCCGGTAAACGGATGCGCGCGGGCCAGTTCCTCGTCCACGTCGATCCCCAGACCGGGTGCGGTCGGGGCCGTTATATACCCGTCGTCAACCGTGATGGCATTGCGGATCAGCGCCGCATGAAACGGCGTTTCGATGGTTTCGGCCATCAGTATATTCGGGATCGACACGGCCAGATGCACATTGGCGGCCCATTCCACCGGTCCGGCATACAGATGCGGGGCCATCTGCGCGTTATAAACCTCGGCCATCGCCGCAACCTTTTTCATTTCCCAGATACCACCCGCACGCCCCAGCGCCGGTTGCAGGATGGTGGCCGCACCACTGCGCAAAACAGGCGCAAATTCGGCCTTGGTTGTCAGGCGTTCACCGGTGGCAACCGGAATACGCACCGCTGCCGCCACCTTGGCCATTTCGGCTATATTGTCGGGCGGAATGGGTTCTTCGAACCACAGCGGGCTGTAGGGTTCCAACGCCTGTCCCAACCGGATCGCGCCGGCGGTGCTGAACTGCCCGTGGGTGCCGAACAACAGGTCGGCCTTGTCGCCCACGGCGGCACGGATCGCCTTGCAAAACGCCACCGACAGGCTGATGTCGGACAGGGCAGGCATATGCCCGCCGCGCATCGTATAAGGGCCGGCAGGGTCGAATTTGACGGCGGTGTAGCCTTTGGCCACCGCCGCCGCCGCACTTTCCGCGGCCATGTCGGGGCTGGTCCAGAACGCGTTGATATCGTGATGGGGCAGGGGATAAAGATAGGTATAGGCGCGCACGCGGTCGTTCATCCTGCCGCCCAGCAGCGCATAGACCGGCCTGTCGCGATCCTTGCCCAGAATATCCCAGCAGGCAATTTCAAGGCCGGAAAACGCCCCGATCACCGTCAGATCGGGGCGCTGCGTAAATCCCGATGAATAGACCCGCCGGAACATCAATTCGATATCTTCGGGGTTCTGGCCCTGCATGTGGCGTTCGAACACATCGGTGATCACAGCGCGCATCGCCTCGGGCCCGACAGAGGTGGCATAACATTCGCCCCACCCGGTGATGCCGGTATCTGTCACCAGCTTGACCAGTATCCAGTACCGCCCGCCCCAACCCGGTGCAGGGGGTGCAGTGACAATGATATCAAGATCGGCAAGTTTCATGTCATAACTTTCAAAAAGATCAGGAGGCCCGCATGACCGACCAAATCACGCTTTTACATCTGGGTCCAGAGGATGCGCATGTTCTGAAGACTGTGCGCCCCGAAACCTTTGATTATGCCATTGATCCGGTTCAGGCTCGGGCGTTTCTGATGGATCCCGCGCACGAAATTGTCGTGGCCATCGACGGGGGGCACGTGATCGGGATGGCCACAGGGTTGGTGGTTCTGCATCCTGACAAACAGCCCGGTTTTTTCGTGAACGAGGTGGGCGTGCAGGATGATTATCTGCGGCAGGGGTTGGGCAGATTGTTGTGCAACGCCTTGTTCGACGTGGCGCGCGCGCGGGGTTGCCACACCATCTGGGTGGTGACCGAGGGCGACAATGGGCCCGCCCGCGCGCTTTATGCCGCGCTGGGCGGGCAGGAAACAACCGATCTTGTGATGTATGAATGGGAACAGCACCCGCCCCCGCAGGACGGCAATGGCTAGAACACGATCACATTGCGCCGCGCCGCGCCAGATTTCGTATCGGCAATTGCCTCGTTGATCTGCTCCAGCGTCCAGCGCCCCGAAATCAACTCGTCCAGCTTCAACCGCCCCTGTTGGTATAAATCAACCATCCAAGGAATATCGCGCTGGATCACCACATCGCCCATTTTCGACCCGATCAACCCTTGCCCGATCGGCGGCCAGAACCACCGGTTCATAGCTGGACCGGTCGCCCGAATGGGGCATGCCCACCATGATCACCCGACCGCCCGCCGCCAGATAACGCGGCGCACTGTCATAGGCGGGGATCGCGCCGACGGTCACAATCACCGCATCCGCACCGCGCCCCATCGCGCGGGTGGCGGCCCGCCACGGTTTCGCATCACTGGCCAGCACCCCGTCTGTCGCGCCGAAGTCACGCGCCACGGCCAGTTTTTCCTCGCTCATGTCCACGGCAACAATCCGGCGCGCACCCGCAATCCGCGCGCCCTGAATGGCGTTCAGCCCGACACCGCCGCAGCCGATCACCACCACATCCTGCCCCGCGCGCAGGTTTGCGGCGTTCACCACGGCCCCCACGCCGGTGATCACACCGCACGAAATCAGGCTTGCGGCCTCCATCGGGATCGTATCGGGGATTTTCACGATCTGGCTTTGGTCCACCACCACCTTTTGCGCAAAGGCCCCGCTGGCCATGCCCTGATGCAATCTGCCCCCGCTTGCGGTCTTGATCGGGCCGCTGTCCCCGTCATAGGGCGTTTCGCAAATGGTGGGGTGGCCGCTGGCGCAATTGGGGCATGACCCGCAGGCGCGGATCAGCGTCACCACCACCGGATCACCCAGCGCGAACGCGCCAACACCGGCTCCAACCGCCGATACCCGTCCTGCCGCCTCGTGCCCGTAAACCGCAGGCAGCGATCCGCCCCATGCGCCCTCGGCAAAGGAAATATCGGAATGGCAGATCGCCACCGCCTCCAGCGTCACCTCGACCTCACCCAGGGCGGGCGCGCGGATCTGGATATCCTCGATCACAAGGGGGGCACCAAAGCTGTGGCAGACGGCGGCCTTGATCGTTTGCATGTTGCAACCTCCGGTTTCGGGCGTGGCGTTCCGCGCCAGCGTGACGGCAAGCGGCCCGCGCCGCAAGCCGCAAATCCTGTGCTCATCCCTGCGGCGGCGGATTGCGGACAAACACCGCCAGCCCGATCAGGATCAGCACGATCGACAGCAGAAACGGTGCGCCGGGCAGATAATACGCCGTGCCTTCACGGGTGAACGCGGCAAAGACCGATGTCATCATCAGCGGCGACACCACCATCGCCAGCGCATAGATCGACGTCAGAATGCCCTGCAATTCGCCCTGTTGATCATCGCCGACCATCTTCGACATCATCGCTTGCAAGGCAGGGGTAATCACCGCCCCCAGTGCGGCCAGCGGGGTCAGCACCAGCGCCAGCGCGCCACTGGTCACAAAGGCCAGCGCGGCAAAGGCAAACACATCAAACACATGGCCGTAAACCACCGTGTTGCGTTCCCCCAGCCAGCGCAGCACAAAGCGGATCAATACCCCCTGCACAAGGGCCATCATGATCCCGAACAGCGCCAGCGACAGGCCGATGGTGCCGGGCCCCCAGCCAAACCGTTCCTGCGTGAAAAACGACCAGACCGACGGATAGACATGAAACGCCACCTGATAGAGGAAATACATCACCAGTAACGGGCGGATACCGGGCAATTTGCCCAGATGGCGCAACGCGCCCAGCGGATTGGCGCGGCGCCAGTAAAACGGGCGGCGGATGCGGTCTGTGACGGTTTCGCGCAGCACGACATAACCGAACACCGCGTTCAGTGCCGACAGCGCGGCGGCGGCATAAAACGGCGCGCGGGTGCCGTATCCGCCCAGCAACCCGCCGATCAGCGGGCCCAGCACAAACCCGATGCCAAAGGCGGCCCCGATCAGGCCGAAATTGGCCGCCTTGTCCTTGGGCGCGGAAATATCGGCCACATAGGCCGATGCGGTGCCGCTGGTCGCGGTGGCGATCCCGCCCACGACCCGCCCGACCAGCAACAGCGCCATACTGCCCGCCACCGCCATCACCAGATAATCAACCGTCATCACCACAAGCGAGATCAGCAAGACAGGCCGCCGCCCGAACCGGTCCGACAGGTTGCCGATCAGCGGCCCGAACAGGAATTGCATGATGGCGAACACCGTCGACAGGATACCGCCCCACAGCGCGGCATTGGCCAGCGATCCGCCCTGCACCTCGACAATCAGGTCGGGCATCACCGGCATGATCAGGCCGATCCCCATCGCATCCAGCATCACGGTGATCAGGATAAAGATCAGGGCAGGGCGGTGGACGTTCACGGCCCGCCTACCCCCGCCGCGCCGGGCTATGCATCCTGCACCACTGCCCTGACGCGCGCGGCAAAGGCCAGCGCCTCCTCTGGCGCGGTGCCAAGCTGTTGGTCGGGATCAAACAGCGCGCCATCCAGTTCGGGATAGGCGGCCAGTGCGGCGGTTTTCAAATCACCACCGCCGGTGATCACCTGTTTGCACAGCGCTTTCGTTTCCGTCTGCGCCTGTGGCCGCGGCATTCTCTGCGCCAGCGCAAACGACAGGGTTTCCGCAAAGATCAGCCCCGCACCGCTGTCCAGATTGGCCCGCATCCGCGCCGGATCAGGGCGCAGCCCGCCCGCAATGGCCACGCCGTGGTGCAGCGCGGCGGCCCCGCCCAGAACCAGCTGCGGCAGGGCCATCCATTCGCTGATCCATGCGGCCCCGTCACGCTGGAACCGGTGAACGCCCGCGCCATGCAACACCGCATTGGCCCCGTTGACCTGCGCCAGCAGCGCCACAATGGCCGACGCGGCAACAGGGTTCTGTTTCTGCGGCATCGTCGAAGACGCGCCCGCCGCCTCCAGCACCAGTTCGCCGGTTTCGCTTTGGACAGACGCAATCACATCCTCGGCCATTTTGGCCAGTGCCACCGTCACCCGCGTGATCCAGCCGCTGATGGCCAGAACCGGCGTGCGATCCGTGTGCCAACTGCGCCCCGGATCGGACAGGCCCAGCGCCTCTGCCAGCGCCGCGCGTTGCTGCGGTGCACTGGCCCCAAGCGCCGAAGCCGTTCCCGCCGCGCCGGACAGCGACACAACCAGCGCCGTATCGCGCAGCGCGGGCAAGTCTTCCAGCAGGCCCAGCAGCGGTGCACCCCATGATGCCGCCACCGCGCCGAAACTGGTCGGGGTCGCGTGCTGGCCCCACGTGCGCGCGGCCATCACCGTGCGCGCATGATCCTGCGCCAGCCCCGCCAGCGCGCCCAGCACGGCGCGCATATCCTGTTCCAGCAACACCAGAACCTGCCGCAGCCGCAACATCAGCGCGCTGTCCATGATATCCTGCGATGTGGCCCCCCAATGCACATATTGCGCGTGTTCGGGGGCTTTCATTTCAGTGCGGAACGCCGCCACCAGTGCCGGAACCGGCACCCCGTTCTGCGCTGTTTCCTGCGCCAGTGCCGCCGGATCAATCTGCGCCTCAAGGCTGGCGCGGTGGATCGCGGCGGCACTGATTTCGGGGATCAGGCCCGCCTGTCCCTGCACCTTGGCCAGCGCCCCTTCGACCAAGCAGCATCGCGCGGATCGCGGCGCTGTCGGAAAACAGGCGCTTGACCTCGCCCGTGGGGAAAAGCCCGCCATATAACGGGCTGTCAAACAGCGATCCTGTCATGATGTGCCTTTCGCAATGTCATCCAGCAGCGCGGCCAGACCGGCAGGGTCGGCAAAGAACGGCGAATGGCTGGTGGCCATCGCATACACATCCTGTTCGGGCCAGCCTGTGGTCATGGTGATCTGGTATTCGGGCGGAATGGTCCGGTCCTGCGTGCAGCGGATATAGGATTTCGCCACCGATGCAAAACGCGGCCCCAACGTGATCGGCGTGTCCTGCGGCAGCACCGCCTGCGGGCACAGATGCGCCTTGGCATAGGCCACCACATCCGGCGTGCAATCGTGATAGAACACATCCGCCACCTGATCGGGATCAATGGTGAAACTTTTGCGGTCCTCGGCCATCACAATCGCGGGCAACAGCGGCTGGCGCGGGGCCGCGCGGCGCATATCGGCCAGCGACAGGCCCGAAACCGGCGCATAGGCGCAGACATAGACCAGCCGCGCCATCGCCTCGGGCGCGTGTTCGGCGGCGGCGGAAATCGGGTATCCGGCCATCGAATGGCCCACAAGGATCGTGTCGGGCGTGCTGGCTGCCAGAATGGCATCGCGGTAGCTGTCCAGCGTCACCTGATCCAGCGGCGTTGTGTCCGCCCCGTGCGCGGGCAGATCAATTGCGGTGGCGTTATGCCCCAGCGCGGCCAGCGCGGGGATCACATCGCGCCAGCACCATGCGCCGTGGCACGATCCGTGAACCAGCAGAAATTGCGCCATCATGCGTCCCTTGTTTCGGCAAACACCTGTTTGGCCAGCTTGATGGCGTGGTTGGCCTTGGGCACACCGGCATAAATCGCGACATGCTGGAACGCCTCCATCACATCGCGTTCGGACGCGCCGGTGTTGGCGCAGGCGCGCACATGCATCGGGATTTCATCAAAATTCCCCGTCGCCGCCAGCAGCGCCAGCGTCAGCATCGACCGTTCGCGCAACGATATCGCATCCGACGCCCAAACCGTGCCCCACGCGCCTTCGGTGATCAGCGTCTGGAACGGCAGGTCGGCCTCGGTCTTGGCCGTCTCGGCGCGGTCTACATGGGCATTCCCCAACACTTTGCGGCGGATGTTCATGCCATCCTGATAGCGATCAGACATGCCCGACCTTTCGCAGAAAATCTGTCAGAACCTGTGCATATTCAATGGGTTGTTCCACACATGGCAAATGCCCCGCGCGCCGGATCAGATGAAAACCGGACCCCGGGATCAGATCAACCGTTTCGCGCACCAGATCGGGCGGGGTTGATCCGTCTTCCGATCCGGCAATGCCCAGCGTCGGCAGGCGCAGGCTGGCCGTGGTGGTGTAGAAATCGGTGCCCGAAATCGCCGCCGAACATCCCATATAGCCCTGATCGGGCTGCCGCACGAGCATGTTGCGCCACAACTCGAGTTCCGGCGTCTTGCGAAAATCGGCTGAAAACCAGCGTTCCATCACGGCATCGGCCAGCGCCTCGATCCCGCCGCTTTGCACGGCGGCGATCCGGTCGTCCCACATCGGCGGATTGCCGATTTTGGCGGCTGTGTTCGACAGCACCATGGCGCGGATCAGGTCCAGCCGTTTGACGGCCAGCCCCTGCGCAATCATGCCGCCAATGCTCAGCCCGACAAACACACAGTTCTTCACCTCCAGATGATCCAGCACCTGTTCGGCGTCGCGGATCAGCGCCCCCATCGTATAAGGCGCATCGGGGCAGGTCGATAACCCGTGCCCGCGCTTGTCATAGCGGATGATGCGCAATCCGTCCGGCAACAGCGGCAGGATCGCATCCCACAACCGCAAATCGGTGCCCAGCGAATTGGCAAACACCACCGGCGCGCCATCGGGATCGCCGTCAACGCGGTAATGCACGCGGATATCGTCCAGTTCCAGTATGTGCATGACGCTCCCCTTACTCCTGTTTCAATCGCATATGTGCAACGATCTGCCCGTGATCCGACGCCAGTTTGTTATACGGCGCTTCGGCGTGGCTGCCATCGGTCAGGTGATCGTTCAGCACACTGAAATATTCCATTTCGCCGATGCTCTTGTCAAAATCGGGCAGGAAATCGCGTGACATGTAAATCTGGTCGATGCTTTCATAGACCCCGCCAAAGGCCGATGTGTACACCATGTCGCGCAGGGATTTGCGCACAAACATCTTTTCGGCCGAATGCAGTTTCACCGCCTCGACATCCTCGGTGATCTGTTCGTTTTCTTCTTTGCTGTAGCGGTCATTGGCGGCTTTGGCATCGTGGCGCAGCATCCATGCGTAATTGCGGAACGGGCGTTCGCCGCTGATAATCTCGGAACTGACCGCATGTTCGCCATCGTTGAAATCGCCCGTCACCATCACCGGATGGCCCGCCTGCAATTCGCGCAGAATGGCGGCGCGCAACACCCATGCTTCGGCCATACGGCGCAATCCGGCGCGCAGCGCGCCCATTGCCCGCCCGATGGCATCATATTGCGTCAGGTCCGCTTCGGGCGCGTAATCGGCCCCTGCGGGCGTGATGAATTCGCCCAGTTTCGATTTCAGATGGCAGTTGAACACCGTGATGGTGCGGCCCCGCACCGGTATCCGCACCTTCAGGATCGGGCGCGACAATCGGGTCAGCGTATACTGCCCCGCATCGCCGCCACCCAGTTCCTGCAACGGAATGACCAAGGGCACCGGCAAGTGCTGGATCACCTCGGGCGGGGCGGCAAAGCCAAGCCGCGATATCACCGCCAGACCGGGCCGCCGCTGCCCCGGTTCGCCGTCATTCACGTTGGGCGCAAAGGCCAGCGCGGCATCGGTATAGGGCGTATAGGCCAGTTTCCGGAAAATCGCCTTCTTGTGGTATCCCTTTGATTTATCGGGGATCGTGGCGTCGTTGCCTTCGGTGCCCAGCCGGTCGGCCTCGTCCATCACATCGCGCAGCGCCTCTTCCTCGAACACCTCTTGCAGGCACAGGATATCGGCGTTCATTTTCAACACCTGTTCCGCCATCCAGTCCTTTTTCCACGCGTATTCTTCGGGCGTGTAGGATTGGAACCTGTAATATTCGCGCTCTGGCCCGATCAGGTTCTTGACGTTGAAACTGGCGATGGTGAAACGGGTCATCGGCTAGGTTCCGAACCGGTCAAGCGCCGCGCGAAATACATCGGCATCCACGTTGCCGCCCGATGCCGTGGCGATCACCGCATCGCCTTCGCTTTGCTCGGGATGGAACAGCGCCGCCGCCAGCGCCACGGCGCCACCGGGTTCCACCACGATCTTGAGCCGCGAAAACGCCAGCACCATGGCCTGCAACGCCTGATCCTCGCTCACAACCACACCGGACCCGCACAGGCGCTGCATGATCGGAAAGGTCAGTTGCCCGGGCGCGGGGGTGATGATCGCATCGCACAGTGACCCCGATGTGCGGGTGTTGCGTTCGATCCCGCCCGAAGCCAGCGAACGCGCCACATCGTCAAACCCTTCGGGTTCGACGGGGCGGGGGCGCAAACCGGGCGCGTTTGCTTCCAGCGCCAGTGCGATGCCCGACAGAAACCCGCCGCCACCGCAACACACCAGAACATCGGCGGCCTCGACACCTTCGGCGCGGGCCTGTTCGGCAATTTCCAATCCTGTCGTGCCTTGCCCCGCAATCACCAGCGGTTCGTCAAACGGCTTGATCAGGGTCAACCCGCGCTCGGCCGACAGCGCGTCGCCAATGGCGTCGCGGTCTTCGGTGGCGCGGTCATACAGCACCACTTCGGCCCCCAGCGCGGCGGTGTTGTCGATCTTCATCTTGGGCGCGTCGGCGGGCATGATGATCACCGCGCTGGTCCCATGCGCGCGCGCCGCCATCGCCACACCTTGGGCATGGTTGCCGCTGGAAAAGGCAATCACGCCTTTCGCGCGGGTTTCAGGCTCCAGCGCCGACACCGCCGACCACGCCCCGCGAAATTTGAAGCTGCCGGTGTGTTGCAGGCATTCGGCCTTCACAAACACGCGCCGGCCCGCGATCTCGTCCAGAAACGGCGAAGACAGCAGCGGTGTGCGCCGTGCATGGCCCGCAAGCCGCGCGGCGGCGGCATTGATCATGTCGATATTCATGTCAGCTCCTGTAACCATGTGCGCAAGGCCAGCACCGCCTCGGGTTCGTCCAGAAACGGAATATGCGCGCGGTCCGGCACCTCGGCGACGATCATGTCGGGGCGGCGGCGCACCATTTCGGCCAGTGTTTCAGGCGACAGCAGATCGGAATTTGCGCCGCGGATGCAGCACAGCGGCTTGCCCGCCAGCGCATCGAACAACGGCCACAGATCAGGGGCAGGGGTGGCCCCCGCCGCCTCGACCGCGTCGCGCAGGTGCGGATCATAGTTGATCTTCAGCCCCTCGGGCGTTTCCACGTACAGCTTTTTCACCTCGTCCAGCCAGCGCGCGGGCGGCACATTGGCAAAGCCTTTCATATAGGCCGGACGCTCGGCGGCGGCCTGTTCATGGGTTTTCCATTTCGGGTTGCGCCCCAGATAGCCCATGATGTTGGTCAGGCCCGCAGGGTCCAGCTCCGGCCCGATATCGTTCAGCGCAACGGCGCTGATCCGGTCGGGCGCACCGGCGGCCAGACCCAGCGCAATCAGCCCCCCGCGCGAGGTGCCCAATATCGCGGCGCGCGCCAGCCCCAGATGATCCATCAGCGCCAGCACATCGCCCGCTTCGGTCGGGATGCTG
Source organism: uncultured Alphaproteobacteria bacterium (assembly GCA_963765555.1). Taxonomy (GTDB): domain Bacteria; phylum Pseudomonadota; class Alphaproteobacteria; order Rhodobacterales; family Rhodobacteraceae; genus JL08. Next base: position 116,217 of record CAVXWX010000006.1, read on the forward strand.
TAGGTCGTCCAGTCCTGCGCCCAGTCCGATTGCCCGCGCCCGCGATAATCCAGCTTGATCAGGCGGGCATCGTGCAGATGCGGCGTGACATAATCGAAATCGCTGCTGTTGCGGGTCAGCCCCGACAGGCACAGGATCGCGGGGCCGCTGCCTGCGCCGGTATCGGTGTAATGCAGCGACAGCCCGTCGGCGGTTTTGAACGTCGCCATCACACACCTGCCAGCGCGGGAATCGACACCAGATCGCGCAAGCTATGTTTGGGCCGCCACGGCAAACGGTCCACCGGATCGCCCGCGCGGTTCGACCCACACGGTTTCAAACCCGTAGCCGCTGGCCCCTGCCGCATCCCACCCGTTCGAGGACACGAACAACACCTCATCCTTGGCGCAGCCGAACCGCTGCCCGACCAGATCATAGACCGCCGCGGCAGGTTTGAAGATGCCGACACTTTCGACCGACAGTACATCGTCGAGCAAATCCCCGATCCCCGCTGACGCAACCGCGCCCTGCAACATATCGGGCGATCCGTTCGACAGGATCGCGGTGTTCAGCCCCGCCTGTTTCAGTGCGCGACAACATGGCGGGCACTTCCGGATAGGCCTGCAATTCCCAATAAAGCGCCAGCAACCGTTCGCGCAAAGCCGCATTGCCATCCAGCCCCGTCGCCTCAAGCGCCCAATCCAGACCGTCCTGCGTGACCGCCCAGAAATCGGTATGCGCGCCGGTGATCGCGCGCAGCCACGTGTATTGCAACTGTTTCAGCCGCCACGCTTCGGCCAGCGCAGGCCAGCGTTGCGCCAGATCGCCGGCATCCGGTTCGCCCGCCGCCACACGGGCGGCGGCGGCGACATCAAACAGGGTGCCGTAAGCATCGAAAATACAGGTGGTGATGGGCATTCAAATCCTCCGCGTTGGGGCGCAGACTGACACGGGCAGGGCAGGGGGAAAAGGGGCTATTCGCAACCGGCCCCGTCGCGCGGCACCGGGGCCGGTTTGCATCCCGTGGCATGGCTTGTTACGCTGGTGCCATCAACGCCGCGCGCATGCGCCGCATAACCGAAAAATCAAACCAGATTGGACGACACTTATGACCGAAGTCAAAGCGGGTGACACCGTACAAATCCACTATACCGGAACCCTGCTGGACGGCAGCGTGTTCGACAGCAGCCAAGGCCGCGACCCGCTGGAATTCGAGGTCGGCTCCGGCATGATCATTCCGGGGCTTGATACCGCATTGCCCGGCATGGCCGTGGGCGACAAGAAATCCGTCAACGTGCCCTGCGCCGAGGCCTACGGCCCCGTGAAACCCGAAATGCAGCAAGGCGTGCCACGCGCGGGCATCCCCGCCGATATCCCGCTTGAGGTGGGCACGACATTGCAGATGCAAACCCCCGACGGACAGGCGATGCCGGTTGTCGTGGTCAACGTCACCGAAGACGAAGTGATGCTGGACGCCAACCACCCGCTGGCGGGCAAGGACCTGACATTCGACATCGAACTGGTGGCGATTGCGTAAGCGGCCCTAAATGATCCCCGCCGGTCGTAGGATGCGACGGGCGGGGATGGTGCGCCGGGGGAAGAGCGACGCCCATGAACTGTGCCGTTGCGCGGTGTAACCGCTGCATACAACCGGAACTCAGACCGCAGGTGCTGGCGGCTAATTTCGAATTGTTTGCCTTGAACTGTGACAGGCGGCCAACGTTCCAACGGTGCCTGTAAGATCAAACCAAAAGCGAAACAGGTTACTTTTTGAGGTGCGGAGCGATGCTATCACCGAATTTGCGTTTGTCTTCGTCAATCACCTGAAACTGGTCATGGGTAACGCGATGGCCCCTTGCCCCCCAGTTTAACTTTTCGATTCCGACATTGAACAATGTCCCGTCGAAACCTTGGAAAATGCGCCCGCCTCCTTTTGCACGGTTCATCGCATCGATACTGTTGTCTCTTATTCCAAACGCGGCGAAAAATTGCTTTTGCACAAAAATGCCGTTCGCCCGGGTGGCGCAAACCAACTCGTAACCCTTGGCTTTACCCAACTCTATCAACGCACGAAGTGAACATCCGTGGTTAAGCTCAAGATCCTTGACTTGGGCAAAGATGACATCATTCGGAATGTTCGGGTTGTATTCAATAATCACGACCTTGGGGGCATACGTGGTCAGGCTTTCCCAAACGTGGTAATCGTTGCCATCGATATCTATCGAAAGCAGATCGAAAGTGATCGGGATTTTTGTGCTGGCCAAGATGGAATCCAATGAATTCGGGCCGGCATCAAAACCTACAATTCGGTTGAGGCAAATGGCTTTCGGAGTTTCGCCATAGGTCTTTTGCAGGTCCTTGAATTTCTCGCTGCTTCCTTCGATCAGGACTCCGTTCCAGCCTTTGTTCTGAACAGATCAAATGTGTTCGAAAATTTCTTTCCGTCCCAAGCACCAAATTCGACGCACCATTTTTCCTCATCCAGTTCGATAACACGGAACACTTCGGCAAGAATTCCATCCTCGCCGAATTGGGATGTGACATTGCTTCCCTTACGGTTAAGCCAGCAGCTACGGCGGTTTCTTCTGTCGTCGCGCACAAGCTCCAGCAGAGGGCGCGCGGCTTTGGGTTTAGCGGACAATGCACTTGCATCAAATCGGTCTGTGTCAGGCGTCGCTCCGGCTGCGTTTTGGCCGCCCGCAGGGGCAACGTCATCCGTATCAATCCAAACCCAGATTTTGCCTGAATTGTCCTTTTCGCCCTCTAAATGGCCATTTCTCCATCGGCTTCCGACACTGCTGGGTTGGATATTCAGATAGTGCGAGGCGTCTTTTAAAGTCATTCGCGTTTTAGGCATTTAGGTACTTTCTAAACCGATGTTTGATTTTCATCCCGAGGTGTTTTTTCGCAGGGCTTTGCCAGACAAAAGGTAACAAGCCTGCGAAGTGTTGAACACTTTAAACTTTTGGGCAGACAGGCAGACGGAACAGGCCGTCTTTTGTCCGCGTCAGACGCGCAGGAAGACCAGGGCCATCACATCTGGAAGTACCGTTCGAAAACGGGCGGTGCCTGCACTTGCCATATCGGGCCCGTGATACGGAAAAAAGCGTCACAAGACATTGTTGCGCACAAACGGTTAATCGACCGCATGCGCAATAAAACTTGATGATCCCAAATCCGTGCGGCACACTGAAACACTTGATAAGTCCGGCCCTTGTGGGCCTTTCTTAGGGGTCAACATGGGCAAAATAGACATCGAACTCTGTAAGACCCTGCCGCCCCGCGATGCGCTCGACGGTTTGCTGTCGCAGTATTATGACCTCATCGTCGTCAGAATGCGGGCCATCGGCTTGGAACTTGATCCGGCCGCCCCCAAAAGCGCCCTTGCCGAGTTTTGGGAAAATTCCCAAGACTATCTGCCCCCCAACGGCTGTCTGGTTGTCGCGCGCGCGGGCAGCGGCGATTTCGTGGGGTGTGGCATGCTCAAACGTCTGGATCAGGATACAGGCGAGTTGAAACGGGTCTTTGTCACCCAGAGCGCGCGGGGCACCGGAACCGGCAGGGCCCTGATCGAGGCGCGCGAACACGCGGCGCGCGACATGGGGTTGAAACGGCTGGTCGCTGACACGCTGACTCCGAATGTGGAAATGCGAAGCCTGTATCCCAAGCTGGGGTTTGTCGAACTGGACACGCCCGTCGAAACAACGACCTACAAAGACCAACCCATGCTGCGCCCGCATTTGCACTATTTCGCAAAAGATCTTTGACCGGCTCGTCGTCCTGCAAAAACATCCCCGAACCGGAGGCCCGCAGGGGCAGCCCAAGATCAGGTTTGCGCTTGCGTTCGGGGAAACGACATCGGTAAGTTTACAACGCGCGGGGCACCAACAGGTGGCAAAGGTGACGCAATTCGGAGTGCTGTTGATGAGACTATTGGCCGTCGCGGCAGGGCTGGCCCTTCTGGTTATTTCGGCCTGCGCGCCTGCCGACCGCAGCTTTGAACAAACGCCATCCTTCGCGCTGCAAGCCCCGACAGCATCAGGGCTCACGCGGTCTGTGCGTGCGCTGGGCGACCCGCGCGATGGCCGTTCAGGCGTGCGGATCATCGGCAACGGAGAAGACGCGCTGGCCGCCCGTCTGGCGCTGGCGGCGACCGCCGAACTGACGATCGATGCGCAATACTACCTGCTGCACAATGACCGCACCGGACAGGTCTTTGCATGGAGCCTGCTGGACGCCGCCGATCGTGGTGTGCGGGTGCGCCTGTTGCTCGATGATATGGACACCAAGGGCTATGACGCCACGACAGCGGCGCTGGATTTGCACGAAAACATCGAAATCCGCCTGTTCAACCCGTTCGGCGCGATCAGGGCAAGATCGCCGCCGGCCTGACCGATTTCAAGCGCATCAACCGCCGCATGCACAACAAATCGATGACCGCCGACAACGCCATGTCAATCGTGGGCGGGCGCAATGTGGGCGATGAATATTTTCTGGCCAAGCGGGAAATGAATTATTCAGACCTTGATCTGCTGGTGGCGGGGCCGGTCGTCAACGATATCTCGAGCAACTTTGATGCCTATTGGAACAGCGCCTTTGCCGTGCCCGCCCGCGCCGTCATCGGCACGGGCGGCGACCTGAGCCTTGAGGGTGCGCGCGACCGGCTGAACCAGATCATTGGCGATGCGCGCAAGACCGAATATGGCGATGTCGTCGAAGCCGCGCGCAAACAGAAATTCACCCCCGCGACGCTTGATCTGACATGGGTGCCCGCCAGACTTTATTCCGATCCGCCCTCCAAGGCGGCGGGCAGGGACGACACAGGTGAAATCCTTGCCTCGCAACTTGTTCCGTATTTTGAAAACGCCCAAACCGAGGTCGAGATCATTTCCGCCTATTTCGTGCCCCGCAAACGCGGCACCGACTGGCTGCGCGACCTTGAAAGGCGCGGCGTTGAAGTATCGGTCGTTACCAATTCGCTGGCGTCCAACGATGTGAAACCGGTCTATGCGCATTACGCCCGCGACCGGCGCAGGCTGCTGGAGGGCGGCATCGCGCTGTACGAGGTGAAACCCGATGCGGACCGCGAAAAACATCGCGGCGTCAACTGGGGTGAATCCCGTTCGGGGCTGCACGCCAAGGCGTTTACCGTCGATGACAGATACCTGTTTGTCGGCTCGTTCAACTGGGATCCGCGCTCGGTCAACATCAACACCGAAATGGGCATCCTGATCGACTGCCCGCCTTCACCGAAAGCGCCTCGACCGCCCTGCGCGAGGTTTTACAAGACGAAACCTACGCCGTGACGCTGGACGCGGAGGACCGCGTGACATGGACAGAAACGACACCGGACGGCACGAAACGGATCTATTACCGCGAACCCACTGGTTCCGCGTGGGATGCCTTCATGTCCGGCGTCTACAGCCTGCTGCCCATCGGATCACAGCTCTGACCTCTGCGGTTGTCCGGGGGGTGGGTTGCGATCCAGGGACGACGGTTTGTGCGCTGCGTTTGGTGTGTTTTTGGGGCGGTTCATCACTGCGACCCAGGATACCGATCAGTATTTCGATTTCGTTCGAAAGAGTTCCGGCAAACATTTTTCTTTCGTGGTGCATATCAGGGGGCAAAGTGTTCATTCGCAATCGGAATTGTCCAGAACATCGCCGGGAACCTGTGTGTTGCAAAGCAGCGCAGGCCCAAGGTCTGTATTCTCAAGGACGGCATCTTCGAAGACGGCGCCTTTCAAGTTGGCACCAACAAATGTTACATCTTCAAGGCGCGCGCCGATAAAGCTCGCGCCTTTCAGGTCTGTGCCGTTAAAGCTCACACCGCGTAGTACCGCGCCATCAAAAACCGCGATGGTCATCGCAGTGTTGTCAAACGAAACATTGCTCAATTGGGCAGACGTGAAGTTAATGCCAGACAGCCTTCGGCCAGAGAAATCCTGTCCGTCGATCACGCACCCCTCGCAGTTGCCGAGGGATTTGACATTTGCCAGCCAGTCGACGTCCTGTGCGTGAAGCGCAAGTGCGCTGACAAGCGTCAGGATGCCAGCACATATGCTGGCCCTGCTAATTTGACTGAACACTTGCCACCAACCATCCCGTGTAAACGGCGTAAGAACCAAGAAAAACGAGGCCAATTCCGCGACCGACCCGCTGCCACGCGACGACCGCAACGATCAGCGCGAGCGTCGTTGCCACCATGATCCAGACATCAAGCTGTGCGATTTGCGGCGGGATAGGGATCGGCTGGACAAGAGCCGTGACGCCCATGATGCCAAGGATGTTGTAGATGTTCGATCCAATTACGTCCAAATTCTATGCTCGATTCCCGCGTATCGCCGCCATGGCGGGTGACGTTATCAGTTCGGGCAACGAGGTGCCCACCGCGACGACTGTAAGGCCCACGACAGTTTCGCTCATGCCCCAGAGAAGGGCGAGTGTCACCGCCGCATCAACGGTCAGCCGCGCCCCCAGAATTGTCACCACGATCCCGCCAATCGCCAAGCCGAGCGCGCGCCAGATCGAACCGGATACAGGCATGGAAACGAGAGCATCTTGAAGTCCGCCCTCTGCCACAGCGATGCTATCAGTCGTGTACGCCACCCCGATGTATGTCAGCAACGCCACGATCAGGACGCCACCCATCCAGCGGTCGAGCGACCCGGCGAAGATCACACCAACCGCCAGCGCTGTTGCGATTGCGAGAGCCGACCCGTCGCGACGGAACGTAACAGGATCAATGGCCATCGGCATGATGACGGCCGCCACACCGAGGATCAGCAGGATATTTGCGGTGTTCGATCCGACGACATTGCCGACCGCGATGCCCGGAAAGCCGCTCCAGGCGGCCTGCAAGCTTGTGACAAGTTCTGGCGCTGATGTTCCAAACCCGACCAGCGTGAGGCCGATCAGAAGCGGGGAAACCCCGAACCGGGACGCCACGGAGACAGCGCCGCGCACCAATGCCTCGCCCCCGACCACAAGGAGGGCAAAGCCCAGAATATGCTTGTGGTTGTCCACGTTTCTGACCGTCCTCTGATTGAGGTCGGTGGCGCCTGGAATACGCTGCTCAATGGCCTGTTCAGAGGAAATAAGTTGCCGCACATCTGGCTTTCAAGAAGGTGATGAAGCTCAATATTTAATTCCCGATTATGAACAAGCTGCATGGCCTTGCGGATTTCTGAGTTGTTCCGCTCAACGTCTCGCAAAACCCTCGTTTTGGAATGGCTTCGAACGACAGTGCTTGACGCTGCCCTAGTCCCGTTCAAAACCGAACTGGTCGTCGAAGGTGTTTAGCTCGCCCCGGTGACAGCAGACATTTGTGCCCCTCGCAGCATCCTGCATTATGGGATCAAGGCGGCCATACGCTGCGTAAAACATCAATGACCGAAATGCGGAAAACCCGCCATTCGCTGAGTTAGTGGGTAATGTCTCAGTTGCGGGACGAAGTGGGCTTGTGCATTTGCGGCCATTCAGAGGCAGCATTTGTTTGTCGGGGCCTGCGGTTTGTAGCGCAAATTTCGGCATTCCGGTCAGGCATGCGGTTCTGGCTCGGCGAAACCAAACCACCCTTTTGCCGTTCACACGCGCAACACTCACGTTCGAGGACTGAAGGACGCTACCGTTCGTAAAGCCAATGCGCCGTTTGCGCTCTGCCTTTAGCCGCTTATCTTTCTGCTGGGGCCTGTGGAGCGCGCGCTCATCAACAATGCCCCGCGCTCAAAATACATATGCGCCAAGTGCACTCTTTAGCTATTGGCGAATTTGCGGCGCAGCGCTGCGAAGCCCGCCAACGCAGCGATCAACATCGGAAATGTCGCAGATAATGGAACGCGGTGGAATAGGATGGTGCAGGTTCAACGATGACACTGTCACCTGAGCTGAAGATAAGCCAGCTTCGCCAGTTTGCATAAACAGCGCTCTCGGTGCTGCCGCCTCCCCAATGCCGTCGGAGCTGCAGCGAAGCTATCTAGGTAATCGCGCCGCTATAGGCCAGAAAGAGGTCCGTCACGAACGCACGGGGTCGTCTTCGGTCGTCGTGCTAAAAGAAGGCGCGATCGGAAGTAATTGATCGCCACGCCGGGCGCGTCCTGAAAATCAACCAGAACCCACCGGAGGTGCGGGTCATCCCCGCTTCGCCGAGGAACATCGAGGTCAGTCCGCCTCAAACAGACCGTCAGATTGAACGAGATCAAAGCGTCGGATGTATTGTTGAACCGAAAATTCCGCGATCTGACATGTGATGACATGGCAGAGGCATCCTTAGCTCCGTCCGGCATGCTCACCTGCTGCCATGAGCCTATACGTGATTGATGATCGCGGCGGGTTATGACAAAGCGCTCCACTTCATTTCGGCCTTCACTCGTTTCGCAGTTTCATTTTACACTGAGGTTCATATGTGGCTCGACGTGGTCGATCTAGTTGACAGATTTTCTGCATGTGATATTCGTTTGCAGATGCAACCAGATACACTTTCCCGCGCTGAACAGCTTTACGCAGGCATCCAACTCATCCGCCCACTTCTGAGACAGATAACAAGCAGGGTGGAAGCTGATCTTTCAGGCACTGGTGTGAGTGTCGGGCAACGGGCCATTCTCGAAGTGCTATTGGCCATCGGGCCAGCGACTGCGCCCGAGATCACGAGAATTCTGGAAGTGAAACGGCAGTTAGTCGGACGTGAATTGAAGAATATGGCCGCGAACTGTATGGTCTCGACAATTGACAACCCACGGCGCAAATCTTCACTGATTTACAGCCTTACAAAAGAGAGCCGAAGGGTCATCGAAGGGATCAGGTCGCGGGAGAATGGCAGGCCTTGCGGAGTTAGCGGAAAGCGTACGCACCCGAGCAGATCGAAGCCTTCTATCTGGTTCAACAGCGCTATCTACGAGGAGTTTTCAAATCCCTAATCGCCGAGTAGATGGCGACCAGCGATACAAATTCAAATCGGACATCCGATTGAAACCGTCGGTGCTTGCTCTGTGGGCAAAAAGAAGACGTTGGTGCAATCTGCAGAAACGGGCAACAAGGGCTCAAACCGGACCTTCGCGGCTGGTTGCTTCAATGCTCCGCTTCGGCGTCCACCGCTCACAACGCCCCCGCACCCGCCTGTGCCCCCGTCGTCCGTCCTCTCCGGCGTCCCGCCCTGCTTCGAACTCTGCCATCCCCCTAGGGATACCGGTTCACCTTCACGCGGCTTTTGGGCAGTTGGGTGACCACCGGTTTGGCCTTGGGTTCGGGCGCGCGGTCATCCAGCAAATCGTCAGGGTTTTCTGGGCCGGTCATGCCCGCCACCACCTCAAGCCCGCGTTCCAGTTGTTTGGCGACATCGGGATCAGACCACAGGGATGCGGAAATCAGCAGCCCAAGCACAGGGATCAGCAATCGCCCGGCCCAGCGGGCGCGGCGCGCCCTGATCTGGTGCCGGTTCTGGCGGCGGTCCTGTTCGGTCGGTGTCTGCGTCATGGCGCCTGCATACAGCGTGCGCGTGGCAGAATTTGGGCAGCCCTGCGTTACAGATAATCGGGTTGCGGCATGCCCAGAACGTGAAACCCGCCATCGACGCGCACAATCTCGCCCGTGGTGCAGGCCCCGGCATCCGACGCCAGATAGACCGCCGTGCCGCCCACCGCCTCAAGCGTGGCGTTGGCGCGCAGGGGCGCGTTCTGGTCGGCGTGTTTATAGGTCTTGCGCGCGCCGCCAATCGCCGCACCGGCCAGCGTTTTCATCGGGCCGGGGGAAATCGCGTTCACGCGGATGCCTTCGGGGCCCAGATCGTTCGCCAGATAGCGGGTGGCCGATTCCAGCGCCGCCTTGGCCACGCCCATCACGTTGTAATTGGGCACAACGCGGTTCGATCCCTGATAGGTCAGCGTCAGCAACGTGCCGCCCTTGTCCTTCATCAGCGGATAGGCGCGGCGCGCGATTTCGATGAACGAATAGGCGCTGATATCCATCGAATTCTTGAAATTGGCGCGGCTGGTGTTCAAAAACCGCCCCGTCAGTTCGGATTTGTCGGAAAACGCAATGGCATGCACCACAAAATCGATCGTCGGCCAGCGCGCCGCCAGCCCCTCAAACGCCGCATCAAGGGATGCATCATCGGTCACATCCACATCGACCATGAAATCCGATCCGACACTGGCCGCCAGCGGTTCCAGCCGCTTGCCGAACGCTTCGCCCTGATAGGTAAAGGCCAGTTCCGCCCCCGCTTCGTGCATGGCCTTGGCAATGCCCCACGCGATCGACCGTTCGTTGGCGACGCCCATGATCAGGCCGCGTTTGCCCTCAAGAAGCTTTGTCATGTGCGTATTCTACCCTTTGAATTTCGACAGGATCATCGACCCGTTGGTGCCGCCAAAGCCGAAACTGTTGGTCATCACGCTGTCCAGCCCGGCATTGTCGACCCGTTTCGGTCGCGATTTCGGCAGGGTCCAGCGCCGGGTCCAGCGTTTCCACGTTGATCGACGGGGTGATGAAATCCTGCTCCAGCATCAGAAGGCAGAAGATCGCCTCATGCGCGCCGGCCGCCCCCTGGGCGTGGCCGGTCATCGACTTGGTCGAACTGATCGGCGGGGTGCTGCCCTGGCCGAACACCCGGCGCACCGCCTCGACCTCGCCCACATCGCCCACCGGGGTCGAGGTGCCGTGGGCGTTGATGTAGCCGACCTTGCGCCCCTCGGGCAGGGTCGACAGCGCCAGCCGCATCGCGCGTTCGCCGCCTTCGCCCGACGGGGCCACCATGTCGTGGCCGTCCGATGTGGCGCCGTAGCCGGTGACTTCGGCGTAGATCTTGGCGCCGCGCGCCTGCGCGTGTTCCAGATCTTCCAGCACGACAATGCCGCCGCCGCCCGAAATCACGAAGCCGTCGCGGTTTGCGTCAAAGGCGCGCGATGCGCGTTTCGGGCGTGTCGTTGTATTTGCTGCTCATCGCGCCCATCGCGTCAAACAGGCACGACAGCGTCCAGTCCAGCTCTTCGCCGCCGCCGGCGAACATCACGTCCTGCTTGCCCATCATGATCTGTTCGGCGGCGTTGCCGATGCAGTGCAGCGATGGTCGAGCAGGCCGAGGTGATCGAATAGTTGATGCCCTTGATCTTGAACGCCGTGGCCAGGTTGGCCGATATCGTCGACGACATGCATTTGGGCACCGCAAAGGGGCCGATCCGCTTGGTCGCGCCCGTTTTCAGCACCGTCTGGTGCGCGGCGAACATGGCACTGGTCGACGGCCCGCCGGATCCGGCCACCAGACCGGTGCGCGGGTTCACGATATCGTCCTCGGTCAAGCCCGGCATCGGCGATCGCCTGGCTCATCGCGATATGGGCATAGGCCGCACCCGGCCCCATGAACCGCAGCGTCGCGCTTGTCGACATGTTCGGCGGCGTCGATCTTGAGCGTGCCCGCGACCTGGCTGCGAAACCCGTGTTCGGCCATGTTCGGGCTGGCCTCGATCCCGGATTTGCCGGCCTTCAGCGCGGCCAGCACCTCAGCGGCATTATTTCCGATCGGCGAGACGATCCCCAGCCCGGTGACGACGACGCGGCGCATTGGCGGTTCTCCCTTTGTTCGGCCTTCGGCCTTACGGATGGTGGCCAGACCAACCTTCATGTCTTTGACCACATAAATCTCTTCACCGTCGGCAACAACCCGTCCGTCGGCCACACCCATTGTCAGACGGCGGTCGATCGCCCGGGTGAAATCGACGTAATAGGTCAGCATCTTGCGGTCGGGCCTGACCATGCCGGTCAGCTTGACCTCGCCCACGCCCAGCGCCATGCCGCGCCCCTGCCAGCCGCGCCAGCCCAGGTTGAAGCCGGTCAACTGCCACAGCCCGTCCAGACCAAGACAGCCGGGCATGATCGGATTGCCGGGAAAATGGCAGTCGAAAAACCACAGGTCGGGGTGATGTCGAATTCGGCCACCACATGGCCTTTGCCGTGGGTGCCGCCATCGCGCGCTGATGTCGGTGATCCGGTCCATCATCAGCATCGGCGGTTCGGGCAATTGCGCATTGCCGGGGCCAAACAGCTCGCCTCGGGCGCATTTCAGCAGATCGTCTTTGTCAAACTGGGTTGGGATAGTCGGCCATGCCGGCGCGTCTCCTGTCATTCTGGCGGCTCTTGTCGACCCGTCTAGCATCGCGTGAAAGGGTCCCGCAAGGGTGTGGCAAAAGATGGTCGTTTCCGGATTAGAACGCGTGCTGCGACTTATTTTCAATTGAAATTTGTCCAATTCGCCCTTTATATAAGGAAAGTTGCAAAAACGAGGCTTTCCATGACCCTGGACCTGACAACAGACGCCCATGCGCGCGGGACAGAATGGCTCAGCGGGGCAGGGCTGCGCCCGACGCGCCAACGTGTCACGCTCGCCGCGCTTCTGGTGGGCGACGGCCAGAACCGTCACGTCACCGCAGAAAGCCTGTTCGCCCTGTCCAAGGACCACGGCGAGGCCGTATCGCTGGCGACCGTCTACAACACCCTGCGCGCGTTCTGCGATGCGGGCCTGATGCAGGAAGTGACCGTTGACGGATCAAAAAGCTATTTTGACACCAACGCGCACGACCACCCGCATTTCTACTGGGAAGACGAAGGCCGCCTGACCGACGCCCCCGCCGACCAGTTGGTCATTTCCCGCGTCCCCGACGCGCCCGCCGGGGCCGAGATTGCATCCGTTGATGTGGTGATCCGCCTGCGCAAACGCTGACGCGGGCGACGGGCGGGGAGAAGACGGCATAGGTCCAGCGCTTTCAGGGACGATGGCCGTGTTCGATACTTGTGCAGGGAGCGGGCAATCGCTGCGGTCGGATGCAACATCCGCTGTGCGGGACGAAGCCGACATTGCTTTCCTGCAAACTAGGGGCGTTCTTTAGACGTGTCTGAGTTAGAACTTCGGGCCGTCAAAAGGGCGTCACTGACAATTGCGAACCCTACAAGAAACCCACCGAGCAGAACAATGTAAGTCGGGAACTCTCCGATGAAGACCGCGACCCATACTGGCGACAAAATAACCTCGATCAAGGGCAGCAGTGCCAGTTGAACGGCGGCTACCCGCCGCGCGCCAATTGTGTAGAGCACCAGACCGACGCCGGTCTGGAACACTCCCATCAATGTTGCGACGACAATGTCCTGACGAGGGACAGCAATCCCAGCACCATTCACCGTCGTGACCGCAAAACAGATGATGGTTGCAAAGACACCGGACAACAGAATCGTCGGCATCATGTCGCCTCCCTTGCGCCAACGCAGAACCAGAGTGAAGAGAGCAAAACAAAACGCTGATCCCACTGCATAGAGGTTTCCTAAAGCACTGCCTTTGGCAATCGCGCCGCCCTGCATCACGATGATCCCCGTCAGTGCAAAACAGATCGCGAACCACGTCGAACGTGGCACCTTTTCAGCAAGCAGCAGCCAACCCAGCACCGCAGCGAAGAACGGTGCGGTAGCGAACAACAAAACCGCGTCCGCTATGCTGGTTTTCTGCATCGCAAGAATGCCAAAGGCATATGCGAAGGCAAGCAGGGTCGCTCCTATCGCACCAGGCAAGCCGGTTTGAACGATCGCTTCGAGAGTCCTGCGCCTGTATTGAACAAATATGATCCCGAAAAGGAAGACGCTGAGCGAGACCGATCGATAGAACAGCACTTGCCATGCGTCGGACGCTTCGATCAAGCGAATAGCCAGCCCCTGAGTTGACCAGAACAAACCGGCGCAGAACACAAGGATCAAACTTAGTCGATAACTCAAAGGTGCCATGTTGCTCGATGCCTTAGACGCTGCTGCTGATCGCATAAAGAGGTGCCTACAATCGCAAGCAACAAGGTCTCCACCGCCTTAGACCTAGCCGCCTGCGAAACCGTTGAAAAGACGAAAGGCAACTCTGAATGGCAGCGCGACACATGTTTTGCTCAGAATGGTTAATTTGGGCTCAATGCAGCCATTCTCTGCACCGAGACTCAAATTCCGCTTCCGGCCAAATGCTCTAGTCGCATCACCCCAAAACACAAAACCGCCCCCGCAATGCCTTGCGAGGGCGGTTTTCTAGTCAGGCACAGCTTGATGCCCTAGACCTCTTTCAACAGCGCATCGACCAGATCGGTTTTTTCCCAGCTGAACCCGCCATCGGCGTCCGGTGCGCGGCCGAAATGGCCATAGGCCGCGGTGCGCTGGTAGATCGGTTTGTTCAGTTGCAGATGCTCGCGGATGCCGCGCGGCGTCAGGTCCATCACCCGGTCGATCGCCTTTTCGATGGCGGCGGGGGGCACCTCGCCGGTGCCGATGCGTGTCGCAATAGATCGACAGCGGCTTGCTGACCCCGATCGCATAGCTCAGCTGGATCGTGCAGCGGTCCGCCAGACCGGCGGCGACCACGTTCTTCGCCAGATAGCGCGCGGCATAGGCGGCCGAGCGGTCCACCTTGGTCGGGTCCTTGCCGGAAAACGCGCCGCCGCCATGCGGGGCGGCCCCGCCATAGGTGTCGACGATGATCTTGCGCCCCGTCAGGCCCGCATCGCCATCCGGCCCGCCGATCACGAACGTGCCGGTCGGGTTCACCCACCATTCGGTGTCGGGCGTGATCCAGCCTTCGGGCAGAACCTCGCGGATATAGGGCTCGACGATGGCGCGGATATCGTCGCTGGTTTGCGTTTCATCGGCGTGCTGGGTCGACAGCACGATCGAGTTCACGCCGACCGGTTTGCCGTCCTCATAGCGCACGGACAGCTGGCTTTTGGCGTCCGGGCGCAGCGTGGGTTCGGTGCCGTCCTTGCGCACCTCGGCCAGACGGCGCAGGATCGCGTGCGCATAATGGATCGGCGCGGGCATCAGCATTTCGGTTTCGTTGGTGGCATAGCCGAACATGATGCCCTGATCGCCGGCGCCTTCGTCCTTGTTGTCTGCCGCATTCACGCCCTGCGCGATATGGGCGGATTGTTCGTGCAGCAGGTTGGTGATCTCGCAGGTGGCGTGGTGGAACTTGTCCTGCTCGTAGCCGATATCCTTGATGCAGGCGCGCGCGATGTCTTCGATGCGGCCCATGTATTCATGCAGCTTGTCCTGATCCGACAGGCCCACCTCGCCGCCGATGACCACGCGGTTGGTGGTGGCAAAGGTTTCGCAGGCCACCCGCGCTTCGGGTTCTTCGCTCAGAAACGCATCAAGAACCGCATCTGAAATGCGATCGCATACTTTATCGGGGTGTCCTTCGGAAACGGATTCCGAGGTGAAAATATAGTTCTGCCGTGACATGAAAATGCTCCATTGGTTTTACCCCGCCACGTCAGGAAGCCGTTGTGGCAGGCGCTGTCAGATGCAGTACGCGCTGCGCACAACAGGGTCAATTGCTAAAGTTTTGAGCGCGCGCTCAAATTGAGGACGCCCAGCGAAAAGAGCCCCAGAAGCAACACAACCAGCGCAGGCAGGTCGCCGGTCCTGCTGTACCACGTCGCCGCGCGCGCCGCGGGCAGCGGTGCATCGATAAACCCGGCCGTATCCAGCGCCAGATGCCGCGTGACCTGCCCGCGCGCGTCAATGATGGCCGACACGCCGGTATTGGCCGCCCGTACCATCGGCAGCCCCTGTTCAATGGCGCGCATCCGCGCCTGCGCCAGATGCTGGTAGGGGCCGGAAAACGTGCCGAACCACGCATCATTGGTGACCTGCAACAGAAAATCGGGGCGCGTGGGCGCGCGGTTCACATCCTGCGGAAAAATCGCCTCGTAACAGATCAGGGCCAGCGCGCGCCCTGCCTTGCCCAGATCCAGCAGGGCGGGGCCGGGCCCGGCGCTGAACCCGTCGCCGTCTTCGGCGGCCAGACCGCGCAACCCGAAATTGCCCAACACGGACCCGAACGGGATATATTCGCCAAAGGGCACCAGATGGTGTTTGTCATAGATGCCGGTCAGCGTGCCGTTTCCGTCCAGAACCACCATGCGAATTGTACAGCCGCGCGTCGCTTTGGCGCTGGATGCCCACAACCACGGGGCTGCCCTGCGCGGCTTCGGTGATCACATCGAACGCGCCATTGGCGTATTCCAGCAGGGTGGGCACCGCGGTTTCCGGCCAGACGATCAGATCGGGGCGCTGTCCGGTTTGGCCCGGCGCGCGGGTGAACGCGACCTGACGGTCAAAGAAGAACGGGATCAGATCGGGGTTCCATTTCTCGTGCTGGGCGGCGTTGGGCTGGATCACGCGGATGATCGGGGCGTCGCCGTTTGGCGCTGGGCGCGGTATCGGGCCAGACCAGCGCGCCCCCCGCCAGACACAGCGCCGGCAAAAACGACAGCGCGCGCCGGATTGCCCCGCCCGACATGGCCAAAGGCATCCAGACCGCCAGCAGCATCAGCAGGACAAGCCCGTGCGGCCCGATCACACCGATCCACTGGATCGCCTGTGTCGACACCCAGATTTGCGACAGCACCGCCCAGGGAAATCCGGTCAGCACATAGCTGCGCGCCAGTTCCGCCAGCCCAAGGCACAGCGCCAGTGCCGCGCCCTGCGTCCACGGCGCGCGGGCCAGCGCAAGCCGATACGCCAGCGCAAATGCCGCGCCCCAGAACAGCGCCAGCCCCGTTGCCATGAACACCAGCGCAAAGGGCGCCATCCAGCCATGCCGCGCGGCATCCACCAGAAACGGTTCGACGATCCAGAGCAGCGCCACGGCGAAATATCCGGTGCCAAAACCCCAGCCCCGTCAGGGCGGCGCGCCGCCACGTGGGCGCAGCGGAAAACAGGACAAATCCGGCCATCAGCCCCAGAACGGCAAGCGGCCACAGATCAAACGGCGCCAGCCCCAGCGCCGCCAAAGCACCTGCAAGCCCGCTATAGGCACAGGCGCGGCGGGCGCTTGCGTGGGACAGGGTTGTGCGGATGTGTCTGACCCGCCGCAGCAGGTCATGCCGCGGCTAGGCCCGGCACCCGAACCCGCAACCGTTTGATCCGGCGCGGGTCGGCATCGATCACTTCGAATTCCGGCCCGTCGGGATGCACCACCACCTCGCCCCGTGCGGGCACACGGCCGGACAGCATGAACACCAGCCCGCCCAGCGTGTCGATTTCTTCTTCGTCGACGCGGTCGTGATCTGTCAGCGACTGGCCGATTTCGGCCTCGAACTCGTCCAGCGGTGTCTTGGCCAGGGCGACATAGCAGCCGGGTTTTTCCTTGACCCAGTATTCACCTTCGACCGTGTCATGCTCGTCCTCGATCTCGCCGATGACCTGTTCGATCAGGTCTTCGATGGTGACAAGCCCGTCGACCCCGCCATATTCGTCGATCACCAGCGCCATATGCCGCCGTTCGGTCTGCATTTTGGTCAGCAACACGCCGATGCGGCATCGACGGCGGCACAAACAGCAGCGGCCGCAGCATCTTTTTCAGCGAAAACCGCCCGCCATTGCCGTTGAACCCGTGGGTCAGGGCGAAATCTTTCAGATGGGCCATGCCGATGGGCGTATCCAGCGTGCCATGATAGACCGGCAGGCGGGTCAAGCCGCTGTCGCGGAACACGGCGACAAGTTCGTCCTTGGTGATGGTGTCGGGCACCGCCACGATATCGGCCTTCGGGATCGCCACGTCTTCGACGCGCATCCGGCGCAGATTGATCATGCCGTGCGATACGGGGCGCGGTGCCTCTGCCGGAACATCAGGGGCGGCCTCGTCCGTTTCGGACGGGCTCAGCGCCTCGATCACTCTGCGAAAAAATCCGGGCCGGTCTGCGGCCAGCATGTCGCCCTGATCTGTCCCGTTTAACTCGTCTTGCTCTGTCGGCTGCGCGCTGCGCGCTGCGTTAGAGGAACCGTCAATATCGCCCATCAATCCAATCCAGAATGGGGCCGCCTGGCCCCGTTATCGTCCCTATATGGGTCATCCAACCCCATGCTGCCAAGTATATCTGTTTCAAGACCTTCCATCAAAGTGGCATCTTGGTCACGCACGTGGTCATAGCCCAATAAATGTAACACGCCATGAACGATCAGATGTGTGGTGTGATCCACAAGTGAAAGTCCGGCCTTGTCCGCTTCGGATTGGCAGGTTTCAAAGGCAATGGCAATATCCCCCAATTCGATGGGCATATCTGCGCCTGTTGGAAATAAAGAAGTCTTGCCAGGGGGTTGCGGCCGCTCGCCTGCCTTTTTCGGCGACAGATCCTCGCTTGGCCAGCTTAGAACATTGGTGGGCACGGGTTTGCCGCGAAAATCGGCGTTCAGATCGGCAATGCGCGCATCGCTGCAGCCCAGCAGGCTGATTTCGAACCGCGCGGGGTCATGGCCCAGAAACGCCAGTGTTGCGCGGGTGGCGCGTTCTGCCACATCGTCCAACCCTGCGGTTTGCCATCTTTTGTCTTCGATCTGGCACAGGACGCTGTCAGGCACTGTCTTTCTCGTAGGCCTCGATGATCGCGGCCACCAGCGGATGGCGCACCACGTCCTTGGAGGTGAAATAGTTGAAGCTGATCTTGGGGATGGCCTTCAGCAGCCGTTCGGCATCGGCAAGCCCGCTGGGCACCCCGCGCGGCAGGTCGACCTGGGTGCGGTCGCCGGTGATCACCATGCGGCTGCCTTCGCCCAGACGGGTCAGAAACATCTTCATCTGCATGGTCGTGGCGTTCTGCGCCTCGTCCAGCACGACAAAGGCGTTGGACAGCGTGCGCCCGCGCATGAACGCCAGCGGCGCGATCTCGATCCGCTTTTCCTCGATCAGCTTGGCCAGCTGCTTGGCGGGCAGAAAATCGTTCAGCGCGTCATACAGCGGCTGCATGTAGGGATCGACCTTTTCCTTCATGTCGCCCGGGCAGAAAGCCAAGCCGCTCGCCCGCCTCGACCGCGGGGCGCGACAGGATGATCTTGTCCACATGACCGTCGATGAACATGTTCACGCCGACGGCCACGGCCAGATAGGTCTTGCCGGTGCCCGCAGGGCCGATGCCAAAGGCCAGTTCATTTTCGAACAGCGCCTGAACATAGGTCTTTCTGCGCCTCGGTGCGCGGCTCGACCAGCTTCTTGCGGGTCTTGATCTCGACCTTGCCGCCCTTGAACATTTCAAGCTGGTGGCCAGCGCTTGCGCCGTCCTCTTCGCTCGCCCATGCGGAATTCGCGATCAATATCGCCCGGTTCCACCGCGCGCCCCGCCTCAAGCCGTGCATAAAGCGCTTGCAGCACTGTCGGCGGCCTGTTTCTGCGCACTCGGGCGCGCCCATCACCGCGATCTGGTTGCCCCGCCGCAACAACTGCACCGCCAGCTTCTGTTCGATATCGGCAAGGTTGCGGTCAAATTCGCCACACAGATCAATCAGTAAACGGTTATCGGGAAATTCCACCAGCACTTCGGGCGCGGGATCGGAAGGGGGCGGGGGAGTCTGGGCACTGATTGCCAAACGCATATCCTTAGCTAAACAACCTGAGTTGATGGTGCCAATATCCGCACCCAAGCGCAAGCGGCTCGCACGATATTATCATAAAACTGTAATAATAAGTGCTGGCACGGGCGGTGTTGCTTGACGCGGCGGCGCAATTTTCGACGCGCGGTTATCTGGCCGGTGGACACAACAAGCGCACGCTTCGACTATTCCGGGAACATTCTGTTTCCCAATAGAAACGAAAACCCGCGAATTCTGTGGTATTCTGAGCAAGTAGTGAGTTGTTTCTGAGGTGTTGTAATGAATAAGTCCAAGGTTGTGTCGCAACTGGCATTGGTTATTAGCCAGCTGTATCGTGGAACTTCCAAATCAGAGATAGAGCAAAAGCTTATGAAAGACGGTTGGTCAAACGGTGCCATCCGTGAGGCGTTTGACGCCGCGTCCGAGGTCGGTTTGACAAGCTAGGTTCCAATGCCAGACTAATGGCCTGATGGGGTCGCCCATCGGGCCAGATTGTTGACCTTGTCACTTGCATCGGACCGCAGATCGCGACGGCCAAAATCTATACTGCCTTCGGGCGGCGCATCATTCCCAGTGCTGCGCCCGCGCTGAGCAACAACACCATGCCTTCGGGCAGCGATAGGGAGGGCGGCACCGGTTCGATCCTGCGGGTCTGCAGGGCCGGTGACCGGCCAAAGCTTGCCCCGCCATCCACGACGGGATCAGCAAGGTTTCCGAAGACTTGAAAATCCTGAAATCCGGTCAGCGGGCTACCGCCAAGGGTATCAAAGCTGCCATTGCCCGGAATGCGCATGGACTCCAGACCCTTGGTACTGCGCCAATCCGCAACGCCCGTCAGGTCGGATATGGTCAACTGCGCCGAAAAAAGCTCCAGCCCGCCGGAAATCCAGAAGCGGATTGAATTGCCATGGTCGCCCGAGAATATGCATTTTTTGTCAGAGATTTCCTTGCACACAGCGCGAAACGCGCCGCTTTCGCACACACGGCAAAAGAGCGCCCCGCCAAGCGGGCTTTTTAACCTTGCTCCGGAATTGCAGGCAATGACCTTATGTTCTCAGCTGTTTGAAAACTCTCGGATCGATGCTCGCAGCACAAAGGATGCCGCCCCAAAGCGCGCCTTGAATGCCTTGGCTGACCACATCCTGCCCGGCAAGGTACAATCCTTCGACGGCGTCTTGGTTTTAAGCGCCGTGCTCAACACGCGCGCAGGTGTCCCGTCCAACCCGTAAAAGCGGCCCTCGTGGTGACCGGTGATCGCTTCTGTTGCCAAAGGCGTCGATAACTCGCGGAACACAACAAGTTCGGCCAAATCCGGAAAGTAGGCTTTGAACAGTGCAAACATTTTGTCCTCAACCTTTTGTTTGAACGCCTTATAGTCGGCCCCCCGACCGCCCGAGGGAAGGTCGGCCCATCGGGCAACCACGCTCCAATCGGTCCAGACAACCATTTCGCCCGAATATTTTTGCTTGGGGCCCGGATCGTGGCTTGGGTCCTTCAGGGATGCAAGCGAGACGAAAAAACCGGGGGGATCGCCCTCGGGGGCCTCGTCCCAGACCGCGTCAACCTGTCCTGTCGGATAGACCCAATGGTTTGAGCGTGTCGCACCAGCCTCTTTCACGTCCCCCTCAAAGCCCAGAAACAGGCTGAAATGGGCAATAGACGCCGGCAGCGCGTTTATTTCATCGATCCAGTCTTTGGGGCCGCAGCCCGCGGGAAGCAGGGTTTTGATCGTTTCGCGCACGCCGATATCGGATATAACGGCGGGTGCGCGGATGTCTTCGCCGTCAGATGTGCGCACCCCGACGACCTTGTCGTTCTCGACCAGAAGCGTTTCAACCCTGACGCCGGCGCGCGCCTCGCCACCGGCTTGGGTAATCGTCGGTATCAGATGTTCGGCAAAGGCGCTGCCGCCTCCGACCGGATACCATGCGCCGCTTTCCAGAAAGCTGCCGCAGATCAGGGCGTGCATGGCAAAGCTTGCCTTGTGGGGGCGGCCCCCGTGATCGCCCCATTGCGCGGTAAAGGCTGCGGCAAGCTCCGGGTTTTGCGTGATGCTGTCGACAACCTCCTGCGTTGTGCGGGCGCACCATTTATCTATGGCGCGGTGGTTCCACCATTCGATCATGTGGCCGACAAAGTCGGGTGTGGCGCGCGTTGACGCCAGCATGTACATCGTGTTCCGCCCGTCCCGAAGCGCGGCAATCCAGGCCTTGATCGCGTCGGCCTCATCGGGAAAGCGGTCTATCAGATCGCGTTCCTGGGCCTCGAAGGGGCGCGACAGGGCAAGGGGGCGCGCGTCCCCGAGATGCAGGATGTCATAGACCGATCCCATCGGTTCGAAGGCCATCGGTGTGTGTGAAATCCAGTCGATCATTCCCCGCTCACGATCTTGGGGCGAGACGCAACCGATATAGTGAAGCCCGACATCCCAGGTAAAGCCTTCGCGCGAGAAACTGTGCGTCAGCCCACCCAGAGCTTTGTACTGTTCCAGCAGCAATACCCTGTGGCCCGTTTTCGCCAGCGCGGCGGCCGATGACATACCACCCATGCCGGACCCGACAACAATGACATCCCAGTTTTGTGTGTTTCCTTCCGTCATGGCGCATATCCTCGCTGTTGTGTTTTGTGGCCCGCCCACCGAATAAGGGATGGCCCGCAAACCCGTGAAATTCTGAGTGGCGCAAGTGTAACGCCCCTGCCGTCAGGGCTTTTGATTTGAGGCAATCGCCGGGCCTTCGGGGTTCTAACGGTCTGGTTTTGCGCGAAAATTATGTGTGCAAAACATTCGGTATATATGCGCGCCGGGCGCGGGGTTGTTTTCTGACAGCTTTGAAAAGACCGGTGCTGTCGTGTCGCCCGGGCCGGCCCGATGCACCTGCCGCCCAAAAGCAAACGGCCCGCCTGAAAACCAGACGGGCCGCATAAATCATCAGGTGGTCCAACCTCAGATCGGGTCTTCGACCGTGGTGCCGCGTTTGAACGGGCCGACCGCGTAACCCGGAGGCGCAACGCCGGAACACACCGGTTTGCCGTCCGGTGCCAGCCGTTGCGACAGATAGCCTTCGAACCCGTCATCGATGATCCAGTGATCGCAGCCGTTGGGATCGACCCAGATGCCCGCCGTCAGGCCGGACAGCGGTTTCTTGTCCAGACCGCCATCAACGGTCTTGTCCGCATTGCTGGACAATTCACAGGCCGACAGGGCGGCGACGGCCCCGAGGGCGCACAATATCTTCAGAACAGACATCTCAGCCCCCCTTGTAGCGTAGACACAGGATTTCGACGCGGCGGTTTTGCGCGCGCCCTTCGGCAGTGGCATTCGACGCCTTGGGCTGGCGTTCGCCATAGCCGCGAATTTCAGCCACCCGCACGCCCGCCGATCTGGCCACCTTGGCCACGGCGTGGGCGCGGTTCTGCGACAGGCGCATGTTATAGCTGTCGGAGGCGCGGCTGTCGGTATGGCCGACGATGATAAAGGATTCTGCCGTGGCGCTGGTGAAAAATTCGCGCAGGCGCTGCTGGCCCGCGGCGCTGATCGCATACCGGTCGGTGGCAAAAAACTGATCGGTGTTCATCACGCCGCACACCTTGCCGCGGTGGCACACAGGCCGTCCGTCGCGGGTGACATGGGGCGACATATAGCCTTCGATCCCGTCATCCATGACCCAGTGTTCGCACCCGTCCGGATCAACCCAGATGGTCGGAACATAGCGTTCGCCCTTGATTGTGCGTGTTTCACCAGATGATACGGCGTCTGATTGCGCCACGGCCATGTGCGGAACGATCACCGCGCTGGCCACCGCAATAAAGGACGCTGAAACAGACGCCCGTATTGCGTGAATACTAAAACTCACCACTAACCTAATCCTTTACAAATCCCCAAAAGGCAGAGCGTGCGCGTCGCAGACAATGCCTTTTCCCTAACGGGAAAAAGTGTAGGAACAAAACACCCACCTGTGAAGCCGCTTTGACTACATATTGTGTCTAAATCGGCCACATTGGGCTAGGGATCGGGCGAATTGGGCAGTTTTCGCAAACCCGGGGTCGCGTCAGGATTGATTGCGCGGCACTTTAAAGACACCTCAGATTGATTCTCCGGCGAGCGAATTCGTGGTGCTGGATACGATTCTGGCGCGCACCATATCACCCGCTTTGGCGTTCGATCCGGTTACATGCACCGCGTGCAGATATTCCGATTTGCCGACCATCTGGCCCGGCCAGCGCCCTTCCTTTTCGATCAGCACGCTCACATCGCGGCCTATCATTGCGTCCTGAATGGCGCGCTGGTCGCGGGTGATGATCGCCTGCAGGCGTTGCAACCGCTCGGCCTTGACGTCTTCGGGCACCTGCGCGCGTTCGGTGGCCGGGGTGCCGGGGCGGGTCGAATATTTGAACGAAAACGCATAGCCATAGCGCACCGCCTCGACCAGATCGAGCGTCGCCTGAAAATCGGCGTCGGTTTCTTCGGGAAAGCCGGTGATGAAATCCCCCGACAGCACGATATCGGGGCGCGCGGCGCGGATGCGTTCGATCAGGCGCAGGTATTCCTCGGCGGTGTGGCTGCGGTTCATCCGTTTCAGAATGCGGTCCGATCCCGATTGCACGGGCAGATGCAGATAGGGCATCAGCTTGGCACAGGTGCCGTGCGCCTCGATCAGGTCATCGGTCATGTCATTGGGGTGGCTGGTGGTGAACCGGATGCGTTCCAGCCCGTCGATCTTGTCCAGCGCCCAGATCAGTTGCGCCAGCGTCTGTTCCGATCCGTCCGCACCAAGGCCGTGATAGGCATTCACGTTCTGGCCCAGCAGGGTAATTTCGCGCACGCCGCGCTCTACCAGATCATGCGCCTCGCGCAGGATACGATCCACCGGACGGCTGACTTCGGCACCGCGGGTATAGGGCACCACGCAGAACGCACAAAACTTGTCACACCCTTCCTGCACGGTCAGGAACGCGGTGGGGCCGCGCGCCGCCTTGGGGCGCGACGCCAGTTTTTCAAACTTGTCCTCTTCGGGGAAATCGGTGTCCAGCGCCTTCAATCCGTCACGGGTTTTGGCCTCCATTTCCGGCAGGCGGTGATAGGATTGCGGCCCCACAACCAGATCGACAGCGGGCTGGCGGCGCATGATCTCGGCACCTTCGGCCTGCGCCACACAACCGGCCACACCGATTTTCAGATCGGGGTTGGTGGCCTTGTGCACCTTAAGACGCCCCAGTTCGGAATACACCTTTTCCGCCGCTTTTTCGCGGATATGGCAGGTGTTCAGCAGGATCATATCCGCCTCGTCCGCCTTGTCGGTGGCAACATAGCCCTGCGTGCCAAGCGCCTCGGC
Organism: uncultured Alphaproteobacteria bacterium; assembly: GCA_963765555.1. Classification (GTDB taxonomy): domain Bacteria; phylum Pseudomonadota; class Alphaproteobacteria; order Rhodobacterales; family Rhodobacteraceae; genus JL08. The sequence continues at coordinate 140,905 of CAVXWX010000006.1, forward strand.
CATGCGTTCACTGTCATAGACATTCATCTGACAGCCATAGGTCTTGATAAACAGCTTTTTGGGCGCGGACATTTTGCGAAACTCTCTGCGGGGCGTGGGGTGCGCCGCCTGACTAGACCAAGCAGGGGTGGCTTGCAATGCAAACGGAATTAACGGAACTTACAGAAAACCACGTGATGCAGGCCCCATGCGATATTCTTCGATCCCCGATTTTCTGAATGTTGGCAAAGCCGTGCTGGCCAAAGGGCCGGTGGCGATGGTGCTGGTCGAGGATGATGTCGAGGTGGACACAACCTTGCGTCATCATTTGCAATCGGGCTTTCGTCAGGTTCTGGCGCTGATGCCACCCAGCTTTGCACTGCCGGGCGATCTGGCCGGTTCGGTACACCGGATCGATTACGACATGTCGCGCCATGGCGCGATGGAAACAGCCGTGAACCAGATCATCGCGGCCGCGCCGGGCACGTGGCTGTATTATTGCTTCAACGCCGAATACCTGTTTTTCCCGTTTTGTGAATCCCGCACCGTCGGCGAAATGCTGGCCTTTCATACGGAAGAACGGCGCGATGCCATGCTTAGCTATGTGATTGATCTTTATGCCTCTGATCTGCATGCCAATCCCAACGCCGTGTCGCTGGAACAGGCCTGTCTGGACAAATCGGGCTACTATGCGCTGGCGCGCACCGATCCGGCGAACCACAACCACCCCAAGGAACGGCAGCTTGATTTTTTCGGCGGGCTGCGCTGGCGCTACGAAGAACACGTGCCGCAACTGCGGCGCAAGATCGACCGCGTCGCGCTGTTTCGCGCCAAACCGGGGCTGAAGCTGCGCGAGGATCACACATTCAATGACGAAGAATACAACACCTATGCCTGCCCGTGGCACAACAATCTGACATCGGCCATCTGTTCCTTCCGCACCGCCAAGGCGCTGAAACGCAACCCCGGCAGCACGTTCGAGATTGAAACCTTCAACTGGCACAATTCGACCCCGTTCGAATGGCATTCGCGCCAGTTGCTTGATCTGGGCCTGATGGAACCGGGGCAATGGTTCTAGGGCAGGGGCGGGGGACATGACGCAGCCAGAGGACAGCGCAAAACTCCCCGGTTGGCATCACGTGCCGTCTGTCCCCATCGCCGTCTCGCCGTTTTTCAGCTGGCCGCCCGATCCGCGCAACATGGCCGGATGGGTCGCGGCGCGGTGGCTGGCGCTGGCGGAGAACAGCATTCTGGTCGGGCTGGCCCTGTTGTGCTGGACATGGTTCCAGCCCGCGCTGGGCGACATGCAAACCCTTGCGCCGGGCTGGATCGCGCAAATCTGGCTGCGCAACATGATCCTGATGCTGTTGGTCGCGGGCGGGCTGCACCTGTATTTCTTTCGCCACAAGAAACAGGGCGACCGGCTGAAATACGATCCGCGCGATCTGGCGCAAAACGGCAAACAGTTCAGTTTCGGCGGGCAGGTGCGCGACAATATGTTCTGGTCCCTGACCAGCGGCGTCGGGTTCTGGACCGCGTATGAGGTGGTGATGTTCCACGCCATGGCCAACGGATGGGCACCGGTGCTGGCTTGGGCGCAAAACCCGATCTGGTTTGTCGCGCTGTTCTTGCTGACGCCGGTATGGATTTCGTTCCATTTCTACTGGATACACCGCGCGCTGCATTGGGGGCCGCTCTACCGGCTGGTGCATTCCCTGCATCACCGCAATGTCAATGTCGGCCCGTGGTCGGGCCTGTCGATGCATCCGGTGGAACATATCGCGTTCTTCAGTTCGGTGCTGATCCATTTCATCATCCCCGCCCATCCGCTGCACATCCTGTTTCACATGCAGCATCAGGCGCTGACGGCGGCCACATCGCATACAGGGTTCGAAAACCTGCTGGTCAAGGATCGCAAGCGGCTGGCGCTGGGCACCTTTCACCACCAGATGCACCACCGCTATTTCGAGGTGAATTACGGCAATCTGGAAATGCCGTGGGACAAATGGTTCGGCTCGTTCCACGATGGCACGGCGGCGGCCCATGAAAAGATGAAAACGCGGCGCAAACGGCTGGGGCGCTGATCGGGGTGCTTGCGCTGGCGCGGCCAGCGGCTAAGTTTAGCGCAAACACGAAAGACAAGGGCGCACGGCACATGGCACAGGCGGATATCGGGGTTTACGGCCTTGGCACGATGGGCAGCGCGCTGGCGCTGAACCTTGCGGATCACGGGTTTCGCGTGGCCGTGACCAACCGTGAAACCGACTGGATCGCGGATTTCGTCAAGGAATCCGGCGATCTGGCGCAACATCTGCTGCCCGCCCACACGCTGGACGATTTTGTATCGTCCCTGAAAACACCGCGCACCATCCTGTTTATGATCCCGTCCGGTGCGCCGATGGATGCGATGATTGCCGCCGTGACGCCGCTTTTGTCGGACGGGGACACGATCATTGATGGCGGCAACGCCGATTTCAACGCAACCCGCGCGCGCGATGCGGCCCTGCAGGGCACCGGCATCCATTTCGTCGGCATGGGCGTGTCCGGCGGGGAAGAGGGCGCGCGCCACGGCCCGTCGATGATGGTGGGGGGCAGCGATCACAGTTGGGCGCAGCTCAAACCCATGGCCGAGGCGATTGCCGCCAAATATCAGGGCGACCCCTGCGTCGCCCATGTTGGGCCGGACGGCGCGGGCCATTTCGTGAAAACGGTGCACAACGGCATCGAATATGCCGACATGCAGATGATTGCGGAACTCTACGGCCTGCTGCGCGACGGGGCAGGGCGCAACGCCCCCCAGATCGGCGAGGTGTTCGCGCGCTGGAACGCAGGCCCGCTGCAATCCTATCTGATGGATGTGTCGGCGCGCGTTCTGCACACAATCGATCCCGAAACGGGGCATCCGATGGTCGATGTGATCCTTGACAAGGCAGGGCAAAAAGGCACGGGGCGCTGGACCGTGATCGAGGCGCTGAAACTGGGCCAGTCCGCCAGCACCATCGAAGCGGCGATTGCCGCGCGCGGCTGGTCATCGGAAAAAGACGCCCGCCAAAAGGGTGAAACGATCCTGAGCGGCGATGTTCAGCCCGCCGCCGTCCCCGAAGACGGCGATCTGGAACGCGCGATGCTGGCGGGGCGCATTCTGGCCCATGCGCAGGGGTTCCGCCTGTTGCAGGCCGCATCGGACGAATTCGGCTGGGCGCTTGATCTGGCGCGGATTGCGGAAATCTGGCGCGCGGGCTGCATCATCCGCTCGGCGCTGCTGGATGATTTTGCCGCCGCCCTGCGCAGCGACATGCCGTTCGGACACATGATTTTGACACCGGCGATGGCTGCGCTGCTGGCCGATGCGATTGCCCCGTTGCGCCGCGTTGTGGCCGGTGCGGCACTGGCGGGCGTGCCGGTGCCGGCACTGTCGGGCGCACTGGCGTGGTATGACACGATGCGCCACGGACGCGGCAGCACCAACATGATACAGGCGCAGCGCGATTTCTTTGGCGCACACGGGTTCGAACGGCTGGACCGTGACGGAAAATTTCACGGCACGTGGCTGCGCGATTAACCTTGCGCGCCCCCCGTTGCCCCTGCCGGAAACTGGCGCTACACCCGCGCCCATGACACATCCCGACCGCCCGCATCGTAATTTCTATGGCCGCCTGAAAGGGCAGGCCCTGCGTGACAGCCAAAAGGGCTATCTGGATCAGGATCTGGCCCGCCTGTCGCCCGGACCGGTGGGCTGGGATGAAAACCCGACGCGCCAACCGCTGGATCTGGCCACCCGGTTCGACGGCAAACCCGTCTGGCTTGAAATCGGTTTTGGCGGCGGTGAACACATGGTGCATCAGGCGGCCCAGAACCCCGATACCGGCATCATCGGGTGCGAGCCCTATATCAACGGTGTGGCCATGCTGCTGGGCAAAATCCGCAAGGCGGGGGTGGACAATCTGGCCGTGTTTCCCGGCGATGTGCGCGATATGTTCGATGTGCTGCCCGATGCCTCGATCGAGCGCGCGTTTCTGCTGTACCCCGATCCGTGGCCGAAAACGCGCCACCACCGCCGCCGCTTTGTGACGCCCGAACATCTGGGTCCGCTGGCGCGGGTGATGAAACCCGGTGCGCTGTTTCGCGTGGCGACAGATATCGAGGATTACGTGCGCCAGACGCTGGAAGAGGTGCCCGCCCAAGGATTTGAACGCCTGAGCGGTGATATCCACACGCCGTGGACCGACTGGATTTCAACGCGTTATGAACAAAAGGCCCTGCGCGAAGGCCGCCCGCCGCATTACCTGACGTTTCGCCGCGTCTGACGCACCGTTCCAAATCGTCCGGACTCAAGGCCGCAGGCCGCCGGACTCGCGCCTGCCCGTCCCGTCGGGCTGGCGCGTTTGATGGGCCAGTCCTTTGTCGGAAAACCGTGATTGTGTTTGGCGACCATAAAGTGGCTGGCACGACTGGTGCTGCGCCACCCCACGGGCAGGCGCGCGTCCGGCGTGCGTGCGTAAACACCCGGGTTTAATGCGCCCCCATCAGCCCCACGCCCGTTCTGCGCTGGACCCGTCCGGCCCAATTGGCTAAGCCTGCCCGAAACACACACCCGCAGGAAAGACCGCGCTCATGTCCAGCCACGCCACCCCGATCCCGATGACCTCTGCCGCGTGCGGCCCGCTCAGCGGTGTGGCTGATGTGCCCGGTGACAAATCCATTTCGCACCGCTCGCTGATCCTTGGGGCGATGGCGGTGGGCGAAACCCGCATTTCCGGCCTGCTGGAAGGCGAAGACGTGCTGGACACCGCCGCCGCCATGCGTGCGTTCGGGGCTGAGGTGACCGATCTGGGCAACGGCAACTGGTCGGTGCACGGGGTGGGCGTTGGCGGGTTCGGCGAACCCGACGGCGTGATTGATTGCGGCAATTCGGGCACCAGCGTGCGCCTGATCATGGGGGCGATGGCAACCAGCCCGATCACCGCCACCTTTACCGGCGATGCCAGCCTGAACAAACGGCCTATGGCGCGCGTGACCGATCCGATTGCCCTGTTCGGCGCGGTGTCGGTCGGGCGCAGCGGGGGCCGGTTGCCGATGACGATTGTGGGCGCGGCCAACCCCGTGCCGGTGCGCTATACCGTGCCGATGCCCTCCGCACAGGTGAAATCGGCCGTGTTGCTGGCGGGGCTGAACGCGCCGGGCCAGACGGTTGTGATCGAAAAGGAAGCCACCCGCGATCACACCGAACGGATGTTGGCAGGGTTCGGGGCCGAGATCACCACCGAAAACACCGACGAGGGCCGCGTGATCACCCTGACGGGGCAGCCCGAACTGCAACCGCAAACCATTGCCGTGCCGCGCGATCCCTCCAGCGCAGCGTTTCCGGTCTGTGCGGCGCTGATCGTGCCGGGATCGGATGTTCTGATCCCCAATATCGGGCTGAACCCGACACGCGCGGGCCTGTTTATCACCCTGCGCGAGATGGGGGCCGATCTGAGTTATGAAAACGAACGCCTTGAAGGCGGCGAACCGGTGGCCGATCTGCGCGCGCGCTATTCACCGGATATGAAGGGCATCGCCGTGCCGCCCGAACGCGCCGCCAGCATGATTGACGAATATCCGATCCTGTCGGTTGTCGCCGCCTTTGCCAGCGGCGATACAGACATGCGCGGGGTCAAGGAATTGCGGGTCAAGGAAAGCGACCGCATCGATGCCATGGCCACCGGCTTGCGTGCCTGCGGCGTCACGGTGCAGGACGGCCCCGACTGGTGGATCGTGACAGGCGCCAAGACGGTGCAGGGCGGCGCGCGCTGTGCCAGCCATCTGGATCACCGGATCGCCATGTCGTTCATGGTGCTGGGCATGGCCACGCAAGAACCTGTGCAACTGGATGACGGATCGCCCATCGCCACGTCCTTTCCGATTTTCGAACCGCTGATGGAAAAACTTGGCGCGCAGATCAGCCGCGATCCGGCATGAGCTTTACGGTGGCCATTGACGGCCCTGCCGCCGCAGGCAAGGGCACAATCGCCAAGGCGGTGGCGGCGCATTTCCGCTTTGCCCATCTGGATACGGGGCTGTTGTACCGTGCGGTTGGCGCCAAAACGCTGGACGGGGCCGACCCGGTCGAGGCGGCGCGCAACCTTGATCCTGTCGATCTGGAAAACGCGCGCCTGCGCACGCCCGATGTGGCGCAGGCCGCCAGCCGCGTTGCGGTGTTGCCCGATGTGCGCGCGGCGCTGACCGAATTCCAGCGCGGGTTTGCCCGCCGTCCGGGGGGCGCGGTTCTGGACGGGCGCGATATCGGCACCGTGATCTGCCCCGAGGCAGAAGTGAAACTGTTTGTCACCGCCAGCGCCGAAGTCCGCGCGCGCCGCCGGTACGAAGAACTGATCGACAAGGGCCATGATGTGACGCTGGATGCGGTTCTGGCCGATGTGCAAAGCCGCGATGCCCGCGACAGCGACCGCGCCACAGCCCCGTTGATCCCGGCAGACGGGGCGGTTGTTCTGGACACGTCGGACCTGAGCATTGAAGAGGCGGTGGCCACCGCGATTGCCGCCGTGCAGGCCACCAAGGCGCTATAAGGTTTCGCCCCACGTTGACGCACCCGTACGGTTTGCCTAGCCGATGGCCTTGGGCCGTGCGTTCAGCGCCAGTATCTTGGTTTTAAGATCCTGCGCGATGCCCATTTCGATGGCTTCGGCCAGTTCCGGCGCGACGATGCGCATTTTGCGGATTTCATCGGTCGGGATCATCCAGTACCGCGACGGGGCGGCCACCACGGCGGTGGCGGATGCATTGCTGTTGTCCAGCAGGGACATTTCGCCGATAAAGTTGCCCGGCACGCAGGTGCCGACCTTTTGATCGTCGCACAGAATATCCACCTGACCCGACAGCAGATACACCAGAAAGCGCACGGGCCGGTTTTGCCGCGTCAGTTCCGTGCCTGCTGCCCCATCGGCCCAGAACCCCATGTTGAGGATTGCGCGCGCATCATGCGGGTCCAGCCGCGACAGGCGCGCGTTGACCAGCGCCTGTTCGTCCGCATTGAACTGCGTGCGGCGGTTCTTGTTCCAGATCAGGCCGATCTGCACCACGTTGACCGTGACCAGCAGTGTTTCCCAGAACACGCCGATCGGATCCTTGAGCCAGACCGTATCATAGGTAATGGCCACAAGGGCCGACGCGATCACCAGAATGCGCAGCCGTGTCATATCGCGCATCAGCATCGACGCCACCAGCAACAGATAAGACGTGTGACCGACAAGCCCGCCCGTGGAAAATGCTGATTCCAGTGTCAGTTCCAATGTTTCGCCCCCATGTGTCCGCCCGCGAAACGCTATAGCGGAAAGGGATGCCGATCCAGTCTGTTACCGCAGGACGTGCGCAAAACCGGCCTCACCAAAGCGTGGTTTGGGATTGCGGCGATGGCGCGCTAGGCTCGACGGTGAAAAACGGCGAGAGGAAACATCATGCGAACCCTGATTTTGGCGCTGCTGTTTGCAGCGGGGATAACGCAAGCGGCCCATGCGCAACAGGACGATGCAACCGGCGAACCCCCGATGACGCTGGAGCGGATGGCGCAGATCGTGCTGGCGCTGGACCCCGACGCGAAACAGACGGGGCCGGCGTTCGAGATGTCGGTGGATGACGTGCCGATCCTGATCATCACCGATCCGCGCGCCGACCGGATGCGCGCGATGGTGCCGATCCGTCTGGCCGAAGATATCGACGCGGCAGAATGGCAGCGCCTGATGCAGGCCAATTTCGACAGCGCGCTGGATGCGCGTTATGCGGTGGCGCAGGGGCGGTTGTGGGCCGTGTTCATCCACCCGCTGTCGCCGCTGCAACGGGATCAGTTCATTTCCGGCATCGGCCAGACGGTGAATGTCGCGCAGACTTACGGCTCGCTTTATACCGGCGGGGCAATGCAGTTCGGCGGCGGGGATTCCGTGCCCTTGCAGCGCCAGTTGATCGACCGGTTGCTGGAAAAGGGCGAAGAGATCTAGGCGCGCCTATTCGGGTTGCGAATAGGTTTTCAGGAACGCGATCAGGTCGGCGCGGTCGGTGGCGGATGTGATGCGTTGCAGCGGCATTTTCGATCCCGGAATGTAATCATCGGGGCCGTGATCAAACAGCAGATCAATCGTGGTTTCCGACCAGACGATATCGGATGTTTTCAGCGTGTCGGAATAGGAATAGCCGTCAATCGTACCGGCCGGGCGCCCGAACACCTGATAGAGTGTCGGCCCTGCGCGGCGTTCGCTGTCGGGGCCCAGCGTGTGGCAGATCGAACATTTGCGCATGAACTGGCGTTCGCCATTGCTCATTTCCTCGGGCGGGGTCAGATAGCTGCGCTGGCCCGCGGCCATCTGGTTGGCCTTGACCATATTGTTCACCGGCCAGCTGTACATCGCATTGTCCAATCCGCCGGCATGGATGTTCTGCCCGTCCGGTGAAAACGCCAGCGCCCAGACCGGCCCGCTGGTCGAGGCCTGAAAATCATCCGTGATGCGCCAGTTTTCCGTATCCACCATCATGATATAGCCTTGCCCGTCGCCCACCGCGATGCGCGCGGTTCCCGCGTGCTGGGCCAGCGCCAGTATCGGGCGGTGGCCCAGCGTGAAATCACCCAGAACATCCCCATCGGGCAGGGACAGCACGCGCGTGCCGCCATCAACCGCACCGTAGGCGATCCAGTCGTCATCGGGGGACATTACAATCGCGTTGATGCCGAACCCGTGTTCCACCAGCAGCCGTTCCACCGCGCCTGTCGCCGCGTTCCATATCCGCATCGTGCCATCCCCCGATGCCGTGATCAGCCGTGCGCCATCGCGCGAAAACACCACATCGTTGACGATATTGCCGTGCCCGCGCATTTCCACGGGGGGCGTATCGCCATTCAGGGGCCAGACCCGCGCCGTTCTGTCCCAACTGGCCGAAGCCACGTATTTGCCATCCGGCGACACCGCCAGTTGCAGGATTTTCGCCGCATGCCGCCCAAGCAGCCGCGAGGTGCCCGTGGCACTGTCCCACAGGCGAACGGAATAATCATCGCCCGCCGACACGACCCGACCATCCCCCAGATAGACGACCGCGTTTACCGCCGCATCATGCCCGTCCAGCCATGTCGGCGCCCCGTTGCGCCACAGCCCGACGGTATTGTCGAAACTGGCCGTCAGGATCGTACCGTCACCGGCCGCCGCAATGCCCTTGATCGGGCCGCCATGGCCCTTGAGGGTGTAAAATTCCTGCGCGGTGGCCGTGGCGGCCCATCCGCCCATGCAAGGAGCGCGCCCAGTACCGCCCGCCCACCCGACGAAACGCAGGCGTCAGACCCGTTGCGGGCGCGGGGGGCATGCTGTCAAATATCACGCTGTTCAATACATACTGTGTTTCAATTCGGACCGTTGGTGCGCGGTGTTGTTGGAAAAGCTACAACAAGAATTTCGTTCGGTCCATCATGCGAATACATGCCGCAGGATAGGGCAATAGACCGCCGGTTGCGGCGCGCGACGCCGTGCCGGTCATGAATGAGCAAACCCCTTGCCTTCATGGTCAAGCTGACCTATACCCCGCCTCGTCTAAGCGGCGGTCCAGATCGCAGACAATCTGAGCAGGTCGGGGGAATACGCCGGCCCTTCGTTTATTTGGACCAAAGTCCTGACCAACTGAAACCCAAAGACCGTCGGAGACAACCGTTCGGCCCGTATAAACACTAGATTAGGAAACCAGAGACCACATGGCTCAATCAAACTCTATGGACGAATTCGAAGCCCTTTTGAACGAAAGCTTCGAAATGGACACACCCGAAGAAGGGTCTGTCGTTAAAGGCAAGGTTATCGCGATCGAAGCGGGACAAGCCATCATCGACGTCGGCTACAAAATGGAAGGCCGCGTTGAACTTAAAGAATTCGCAAATCCGGGCGAAGCCCCTGAAATCGCGGTCGGCGACGAAGTGGAAGTGTTCCTGCGTCAGGTCGAAAACGCACGCGGCGAAGCCGTGATTTCGCGTGAAATGGCCCGCCGTGAAGAAGCATGGGACCGTCTGGAAAAAGCATACGAAAAAGAAGAGCGTGTCGAAGGCGCGATCTTTGGCCGTGTCAAAGGCGGCTTTACTGTCGATCTGGGCGGCGCGGTTGCGTTCCTGCCCGGTAGCCAGGTCGATGTGCGCCCCGTGCGCGATGCCGGCCCGCTGATGGGTCTGAAGCAGCCGTTCCAGGTTCTGAAAATGGACCGTCGCCGTGGCAACATCGTTGTGTCGCGTCGTGCCATCCTTGAAGAATCCCGTGCCGAACAGCGCGCCGAAGTCATCGGCAATCTGACCGAAGGTCAGGAAGTTGACGGTGTCGTCAAGAACATCACCGAATACGGTGCGTTCGTTGATCTGGGCGGTGTTGACGGTCTGTTGCACGTCACCGACATGGCGTGGCGTCGTGTGAACCACCCGTCGGAAATTCTGACAATCGGTGAAACGATCAAGGTGCAGGTCATCAAGATCAACAAGGAAACACACCGGATTTCGCTGGGCATGAAGCAATTGCAGGAAGATCCGTGGGATCTGGTGGCTGGCAAGTACCCGCTGAGTTCGACCCACACAGGTCGCGTGACCAACATCACCGATTACGGCGCATTTGTTGAGCTGGAACCCGGTGTCGAAGGTCTGGTGCACGTGTCGGAAATGTCGTGGACCAAGAAAAACGTACATCCCGGCAAGATCGTATCGACCAGCCAGGAAGTCGAAGTCATGGTTCTGGAAATCGACAGCGCCAAGCGCCGCGTTTCCCTGGGTCTGAAACAGACACAGCGCAACCCGTGGGAAGTGTTTGCAGAAACCCACCCCGAAGGCACCGAAGTCGAAGGCGAAGTCAAGAACATCACCGAATTCGGTTTGTTCATCGGCCTCGAAGGCGACATCGACGGCATGGTTCACCTGTCCGACCTGAGCTGGGACGAGCGCGGCGAAGACGCGATCCAGTCCTATCACAAGGGCGACATGGTGCAGGCCGTTGTGTCCGAAGTGGACGTGGAAAAAGAACGCATTTCCCTGTCGGTCAAAGCGCTGGGCGGTGACAAGTTCGCAGAAGCGGTGGGCGGCGTGAAACGCGGTTCGATCGTGACTGTGACCGTGACGTCGATCGAAGACGGCGGTGTTGAAGTGGAATATGAAGGTATGAAATCCTTTATCCGCCGCTCTGACCTGTCGCGTGATCGTGCCGAACAGCGCCCCGAGCGGTTCAGCGTGGGCGACAAGGTCGATGTACGCATCACCAATGTCGACGCGAAAACCCGCCGTCTGGGTGTGTCGATCAAAGCCCGCGAGATTGCAGAAGAAAAAGAAGCTGTCCAACAGTATGGCAGCTCTGATTCCGGCGCGTCGCTGGGTGACATTCTGGGCGCAGCCCTGAAGGGTGACGAATAAACCCGACGCCATCCGGCGTTAACAGATACGGCCCCGCACATCGCGTGCGGGGCCGTTTTTTGTGGCGAATCGTTTGGGGCCAAAACGGCCACGCCGCAACGCGGCATTCAACAATCCGTGCCCAACTTGGCGCTTTGATGCCTTCACATGGTCGAATGTGACCAGATTCCACCCGTATAAGGCATTATTTTTGCTACATTATCGTGCTTATTGTTTTCGCGGCGCAGGTTTGTTCCTATAGTTTGAAAGAACTTCTGAACGAAAAAAAGAAACTACACCTCGGGGGGACCAACCGATGATCCGGTCGGAACTGATTCAAAAAATTGCAGACGATAACCCGCACTTGTACCAACGGGATGTCGAACGAATTGTGAACACGATCTTTGACGAGATCACCAATGCAATGGCGCGGGGCGACCGGGTCGAACTGCGCGGGTTCGGGGCGTTTTCCGTCAAGAAACGCGATGCGCGCGTCGGGCGCAATCCGCGCACGGGCGAAACGGTGCAGGTCGAGGAAAAACACGTGCCGTTCTTCAAAACCGGAAAACTGCTTCGTGACCGTCTGAACGGAAAGTAAAACAGGTAATGCGCTATATTCGTTATGCGTTTCTGGCCACTCTTGGCCATTGTTCTTGTCTGCCTTGCGCTGGCAAACCGCGCGCACGTCACCGTCAGCACCATGCCCGAAGGCCTGCCCGATCCGCTGGGATTGCGCCACAGCTTTGATCTGCCGCTGTTTGCGGTGATTTTCGGCGGGATCGTTGCGGGCCTGATCATCGGCTTTGTCTGGGAATGGATGCGCGAATACAAACACCGCGCCGAAGCATCCCGCAAAGCGCGCGAGGTGCGCAAGCTTGAGCGGGAAGTGACCAAGTTGAAAGGCGAGAAGCACGAGGGTAAAGACGAAGTGCTTGCCCTGCTGGAAGACGCACGCTGATCCCGACCCAACCAAAGGCCACATGACCCATGACTTCCCCGATCCGCGTCAAACTGTGCGGCCTGACGTTAGCGTCGGATATCGATGTCGGCGGCATCGGCAGGCGCGGCCTATATCGGGTTCAACTTTTTCCCCAAATCACCGCGCTATGTTGATCTGCAACAGGCGGCAGACCTTGCCGCGCATGTGCCCGCAGGTATCTGCAAGGTGGCACTGACGGTGAACGGGGATGATGCGATGCTGGATGCGCTGACGGCGGCGGTTCCGGTGGATATGTTGCAATTGCATGGCAGCGAACCGCCCGACCGGGTGAGCGAGATCAAATCGCGCTACGGATTGCCGGTGATGAAGGTGATCGGGGTGGCCGATGCCGGTGATCTGGAGGCACTGGATATCTATGCCCGCGTGGCCGACCAGATCATGGTGGATGCCAAGCCCCCCAAAAACGCGGTTCTGCCCGGTGGCAACGGGCTGGCGTTTGACTGGCGTTTGATCGCGGGGCGGCGCTGGCCGGTGCCGTGGATGCTGGCCGGTGGGCTGACCGCGCAGAACGTGGCCGAAGCGATCCGGATGACGGGGGCCAATCAGGTTGATGTGGCTTCGGGCATCGAAAGCGCACCGGGCATCAAGGATCCGGCGAAAATCAGGGCTTTCCTAAGCGCCGCGCACGCGCCATGAGCGTTGTGTTCCGGCTGGCCGAAGCGGGGGATGTGCCCGCAATCGTTGCCCTGCTGCGCGATGATGCGCTGGGGCAGGCGCGCGAGGGGCTGGAGATCGGGGATTACATCGCCGCCTTTGAGCAGATGCAATCCGAAGGCCACAATCACCTGATCGTGGGCGAACGCGGCGGGCGGATCGTGGCCACCTATCAGTTGACGTTCATTCGCGGCCTGTCCCTGCGCGCCGCGCGGCGCGCCCAGATCGAAAGCGTGCGGGTGGCGGGTGACATGCGCGGCCAGCAGATCGGCGAGGCGATGATGGCCGATGCCGAAGCCCGTGCGCGCGCCGCCGGATGCACCCTGATGCAGCTGACAATGAACGCCACGCGCACCGACAGCGCGCGGTTCTATCAACGCGTCGGGTTTACCCCTTCGCATATCGGGTATAAACGCGATCTGACGTGATCTGCGGAGGCCAAAATGGCAAATGATCTTTTCAATTCTTTCATGACAGGGCCGGATGAAAACGGCCGCTTTGGCGATTTTGGCGGGCGGTTCGTATCCGAAACGCTGATGCCCCTGATCCTGAGCCTTGAGAAAGAATACGAGAAGGCCAAGACAGACGAAAGTTTCTGGGCGGAAATGAACGATCTGTGGACCCATTATGTGGGCCGCCCCAGCCCGCTGTATCATGCCGAACGGCTGACCGCGCATCTGGGCGGGGCCAAGATCTACATGAAGCGGGACGAGCTGAACCACACCGGCGCGCACAAGATCAACAACGTGCTGGGCCAGATCATTCTGGCGCGCCGCATGGGCAAGACACGGATCATCGCGGAAACCGGCGCGGGCCAGCACGGCGTGGCCACCGCCACCGTCTGTGCGAAATTCGGGTTGAAATGCATCGTTTACATGGGCGCGCATGATGTCGAACGTCAGGCGCCCAACGTGTTCCGCATGCGCCTGCTGGGGGCCGAGGTGGTGCCGGTGACATCGGGGCGCGGCACGCTCAAGGATGCGATGAACGATGCGCTGCGCGACTGGGTGACCAATGTGCGCGACACGTTCTATTGCATCGGCACCGTGGCCGGCCCGCACCCCTATCCGGCGATGGTGCGCGATTTCCAAAGCATCATCGGCAAGGAAGTGCGCGAGCAGATGACAGCCGCCGAGGGCCGCTTTCCCGATACATTGATCGCGGCGATTGGCGGCGGATCAAACGCGATGGGCCTGTTCTATCCGTTTCTCGATGACAAAGAGGTCGGCATCATCGGGGTCGAGGCGGGCGGCAAGGGCGTGAATGCCAAGATGGAGCATTGCGCATCCCTGACCGGCGGACGCCCCGGCGTGCTGCACGGCAACCGCACCTATCTGCTGCAGGATGACGATGGCCAGATTCTGGAAGGCTTCAGCATTTCGGCGGGTCTGGATTATCCCGGCATCGGCCCCGAACATGCCTGGCTGCACGATATCGGGCGGGCGCAATATGTCTCGATCACCGATGTCGAGGCGCTTGAGGCGTTCCAGCTGTGCTGCACGCTGGAAGGCATCATTCCCGCGCTGGAACCCAGCCACGCGCTGGCCCACGTGATGAAAATTGCCCCCGACCTCCCATCGGACCACCTGATCTGCATGAACATGTGCGGCCGCGGCGACAAGGATATCTTTACCGTCGCCCGCGCGCTGGGATTTGACATGGGGGAATTTGCGTAAGGGGGGCTAACGGCGGAGAGCGGACATTCGGCGCGAGTTGTACGATGACCGCAATGCGGAATTTTCAGCCGTCCGCCTTGTTCAACTCAACCGGCGCTACCGGCCCTGAACAGACCTTGATGCAGTCAAGAGCGAACGTCTGGTAAGAGCTCAAAATGGCATCCACACACTGCATGTATTCTCTGCTTGAATAGGGTATTCCCCTGCTTTTCCCAGCCAGTTGGTTCTGAATGGGCGCCCATCCGTTATTCTGCTGGAGTATACCAAATTGGCGATGTATAGGCCCGCTCCTGATGCACGACTGTCACTTCAGGCGCGAGAGTTATGCCGTAGTACTTCGCATCATAGAGCGTCCAGCGCGGCGTCGGGATCTCCAAAACACGGACGTAGTAGAACGCCCTGAGGTTCGGGTCAAAATCAGGATCAGCCCATACTGCAACTAACTCGGGAGCGCCGATGGTATTTGTCCAAGTTGCTTCGTCCAGATTGACGGTGTTTCCCACCGCAGGCAACGCGCCGTCGACGCCCGGTTTGCGCGTCTGCGCATCTCCCCAGATCACGTCATAAACCTGTTCCCGTGGTACCTGCAGCATCCACATCAGCCTTTACCGATCTGAATCCGGTCAAGATTTGCGCCCAACGGATCCCTCAGCGCTGCCACAAGAAAGGTCGGGGCCACACCATCAGGCGCAGCGCTCAGGTCACCCCCCATCGGCACCCCTTTGGTATAGCCAGTTTCCGCTGGTCTGCGGCTGTGCGTATCCTCATCTGTGAAATCCCATCCGCCAAAAAGACGCACGATCATCCGCGTACCGGTGGTGGCATAGGTCTCCCGCCGCTCCATCGCGTCGAAGATGGCCTCGCGTGTATTCTCCGTCGCCCAGACGGCAGCATATCCGGCGGACCCAACCTCCCATTCCATTATTGTGGCAACGTCTGTTTTCATGAAAGTGCGAGTAGTCCTGTCGGCGCTTGGCTCCATACTTGTCACTTTGCCAAAGAAGTTTTCTTCCTCCACCGCGGCAAGTCCGGTATGCGAGTCAGTTGACCCGATAAGGCCAAATTTGAACGGGTTGGTGCCAAGCTCGGGTGCAAGGGCAAGGCCATTCAGGACCGCCGAACGAGCATATTCGAACTCCAGCATCTCGGGCGACTTTCCTCGGTCACTGCTAGATTGGCTTTGTCCCAAGTCTCATAATCCGCAAATTCGTCGTTCGGGGAAAGGAACGGGTGGGTTTCTCCATCACCTTTCATCTGGGTAACTTCATAAAGCGGCTCCCATCGCGATCGCCCTTCGGCATATGCGGCGTCGATCGGCTCACCGGTGAAGGAACTCAACTTCCGGAAACATGATGCCGTTGCTGAGGTTGCCATTGTGGGCAATCGCCAGAACGTCACCGCCGGTTTTTTCCTCGTAGGCCTCCATCCATGCCCACAGATCACGAGGATTCTGGCTCCCTATCGGTGGCAGTGTCACCAACGGGTTTACCTGACGCGCGAAAGAGCTGTCATTCCGGTATATTACGTTGCGATGCATGTTGTTGCCATTGGGCTGGGACGTCCATTCATACCCAATGAAGGCGGTGAAATGCCCCGGCTCATTCGCTTGGTCCGCTGCGTCGATCGTTTGCTGCCATGCCGACTTAAACGCTGGAGAGCCCGGCATAGACATCAGGTCCGGCGGGAAGGTGCCAACGGAAAACTTGTGGATAATATCAAGCGCGGCCTCCACGCCATTTCCACTATTGATCATGTCATACCATTGACGCCCTACAGGGTCTGCAAGCATCCCCGGATCGCCCGCCAACAATTGGGGAAGAACCCCATGTTATCCGAATGGTCAGCTACCACTAGGAAATCCAATGGCCGTGACAACTTGGCCGGTTGGCCGGAGGAGGCTATCACTTCCTCGCCCCGCGCAAAGCGATAGGCGTCACTCGGATCAAGCCGCGCCCCAGCGGCCCCCGCATCCATGGATAGGGCAGTATGTAGGTGTGTATCGCCAAAAAAAGGGCGGCTGGGAAAGTTGCGCCCAGCATAGGGAGAATAGGGCCGAGGTTTCTGGGTCACAGCAAGGAGAGCTGGATCCAACGTGCCTGCATCAAAACCGACGCCGGAGGTTTGTTGTGCAATTGCAGGAGCACCCAATCCGACAAGAGCCACGACTGCAAGATGTTTCACGCAAGATTGTCCAAGCTTCATTTCAAGTGTCCTAACTTTCTGCTTTAATCACCGTTCATAGGCGTTGTCCCATTGAACATCAGAAGGTGGGTCCCAACAAGAAAAACATACGCCGTGTCGGACGAACACCTAGTCGGCGGAGTGCAGCTTCTATCCGACACAGTCTCACATGGTTCTGTCCACCCTCAAACAATCCGGAGTCAGTTTTGCATGACTGTCAAGTTGCCCAAATAGCAGACTTCGGCGCAGAGTGCAGCAAATGACCGGTATCCGCCCTTAATACCGAATGCTGCATTGAAACCTGCGACTGTTATGGGCTCGGAGCGGTCGTTAGCCGCATCCATACTGTATGACCGCTTCGCCCCCCAGCCCCCAACCACCACCACAAGCGCCCCGCCAAGCCGGACTGTCCGGGGCAGGGTGCGTGTGTAAGAGAGGGGAAAGAACCAGGGGGGCGGGCCCGCCGAAATGGCGATGGCTCTGCGCGCCGGTCTGTCAAACCGGGGGCGCAGGAGGGGCCGATGGGAAAACCATCTTCCTGGGGTGCTGCGCTGTGGTTTGGGCCCCGGCGCAGCGGTGTCGCGACGGGGGCACATTAGCCGCGGGCGGGTTTAAAAGATGTCACCGCACCGTGCGCTTAGCCCGCGCTGTACTGGCGCAGCACGTCCAGCGGCACAATCGCCAGCGCGCGTTTGTGGGTTGCGCCCAGATTGACCTGCGGCGCGCAGCCTTCGTCATGTGCCTGCAAAAACCGGCTGGCACACAGGCACCACGCATCGCCGTCTTTCAATCCGGCAAAGCCGAATTCGGGGCGTGGCGTGCTCAGGTCATTGCCGACATATTTGGAAAACGCCAGAAATTCCGCCGTCATGATCGCGCACACGGTATGCGAGCCCTGATCGGCGGCGCAGGTGTTGCAATGGCCGTCGCGGAAAAACCCTGTCATCGGGTCGGTGCCGCAGATCAATAGCGGGCCGCCGAGCACGTTCACACTGTCGTCTTTTTCCATGTCTCCCCCTTACAGGCTGTTGGCGATGGCGCGGAACATATCGACATTTGCGTCATTCACCCCGTCATCGCGAAAATTGCGGTCCGCGCCGGTGGTGGCGATCACCACGCCGCTGTTCTGGTCCACATAGACGTATTGGCCGTAAATTCCACGCCCCATAAACTCGCCGTCCGGCGCGTCCTTGGGCACCCACCACTGATAGCCATAGCCGATATCGCCCGCCTGTGTGGGCGCGCTGGCGCGGGTCGAGGCCGCAACCCACCCTGCCGGAACGATCTGCTGGCCGTTGTAGAACCCGTTTTGCAAAAACATCTGGCCAAAGCGCGCATAATCGCGCGTGCTCAGGTTCAGCCCGCCCAGCACAAAGGCGGTGCCTGCCCCGTCAGTGATATATAGCGGCGATTGTTCCAGCCCGAGCGGGGCGATGATTTTTTCCGACAGCAGATCGGGGATGGTGCGCCCCGTCGCGCCCCGGATCACCATGGCGATCACATGGGTGTCGATGGACACATATTGCCATGTCTCGCCGGGGGCGATGAAGGTTTCGGTGAGGCCGGCGGCGAAATCATCCATCCGCCCGCCGAGGGCCAGCACCCGCCCCATGCGGTTGATATCGGAATTGAAATCCAGATAATCCTCGTCAAATGTCACACCGCTGGCCATATGCAGCACGTTTTTGATGCTCGCCCCGTCATAAGCGCCGCCTGTCAGCGACGGGGCATATTTTGTCACCGGATCATCAAGCGAGGCAATCGCGCCTTCGTCCAGCAGGATGCCGAACAGGGCCGACAGAAAGCTTTTGGCGACAGACCACGAGATGCGCCGGTCCTGTGCCGTGGTGCCCAGATAGTATTCTTCGAACACGATCTGCCCGTCTTTCAGCACGACAAGCGAGGTGACGGCGCGTTCGGCCACCCAAGCGTCGACTGCGGCGGGCAGGGTGGTTTCGGGGCCATAGGGCAGATCGGTTGTCGGCCCGGTGCCGCGCGGTACCTCGACGGTCAGGAATGCGCTGTCCATCGTGCTGAAATTGGCCACGATCTTTTCGGGGCTGAACAGGGAATTCACCGCCATCAGGCGGCTGATTTCATCCTTTTTCCAAAGCCAGACAACGGCTGCCGCCAGAATCAGCGCCAGCAGGGCACGGCCCAGCCATTTTCCGAGTGTTCGCATTCCGTGTTCTTTCTGTTTGTCCCGGCCCTGCCACAGAAACATGACGGGCAGGGGGGTGCAATCCCGTGCGTGGGGTCAGGGCGGGGTTGGTGCCCATCTGACCCAGCGGCCATGAAAATCGGCGCGCCCCAACGGGATGGTCAGATCACCGGGCCAAAGCCGCAGGGTCAGCGCCGCGCCGCCCGCATCGCCATCGTTTTCGTAAGAAAGCCATGCCAGCGGGCTGTCCGGTGTGGCCTGTGTGCCCGCCGTTTCGATCAGGGCGCGGCCCCTGTGCGCGGCCTCGGGCGGAAAATACTGCCATGCAACGGTGTGATAGATCAGGTGCAGATGGCCCGCAGGCGCGGTGTTCAGGCGCGTTTCCAGCCAGTTGATCGCGTCGCCCTGATCCACCACGGCCGAAAGCGTGGTGATGGCGGCGCGGGTCAGGCGGGCGCGATGGGGTTGATCGGGCCAGAGATAGGCCATCAGCCGCAAGGCCTGATCGGGGTCATGCGCGTTGATCGGGTTCAGATCAACGCCGCGCCGGTCTGCGACGCGCACCGGGGCCGGCGCGGGCATGTCACCGTCCCAATCGGGCGTCAGCACCAGTGGCGCGTTTTGCGGCCCCAGATGGCCCTGCGCGGTGTCCAGCGCATAGTGATCCCACATCAGGTTCAAGCCCGCGCTGGTCCCCAGTTCGGAAGTGACGAACGGCAGGTCATGGCGCGCCGCCAGCCAGTGGGCCGCAGCGATCAGGGGCGCGCTGCGCCGTACCTCGTTGGTTTGGGGGGCGCTTTTGATCCAGTCGCGCAGGAACGGTTCGTGATCTTGCAGCGCGGCCAGAACCTGTGCGCCCAGCACATCATCGGCCACCTGATGCGGGGGGTAGACCGCCGCCAGCGCGGGCGCACGGCCCGTCAGCACCAGCGCATGCAATCCGCCGGCAATGCGCAAGGGAAGCGACGCACCATTGGGCCCAAGATCGCCCGGCCAGTTGGCGCAGATTTGCCCCAGTTCTGAACGTTCCGGCCAGTCGCGCGCCAACAGGCGCAACAACTGCCCCATGAAGGCCGAGCCGAGGTTTTCGCAAGACCCTGCCTGACTGAGGAATGCCGCGCGCAGGGTCACCGGAAGCGATCAACCAGCCGCTGCAGGGGCGAGCGCGGTTCTGGATCGGGGTCTTGGGCGGTTTCGGGCGGTTCGGACGGTGCTTTTTTAACTTGCGCCGAGGTGCTGGAACGTGGCGGATTGACCCGCAAGGCGACCGCGTTCATGAATTTCCCGCTGTCCCCTGCCGCCAGATGGGCAGCCCCGTCCGATATGCCGCGCAACACATCATCAAGCCAGTCCTGATCGGCCTTGGCAAAATCATGCAGCACATAGCCCGGCACGCGATCCTTGTGGCCGGGATGGCCGACGCCAAGGCGCACCCGCTGATAGGCATCGCCGATATGCGCGTGCATCGAACGCAATCCGTTATGGCCCGCATGGCCGCCACCGGATTTGACCCGCACCTTGCCGGGGGCCAGATCAATCTCGTCATGCAGGACAATCACGTCCTCGGGCTCCAGCTTGTAAAACCGCATGGCTTCGCCCACGGACTGGCCGGAATTGTTCATGAAGGTTTCGGGTTTCAGCAGGATCACCTTGTCACTGCCAAAGCGGCCTTCGCTGATCACGCCCTGAAATTTCGATTTCCACGGGCCGAACCCGTGATCATCCGCGATCCGGTCCAGCGCCATAAAGCCGATATTATGCCGGTTGCCCGCATATTTAGGGCCGGGGTTGCCTAATCCGACGATAAGTTTCATGGCAGGTGTCCGCTTTGGTTTGGTGTTGACCCTTCATGCCCGCAAATGGCGCGTGTTTCCAGTGGTGGCAAGGCGCATGGTGCGGCGCATAAAAAAACGGGGCCCGAAAGGCCCCGTTTTCCGATTGTTTTCGCGTGACGATCAATCGTCGGACTGTGCTGTCGCTTCGACTTCGTCTGCGGCGACTTCTTCGCCTTCATCCTCGTCTTCGTTATCGGCAGAGCGCAGGCCGGACGGCGCTGCGATGTTGGCGATCACGAAATCACGGTCGATTGTCGGCTTGGCACCGGCGGGCAGGGTGATCGACGAAATGGTGATCGTGTCACCCACGTCCAGACCTGTCAGATCGGCGGTCAGGCGCTCGGGGATATCGCCCGCTGTCACCTTCAGTTCGACCTCGGGGCGCACAACCGTCAGAACGCCACCGCGTTTCAGGCCGGGGCATGCGTCTTCGTTTTCAAAATCGACGTGAATGAACAGGTTGATTTGGGTGGTGCGCTTGAGGCGCATCAGGTCCAGATGTGTTGGCAGGTCTTTGACAACGTCGCGCTGGACGTTGCGGCAGATCACGCGCACATCATCGTGGCCGTCCATTTTCAGATTGAACAGGGTCGACAGAAAACGGCCCTGTTTCAGCTTTTTCAGCAGGGCGTTAAACGGAACGTTGATTGCAACGGGGTCAACACCACCGCCATACACAACGCCCGGAACCATGCCATCGCGGCGTGCCTGACGAGCGGCGCCCTTGCCTGTCCCCGTCCGTTCCAGGACTTCAAGATCAGGGATCTCTCCAGCCATAATATTCTCCAATTTGATAAGGGCGGGACTCCTCCAAGGCTGTAGCCCCGCGTGAAAGCGCGCGTATAGACGGGATTTGCCGTGTTGAAAAGAGGCAGCGCGCCTCTTTTTATCTGGCGTTGGTTCCGGACGCGTGGCAGGTGTGGCCCCATGTCGATCAGAGCCGATATCAGGATCAGCCGCGCCCCTTTGCTGGGGTTTATTGCCATTGGTCTGGTCTGGGCCGGTATATCCGCGCAAATCCCTGATCTAAAGGCACAAATTGGCGCAAGTGATGCCGATCTGGGGTTGATTTCGCTGGTGGCCAGTCTGGGCGCATTAAGCGCGATGTGGGTGGCACCGGTGTTTGACCGCATGTTTGGTGCGGCCTCGGCCCAGATGTGCACAGCCATCATGGCGGTGGCGCTGTTGCTGCCCGGATTTGCGCACAGCATCTGGTTTTTCACCCTGGGGCTGATGATGGTATCGGCGGGGACGGGAATCGCCGATGTATTGTTGAACGCGCGCATTTCCGAGATTGAAAGCGCTGCGCGCCGCTCGCTTGATGAACCTGAACCATGCGATTTTTTCCTTTGCCTATGCGGGGGCTGCGGTACTGACCGGTTTCGCGCGCGAGGCGGGGTTGGGGCCGGTTACGATTTTTGCGATTATTTGCGCGGCGATATTGCTGATGTGCCTGTGGATGCGCGCGCCGCATCGCGAAAACGCACCGGATGCCGATATCGCGGACCGCCCCGTGGCGCGCGGCATTGTCTGGATTGGCGGGCTGGTGGTGATGGCGGCGCTGATGGCCGAACAGGCCACCGAAGGCTGGTCGGCGCTGCATCTGGAACGCACCTTGGGGGCAGGGGCCGCCGAAGGATCGTTTGGCCCTGCGGTTCTGGGCCTGACCATGGGGTTCGGGCGGTTGTTCGGCCACGGGCTGGCGGCGCGGGTGCGTGACACGGTGATGATTACCATCGCCTGCCTGATTTCTGCCGCCGGTCTGGCGCTGGCCGCGTTCGCGCCGAATATTCTGGTGGCCTATTTCGGGTTCGGGATCATGGGGCTTGGGATTTCGGTGGTGATGCCGCTGGCGCTGGCGCTGGTGGGGCGCACCGTGCCGCCCGATGCGCGGGTGCACGCGCTGTCGCGCGCATCGCTGATCGGGTACGGGGCCTATTTTATCGGTCCGGCGATGATCGGGTTCGCGTCCGAGGCGTTCAGCCTGTCGGTGGCGTTTCTGCTGGTGTCGGTCTGGCTGGTTCTGGTGGCCGCGTTTCTGGTGCCGCTGCTGGCGCGGCGTGTCGCGGTGCGGGGATAACGGGGCCTATAGCGTATGAACCAGATGGCCGCCCGCCTGCATGACCTGATCATATAATTCAAATTCGCGCGCGCGCGCCTTGCGCAAACGTGCCTCGATCTCCGGATCAAGCGGGGCAGGCGCATCGGGCGAGACATTTTTCTGTTTCAGAACAATCTCTTTTCCGAACCGGTCTGACAGAAAGCCGCGAAACAGCGGCTGGTGGTCATAGGCAAACAGGTGATGCACCAGAAGATCACCGCCCTTTTTCAGATTGCCCGAGGTCAGCATATTGTACTGGCTGCCGATACCGGCAAAGGCGGGGGGAGTATCGGAAATCACCGCCAGCACAAAATCGTCAAAGCTGCACCCGTTGGTGCTGCGCGCACTGCCGGCGCGGCGCGGGCCGCTGCGGTAGCGGTACCAGCTTCGGATCTGATCGACGGGTTCGCGGATCACCGCCACGCGGTCGGGCACCAGATCGAACGTGTCGCGCAGGAACGGGGCGACCCTGGTGTGGAACCGTTGCGCCGTCATGTGCTTGCGCTGTTTGGAAAACACGATATCGGCGCGCGGCTTGAGCGCCATTTCCACGGCCGTTGTGCCGGTTTTGGGCACGGCAAAAAACGCCAGGGACTGATCGGAAAACACCAACATGCCCTGTTCTAGCGCGCTTGTGTCAGTCTTGCCAACGGCCTTCGAAATCCTGCGGGATCAAAAGATCCTTGCGGCTTAGGTTTTTGACGTCGCGGTGCCCGACCAGCGCCATCGTCAGGTCCAGTTCCTTGTGGATGACGTTCAGTGCGGCGGTCACGCCTTCCTGCCCCATCGCGCCCAGACCGTAGACAAAGGCGCGCCCGATATAGGTGCCCTTGGCCCCCATCGCCAACGCCTTGAGCACGTCCTGACCGGAGCGGATGCCGCTATCAAGATGCACCTCGACGCTGTCGCCCACCGCATCAAGGATCGCGGGCAGCATCCGGATCGAGCTGAGCGCGCCGTCAAGCTGGCGCCCGCCATGGTTGGAGACGATAATGGCGTCGGCCCCGACCTTGGCGGCCATCTTGGCATCGTCCGCGTCCAGTATCCCCTTGAGGATCACCTTGCCGTCCCACATGGAAATCAGTTGTTCGATCCGCTTCCAGTCCAGCGAATGATCAAACGCTTCGGCCGTCCACGACGACAGCGAACCGGGATCGGTGACGCCGGCGGCATGGCCGACGATATTGCCGAAAAAGCGGCGTTTGGTGCCCAGCATACCGAGGCCCCAGCGCACTTTTGTCATCATGTTGGCAACGGATTTTACCGTCAGCTTGGGCGGGGCGGACAGGCCGTTTTTGAGATCCTTGTGGCGCTGGCCCATGATTTGCAGATCAACGGTGATGACCAGCGCGGAACATCCCGCATCCTTGGCCCGCGCGATAAGGCGGCGCATGAAATCATCGTCTTTCAGGGTGTAGACCTGAAACCAGAACGGTTTGGTGGTGTTCTCGGCCACATCCTCGATCGAACAGATCGACATGGTGGACAGGGTAAAGGGCACGCCGAAGTCTTCTGCGGCGCGCGCGGCCTTGATCTCTCCATCGGCCGATTGCATGCCGGTCAGCCCGACAGGGGCCAGCGCGACGGGCATTGCCACGTCCTGCCCGATCATCTGGCTGGCGGTGGTGCGCCCTGTCATGTCCACGGCGATGCGCTGGCGCAGGCGCAACTGATCGAAATCGGAACTGTTTTCGCGGAAGGTCTGTTCCGTCCAACTGCCGGATTCCGCGTAGTCGTAAAACATGCGGGGGGTGCGGCGCGCATAGATCCGCTTGAGATCGTCAATGGTGGTGATGACTGGCATTTGGACGGCCTTTTCCAAAGATTGGTAAATCTTCATTACCAATCACCTGAATTTTTGGCAACGCGACAAATGCACTTGAAATTAGTGCGATATCGTATTAAATAGTGCGATATCGTATTATATAGGAGTGTAGGACATGACCATAAGCCGCAGAAAAACACTGGCCCTGATCGGGGGCGGCAGCATTCTGGCCGCGACCGGTGCCGCTGGATTTGCCGTGACCCGAACCCCGCAAGACGCGATTGCCCCATGGGCGGCGGCTGGTGGGTATTCAGACCCGCGCATGCGCGCCTTAAGCCATGCCATTCTGGCGCCCAACCCGCACAACCGTCAGCCGTGGAGTGTTGATCTGGGCACGCCGGATCAGGCGACACTCTATGTCGACACGGACCGTTTGCTGCCCCATACCGACCCGTTCAGCCGCCAGATCGTGATTGGCCTGGGCTGTTTTCTTGAGGTGATGGCGCTGGCGGCCGCGCAGGATGGCTACCGCGTTGATTTTGATCTGTTTCCGCAAGGCATGGCCGCTGACGCACTGGATCAGCGCCCCGTCGCAGTGGCGCGGTTCGAACCGGATGCGACAGGGGCGGAACCCGACCTGTTCGATCAGATCCCGCACCGCCGCTCGCTCAAAGAGCCGTTTGATACGGCCCGCAAAGTTGCGGACGCGGAATTGGCGGCGCTGCATGCGTCCGTCAGATCGGGCAGCACCGTCGGGAGCAGCAATGACGCCGCACAGGTTGACACCCTGCGGGAATTGACGGCCCAGGCGTTCCTGACCGAGTTCGAAACACCATCCGCCTACAAGGAAAGCGTTGATCTGTTCCGCATCGGCCACCGCGAGGTGAATGCAAACCCCGATGGTCTGGATTTTTCCGGCCCGATGTTTGAAGCGCTGCACCTGACCGGCCTGTTCACCCGCGCAGGATCAATGGATCGCAACGGATATTCCTATACCTCGGCGGTGCAGATGGTGCAGGACACGGCGCGCACGGGCATGGCCTATATCTGGCTGACAACGCAAACGAACACGCGGGTGGACCAGATCGCGGCGGGGCGCGATTGGGTGCGTGTGAACCTTGCGGCAACGGCGCTGGGCGTTGGGGTGCAACCGATGAGCCAGGCCTTGCAGGAATATCCGGAAATGGCCGCGTATTATAAGGCGGCACATTTGCATCTGGCGCCCGAGGGTGGGACCGTGCAAATGTTAGGCCGACTGGGATACGGGCCACAGGTTGGGCACAGCCCGCGCTGGCCGCTGGAGGCAAAGATACGGAATGGATGAACAGGACGCCGGTGCCTATTTCACGCTGTTCAATGAAATCGGGATCATTGAACAGATCAGCCGCACCTTTCTTGAGGCGCGGTTGCCGGACGGGTTGCTGGTGTCGCATTTCGGGGTGGTCAGCCACCTGATACGGGTGGCGGACGGCCAGACGCCACTGGTTCTGGCCAACGCGTTTCAGGTGCCCAAAACCACGATGACCCATACGCTGGCGGGGCTTGAAAAACACGGGCTGGTCGAAATGCGCCCCAATCCGGATGACAAGCGGTCAAAGCGGGTGTGGCTGACGCCGCAAGGGCGCGCCTTTCGCAACGAAACGATCCAACGCATGGTGCCGCTGTTCAAGGAACTGTCGCAGGACATTCCGCCTGAAAAGATCGCAGCGCTGATGCCGGTGCTGCAAGAGGTGCGCGCCAGCATCGATGCCTTGCGCGACCGGCGGTCTTAAGGGTTTGTCTTAGGCGCGGTGCGCCCCGTCCGACAGGGTTTTGACAAAGGCCAGCACCTGTTCGGGCGTGTCGCCCGCGCCGATTTTCGCAACAATCGCCGACCCGACAACCGCCCCGTCGGCCACCGATGCGATGGCCTGGGATTTTTCGGGGGTGTTGATGCCAAAGCCCACAATGACCGGCAGATCGGTTTCCGCCTTGATCCGTGCCACTTCGGGCGCGACATCGGTCGCCGAAGCCTCGGCCGCGCCGGTGATGCCGGTGATGGACACGTAATAGACGAACCCCGATGTGTTTTGCAGCACGCGGGGCAGGCGCGCATCATCCGTGGTGGGCGTGGCCAGCCGGATAAAGTTCAACCCCGCCTTTTGCGCCGGAATGCACAGTTCCACATCTTCTTCGGGGGGCAGATCGACGATGATCAACCCGTCGATGCCGGCCGCCTTGGCGTCTTTCAGGAACGTGTCGACACCGCGGCTGTAGATCGGGTTGTAATACCCCATCATCACGATCGGCGTTGTATCGTCCTGTTCGCGAAACGCCGCCGCCATATCCAGCGTTTTCTGCAATGTCATGCCGCCGTCCAGCGCGCGTTGACCGGCCAGCTGGATGGTGGGGCCATCGGCCATCGGATCGGTAAAGGGCAGGCCCAGTTCGATGATATCGACACCCGCAGCAGGCAGGCCGCGCACCACCGCAAGCGACGTGTCATAATCGGGGTCACCCGCCATCACATAGGCGACAAACGCCTTTTTTCCGGCGGCGGACAGTTCGGCGAATTTGGCATCAATGCGGGTCATGGTCAGGCCTTTTGAAACAGTCGTTTCGCAATGCACAAAGACGGAGGGAAAATCAATGCTCGGGCGTGAAAACTCTTGCAAAGAGTTTTGGCGGGACTTTCGGGGAAAGTCCTGGACGTGCGGCGTGGCTTGCACCCGTCGGGCCGGCGCACTAGAAGCGGCCAACTGGTATCAAGGAGAGCGCAATGGGCTTTAAAATGGGGATCGTCGGGCTGCCGAATGTCGGCAAATCCACACTGTTCAACGCGCTGACCCGCACGGCGGCGGCGCAGGCGGCGAATTTTCCGTTCTGCACGATCGAACCCAATGTCGGCGAGGTCGGCGTGCCCGATGACCGGCTGGACAAGCTGGCCGCGATTGCCAAATCCAAGCAGATCATTCCGACGCGCATGACATTTGTCGATATTGCCGGTCTGGTCAAAGGCGCATCCAAGGGCGAGGGGCTGGGCAACCAGTTTCTGGCCAATATCCGCGAGGTCGATGCCATTGCCCATGTGTTGCGCTGTTTCGAAGACGGCGATGTGACCCATGTGGAAGGGCGCGTTGATCCGGTGTCGGATGCGGAAACCATCGAAACGGAACTGATGCTGGCCGATATCGAAAGCATTGAAAAGCGGCTGCAGGGGCTGGTGCGCAAGGTGCGTGGCGGCGACAAAGAGGCGGTGGCGCAGGAACGTCTGTTGAAAATGGCGCTGGAGGCGTTGGAAAACGGCCGCCCCGCGCGCACCGTGTCGGTGGACGCCGAAGATGCCAAGGCGTGGAAAATGCTGCAACTGCTGACCGCCAAGCCGGTGCTTTATGTCTGCAATGTTGGCGAAACCGACGCCGCCGAGGGCAACGCCCATTCCGCAGCGGTTGCCGAAATGGCCGCGGCGCAGGGCAATGCGCATGTGATTATCTCGGCCCAGATCGAGGAAGAAATCAGCCAGCTTGACGCGGACGAGGCCGAGATGTTCCTGACCGAAATGGGGCTAAGCGAGGCCGGGCTGGACCGGTTGATCCGCGCCGGGTACGAATTGCTGCATCTGGAAACCTATTTCACCGTCGGCCCGAAAGAGGCCCGCGCCTGGACCATCAAACAGGGCACCTCCGCGCCGCAGGCCGCCGGAGTGATCCACGGCGATTTCGAACGCGGGTTCATCCGCGCTGAAACCATCGCCTATGACGATTTCGTCGCGCTGGGCGGCGAACAGGCGGCCAAGGAAGCAGGCAAGATGCGCGCCGAAGGCAAGACCTATATCGTCAAGGATGGCGACGTCTTGCATTTCCTGTTCAACACCTGATCCGGCCCAAACGCATCTAGCGCCGTCCGCTTTCGCATTCATAGGTTGGCGGCTGTCCGGGGCCGCCACGGCACCATTTCGTCAGGTCATTTCCTGCGCTGGCGGTGACCTGCGCGGGCAGGGGGCCGGTTTGGAGTGTGGTGGCGGTGGCCGTGGTGCAGGCCAGAGCGCCTGTTGCGATAAGGATCAAACCCGGTATCCGGTTTATACGGTGCATGTGAAACCCCTCCTGTGTGGTATGGGGACAGCGTCGGATGGACGGGCCCGAAACGCAAAACACATCCGATCACCGCTGTGTTGAAAACCGTGATCACGAGACGTTGGCACATCTGCGGGGCACCACCGCAAGACCCGCCCGCGCCACGGCGCAGCCCAAGGCCCGCGCCGCACAATCGCTGCGACACGACCCGCCTTGCCCCCCGATAAACCCGAATTGAAAACCGGCGACTTTTTCGCCTTGTTTCTCGCAACCGCGCCCGATAAACGGGTCAGCGGAGACGTGGCCGAGTGGTCGAAGGCGCTCCCCTGCTAAGGGAGTAGGCCCGGAAGGGTCTCGAGGGTTCGAATCCCTTCGTCTCCGCCACCCATCCTTAATATTTTCCATTTTATCAACGTGTTAAGTGATGGTGTCGTTTTCTTATCCCCCATTTTGTCCACCATTTCGAATTTGCATCAAGCTTTTCTGCAACGGTGTTTTCCAAAGGGGGCAATCCGGCGCAGAAGCATAGACGGCATAGGCCCCGTGCCCGCCTAATCGACTGGACCGCCCCCGTCATTGTTTCTGTCCTGTGACGGCCTATAGCCGCGAGAATGCGTTGCCAAGAACTACATCCGTCGCCCCAAGCCAGTGCGACGGCTGTCTTCGTGCCAAGGTCTGCTTCAAAACAACTGCTGTATTCCAAACCAAAGCAAACCGGCAATGCCTAGAAGCACAAATAGTAACAAGAGCAGGGCAATTGCTCGTGTTAACAAAAAGTAAACCGCTTGAAAAACACCACCGAGAACAAAACCGACTGCTTCGGATGCCTTAATTACTACGTTGCCTAAAAAGTCCCAAAAGCCCAATTTTGCGAGCCAAATCGCAAGCGCTATCCAAGCTAAGGTTACGGCAATTGCGACGGGTGCTCTCTCTGTCACCGCCAACGCGACAAAGCCCAAAATGACGCCAATCATAGAGTTGATGAGATGCCAACCGGCTTTGTCCCATGCGGTAAGAGTTTGCAAAATCTGGATCGTTGTCTTGTGCCATACAAAAAAATCCTGCCACGCAACGCTTTAAACGTCGATCCCTATTCAACCTCCCGCGCTTCTTTACCTAGAAGCGAAGCCAACCGTCGAATATCTTCCATCTGCTTGGTCCGAAGACCATGCTTGTAATTCGGATGCGTCTTGCCACGAGGCGCACCACCACCAGCGCCATGCACCCGGCACACTGTCCATCCTTTCACAGCAGGGCAACGGCACCGCTGGCGGGTGGACTTGGCCGTAGCGCTGCATCTGGGCGCGTCGCGTAGCCTTTGAGTCGGGTTCATGGGGTTACCGTCACTTTTTGTCATTACCCCTCCCCCCGTGGCTGACATCGCCCACAATCGCCTGTCCGCCTTCGTTAACTGTGACCCGCTCGACCCTGACGGTTTGCTGGGCCTTGGCGCGGTATTTCTTGAGGGCGTCCATCTGGGCCAGGTAGGTGCGGCTTAGCCGCGTCATTGAGCGTTCAAAAGCTTCGCGAACTTGATACATGGATGTGTCCATCACTTTCTGGGACAGGGATGTCATCGCAATATGGGTCGTGGTCATTTGGGTTATCAGCATCGCTTCGATTGCATCACGCGGCTTTAATTCCGCCTGCATTGCTGCCGCCATGTCGCGGTAGGGTTCGCCTGTTTTGCCCAGCGCATTGAGCGCGCATATCATCAGGCCAGACGCAGCCTCAATTGTTTCGACGTTGAACAGATTTATCAATGTGTCTGGTTCATCTACTTTGATTTGAACAACGCCATCTTCATTCGTGTTGAACGTCGGGCGCGACTGGTGGTGTTCAATCGCAGTTACCGGTAGCTTTATCTTGTCTGCCATCTGTGTGTTCCTTTGCAGGGAGTGGTATAAGCCATGTTTCTGCATGATGCTTCACGCGGCTTACGAAGGCGGCTGTGGCCGTATTTTTCGCTCTTCATGTTGCGCCCCCGATCACGTCCGGCAAATCCGCCAACAATGACATTGCAGAGGGTTCAACCTCACATTCTAGCAAGGCGCACGCGCGGATTAGGGCGTTTCGCGTGGTGTAGTAGCCCAAGGCGCGCCAAGGCCGCGCTGCGCCACCTGATTTGCGCCGCTTTGTAACCCACTGGATACCATCGTTGCAGATGATAACGCGGGTGTGCCCTCAAGTCTGCCGACTCCGGATGCTGTGTTCCGAAAATCGCCTGCAATGCGGCGTCTTGGTTCAGGGTGATGTGCTGCCCCTGTTCAGGAGTGCCCGTCAGCTTAACGCCCAATTTGTCGTCAGACTTGGTTTGTAGCTTGCCCATATAGTGACCTGTCCTTGCGCTGTATTTATTGATGGATCGGCAGGCCGCAAAGCGACCCCGAAATTTGCTGATTTACCCGGTATTGTGAATGTTCCGATTGATATATGTTCATGTTTTGTACTATAGCATATTTATGCCTTGGCCGTCCACAATACCGCATGATTTACGTGTCCTATTGCAAGCACTGGGCCAGCACCGCGACCCGGCAACCGACGCGGATCGGTGGGGCGCAATCAAGGAATGGCTGGAAAGCCACAATGTGCCTGCGCCCGACGCGTTGCCGTCAGCGCCGGAGATCCAACGCACGGACTAGGTTTTGGACCAGCGGACGGCTCTTCAACCAAACGACCGCTTCCATCAGCACCGGACCTTCGCCGCGTCATGGCGCAATGACTGAGTTGCGGACTTTTCAGACATTCGCAAAATTGGGTTGGATGACATAATAGGGGAAGAACGGGTAGGTAATTTTGCAAATCAACTTGTAGCAGGGATCAGAATATTGGACTTAAAAATTGATAGTTCTTTGGTTCAAAATCTCATTGCAAATCAGTTTCCCGATCTTTGCAGTCTCCCAGTTATGCCCATCAAGAAACAGGGTCACGACAATCGAACGTTCAGACTTGGCGATGAGCTGACAGTTCGCCTTCCCAGTCACCCTTTATATGCTGATGCCGTACAGAAAGAAGCTATCGCTTTGGAGGCATTGAATGGCCAGTTGTCTGTGGAAATTCCCAAGATTTTCGGCTTGGGGAAGCCGAGCAAGGAGTATCAGTTACCGTGGTCTATCCGCCATTGGCTTGCTGGGGAAACTTTGGAAGACACCCAAGTATGTGACAAGAGTTCGCTGGCCCGTAGTTTTGGTGAAGTACTTGTAGAGTTGCAATCTGTACCGGCAGATATTTTCCTAAGCGCAGGAAAGCACTCGTTTTATAGAGGTTGTCATCCAAGCGTATACAGCGACGAAGTGATAGAAAGCCTAAGAAGAATGGGCGACCCAACTAAGAAGAAACAATGTCTAGAAATCTGGCAACGCGGGATGATGTCGGCTTGGTCGAATGCCCCGGTTTGGTTCCATGGAGACTTGGCCGTAGGCAATGTCCTAATGAAGGGTGAAACGATAAGCGCATTGATCGACTTTGGGACATGCGGCGTCGGTGACCCAGCCTGTGACCTCACTATTGCATGGACATATTTTGATGCAATGACCCGTCAGCATTTCAGGGAAGCCGCCAAAGTCGATGATAATACTTGGTCTCGCGCAAAAGCATGGGCTCTTTGGAAGGCTTTGGTTAGCATTAACGGTCTGTCGGGCCCAGACACAGAAGGGGTTCAGGCTCGTGCTTTGGGTGAAATTATCAACGACGATTGTTAGAAAATAGTCCGCTTTCGCTTGGGCATGGGTGCGTAGGAATGGGCTCCTTGCTGCCATTCGCCGAAGCTTTGTGAGTGTCTGCTGTCACGCGTTTAGCTGCCGTTCGCAGCTGGAAGATCGAAGATTTTGCTCCTTATGACCGCTTTCACCAGCAGCGGACGTTCGTAGAAAAATTGGCGAGGGTCCGAGTTGCGGGACAAAACCAGCCTGATGCGACCGCAGCGCAGATCGTGGCGTCGACACACGATCCAGAAACACAGGCTCTGCGGCAGCGCAGCACGAATTCCCCATACCAGCCATTCAAAGCATGCCAAATCTCCAAAATCCAATCCGACTGGTCGCCGCGCCCATACGAGACGGCGGGCTTTGAGACAGGCGATGCGCCAGAACTGCCGCCTGTGGTGGCATACAGGCAGTAGTTCCAGGTACGGGCAGCCAAGGAATTGGTACTGTCGCCAGACGGACCACCTATCGTTTTGATGATGAGTGCTTGTGCCGTCATACGGTAGCAGGCTGGTGCGCAACGCTGCACGCACCTCGCGTGTCTTTAGCTACAACCAATGGAGCGGAGATCACTCAATTAACTCA
>CAVXWX010000007.1:0-152123 GCA_963765555.1 uncultured Alphaproteobacteria bacterium
GAACGTGTGAACTCAAGGTTCAGATGCCTTATTTTGGCCGTCCTTGTTGTTTATCTGGATGCCGCGAACCGACAAATGAGCCATGAAATGGAACTGCCAATCAAAGAGCGTACCGCGAAATTCGGGTTGATTGGGTTTATGCTGGGTATTGCAAGCCTTGTCGTTATTCTCATCCAGCTTGCCGCGATTTTTGAACCCCAAGAAAAGAGCAGCGGCTCTATCATTGGCGAGATTGCAGCTGATATTAAGCAATCAGCAGCGCGTGCATTGACAGGGGAGCCGGCCCCAGAGGTCGCTCCGCCGCCTCAGGATTACAGCCAATTGATCACGATTGCCGCGCTTTGTGCTGCGGGAATTGCGGTCGCGCTTGGCGGCATAGGACTATACCGAAACGAACCACACCGGCTTTCATATATGGCTGTCGGCATCGGAGTTTCTGCATTTGTCATGCAGTATGTGTTCTGGCTGGCGATCCTGATTGGCGGTGTGGCCCTGCTCATCAGTATTATCGGGAATTTTGATAGTATCTTCGACTGACTACAGAAATTTCATATACATATCAGGGATTAACCATTCGGATTCAGGATGGTAGAAACATCCGCCTGACCGCGTAATCGGTGCATTCTCGCGATAAGCCGGATGTAGTCGGCCACCCACGTAGCAATGGCCTTTTGACGCCGCTCAGGACGCTAAATTCTCCGTCATTGCCGCATGATTTGCTTCAGTCCAGCTTGAACCCCTTGCCCGGATAAACCTGCCGAAATCGACCCGCTCGGGTGTGGCATACTGGCGGGTCTTACCGTCGGACCACACATAGGGGTCTGCATGGCCAAAGGTTGCTGTGTCGCGTTGCAATGCAGTTGCACCGGGTTGAGCGCGCAGCGCATCATAGTCGTCCAATGCGTGCGAAAACCCACTTTCGTCAAACCTGTCCCAATGCACTGTCACTGAAAGCGGCAGGCGCGGGCTGATCCGGCCTTGGGTTTGGGGATGGCCAACCGCCAGCGCCGCGACGGGAAAGACATGGTCAGGCAGGCCGAGCAGATCACTGACCCGTTGCGCATCGTTTCGGATTGTACTGATAGGGCAGCACCCCAGCCCAATCGCCTCGGCCGCTGAAATAAACGCCGACAGGGCAATACCGGCATCCACGCTCGCATTGAAAAACGCATCCAGATGATCATTGGCAAACGGGCGGTTCCAACGCGCATGCAACTGGCGTTGACGCCGGTTGTTGCCACAGAACACCAAAAGCGCGGGCGCGCCCGCAATCCAGCTTTGCGCCTGTAGTAAGTCCTTGATGGCCGACACCTGCGCCGGATCGCGCAAGATGATGATATCGCGTTGTTGCAGATCGCTTTTTGACGGGGACGAAAGCGCAACCGCACACAGCATCCGCAGGGTTTCATCCGCAACCGGTTCCGCTCCAAAAGACCGGCACGAGGCGCGGGCGGCCATAGCCGATAACGTTTTGCCTGCTGGTCCCGCGACTTCAGGAAGATCAAACTCTTCCGCGAAACGCGCGCGCAAATGGGATTGCAAATCTGATTGGGTCATCTGCGCGCCACGCACGACAATTTGTAAATTTTTCTTACGCAAAACATAAATACTAATTCCTTTTTGTCAGTTTAACTCTTGGTTATAACGAAAAGCGCCGATTATCCGTACCAAACCTCAAGGAGAGCATCTGTGGCAACGCAAAAACCGCATCTGCACGTCACAGTCAGCCGAGGTGGTGCGGACGATGGCCACACCGACACGTTCAAAGTCCCGGCCTATGACAACCAGACGGTTCTGGATGTGGTATCATGGATTCAGCAAAACGCTGATCCAACGCTCAGCTACCGGTTTGCCTGCCGCGTGGGTATGTGCGGAAGCTGCGCGATGATGGTGAACGGGCAACCACGCTGGACCTGCCGTACCCAGGTAAAAAAGGTTGCTGAAAATGACAGGGTGGAAATTGCCCCCCTGCGCAACCTGCCGGTGATCAAGGATCTGGTGGCGGATATGGACCCGTTCTTCGACAAATGGATCGCCGCCGAAGGGCTGCACCACCCGACGCGCGACCGGTCCGACCCGATTGAACAGATTGATCCGCAAGCCCCCGACCGCGTGACGGCAAATGCAGGGATCGAATGCATCAATTGTTCGGTCTGTTACGCGGCCTGTGATACGGTGGCGGGCAATGCCGATTACCTTGGCCCTGCCGCCCTGCAAAGGGCGTGGACCCTTTATAACGATGCTAAGGATGCCCAGAAACAGGTGATCCTTGATGCGGTTTCCGGCAGTGGTGGCTGTCACAATTGCCATTCCATGGGCAGTTGCACCCATTACTGCCCCAATGATCTTGATCCCATGTCTGCCATCGCCGGTTTGAAACGCGAAACCGCCAGATCATTCTTCAAAAGGCGCGTCTGATGTTGGACCTTCGTCTTTATATGGCACAACGGATCACCGCCTTGATGATGGCCCCGCTGGTGCTGGGCCATATCGCGGTGATGATCTATGCGGTTCAGGGCGGGTTAAGCACCGCCGAAATTCTGGGCCGCACCCAAGGGTCACTGTTCTGGTTCCTGTTTTACGGCAGTTTTGTTCTGGCCGTCTCCATTCATGCCGCCATCGGGCTGCGTGTCATTTGCCACGAATGGTTCGGCCTGAAGGCCGGCGCGCTGAACGCCGTATCATGGGCGATCGGACTGGCGCTGTTCGCACTGGGCGCGCGCGCCGTATTGGCGGTCACATGGGTATGATCCGCCCTGCCCGCGCGCATCCGCTTTGGGTGGCTTTTGTGCTGCACCGTCTGTCCGGACTGGGGCTGGCGCTGTTCCTACCGTTGCATTTCTGGGTTCTGTCGCTGGCGCTGACCCAGCCTGACCGGCTCGATGCCTTTTTGCAGTTCACGGACCAACCGATGGTCAAACTGGCGGAATTCGGATTGGTGTTTCTGCTGGCCGTTCATATGTTTGGCGGCCTGCGCCTGATGGCGATGGAATGGCTGCCGTGGAGCGGCCCGCAAAAAACCTGGGCAGCGGCGGCTGTGGGCGTCGCGTTCCTGATTTCCGGTTCCTTCTTTTTACAGGTGGTCTAGGCTATGGCACGCAACCCGAAAATCGAACGGCACGACACCGATATCCTGATCCTCGGAACCGGCGGCGCAGGCCTGTTTGCCGCGCTGCACGCCCACCAAAGTGCACCGGAAGGCACAAAAATCACCATCGCCGTCAAGGGATTGATCGGCAAATGCGGCTGCACCCGCATGGTGCAGGGCGGATACAACGTGGCACTGGGCGGCGGGGACACGGTGGAACGCCATTTCATGGACACGATACAGGGCGGCAAATGGCTGCCCGATCAGGACATGGCGTGGCGGCTCTGTGAACAGGCCGTTGTGCGCATCCGCGAATTGGAAAATGAAATCGGCTGTTTCTTTGATCGCAATCCCGATGGCACATTGCATCAAAAGGCATTCGCAGGCCAAACCGCCGACCGAACGGTGCACAAGGGCGATCTGACAGGGATCGAGATCATCAACCGGCTGATGGAACAGGTGCTGGCCCGTCCGGTTGAAAAACTGCAGGAACACCGCGCAATCGGCCTGATCCCGACCAAGGATGGCAGCGCGCTTGCGGGCGTTCTGATGATCGACATGCGCACCGGCGGGTTCCGGTTTGTGCGCGCGAAAACCGTTCTGATGGCCACAGGTGGCGGGCCGACCATGTACAAATATCACACGCCATCCGGTGACAAAACGATGGACGGATTGGCCATGGCACTGCGCGTCGGCCTGCCCTTGCGCGACATGGAAATGGTACAGTTCCACCCGACGGGCCTGTTGGCCGGTGATCACACCCGTATGACCGGCACCGTATTGGAAGAAGGCCTGCGCGGCGCGGGCGGGCAATTGATCAATCACAACGGCGCGCGGTTCATGTTCGATTATGACGCCAAGGGCGAACGCGCGACCCGTGATGTGGTCAGCCGTGGCATCTATGCCGAGATGCGCAAGAACAACAATCCCGAACAGGAAGGCGTGTTCATCTCGATGGCGCATCTGGGGCCGGACAATGTACGCCAGAAATTCAAGGGCATGGTCAAACGCTGCGAAGACAGCGGTTTCGATCTGGCCGCCGGTCAGGTCGAAGTGGTGCCAACGGCGCATTACTTCATGGGCGGTGTCGTTGTCGATGTGGACACCCGCACCGCGATGGAGGGGCTGTATGTGGCAGGCGAAGATGCCGGTGGCGCCCATGGATCAAATCGTCTGGGCGGCAACGGGGTTGCCAATTCCACGGTCTATGGCGGAATTGCAGGCGATGTGATGGGGGCCGACATCCGGTCCATGACAGCGTTGCGCGATCCGGACGAAGACGTATTGGCAAGCGAAGTCGAACGGGCCTGCCATCCGCTGACACGCACACCTGCCCTTGTCCTGCCTCTGCGCAAGCAATTGCAAGAGGCCATGTGGGACGATGTGGGTGTAATGCGCACGGCGACCGGCATGGCGCGCGGGTTGAAGCGGATTGCACAAATCTCGGATGACCTGATGGAGATTGGCGTGGCGGCGGATAACCTTGCCTACAACCTCACGTGGCATGACTGGCTGAATTTGCGATCGCTTTGTGATATATCCGCGGTGATCACCAAAGCAGGGCAGGCGCGCGAAAATTCACGCGGTGCCCATTTCCGCGAGGATTTTCCCGATCCCGGCGCGATGGAAGACAGTTATTTCACGGTAGCAACACAAAATGGCGAGGACATAGACGTGACCCGCAAACCTGTAGACTTCACCATCGTCCGACCGGGCGAAACCGTGTTACCCTCATGCGCACCGGAAACGCTAGTGGCGCAACCATGAACAAAGATAAACTAAAACTGAATATCGTCGATGAAACCGCCGCTTTGCAGGATCTCTGCGTCTGCCGCGGAACCTCGGTGCCGGACTATGAAGGCTATGTGAACCCGCACCCGGAATTCACCAAGTACCCGACGAAACCGTGGAATAAATCCCTACTTTTGGAACAACAAGACGGATTTTTTTCGCTCTTGGATAAGTACGGCGTCCGGCTTCACTTTCCCGAAACCGACCCTGCACTGCCGTGGCAGATGTACACCCGCGACACAGGGTTTGTCGTTGGAAACAAACTTTTCTTTTGCGCCCAACGCGGACTCCCCGAACGTGAAGGAGAGATTGCAGCTTTGCGTCTTGGCCTGACAGGTTTGGCGGACACCGATTTTGTCGCGATCAACAGTGGCCGGATTGAAGGGGGCGATGTGATCGTCGACAAAGGCATGGCTTATGTCGGAGTAAGTGGCCGCACGACGATGGACGCAGTTGCGGAACTGCGCCAGCATGTCGAGGTCTTACCGCTTTATCTGGGTGAAAACGTCATGCACCTGGACACACGCATGACCATTCTACCGCGCGAGCACCTGTTGATCCACTTCCCGACATTCACTCAAGATGATCTGACCTTGCTTCGCCGCCATTTCAAATTGATTGAGGTCACAGACCAAGAGGCAAAGACCCTTGGTACGAACGTTTTTGTCATTAATCCGGAAACGATAGTCACCGATCCCGGACATGCACGGATTGCAGACGCGCTGCGCGATGCCGGATTTCGCGTTGAACCCGTTGCCTATTCTGAACCCATTGCCTTGGCCGGGTCATTTAGATGCTCAACGATGCCGCTGACGCGGGCATGATGTGTTGCACAGGA
Source organism: uncultured Alphaproteobacteria bacterium (assembly GCA_963765555.1). Taxonomy (GTDB): domain Bacteria; phylum Pseudomonadota; class Alphaproteobacteria; order Rhodobacterales; family Rhodobacteraceae; genus JL08. The sequence goes on from CAVXWX010000007.1 coordinate 5,718, forward strand.
TATAAACCATGATCCCCATAAACCTGATCCAGAACACCGCCGAGGTCTTGATGGACAAGGCCGCCATTGAAATCCCGCAGGATTATCTTGACGGGCTCAAGGCCGCCGCGAAATCAGAAGATGGCGATCTGTCATCCTTTGTGTTGCAGGCAATGCTGGACAATTACAAAGCCGCCAAGGAAGACCGCCGCGCCATGTGCGGCGATACCGGCACACCGCGCTGGTATGTCAAAATGGGCAACGACACCCAGATCGAAGGCGGGCCCATCGCGCTTGAGGCCGCGTTGCGCCGCGCGACCGCCAATGCCACCAATGGTGTGCCGCTGCGCCCCAACAGGGTGCATCCGCTGTGGCGGACCGATCACAACAACAATGTTGGTATCGGCGCGCCGGAAATAGAATACGGCTATGAACCCGGCGGCGAATGGATTGACCTGATTACAGTGCACAAAGGCGGATTGTTCGGCACCGATTACCGGATGCTGTTTCCGTCAGATGGTATTCAGGGCATCAAACGCTTTTACCTCGACAGCCTTGTTGCGTTTGGCAAACGCGGGTTGGCCTGCCAGCCCGCAATCATCGGGATCGGGCTGGGCGGGTGCAAGGATACATGCATGGTTCTGGGCAAGCGCGCCGCCTGTCTGCGTGTTGTCGGCAGCCGCAATTCGGATCCCCGCATCGCGGAAATGGAGGACGAATTCAAAGAACTTGGCAATTCCATTGGTATGGGCGCGATGGGGTTTGTCGGCAAGAACATGGTCATCGATTGCAATATTGAAGTGGGCTATTGCCACACCGGCGGGATGCAGATGTCGGTGCATGCATTCTGCCTGTCTTCGCGCCGCGCCGTCGCCCGCGTGTATGCCGATGGGCGGGTGGAATATCGCACCGATCCGGACTGGTTCACCGATTACCAACGCCGCGAAACCGTCGATTGGGAACAAACGATGGAGGCCGCAGAATGAAAACGGCCGATTTGCTGTCACGCGTATCAGACCAGCGTCATTTGACATGGGTCGGTTTTGAAACCGACACCATTTTCAATCACGGCATTGATCTGCCGGAGTTTGCGGCCTTCCCCCTAATGGAAACGACAGAGGGGCGCGCGCTGTTGTGTCGGTCGATGGAAATGCAATCAAACACGGCTGGCACCCATGGCCTTGGTGTGATTGTAGAAGCGCCAACATGGATTGCGAATGCAGACAGGGCCGCACCTCTCGGATACAGCGCCGCCGATCTGGTCGACGTCAACCGCGAAGCCGTTGCCTTGTGCCGCCAGACCGTACCCGACGCGATCATCAGCTTGAATGTCGGGCCGCGCGGGGACGGGTACGAGGCCGGGACAATGTCAATTGCCCAGTCGCAAGACTACCACAGTGCGCAAATCGCAGCGGGAGCCGCTGCCGATCTGGTGTCAGGCTACACTCTGGCCAGCCCAAAGGAAGCCGCCGGAATAGCGCTTGCATCGGCGGCGCAGGGGTTACCTTGTGTGATTTCCCTGACTGTTGAAACCGATGGAAAGTTGGCAGACGGCACATCGCTCAGCAATGCGATTGCCGAAATTGATGCCGCAACAGGTCACGGCCCCGCGTATTACATGGTGAATTGTGCGCATCCCGACCACTTTGGTGACGCGTTAGATTCTGACCGGATCAAGGGCGTCGTGGTGAACGCATCCCGCCAGTCGCACGCCGAACTGGACAACGCCACCGAATTGGACGCAGGCGATCCGTGTGAACTGGCGCGTCAGGTGGCGGCGCTTGCCCACCTCCACCCTAATCTTCGGGTTTTTGGCGGCTGCTGTGGCACAGATGCACGCCATCTGGATCAAATGGGAAAGGCTTTGGCATGAAACCCCGTGAAATACGCCTGTCCACCACCCCCACGCCCGAAGACATTGCCCAATTGCGCCTTGGCGACATCGTCTATCTGGACGGGCTGATGTACACAGCGCGCGAAGGCGTTTACATGCGCGCGCTTGAGGATCAGGCGAATATCCCGATGGAACTGCCATCGCAAAGCGCGGCCAATTTCCACTGTTCGCCGGCCGCGCGGATCAATGCGGACGGATCTTTTGAAATGGGGGCGGTGACGGCCACCGCATCGTTTCGGTTTGCCAAATGGTTGCCGGAATGGATGGCCAAGACCGGCGCGAAACTGATCATCGGCAAAGGCGGTATGACATCAAAGGACTACAAGGAATATTTTGTGCCCAACGGGGCTGTTTACCTGTCTACCGTTGGTTACGGCACCGGCGCGCTGCTGGGGCGCGGTGTTGAAAATGTCGAAGCGGTCCACTGGAACGAGGAACTGGGCCTTGCCCAGGCAATGTGGGTGATCAAGTGCAACAAGATGGGGCCGTTCATCGTGGCATCCGACCTGAACGGGGATTGCCTGTTTGAACGCGAAAACGCCAAGATCGCAAAGAACCTGGAACGGGTCTATGAAGGCACAAAACCGGCCGTGTTGAAACGCTACGGCGAAACCGACGACAGGTCGGACGAGGTGATCGGCTAAAGCCCGTGTTGTGCGAGCGCCGCCTGTACGGCAGGACGCGCGCGCATTGCATCTGTGTGCGCGGACAGCTTGGGATAATCAGCCAGATCAACGCCGCTGGCCACCATCCAGCGGTGCACCAGAAACAGGTAGGGGTCGCACATCGAATACCGCGCGCCCAGCGCCCAAGGCCCCTTTAACAGGTGCTCTTCGACAAAACTCGCGCCTTCTGCGATGTTGGTTGCCACCTTCGCCTGCATCGCCGCTATCGCAGCGGGTTCGTCGGCCCAGCGTGCCGCGCGCGCCTTGTGCGCAAAGGCGACGTGCAAGGTGGATGCAATGTACCCGTTCAACGCCTGCGCTTGCGCAAAGGCGAACGGATCGGTCGGGGCAAGTTCTAGTTCGGGATTCGCCTGCGCCAGATAGGCCAGTATCGCCGGATTTTCCGTTAGCACGCCTTGGGGTGTCTCCAACGCAGGCACCCGTCCCTTTGGATTGATCGCGAGATATTCCGGTGTCAGGTGCGCCTTGTCCGGGATTGAAACAACTACCGTTTCATATGGAGCGCCAATTTCTTCCAGCAGGATGTGGGCGGCAAGGGCAGAACTGCCTTTGGACAGATAGAGTTTATACATTGGCTGACGGGCTTCCTATTGGGGCGGATCACGAAGACGTGCGCGTCTTTTCCAGCGACAGTGTTTGATAAGGAATTAGACTGTCCGGCAGGGTTTCAATACCCAGGCCGGGAGCGCTGCCCAATTTCCACTGACCGCCCGCCAGGCCTTCGCCTGCGAACGCATCCCGCAACGGGTTCGGGTTTACATCCACCTCCAGCAACCCCGAACCACCCGCCGCCGCCAACAAATGTGCCGAGGCACGCAGCCCGATCCCGCCGCCCAGAAAATGCGGGCAATAAGTACAGTTCGCCTGCAATGCGGCCTGCGCCACGCGCAAACATCCGGTAACGCCGCCCCATTTGGCCACATCCGGTTGCACGTATTTGACATGGCCCGCCTCAATGGCCTGAGAAAACGCGGCTTCTGTGGCGATGTTTTCACCCGCTGCAATCGGCGTCTTGATCTTGGCGGCAAGGGTTGCCCATTCGTGTTCTGGCCGATCCGCGGCAATAGGCTCTTCAATCCACCCAAGGCCAAGCGCATCTCCCCGCGCCATGAAATCAAGGGTCCGGGGCACATCCCATGCCTGATTGGCGTCTGCCATCACCTGTTCGTTTGTATTGAGCGCCTCGGACACCGCCGCGAGAGTTTCAAAGTCAGCTTGATCATCAAAGCCCACCTTGATCTTGAACGCCCTGAACCCGTGCTTGCGGGCGTTGGCAACCTGATCTGCCGCCTTGGCTGCGGCAATGCCACTGGCATAACACGGTACAGCATCCGCAGCGGACGGGTTCAGATAACGCGCCATCGGCAGGCCCGCGCGCCGTGCCACCATGTCGTGCAAGGCCGTGTCCAGACCGGCCAGCACCTGCCAGAACGGTCCCCATTCCCCGGCCTGCAACGCGCGAATTCGGGTTTGACGCGTCAGTGTTTCCCAAATCTCGGATGGGGTGCCGGCATCGCAGCCGAATACAAGGTCGGCAACGTCCATCATCAGCAATCGCGCGCGATGTTCAGCGCCGGCGGCGGGCCAGTTGGCAAAAATCTCGCCCCAGCCAAAAGCGCCGTCATCAGCGGTAAGTTGAACAAAAACCGCCGGCCGGTCGTGCATCAAACCAAAAGATGTAGCAACAGGTGCCTCGGTCGGAACACGAAACACAGACACGGCTATGCGTTCAATCTTCAAGCGTGTTTCCTTTCTGTTCAGACTATTGGATCACCGCATCACCCCGAATCACAACAATTCGCGCATCAGCAAGACGGAGCCTGACACAAAGGTCAGCCCGATCAACATTCTGCGAAACTGATCGTCGGACAGGCGTTTGAAAATTGCGATGCCCACTTGCGCCGCCAACAAGGCCGCCGGCAGCGCTACCGCGAGATAGTAAAGCGTTTGCTTTGTATATGCCCCCTGCAATGCCAGCATGAGTGCCGTCAGCGACAAAACCACCACGTTGAAAGGCTGCAAGACAGCGCGTGTTTCTGATTTGGGCCAAGGCCGCATGGAACACCACATCGTTGGCAGCGCCCCCGAAAGTGAGGCCGTTCCGCCCAACACCCCACCGGCAAAGCCGATGAGACCGTCAATAACCGGCGTGCGCCGTTCAATCCGTGGCAACGTGCTGCGCAGGCTGAAAAAACCGCCGTAGATCAACAAAAAAACAGCAATGATGATCTTCAGAGAACGTGGTTCGATATACGCCAGGGCCGCAACGCCCAGAGGTATGCCAAACAAGGCTGGCACCAGAAACCGCAGCAGGCGACGCGGATTGTCCCAGATCGCATGGCGCACGATCCACATGCCCTGAAATCCGCTGACGACAGACAGCACAACCACAATAGCGACGGCTTGTACCGGTGGCATGATATTCAGGAAGAATCCCAAGGCAAACAAAGCCGTACCAAACCCGGCCAACCCGTTTATCAGCCCCCCGGCGCTGGCCCCAAGGATCAGCAAAATCAGTATTTCGGCACTCATCGCACGCCGCCCGATCGTACTGGAAGCGGCCTGAACTCGCCGATTTCAATGGCTTGCTGAAAGGCTTTGTGCAGTTCATCCACGACACGCAGGCGCAAACTGTCTTTCTTGTACGCCAGCCCGATCTGGCGCACCGGCGCATCATCACCAAGTGACAGGCGTTTGATTGGCAGCGCATTCACAGGACGAACCGAATGCACAGGAACAATTGAAACGCCAAGGTTGGCATACACCATGCTGGAAATCGCTTCGAGACTGTCCAGTTCCATTGTTTCTTGCACAACCAGTTTTTTGGATTGAATCCACGCTTCGATCAGGGTCCCGACCACGGCTTCGCGGTTGAACCGGATAAACGAATGCTTTTGCAACAACTCGAAAGGATCATTGCTTTGGGTTTCCAGTGAAGCCAGAAGTTGCATGGGTTCATCCGCAATATGCAAAAACTCCAAACCAACCGGCAAGGCGGCGGGGCGCGAAACGACACCGGCATCAATGGCACCCCGTTCGATCTGCATGAGAAGTGCAGATGTCAGGCCGGGCTGGATACGCACCCGCAACTCGGGAAAAGGTTGTTTCAAGATGGCCATCGCCAAGGGCGCAAGACCAGTCAGCATGGTGGGCAACGCCCCAAGAACCACTTCGCCCCGCACACCCTGATCGCCCAGCGCGGCGGCGACAAGATTGTCATAATCGTGCACGATCTGGCGCGCCTTGGCGACAATGGCACGGCCCGACTGCGTCAGTTCGGGGGTGCGTTTAGAGCGATCAAACAATGCCACATTCAATTCAAGCTCAAGCGCACGCATTTGCTGGCTCACAGCCGCATGTGTCACCAAAACAGCGTCAGCGGCCGCGCTGAAGGTTTTATGTTCAGCTACGGCGATCAGCGTCCGCAGCATCCTGATCGACATTCCCTGCCCCTTCGTGCCCGTTTTTGTAAGTAAAAGTATCGAAATTTGTAAGACTTTATTGCTTATTAAAAGCTTGTCTTAACAATATAAAAAGTCAAGGGTTCACATCAGTTACCATTAAGGTGAAGCTAGAAAAAAACAGGGAGGAAAAAATGAAACGTACATTTCTAGGGGCCATCGGTGCCTTGGGTCTTGGGTTGGCCGCGACAACAGCGTTGGCAGAATATCCCGAACGTCCGATCAATATGGTCATTCCTTATGGCGCAGGCGGCGCAACAGATATCTCCGCCCGCACAATTGCGGAACCGTTGGGCAATGTCGTTGGTAAACCGCTGATTATGGCCAATGTTACCGGCGCAGGCGGTGCAACCGGGTCTGTTGCTGTGCAAAATGCCAAAGGCGACGGATACACAATGCTGTTCGCGCGTGTCGGATCCCATTCCGTTAACCCGGCGATGAAGGCAACCCTGCCCTACACGCTGGATGATTTCCGGTTTGTCACGGTTTATGAAATCAACCCTGTCGCATGTGCGGTTACACCGGCGTCGGGCATCAACTCGATGGATGATCTGATCGCCAAGGTGAACGAAGGCGGTGTAACCTACAGTTCGTCCGGCGTCGGGTCTCTCCTGCATCTTGCTGCCGTGATGGTGCTGAAGGAATTCGGCGTTGCCGATCCGCTCAATCAGGCCACGCACATTCCGCAAAAGGGCGGCGGCGCGGCGGCAACGGCCGTATTGAATGGCACAGCGACGTTCTTGTGCACAAACTCTTCCGCGGTCGCGAGCTTTATCGCCAACGGTCAGTTAAAGCCCATTCTGGTCACGACTCCGGAACCCGTTGTTGGCTTTGACGCGCCGACAGCGGCCGATCTGGGCAAACCCAGCCTGCACCAACTGGTCGGTTGGACCGGTATTGCCGGCCCTGACGACCTGCCTGACGATGTGGCCGAAAAATGGGGCGCATGGATGGCCGAAGCGACGCAAGACGCAGATTTTCTTGAAAAGATGACAGCCCGTGGTTCCGTGATCGATTTCATGGATCCTGTCGAAGCCAACGATTTCATCCAGACACAGTATGAAACATTCCGCGCCCTGGTTGACGAATTGGGCATGCGGATCGAAGGTTGATCATCGGTCTGAATGTATTGGCAAAGTGAAATCCGCCAGACCTGACCGGGTCTGGCGTTTTTCATCGGGGTGGAAAGAAGATGAGCAACAAGACAATTCAGCTGCACCTTGGCATCGGGGCATGTATCGCCTGCATATTCCTGCTGGCAATTGCGATTCCGACATGGGTGTCTTCGCCTAGCAATGTCCGGTTTCTGATCATGTCACCCGTGTTCTGGCCTGCGACACTGGCCATCCTGACAGGAATAGTCGGACTGGGCTTGTTGCTGGACTGGCGCCGCGCCGCGCCCGAAGCGGATGAACCTGAAAACCTTGCTGACAGCCCCAAGGCCGCAAGACTGCGCCTGCTGGGAATGGCTGCAATCATGCTGGTGACGATGTATGCCCTGCCTCGCGCGGGTATGGTCTGGACCTGTATGCTGGTGTTTGTTGCCAGTGCCTTTCTTGTCAAAACAAGACATCCGGTTGCAGCCATAGTGTGTGCTGTTGCCGTGCCGTTGGTTCTCTACGCCTTTTTTGCCCACGTTGCCGGGGTCGCGATCCCTCAAGGTAACTTTGTGAGACTGCCATGAGCTTTACAGACAGCATCCTTGCCGGCCTGTCACTGGTTGGAAATTTCGAGTCTTTCTTTGCCCTGTTCTGCGGGATCGTGATCGGTGTGATCGGCGGTGCTATACCAGGCATGTCGGCCACCATGGCCGTGGCCCTGACCTTGCCGTTCACATTCGCCATGCAGCCCATCACCGGAATCTTGCTTCTTTTAGGCGTGTACAAAGGCGGGATATTCGGCGGGTCGATACCGGCGATCCTGATCAAAACCCCCGGCACACCCGCTTCGTCCGCAACCATTCTAGATGGCTATCCAATGGCCGAAAAAGGCGAGGCCGGGCGCGCGCTGGGAATGGCGCTTTGGGCGTCTTGCACGGCAGATATCATCTCGAACCTTGCGCTGATCCTGTTTGCCGGATGGCTTGCGTCTTTCGCTCTTAGCTTTGGGCCGCCCGAATTTTTTGCGCTGATCCTGTTTTCCCTGACCATCATTGCCGGTGTTTCGGGCGACAGCCTGCTGCGCGGGGCCTTGTCTGCCCTGTTGGGATTGTTGCTGGCCACCATCGGTCTTGACCTGATCTATGGCACGAACCGGTTTACCTTTGGCAATCCGAACATGATGGGTGGTTTGAATTTCATTGCCGTTCTGATCGGGCTGTTCGCCATTCCGGAAATCATCGCAATGGCGTGGAACCCGACAGCCCATGTCGGCAAGGCACGCAGTCTGGGTAAAAACTGGGTCAGCTTTGCCGATTACAGGCGCTGCTTCAAATCCATTGTGCGTGGCAGTATGATCGGCGTGTTTCTTGGCTCTATTCCCGGAATTGGCGCAGCGCCATCGGCCTTTCTCAGCTATTCGGAAGCCCGCCGGAAATCACCCCATAAGGAAAATTTCGGCAAGGGCGAAATCGAAGGCGTTGCTGCATCAGAAGCGGGCAACAACGGTGTCGCGGGGGCCACGCTTATTCCGCTTCTGGCCCTTGGTGTGCCCGGTGATGTGATCACGGCAATTATCATCGGCGCGTTCATGATCCACGGGCTGCAACCCGGCCCGATGATGTTTATCCTGAACGTGGATATCATTTACGGGCTGTTCATCGGGTTGATCGTCAGTTCCGTATTCTTGTTTTTCGTCGGTTCCGTTGCAATTCGCGGGTTCAAATACGTGGCGGACGTGCCCAAACGCATCCTGATCCCCGCCGTTCTGGTTCTGTGCATTTATGGTGTGTTCGCCGTGAACAACAACCTGTTTGACGTCGGCGTTATGTTCGCGATGGGTTGGGTCGGGTTCACGATGATGCGGTATCGCGTACCCGCAGCCCCGTTCCTGATTGCGTTTATTCTGGGTCCGCTTCTAGAGGATAATTTCCGACAATCCATGCTGATGTCGGGCAGCAATCCTTCCATTTTGTTTCGCGGTCCGATCACTTGGTTTTTCTGGCTGCTGACAATTGTCACTGTGATCGCAATTTCCCGAACAACCCTGAAGAACCGTGCCGCGCTGCGGTCTTGATGAGTTAGGGTTTTCAGCCGAAAACCGAGCGTCGGATCAGGTTCAGACCCATAAGAAAGAACACAGCTAATAGGATGCGCCGCAGCGTTACCTCGTCCGCACGGCCACGAAACCGTTCGCCAATCACAAAACCGGCAAACGTTGGCACCAGCAAGGCCACCGACGCCCCGAAAGTTTGTATATCCACCAGCCCCTGCGCAAAGTAACCTGCAGCCAGAGGAACACTGCCAATAAAGATCAGCAAACCGCTGGCGCGTACAAATTCCGCCATCGGCACTTTGCGCGCGGTCAGGTAGATCACCATCGGGGGGGCCCATACCGAAGTAAGACCGCCGAGAACACCTGCAATTGCGCCCAGAATGTACTGCATCGGGCGGGCAAGATGGTCGGGTATGTAAGGCGCCCAAGCCGTGACATTGATCAGCACAAACACCACAATTGCTCCGCCCAGCACACCAAACAATATCCGGTCGGACACATCATAGGTCAGATAGATCGTGACCCAGACCCCGATCACCAGTGCCACGGCAAACGGCAGGTACCGCAGCGCCGTTTGTTTGGCCTGACCGGCCCGGTGCACCTGCCATGCATTCGACACCAGCATCGGAACAAGCAGATAGGCAATCGCGACCCGCGGCGCCATCACGATGGTCATGATCCCCAATGCCGTTGTGGGCAATCCGATGCCAATCGTGCCTTTCACAATGCCCGCCACAAGCAACGCAAGGGCAGGCACAAGCAGATCAAGCAGTGAACCAGACAGGATATCCATATCCCTCCCCTATCCCGCAGAACGCAGGACTTTACCAGTGCAACAAAACCAGGCGCTGCGCGACGCTTCTGAAAAACCCCGGGCGATGTGCTGCAAAATCCACGATGTGTCGTTATTGACCCATCTTGACGGTGACAGGATTGCACGCTTTGAGTGTCGCTTTGTATTGCGGATCGAACCGAGACCTGACCAAGAAACCCAGAGGGCGAAATTGACCGAATTTGACTATGTGATTGTAGGTGCGGGATCCGCTGGATCAGCCTTGGCCAACAGGCTGACCGAAGACGGAAAATCCACCGTCGTGCTTTTGGAAGCCGGCGATTGGGACACATCGATCTGGACGCGCCTGCCGATCGGATACGGCAAGGTATTTTATGACGCGCGCGTCAATTGGAAATACCAAAGCGAAGCCGATCCAAACCGCAATGACCAAAAAATGTACCTGCCACGTGGCAAGGTTCTTGGCGGCTCAAGCTCGATCAATGCGATGGTCTATGTGCGCGGTCACAAATCGGATTACGAAGACTGGAACAAAACAGCCCCCGGCTGGGGATGGGCCGACGTTGCCCCGGTATTCCGGCGTATGGAAGACTGGTCGGGCGGTTCGGACAATGTGCGCGGCACAGGCGGCCCTTTGTCCGTATACGACATGTCAAAAGAAGCACATCCGCTGACCAACACCTACCTGACAGCCGCAAGCCAGGCCGGTTTTCCACTGAACCCCGATTACAATGGCCCCGACATGGAAGGCGCGGCATGTTACCAGATCACGACGAAGAACGGGGTGCGGGCCTCTGCGGCGCGCAGCTATCTGTGGCCCGCGCGCAAACGACCCAATCTTGATATTAGAACACGATGCCTTGCGCGGCGTGTTCTGATCGAAAACAAACGCGCCGTCGGCATCGAATACGAAAGAAAAGGGCAGATCGAAACCCTGCGCGCCCGTCGCGAAGTGATCTTGTGCGGTGGGGCAATCAATTCGCCTCAGTTGTTGCAACTGTCGGGGATCGGCCCTGAAAAGGTGCTGCGTGAACAAGGCATTGCGATTGTCCACGCCGCGGAACAGGTGGGCCGCAATTTGCAAGATCATCTGGGCGGCGACAATCATTACCGCGCAAAAGTTCCCAGTCTGAACCAGCAATTGGGTCCGATACTCGGAAAGATGCGCGTCGGGCTGGAATACATTCTGCGCCGCAAGGGCCCCCTGTCGCTTAGCCTTAATCAGGGCGGCGGGTTCGTGCGGGTGATGGAGGGCGCCGACCGCCCCGACCTGCAACTGTATTTTTCGCCTGTCAGTTATACCCGCGCGCCGGTGGGCACACGCCCCCTGATGGCGCCGGACCCGTTTCCGGGATTCCTGCTGGGTTTTAATCCGTGCAAACCGACCAGCGCCGGCTATCTGCAAATCCGGTCGCCTGATCCGAACGTGGCACCGGAAATTCACTGCAACTATCTGGACACGCAATATGATCGCGATGTGATGGTCGCAGGCCACCGCCTGATGCGCCAGATTGCGGACACCCCCGCGATGAAGGCCGTGATCGAGGAAGAAATCTCTCCGGGGCCGAATATCGCGTCAGACGAAGAATTGCTGGCATTTGTACGGGAAAAATCGTGGACAGTGTTCCACCAGTGCAGCACGTGCAGAATGGGCACCGATCCGGCCGCATCGGTGGTGGACGAACGCCTGCGTGTGCATGGACTTGACGGACTAAGGGTTGCAGATGCCTCGATTTTCCCGACAATTCCGACAGGCAACACAAACGCTCCCGCAATCATGGTTGGCGAAAAAGCCGCCGACCTGATCCAAGCCGACGCACAGTCCTGAAGGGAAACAGAATGAAGATCAAATCAATAGAAACCTTCAGCAACGAATTTGTCGGATTTGTGCGCGTCACAGCCGAAGATGGCGCGCAAGGCTGGGGGCAGGTTTCAACCTATCATTCCGATATCACAGCGCAGGTTTTGCACCGGCAGGTCGCGCCGTGGACCCTTGGGCAGGACACGACCGACCTGGACGATTTGCTGGATATCGTGGCCGAGCGAGAGCACAAATTTCCCGGATCCTACCTGCGCCGGGCCATGGCAGGGCTGGATACAGCGATCTGGGATATGCGTGGCAAACAACAGGGCAAAAGTGTTGCGGAACTGCTGGGCGGTACACCGGGAACCATCCGCGCCTATGCATCATCCATGAAACGCGACATCACCCCGAAAGATGAAGCCGAGCGGATGAAGAAACTGCGCGATACCTATGGTTTTGATGCATTCAAAATGCGGGCCGGCGCAGAAGTGGGCCGCAACCGCGATGAATGGCCGGGCCGCACGGAAGAGATTATTCCAACCATGCGCCGCGAAATGGGCGACGATGTCGCTCTGTTGATCGATGCCAACAGCTGCTATTCTCCCAACCGCGCCATCGAAGTCGGGCATATGTTACAGGATCATGGGTTTTCGCATTTCGAAGAACCCTGCCCCTATTGGGAACTGGAACAGACCAAACAGGTCACCGATGCGCTGGATATTGATGTGACAGGCGGCGAACAGGATTGCGACCTTCCCACATGGCGCCGGATGATCGACATGCGCGCGGTAGACATTGTTCAGCCCGACATTTTGTATCTGGGCGGAATGTGCCGGACCATGCGGGTTGTGCGCATGGCAGAGGCGGCGGGTCTGCCCGTCACCCCCCATTGCGCCAATATGTCATTGGTCACGTTGTTCACCATGCATCTTTTGCGCGCCATCCCGAACGGTGGAAAATACCTCGAATTCTCGATCGAAGGATCCGATTACTATCCGTGGCAGGACGGGCTGTTTGTGACCTCGCCTTATGAAATCAAAGACGGGCACGCGACCGTCACGGATGCGCCAGGTTGGGGGGTGGAAATCGCACCCGAATGGCTGGCGCGCTCACAATACCAGATCAGCGAACTTGACTGACAATTGCTTCTGACCGCTGCAGATGCGCCTTGTTTTGGCGCTCTGTGATTGTGGTGCTGATACGGTCTGCCCACGCAGCATAGACCTGCGCACCGGGATGAAAGCCGTCAACCGCCATTGCGCTTTGATCCAGAGGCAGATCAAGCGCGACATAAGAACAGTCAGACTGCGTCGCTACAAAACGGCGCAACCCCTGATCCAGCCGGACCGAATGGCGCCCGAGAACCCAACGCAGCGGGTTTGGCAGCAATGGAAACCCACCCATCGGCGGCACACCGGAAAAACAAATATGCTGCGCGCCAAACTGAACCCGAAGCAGGTTTGTCAGCCGTTCAACCTGCTTGCGCCAAAGAACCAAAGGCAGAAAGCGGGTCACATCATTCACGCCCAGCGCCACGACGATCACGTTGTAGGATGGGTCGTTCTGGTTTTGCAGGTGGCGAATTGTATCCAGCGTCGTTACCCCGGTTTTCGCGACCAGACGCCAGTCAACGCAATACGTACCGGCCAATCGCAATGTCACCTGACCCGAAAGCGCCTCTTGTTGCGTTTCCACGCCAACCCCGGCGGCAGAGGAATCCCCGACAATCAGCAACTTAAGTGCAGGGCCATCACCCAAAACACCGGTACGCATCCCACGGGGTTCAGGCAGTTTCATTGCTTTCTTCCGCACGAAAACGGCCTGGGCGATCAACAAAGGCGACAACACAATACGCGCGACTACATCCAACGCCATAATCACCCGTCTTTCAAATGCGTTGATCGGTTCATCTCAGAATGGGCGGCTTATCCGGATCAGACCCCGGTGCTTGCCTGTGCTCTTGACTGCCGGTCGTTGCAACCGGCAAATCAAAGCGCAATCCATACCGCGCCATATGCGCCGCAGCCGGATCACTGGCCACAAAAAACCCGACATCGATTGCGCCAGCTTCGATCCCGGAAAAGGTCAACGCTTCGTTGGTTGCTTTGGCCAATGCGGCCTTTGCGCCGTCCAGCGCATCGACAAACCCCAACAGATGCCCCTGCCCGCCATCTTCATAGGATACAGAAACCAGATAGGCGCTGGCCGCTAGCCCGCGCGCCGTTGCCAATTTGGTATCCAGCGCCGAAATCAGAACATCCGGCAAGCCGGTCGGGGCAGAATACCCGGATATCCGCGCTTCGATTTCCTGTGGCGCCTGACCAAGGGTCTGGTGCAACCAAAGCACGGCGGCAGGCGGGATCAGGATCGACGAAGAGGCCACATCAAGATTCAAGCCCAAGCCCATTTGCGCGGATGCCAGCATGTCGGCAACGCCCCGCCCTGACAGGGCCGCATAAGGTGCCGCCTGCCCGACAAACGCGCTTAGTCGCGCCTCACGATCAAAAACAAGCACATATTGGCTGCCGTCCACATCGAACAACTCAGGTTCTATGGCATCCCCGTCTGCTTCTGATTTCAGCAGCACAAACAGTTCGGCATCTGCCAAGCGTTCGAAAAAGCGCAACCGCGGGGCGGAATCGTCTTGGGCGGCGTCCATCGCTGCATGGGCAAGATCAAGCGGCGTTGTTTCAGTCATGCAGAACCTCTTTTACGCGGGCTTGGAGCGCCGGCAAAACATCCGCTTCAAACCACGGATTCTTTCTGATCCACGCGGTATTGCGCCACGACGGATGAGGCAAGGCAAAGATACGTGGCGCATGGGTCTGCCATGATTGTACGGTCTGGGTAACGGTCGATTTTGCCCCAAGATGCCAGCGATGCGCCGCCGCCCCGACGAGAACTGTCAGCTTAATGGCAGGCAGCGCGTTCATCACACGGCTGTGCCACGTTTGTGCGCAAACGCTTGGTGGCGGCAGATCATGTCCATTTGCGTCGTACCCCGGAAAGCAAAATGCCATCGGCACGATGGCAATGCGTGATCTATCGTAAAACCTCGGCTCGTCCAGACCGAGCCATGTGCGCAATCGATCGCCGGACGGGTCGGTAAAAGGACGCCCCGATTGGTGGACCTTGGCCCCCGGTGCCTGACCTGCGATCAGTATTTCAGCCCCCGGATCGAACCAGGGAACGGGACGTGGCTGATGTGCTGTGGCCGTACCGGCGAACCTGTCCTCACAGATGCGACACGCGCGGATTTCTTCGACCAAGTCAGGCATGCGGTGTAGATATCGCAAGCTGAACCCCCCAAGCAATGCCATAGTGCTGGCGTTGAACGCGCAACGACATGTCGACCGCGATTATTGGACAAAAGGAAACCATAGCGCCCGAAACGGCACAATTTTGCCAATTCAGTTCTGTTTTACGCCCCGAATGACAGCATTGGCATTGTACTTCTCTGCCGGGATTCGACATAATGCCGTCAAAATCGTCCAATAAGACGTTAATAAACCTCTGTTAGAGAGGATGGCACGGAACCACGGGCCGACACGGGCAGCGCCGGAGCATTGATGCTTGAGTTTGAAAATGTCAGCAAGTCCTTTTGGACGGGCACACAGCGCAAGGTCATCCTTGATCGCGTGTCCTTTCGCGTGGAACTGGGCAATTCTCTGGGCATTCTGGCCCCAAACGGCACCGGCAAGACGACCCTGATCAACATGATGGCCGGGCTTGAAAAACCTGACGAGGGCGAAATCCGCCGGTCTTGCAAGATTTCTTTCCCTTTGGGCTTCATGGGCGGAGTGATCAGCAAGGTCTCGGCCGTGGAAAACAGCCGTTATATTGCACGGATGTACGGGCTTGATCCCGATTACGTCGAAAGTTTTTGCCGCTGGCTGTGCAATCTGGATGAATATTTCGAACAACCGCTTGGCACCTATTCGGCGGGCATGCGCGCACGGTTCTGTTTTGCGCTGATGTTGGCACTGGATTTTGATATCTACCTGATTGACGAAGGTATGCCGTCCACGACCGATGTGGAATTCAATCGCAAGGCCGGTGAAATTTTGCAGGAACGCCTGCGCACAACGACCATTGTAATCGTGTCTCATCAGGCCGAGACGCTTGAAAAATTCGCACGATCTGCAGCTGTTCTGGTGGATGGGCAGCTTAAAATTTTTGACACGCTCGAAGAGGCGAAACAGCTTTATGACTACCAAACCCAAAGCTAGAAAATTCCGTATCAGACGGACACCTTCCGCGCCAACCGGCGATGCCGAACACGGCACGTCGTCGAGCCAGCAAAACAACGCTGATCGTTCGACACCAGCGACAGAAGACTACCGGTCTGATCTGCGGCACCAGACAAGTGCGCACACAGAAGATCAGATGCAGGACTCTGAACACGTCAGCACCGATCTGGATGCCATCAAACGCGAGGGGTCTGACCGGCCGCCAGTTGCGTATGGCGCGCCGGGTCGCACAAAAACACAACCTTGCCCCGACATCGGATTTTGATGCGGTGCGGTTGTTGCGGATACAGGGCATTGATCCGTTTCAGCGCTCTAACCTGCTGGAACTGGTTGTGCCGCGGGCGGGCGCCGAACAGCGCGAAGGCGGCCCCGGCAATATGCTGGATGCCCTGCGTGCCCAAAAAGGCGGGGCGGGTTCCGAAGGCAAGAAAGTTCAATTGCCCCAAACCGTACCTACGCAAAGACAAACTCTGCCATCGACCGGGCTGAGCCCGTCTGAACGGCGCGTCAAGGAAATCACCGAGATCCAACGCGACATCGCGCGCCGGCGTCGCCGGAAATTGGCGCTTCTGCTGACCCGTTTGTCGTTTTTCGTCTTCCTTCCAACCTTTCTTGCCGGGTGGTACTTTTTCGTCATTGCCACGCCGATGTATGCAACGAAATCCGAATTCCTGATCTTGCAAGCGGACAATACCGGTGGCGGTTCGGGCCTTGGCGGGCTTCTTTCGGGCACCCAGTTTGCCACCAACCAAGACAGCATTGCGGTGCAATCCTACTTGCAATCCAAAGATGCGATGCTGCGTCTGGATGCGGACGCGGGCTTTAAATCCCACTTCACTCAGCCCTCGATCGATCCGATCCAACGCATGAACGAAAACCCGTCGGCCGAGGAAGCGTACAAGACCTACAAGAAAAACGTGAAAATCGGATATGACCCGACAGAAGGTGTGATCCGGCTTGAGGTTGCGGCATCCGACCCCGATACAGCGCACGTTGTTCTCCACAAAGCTGATCGCCTATGCCGAAGAACGGGTGAACAACCTGACGCAGCAAAAGCGCGGCGACCAGATGAAGGATGCCCAGCAAAGCTTTGAAAACGCTGTAGCTGGAGCGGCGCGCCGCGCAAGAGCACCTGGTCACACTACAACAACAGGGCGCCGTCCTTGATCCCGAAGGTGTCATCGCGTCGCTGCGCGGCCAGATCAATACCGTCGAAATACAGCTCCTTGAAAAAGAGCTGCAACTGGCCGCCCTGCTGGACAATAGCCGCCCCAACCAAAGCCGCGTGGAAGGTGCACAAGGCGACGTTCGCCGACTGCAGGATCAGCTGGTGGAATTGAACGCCAAGATGACCGATGCCAGCCAGGGCGAAAACTCGCTGGCGCAACTGGCGCTGAACATCCAGATGGCACAGGCCGATCTCGCCACGCGTGATCTGCTGTTGCAGTCGGCCCTGCAATCAGGTCGAACAGACCCGCATGGAAGCCAGCCGTCAGGTGCGGTATCTGACAATTTCGGTGCAGCCGGTGCCATCGGAAGATCCGAGCTATCCCCGCGCCTTTGAAAACACCATTCTTGCCTTCCTGATTTTTGCGGGCATCTATCTGATGATCTCACTTACCGCATCCATCTTGCGCGAACAGGTAACATCCTAACCCATGACACACGTAAAAATTGACGATCTGACAATCGGAAACGATTGCCCGCTGACGATCATCGCCGGCCCCTGCCAATTGGAAAGCGCGGATCACGCGCAGATGATCGCCGGGAAAATGAAAGAAGCCTGCGATGCGGCGGGGGCGCAGTACGTTTTCAAAGCCTCCTTTGACAAGGCCAACCGCACATCGCTTTCCGGCATTCGCGGTCTGGGCATGGACGAAGGGCTGGCCGTGTTGCAGGGCGTTCGCGATGCAATCGGCGTGCCCGTCCTAACAGACGTCCACAACGAGGCCCAATGCGCCCCCACAGCCCAGGCTGTCGATATTCTGCAAATCCCAGCGTTCCTGTGCCGCCAGACCGATATGTTGCTGGCCGCCGGAGAAACCGGTGCCGCGATCAACGTCAAGAAGGGGCAGTTTCTTGCGCCCTGGGAAATGGGAAACATCGTTACCAAAATCGAAAGCACCGGAAACAAACGCATTCTGTTGACCGAGCGCGGAACGACCTTTGGCTACAACACGCTGGTGGCAGACATGCGGTCGCTGCCGCAGATGGCCAAGACCGGATATCCGGTTGTGATGGATGCCACCCATTCCGTGCAACAACCCGGCGGCCAAGGGCGGCAGTTCCGGTGGCCAGCGCGAATTTGCGCCTGTTATGGCGCGCGCCGCCGTCGCGATCGGCGTTGCCGCCGTTTTCATCGAAACCCATGAAGACCCGGACAAATCGCCCAGCGACGGCCCCAACATGATCTATCTTGATCAGATGCCGGCCTTGATCAATGCGCTGATGCAGTTTGACAAGCTGGCCAAGGCCAATCCCGTTTCGATCTGATATCATTGACAAGAGCGAGTATTCTTCGTGCAAAAACCTGCCCCCACCGTCACGCCCAATACATGGGATTTTCTGCGCGACCCGATGATCACCCCGACGGGGTTTCGCGAATATGATGCGCGCTGGAAATACCCGGACGAGATCAACCTGCCGGGCATCACCGCTTTGGGTCTGGGATTGGGCACACAGATGCATGCGCGCGGGATCAAACCTGTAATTGCGGTCGGCAAATGATTACCGCGACTATTCGCTGAGCATCAAAAACGCCCTGATCCTGGGGCTGATGCAGGCCGGTATCAGCGTCAAGGATATCGGCCCTGCCGTGTCCCCGATGGCCTATTTTTCCCAGTTCTATCTGGATGTGCCTGCGGTCGCCATGGTGACGGCCAGCCATAACCCGAACGGGTGGACCGGCGTGAAAATGGGGTTTGACCGCCCGCTGACCCACGGCCCCGATGAAATGTCGGAACTGCGCGATATCGTTCTGGAAGGGCGCGGGCAGGCCCGCCCCGGCGGTGCCTATGAATTTGTCGACGGCGTGAAAGAGGCGTATCTCGACGATCTTGTCGGTGATTTCAAAATGTCGCGCAAGCTGAAAGTCGTCTGCGCCACCGGCAACGGCACCGCCTGTGCCTTTGCCCCTGAATTGTTCCGCCGCATCGGGGTCGAGGTGGTCGAAAGCCACAATACGCTGGATTACACCTTTCCGCATTACAACCCGAACCCCGAAGCCATGGAAATGCTGCACGACATGGCCGATAGCGTCAAAGCCTCGGGCGCGGATTTCGCGCTGGGCTTTGATGGCGATGGCGACCGCTGCGGCGTGGTGGACGACGAGGGCGAGGAGATTTTTGCCGACAAGGTCGGCGTCATCATGGCCCGTGACCTGGCCAAGATTTATCCCGAATGCCACCTTTGTCGCAGACGTCAAATCCACCGGGCTGTTCGCCGTCCGACCCTGAACTGATCGCCAATGGCGTCAAGGCGGATTACTGGAAAACCGGCCATTCCCACATGAAACGGCGGGTCAAGGAAATCGGCGCGCTGGCGGGGTTTGAAAAATCCGGGCCACTACTTTCTGGCCGAACCGATCGGGCGTGGCTATGATTGCGGACATGCGGGTTGCGGTTGAAATCTGCAAGCTGATGGACCGCAATCCGGATAAATCCATGTCCGATCTGCGCCGCGCGCTGCCACAAACCTGGGCCACGCCCACCATGTCGCCCTATTGTGCCGACACGGAAAAATACGACGATGCTGGACCGTCTGGTGGCCAAACTGGTGGCCAAGGCGGACGCGGGCGAATTACTGGCGGGTCGCGCGATCAAAGAGGTTGTCACCGTAAACGGCGCGCGCGTGATCCTCGACAATGGCGCGTGGGGTCTGGTGCGGGCCTCGTCCAACACGCCCAATCTGGTGGTGGTCTGCGAAAGCCCCGAAAGCGATGCGGAAATGCGCGCCATATTCGCCGATATTGACGCGGTTATCCGCACCGAACCGTCGGTGGGCGACTACGATCAGACAATCTAGTGGTACGACTGAATTCTTGCCCGTATTTGGGGCAAAAAGAAAATCAGTCGAATAGCTTTTTCAGACTGCGCCCCAGTTCTTTTTCCAGCTTGTCCTGAATGGCGTCTTCGGTGGACTGGCCTTGCTCTGTCACGATGCCCAGTTCTTTTTCCAGGGCGCGCCCCACTTCTTGCTGAACCTGGTCTTCAATCGCTTTGCGTTCCTGTTCAAAATTCAACTCTAGCGCCGCGCCCACGTCGGGCACAATCCGGGGCGAAGCCCACGGGCCTGAAATACGCACCGGAATGGCAAGGCCACTGCCGGATCTGGCCCGCACCGCGACGGGCGTGATCAGATAATCAATATCCTGTCGGCCCAGACCAATGCGACCAACACCCCGGGTTTCAACCTGCGGCAGGATCAACAAAAGATCATCGTTCAGAACATCACCGTTCTGCATCACCATCGAAGCCGTCAGGCTGTCGAATACCGTGGTGCCACCCCCAACGTCACCGGACCGGATCAACCGGTCCAGATCAAGGCCGGTGAATGTCCCACGCCCGACCGCAACTGATCCTTCACCAGACAGGGACCGCACGATCTGGTCAACCGATTGACCGGCCCCCAGAAACGCGAATTCGACATCTGCCAGCCCTGTCAGTCGTGTCCAGCCCGCGACGTCCGACAACACCCCGTTCAATGCGATCCCCGTTCCTTTCAGGGTACCGCCGGTCGAAAACCCGTTGCGATTGTTCAAGACGACTTCGCCCGTGATACGCCCGTCATACGCACGGATTTCGCCAATTGTAACAACGGCGCGGGCGCGGGTGATTTGCACATCGATCCGCGTCGCATCAAGGTTCAGAGTTCCGAAATCAAGCGAACCGGTTGTCAGCGATACATTGCCTTCGAAGATGGACAGGGCACTGGCATCTATCGCAGTAGTGGACCACCCCGACGGCGTTGTGCCTGCACCCGCCGCAGGCGCGCCTGCCGTGCCGGCCGCATCACCACCAAGGCCCGACAGATCAAGGGCTTCGGCAGACAGGCGCGCGTTGATCTGTGGCACATCACCCAACTGGATATCTGCATCTGCACGCAGGTTATTGCCATCAAGCTTCATCACCGCGTCGCGCAGCGCCAATGCACCATCACGTGTCAGGGTGACCTTGGCGCGAATGTCGGCCTTGCGCCCCAATCCCTGCGGGACATCCACCGGCCCAACACCCAACGCGTTCAGGAACGCGCCGGTATCCGGCGTCGTGATCTGTGTCTGGCCGGCCAGTTCGCCCAGAATTCCGGCAACGCCTTCAAACGTCACCGCGCCCCCCGGCCCCGCAACCGCAACGGACACCGGCTGCGGCCGGCCTTGGCTCCAGTTCGCAAATTGCGCGATGTCGACTTTTATGGACAGCGGTTCGCCCGTCGGCCGTGCGGTGGCGTTGAACTGTGCCGCACCGGCCGGATCAGGCCACAACAGAGTGAGATCAACATTGCCGATATCTATCGTGTCCTGCCCTTCGACCGCATAAATCAGGCGGGCGTTTTTGACATCAAGATGTTCCAGAACGAATTGATCCTGGCCCGCCCCCTGATCGGGACCGGCGGGCGCAGACCCGGTGGTTGAGGGCGCTGCTACCGGCCTGAACAACCAGTTCGCCCGCCCGTCTGCACGTTGTTCTAGCCTGACGACCGGGTTTTCCGCCTCAACCTTGGTGATGCGCACATCACCGCCAAACAGGCCGGCCGTATTGACCCCGATGGACAGACTGTCTGCGGCAAACATCGGCCCTTGGTCTGACCAGCTTGCGTTGGCAAGGGTGACCGGACCTGTCGCAATCCCCAAAACCGGCCACAACGTCACCTGCGTTTCTCCGCGAAACACCAGATCACGCCCTGTCTGCGCTTTGATCTGGTCGGCGGCGATACGGGCGATCCTGTCGCCGGGCAGCAACAGGACCGAGCCGATTGCAACCACGGCAATCAAAAGCAGAACACCGGCCAGACGTATCACCCACCGCATCGAGATACTCCTTGTTGATAAATCAGAGGTAGACCGCATCCGGGGGTACCGCAAGCTTGACCTCTTTCCGCGCGATCACGGATCGCGTATAGCGCGGGGATGAGCACGAACCCGCCAAATCTGCGCCCCGATCTCGCCCCCGCCGCCACGCTGCCTCAGGCCACGCGCAGCGGCCAGCCGACCATCGGCATGGTCATCCCTGGGCTGCCCCAAGGCGCTGGTCGACAGCGAACGCATCCTGACCCGCCTGCGCGCCGAAGGCTACGGCGTATCAGCCCCGATTATGCGGGCGCGGATGCGGTGATCGTCAACACCTGCGGGTTTCTGGACAGCGCCAAGGCCGAAAGCCTTGATGCCATCGGCGAGGCGCTGAAGGAAAACGGCAAGGTGATCGTCACGGGCTGTCTGGGGGCCGAGCCCGATTACATCCGCGAACACCACCCCAAGATTCTGGCCGTGACCGGCCCGCACCAATACGAACAGGTGCTGGATGCCGTGCATGCCGCCGTGCCGCCCGCTCCCGATCCGTTTATCGATCTGCTGCCCGCCACCGGCGTATCGCTGACGCCGCGCCACTACAGCTATCTGAAGATTTCCGAGGGCTGTAACCACAAGTGCAAGTTCTGCATCATCCCCGATATGCGCGGCAGACTGGCCAGCCGCCCCGCCCATGCGGTGCTGCGCGAGGCGGAAAAGCTGGTGCGAGGCGGGCGTGCGCGAACTGCTGGTGATCTCGCAGGATACCTCCGCCTACGGGCTGGACCGCAAATATGATCTGAACCCGTGGAAAGACGGCGAGGTGCGCAGCCATATCACCGATCTGGCCCGCGAACTGGGGCAGCTGGGCGCGTGGGTGCGGCTGCATTACGTCTATCCCTACCCGCATGTGCGCGACCTGATCCCGCTGATGGCGGACCTGGACAATGGCGTGCTGCCCTATCTGGATATCCCGTTCCAGCACGCCCACCCCGATGTGCTGCGCCGCATGGCGCGCCCCGCGGCGGGGGCCAAAACGCTGGACGAGATCGCCGCATGGCGCGCCGATCTGCCCCGATATCACCCTGCGCTCGCACCTTCATCGTCGGCTATCCCGGCGAGACCGAGGCCGAATTCCAGACCCTGCTGGACTGGATGGACGAGGCGCAACTGGACCGGGTCGGCTGCTTTCAATACGAAAACGTCGCCGGTGCGCGATCAAACGCCCTGCCCGACCATGTGGCCGACTGAGGTCAAACAGGACCGCTGGGACCGGTTCATGGAAAAGGCGCAGGCGATTTCCGAGGCCAAACTGGCCGCCAAGGTGGGCCGCGTGCTGGAGGTGATCGTGGACGAAGTCGACGACGACGGCCGCCACCTGCCGCACCATGGCCGACGCGCCCGAGATCGACGGGAACCTGTTTATCGACGAAGGGTTCGAGGGGTTGAAGCCGGGCGATATCGTGCGCGTTCGAGGTGGATGAGGCGGGCGAGTATGATTTGTGGGGGACGGTTGTTTGAATGGATCAAGACTCCAACTCCGATTTCGGCTCGGAAACCATTGAAGATGTTGCAATAGCCATTGAAACAGCCTTGGCGTCGTTAGAAAACCATTGTTTCGACAAAGCCGATTTCAGACATCAAGTGATTGTAGGGCTACAGCTATCAATTGTGGAGCAAGCACATTCCGCGATGATCCTACTAAAAAGCGAAATGGTCTTTGATGCTAAAATTATCCTTCGGTCGGCCTTAGAGCACTATGTCGAACTGACAAATTGCACAACGGATGACAGTTATTATTCTGCCATTCAGGAAAAATTCGCTTGGAATATTAAGGAAACATTGACCGAAGCGCAAAGCGGGAACCCCTTTTTAGCGCGGATCGCCATCGAAATCCCAGTTGAAGACGAGTTGGCAGAATGGGAACAGAAATCCGATGAAATTAGAGACTTAGGTGGAAAAAAAAACCTATCAACTAAAAGTTCTCGGACGCAGGTTTAGGGAACGAATTCAAAAGCGTTTATCGGTCACTTTCAAACTTGGTGCACCCAACCTATTCCGGACTTATCGAGCGGCATTTTGACATTGAAAATAAGACCGACGAGTTCAAAGTCGTATCTTTTAGGGAACCTCCTGCAGATACCGTTGGCGTCGTTTGCCAAACACTTTGTTTTTTAGTCAAAGAATTCGAAAAAATGACAACGACCTATTTAGAAAAATAGTCGCACGTTGTCTGGAAAACTCTCTGATCAAAGGAGTTTCCCGAACAATATTGTGCTTCGACAATTCCCACACCCAGCCCGCGCAAGGCGAGGGCAGCCCCTCCCCTTGCCCCATGGAGCAGGGGCTTGGTCGCTTCTAAAGACAACATCAAAATAACGCAGCAAAAAACCCGCCCTTTCGGGGCGGGTCTTTATCGTTCTCTAACAACCCAACCGTTGCTATCTACTTCTTGTACCCGAACGCACCATTGGGCACCTGCGCCAGTCCGCCGCCACCGCCCGATCCCATGCGCATCATCAGGCAGGATGTGCCTTCTTTCTGGAAATACAGCGCTTTCAATTCGTACCAGCCGGCCTCGGGCACCTCGACGGTTGTGACGCGGGTGGTTTCGCAGCCGTGGATGCCATCATAAAGCGCCACCTGCTGGCCGCCGATCCAGACCTGCAAGCCGTCATTGGTCAGGAAATCGATATCATAGCTGCCGGGGGCATCGAATTTGATGTATCCGTTGATATCCGCCGCCACCTGATATTCACGCCGCGCGGTCATCACCAGATCACCTTCGGTTGTATCCTTGTAGGATAGTCCGGCCAGTGGCTTACCGCGCTTTCCACTGCTGTTGATCGCCGCAGACGCATCTACCAGTGTTCTGATCTTGTTGGATGGATAGCCGTAATTCACCGCCAGCCCTTCCTTGAGCTTTGAGGGTTGCGGATTGGCGGGGGTCAGCGTCACAGACCCCGCGACACTGATCGTGGCACATAACATGGACAGGGCGGCGATGGCCCCGATCAACCTGATCTTCATTTCATTCTCCCCGTTTTTTGACACAACACCGGACTGGTCAGTGCCAGCGTTCACCATTGACTTTAGTGTGATCCTACGGCGCGGTGAAAACGCTGACAAGTGGATCGGATCGCGTACACAAGACTGTTATTTTACAAGCGCCGCGCTAGATTGGAGGTATCAAACACGAGGTTCTTTATGTCTGACGCCCCCATAATCGCCCAGAAAGCCCCCTATCCTGTCGAGGTCACAGCCGGAAAAACCTATTTCTGGTGCGCCTGCGGCAAATCTTCAAAGCAACCATTCTGTGACGGTTCGCACAAAGATACCGGCATCACCCCGATCAAATACGAGGCAGAGGCCGACAAAAAGGCGTTTTTCTGTGGGTGCAAACATTCGGCCAAATCGCCGCTTTGTGACGGATCACACGCTAAGCTATAAGGGTTTCCTGCGAGCCGTTTTCTGCCGGAGTTGTCGCAGAACGGGCGCGTTGACGCAGCCTTCGGGTCCGGTGTCGGCAACTTCGAATTGCCGGGCCAGCCAAAGTTCGCACGTATCGGCATGCGCACAGGTGCGGCACTGCGTGACCATCGCACTGTAATCCTGCGCGCTTAAATGACCGGAATGAATACATTCGCTCAGGTTAACCCCCATCACACGGGCAACAGATCGGGTAAGCCAGAAATGGCGTTCCGGATGACCAAGTTTAAGAATGTTATTCATGTCCGGGCTTCTTCTGTATCCAAAGCTCCGCCGGGCCAGACGTCAGACCGTCTGGCTTCGCTGCCAGCCTCGCATGGGAAATGGGTTCAGGGCAGCAGCCGTTCGATCAGATCGGTATTGCGGCAATAGCTGGGGGATTTTTCCGCGACCCCGTCCTGTTGTTCCAGCCACTGGTCGCAATGATCGGGGTTTGAACATCCCGTGCACCGCAGTACCGCGTCGCTGATCTCTTCTATCTGAACATCACCACGCATCGTGGCCTCTTCCAGATCGACACCGCGCGCCGTGGCCATGTGATCGACCAAAGCTGCGTGCCGTTTCAATACGTTTTCATGTTGCATTGGCGTATCGCCCCTGTTGTGGACCTTACATTGACACCAAGCTTAGGGGACAAAGGCACCAACGCGCCTTGACTCAGATCAAGAAGCGTATTGGTACCCCCGGCACCAACGCCGAAATTTGGCGCATATCCCTTGTTTTTAAAGCTGCGCCGCCGTGCGACGGACTGTTTCGATCCGTGCCGCATTCGGCGGATGTGTGCCCAAAAACCGATCTCCCGGGTCGGGCACACGGGTAAAAAACTCGGCCCCGCGCAACGGATTGTACCCTGCGCGCGCGGTGATAATCGTGCCCAGCGCGTCGGCCTCAAGCTCGAATTCCTTGGAGTAGGAGCGCGCGCCCACCGTCGCGCCCAGATCCTGCGCGGTTTGCACGCTGGCCGGATCGGCCCCTGTCAGGGTTGCAAGGCCGGCAAAGATCACCGCACCGGCCATCGCATTGTCGCGCTGGCGCGCCAGATGGCCCGCGATATGGTGGGCTGTTTCATGGCCCAGAACAAAGGCGAGTTCGTCTGCATTGCGCGCATCACGGATCAGCGCGATCGTGAAGGCCACAACCGGTCTGCCGTTTTTATCCAGCGTTTGGAACGCGTTAGACGGTTGCCCCGGACGATCATCCACAACGATCCTGAAATCACAATTTACGCCGCGGGTGCGCGCACGGCATTCCCGTTCGGCCACGGGTTCAACCGTGCTGACTACGCGCGCGAATGTGCGCCCTGCCGCATCCGCACTCAGCGCGGGCGCAACAGGGGCCGCCGATTGTGCCTGCCCTGTTTGGGATGTGGGTGTATTGGTGGTCACGACCACCTCGCCGCACGCGGCAAGCGTGGCCAGAACCCCCAAAGACATCATCCAGTTTCGCATCGAGTTATTCCAAACATCTGTTGGTGCCATTTTAGCACGCGTTGCATTGGCCGCCAGTCCTGATAACACAGGCGATGCTTCCGTTTGACACACAGAAAGGTGCGCCATGTTTTCTATCGAACACGAATTTGACGCCACCGTGATCACACTGGTGGACGAAGGCACCGCCCCCTTGCAGGAAGACGTTGCCGTCCACGCCTTTGAAGAATGCGTGACCATCGAACAATTTGACCCGCGCCGGGATGCGGTCACACGCATCACACTGTCCCACGTTCAGGTGCGCGATCTTGCTGCTGCGTTGAATTTGCCGGAAGGTGTGTACCGTTCGATGCCGAAACGGGGCTGAAATGGCGTTTGAGAAGAGAACAATAGCATGAGGTTAGCATGAGCACGGGGTTTTTCTGGGATGAACGGTGTTTCTGGCATGGCGGGGGCAATTATGCCTTTACGCTGCCGGTGGGCGATCTGGTGCAACCGTTGGCCGCTGGTGGAATTCCGGAAAATCCGGAAACCAAACGCCGCCTCAAGAACCTGATGGAAGTGACCGGCATTACCCACGATCTGGACATGCGTAGCGCGGAGCCAGCCAGCCGGGATGATCTGCTGCGGGTCCATCCGGCACATTATCTGGACGAATTCAAAACGCTTTCAGATGCGGGCGGGGGCGAGCTGGGTTTGCGCACGCCCTTTACCAAGGGCGGATATGACATTGCCGCCCTGTCTGCCGGACTGTCCGTCGCGGCGGTCGGGGCCGTTCTGCGCGGAGAGATCGACAATGCTTATGCCCTGTCGCGCCCGCCGGGGCATCATTGCCTGCCCGATTATCCCAACGGTTTCTGTCTGATGGCCAATATCGCGATCGCAATCGAAAGCGCGCGCGCCAAGGGGCTGGGGCAGAAATTTGCCGTACTGGATTGGGATGTGCACCACGGCAACGGCACCGAAGCGATCTTTTATGACCGTGATGATGTCCTGACGATCAGCCTGCATCAGGAAGGCAATTATCCGCTGGATACCGGTGCGATCACGGATCGCGGCACTGGCGCGGGCGACGGGTATAATATCAACGTACCGCTGCCGGCGGGCACCGGCCACACCGCCTATCTGGCAGCGATGGACGAAATCGTGCGCCCCGCGCTGGACCGGTTCCAGCCCGATATCATCATCGTCGCCTGCGGTTTTGATGCATCCGCGATTGATCCGATGGCGCGGATGCTGGCCACGGCTGACACGTTCCGGCAAATGACATTGCGCATCAAAGAGGCCGCCGACACCCTGTGTGACGGGCGTTTGGTTCTGGTGCACGAGGGCGGATATTCCGAAGTTTACGTGCCCTTTTGCGCCCATGCGACCCTTGAAGCCTTGTCAGGCAGCAAACGCACCGCCCCCGATCCGCTGGCCAAAACGTTTGATGTGCGCCAGCCGTCAGCGCGCTTTGATGCGTTCCTGCGCGAACAGGTGTCGGACATGGCGCGGCAACTGGGGCTGGCTGGATAACCGTCAGGCAAAACTGCCCTGACAGAACCAACCTGCCGACATCGTACCACCATGCCCGTAAAACAGCCATAACCGTTCCCCGTTCTGGGTGGTGACAACCCAGTAATCACGCACACCGCTGCGCCAGTCGGGATCATCCAGCCACCATTCCGGCGCAATCCGTTCCGGCCCCGTGGCGCAGGCCAGATGCAGCGTGCGCCCGCGCCAGCGAAACGCGGCCGGCACGGCGGGTTGGTCCGGCGCGCGCACAGGTTCGGGGCGCCACATCAGCACCGGACGGCGCGGCCCCTGATCGGGCCAGTTCATATCGGCGGTTGACCACGCCGCCGCCATGATCTTTTGCGTTTTTTCCGGAATATGGCTTGCCGCAGGATGCAACCGCGTGATCACGTCAAGCCCGACCCGCGCCCCGATCCGACCGATCAGATCATCCAGCGCGGTGTTGGCGGCCAAACGCGCGTTCACTGCGCGCCCCGCTTCTAGATGACCCACCGCTGTGCGATTGTGCAACGCCTCTGTTTGCAACGCCTCGATGCGCAGCATATCGATCCCGAAACCGGCCTCGATCCGGTCCAGCTTCATCGCCAGCAGGGGGCGGATACGGTCGGGGCTGGACGATGCCCGTGCCAGCGCAACCTCGACCGATTGCACCCCCTGATCGGCCCGGAACGCCTGCAACCGTACCACGCGCGCGCCGCGTTCCTTTGCCTTGAGTTGATCGCACAGTCGCGGCAACAACCTGTCCAGCCCCGCCATAAGATCATCCAGCAGGCCAATCGGGTCAGGCAATGTCATACGCACGGCAAAATGATCCGGTGCGCGTGCCGGTGAAATCGGTTCCGGTGCGCTGCCCATCGCCTGATCCAGCCGTAACACCAGCCCGCGCCCGAACCTGCGCGCCAGACCGGCACGTGGCTGGCCCAGCAGATCACCGATCCGGCGCAAGCCCAGACGCGACAATTGCGCAGCGGTGTCCCCGTCCAGCCTGAGCGCGGCAACCGGTAACGGGCTGAGCGCGCTGTAGTTTTGTCCGGCGGGCGCGATACATCCGTCACCCGATAAAGTGCCCGGTGTACCCACCGGTGCCGCCCCGCCCTTGGTCCAGTGCCGCCGTTTTCCGGCCCGCGAACGGGTGGCGCGCGCCTCTTGGTCGATAGCATCGCCATTGCGGTGCGATCCGCTGGTCTGCCCTGCATAGCGCGCCAGCGCCCATGCGGCCCCCAATGTGTCAGCAAGACCACATCGCACATGCAATCCAAGATCGGCGCAATCGTCCTGAACCACCTGCAACAACGCCGTTTCCCCGCCAAACAAGTGCGCGCACCCTGTCAGATCGATCACCAGACCGTCAGGCGGGTGTTCCGCGACCCACGGGCTGAACTTGCCCGCCCAACGTCGCAAAACAGTCAGAAACGCAGCTTCGCCCTCACTGTCCTGTGCCCGCGTTATCAGCCCCGGACACATGGCATGGGCATCGCGCACCGGTTGCCCCACCTTCAGACCCGCCTGCAACGCCTGCCCGTTCAGCGAGGACAGAACCTGCATATTCTGCGCCTCGGCCACCACCGCCAATGGCATATCCCACAGCCCGCGCGCACGGCGCATCAGCCGTTCGGCACCAAGGCGCGGAAACCACAGGGACAGGACACGGGATTGCGGCATGAGATCACAAATGTTCTATTTTTGTTCTCACTCCTATCTAGATCGAGTCGCCGCGCAAGTCGAGGCCAGCTGGCACATAACCCGTTCCATCAAAACCGACAGAAAATTGCGACTTGGGCCATTTTCCAGAAGCAAACAGTTGAAATAGCGCCGCGTTTGTCACAGGGTCGCCCCAACAGAAAAAAGGGGAGGATACATCATGCGCACCCGTGCCGCCGTTGCCGTAGAAGCCGGTAAACCGCTCGAAATCATGGAAGTGAACCTGGAAGGCCCGCGCAAGGGCGAGGTTCTGGTCGAAATCAAGGCCACAGGTCTGTGCCATACAGACGAATTCACCCGCTCGGGCGATGACCCCGAAGGGCATCTTTCCCGCCATTCTGGGCCACGAAGGGGCCGGTGTTGTGCTGGAAGTGGGCGAAGGCGTGACCACGCTTGAACCCGGCGATCACGTGATCCCGCTATACACGCCCGAGTGCCGCGAATGCGAATACTGCCTGTCGGGCAAGACCAACCTGTGCCAGAAAATCCGGGTCACCCAAGGCCAGGGCCTGCTGCCGGATGGCACCACGCGGTTTTCGATGCTGGATGGCACGCCGATCCATCACTACATGGGCTGTTCGACCTTCGCCAACCACACCGTCGTACCCGAAATTGCGCTGGCCAAGGTGCGCAAGGACGCCCCTTTTGACAAGATTTGCTATATCGGCTGCGGCGTTACCACAGGCATCGGTGCGGTGATCAACACCGCCAAGGTTGAAATCGGCGCGCGCTGCGTGGTGTTCGGGTTGGGCGGCATTGGCCTGAACGTCATTCAGGGCCTGCGTCTTGCAGGGGCCGATCAGGTTGTTGGCGTCGATCTGAACGACGACAAGGCCAAGGTCGGCACCTATTTCGGCATGACCGATTTTGTGAACCCCACCAAGGTCAAGGGCGATCTGGTCGCGCATCTGGTCGAACTGACGGGTGGCGGTGCCGATTACACGTTTGATGCCACCGGCAACACCACGGTGATGCGCACCGCGCTTGAGGCGGCCCATAAGGGATGGGGCGAAAGCATCATCATCGGTGTGGCCCCCGCAGGTGCCGAGATTTCAACCCGCCCGTTCCAGCTGGTCACCGGCCGTGTCTGGCGTGGCACCGCCTTTGGCGGGGCCAAGGGGCGCACCGATGTGCCCAAGATCGTTGATTGGTACATGAGCGGCAAGATCGAGATTGATCCGATGATCACCCACAAGCTGACGCTGGACCAGATCAACGAAGGGTTCGACCTGATGCACAAGGGCGAAAGCATCAGGGCGGTCGTCGAGTTTTGAGCCTGCGCGACCGGCCCCTATACGCGGTCCTGATTGACGCCGACAACATTCCGGCCAAGCACGCCGAGGCGATCCTGAAGGAAATCACCAACTTCGGGGAACCGGCCTTGCGCCGTGTGTATGGCGACTGGTCCAGTGACTTGTTAAAGGGCTGGCCCGACAAAATCCGGGCCTTGGGGCTGGTCGCACATCAGGAAACCGCCAATTCGACCCGCAAGAACGCCACCGATATCGGGCTGGTGATCGACGCGATGGATATTCTGCATTCGGGCCGGTTTGACGGCTTTGTTCTGGTGTCTTCCGACGGTGATTTCACCCGTCTGGCCAGCCGCATCCGTGAAGAAGGGCTTGAAGTCATCGGTATTGGCGAAAAAAAGGCGCCCGAAGCGTTTTTGAAAGTCTGCAACAGGTTCGTTCTGATCGAAAATATCTTGCCAGAGTCCGAAGCGCAACGCGTTGCGCGCAAACCTGCCAAGGATGCCCTGCCACTGCTGTTGAAAGCGATGAACCGTGTCGACACCGAGGATGAATGGTATCACTTGGGCCAGTTGGGGCAGGCCATTCTGGCGGACAATCCCGACTTTGATGTGCGCACCTATGGCGAATCCAAGCTGAGCGGACTGGTTGGCAAGCTGAACAAACTGGAAATGCGCAAAACCGGCAATCAGCCGATGGTGCGCAGTAAGGCAAGCAGCACTAAATAAGCGCCCAAGCTAGACACCATACCGCGCCAGAAACGTATCCACCGCGTTTTCAATGACTTGCTCGATCTCGGCCTTTGAAAATTCGGATTGAATGCCAAAAACGGCCCGTATCCACAGCTTTGCCTTGCACAATTCGGAAA
Source organism: uncultured Alphaproteobacteria bacterium (assembly GCA_963765555.1). Classification (GTDB taxonomy): domain Bacteria; phylum Pseudomonadota; class Alphaproteobacteria; order Rhodobacterales; family Rhodobacteraceae; genus JL08. Next base: position 37,992 of record CAVXWX010000007.1, read on the forward strand.
ACTGGTCTGCCGCCATGCCGACGTCCTCAATCTTCAGTTCTCCCCTCTCGACCGCGCCGCGCATGTATTCCGCCAGCCGGTCATGCCCCATCTTGGGTCCGGCCGCATAAAACGCGCGCCCCAGTTCGGGAAACCTGTCCCGTTCCGCAACGCAGATGCGAAACACACTTTGCGAAAAATCCGACAGCAGGAATGGCACCAGCTTTGATGCCGCAACGGTCAGCGCCGTGCGCGGCTCCTTGCTCGCCTCGATCTGTTCGACAGCTTCGCTGGCCATGCGGTCACATTCGATCGTGGCCACTTCCATGAACAGCAATCGTTTATCGGGAAAATAGCTATATAGCGTTGCCTTCGACACACCGGCAGCCTTGGCAATGTCATCTACACTGGCGCCTTCAAAACCATCAGCCATAAACACCTGACGCGCGCCTGCAACGACCTGCTCGTATTTGCGACCTTTGCGCACAATATCGACGGCTTCACCCATGTTGTCTCCTGCTTTTATTCCTGTCAGTTTAAACTGACGGGTTCACTTTCAACAACACCTCAAAATTGATTTCGCACTTGACGCACATTCGCAGCGCAATAACATTAGAACAATTCTAAACTTCAGGAGCAGACCATGCGGTTTCTATCGCAGCGCAAACGATTTTCGGACCTGTCCGAGCAGGAAATTATCGCTTTGGCGATTTCGTCGGAAGAAGACGACGCACAGATTTATCGCGGTTACGCGGAAACCCTGCGCGCCGATTTTCCCGACAGTGCCGCCGTTTTTGACGGCATGGCCAAGGAAGAAGACGGCCACCGTGCCCGCCTGATTGAATTGCATGAAAAACGGTTTGGGCCGACCATTCCGCTGATCCGGCGCGAACACGTGGCTGGATATTACACACGTCGGCCCGTCTGGCTGGTCGAGAACCTGGGGTTAGAGCGTATCCGCGCCGAAGCAGAAGCGATGGAACGCGATGCGGAACGGTTTTATCTGAACGCCGCCGCAAAAACATCTGATGCCGCCACGCGCAAACTGCTGGGCGATCTGGCCGCTGCAGAAGCAGGCCACCAGACCAAAGCGGTAGAGCTGGAAGGCCAGCATCTGGATGACAGCGCGCGCGACAGCGAAGACGCCACCGCCAAACGCCAGTTCATTCTGACATGGGTGCAACCGGGGTTGGCAGGCCTGATGGATGGGTCGGTCTCCACACTGGCCCCAATTTTCGCCGTCGCTTTTGCGACCCAGGACACGTGGACAACCTTTCTGGTCGGGCTGGCCGCCTCGGTCGGTGCAGGCATTTCCATGGGGTTTACCGAAGCGGCGTCAGATGACGGTGAATTGTCCGGGCGTGGTTCGCCTATAAAGCGCGGCTTTGCATCGGGTATCATGACCACGGTCGGCGGGTTGGGCCACGCCCTGCCCTATCTGATCCCTGATTTCTGGACCGCCACAATCATCGCCTGCATCGTCGTATTTATCGAATTGTGGGCGATTGCCTGGATTCAGAACAAGTATATGGACACCCCATTTTTCCGTGCGGCATTTCAGGTGGTTCTGGGCGGTGCGTTGGTCTTTGCGGCAGGTGTGTTGATCGGCAGTGGCTAGGTGGGCTTGCAGGCAACGCACGCAAAATATACTGCATGACCTATGGTCGAGATATTTCTGAAAACACTGCCGTTTTTTGCGCTGATCGGGCTGGGTTTTTGGGCTGGAAAAACGCGGTTTTTCTCTGAAGAAGCCACCGCCTATCTGACCAAGTTCGTGTTTTACTTTGCGCTGTCGGCGATGATTTTCCGCTTTGCCGCCAACCTGTCCCTGTCCGACGTTTTTGATGCACAACTGATTGCCGGATATTTGTGGGCCACTGCCTTTGTCTACGGCATTGCCACAATGGTGGCTTTTATCCGACGCCTTTCTATTGAAACCGCCGCGATCGAAGCGCAATGCGCCGTGATCGGGAACGTTGGATTTCTGGGCATACCCATGCTTGTGTTGATTTTGGGCCCGGCTGCGGCGGGGCCGATCATGCTGATCCTTGCGGTCGATCTGATCGTGTTTTCCAGCCTGATCGTGATCCTGATCACAGGCGCGCGCGACGGGCGGATGAGTTTGGGAATTTTCAAGACAGTCGGCATGGGCCTTCTGAAAAATCCGATGATCGTTTCGATTGTTCTTGGGTTGTTGTGGTCGTCTTTTTCGATACCGATCCCCGCCCCCATGAACGATTTTCTGGCAATTCTTGGCGGGGCCGCCACGCCGGGGGCGTTGTTTGCCATCGGAGCATCGCTGGCGTCCAAATCCGCCGAACGCATCGAAGTTGCCGCATGGCTCAGCTTTTGCAAACTGGTGTTGCACCCTGCATTCGTGGCTGTTGCCGTCCTTTTTATCTTTCCGATCGATCCCTATTCGGCCGCCGTCGTCATCTCGGCTGCGGCCCTGCCTGTGGCCGGAAATGTTTATATTCTGGCGCAACACTATGGCGTTGCGCCCCACCGCGTTTCGGCAGCCATCCTGCTGTCAACAACCGCCAGCATTGTAACTGTTTCAGTGGTAATCGCTTGGGTCGCGCCTTAACAACTCGGCTGTTCGCGACAATTACCTGCGGTTCAGCCCTTGCTGCGTGGTAAATCACCCGATAGCGATAGGGGACACAGCAAAGGATGACAGGATGAAAACCGTATCAGAAAACCGCTGCTTTGACGGCAGCCAAGGCGTTTACACCCATACATCCGATGTCTGCGCCTGCGACATGACATTCGGACTGTTCCTGCCGCAAGAAGCGGCTGACGGTCCGGTGCCTGTGTTGTGGTACCTGTCGGGCCTGACCTGCACCCATGAAAACGCGATGGTCAAAGCGGGCGCACAAACATGGGCCGCCGAACAGGGCATCGCGCTGGTGTTTCCCGACACGTCGCCACGCGGGGACGATGTAGCGGATGATGACGCATATGATCTTGGCAAAGGCGCTGGCTTTTATGTGGACGCCACGCAAGACCCGTGGGCACCCCATTTCCAGATGCACAGCTATGTCGCACAGGAACTACCCGCTCTTATTGGCGAACATTTCGCTGTCGATATGGACCGCCAAGCCATTACCGGCCATTCCATGGGCGGTCACGGCGCGCTGACCCTTGCGATGGGCCTGCCCGAACGCTTCCGGTCTGTTTCTGCCTTTGCGCCAATCTGCAATCCAACGGCAAGCGATTGGGGGCGCAAACAATTGTCGGCCTATCTGGGCAAGGATCACAGCCTTTGGGCAGATCATGACGCAACACTGTTGATGCAAAAGACAGGGTTTGACGGCCCGATCCTGATTGATACCGGAACCGACGATCAGTTCATCGACCTGCTAAAGCCCGAAGCCTTTGCCGCCGCCTGCGCGGAACGCCGGCAAGAGGCAACGTTGCGGATGCAGAAAGGGTATGATCACAGCTATTTCTTCGTCTCGACGTTCATGGAAGACCACATGGCGTTTCACGCCCAAGCGCTTTATGCGGACTAGAGGACCTACCCCATGCGCCCTGTCGACCTGATCAGAAACGGGCCCGCCCCTGCAAGGCGGGTGACGGGTAAAGACGCCTGCAAGATGGAGCCCTGAACGACATGGCCATCTATGTCGATGCCGACGCCTGCCCCGTCAAAGCCGAAGCTGAAAAAGTAGCGACACGCCACGGCATGCAGGTTTTTGTTGTGTCCAACGGTGGCTTGCGTCCATCCCAAAACCCGTTGGTCCAGAACATTATTGTCGATGCAGGCCCCGATGTGGCCGACATGTGGATCGCCGACCGGTGTGGGGCAGGTGATGTGGTTGTGACAGGTGATATTCCGCTGGCCGCCAAATGTATCGAGGCCGGAGCCCGCGTTCTCAAGCACAATGGTGAAGCGCTGACCCGCGTGAACATCGGCAATGTACTGGCCACGCGCGATCTGATGGCAGATCTGCGCGCGGCCGATCCGTTTCGGGCTGGTGGCGGGAAAGGCTTTACAAAGGCCGACCGCTCCCGTTTTCTGGAGGCGCTGGAACGCGAATTGCGCGCCGCAGCGCGGGGCGTCTGACCCGCATCACACAATCGCCATGACGGACTTTGAAAGCAGGACAAAATGCAACCAGAAGCGGTGATCTTTGACATCGGAAACGTGTTGATCGAATGGCAACCGGAACGGTTTTATGATCGCGTGATCGGCGCGGATCGTCGCCGCGCCATGTTCTCCGAAGTGGACCTGCACGGCATGAACGACAAGGTTGATCTGGGCGGGCACTTTACCGAAACCATTTATGGCACCGCCGAAGAATACCCTGAATGGCGCACCGAAATACGGATGTGGCATGACCACTGGATCGAACTGGCCTCGCCCGCGATCGACCATTCGGTACGTCTGAAATCGGCGTTGCGCGCCAAAGGCATCCCCGTCTTTTCGCTGACCAATTTTGGCATCCAAAGCTTTGATTACGCGGCCACACAATACCCGTTTCTGGCGGAATTCGACCGCCAGTACATTTCAGGCCATATGAAGGTGATCAAACCGGATCCGGAAATATACCGAATGGTCGAAGCGGATTGCGGCATAGACCCGACCGCCCTTTTGTTCGCCGACGACCGTCCGGACAATATTGCAATGGCTGCATCGCGCGGATGGCAGACGCATTTGTTTGATGGCCCCCAGGGCTGGGCCGATGCGCTTGTCACGCACGGATTATTGACACCACAGGAGGCCGCATAAAATGACCCTGACACAAATCCCGTTTGAGGCCGGTGATGCCTTGCTGGACTGGTCGGAATTGGCGCAGGCTTTGGAACAGGGCCATACACTGCCAAAGGCTGAAATTGGCGACACGTTTTTGTATCGGGGCAAGGATACGTTGCTATCGCGCGCAGCGTGGATCGACGGCATGGGCGTTGCGGTGAAATCGGCCACAATCTATCCTGACAACCCCGCGCAAGGCAGGCCGATGATCAACGGCGCGGTTTGTCTTTATGCTGATGAAACCGGCATGCTGGAAGCGCTGATCGATTTCCATCTGGTCACCAAATGGAAAACTGTGGGCGACAGCCTGCTTGCCGCCACGAAACTGGCACGTGCCGATAGCAAAACAATCCTGATCGTGGGCGCGGGAACCGTGGGCCGTTCGGTTCATGCAGCCTTTGGCCCCGCCTTTCCCGACGCAAAATTCGAGATTTGGAACCGCACAACCGCAACGGCCGAAACCATGGCCGCAGACCTGCCGAACCTGACAGTTGTGACCGATCTGGAAAACGCAGTGCGCCGCGCAGACATCATCGTGACCGCGACGATGTCCACGACGCCGTTGATCAAGGGCGAATGGCTGCAGCCGGGCCAACACCTGAACATGATTGGGGCCTACCGCCCCGACATGCGCGAGGCGGATGATACCGCGCTTGAACGCGCCCGGATTTTTGTCGACAGCTACGACACCACAATCGGCCATATCGGAGAGTTGAAAATCCCGATCGAGGCCGGTGTGATCGCGAACATCCGATCTTGTGGCCGACTATTACGATATGGGCGCATTCAAACGCGCATCGGATGATGAAATCACCCTGTTCAAAAACGGGGGTGGTGCACATCTGGACCTGATGACAAGCCGCTATATTCTGGAAAAGTGGATGGCAGCCGCATGATTTTCTTCTGGGGCGTATTGCTGATCATAGTGGGTGTTCTGGTCGCACTGCCGTTCGCCCGCGAAGAAATGCGCCGCAAAATGGGCCCTGAAGAACGTAAGACCGCCCCGGGTCGCTTTGTAACGCTGTCCCAAGGTGTCACGCATTATGAATGGCTGGGGCCTGTCCGCGGCCCGGTGGCCGTGTGTGTGCACGGGCTGACAACACCGTCTTATGTCTGGCGCGGCATGGGGCGGGGCCTTGCCTTGATGGGGTATCGTGTTCTGATTTATGATCTTTACGGGCGCGGATATTCCGATCGCCCGTCCGGGCTTCAAAACGGGCAGTTCTTCAATACACAATTGGCAGAGCTTTTGGATGATCAGGGCATCAAGGATGATATCACCCTGTTGGGTTATTCAATGGGCGGGGCCATCGTCGCTTCTTTCACCGCCCGTCATCCCGAAAAAATCCGCCATTTGATCCTGATTGCACCAGCGGGCATCGCCATAATTCGCAGCAGGATGTACGATTTTTGCACACGCACCCAGATCGTGGGGGAATGGTTAATGCTCGCGCTGTTTCCGTATTTTCACCGCAAAGGTGTGAACAAGGAAAAAAACCTGCCCAGTTCGGTAGAGAACATTACGACCCTTCAAAAGGCGGAATTGAAATATCAGGGCTTTGTCGCCGCCGTTCTGAGCAGCCTGCGTGGCATTCTGGCCGTACCGCTTGAAGACGAGCATCGCATCATTCACGCAGCCGGCGTTCCGGTTCTGGCGGTATGGGGCCGCCACGATGATGTCATACCGCTGAGTGCCGTCGGAAAACTGACCGAGTGGAGCAGAAACGCGCGTCAGGAAGTGATTGAAGATGCCGGCCATGGCCTGACTTATACCCACACCGATGCGGTGCTGGCCGCGATGAGTGATGTGTTGCGGGACGGACTGCGTTAGGCCGATTGCAGCGTACCGATCGGTTTTTCCCGAATAGGCAGATGCACGATCGCGCTGAACGCACCAACACCGACCCCGATCCACCACACCAAAGTGTAATCACCGAAGACATCATACAACCGCCCGCCCAGCCAGACGCCCAGAAAACTGCCGATCTGGTGGCTGAGAAAGACAAAACCGTACAGCGTACCCATGTAGCGAACGCCGTATATATATGCGACGAGGCCTGACGTAAGCGGAACCGTCGCCAGCCACAATGTGCCCATCGTGATTGAAAATACGATAACCGTCAGTGGCGTAATCGGAAACATGATAAACAAAGCCGCAACTATGGTGCGACCGACATAAATACCGGCCAATAGATACTTTTTCGGAAACCGGCTGCCGGCCCATCCCGCCAAAAGGGTTCCCGCAATATTGGCCGCACCGATCAAAGAGATTGAAACCGCACCAAGGGCTGAAGTGGTTGTGATCCCCATGGAATACAGCATCCCGCCGGGTTCGATCGGGCCGCATAGTTCGGTCACGAAAGCGGGGAAATGCGCCGTGATGAATGCCACCTGATACCCACAACTAAAGAAGCCGACGAAAATCAGGATGTAGGATGGATCACGAAATGCTTGCCCCAGAACCGCACCCATAGATCGCTCGATCTCGGCTTTGTTGACGGGTTGCGGCGTGCTCAGGAACGGCAGGGTGAACAATGTTGCAAGGATCAGGCCGGAAAACACCAGAAAGGTTGTTTGCCACGACATCAGGCTCAGCAGCCATTCCGCCCCCGGCGGGCCGATGATTTGCCCGAAGCTGCCCGCTGCCGCCGCAATGGCAAGCGACATGGATCGGTTTTCATCCGTTGCCGCACGCCCGACAACGGCCAGAATAACGCCAAATCCGGTACCGGCAATTCCGAACCCGATCAGCCATGCATACATCTGATGGCCCAGCGGCGACGTGGAAAACGCCGTCAGAACCAGACCCAAGGCATAAACCAGAGCGCCGATCACGATGGCGCGTTTGTCACCGATCTTTTCCGCAATCGCGCCGAAAATAGGCTGCCCGATACCCCACGCCAAATTCTGGATCGCAATAGCAAGGGAAAATTCTGCGCGCAGCCAGCCCAGTTCCTCGGCTACGGGAATCTGGAAAACACCGAATGTGGCCCTGATCCCGAAACTGACGATGATAATGACGCAGCCGACAATCAGAACCGGACTGAACAACCGTGGATTGGTCTGCATGTCATTCCCCTGCTCGCTTCGCGCAGCTTTGTTCTTTGACGCACGGCGGTCAAATCAATATTTTTGCCGCTTCACATCAGATATTCTAATGAAACTGGTTTGGATCGCACCCAAGACACACTTTCCAATTGTCCAAGGCCGCGCTATCCCGATCTGATGACGCGCGTTCAGGATCATTATGCAGCCAAAATCGCGGACGGCACATTGCATGCCGATCCTGCACAAGAAGCGGTTTTACCCGAATTCGAACGCATGCGCGCCGCGCTGGCCGCGCCGGTGCGCAAGGGCCTGTTCAAAAAGGCAGCGCCCCCCCCGAAAGGTTTGTACATCTGGGGTGGCGTCGGGCGCGGCAAATCCATGCTGATGGATTTGTTTGTCGAAACCCTGCAAGATGCCGGTGTCGCTGTGCGGCGGGTCCATTTCCATGCGTTCATGCAGGAAATTCACGCTGCCATGCATGTTGCTCGAAAATCCGGCGTAGAAGACGCCATCGCGCCCGTCGCCGCAGATGTTGCAGCACAGGTCCGGCTGCTGGCGTTTGATGAAATGCAAATTTCAGATATCACCGATGCCATGATCGTCGGACGCCTGTTCGAGGCCCTGTTCGCGGCCGGGGTTGTTGTTGTCACCACATCCAACCGCGTGCCGGATGATCTATATAAGGACGGCCTGAACCGGCAATTGTTCTTGCCGTTTATCGAGCTTCTAAAAGACAAGATGGTGGTCTGGGAATTGTCCAGCCCGACCGATTACCGCCAGAACCGGCTGGAAGGGGCGCAGGTCTATTTTACGCCAATCAACGCCGAAGCCCGCACCGCCATCAAGGCCGTGTGGCAGGATCTGACGGGCGGCCCCGCCGGACCGCTGACATTGCACGTCAAAGGCCGCGAAGTTGAAATACCCGCCTTTCGGAATGGCGTCGCCCGCGCCACTTTTTACGATCTCTGCGGGAAACCGCTGGGGGCCGCCGATTATCTGGCACTGGCTGAAACGGCGAAAGTCTTGGTGCTTGAGGATATTCCGCGCCTGTCGCGATCAAATTTCAACGAAGCCAAACGGTTCGTCACATTGATTGATGCGTTGTACGAGGCAGGAGTGCGGCTGGTGTGTTCTGCCGCCGCCGAACCGGAATTGCTGTATGTCGAAGGCGAAGGCACGTTTGAATTTGAACGCACGGCTTCGCGATTGCGGGAAATGCAAGCCGAGGATTGGGGGCGCTGAAGCGTTGAGTTAGCCGTTTTCGCGCAAGACCGATCCGGCCAGATACAACGACCCGCAAATCACCACGCGTGCCGCAGGATCCTGTTGCGCGATCAGGGTCAGCGCATCTTTGACAGACAGCGCGGTTTTCGCGGTCAATCCGACCCTTGCCGCCACCTCGGCTGTATCTTTGGCTTCCAGTGTATTCGCCTCACCGGGGATGGAAACGGCAATCAAGGTGTCTGCCTGCGCTGCCATCGGGCGCAAATAGCCAGCGATGTCCTTGGTGTTCAGCATCCCGCAGATCAGATAGGTCGGGCGGCGCGGCAACGTTGATAGAAGATCGGCAATGGCATGACCGGCCGCCGGATTATGCCCCCCGTCAAGCCAAAGCTCGGTATCGGGCGCCACACGCGACAGCGGTCCTTCCGTCAGCCGCTGCATGCGCGCTGGCCACTGTGCCTTGGTGACGGCGGCCTCGCAGGCGGCATCACCCAGATCAAGATGGCGCAACGCCGCCAATGCAGCACCGGCGTTTTCTATCTGGTGCTTGCCCAAAAGATTGGGCAGCGGCAAATCACGCAGGCCGGTTTCATCCTGATAAACCAACCGGTCCCTTTCGCGCCCGACGTGCCAATGCTGGCCGTAAACCAGCAGCGGTGCGCCTTTGCGCGCGGCAACATCCTCGATCACGTCAAGCGCGTCTTCTGTTTGCGGCCCGACAACACATGGCACACCACGCTTGATAATTCCGGCCTTTTCAAAGGCGATTTTGCCAACCGTATCACCCAGATACTGTTCATGATCCATCGAAACAGGTGTGATGATCGTCAGGGCCGGATTTGGAATCACGTTGGTGGCGTCCAACCGCCCGCCCAATCCAACCTCTAGCAGGGTGTAATCAGCCGGAACCCGCGAAAATGCCAGCAAGGCGGCGCAGGTTGTTATCTCGAAATAGGTGATCATTTCGCTGTTATTGGCAGCGTAACATTCATCCAGCGCAACCGTCAGATCAGCTTCGGAAATCAGGGTACCTGCCAATCTGATGCGTTCATGGAACCGCGCCAGATGGGGCGACGTGTAAACATGCGCCGAAAGCCCTGCTCCTTCGATCCCGGCACGAATCATGGCAAGCGTGGACCCTTTGCCATTGGTGCCCGCCACATGAACAACAGGCGGCAATTTATCTTGTGGATTGCCCAATGCGGCAAGCAAGCGCCACATGCGATCCAGCGTTAAATCCATAACTTTGGGGTGAAGCGCCATCATCCGTTGCAGGATGATGTCCGAAGTATCGGCGCTCATTTCGCTTTGTCAGCCTTGGGTTTTTCCGGCGCATCCTTGGCCGCGTCGTCCGCCATATCAGGCGCAGGCAAATCGCCTTTGATCGCGGGTGTCAGCCCCAAAAGCATACGTGTGATCGTAATCAGTTCTTCGCGCAATTCGATGCGCGATGTCACACGGTCCAGCATACCGTGATCCAGCAGATATTCCGCCCGCTGGAACCCGTCCGGCAGTTTTTCACGGATGGTTTGTTCAATCACGCGCGGCCCGGCAAAACAGATCAAGGCATTGGGTTCGGCAATATGCACATCGCCCAGCATCGCATAAGACGCTGTCACGCCCCCTGTCGTCGGATGGGTCAGAACCACGATGTAAGGCAATCCCGCTTCTTTCAGCATTTGCACCGCAACTGTCGTGCGTGGCATCTGCATCAAGGACAGAATACCTTCCTGCATACGTGCGCCGCCCGCCGCAGAAAAAAGGATCAAGGGGCGCTTTAGTTTCACGGCCTGTTCGGCGGCCGCAATGATCGCGTTCCCCACATACATGCCCATTGACCCCGCCATAAAGGAAAAGTCCTGCGCGGCAGCCACAATCGGAGTCCGGCCAATTTCTCCGGACGCGACAAGCATCGCTTCTTTTTCACCGGTGGCCTTTTGCGCCGCTTTCATCCGGTCGGGATATTTTTTCTGATCACGAAACTGCAGAGGATCAACTTTGGGGGCCGGCACCGATACTTCGCTGTAAATGCCGCCATCAAACAACCTGTCAAAGCGGTCGCGGGGCGAAATCGCCATATGATGGCCGCAGTTAGTGCACACGTTCAAATTATCGGACAATTCCCGATGAAACAGCATCGTTCCGCATTCATCACATTTCTGCCAAAGATTTTCGGGTGTTTCACGCCGCGAAAAAATCGAATTGATCCGTGGCCGGACGTAGTTTGTGATCCAGTTCATTTCTCTGCCTTGTCTGGCCTGTGCTTGGCTTCAGATAAGGCCCTGCGCCGATAAATGCAATCAGCGCCGCAGGGCCAGTCGTGCAGCAAGCCACGACACGACCATAACCGCAAAATCAACCGGGAGCCAAACCCGCAATGCCGCCTCGTCCGACATCGAAAACGGAACCGTGAAAAGCGAAAGCCCCGACAGGGTGTCAGGCAAGGATGTTATCAGCAATGCCGATACATTCGTCGCAAAATGCACCGCGATGGCAGGCCCCAATGTCCCCGATCTGGCGGTCAGGTCTGCCATAAGCAGTCCGAAACATGCCGCCCAAATTGCAATCAGAACTGCATTTGAACCGGTTTCGGCAGGAACATAATGGGCCAGCCCGAACAGAGCGGATGGCAACACCATCCACACCCAGGGACTGTTGAACCGCGCGGCCAATTGCTGCTGGACGTACCCACGAAACAGGATTTCTTCGGCACTGGTCTGGATTAGCACCACCAACAGCGAAACCGGAAGCAGCGCGACCCAGGTTCCGACAGGCAAGTTCGGCACCAGAGGATCGTCCATCCCCCAGGGCGGCAGAACAAGAATAACCACATTCAGGATCGCCAGCGCCTTGAGCACAGCCCAGAAATCAGCGCTTGCGATCCTAAACGGCCCAATCAGGCCCAAAGGCGCGCGCCCGTGCATGACATAAGCGGCCGCACACACACCGGCTGTCATGAACCCGAAACTTGCAAGCGACACCAGCGCCGTGACCGGAGTTGTTGCGGTTTGCATCCCGTCGATAAAGCTGTTCATTTTTTCAGGCGTCATTGCAGTTTCGACACCGGTCAGGAACGCAACGTTCAGGCCCGTCATTACGAAAGCACCCAGCGCAAGCCCAAACACCAGCCGCCAAAGCTCTGACTGGGCCCGCGCTGGCGCAACCAACCGTTCATGGCGCGCGTATGATAACCTTAAAATGCTCATTATTGCTTCAGTTTACCGCGCTTCTGTTCCTTCGGTCCGGTCTTCCGGGCTTATACCGGCATGACGCAACCGTTCCGCTGCGCCGTTCAAATGCCCTGCAACAGTCTGCAGCAGGTTCATCGCCACAGCGGGGTCGCTTTCAATAACCGCACGATATTCCTGCGCGCCGATACGCAAGAACTTGGCATCCGTCATGGCAATAAGATCCAGAGTTCGCGGCTCGTTCAGCACAATCGCCAAATCACCGATCACACGGCCCGGCTGAACTGTCGAAATCGGCCTTTTTGTGCCGTCGCTTTCCGGCCAATGCAATTCTGCCGTGCCTGACAGGCAAAGATACGCGGCATCCGCCCTTTGTCCGACCGAAAATATGCGCTGTCCGGCCTTGGCCTCGTACCATTGCGCACTGAACGCCAACAGGCGCTGGTTCTTGCGGTCAAGACGGGAAAACAGATCGGTATTTGCGATGATACGCTGCTTGCGTTGCAAATCATCCGAACCAACAAGACTGTCAAAACTTGAATCATGGTCCGATATGGTCCCGATCCGCCCGTTTTTGATCTCCACGAAAATATCATAGCTATCCGGGTTTCGAAATTCTGCTTCCATAAAAATCTGTGTGGTGTTCGGAAGCAGTTCGCGCAGCTTTTCGCGGGTGGCTACGCGGTTTTTGTCATCATGACTGGCCAGGGCGCGATCCAGAATCAGGATGTCGGGACGTTTGATACCGGCCCGGCTGAAAGCGGCGCGCTCCTGAATAACCTTGGGCAGATTGGCCCCGCCCAGACCTGTTTCCAGATCATAGATCGTTTCAGACACTTTGCGCTTCAGCCCCTTCTCAAGAAGGACAGTGGCGACAACATCTTCAATCTCTTCCGCATAGGCCCCTGCAACGCGCGAAATCCGTCCATACAGGGCGTTTTCCATCAATGTCAGGCGCGGCAGATATGTATCTGGTGAAATTTCGACGAAAATATCCCTGACCTGATCGCGCAATGCAGCCGCACGTGTCTTGCGTATCTCGACAATCTTGCGCTTGTAGCGATCCGGAAAACTGGGCCCGATCTGTTCTGCGGTCAACGCAAAAGGAACCGTCAACATCAGCGCATTTTCCTCTGACGTGAGGCTTTCAGCACCTTGTGTGCGGCGTTTTTCGGCGATCTCTATCAGTTTTTCGTACAGGTCTTCTTCGATACCCAACATCCGGAAAAGCGGGTGATCGGTGCCATCCCTGCCAAAGGTCTGATCAAGTGTATCAATCACAGCCTGAGATATCGCGATCCCATCATCCGCAAGCCCCTGTTCATGTACAAGCGTCATGAATTTGGTGTTCGCGGCAAGCCCCGTTTGGCTGATATCCTGCAACGGGGATGCAAACATAAGGTTGCCCCCCAGCGGGATCGACGGATTGAAACTGTCGGGGTCAAATTGATAAACGTATTGATCCAGATCGGCCTCTTTCAACCGCTCTGCCACAACTGGCCGCAGGTCAACCACCGCCTTGGCCAGATCAGGATGACGTTCCGGATCAAATGTGGATCGTACGCTGCGGCGGAACATCCCATCGTCCAGCCCCATCGTTTCAACCAGTTTGAACCACCACGCGCCGATATCATCCGGGCTGGACAGGTCTGCCAGTGACGGATCAAGCCAGTCGGATTCGAACGGGTCGACGCTGTTGCCTGTGCGCTTTGCTTCGGCTTCCTTCTTTTCGTCTGCAAATGCAAAGCCGTGCGGCATGATGTTCAGGGGCATCAACAGGTTTTCGCCCAATGTACCATCAAACAAATAGGGCTGGGAATGCGCATATCCGATCCGCGCGGCAATCACGGCCTGATGTAATTCGTTCAGGTCCTGATCGCCGATCAGCACTTTGCCGCGCGATGGCACCACTTCGCGCGTCAACAATTCGGCAAACGCCGTCCGTTCAACCTGGCTTGACGATTTGACAGCTACGCGGGCATGCGCGGGAATATCCAGATTGATGTCTTCCAGCACGGGGTTTCCGTCACCGTCGCGCACCGTCACATCCTTGAGAGAAATCGCACCGGAAAGCCGCGGAATTTCGTCCGGACGGCCAAGAAACAGCGTCTCGTCAATCATGCCTTTGGGCGCGAACCGTTCCGCGATCAAAAGCCAGCGCAAAGACATGTCCTGTACCTGATTATAATACAACAAAAGCTCGCGCCACGGCGCGGACAGGTCCTTGTAAGCCGCCAAGGCCGCCACAAGGGCACCGACCGTAATTTCGCCTTTGATCACAAGGTACCCGCCAACAGAAAAGAAAAAGAAAGGCGTCAATTGCGTGATGAAGTTGTTCAGAAACTTCATGAAAAACTTTTTCTGATAAATCTGGAACCGGATATCGAAAAGACGGCCCAACCGGTCGGTAAATCCGGCCAGCCGGTATCGCCAACCGCCGTTGATCCGCAAATCACCGATACCTGCCGCGCTTTCCCCGATTTCCGACGCGAGATGCCGCACTTCTCCGATCCGCGCCTTGTTCAACTGGTTGATCTGGCGTTGCAGCATCGGAATCAGCCACGCCTGCAACGGAATCAGGGCAACGGACGCCAGCCCGAACCAGAAGCTTTGAACAAACAGAAAGAACAGGATGGTCAGCATTTGGCCCGCCTGAAACACCGGCTGTGCCACCGCATCCCCCATCAGCCCACCCATCGGTTCGGCCTCGGATGTGATCATTGATACCAGCTCACCCTGGGATGTGCGCCGGAAATACGGACGCGGAAACCGCAAGATGCGGCTGATCAACTGATAGCGGAACCGACGCAACAGGCGTTCGGACAAGACACCTTTCATCGTGTTCAGGCGCATTTTCAGCAATCCGTGCGTCAGGACTGCCGCCAGAAACGCAAAACACAAAACCATGAGGAATTGGACCTGCGTCAGTTCAACGCCGTAGGCATCAAAGGTACTGACAGTGGCACCAATCGCATCGTTGATGATCCGTTTGGGCAATTCCAGCGTCGCGTACAGAAACGGAAAGGTCAGCAGCGTTACCAGCAAAAGAATGATCTGGTCACGTTTGGAATACTTCCAGATAAACGCGAACAAGGTACGATCCATCAGGCCAACTCCGATCTGGGTGCGCCGGACTCTTGATCAGATTTACAGAACCAGTGCCGGAATAGTGAGTTAGCGATCACAGCCGCCCATTGCAAGGATTGTGCCGGAACAAGGCATTGGCCTTGCGGTGGTCGGGACCCTTGGGTATTCCGATAAAAACCAGTTTTCAGGGAGTCCCCAACATGCAAAAGCGCCACTTCGACAAATCCCGCCTGCCCAGCCGTCACGTCACAGAAGGACCGGCGCGCGCGCCTCATCGCTCGTATTACTATGCAATGGGTCTGGGTGACGACGAAATCCACCAGCCTCTGGTTGGCGTGGCCACCTGCTGGAACGAAGCGGCCCCTTGCAACATCGCGCTGAACCGTCAGGCACAGGCCGTGAAACTGGGCGTGAAAACAGGCAGCGGAACACCGCGTGAATTTACCACCATCACAGTGACAGACGGCATCGCAATGGGCCACGAAGGCATGCGCTCGTCCCTTGCCAGCCGCGAAGCGATTGCAGACACTGTCGAACTGACGATGCGCGGCCATTGCTATGACGCGATTGTCGGCCTTGCGGGCTGCGACAAATCCCTGCCCGGCATGATGATGGCGATGATCCGGCTGAATGTACCGTCGGTGTTTATCTATGGCGGATCAATTCTGCCGGGCCGCCTGGATGGCAAGGATGTCACGGTTCAGGACGTGTTCGAAGCGGTCGGGCAGCATCAGGCCGGCAACTATTCCGATGAACAACTGGCTGTGCTGGAACGTGTCGCGTGCCCGTCTGCTGGTGCATGTGGTGGTCAGTTTACAGCCAACACGATGGCCTGCGTATCCGAAGCGATCGGCCTTGCGTTGCCCAACAGCGCAGGCGCGCCTGCCCCGTATGAATCACGCGACCATTATGCCATCGCCTCGGGCGAGGCGGTGATGAACCTGCTTGAGAAAAACATCCGCGCGCGCGATATCGTGACCCGCAAATCGCTGGAAAACGCTGCCCGCATCGTGGCCTGCACCGGTGGATCAACCAATGCCGGCCTGCACCTGCCCGCCATGGCACACGAAGCCGGGATTGATTTCTTTCTGGATGATGTGTGCGAAATTTTCCGCGACACGCCCTACTTTGTCGATCTGAAACCCGGTGGCCAGTATGTGGCAAAGGACATGTACGAAGCCGGTGGCGTGCCCGTTGTGATGAAGCAACTGCGCAAGGCGGGCCTGATCCACGAAGATTGTATGACGGCAACCGGTTATTCGATGGGCGAGGAACTGGACAAGATTGATCGCGAGGCAGACGGCCGCGTGATCTATCCGGTCGATAAGCCGATCAGCAAAACCGGCGGTGTTGTGGGCCTGAAGGGCAATCTGGCCCCCGGCGGTGCGATTGTGAAAATCGCCGGCATGTCGGACGAAGAAATCGTATTCACCGGCCCCGCCCGCGTTTTCGAATGTGAAGAAGACGCATTCGAAGCTGTCAAGGCACGCACCTACAAGGAAGGTGAGGTGCTGGTGATCCGCAATGAAGGCCCTGCTGGCGGCCCCGGCATGCGCGAAATGCTGGCAACAACCGCCGCCCTGTCGGGCCAAGGCATGGGCAAAAAGGTTGCGCTGATCACAGACGGGCGCTTTTCCGGCGCGACACGCGGGTTTTGCGTGGGTCATGTTGGCCCCGAAGCGGCGCATTGCGGCCCGATTGCCCTGCTCAAAGACGGCGATATGATCACGATCGATGCCCCCAAAGGCGCGCTGACAGTCGCGTTGAGCGACGAAGAACTGGCCGCCCGCAAAGCCGACTGGAAAGGCCCGCGCGACACGATCTACGCCAGTGGTGCGCTTTGGAAATACGCCCAACTGGTCGGAGAAACCTATAAAGGCGCGGTCACCCATCCCGGCGGCAAGGCCGAAAAGCATGTCTATATGGATCTTTGATCGCGGCATGGTTCTGGCTGCCGGCCTTGCGCTGGCGGCCTGTGTTCCAGCTTCGGAAATGGGCTTTTTAACCTCGACAACACCGCAATCCGACACGGCCTTGCGGGCAGTTGTTATGGGTGACGAGGCTATCGCCCTGACCGCGCCACCGGGTTATTGCATTGACGCCGGATCGCTCAAGCCCGGTTTTGCGCTGATCGCACGCTGCGACACGTTGGGCGCGGCAGGCCGGAATGCAAATGTGCCGTTGGCCCTGATTACTGCTACTGTCGTCACGCAACAGGCGGGCACACCTGCGCCCCGCGCCGCTGACCTTGTGTCGGTTCTGGACAGCGCGCAGGTTATCCAGGCCAAGGACCAAAAAGGCGTCGCACTGGTTCAATCGCGTGGCGAAACCGGTTTGCAAGGCTTTAGCGACACCCATTGGCGCGGGGCGTTTCTGGTAAATGATGTAATGGTCGGGATGGCCCTTTACGCACCGGCCGACAGTTCCGCCAGTGGTCCGCGGGGTGCCTCCATTCTGAACGCGCTGGCCACGCAGACGAAATCCAACACTGCCAACCGGCGCCTGTCAGAGCCAACGCCCGTATCCAGCAACACAAACTGAACAAAACGCGTGGTTCGTGCAATTGTCGGTTTATTTGGCCGGAAACGTTCCGTTAAATGCTGACAAGTCATCGGCAAAAGGCAATAAGACAACGTATGGCGAACAAGGGCGACAGCTTGATTGACAAGATTTTGTACCGGCGTGAAATGCGCCGCTGGGCGCGGGCGGCCAGCCATGCAGGTGATACGAACTTAGCCACGCTTCGTGCCCAGCGCCAACAGGCACGGCTTATGCGCTCGCATCTGGACAGCTTGATCCACAAGGCTGAAAACCGGCTGGCATTGCCCAGCGTCGGATCAACCACATTTCCCAAACCCCACGATGCCGATTGGGCATGGCGCCCCGAACTTTGGCGCGGGCCGCTTCCACGTGCCGGTCTGTCCTCTGTCCAGACCAAATCCATGCTGGGGGGCGAGGTGACGCTGTTTCACGATTGCGCCTATTCCGAACTGACATTGCGCCAGCTGCGCAATCAACGCGAGGCTGATCTTGCACCTTACGGCGTGCGATTGGACGTATTCAAATTTGACGGCTCGTTTCTGTCACTGGTCATTGATCTGCCGCAGGCCGCTGTCACAGGATTGAAACGCACGCATCTGTTGCGGATGGATACAATTCTTGAAATAGAAAAACCTCTGGAAATATTTGCCCGCCTCAACATCAAACACGGCCCGAATACAGAACAGATCGTGCGTGAACTGCCCCTGCACGAACAGGATATAATGGTCGAATTCGATCTGGCCTATTCCAAGCTCAATGAAAAACGCCTTGAAAAGGCGTGGCTTGATCTGATCTTTGAAGGTCCGGAAATGAATCAGGTGGTTATCCGCGACCTTACCTTTAACCGCCGCCCCCGCGCAGCCCTTTGATTGAGGCCGGAATGAGCGATTTTGAATTAACGAAAACCCGCCTGATCCAAGGCATCTGGGAGGGTATTTTAACCCCCAAATCCGGCAAGAACACGGTGCCCGATGTGCATGTTACACATCTTGATCATACCGTCGCAGACGTTGAAGTGGTTGAGGATCAAGAAGCGGGGAACTGGCGCTTGCGCATTCCCGTACCCGCCGATGCGATTTCGGATGGTGTGCAAACCTTTCTGATCCACGATACCAAAACCAATGATCAACTGGGTCAGTTCTGCCTGATCGCGGGGGAAGCTTTGGGCGATGATATCCGCGCTGAAATGGACCTGTTGCGCGCCGAACTGGACATGCTCAAACGCGCGTTTCGTCGGCATTGTCTGGAAACGATGTAGCGCAGGCAGATCAGGCTTTGCGATCTATCCGTGCCTGATAGCAATTGTTGCGGGCCGACCGGACATGGATATAGGCGACGCCGGGATCATCAAAAATGCGCTGTGCATAGCCTGCAATTTCCGTTGCTGGCACCACGGCCCCTGTCCCGTAAACGATCCGATCATTATGACCATATCCTTTGACCAGATAATCCGGCGATGTGGTTAGAACCGGTGGGAGGTTCGTGCTGTCGGGGTGGCGTTCGCACGGCGCGGCACACAGGAAAATCGGGCCGGTTTCGGCGTAAGGGTGCAGCCCGTCAAACGGACGGTGCGCCAGAACCAGCATATCGGCACCCTTTGCAATATCGCGCAGGCAATGACGGCAGGGGTTTCTGTGTCCGTCTGAAACCGTGCGTTCGGCGGGTACGCCGTAGGCATCCGGTGCGCCAGACTGGTAGGCGCGGACAATAGCGGTTGGCAGGGCTGAAAACGTGATCATGGCATCTCTCCTTTCCAGCTATGTGTCACAGCGTTTGGTGCCGCGACGACCCGTTTCCTGCGCAAAGCACAAAAGGACTCGGAAAAAGAACAAAAGGTGAATAAAGTGAACCCCCATGTTCACAGAATTGTCGATCACATCCAATTTCACGTTCCTGACAGGCGCGTCCCACCCCGAGGAATATATCCGCAGGGCGGCCGCCCTTGATCTGCCCGCCATTGCCATCGCCGATGACAATTCGGTGGCCGGCATTGTGCGCGCCCACACAGAAGCGCGCCACATCGCGCGGCTGGTACGTGCGCGGCAGGATTGGGACGCCAAGAACGGGTTGATCGGGCCGCCCTGCCCCGATCATCTGCCCCAACCGCAGTCGTTTCCGGTGTATAATATCCCGCGCCTGATCCCCGCCGCGCGGTTGGTGTTCACCGATGCGCCCCCCGTGACCGTGCTGCCGACAGACCGGACCGGATGGGGAAACCTGTGCCGCATCCTGTCCACAGGCCGGTTGCGTACAACCAAGGGCCACTGTGATCTGCAACTGGCGGATTTGCTGGACCGCAGCGAAGGCCTGCAATGTCTGATCTGGCCGCAGGGCGATTGGGCGACTGCGGCCCGACGTCTTGGGGCCTGCGCCCCCGACCGCCTGCATGTGCTGCTTTGCCCGCATTATGACGGACAGGACAGCGCGCGTTTCGCCGCGCTGTCCCGACAGGCCGGCGCATTGAACCTGCCCACCTTGGCCAGCGCCGCGCCACGGATGCATCACGGCGCACGGCGCAAGCTGGCCGATGTGCTGACGGCTGTGCGCCTTGGGCGCAAGGTGGACGAACTGGGGCGTAACGCACTGGCCAACGCGGAACAGCGCCTGCGCTCCGAACCTGAAATGCGGCACCTGTTCCAAGGCCACGAAGACGCAGTAGACCGGGCGTATATCCTTGGTGCCAAGCTGGGCTTCAGCCTTGACCAGTTACGCTATGAATATCCGTCCGAAGGCACGGCGCAGGAAACACCGGCACACCGGCTGACACGACTGGCCGAAGACGGGTTGAACTGGCGGTATCCGGCGGGGGCACCCGACAAGGTGCGCGCGATGTTGCGCCATGAACTCGACCTGATCAGCAAGCTGAAATACGAACCCTATTTCCTGACTGTGCGCGACATTGTTGCCTTTGCCCGATCCCGCAACATCCTGTGTCAGGGGCGCGGGTCGGCGGCCAATTCTGTGGTGTGCTATTGCCTTGGCATCACATCCGTCAGCCCCGAAATCGGCACCATGGTGTTTGAACGGTTCGTGTCCGAAGCACGTGATGAACCGCCTGATATTGATGTCGATTTCGAACATGAACGCCGCGAGGAGGTGATCCAGCATATTTACGAACGCTATGGCCGCCACCGTGCGGGCCTGTGCGCCACCGTCGTGCATTATCGCGGCAAACGCGCCATCCGCGAGGTCGGGCGCGCCATGGGGTTAAGTGAAGATACCATTTCCGCGCTCAGTTCCCAGCTTTGGGGCTTTTTCAGCACCAAGGGGCTGGAGGATGACCGCATGCGCGAGATCGGTCTTGATCCGACAGACAGGCGATTGCAGCAAATGCTGGAACTGGTGCATGAAATCAACGGCTTTCCCCGCCATTTGTCCCAGCATGTCGGCGGATTCATCATCACCCAAGGACGTCTGGATGAACTGGTTCCCATCGAAAACGCCACGATGGAAGGGCGCACGGTGATTTGCTGGGACAAGGATGACATCGACACATTGGGTATTCTCAAGGTCGATGTTCTGAGCCTTGGAATGCTGACCTGTATCCGCAAGGCGTTCGACCTGCTGCGCCAGCACCATCAGATTGATCATACGCTGGCCACGCTGCCCCCCGAAGACTCCAAAGTCTATGATATGCTGTGCCGCGCTGACAGCATCGGGGTCTTTCAGGTCGAAAGCCGCGCACAGATGAATTTTCTGCCGCGCATGCGCCCGCGCAACTTCTACGATCTGGTGATCGAAGTGGCCATCATCCGCCCCGGCCCCATTCAGGGCGATATGGTGCATCCCTATATCCGGCGGCGCAATGGCGAAGAGGCGGTCAGTTTTCCCTCGGATGCTTTGGGCGATGTGTTGGGCAAGACGCTGGGTGTGCCGCTGTTTCAGGAACAGGCGATGCAGATTGCCATTGTCGGGGCGGGGTTTACCCCCGATCAGGCCGACCGTTTGCGCCGTTCGCTTGCCACGTTCAAGAAACACGGCAATGTCAGCGAATTCCGCAACCTGTTCCTGCGCGGCATGAAGCGCAACGGTTATGATGATGATTTCGCCGACCGCTGTTTCAGCCAGATCGAAGGGTTCGGCTCCTACGGCTTTCCCGAAAGCCATGCGGCGTCTTTTGCACTGTTGGTCTATGCCTCAAGCTGGATCAAATGCCACCATCCGGGCATTTTTGCCTGCGCCTTGCTGAATTCCCAGCCGATGGGGTTTTACGCCCCCGCCCAGATTGTGCGCGATGCCCGCGAACATGATGTGATCGTGCGCCCGATCTGCATCAATTCCAGCTACTGGGACAATGTGATGGAACCCGACGGGCATGGCGGCCTGGCCCTGCGTCTGGGCTTTCGCCAGATCAAGGGGTTAAGCGAGGAAGACGCCTGCTGGATCACGGCGGCACGGGGCAACGGGTATCGTTCGGTGCAGGATGTGTGGCGTCGCGCGGGGCTGTCGCCACCGGTGCTGGCACGGCTGGCCGAAGCGGACGTGTTTGCCGGGCTGGACCTGTCCCGCCGCGCCGCCCTGTGGGAGGCCAAGGCAATCACGACCGACACCCCCCTGCCGCTGTTTGCTGGCGATATCGAAGGCGAAGGCATTGTTGAACCCGCTCCACATCTTCCCGAAATGACAATGGGCGAACAGGTGGTCGAGGATTACGTTGCCATGCGGCTAAGCCTGCGGGCCCATCCGGTGGCATTGCTGCGCCATATCCTGACCCCCGGATCACACCCCGGTAAATCGCAGGCAGCAGAACGCCGGCCCTGAAAAAGCGGTTCACCCCAAGCGGCGGACGCGATAGAAGGCGCAAAACAATCCACCGGAGCCTGAACCATGCCTGCCCCCAAACCCGTTGTCTTGTGCATTCTGGATGGCTGGGGGCAACGGACGGAAACGGCAGGAAATGCGCCCGCGCTGGCCCACACCCCGACATTCGACAAGATCATGGCGACCTGTCCCCACAATGTTCTGATCACCCACGGCCCAGATGTCGGCCTGCCCAGTGGCCAGATGGGCAATTCCGAAGTGGGCCACACCAATATCGGGGCCGGGCGGGTTGTGGCGATGGATCTGGGCATGATCGATCTGGCCATCGAAGACGGCAGTTTTTTCACCAATGCCGCGCTGCTGGATTTCGTGCAAACCCTGAAGAAGACCGGCGGGGCCGCACATTTACTGGGCGTTGTGTCCGATGGCGGGGTACACGGGCATCTGGCCCACATTCAGGCCGCCGCACAGGCGATCAGCGATGCGGGCGTTCCCGTCATCCTGCACCTTTGGACGGATGGACGCGATGTCGCGCCGAAATCAGCGGCACCTTTTGTCGAGGAACTGGTGCGCAGTTTGCCCGCAGGCGTACAGATCGCGACCCTGACAGGGCGCTATTTCGCAATGGATCGCGATAATCGGTGGGAACGGGTAAAACAGGCCAGTGACGCCATCTTATACGGGCATGGACATCCCTCTGCCGATGCAGAAACCGCCATAACCGAGGCCTACGCGCGCGGCGAAACAGATGAATTCATCACAGCCTCCGTGCTGAACGGCTATGACGGAGCCAAGGACGGTGACGGACTGTTCTGCCTGAACTTTCGCGCCGATCGCGCGCGTGAAATTCTGGCCGCACTTGGCCAGCCGGATTTTGACGCCTTTGATGGTGGCGCGCGGCCAAAATGGGCCGCGATGCTGGGTATGGTCGATTACTCCGAGGCACATAACGCCTACATGACAACGGCCTACCCCAAGGCCGAAATCGTCAACACGCTGGGCGCATGGGTCGCCGCACATGGTTTGCGCCAGTTCCGGTTGGCCGAAACCGAAAAATACCCGCATGTGACGTTTTTCCTGAATGGCGGCAAGGAAACGCCCGAAACAGGCGAAGACCGGAACATGCCGAAATCGCCCAAGGTGGCGACCTATGATCTGCAACCCGAAATGTCGGCCCCTGATGTGACCGACCAGTTCGTAAAGGCGATTGAGGATGGATATGATCTGATCGTCACCAACTATGCCAATCCCGATATGGTGGGCCATACCGGTGATCTGGACGCCGCCATTGCCGCCTGTGAGGCGGTGGATCAGGGTCTGACCCGCGTTGTCGCCGCATTGGAAAAGGCGGGCGGTGCCATGATCCTGACAGCGGATCATGGCAATTGCGAAATGATGATCGATCCCGAAACAGGGGGTCCGCACACGGCCCACACCCTGAACCCTGTGCCAGTGGCCCTGATCGGCGGGCCAAAGGGCGTGCAGTTGCGGCAAGGTCGGCTATCGGATATCGCACCAACCTTGCTGGCGCTGATGCAACTGGACAAACCCGCCGAAATGACCGGCAAGAGCCTGATCCGATGAACCGTATCGCCATCCTGATCACGGCCTTGCTCTGGCCTTGTCTGACGCTGGCGCAAAGCGATCTTTCTGCAGATGCCCGCGCAGCGGCCGACGCGCTTGAGGCGGCCTCTGTCTCGTTGCAAGAGGCCGAGAGCGCGCGGGATCGTATCCGCGCCCTGACCGAAACCGTGAAAGCCTATGAAAGCGGGCTTGAAGCGATGCGAGAAGGGTTGCGCCGCGCGGCGACGCGCGAAGCACAACTGAACCTTCAGCTTGAGGCGCGCAATGCCGAGATCGCGGCCCTGCTGGCTGCGTTGCAAACAATCGGCAATACGCCTTCCCCCGTCCTGCTGCTGCATCCGTCCGGCCCGATCGGAACGGCGCGGTCCGGCATGATCTTGGCCGAGGTCACCCCCGCACTGAATGCCCGCGCCGCCGAGCTTCGCCATGATCTGG
Source organism: uncultured Alphaproteobacteria bacterium (assembly GCA_963765555.1). Taxonomy (GTDB): domain Bacteria; phylum Pseudomonadota; class Alphaproteobacteria; order Rhodobacterales; family Rhodobacteraceae; genus JL08. The sequence continues at coordinate 62,598 of CAVXWX010000007.1, forward strand.
ACGAGGTGCGCACCCTGCGCCTGTTGCAACAAAACAGTGCCGATGATCTGCTGGCGGGATTGAACGGTGTGCAAGAGGCGCGCCTGAAACTGAGCCAGGCTGTTGCCAACCGCACCGATCTGCCGCAACGTTTTACCGAAGATCCGGTGCGTACCGCCGTTCTGATCGCGTCGACCGAAACACTGGATGCGTTTGCCAGCGGTCTGGTCGAAATCAATGCCGATCAGGTCAGTGATCCCGATAAGGATATTTCGATCCAGCAGGGCACGCTGCAATTGCCGGTCCAAGGGCGCATTCTGCATCGTTCAGGTCAGCCGGATGCCGCAGGGATCAAACGCCCCGGCCTGATCCTTGCCACCCGCCCCCGCGCCCTTGTCACCAGCCCGACGGCGGCAACCATCCGCTATCTCGGACCGCTGCTGGATCTGGGCAATGTGGTGATTCTCGAACCGCAATCCGACATGCTGTTTGTACTGGCCGGGCTAGATCAGGTGTTCGGAGAGGTCGGTCAGGTCATTCCACAGGACGCGCCGGTTGGTCTGATGGGGGGAGAAACGCCAGAAATTGGTGCAATCCTGTCACTAAGCGGTGAAGGCACTGGAACTGACCGTTCAGAAACGCTCTATATAGAAGTGAGAAAGGGCAATCAGCCCGTGGACCCGGAAACGTGGTTCCAAACCGAAAAGGATGGATGATCAAGATGAAGAAATTCGCGATGGCCGCAATTGGCGGTACATTGGCAGGTGTTGTCGCTGCAACCCAGATCGCAGGCCCTCTGGTGGCGCAGGAAGCGGCAAAAACCGTAAATGTATACGAGCAGCTTGATCTGTTTGGCGACATATTCGAGCGTATCCGCGCCCAGTATGTGGAAGAGGTGGATGCAGGAGAACTGATCGAAGCAGCCATTGACGGCATGCTGACCTCGCTTGATCCGCATTCTAGCTACCTGTCGCCGGAAGATGCCAGTGCCATGCAGGTACAAACACGCGGCGAATTCGGTGGTCTTGGCATCGAAGTCACGCAGGAAGAGGGTTTTGTTAAAGTCGTGTCGCCCATTGATGGCACCCCGGCAGATGAAGCTGGTATCGAATCCGGTGATTTCATCACCCATGTTGACGGTGAAAGCGTTCTGGGCCTGACCTTGGATGAAGCCGTGGACATGATGCGCGGCCCCGTCGGATCGGAAATCCTGATCACGGTCGTACGCGAGGGCGAACCGGAACCGTTCGATGTGTCGATCATCCGCGATACCATCAAACTGGTTGCGGTGCGCAGCCGCATTCAGGGCGATACTGTCGTTCTGCGGATCACCACATTCAACGATCAGACCACCCCAAACCTTGAGGCAGGATTGGCCGAACAGGTCGAAGCCGCAGGCGGCATGGACAACGTTAACGGCATCGTGCTGGACCTGCGCAACAACCCGGGCGGACTGTTGAACGAGGCGATTTCCGTATCGGATGCGTTTCTTGAAAGCGGTGAGATTGTCAGCACGCGCGGGCGCAACCCCGAAGATGGCGACCGCTTCAACGCGCGCCCCGGCGATCTGGCAATGGGCAAACCAATTGTGGTGCTGATCAACGGCGGGTCTGCCTCGGCGTCCGAAATCGTGGCTGGCGCGCTGCAGGATCATCGCCGCGCCATCATCGTGGGCACCAAGAGCTTTGGCAAAGGGTCTGTGCAGACGGTGATGCCATTGCGTGGCGAAGGGGCCATGCGGTTGACAACGGCGCGGTATTACACACCGTCGGGCCGGTCCATTCAGGCGCTAGGGGTATCGCCCGATATCATCGTGGCCCAACCACGCCGCGACCCCAATGCGGAAGAGGAGGAAGAGGAAACAAACCGCTTCAGCCGCACCGAGGCCGATTTGCGCGGCAGCCTGAACAATGACAGCCTGACCGAAGACCAGCGCCGCCAGATCGAAGCGGATCGTGAAAAGGCCCAAGCTGCCGCAGACCTGCGTGAAGAAGATTATCAACTGGCCTATGCCATTGATATTCTGAAAGGATTGTCGGCGCTTGGCCCGACAGAATAAACAATGCGCCCCGCCCATGATGGGCGGGGCCGTTTGTTTGCCTTTGGGCTGCAACCTTGGCACCTGCTTCTGACCTGACTTGAAATCCGCCCCCCGACGCCCGACATCTTTGGCGTTGCATGTCACAAGGCCACCCTGATGCCCGATCCTAATCCTGATGCCCTTGCCTTTTTGCTGAACCGGCGCTCAAGACCGGCCAAAACGCTTGGGCTGCCCGTTCCAAGCAGGGACGACCTTGTTCCGATTCTGACTGCTGCGGCGCGCACGCCCGATCACGGAAAGCTGGAACCTTGGCGCTTTATCGTGCTGAACCGCACCGCCATCTTGCGCCTTGCCGATCTGGCCGAGGCGCGCGGACATGAATTGGGCCTGCCGGATGACCAGATTTACAAAGGCCACGCGCCGATCCGCACAGGCCATCTGGCCGTTGCGGTGATCGAAAGCCCCAAACCGTCCGATAAAATCCCCGCGCTGGAACAGACCTATTCCACCGGTGCTGTGTGCCTTGCCCTGTTGAATGCGGCGCTTGCCGCAGGCTGGGGCGCGAACTGGCTATCAGGTTGGCCGTCGCATGATCGTACCTTCATGACCCAGGGTCTGGCGCTTGAGCCGCACGAACGGATCGCCGGCTTCATCCACATCGGCACCGAAACGTCCGCGCCGCCCGAACGCCCACGCCCTGATCTCGATGCAATCACGACCTGGCGAGAGTCATGATCTTTAATGCGTTTTTCAAAGCGGTGGCGCAGCTTGGCGATCCACGGTTTCGCCGCGTGCTGTGGATGGGCATCGGTCTGACGCTTGCACTGCTGATCGCAGCGACAGCAGGTTTCGTGGCTTTTCTGGAATGGCTGACAGGCGATCAGGTTTTTTTGCCGTTTATCGGCGAAGTAACCTGGATCAACGACCTTGTCAGTTGGTCCTCTCTCATACTGATGCTGGTGCTCTCTGTCTTTCTGATGGTGCCGGTTGCGTCTGCTATCACCTCGATGTTTCTGGACGAGGTCGCACAGGCCGTCGAAGACCGGTATTACCCGCAACTGCCCCCTGCCACGCCCGTCCCGTTCTGGGACGCAGTGCGGGACACGATCAACTTTCTGGGGGTTTTGGTTGCCGCCAACATCGTGGCGATTGCGCTGTACTTCGTATTCTCGCCCGCGGCCTTGTTCATCTTTTGGGGATTGAACGGATTCCTATTGGGGCGTGAATATTTCACCTTGGCAGCCTTGCGCCGTTTGGACCGGGAAAAGGCCAAAGCCCTGCGCGCCCGTCACGGCGGCAAAATCTGGCTGGCGGGTACGTTGATGGCGATGCCACTGTCCATTCCCGTCGTGAACCTGCTGATCCCGATTTTAGGGGCCGCGACATTCACGCATATATATCACGCGATTATTGCGTCGGACCCATCCGCCCGAACCAGTCCAGATCGCGCACGCTGATCCATCCTGACAGGATAATACCGGCCACAATCACCCAAAGAACAAAGGCAACGCCGGTGGTGATCCACGCCTTTTTCTTCAGGTCATGCACCTCGGGCGCGCCGGCATGTGTGCCCGGAACGATTTTGCCCAGATCGCCTTGGGTTTTGACACGGATTGGCAGCACGACCAGAAAGGTCAGGAACCAGAAAACGGCATAAAGCACGATGGCCGAGGTTATTCCCATGGCTCAGACCTGCTCCAGCTCGACCAGACAGCCGTTGAAATCCTTGGGGTGCAAGAACAGGACCGGCTTTCCATGTGCCCCGATTTTGGGCTCTCCGGTGCCCAGAACCCGAGCGCCGCTGGCAGTCAGATGATCCCGCGCGGCCAGAATATCATCGACCTCGTAACAAACGTGATGAATGCCGCCTGACGGGTTCTTGTCCAGAAACCCCTGGATCGGGCTGTTTTCACCCAGCGGATACAGCAGTTCGATTTTGGTGTTTGGCAATTCGATAAATACCACCGTCACACCATGGTCCGGCTCGTCCTGAGGCGCGCCGACCTGTGCGCCCAGCGCATCGCGGTATTGGGCCGATGCCGCCTCAAGATCGGGCACAGCGATGGCAACATGGTTCAGACGTCCGATCATGGCGGTCTCCTTGATGGAAAAGATAACAGGTTGCGGATGCTTATGCCGCCCACCCCGCCCAAGGGCAAGCCTATCCGGTCGCGGCAAATCGCACGTCTTCGTTAACCCGCCGTTAGGCAAGTCTGCATAACGATTACGCATCTGCCGCTGCTCATAAGGATTCTTTTCATGGATGAAATTGACCCATTTACCATTGCGCCCGCCGCGCCCACGGCATCGCGCCCGTTGATCGGATTGACCGTTCTTGTCGTAGAAGACAGCCGGTTCGCCTGCGAGGCTATGCGCCTGTTATGCCTGCGCAGCGGTGCCCGTATCCGCAGGGCGGATTGCCTTCGGTCCGCGCGCCGGCATCTTAAGGTGTACCGCCCGTCTGTCGCGATCATCGATTTGGGGTTACCTGACGGCTCTGGTGCCGACCTGATCAAGGAGTTGAGCGAGGCCACCCCGCGCGTGGCAGCCATTTTTGCGACATCCGGCGATGAAAACGGCGATGCGGTTGCGCGGGCTGCGGGTGCGGACGGTTTTATGGCAAAACCGATCACATCACTGGCCCTGTTTCAGGATATGGTTCTGGCCCGCATGCCAAAAGACCGCCGCCCTGCAGGTCTGCGTGTTGTGTCGAACGAAAACGTTGTACCCGATCCCATCGCATACCGCGATGACATGGCCCATGTTGCAGACGTGCTGGGCGAAAGCGCCGATGACGCAACACTGGACTATATTGCGCAGTTTGTCAGCGGCGTCGCCCGCAGCGCAAATGATGCCCCATTGCACAATGCGGCCAAGGCGCTTGCCCGCGCCCGCGCACAGGGCCGCCCAGTGGTGGCAAACACCGCAAAGATCGCCGGATTGATACAGGACCGGCTGGGTCAGAAAATTGCTCTTTAAAAGCATAGCGTCAGATCGGAAGGCCGTCGTGCCACGCCCTAGAGCATCGGGTCGGATGCCACCCGGACAAGGCCCGTCAGATCGCTCAACCGTTCGATCTGGAGCCCGTCGGCATCAAAATTTGCTGGATTGAGCCAAACACCAAACGCTTCTTTCAACGCGGGCCATTCTGCATCGATCGCAGCAAACCAGGCCGTGTCGCGATTACGTCCCTTGACCACCATCGCCTGACGAAACACGCCCTCAAAGCTTAGCCCCAATCGCTGCCCTGCTGCCCGCGACGGCATGTTCAGCGCATTGCATTTCCATTCGAACCGGCGATATCCCGCCTCAAACGCCCATTGCATAGTCAGAAACAGCGCTTCGGTCGCCGCCCGCGTCCGTCTGAAGCGTGGGTGAAAAATTGATGTTTCCCACTTCGATCGAACCAGCAGCGGGTGCAATCCGCAAAAAACTGAGGACCCCACCGCACGTGTCCGTTTCAAGATCAAAGACCGCATAAAACAGGTGCCCCTGATCTGCCACCGTTTCGCGCACCCAACGATGGTATTGCGACGCGGATGAAAACGGGCCGTAAGGCAGGTAATCCCACAGGCTGTCATGAGCTTCATAGGCGCGAAACAACAATGCCGCATGACGCTCTGCATCCAATGGTTCCAGCCGACAGTATTGCCCGACAAGAACACCTGTTCTGTCGGGTTCAGGCGGAACATGCCAGTTGGGGACAGGCGCACCCAACGGGCGGGGCGCGGCGGCTTTGGAATTCTGTGTCATGGCGCGACGCTAAATTGAAAACATCCGCACGCCAAGCACACAAACGTCCTAGTCTTGCGGAATGATCCGCAAACCCAATTCCATCAACTGATCGCTCATCGGATCAGACGGCGCATTCATCATCAGATCTTCGGCGCGCTGGTTCATCGGGAACATGATCACCTCGCGAATGTTGGCCTCGTCCGCCAGCAACATCACGATCCGGTCGATGCCCGCCGCACACCCGCCGTGGGGTGGCGCGCCATACTGGAATGCGTTGACCATACCGCCAAACCGCTTACGCACCTCGTCCGCGCCATAGCCCGCGATCTCGAACGCCTTGAACATAATTTCCGGCTTGTGGTTCCGGATCGCGCCGCTGACACAGTTCGTACCCGTTACACGCCAGATCGTATTGATAGCCCAGCACATCCAACGGATCGCCCTGCAGCGCATCCATCCCGCCTTGGGGCATCGAAAACGGGTTGTGTTCGAAATCGATCTTGCCGGTTTCTTCGTCCTTTTCGTAGATTGGAAAATCAACGATCCACGCAAAGGCAAACCGGTCCAGATCGGTCAACTTCAGTTCATTGCCAATCTCGACACGGGCCCGGCCCGCGACCGCTTCAAACGCTTTCGGCTTGCCACCAAGGAAAAACGCCGCGTCGCCGACATTCAGGCCCAGTTGCTGGCGAATGGCCTCGGTGCGTTCGGGCCCGATATTCTTGGCCAGCGGACCTGCCGCTTCCATACCGTCGCCCTGATCGCGCCAGAAAATATATCCCATCCCCGGCAGCCCTTCCTTTTGGGCAAAGGCGTTCATCCGGTCACAGAATTTGCGTGACCCACCGCCCGGTGCGGGAATCGCGCGGATTTCGGTGCCTTCCTGTTCCAGCAGCTTGGCAAAGATCGCAAAGCCCGATCCGGCAAAATGTTCGCTGACCACCTGCATCTTGATCGGGTTGCGCAGGTCGGGCTTGTCGGTGCCATACCACAGCGCCGCATCGCGATAGGAAATCTGTGGCCACTCCTGATCCACCTTGCGCCCGCCACCGAATTCTTCGAACACACCCGTCAGAACCGGCTGGATCGTGTCAAACACGTCCTGCTGCTCGACAAAGCTCATCTCAAGATCAAGCTGGTAGAAATCGGTGGGCGAGCGGTCTGCGCGCGGGTCTTCATCGCGAAAACACGGTGCGATCTGGAAATATTTGTCAAACCCGCTGACCATGATCAGCTGTTTGAACTGCTGGGGCGCTTGTGGCAGCGCATAAAACTTGCCCGGATGCAGACGCGACGGCACCAGAAAATCACGCGCGCCTTCTGGGCTGCTCGCGGTGATGATCGGGGTCTGGTATTCGCGAAACCCGCTGTCCCACATCCGTTTGCGCATGGACGCCACAACATCAGACCGCAGTTTCATGTTCTGCTGCAGCTTTTCGCGGCGCAGATCCAGATAGCGGTACCGCAGGCGGGTTTCCTCGGGGTATTCCTGATCACCGAACACCATCAGCGGCAATTCATCGGCGCGGCCCAGAATCTCGATATCGCGAATAAACACCTCAATCTCGCCGGTGGGCAGCTTTGGGTTCACCAAAGACGGATCGCGCGCCATCACATTGCCATCAATGCGGATACACCATTCGCTGCGCACCTTTTCGATTTCGGCAAACACCGGGCTGTCCGGGTCGGCCATCACCTGGGTGATGCCGTAATGATCCCGCAGATCGATAAACAAAAGGCCACCATGATCCCGCACGCGGTGCACCCATCCGGACAGACGAACGGTATCGCCGACATTATCAGCGGTTAAAGCGGCACAGGTGTGGCTGCGATAGGCATGCATCTTATCGGTTCCCTTCGGGGTCAACGGCGTCGCGCCGATACACCTTGGTTGCGCGTAGAAGTCAAGCGCAGCACGGCATCGGGGCAACCCGGAATTGGAAAATTTGTTGTTTCGATGTATATTCCCGAGCCGAAACCGACTGTTTTCAATCCCGGCCCCGCGAAACAGGGACCGGATGAAAGGGGGCGTTATGTGGGAACGGGTTTTTGACACCATGATCCGGCGGTTGATCCAGACGGGTCATTTGCAGATCACCTACCCCGATGGCAGCGCGCAAAGTTACGGAGACAGGAGCGGATCAATAGTCTCTTTGACATTGCACGATGCAAAGATCCTGCGCGCGCTGTGCCTGAGACCGGAACTGGCTTTGGGTGAAGGATACATGAACCAGCAGATCACCATTCAGAACGACGCACTGGGTGATGTGTTGCGGCTTGTCCTGCGCAACAGACGCCCCGATGCGTTTCCGGTCTGGGTCCGCATGCTTGAACGCGCGCGCTTTGCCTTGCGAAATCTGGTGCAACGCAACACCGCCCACAGTGCCAAATCCAACGTCGCGCATCACTACGACATTTCAGATGAGCTTTACCGGCTGTTTCTGGATGACGACATGCAATATTCGTGTGCATATTTCACCCATGACGGGATGAGTCTGGAAGACGCCCAAACCGCCAAGAAAACCCATATCGCTCAAAAGCTGCTTTTGTCGCCGGGCCAGCATGTTCTTGATATCGGCTGTGGCTGGGGTGGGCTGGCCCTGACGCTGGCGCGCGATTATGGCGTGGAAGTTACCGGCGTTACATTATCGGAAAACCAGCTGGAAACGGCCAGAACCCGCATCAAACAAGCCGGACTGTCCGACCGGATCACGATCCGGCTGATGGATTACCGCGACCTGACCGGCCCGTTTGACCGGATCGTCAGTGTCGGCATGCTGGAACATGTCGGCGTCCCGCACTATCGGGATTACTTTGACAAGATCAGCGCGCTGCTCGCCCCGGACGGTATCGCGCTGATCCACACAATCGGGCGCTGCGGGCCGCCGATTTCCCATTCACCATGGATTCACAAATACATCTTTCCGGGGGGCTATGTTCCGTCCCTGTCCGAACTTGCCCCCGCTCTGGAACAATCCGGCCTCTGGACCTGCGATGTCGAAGTCTGGCGCTTGCATTACGCCAAGACCTTGCGCCACTGGCGCACCCGGTTTGATACCCATACCGATGAGGTGCGCGCACTTTACGACGATCGGTTCATCCGGATGTGGCGCTATTACCTGACGGTGTGCATCATGGCCTTTGAAGAACAACAACAGGCCGTGTTTCAGTTTCAGCTTTCGCACAAGCGCGACGCTGTGCCTCTGACGCGCGGCTATCTTTATGCCAGCCACCAACCCCGCCTGCATCACGCCGCACAATAAACGGCCTTTCTGCGACTTTTGGCGTTGATCCTTGCCGCCGCCAGCAGGGTACCATGCCCCGCACGGTGCCAAAAACCATGCGCGCCACGCGTGCACGACTTCGCCGCCGCCTGATTGAACACAAAACCTTTTGTATTCCCCCTTGCACCTGCCCCCTTCATGCCTATAACCCACGACAATTTGGACGCGTTCGGGGGCGTGCCCAAATATCCGATGCAAACTGCACATCTGTCAAAAGGGGCCGCTGCCATGCCGAAGAGAACCGACATCAAGTCGATTATGATCATCGGAGCAGGGCCTATCGTCATCGGACAAGCTTGCGAGTTTGACTATTCCGGCGCACAGGCCTGCAAGGCGCTGCGCGAAGAAGGCTATCGGGTCATTCTGGTCAATTCCAACCCCGCCACCATCATGACAGATCCCGGCATGGCAGATGCCACCTATATCGAACCGATCACCCCCGAAATCGTAGCCAAGATCATCGAAAAAGAACGCCCCGACGCCTTGCTGCCGACAATGGGTGGACAGACCGGCCTGAACACATCCCTTGCATTGGAAGAAATGGGCGTGCTGGCGAAGTACAATGTTGAAATGATCGGGGCCAATCGCGAAGCCATCGAAATGGCCGAAGACCGCAAACTGTTTCGCGAAGCGATGGATCGTCTGGGCATTGAAAACCCCAAGGCCACCATCGCAACCGCACCGAAAAATGCCGACGGGTCCAAGGATCTGGCCGCAGGCGTGCGTATCGCGCTTGAGGCGCTGGATGATATCGGCCTGCCCGCCATTATCCGCCCTGCCTTTACGATGGGCGGTTCGGGCGGCGGTGTGGCCTATAACCGCGATGATTACGAATTTTTCTGCCGTTCGGGCATGGATGCCTCGCCCGTCGGGCAAATCCTGATCGATGAATCCCTTCTGGGCTGGAAAGAATTCGAAATGGAGGTGGTGCGCGACACTGCCGACAACGCCATCATCATCTGTTCCATCGAAAACGTCGATCCGATGGGCGTGCATACGGGTGACTCGATCACCGTCGCGCCCGCACTCACGTTGACGGACAAAGAATACCAGATCATGCGCAATCACTCGATTGCTGTGTTGCGTGAAATCGGTGTGGAAACCGGTGGATCGAATGTGCAGTGGGCCGTCAATCCGGTTGACGGCCGTATGGTCGTGATCGAAATGAACCCGCGGGTGTCACGTTCGTCCGCTCTTGCCTCAAAGGCCACAGGTTTTCCAATTGCCAAGGTCGCGGCCAAACTGGCTGTCGGGTACACGCTGGACGAATTGGACAACGACATCACCAAAGTCACGCCCGCCAGTTTCGAGCCGACGATCGACTATGTCGTCACCAAAATTCCACGCTTTGCATTCGAAAAATTCCCCGGATCAGAACCGCACCTGACGACGGCGATGAAATCCGTGGGCGAGGCGATGTCGATCGGGCGCACAATTCATGAATCCATGCAAAAGGCTCTGGCCTCGATGGAAACCGGCCTGACCGGATTTGACGAGATTGATATTCCCGGCGCCCCTGACCCCGCCGCCATTACCAAAGCCCTGAGCCAGCAAACACCGGATCGCATCCGCGTCATCGCGCAAGCCATGCGTTTGGGTATTTCTGATCAGGATATCCACGCGGTGACGATGTTTGATCCATGGTTTCTGGCGCGCATCCGCGAAATCATCGATACAGAGGCCGAAGTGCGCGAACATGGCCTACCCGAAGACGAACAGGGCCTGCGCCACCTCAAGATGATGGGGTTCACCGACGCACGCCTTGCCACTTTGACAGGAAAATCCGAAAAGGCAGTGCGCAAGACACGGACTGCGGCGGGCGTTGTCGCCTGTTTCAAGCGGATCGATACCTGCGCCGCCGAATTCGAGGCGCAAACCCCGTATATGTATTCGACCTATGAAACGCCCGTGTTTGGCGAGGTCGAATGCGAAGCACGCCCGTCAAACCGGAAGAAAGTTGTCATTCTCGGCGGCGGACCGAACCGGATCGGGCAAGGCATCGAATTTGATTATTGCTGCGTGCATGCATGTTACGCGCTTACCGATGCCGGTTACGAAACCATCATGGTCAATTGCAATCCGGAAACGGTGTCCACAGATTACGACACTTCGGATCGGCTCTATTTCGAACCTTTGACCTTTGAACATGTGATGGAGATTTTGCGGGTCGAACAGGAAAACGGCACGTTGCACGGCGTTATCGTTCAATTTGGCGGCCAGACACCTCTTAAACTCGCCAACGCGCTGCAAGACGAAGGCATCCCGATCCTTGGCACCACCCCGGATGCCATCGATCTGGCGGAAGACCGCGAGCGTTTCCAGCAATTGGTGCAAGGTCTTGGCCTGAAGCAACCACACAACGGCATCGCATCAACCGACGCGCAGGCTTTTGAAATTGCCAAAGAGATCGGGTTCCCTCTGGTCATCCGCCCCTCTTATGTTCTGGGCGGGCGTGCGATGGAAATCGTGCGTGATCAGGCGCAACTGGAACGCTATATTTCCGAAGCGGTGGTTGTCTCTGGCTCCAGCCCCGTACTGTTGGACAGCTATCTGTCGGGCGCGGTGGAATGCGACGTTGACGCGATCTGCGACGGCACCGACGTACATGTCGCCGGCATCATGCAACATATCGAAGAGGCGGGCGTTCATTCCGGCGACAGCGCCTGTTCCCTGCCGCCCTATTCACTGGCCCCTGAAATTATCGCCGAACTGCACAAACAAACGCATGCGCTGGCCCATGCGCTGAATGTGGTCGGTCTGATGAACATCCAGTTCGCTGTCAAAGACGGCGAAGTCTACCTGATCGAGGTCAACCCGCGCGCAAGCCGGACCGTGCCGTTTGTTGCCAAGGCCACGGATTCGGCCATTGCCTCGATCGCGGCGCGCATCATGGCGGGTGAAAAGCTGGCCGATTTCCCCCATCGCGCACCCTATGACGCGAATGCCGCTTATGATGATGTCTTGCCTTTGGGCGACCCGCTCAGCCTTGCCGATCCCAATATGCCGTGGTTTTCGGTGAAAGAGGCCGTTCTTCCCTTTGCCCGCTTTCCGGGCGTTGATACGATTTTGGGCCCGGAAATGCGCAGCACCGGCGAAGTGATGGGCTGGGATCGCGATTTCCCCCGTGCGTTTCTAAAGGCGCAAATGGGCGCCGGCATGAGCCTGCCAACCTCGGGCTGTGCATTCCTGTCGATCAAGGACGCCGACAAGACGCCGGATATGCTGGAAGCGGCCCAAATTCTAACCGGCCTTGGCTTTACCCTTGTCGCCACGCGCGGCACCCAAAGCTGGCTGGCAGAACAGGGCGTAGAATGCGCCGTCGTCAACAAGGTCTACGAAGGTCGCCCCGACATCGTTGACATGATGAAGGACGGGCGCGTGCAATTGGTGATGAACTCGACCGAAGGCGCACAAGCGGTCGAGGATTCCAAATCCATCCGCTCGGTCGCGCTGTATGACAGGATTCCCTATTTTACCACGGCTGCTGGCTCACACGCTGCCGCGCTGGCAATCCGGGCGCAGGCGGACGGAGATGTGGGCGTGAAGCCGTTGCAGGGATGATTTGAGAACGGCAGGCCGGTAATTTTTGTTTTTCTGCCGTTTTTTCCAAAAATCCCCTTCGGCTTTTTGTGCACGGGCAGCCCTGCGCAAAACTTTGCCGAACCGTATCCGCTTTTTCAAAAGCCATGCTAAGCTTCTCTGATTCACACCAAAGGAGTTTTCCCCATGCGCCTGTTTCTCGCTTTACCTGTCGCCATTCTGGTCGGTGCCTGCACGCAGGAACCAACCCCGCCGCCCGAAACGACCTTGCCTTTTTTCGGTGACGGGTACCGGTTTAGCGGCGATGCCTGCCGCCGCATTGGCGAAGACGAGTATACCAACCAGTTTCTGGACGATGCGGCAGATTTTGTCGGCTGTCCGGAAACGCTTGAAAACCTGGGCGTCTTTGTGACCGACACCGGTGCCATCGAAGTGGCGCGGCGGGACGGGTATGTTCTGTATTCCGTGCCAACCCGCTAACGCACTACGCGCAAGAAAAAGGGCCGCCCGAACGGGCAGCCCTTGATCAAATTCTATACCTATCGTGCTTAAGCGGATTTGCGGCGTTTGCGCGCTGCAACGAGGCCACCGACGGCGGCGATCAGCATGATGCCACTGGCCGGAAGCGGCACAGGCGATACGGTGACAAGGTTTTGCTTGCGCGCAGCACCTTCGCCCTCGCTTTCAAGGAATGTCAGACGCCAGCGGTTCGGGCTACCATCGGGGAGGTTTTGCGCCGCCGTCAGGAATTCACCGGCAATTTTTTTAACCGCATCACTTGCGCTGGCTTGGAAGGCACCGGTTTCGGTTACGATATTGTAATCGGTGTCATAGACCAGTTCCCACAAGGCCAGTTGGAATCCGGCCGATGTGTCACGATCTGTTGTGATCAGCGGGTCGCCATAGTTTGCGTTGAACATCGCCTGAATACGCGCAATGCCCGCATCCATCAGGTTCACGCCGCCGTTCTGGAATGGATTTGACGTATGCATATAGTCATGCGACCCGCTTGTGCCCAGAAAGGCACCAAGATCCAGACACCACGCGATAAAGCTGCTGCCCAGCCCGCCGGTTGTGTCGTTCATATCGAACCCACCGGCAGATACGCTTGTCAGGTCATTCGCAACCGGAACCGGAACCTCATCAAGCGTGACAGTTCTGTATCCGCCCGCAGCAGACCCGTTATATTCAAGAGTGGAGATTGTGCCGGCCCAGGCTGTTGTTGAAATCAGGGCGGCGACAGCCGTTGTTGCGGCAAATTTCATAAAACTCATAACACTAGTCCTTTGACACTCATTACACAAAGCAAACGCAAACAAATCACTGCGATTTCTACTCCCGTTTATATCCATACGGATCCCTGAAAAAGAAGCATTTGTGTTCCAAATAAGGCGAAAAGATGTGCTATTTTCGCCCGATTAACCACATGTATTGCGCTCAATAAATGTCATGTGTCAAAACTGTCTCCTAAACAGGAACAATGGGACATTTGAACACGCGTCGAAACGAACGTGACCACTCTGTGAGCGACGCACCCAGGGTCAACGCAACTTGCGCCCCCCAGACAGGGGTATTACTCTGCCTGAAATTCATGCAAGGGCCACTTGATGTACACAGCTGCCATTACCGGCACCGGGGTGTTTACCCCCGGTGAAATCATCACCAATGCCGAACTGGTGGCCGCCTTTAACGCCTATGCGGACCTGTTCAATGCGAGACACGCGGACGAGATCGCGGCCGGCACGATAGAGGCCAAGGAACATTCGTCCGAAGACTTCATTGTCAAGGCCAGTGGTATCAACCAGCGCTATGTGATCGACAAGACCGGCGTTCTTGATCCCGAGATCATGCATCCGCTGTTGCGTCAGCGCAGCGATGATGAACCTTCATTGATGGCTGAAATGGGCCTTGATGCCGCGCAAAAGGCGCTGGCTCAGGCAGGTAAAACCGCATCAGACGTCGATCTGGTCATTTGCGCGGCTTCGAATATGGAACGCGCCTATCCGGCCATTGCGGTCGAAATCCAGAATCTGCTGGGCTGCCCCGGATTTGCCTTTGACATGAATGTTGCGTGTTCATCAGCCACATTCGGGATTCAGGCCGCTGCAGATATGGTCAAATCCGGCAGCATCCGCAGTGCACTGGTGATCAACCCTGAAATTTGCAGTGCACATCTGGAATGGCGTGACCGCGATTGTCATTTCATTTTCGGTGACGTCGCAACCGCCACCTTGATTGAACGGGCAGACGCGGCAAACGGGCCATGCTTTGATATAATCTCGACACGCTGCGCCACCGAGTTTTCAAACAACATTCGCAACAATAACGGCTTTCTGCGCCGCTCGCGCCCTGATGGCACGAAAGACCGGCGTGATATGCAATTCATGCAAAACGGCCGCAAAGTGTTCAAAGAGGTGCTGCCCATGGTGAGCGCGCACATCGCGGCCCACATGGACGCAGAAGGCATAGAAGCCTCTGATCTTAAAAGGCTTTGGTTACATCAGGCCAACAAGACAATGAATGATTTCATCGGCAAAAAGGTATTGGGCCGCACCCCTGAACCGGGCGAACAACCCAACATCCTGCAAGACTATGCCAATACATCCTCGGCCGGGTCCATCATTGCGTTTTCGAAATTTTCAAACGATCTGGGTGATGGTGACCTTGGTGTGATCTGTTCTTTCGGGGCGGGTTATTCGGTCGGGTCAGTGATCGTGAAACGCCGCGGCTGACGCAAGGGTCAGCCGCTTTCTTCTTCCAGATGCAACTTCATATCGATCAAGACCTGCTGCAGCATTGATGTTTCTTTCAGCAAACGCTTGGCTTCGTTGATCGTGATGATCCCGTCTTCGATGGATTGCTGGTATTCCGCCATCAACATCGCGAACCGCTGGCTTAACGCAATCACATCTGTGTTGATGCCGCCCTTTCGTTGCTCGTTCGGGCGTCTGTCATCATAAGACAGGGTAATGCCCTTAAGCTCGGCCAAGGCCGACGTCACGTGCGGATAGGCCGATGCCTCTTCCAGCAGGGCAACAGCATCAATTGGCATAAACCGATCGGCGTGTTCCGGATTGTCCGAATAATAGCGCCCTAATGTCGCCTTGGATTTTCCTGTTAAGGTGCATGCAGGTTCTATCCCCACATCTTTCACCAAAGCTTCGGTGTGCTTTTTCAGATAACTGCCAATACCGGCCATACATCGCTCCCTGTTACAACCCCAATACAAGACCCCAAGCGGGGAAACCGTAAAGTCTTTTCCCATTAATCGGTTTCAAGGGAAATGTCATTTATAAACCGTCCCATAGGTTTTCGGGAAGGTACGAGTTGCCGGTGCCCACTACATCGGTTTCAGGGTGGGGCCCGTCGCGTTGCCTGTTTGTGTGGTCGGCTTGTCCGGCTTTTGGGCAGGTGATGCGCGGGTCTATTGGACCAAAGGCGTTTCCTTGCATCCGGTTTTCCTGCCGGTGTCCCCCTTGGATGCGCTCTTTGGTGACAATAGAGTTTGTGACGGTTCGGTTCCCATCGCATTTTGCGACTCCTACGTCGGCCCCACCCTGGATAGACTTGCCGGGCGGGGCCGATCATCGTAACTGGGCGCATGGCCAAGCTGTATTTTCATTATTCCACTATGAACGCCGGTAAATCGACGGTTCTGTTGCAGGCCGCCCATAATTACCGCGAACGGGGCATGCAGACCTATCTTTTGACGGCGCAGTTCGACAAACGCGCAGGACAGGGACGAATCGCATCGCGGATCGGCATTGGAGAGCCTGCGGATACCTTTGCCCCGGGCGAGGATCTGTTTGCAAAACTACAAACACGGCTTCAATCCGGCCCCATCGCCTGTGTCTTTGTGGACGAAGCGCAATTTCTTGAAAAAGATCAGGTGTGGCAACTGGCCCGTGCCGTCGACGATTTGAACGTGCCGGTTATGTGTTACGGCCTGCGGGTTGATTTTCGCGGCGCGTTGTTCCCCGGTTCTGCCGAATTGCTGGCGTTGTCTGATGAAATGCGTGAAGTGCGCACAATCTGTCATTGCGGAAAAAAGGCAACGATGGTGATCCGGCAAGACGCAAACGGGAATGTTGTGACAGACGGGGCGCAGGTACAGATCGGCGGCAACGAAACCTATGTCTCGTTGTGTCGCCGTCACTGGCGTGCCGCAACAGGCGACGCCGGTGTCTGACGTCAAACCGGGTTTGGCAAAGGCTTACCGTCTTTGAACGCGCGCAGGTTCTCCACCACCATCATTCCCATCGATACCCGCACCTCAAGCGCCGATGTTCCAAGATGCGGCAGCAAAACCGCGTTTTCCATCGCGATCAGCGCCTTGGGTACTTTGGGTTCAAATTCATATACATCAAGCCCAGCGCCCGCGATCTGGCCGCTTTCCAAGGCCTTGATCAGCGCCGTTTCGTCAATCACGTCACCACGGGCAATGTTGATCAAATGCGCGGTGGATCGCATCGCCTTAAAGACGGTGTGATCAACCAGATGATGTGTTGCGGCACCGGCCGGTACAGCCAGCACCAGAACATCGACCTGCGCGGCGAGGTCTGGCAGCGCGGCAATCTGATCTGCCGGAAAATCCAGCGCCTTTGCGGACCGGTTGAAATATTTCACCTGCATCCCGAACCCGAAATGGCAACGCCGTGCAATGGCCTGACCGATCCGGCCCATTCCAACGATACCAACGGTTTTTCCGGTCAGATGTAGCCCGAGCATCTGTGTCGGGTGCCAGCCTTGCCATTGACCGGATCGAACAAGCCTTTCGCCTTCACCTGCGCGGCGCGCAGACATCAGCATCAGGGTCATGGCAATATCGGCGGTTGCATCTGTAACAGCCCCCGGCGTGTTGGATACAAGCACACCTGCCGCTTGGGCAGCGTGCACATCCAGATGGTTGTATCCGACGCCAAAATTGGCCAGCAACCGGCATCGCGGGTCTGGAACGTCTGCAAAAACCTCAGCAGAAAATATATCCCCCAACGTCGGCATCACTGCCTCGTAATCGGTTAATGCCTTGCGCAGTTCATCGGGCGCCAAGGGCGTGGTTTGCGCCCGAACCGTTACGTTGAAATCTGTTTCTAACGCATCCAGAACGGCCGAGGGCAAAGGGCGCGAGATTAAAACGTCCATCAATGCATCCGCGCGCCCAAAGGCACGTCCTTGTCCGGTGCGATTAAAACAATATCCCCGTTATTGTCCGACACACCCAGCACCAGAACCTCTGATCTGACCGGTCCGATCTGGCGGGGCGGAAAATTAACCACAGCCATCACCGATTTTCCGATCAAGGTGTCGGGATCGTAATGCCGCGTGATCTGGGCCGAACTTTTGCGCTCGCCGATCTCATCGCCAAAATCGATCCACAACTTGAAGGCCGGTTTTCGCGCTTCGGGAAATGGTTCGGCACGTACAATCCGACCCACACGAATATCCACTTTCAGGAAGTCCTCAAAATCAATCTCAGCCACCCGACAACTCCTTTGACCGATCGCTTGCGGCCTTGACGGCCTTTGGCAACAAGGCGGGAAAACCCTGTTTCTCATCCATCAGAACCTCAAGTGCGGCTTGGGTCGTTCCGTTGGGGCTTGTCACATTCACCCGCAATTGCGCCGGCGTTTCTTCGGTGGCTTCGGCCAGCGCACCGGCCCCCGCGACTGTGGCCTTGGCCAACTGCATGGCAAGATTTTGCGGCAACCCTTGTGCCACGCCACCTGCCGCCAGAGTTTCGATCAAGTGGAACACATAGGCGGGGCCGGACCCGCTGACGCCAGTTACCGCATCCATCTGTGCTTCGCTTTCCAACCGGACGGTCTGCCCGACGGCCTGCAACAACGCTTCGGCCAGTGTCATTCGGGCGGCATCCGCCTTTGCATTGCCGATCAGCGCCGTAATCCCCCGCCCGATTGCAGCCGGTGTGTTCGGCATGGCGCGGATCACAGGGGTATCCGCCCCCAAGACCTGTTCATAAAACGCAATCGGGGTTCCTGCGGCTACGGATATGAACAAGGTTGTGCCGTTGCCCATCTGCGCCAGCGAAGGTAACGCTTCGGCCATCATTTGCGGTTTGACAGCCACCAGAACGATGGCAGGGGCCGTGGGTAGATCACTGTTCAGGTGCACGCCTTGCCGTTTCAGCCAGTCCGACGGGTAAGGATCGTTGACCCAGACCGATCGCGGGGGCAATCCGCCAGCCAACCATCCGGCCAGCATCGCAGACCCCATTTTGCCACAGCCCAGCAGCACAAGACCCTGGTCTGCCACAATTTTCATATCCATGATGATACTCCCCCTGATCCGGCATGCCGTTCAGGGGGCAGTTTTACGCGCGCCCGTAAGCCTCTGCAATGGCGACCTGCATGGCATCCCGCACAGTCTTTCCGCCCCACACAGCAAGTTGCACAGCGGGGTAATACCGCTCTGCGCTGTTCACGGCAGCACCGATCATCGTGTCAATCTGGTCTGGTCCGGCGACCTGCCCACCAGACAGGACCAACCCGTACCGATAGACCATCAATTTCTGTTCGGGCCAGTAGGTAAACGCCCCTGCCCAGCATTGATCATTCACCGAATTCAGCAATTCATAAAGCTGCGGTAACTTGTCTTCGGGCGGCTCCATTTCAAAGGAACAGACCATGCGCAGTGTTTCGTCATAGCCCGACCACGCCAGCGTGATCGAATAGGTCCGCCACTGCCCTTCGACCGCCATGGCGATCTGGTCATCGCCTATACGGTCGAAATCCCATTCGTGATGCTCGGCCAAATGTTCGACGATGTCGATAGGGTGAAGGTCTTCTTCCAGATACTGCTCGGAAAGGGCCATGGTGCCACCTCTTATGATCGCTTCTAGCGATGTGGGGCGGCAGCGCCCCAAGCGCTAGGTGCCTGCTCTACGGGCCGGGGCGAACCCCCGATCCCATACTAGATATGGTGGAGTGTGCAACTGCATCTGGCAACCCCCAATTTTGGGGAGGGACGCAATAAGTTGTGGATAGGTCGCAGAACCGCCCATAATATGGACGGCTGCAGCCTTCCTGAATCAGCTCACAAAATTTTCGCGGCAATCGCGGTAAAGCTCAGCCCTTGGCCTCAAGCGCATCAAGGCGCGCCTTCAATACCTCGTTCTCTTCGCGTGCTTTTTGCGCCATCGCGCGAACTGCATCGAATTCCTCGCGGGTCACGAAATCGCGATCCGCCAACCAGCGGTCGATCATCGAAGACATGGCTGTTTCCGCCTCGTCCTTTGCGCCTTGCGCCACACCCATCGCGTTGGTCATCAACTGCGAGATATCGTCCATAATTTTGTTGCGGGTCTGCATTTCTGTGCACTCCTCTACCGTTGCGCCCTATATGGGCATTGTGCGCGCCCACCACAAGGTTGACTTCCCCGCACGGCCAAAGGCATTCAGACGTATATGCACGCAGTTCTTCCCTTTCCCGATATCTCGCCCGAGATTTTTGCCATCGACATCTTTGGCGTCCATCTGGCCCTGCGCTGGTACGCGCTGGCCTATATTGTCGGCATCATTGCGGGCTGGCGTCTGGTGGTGCGGGCCGTTCGCACACCACAGCTTTGGGTCAATGACAAACCGGTCATGACCCCGAAACAGATCGAGGATTTGCTGACATGGGTCATTCTGGGCGTCATACTGGGCGGGCGGTTGGGCTATGTGCTGTTTTACCAGGCTGGATACTACCTGCAAAATCCGGCACTGATCCTGCAAGTCTGGCAAGGCGGCATGTCATTTCACGGCGGCCTGCTGGGTGTTGTTGTGGCCGGATTTCTTTACACAAAGCGACATAGCATTGCCAAATTGTCTGCCGCAGACATCATGGCCCTTGGGGTGCCGCCGGGCCTGTTGCTGGGGCGGCTTGCAAATTTCATCAATGCCGAATTGTGGGGGCGGCCAACCGATTTGCCATGGGGCGTTGTGTTTCCCGGTGACGCGGCCCAGGCATGTCAGGGCGTAACAGGCTTGTGCGCCCGCCATCCATCGCAGCTTTACGAGGCCCTGTTAGAAGGACTGATCCTTGGCGGTGTCCTGATCTGGCTGGTCTGGCGACGCGGCGGGTTGAAAACGCCGGGGCGTATCGCGGGTACGTTTTTTGCCGGCTACGGTCTTGCGCGGTTCGCAGTCGAGTTCGTGCGCCAGCCGGATGCCCAGTTCATAACAGCGGGCAATCCTCTGGGCCTTGCGTGGCACATCGGGGGCTATGGCCTGACAATGGGACAAGTGTTGTCGCTGCCGATGATCCTGCTTGGGCTGTACCTGATCAAAACCGCGCGGCGGCACCATGACGCTTGAGGCGTATTTGCTGGATCGCATTGCCCGAACCGGGCCACTTACGGTCGCCGATTACATGGCAGAATGCTTGCTGCATCCCACGTTGGGGTATTACACAACCCGCGATCCTTTGGGCGCAGCGGGGGACTTTACCACCGCGCCCGAAATCAGCCAGATGTTTGGCGAACTGGTCGGGCTTGCGCTGGCACAGGCATGGGTGGATCAGGGGCAACCGGCGCCCTTTACACTGGCCGAACTTGGCCCGGGACGTGGTACGCTGATGGCCGATATCGTGCGGGCCACCAAATCTGTTCCCGGTTTTCCGGACGCGGCGCAGATCACCCTGATCGAAGCCAGCCCCGTGTTACGACAAAAGCAGAAAGACATGTTGCAGGGCTGTGCCGTGCATTGGATCGATTCAAGCGCCCAGTTGCCGGACGCTCCGCTGTTTCTGGTCGCAAACGAATTTTTCGATGCCTTGCCCATTCGCCAGTTTGTGCGCGCCGGACCGGCATGGCGCGAACGCTGCATCGGCGCAAATGACGGACAACTTGCCTTTGGGTTGGGGCCGCCCAGCCAATGGCCGGATCTGGATCATCGTCTGGATGATACAAAAGACAACGATCTGATTGAAACCTGCCGCCCCGCGCAGGCCATACTGGAAGATATCGGGCACCGGATCGAAACCTATGGCGGGGCAGGGTTGATCATTGATTATGGCGACTGGCGCACATTGGGCGACACGCTGCAGGCGGTACAAGCGCATGACTATGTCGACCCGCTGTCTGCCCCCGGTCAGGCCGATCTGACGGCGCATGTCGATTTCGAAGCGTTGTGCACCAGCGTGCCCTGCGCCCATACGCGCGTTACCCCGCAAGGTGTGTTTTTGGAACGTCTTGGAATTTCGCAACGCGCCGAAGCATTGGCCAAAACCGGCTGTCAGGCGCGCAAGGATGTGATCGTAGCCCATCACAGGTTGACGCACCCGACAGAAATGGGAAACCTGTTCAAGACGCTGGGCCTTTTCCCGACGAACGGCCCGCCCCCGCCCGGACTGGATCCATGACACTTGAAATCATCACTGCCGACGCTTTGACCCCTGCCCGCCACGGGTTTTTCACGCGGCGCGGCGGGGCGTCTTCGGGGGTTTTCTCGGGCTTGAACTGTGGCGCGGGCAGTTCGGATCAATCCGATATGGTGGCCATCAACAGGGCGCGCGTTGCAAACGCCATGACCGTAGGCCATGACCATCTGGTATCGGTGCATCAGGTTCATTCCACAGATGTGGTAACCCTAACCGAACCGTTAACCGAAAAACCACGCGCCGATGCGATGGTCACCGCAACGCCCGGGCTGGCGCTTTCCGTGTTAACGGCCGATTGCCAGCCCGTACTGTTTCATGACCCCCAAGCCCGCGTCATCGGTGCAGCCCATGCAGGCTGGCGCGGGGCGCTGGACGGCATCCTTGAAGCGACCGTGAACGCGATGGAAGACTTGGGCGCAAAACGTGCAAACATAAGTGCCGTCATAGGCCCGTGTATCAGCCAGAAAGCATATGAGGTTGGCCCGGAATTCCTTGATGAGTTTCTGGTCGATGATCACGACAATGCACGGTTCTTTGGCAATGGCACAGGTGACCGGATGCTGTTTGACCTGCCTGCCTTTGGCTTGCACAGGCTAAGGCGCCTGGGCGTCGGGCATGCGGAATGGACGCGCCATTGCACATATACAGACCCGGAACGTTTTTTTTCCTATCGGCGCAGCGTGCACGCCAAAGAAGCAGACTATGGACGCCTGATCGCGGCCATCGCGCTTTGAACTGAGGCAGCACCGTGGCGGTTCATGCCTATTTGACGCCCTAATGCACGACAAAAACCTGCAGTGCCCAGCGACACATTTCGCTCGCGTTTATTTTTTCATAATGTTTTCAGCCTAGTAAAGCTCTCGCCATGTCGACTGCTTTGTTTGGGAAGGTACGCTGAAAGTTTTTAAAGAAAATTCGTTGTCGTCAAATCCTTGCCCCATTGCGCGGGCATTCTGTTCGCAATCAGGACGCATCAAGACGTCATGTCCCTATTGAGAGCAAGGAGCAGATCATGAAAACGAATAAACGGTTCATCAAATCCGTGACCACGGCAGCCGCATCTACAGAAGTATGCATGCCCTGGGCCCGCGGCGCACGGCGCGCTGCATTTATTGCCAAGCGTTCCGCGCCACTGGCCAAAGTAAAAACCGCCTGACGGCACACGCCCCGTTACACTCGGGTCAGGTGCCTTGCGAGGCGCAGGTGTTACCTGTGACCCGAGTACGAGTGGAAACCCGCCTCCGTTGATTCGGAGGCGGGTTTTTTTGTGCCTAACCAGATGCTTGGCCAAAATATGGCAAGCCATCCGCGCTGATGGGAAACAAAAAATAGATTTCCTGAGCATTGTTTCCAAATCGAAAAACAATGGTTCGAAAATTTTGACAGTTTGCCCGAATCCGGACGACTTTAAGTCTAACGCAAGACATTGAAGCCAACAGTTTGCTTCTGTCGTTGATCCGGTGGGGGCCGGCGAAAGAAGCGAATAACCTGCAAAGGTAATCGCATGAAGACCCCCACAAGCGCCGAAACATCGGTGCGTCCCTCCACCGCCTTCTCTCGGGCGGAACCCTCCACAGCCGTCTCTCCGGCTGGTACCAGTATCAATCCGGCGATGTATGGCCGGAAACCGCGCCCAAGTGCATTCGACGGGCGATCTTCGCAGCAGGCAGCGCCAGCATTACGCCGCTACGAGATCGCCTGTCTGAATGCGCGGGGTGATATCGAAACATCCTCTCACATCGCACCCGCCGTTCCGCTATTCGAAGCTGCAGTGTCTGCTTTCGCCCGCGGCACACTGATTTCAACCCCGACTGGCGAAGTCGCGATCGAAGACTTGCTCCCCGGAGACGAGATTTTGACAGGCAGCGGAAACGCGACTCCTGTTCAGTGGATCGGCTCCACCATATTTCGCCCCGATCGCCCGTCCAGCCAAACCAACATTACCCATATGACGCGGGTGATGGCGGATGCCTTTGGTATCTCGCGCCCAAGCTCTTACATGATGGCCGGGCCGGCTGCACGAATTCTGCATACACCCTGATCACTTGCGGGCATCTTCAGGGGCGCACAAAATGCTGACCCCCTTGCGGGGTTTTGTTGATGGGGAAACCGTGATTGAAGTGACGCCCCCCGCCCCGATCGAGCTGTTTCATCTTTGCCTGAAGCATCACGCGATCATATTTGCTGGCGGGCTCGAGGTTGAAAGCTATCACCCGGGCAACGGCGCATCGCACGCTGTATCACACAACCTGCGCCAGATTTATCTGTCGATGTTCGATCACATACATCACATCGCTGATTTTGGTCCGATGATATATCCGCACGCGCCGGATGACAGATATCAAGACGGGTCCGCCGCCTGAAGCTGTTCAGGCGGATTTTTCCAAACGCGCTTCCAGAACATCGAACGGAACGCCGGGTTCGTCTTTGGCCCCGCGAATAACCAGTGAAGTTTTTACGCTGGCGACATTCGGAGTTGTCAAAAGACCGGATGTCAGAAACGTCTGAAACGTGCTGAGGTCAGGCGCGACGCATTTCAGTATGAAGTCAACTTCGCCGTTCAACATATGGCATTCACGCACCAGCGGCCATTCGCGACAACGCTGTTCAAAGGCGCGCAAGTCGACTTCGGCCTGGCTTTGCAGGCCGACCATCGCAAAAACCTGTACTTCGAACCCCAATTCGCGCGCATCAACATCCGCGTGATAGCCGCGGATAAATCCGTTTTCTTCCAAAGTGCGGACCCGGCGCAAACATGGCGGCGCGGAAATGCCGACACGTTTGGCCAATTCAACATTGGTCATACGCCCGTCGGCCTGCAATTCAGCCAAAATCTTGCGATCAATTGGATCAAGGCGCGTTCCGGCCATGTTACCCCCAGTGGAATTTGCGTTTGTTATAGCACTACCGAAGGTGCGCGCAATAATCTTTCGTCTACGCGCAACATTCTTAACGTCACGCTGTTTCGCACTGCAATGCGGATATGCAATATCAGCAGATTTCAGGGCTTTTCGCCCCCGGACCGGGCCGTTATATGCAACAGGCCGCTGCCAAAGCGCAGAATTACACCGGGGAACGTCACATGGCCGAAACGCGCACTACCAAAGTTCTGATTATCGGGTCCGGCCCGGCGGGATACACGGCCGGCGTCTATGCCTCGCGTGCGATGCTGAACCCGATACTCGTTCAGGGGATCGAACCGGGCGGGCAACTGACAACCACAACCGAAGTCGAAAACTGGCCGGGCGATACCGAAGTGCAGGGCCCCGATCTTATGATTCGCATGCAGGATCATGCCAAGGCGATGGGTTGCGAAATTATCGGTGATATCATCACGTCAGTCGATTTTTCCAAACGTCCCTTTGTGGCGCAATCGGACAGCGGCACGGTTTATGTGGCCGATGCGATTATTCTGGCCACCGGTGCGCGTGCGAAATGGCTGGGTTTGCCATCAGAAGAAAAGTTCAAGGGATTTGGCGTGAGCGCCTGTGCCACCTGTGACGGCTTCTTTTATCGTGGGCAGGAAATCGTGGTGATCGGTGGCGGCAACACCGCCGTGGAAGAAGCGCTTTTCCTGACAAATTTCGCGTCAAAGGTAACGTTGATCCACCGGCGCGACGAATTGCGCGCCGAGGCCATCCTGATCGACCGACTAATGAAAAACCCGAAAATCGAACCCTTGTGGTTTCATACTTTGGAAGAGGTCATTGGAACCGATGCGCCTTTGGGCGTGGAAGCCGTTCGGGTCAAACATACCAAAACAGGCGAAATCACCGAAATTCCGGCCAAGGGTGTGTTTGTTGCCATCGGACATGCGCCAGCAAACGAACTGGTCAAGGATGTGCTGGAAACCCATATGGGCGGCTATGTTGTAACCAAACCTGACAGCACTGCCACGTCAATTGCAGGTGTCTTTGCAGCGGGCGATCTGACCGATTACAAATATCGTCAGGCCGTCACCAGTGCGGGAATGGGCTGTATGGCCGCGCTTGAGGCCGAGCGGTTTCTGGCCGAAAGCGAAGATTGATTGTACGCTAGGCGCGCCAATTTACCACAGCGCCCCAAGAATTACCGCATCACGCTAGACTTTTGCCATGATCAGCGGCTAAGCCGCCCGCGAACGGGCAATTACGCCGGTCAGTTGTTAAAACGAAAGAGTATCCGATGACGATGTTGAGTAACCTTGCTCCTATTCCCGAGCTTTATGTTTCATATGAATCCGCCCAGAAATTGAAGGTGGAAGCTGGCAACCTGATCAGTTGGGATCTGTCCCCCAGACAGGTGTGCGATCTGGAGCTTTTGATGAATGGCGGGTTTAATCCGCTCAAGGGTTTTGTGGGCGAGGCCGATTACAACTCTGTCGTTGAAAACATGCGCCTGCAAAACGGCGCACTGTGGCCGATGCCAATCACGTTGGACGTGAACGAAAAATTTGCCGAAAGCATCGAGGTTGGACAGGACATCGCACTGCGGGACGCAGAAGGCGTTATTCTGGCAACCATGACTGTCACAGACCGCTGGACACCAGACAAAGCCCGCGAGGCGGAAATGGTGTTCGGGGCCGATGATGATGCGCATCCGGCGGTGAACTATCTGCACAATCAGGCGGGCAAGATTTATCTGGGTGGTCCTGTCACCGGTATCCAGCAGCCCGTTCACTATGATTTTCGCGCCCGTCGCGACACACCGAACGAACTGCGCGCCTATTTCCGCAAAGTCGGCTGGCGCCGTATCGTGGCGTTCCAAACCCGCAACCCGCTGCACCGCGCCCATCAGGAACTGACATTCCGCGCAGCGCGTGAAGCGCAGGCCAACCTTTTGATCCATCCGGTTGTCGGGATGACAAAGCCGGGCGACGTCGATCATTTCACGCGCGTACGCTGCTACGAAGCGGTTCTGGATCAATATCCGGCCGCAACCACCAGCATGTCATTGCTCAACTTGGCAATGCGCATGGCGGGCCCGCGCGAAGCGGTCTGGCACGGGTTGATCCGCGCCAACCACGGCTGCACCCACTTTATCGTCGGCCGCGATCACGCAGGCCCCGGCAAGAATTCAAAAGGCGAAGATTTCTACGGCCCGTATGATGCCCAAGACCTGTTCAAAACCCATGAAGAAGAGATTGGCCTTGAGATGGTTGATTTCAAACACATGGTCTACGTGCAGGAAAAAGCGCAATATTATCCCGCCAACGAAGTTCCCGAAGGCGACACGATCCTGGATATTTCAGGCACCGAATTGCGCCGCCGACTGGCCGAAGGTCTGGAAATTCCAGAATGGTTTTCGTTTCCCGAGGTTGTTACAGAATTGCGGCGCACGCGCCCTGCCCGTTCCAAACAAGGATTTACCGTGTTTTTCACCGGTTTTTCGGGATCGGGAAAATCAACCATTGCGAACGCCTTGATGGTCAAACTGATGGAAATGGGCGGCCGCCCTGTGACACTGCTGGATGGTGATGTTGTGCGCAAAAACCTGAGCTCTGAACTCGGGTTTTCCAAAGAACACCGCGATCTGAACATTCGTCGCATCGGGTATGTCGCAAGCGAGATTACCAAGAACGGCGGCATCGCAATCTGCGCACCGATCGCGCCTTATGCCACAACACGCCGTGCCGTGCGGGAAGATATTGAATCGTTCGGTGCCTTCGTCGAAGTCCACGTGGCCACATCCATCGAAGAATGCGAACGCCGCGACCGCAAGGGTTTGTACAAACTGGCGCGTGAAGGCAAGATTAAAGAATTTACCGGTATTTCAGACCCTTACGACGTTCCACAAAATCCAGAACTCAGCGTGGAAACCGAAAATGTCGACGTTGACAACTGCGCCCATCAGGTTTTGTTGAAACTTGAAAGCATGGGCCTGATCAAAGCCTGATTTCAAAAAGCCCCGGCCCAAACCGCCGGGGCTTTTTTCTGTCATAAGCCGCCCCCTGCACATTTTTTCCCGCGTGACGCCAGATTGTGGCAAGCTGGTCGAAAAAGGGGGAGGTGTCATGACCATTTACAAAAGCCCATTTGCCGAAATCGCAATTCCGGACATGTCTATTACAGAACGTGTCTTTCAAGGATTGCAGGAACAACCGGACAAGGTCGTACTGATAGACGGGGTCACAGGTGAATCCCTGACCGCCGGACAGTTGATGACAGATGTCAAAAGCCTGGCCGGAGGGCTGACCGCGCGAGGATATGGGAAAGGCCACACCACTGCACTGATGGCCCCGAACATGCCAGCCTATGCCACGGTGTTTCACGGCGTCGCCTGGGCGGGCGGAACTGTCACAACGATTAACCCGGCCTACACCGAGCACGAAGTGCGCCATCAGCTGATTGATTCAAACGCCGGCATTCTGATCACAACCCCCATGTTTCTGGAAACCGCCAAGGCCGCAATCGCAGGCACCGGCGTTCAGGAGATCGTCGTCATTGGCTCGGCCGACGGGGCCACCCCGCTGTCTGATTTCATGGGCACACCGATTGAAACGCAGGTGCCGGTTGATCTGGATAATGATATCATGGTCCTGCCCTATTCCTCTGGCACGACTGGATTGCCAAAAGGGGTCATGCTGACCCACCGGAATCTGGCCGTTAATCTGGATCAGGTGCTGGCCGGTGCAGACATGCGTGCAGACGATGTTGCCCCCGCGTTCCTGCCCTTCTTTCACATCTATGGCATGATGGTCATGCTGAATTGCTGTCTGGCGGTCGGAACCCGGGTTGTAACACTGCCCCGATTTGATTTGGAACTGTTCCTGACCATTGCGCAGGATCACAAGGCACGCAGCCTGTGGGTTGTGCCACCTGTTGCAATCGCTTTGGCGAAACATCCGATGATTGATCAGTTTGATCTGTCCAGCCTTGAATATGTCGGTTGCGCCGCAGCGCCCCTAGGGGCCGAGTTGAGCGAGGCGGTTTCGGCACGATTGAACTGCGTCACAATGCAGGGGTACGGGATGACAGAGCTTAGCCCGGTCTCGCACATCTCGCGCCCTGATACCGCCAAACCCGGTGCCGGTGGCCAAACCGTATCGAATACGGAATGCAAAATCGTCGATATCGAAACCGGCAAGGATCTGGGCCCTGATCAGGAAGGCGAGTTATGGATCAGGGGACCACAAGTGATGAAGGGGTATCTGAACAATCCCTCGGCGACAGCCCAGACAATTGATGAAAACGGATGGTTGAAAACCGGTGACATAGCCTGTTTTGACAACGATGGATTCTTGTTCATTCGGGACCGCCTGAAAGAGTTGATCAAGTACAAGGGATTTCAGGTTGCCCCGGCGGAGCTTGAGGCCGTGCTAACCGCGCATCCGAAAATCATGGATGCTGCCGTGATCGGCATTCCGGATGAGGAAGCTGGCGAAGTTCCGATGGCGTTTATTGTTTCTGCCCCCGACCAAACCCTGACCGAGGAAGACGTCAAAGCCCATGCCGCAGAGCATCTGGCGCATTACAAACATGTGCAGGTGGTCCGGTTCGTGGAGACCATTCCGAAATCACCATCGGGCAAAATTCTGCGGCGTTTATTGCGCGACCAGATCGCAGCCTAAAGGCTGTCATACAACGCCCGTGCGGCCCGCTTTTCCAGATCGCCGTAGGCATCTGCGGTTTCTTTGATTGCGCGCAACGCAGGCAGGCGCTTTTGATAGTCTGCCGGCGATACCATGTGCAAAGCCTGTTCAATGTCGCCAGCGTCGCGGCACAGGATCATACCAGACACATCCATGAACCGGTCTATGTTGGGACATCCCCAGTAGATCGGCACAGTTTCACACAAAATCGCATCAACCAGCTTTTCCGTGAAATAGTTGGGTTCCCGAATGTTTTCGATGATTACAGAATAGCGATACGGCAAAAGCCCGTCCGATTTTTCATTAAACGGCTTGTAACCACGCCCAAGAATATCGACGCTGTACCCTTTGTCTTCCACCATCCCGACAATCTGGTGGCGCAGGCGGTGGCCTTTCTGGCTACGTTTGCTGGACGCGATCAGCGAAACAGATTTTGTTTTTTCAGGCCGAAGATCACGCCATTCCGGCACCCACGTGGTGCCGTAGGGAACAAACACGCCATTGGGAATCCGAGACAGCAATTCATCGTTATACCCCAACACACGGAAAAACCGCCGATGGGAATAGCGTAACAACCACAAATGCTTGGCATGTATGGCCTTGGGTTCCACCACCATCATAGACACATGCGCGCGGGTGCCAAAACCGGGCAGAAGGTGCGCCTGCGTCTTGGGGTAGATGATCAGATGATCATCCGGCAACAGATCGCTGG
The DNA here is from genome assembly GCA_963765555.1 of uncultured Alphaproteobacteria bacterium. Taxonomy (GTDB): domain Bacteria; phylum Pseudomonadota; class Alphaproteobacteria; order Rhodobacterales; family Rhodobacteraceae; genus JL08. The sequence continues at coordinate 92,837 of CAVXWX010000007.1, forward strand.
CCATCCGGCCACGCATCCGGTCCGGCTGCCCCAAGGGCCAGTGTAAATCATCCGCCGGAAACCGGCGCAGATTGGCGCCGGGGGTATGGCCATAAGGCAAGATCGCAATGGCTGGGGTCTGGTCTTTCATTTGGTGACGTCCTTTGCGCCGTGCTAGCGCAAAAGACAACACGTTTGCAACGACCGCACGCCTCGCCAATCCACAACGCGATCAACCTAAAATACGGCGACGGCGCGGCGCGATTGGCTAGATCTAGTGCACCGCGACCGGTGCAAGATCATGTTGGCGCGCCAGTACAAAAGCCAGACGGCGGTCCGCAACCAGTGCGAGCTGTTGCCCGTCTTCGCGGTGTACGGCGTACAAATGTTCAAGATCGCCCGCTTCGCGCCGTACAGCATCAGGAAGGTCAGCCACTTCGACGGTTTTCACATAGACGATCCGGCTGTCATTTTCCGGCAATTCAAATCGAGTGTTCATGGCTTACCCTTTCTTGATCGCAATCGTCTGTACAATGGTTTCCGGTTTCGAACGGGTCAGATCAACATGCAGCAATCCGTTTTCCATGATCGCCTCGCCCACGTCGACGCCGTCAGCCAGAACAAACGAGCGTTGAAACTGTCGCGCGGCAATTCCACGATGTAGGAACACACGACCGTCATTATCGTCGCTTTGGCGGCCTCGAATGACCAGTTGGCGGTCTTCGACAGTGATCGACAGATCGTTTTCCCCAAAACCGGCAACAGCCAGCGTTATACGATAGGAATAATCCGACGTTTGTTCGATATTGAAAGGCGGATAGCCTTCGTTTCCGGATTTCGCTGTGCGTTCCAGCAAACGTTCCAGTTGCTCGAACCCCAGCAGATGGGGATACCCCCCAAGTGTCAGTTTCGTCATATAAGCGTCCTTTGCAAAAGCGACGATGTGCTGCGGTCCCGTTTCGGCAACCGCTTGAATAGAAATATGGGGTTAAACATCGTGCCAGACAAGGTCTTTGCCAAATCACGATGAATGACTATCTTGGGTTGTCCGATAAATACCGGGAATCAGGTACTGATGAACGCCCCAATCGATATCTCAATGAAAACCGACGATGTGTTGCGGGTGGAACTGGCCGTGTTCCGGCGTGAACATCGCGATCTTGATGATGCGATAACGGCCCTTGTGGAAAAGGGAACAGCCGATCAACTGACCCTGCAACGGTTGAAAAAACGCAAATTGCGTCTGAAAGACACCATCGCCTTGATAGAAGACAGGCTAACACCGGATATCATCGCCTGAACAGCAGCCAAATGACGGATGCAAACCCGATTGCACCCTTGCCTGCGTTGGCTATAGTGCCCGCTCTTACTATGGGCGAAAGGCACAGCCGCGATGACATCTCCTCATGTTGGCCTGATCATGGGCAGCCAGTCGGATTGGTCCACAATGAAAGAAGCGGCAGACATTCTGGACGCGCTGCAAATCTCTTATGAAACGCGCATTGTCTCGGCCCACCGCACACCGGACCGGCTGTGGGATTATGGCAAAACCGCTGTAGAACGCGGATTGCGCGTGATTATTGCCGGCGCCGGCGGGGCGGCACATTTGCCCGGTATGATGGCTTCCAAAACCCGCGTTCCGGTGATCGGCGTTCCGGTTCAGACACGCGCCCTTTCCGGTGTGGATTCATTGTATTCCATCCTGCAGATGCCACGCGGGTATCCGGTGGCAACCATGGCAATCGGCGCACCCGGTGCAGCCAATGCAGGGTTGATGGCCGCAGGTATTCTGGCGCTTCAGGATGAAGACCTTGCCGCGCGGCTTGATGCGTGGCGCGCAGCACTTTCCGCCTCGATCCCGGACGTGCCCCAAGATGACTGAGACACTGAAAACAGGGGCAACCATCGGCATACTGGGTGGCGGCCAATTGGGTCGCATGCTGTCTGTCGCTGCCGCGCGTCTTGGGTTTAAAACACATATATTCGAACCGGGCGAAAACCCGCCCGCAGGCGATGTTGCGCATCGCGTCACCCGGGCCCCTTATGAAGACAGCGATGCCCTGATCAATTTTGCCAACGCGGTCGACGTGATCACCTACGAATTCGAAAACATCCCGACAGCGGCTTTGGACATTCTGGAAGCCCACCGCCCGATCCGACCTGGGCGCGAGGCGCTGCGCGTGTCACAGGACAGGCTGACCGAAAAAAATTTCCTGCAAGGCTTGGGCCTGAAAACAGCCCCGTTTGCCGATATAACCGATGTTGACTCCCTGACCGCTGCCCTTGCAACCATCGGCACACCCGCAATCCTGAAAACCCGTCGCTTCGGGTATGACGGCAAAGGGCAGGCGCGGATCAAATCGCCGGATGACGTGCAACAGGCAATGTTGGATATGGCGGGCGCACCGTCCATTTTGGAAGGCTTTGTTGATTTTTCTTACGAAGTTTCGGTGATTGCAGCCCGTGGCGTGCATGGCGATGTGGCCTGCTTTGATCCGGGTGAAAACGTGCACCGCGATGGAATCCTGCACACTACAACAGTGCCCGCACGCCTAAGCGCTTCGCAACGCACAGATGCCATTCTTCTGGCAGCCAATATCCTGAATGCGCTCGACTATGTCGGTGTTCTTGGCGTTGAATTGTTCGTTACGCCACAAGGCCTGATCGTCAATGAAATTGCGCCGCGCGTTCACAATTCGGGCCATTGGACACAAAACGGGTGTACCACGGATCAATTCGAACAGCACATTCGCGCGGTTGCAGGCTGGCCTTTGGGCGACGGGCAAAGGTTTGCAGATATCGTGATGGAAAACCTGATCGGCCACGATATGGATCGTGTGCCGGTGCTTGCAAAAGACCCGGATACGGCCCTGCATCTTTACGGGAAGGCAGAAACCAAACCGGGACGAAAAATGGGCCACGTCAACCGCGTTGTGCGTGCCAAATCCTGAAAGGGCTTTGAATAGGCCGGCCTGTTGTATCGGCTTATGCTGCGATGAACCGTGTGGCGATATCGCCCGATAGATAACTGAACCGCCCTGCAGCCATCGTTGCCACAACCCGATGCGATCCCTGTTCCAGCACGACCAGATCCGCGCGCTGTCCCGAAAGCAGCGTACCGCGATCGGTTAAACCCAGAACCTGCGCTGGCCCAGCAGACACCAGATGCCAAGCACCGGCCAAATCGGCAATACCGCTGGCCGCCAGCATCAGCGCCGCGCGGCGGGGCGAAGGGTAATGGTAATCCGACGCCAGCGCATCACACAGCCCCATCGCAATAAGATCCACAGCGCTGGCATTGCCATTATGCGATCCGCCCCGCACCACATTCGGGGCACCCAGAATAACGGCGTCACCCTGGGCCTTGGCGGTTTCGGCTGCGGCGATCGTTTCCGGAAATTCTGCGATATGCACGCCCCTGTCATGCCATTTCCGACGCCCTTGGTCTGTTGCGTCGTCATGGCTGCCCATCCGAACACCATGCGCTTGCAAAATAGCGCATAACCGATCCAGCGCCGGGCCGACTTCTAGCGTGCGCGCATACAGTTCTTGGATCAGCGCAAGGTGCGCCTCGGGATTGCGACCAGCCTTGAGCGCCTGCCCCGTCAAGCGCGGCGGGCGCTTGCCCGCGGCCAACTTGTCATGAGGCAAATGATCATTGAAAACAACGTATGGGACCTGCCAGCGTGCAATATCGTCAGGTAGGCAGGCGTAATCCTCCAGCAGATGTGTCTCGAACCGCAACTGAGCGATCAGATCTGTGACAAGGCTGGATTTGGTATCGCGAATGGCACACAACACCTGATCGGCAAATTCCGCACCACGCAATCCGCCTTCCCAGCTCAGAAACTGTGCCATGACAGCGGTCGTGATGCCATTTGCAGCCAGTTCGGCCTCGGCCGCGATCAGTCCTTCAGCCGTTTGTTTCATCGCACCACGGCGGGGGGCAAGGTGTCTTTCGAACCCGTCACCGTGGATATCTACAATGCCCGGCAGCACCATATACCCGCGCAAATCGATCTTGCGGCGTTGCGCATCCACGCAGATAAATCCGCCCGCCAGATGCAATTCGGCGTTGTCACAAACGCCATCGGGGCGCAACACGCTGGCGCCCTGAATGGACAAGCAAAGATCAGTTTCCATCGTCTGGCGAAGCCGCCGGATCGGTCGGTTTGTCATCGGCATCCTCAGAGGGCGCTTCGCCATTGCGGGCATCATCCAGGCAAAACCCTGCCTCGCATCCGATGCCGATCGCTGTTTCCTTGGCGACATCCGTCCACGACACGTCCGGATCAAAACGCCCGTTTTTCAGAAAAAAGATCACTTCGGCAATCACAGTTGGATTGTTCATCATAAACGTATGCGTCACAGGCAACACGATATGATCCGCCATACCCGCAACCTTGGTTGAGGCAACGCTGACCTTGCCGTCGTCCGGGCCTTCGATCACGCTGGAAAAAAACGGGTTCAGCGACTGGTTTCCTGCAATGACACCCAATTCGAAATCCACCGGAGGCAATTTGCGCGGCAGGCTGTCGGGGCCGGTGCCCAACTGTTTTCCAGCCGGGCCATTGAGCCAGCCAAACGATTTGTAATCATCAAACATATCCACCAGTTCGCTGCCTTGATTGGGTGGCCCCAGCATGACGACACGCCCCAGTTTGGCGGGTTTGGCGTATACAAAAAACTGGCGCACCAGAATACCACCCATTGAGTGGGTCACAAAATGCACCACGTCATCGCCGCATTGCGCAATCGCTTTCGGCAGGGTCTCGGCCACCAAGGTCTGCACCAGCGCTTCGGTTGATGGGTAATCAGGATTGACCACGGTGTAACCGTTTGCCTCAAGCACAGTTTCCATCAGCACAAAAGACGTATCCGTACGCGCCAGCCCGTGCAGCAACACAACGCACTCCGCCGCCGCAGCACCGGGCCATAACATCAAAAAGGCAAACACCATCCGCATGGGGTTGAGATAGTCGCAAACGCAGCGCTACAAAAGGTCTCTTGTGCACGCTTATCGATGAAAGACCTGCTGATGCGCCCCACAAATGTCCGATTGGCCACGCGTGCCATTATTGTACACCAAAAGCGCCTGTTGGTCGTGAACGCATGGCCCGACGGCAAAAGCCCCCTGATGTGCGCGCCCGGTGGCGGCGCGGACGCGGGCCAATCCTTGCCGGACAATCTGGCGCGCGAAGTACATGAAGAAACCGGTTTGCGTGTGCGCGTCGGCGCGCCGTGTATGATCAACGAATTTCATGATCCTGACAGCGGCTTTCATCAGGTCGAGGTGTTTTTTCGCTGTACCGTTGAAACTGCGGACCTGTCGGATGATTGGTGCGACCCAGAAGGCATTGTGACAGACCGGCGCTGGGTCACGGCCCTTGAATTGGCCGCCTTGCCCCACAAGCCTGACAGCCTTGGCCTGTTGGCGTTCAATCCTGCGCAGGCACCGCTTTACGATCCGCTTGAACGGGTGACGTGGTAACGGCAATTGCGATACCACCTAATACAACAGCCGATGCCAGAACGATGCGCAGGGTCAACGCTTCACCCAGAAACACCACGCCGCCGACAATGGCGATCACCGGCACGCTCAGTTGCACAACAGCAGCAACCCCCGTGTCCAGCCTGGGCAGGATGCTGTACCACAGCGCGTATCCCAAACCGGATGTGACAGCGCCGGAAAGAATAGCCAGCCCGGCCCCGACCAGTGTTACCGATGTGCCGCCCCCGACCAAAAGCAGCGTGAGCATCGGGACCGCGATCAGGAAATTGGCGGCTGTCGCGCCCAGCGCATCAGCCGCACTGCGCCCGGCAATCGTGTAAACGGCCCAGCCCAAACCTGCGGCGATCATCATGATTGCACCGCTCAGATAGGGTGGCCCCCCGGGCCCCGGCCAAAGCACATAGACCAGTCCGCCAAACGCCAATGCCGCCCCGATCAGTTGTTGGCGGCGCAACCCTCCGGGTTGGCGTGCAGCATGCCCCAGCATGGCAATCTGGACCGTGCCAAACAGGATCAGTGCGCCCAGACCCGCATCCAGCGTCAGATAAGCCAAGGAAAAGCCAACCATATAAACCGACAACGATATCGCCCCGACCAACCGCGGGCGCCACTGCATCTGAACGGGGCCACCGCGTACCGTCAGGATCATACCCAACATGACCGCGCCTGAAACAACCCGGATCAACGCAAAACTGCCGGGATCAATATGCATCCCGTCAACGGCCATACGGTTCAACACGGAATTTGCGGCAAATGCCGTCATGGTCAGGGCCGTCAGCAGGATCAGGCGCATAAGCTCAGGCCTTTTCGTATGCAGTTGAAATAAGTGCGGCTATATCGTCCGCGCCCTGCCCGTTGGCTTGCGCCGCGCGCCAGAACATTTGCGCGGCTTCCAACGTTGGCACATCAAGGCCCAAATCATGCGCAGCGCCTACGAACACGTCCGCATCCTTTGACGCGCCATCAATATCAAAGCCAACAGATCTATCCTGCCCAAGAATTCTGGGCACACGCCCGACCAGCATCGGCGCGCCTGCAGGGCCGCCCGCCAGCACCGGCACAACCTGTTCCAGTGCCAACCCGGATCGTTTTGCGATTTGCATTACATCCACCAATACCGCGAAAAGCCCTTGCAACACGCTGTTGTTCACGATTTTCATCGCCAGCCCACTACCCAGTGGCCCAACATGATGCACCTGCCCCGCGATCATCGAAAGAACCGGCGCAGCGCGGGTGAAATCCTGTGCGGTTCCCCCGGCAAAGACACCGCACTGGCCTGCCAGAACCAGTTCGGGCCCGCCCGAAATAGGTGCATCCATCAGTGACGCGGCGGCAGAAACGGTCCGGTCCAGATAATCCTGTAAAACAGTTGGGGCGACCGTTGATGTATCGATGATCAACTTGCCGGAAATCTCTGTTTGCAGCAGGGATTGCAAAACATCCCGCACCGCACGTTCATCGAACAAGCTAAGCAAAATGATATCCGACTGCGCGGCCAGATCAGCAAGTGTCGCACAAGGCGTCACACTCCAATCCTTTCCCTCGGTCGCGCTCACGCCCGAACGCGTCCACGCTGATACATTTGCCCCCTGACCGGTCAGACGCTGCGCGATTGCGCGCCCCATGCGGCCAAGACCCACCACGCCAAGCCTGTCACCCATCTACGCCCCCCGTTTCGGTTTATTTGTTCAACATACGCGAACAGCGGCAGGGCGCAATTTGCCTTTGACCGAACGGCGTATTTCGTTGCGTTTGGCATTATGCGGTGCGCCATCCCAGTCCATGCAGCGACAAACAGAAAAAGGCCCGCCAATCAGGCGGGCCTTTCCCTTAAGATTTGGTGCCAAAGGCTGGCTTACATCATGCCGCCCATGCCGCCCATGCCGCCCATGTCGGGCATGCCGCCACCGCCTGCGCCTTCTTTGGCAGGCTTGTCGGCAACCATGGCTTCGGTTGTGATCAGCAGGCCCGCGATCGACGCGGCGTCTTGCAGGGCTGTGCGCACAACTTTGGCTGGGTCGATCACGCCGAACTTGAACATGTCGCCATATTCTTCGGTCTGCGCGTTAAAGCCGAATGCCGGATCTTCGCTTTCGCGAATTTTGCCAGCAACAACCGAACCGTCCACACCGGAGTTTTCAGCAATCTGACGCAGCGGTGCTTCAAGCGCCTTGCGCACGATGTTGATACCGATGTTCTGGTCGGCGTTTGCGCCCTCCAGTCCGTCCAGTTTCTTCGCTGCCTGGATCAATGCAACGCCACCACCGACAACGATACCTTCTTGCACGGCCGCGCGGGTCGCGTTCAGGGCATCATCAACGCGGTCTTTGCGCTCTTTCACTTCGACTTCGGTCATGCCGCCAACGCGGATCACGGCAACACCGCCTGCCAGTTTGGCAACGCGCTCTTGCAGTTTTTCACGGTCGTAGTCGGAAGTGGTTTCTTCGATCTGGCCGCGGATCTGGGCAACACGTGCCTCGATCTCGGCTTTGGCGCCATTGCCGTCAACGATGGTGGTTTCATCCTTGGTGATCTGCACTTTCTTGGCAGAACCCAGCATGTCCATTGTGACGGATTCAAGCTTCATGCCCAGATCTTCGGAAATCACCTGACCACCTGTCAGGATCGCAAGATCCTGCAACATGGCTTTGCGGCGGTCGCCGAAACCCGGTGCCTTGACGGCTGCGATTTTCAAACCGCCACGCAGTTTGTTCACAACCAGAGTTGCCAGCGCTTCGCCTTCAACGTCTTCCGAAATGATCAGCAGTGGCTTTTGCGACTGGATCACCTGCTCCAGCAAGGGAACCATTGGCTGCAGCGACGACAGTTTCTTTTCGTGCAACAGGATGATCGCATCTTCCAGTTCGACAGTCATTTTGTCAGCATTGGTGACAAAATAGGGGCTCAGATAGCCACGGTCGAATTGCATGCCTTCGACAACATCGGTTTCTGTTTCCAGACCTTTGTTCTCTTCAACAGTGATCACGCCTTCGTTGCCAACTTTTTGCATCGCATCCGCGATTTGCTGGCCGATTTCGGCTTCGCCATTGGCGGAAATTGTACCGACTTGGGCAACTTCTGCGCTGTCAGACACGTCACGTGCCGCAGCTTTGATCGCTTCGACAACACGGGCTGTCGCCAGATCGATGCCGCGCTTGAGATCCATCGGGTTCATGCCAGCGGCAACCGATTTCATGCCTTCTTTGACGATGGCCTGAGCCAGAACAGTTGCGGTTGTGGTACCGTCGCCTGCTTCGTCATTGGTGCGGCTGGCCACTTCTTTGACCATTTGCGCGCCCATGTTTTCGAACTTGTCTTCCAGTTCGATTTCCTTGGCAACCGATACACCGTCTTTGGTGATGCGCGGTGCGCCAAAGGATTTGTCCAAAACCACATTGCGGCCTTTGGGGCCCAGCGTCACCTTGACGGCATCAGCCAGAATGTTCACGCCGCGCAAAATCTTGTTGCGGGCATCTGTGTCGAATTTGACGTCCTTAGCAGCCATTTGAATGCTCCTGAATGTCTAGTGTTTCATTGAATAGAAGGTGCGCGACTTAGGAGATGATCCCCATGATGTCGCTTTCTTTCATCATAAGCAGCTCTTCGCCATCGAGAGTGACTTCGGTGCCCGACCATTTGCCGAACAGGATTTTGTCACCGGCTTTTACAGCCATTTCGATCAACTCGCCGCTGTCTTTGCGCGCGCCTTCGCCCGTGGCGACAACTTCGCCTTCGCTGGGCTTTTCTTTTGCGCTATCGGGGATGATCAATCCGCCTTTGGTTTTCTCTTCGCTTTCTGTGCGGCGAACCAGCACACGGTCATGAAGCGGTTTCAATGCCATCTTTGCAGCTCCTTAAGGCTCAAAGTTTCTCCCATTGACCTTTCGCAGTCCGAAAGGCCGTTATCACTCACCCCATGCGAGTGATAACGAGGTGTAGCTAAGGATGCCGACCGCCCGAGTCAAGCTGCGAGCGACAAAAATTTGAACAAGTTCAGTGCGGCGCGCTGTTGAGCTTTGCCAGTAACGCACTTAGCCTTGAGATCGTTGAAATTCAAGGAATTGCCATGATCCTTCGTCTTGCTGTGACACTGCTGTTTTTTGGCCTGCCTTTGATGGTGTCCGCGCAATGTGGCGGCGGTGATTTGCGATTGCAGATGCCCCAAGATCAAACCAATGAAATGGCGCAGAACGTGCAGCGCATCCCGTTCGCTGAAGGCAACCACTGGCAAGCGGTCAAAGATTCGCGAACGGTCCACGTGATTGGCACAATCCACGTCTATGATCCGCGTCTTGAACCGGTCATGGACAGGCTGCAGCCCCTGATTGAATCCGCCGATCTGATCTTGCTTGAAGCTACGCCAGAGGAAGAAAAGAAACTGCAAGCGGCAATTACCACAAATCCGGCGCTGGTGTTTTTGACAGACGGCCCCACCCTGCCCGAACTTATGCCCGAAGACGATTGGCAACGCCTGTCCGCAGCGGCCGCATCGCGGGGTATCCCCCCGTTCATGGCGTCCAAATTCCAACCCTGGTATCTGTCGCTGCTGATGGGTATCCCCGGGTGCGCCATGCAAGAGGCTGTTGCAGGGGCACGCGGCCTTGATCACATGATCGGCGATGTCGCAACCGCAGCCGGCGTGCAAATGCGCGCGTTGGAACCGTTCGATATGCTGTTTGGATTGTTCAATGACGATCCTTTGGACGAACAGATCAGGATGCTGACCCTCAGCGTGATGCCGGATCAGCTGTCTGAAGATGCGCTTTTCACCCTCAAGGAAACCTATTTCGAACAAAGCCCTGCAGAAGCTTGGGAATTTTCGCGATATCTTGCGCGTACCCTGCTCGACCTGCCAATTGCCGAAGTCGACCAACTGTTCGGCGAACTGGAAGACCTGCTTTTGACGCAGCGCAATGCCGCGTGGTTGCCGCGGATCGAAGATGCATCAGGCGATTTGATCGTTGTGGCCGTTGGCGGCGCGCACCTCATGGGCGAAAACGGTGTTTTGCAGCTGCTGGAAAATGCAGGCTACGCCCTCACACGACAGGCGTTTTAATCAATACCGTCTTCACCCCAGCTGTAAGCCCAGTGTTTCAACCCGTCCGCCCCCTGATCGGTCAGGCGGTAGATTCCGGTGCGCACCCGTTCAAACCAGCCATAGTGATTGTCGGCCATGATCCGTGTTGCGGCAGACACCTGCACAGCGCGGGCCACGTCCGATCCCTTGCTGGGGCCATGCTCTGCCAGATGCGCAGCGCAGCGCAACGCCTCTTGCCTGTATCCGGTTACGATGCCGAACCGCGTGGCCCCGCCTGCATTGGGGTCTCCGTCCAGACGATCAAACTCCTTTAACAACCGGTTTGCGCGCGTCTTTGACTTGCGCGGCGCATAGGGCCCGGGATCACACAGCACTTCGGCCCGTTTACCGTCGCGCACAAAAATCAGGCCAAGCCCCAAACGGCGACACAGGGCCAAGTTGTCTTTGGTGGCGCGTCTGGCCGTTCGTCCGGTGGGCTTGGGCACAGCAAGATACACCTGATCTGTGATCGCCAAACGGGCAACTGCCTGATGAAACAAGCTCAAACTGAACCGCAATTTCAATTCGACGATCACGGGCGGTGCATCGTCACGCACCGCCACCAAATCTGCGGCCCCGACTTCGCCCTTGACGGTGTAACCCTGCCGTTCCAGCAGGGCCTTGATCGGCGGATAAAGATCACTTTCACGGTTCATGAAGGGCACAGTAGGCGATGTTTCGGACAGCGTCCATTTGTCCCCATCCACACCGTGACAACCTGTATTCCCCACCGTATAAGGCGGCCAAATTCGACCCTTATTTCAGGAACAAACGTAATGACAATCCAAGTTTTCGGGCACAAATCCCCAGACACAGACAGCACCGGCAGCCCGATTATCTGGGCATGGTATCTGAACGAAATCAAAGGCCAGAAGGCCGAGGCCGTTCTGCTGGGCGAACCCAATACAGAAGCCGCGTTTATGCTAAAACACTGGGATCTGCCCAAACCGGCGATCCTGTCAGATCTGAAAGCCGACACACCGGTTGTGATCGTGGACACCAACAACCCCGCCGAATTGCCCGACAACATCAACGATGCCGACATTCTGGCGATTATCGACCATCATAAACTGGTCGGCGGGCTGGAAACCAAAGGCCCGATTGATATCACCATCCGCCCGCTGGCCTGCACCGCCACGCTGATGCACGACCTGATGGGCGATGACGCCGCCAAAATGCCCGACTGGGTCAAAGGTGCGATGCTGACCTGCATCCTGTCCGACACGCTGGAATTCCGCAGCCCGACAACAACACCGGTCGACAAGGCGCTGGCGGAATCACTAGCGGCTGATCTTGGTCTGTCGATTCCGGAATACGCGGCACAAATGTTCGCGGCAAAATCCGATGTTTCTTCCTTTTCCGATGCGGAATTGCTGCGCATGGATTCCAAGGAATACGAAGTTGGCGGAAAGCAATTCCGCGTTTCTGTTCTTGAAACAACATCGCCGCAAATGGTTCTGGACCGCAAGGATGCGCTGATGGCCGCAATGACCGGCGTTGCACAGGAAGATGGCGCCGATCAGGTATTGCTGTTTGTGGTCGATATCCTGAACGAAGAAGCAACGCTTTTGGTACCCAATGATCTGGTCAAATCGGTTGCCAAGAAAAGCTTTGATGCGGATGCGACAGGCGACACTGTTCTTCTGCCCGGCATCATGAGCCGCAAGAAACAGATCATCCCGAACCTGAAAGTCTAAGGTTCAACAATACAAATAACGGGTGCGCATGAAGTGATCGGCGCGCCCGTTTTTTTTGTGTTCGAAAAAGCCCTAAACCGGTTGAAGCATAACCGCTTCAAAATCCTTGAGCATCTTTCGCGCTGCCGCCCCGAACCCGGTGGGCATGGAACCGGGGGTATCGGCAAAGATAGTCGCCAGCTCCTGCAATCCTTCCGACCCCATCACACTCAGCGCCTCTTCTCCAAGATAAAGGCTTTCGGCTTTGGCCCCTTCGGCCAATAAAACCTCGTGGCGGTCCAGCAAGATGTGAAAATACTCGACAGGGGTGGCCGACGCGACAATTTCGATCCCCGGCCAGTTGATCAGACTTTTGGCAGGCACCAACACTTCGGCTTCGCCGAACAACAATTCCACAGCCGGTCCGGCCATGAGAATGCGGTGCTGCTGGGAGACATAAAGATCACGCTGCGGCACCCCCGCCCCTCAAGGCACCCGCGGCAATCCGAACCGGACGCAGCGCCGCATTTTCGTTCAAATCCTGGGCAGAGACGGTACTGCTTTCGATCCAACGGATGGGTTGTGGACCATGATCGACTGTCGTCACCATGTCTTTGACATTCAGGTTTTGCACCGCAATGGCCCCAAGCGGCGTTTCGATCAGCGTTCCGGCACAAAAACACACACCTTCAACTGTGACAGTCACCAGCAACGTTTCTGTCTGGTTGTTGATCCCGCCCCCCGGCGGAAAGGCAAAAGCTGTCAGCGTGACTTCGAATGTGTCAGAAACGATCTCTCCGTTATCCAATGCATCAAACTCTGCCGGATCAACAACATACGTCCATTCGCCCGTAGTGCCATCAATTGTGGCAGTACCGATCCCGGGATCATCAGAAATACTCCACGTGGTGAACCAAAGGCTCCATCCCGGATTATTGAACGTTACTGTTTCGTCCAGATCCCCCGTGGCGTCATTTGGCGGCTCGCCCGTGACGAACCCGGTACTGTCGCCGGTGATATCAATATCAATCGCTCCGGGCGGGGCTACGGACACCATCAGATCATACCCCGCCATCCAGCAGGCGCGCGAACGCTGGTTTCTTGTAAAGGTGCATGTGCACCGATCCGTCTTCTGTTCTGTTCCATTCGACGATCCGCTCGCGTGTCAGATCACTGTCCATTCTGTTGGTGCGTACTCTTTCGTGCGGAATCTCGCGTTTCAATATGTCAACAATTTGACGGATTTGACCAAAGGGCGCGACCATATCAACGATCCAGAAGGACTTGCCGCTGGCAAAATCCTTGTCTGTCAAAGGTTGACCCTCAATCGCGTATTTGCGCTCCACCTCGTGCGACAAGCCCGCAAAGGTCACAAATCCGCGCGGGAAACCGTTTTGGCGAAAGATGTGATACTGACGCAGGCGCAGTGGCGTTTCAAAAGCGTAGATCGCTTGTGTCAAAGACCGTTTGTTGTGGGTTTTCGTCAGGCCCGACAAATACAGCATTGCGCCCAGATCGGCATACGCCTCTGGAGATATATCAAACCAGCCCTTGGGATACGTCTTTTTCAATGCCTGCTGCCTTTTTGGCTTATTGCGTCCAGTTTGACACGCAACGCTTTGTTTTTGAAGGGTCCGAATGATCGCACCCTGCGCAAAATATCGCCAGTGTTCCAATTGCGCCCCATGTTTAGAAGGCTACATATTTCTGGTGGCCCCTGCCCAGCGGTTCTTTTATGCAGAACATGCGCTGCCCCTATATCCAAAACCCGAGGTTTGAATGACCCAGATTATTTCTGCCCTGTCCGACATTTCCGACAACTACCAGGCTTTGTTTGTCGATCTGTGGGGGTGTGTTCATGATGGCGTGAAAGCCCTGCCAGAGGCCGTTGCTGCATTGCAGGACTACCGCGCCAAAGGGGGTGCCGTTGTGCTGGTCACCAATTCGCCAAAGCCCCGCGCAGGTGTCGCAACCCAGATGAAATCGTTTGGCGTACCCGATGATGCGTGGGACACCATTGCGACATCCGGCGATTCCGCCCGATCTGCCATGTTTCAGGGTGCAGTTGGCAAAAACGTCTATTTCATGGGTGAATGGGACAGGGACGCCGCGTTCTTCGAACCGATCCATCTTTTGGACAATCCTGTTTATATCAAACGCGTTCCGCTGGATCAGGCCGAAGGGATTGTGTGTTGCGGGCCTTTCGACCCGATGGCCGATCCCGATGTAAACCGGGCCGATTTTCTGTACGCCAAACAAAAAGGTCTGAAACTTCTGTGCGCCAATCCCGACATCGTCGTGGATCGTGGCGAAGTGCGCGAATGGTGCGCCGGTGCATTGGCGCAGCTTTACACCGAAATGGGCGGTGAAAGCTTGTATTTCGGCAAGCCGCATCCACCAATTTACGATCTGGCCCGCCGTCGCCTGGCCGAAATCGGGAAACTGCCCCCCGATCGCGACATTCTGGGCATCGGCGATGGCATCCTGACAGACATTCGGGGCGCAATGGGGGAGGATATCGATTCTCTTTTCATCACCGGCGGGCTGGCGGCCATCGAAACCAAAACGTCGCACCAACCAGACCCTGATGCGCTAACTGCTTACCTGGAAACGGAAATGTCCAATCCGACCCATGCCATTGGAAAGCTACGCTAGGCAAAAAAAGCTTGCCTTTCTGCATCTGCAAAGTAATAAAGTTACGCAACACGGCCAGAATACGGCCCTATTATTACTTTAAGAACTCAGGAGGGCGATATGTTGGACAACATGCCCCGCGGCACGATCTGTATCGAAGACATTGAAATGGGCATGATCCGCTCGTTGCAGAAGGTCGTGACAGATCATGATATCGAACTGTTCGCACAGGTGTCGACAGACCGTAATCCGGTGCATCTGGATGATGACTACGCGCAAGATACGATTTTCGAAGGCCGTATTGCACACGGAATGCTGACCGCTGGCCTGATTTCTGCTGTGATCGGGGAACAATTGCCGGGCCACGGCACAGTTTATATGGGCCAGACGCTCAAATTCCTGGCGCCGGTGCGCCCCGGCGACAGGGTGCATGCCGAGGTGGAAGTCATTGATATCGATTTTTCAAAGCGCCGGGTCAAGCTGGATTGCCGCTGTCTGGTCGACGGCAAAAAGGTTCTGATCGGCGAAGCCACCGTGCTGGCCCCGTCGCGCAAGTTCGACTGACCCCAGCCCGGTGACCCACACACGCCGCCGCGATAGGGACATGGCGCGGAACAAGTATTTATAAAAAGATGAAAACGGGGCCATGCGATGGCACGCAGGGGCGCAACTGCGTCTTGCGTCTGCGCAAACAGGCGGCTACCCAAGCGCCATGAGAATTGTCCGGGATTATCAGTTTGTCGAGCCGCAGGATCGCGGAGCCTGTGCCGCGATCGGGAATTTTGATGGCGTGCATCTAGGCCACCAGTCGGTCATTGACCTTGCCCGAAACACGGTGCCTGATGCACCGCTGGGGATTGTGACATTCGAACCGCATCCGCGCGCTTTTTTTGCCCCCGACGCTCCGCCATTTCGATTGATGGGCAGCGAAGCACGCGCAAGCCGGCTGGAGAAACTGGGCGTTGATCTGCTGTATGAATTGAACTTCAACGCCGGGCTTGCCGGATTAAGCCCCGAAGAATTCGCCCGCAATGTGATCCGTGATGGTCTGGGATTATGCCATATCATCGTCGGGCCAGATTTCTGTTTTGGCAAAGGCAGGGCGGGAAATGCACAGGACTTGGTGCGATTCGGGCAGGATATGGGCTTTGGCGTGACGATATCGCCGCTGATCCAGCAAGGTGCTTCGCGCGTGTCATCCACAGCGATCCGTCAGGCGCTAAGCGACGCGCGGCCACGCGATGCAGCCGCCATGCTGGGACATTGGCACCGCATCGAGGGCCCTGTCGTCGGCGGGGAACAACGCGGGCGCGATCTGGGCTATCCCACGGCCAACATGTCGATAGACGGGCTGCATCCGCCGGCCTATGGCGTTTACGCCGTTCTGGTGGATGTTCTGGATGGACCTCACAAGGGCGCGTATAAAGGCGCTGCATCCCTTGGCGTGCGCCCGATGTTCGGGGAAAACCGCGCCAATCTGGAAACGTTTCTGTTCGATTTCTCCGGTGATCTTTATGGCGCGCATCTTTCCGTGGCGCTGGTCGATTATTTGCGGGGCGAACAGAAATTTGAATCCCTTGATGCCCTGACGGAGCAGATGGCAAATGACTGTGCCCGTGCACGTACCATTCTGGATGCTTTATGAAAGACCCGATCAAACGTAGCGGGTTGGCAAACCGGTTCTGGGAGTTCAAATCGCTGGACCGGATGACACAACCCGAATGGGAGGCGTTGTGTGACGGGTGCGGCAAATGCTGCCTGAACAAACTTGAAGACGAAGACACTGGCGAGGTTGCCCTGACGCGTGTTGCCTGCCGCTTGTTCGTTGATGAGACGTGCCGATGTGCACAATACGATATCCGCCATCAATTTGTGCCTGAGTGCATTGTCTTGAAACCGGACAATCTGGACAAGCACGCCTATTGGATGCCGCAAACCTGTGCCTACAGACTGTTGTGGGAAGGCAAGCCGTTGTTTTACTGGCATCCGCTGATTTCCGGTGACCCGCAAACCGTTCATGATGCCGGAGTGTCCGCGCAAGACATCACGGTCAGTGAGTTCGATACACCGGAAGACGAATGGGAAGACTACATCATTGAGGAGCCGACCTGATGTTTTTTGCATCCGACAACGCGGGGCGCGTGCATCCAAAAGTTATGGAGGCGCTTGTTGAAGCCAATGAAGGGTTTGCACAGCCTTATGGTGCCGACCCTATTATGCAGGACGTCCGCGCGAAACTGCGCGACATCTTCGAAGCGCCGCAAGCCGCCGTTTATCTGGTGGCCACCGGCACGGCCGCCAATTCCATTGCGCTGGCCACGATCGGCCAACCCTGGCAAACGGTATTCTGTTCGCCCGTGGCCCATATTCAGGAAGACGAGTGTAACGCGCCGGAGTTCTATTCCGGTGGCGCCAAGCTGACCCTTGTCGGGGATGGTGACAAAATGACAGCCCCGGCCCTGCACGCGGCCATCGGGCGCGAAGAAACGCGGGGCGTGCACGGTGCACAACGCGGGCCGGTTTCGATCACACAGGTGACCGAGCGGGGATCGGTCTATTCACTGGACGAGATCAAGGCGCTGTGCGACGTCGCAAAATCGTTTGATGTGCCGGTGCATCTGGACGGGGCACGCTTTGCCAACGCGCAGGTTGCACTGGGGTGCAGCGCCGCCGACATGACGTGGAAGGCCGGCGTTGACGTGGTCAGCTTTGGCGGCACGAAAAATGGCCTGATGGGCGTTGAGGCGGTGATCCTGTTCGATCCTTCAAAGGCGTGGGAATTCGAATTGCGGCGCAAGCGTGGGGCGCACCTGTTTTCCAAACATCGCTATCTGTCGGCGCAGATGGCGGCCTATCTGCGTGATGATTTGTGGCTGGACAGCGCCCGCACGGCCAACGCCAATTGCGCCCGCCTGGCGAACGGTCTGGCCGATGCCGGTGCGCACCTGCTGTATGAACCACAGGCCAATATGATTTTTGCCGATTTTCCGCGTGCAGCCCATCAGCGCCTGCATGAGGCGGGGGCCGTTTATTATGTCTGGGAAGGGCAGCTTGACGGTGAAGATCCGCAAGAGCTGTTGACCGCAAGACTGGTTTGCGACTGGTCAATCACACATGACCAGATCAACCGGTTCGTAGAAATACTGAAAGGCTAGGGCGCGCGCAGGAACAGGTCGCGGACAGCATGGGCAACCGGTTCAGAGTGGGTGATCGGAGCCATATGCCCTGCCCCCGGAATAGTAACGCGCGTTGCATCCGGCATTCGCCGGGCCAGCGCCTCACAAATCACATCCATAATCGGATGGGCAGCAGCCCCTTGCACCAACAGCACGGGCATCATCACGCGTTCAATCACGCCGGGGGCTAGTAACCGGTGAGTATCAAAACTCAGACTGTCATTGGTAGCAGGGATAAAAGTGATGCGGTCACATAAATAGGACCGTGTCTGGTCGGGCAGATCAAACCAGCGTCGCCCATCCCCCCACGCCCGCACGAAATTGCGCGTGACAGTCTCTCTTTCGGTATCCAGACCACTGAACAAAGGATCAAATGCCGCGACATAGGCGCCATAAGCATCCGGGTCGACAGCCTGCGCCGCTGCAAAAAAGACCGGTTCGATCAACGTCAGGCTTCGCACCCGGTCAGGATAAAGCGTTGCCAGCCGCAAGGCGACCGTCGCGCCAAAGGAATGGCCGATAAGATCCATACTGTGCGTCAACAAGGCCGCGCCCATTTCAGTGGCAATATCATGCAGGTCTGATTGGCCGTCCCAATCGCACGACCGCCCGTGCATCGGCAGATCATAAGCGGTGATGGTTGCCGCATCCTGTAATTGTCCGGCCAATCCTGCCCACGCGCCAGAATGGGCCAGCGAACAATGTATGGCTAACACGTCGCGCGGTCCGCCTTCAAAGACCCGCCAGTAGCCGGAATGTCCCCCCAGATCACCCAGCGGCATCAGCCGCGCGCAGCCAAATAGGCATCCAGATCGTCTAACCGGTCTTCGCCCCAGAACCGCTGGTCGTCATCAGTGATGAAAAACGGCGCACCAAACGCGCCGCGGTTTACGGCCTCTTCCAGATTTGCGGCATAGGTTTCCGCCCCGGCCAGCAATCCGCTGTCCGCCAGTGACGGATCGAACCCGGCTTCTGACAAACACGCCTTGATCACGTCATCTTGCGCCACGTCTTTTTCTTCGGCCCAGCAGGCGGCAGTGAGGGACGCAACCAGTTTTGCAAGGTCGCCGCCCCCGGCCGATTGCGCCGCAATGATCGCGTAAGACGACGGTGCCGGATTGGTCGGCCAAAACGCAGGTTTTGGATTGATCGGTTTGCCTGCGCGTGCAGCACGGCGTGGTATTTCCTGCAATCTGTATTCCTGACGCGAAATATGCCGGTCTTTGGGCGGGATGCCACCCGTGCGTGCGAACAGCCCCATTATATCAAGCGGTTTATACGTGATGGTCGCGCCATGTTTTTCAGCAATCTCGGCCGGTCGCGTACCGGATAGATAGGTGAACGGCGAAATCGTTGCGAAAAAGTAATCTATATGGGCCATCTTGTCTCTCTTGCTCCCCTAAATCTTGGACGGACCGTAAGGCCGTGCTAAGCGGTGTCAACATCACGATTCTGTCACATACCTACCGCTGCCACGGGGAATCCATCAAATGCCAGCCATAGTCGAACCCAAGATGATCGCGGGGAACGCCAATCTCCCTTTGGCCAAAGCCATCGCCCGCCGAATGAGCATGTATCGCGGTTCAAATGTCGGGTTGGTCGATGCCCGCGTGGAACGGTTCAATGACGGTGAAATATTTGTCGAAGTGTACGAAAACGTGCGCGGCGAGGACATGTTTATCATTCAACCAACCTCGAACCCTGCCAACGACAACCTGATGGAATTGCTGATTATGTCTGATGCGCTGCGCCGGTCTTCGGCGGCGCGCATAACTGCGGTTCTGCCCTATTTCGGCTATGCCCGTCAGGACAGACGCACCAAGGCGCGCACGCCGATTTCGGCAAAACTGGTCGCAAACATGCTGGTCGAATCTGGTATAGAACGGGTGCTGACGATGGATTTGCACGCAGCGCAGATTCAGGGGTTTTTCGATATTCCGGTGGACAACCTGTATGCGTCGCCCATTTTTGCCCTGGATATTCAGACACAGTTTAAAAACCGGATGGAAGATCTTGCCGTTGTGTCCCCCGATGTGGGCGGCGTGGCCCGCGCGCGGGAATTGGCAAAGCGGATCAATTCACCGCTTGCCATTGTTGACAAGCGCCGCGAAAAACCCGGCGAAATCGCAGAAATGACTGTCATCGGTAACGTCAAAGACAAAGTTTGCCTGATCGTCGACGATATGTGCGACACGGCCGGAACGCTTTGCAAAGCTGCCGAAGTTCTGTTGGAAAACGGCGCAAAGGAAGTGCATTCATACATCACGCACGGCGTTATGTCCGGCCCGGCAGTAGAGCGCGTGACAAATTCGGTGATGAAATCGCTGGTGATCACAGACTCGATCCAGCCCACTGCGGCTGTAAAAAGCGCCCCGAACATTCGCATCGTGCCCACGGCCCCATTGTTTGCACAGGCAATCCTGAATATCTGGAACGGAACGTCTGTTTCTTCCCTGTTTGATGCCGAAACGCTTGAACCGATTTACGACGGTATGTACGCACTCGGCTGATTAGGCCCGCAAAGAACTGATCCGGTCCCATGGCGCGCCTTACACTACCTTTTCTAAGGCAAGGAAAAGGCACGAATAACGCTGAACGAACGGGCAGTTCGAATACAATCTAATGGCCCAAGCCCCTTTTTCGGGCCTTAGTACAATTCCCAATCATCAGCGTGTGCCAACTCTCCCATTGCCATCCACGCGGCCCGGATGCGCGCCACGCGGGTGTCCGCCCAAGTGCGAAACACCAGATCAAACCCGATTTCCGTAACGTTTTCGGCAGAGATATCGGCGCGGATATTTTGTTCGGCATCCACATCCCACAACGAAATGGAAACATGGACGGCGGGGGGGACACGAAAGGTTTCAGAAAACGCAACAGATTTGCGGCGCTCACGCGGGCCGGTTCCGGTCCACATGGCGCCACCGTTCTCAAATTCCGAGAACATAGCCGTTTCACCCTGATCTACACCAATCAGATGGTTGCGTAATCGTTTCATTACTTCGATCAATCATTGTTCAACCGCATGATTACCCACGGAATTGGACAAAATTGGGCCGGAATAATGTTAAGTTACACTGGGATGATCGGGTCAGGACTGCGCCCACATTCGCTATACGTATGTGTTTTTCTGAAGGTAAGGCATCGTCAATGGCTCGAAATACAGGTCGATCTGCCAGAAACACTTGTCTTCCGGGCGCCACAGCGGATCGGACATATCAACCACGCCAAAACCCTTGGCGCGCATATAGGCCACCATTTCATCAAACAGCAAAGACGTCGGAGTGAGCTGGTAGCAATATACCTCGATCACGACCAATGAAGCATTGGCCAACACGTTTTCAGCACCTTCCAGAATAGGGACCTCATGCCCGTGGGTGTCCAGCTTTAGAAAAAACGGGGCGTCATAAGGTCCGGTCGGTGCTACGAAATCATCCAGCCGCACCGCCTTCACTTCAATCGCGGTTTCCAGATTTTCCGGATCAGCGGACCCGCCAAACGGTGCGGATCCATCAAACTGGAGCGTGCCAGACGTATCGCTCGCAGCCGCCAGTTCGTATGTTGCTTGTGAATGCGTTTGGCAAAATGCCTCAAGCGCAGGCTGATGGACAGGGTTCGCCTCGACCAACAGGTATTTTGCGTCGGGAAAGTAATCCATTGTTGCCAAAGACCACCGCCCGTCAGATGCGCCAACGTCAATCACGGTTTTGACCGTCACGCCCCGTGACGAAATCCGTTTTAGTGCAGCCCGGGCGTGTGATCGCTTTTTTTCCGCAGCATAGCGCTTAAGAGAGGGCGGTATCGCCTTTTTCAAAAGGGTTTTCATGTCATGATCCCTGACTTGTCTGATTGATAAAATCGCATGTTCAACAATGGGATACAACGCCTACCCGCAACAACAAAAGGCCCCGCCGCAATTGGCAGGGCCTTGAATTTGTTACCAGATTGCAAGACCTGTCGGCGCTTAAACGCCCACCGCCGTGCGCAAAGCTGCCAGATCCGCCAGCAACTTGTCGGCCGCATCCTTGGCTTCGCCGGTCAATCCTGCAGCGCTTTCAGTTGCGTCCGCGACCAGCGCATCAATGTCCGCAGCCTTGACCTCGGACACTTCCATCGCTTTTTCCGCCAAAACAGAAGTGCCTTCGGAAGAAATCTGGGCAAAGCCGCCGGTCACAACATAATCGGTTGTGCCCGAAGGGCTGTTCACGCTCAGAACACCGGGGCGCAGCGTGGTGATCACGGGGGCATGGTCCGGCATTGCCGTCATGTCCCCGTCCGCGCCGGGGATTTGCACCGATACAACCTGAAGCGACGCAAGGCGGCGCTCTGGTGACACCAGATCGAATTGCATTGTGTCTGCCATCGGTTCAGCTCTCCTTAAGCAGCGTCAGCCGCCATTTTTTCGGCCTTTGCAATCACTTCCTCGATGCCGCCAACCATATAGAAGGCACCTTCGGGCAGGTGATCATATTCGCCAGCCACAACCGCCTTGAACGACTGAATGGTTTCTTCCAAAGGCACCTGTTTGCCGTCCGCTCCGGTAAATACCTTGGCCACGTCAAACGGTTGCGACAGGAAGCGCTCGATTTTACGGGCGCGGGCAACGGTCAGTTTGTCTTCTTCGCTCAGTTCGTCCATGCCGAGGATCGCAATGATATCCTGCAAGGACTTGTAGCGCTGCAGGATACCCTGAACGTCACGGGCAACGCCGTAATGCTCTTCGCCCACAACAGCAGGGTCCAGCAGACGCGATGTGGAATCCAGCGGGTCAACCGCCGGGTAGATACCCAATTCGGAAATCGCACGCGTACAGAACCGTTGTCGCATCAAGGTGCGCGAACGATGTGGCCGGTGCAGGGTCGGTAAGGTCATCCGCAGGCACGTAAACGGCTTGCACGGATGTGATCGAACCGGCTTTGGTCGATGTAATACGTTCCTGCATCGAACCCATGTCGGTGGCCAGCGTTGGCTGATATCCCACCGCCGAAGGAATACGACCGAGCAGAGCCGAAACCTCGGACCCCGCTTGGGTAAAGCGGAAGATGTTGTCCACAAAGAACAGAACGTCCGTTCCGGACTGGTCGCGGAACTGTTCCGCCAGCGTCAGACCGGTCAGGGCCACACGCATCCGCGCTCCGGGAGGCTCGTTCATCTGGCCGTAGACCAACGCAACTTTGGAGTCTTCCAGATTGTCCGGCACGATAACGCCGGATTCAATCATCTCGTGATACAGGTCGTTGCCTTCACGGGTCCGTTCACCAACGCCCGCGAACACGGAAAAGCCCGAGTGCACTTTGGCGATGTTGTTGATCAGTTCCATGATCAGAACGGTCTTGCCCACACCGGCACCACCAAACAGACCGATTTTTCCGCCTTTGGCGTAGGGGGCCAGCAGGTCGATCACTTTGATACCCGTGGCCAGAACCAGCGGATTCTGTCGACTGCTCCGAGAATGCGGGCGCGTCCTGGTGGATCGAGCGTTTTTCTTTCGCATCAACCGGGCCTTTTTCATCCACGGGTTCGCCAATAACGTTCAGGATCCGGCCCAAGGTTGCGTTTCCGACAGGCACCGAGATCGGTCCATCCGTGTCGGTCACTTTCTGTCCGCGCACCAAGCCTTCTGTCGCGTCCATCGCAATCGCGCGCACTGTGTTTTCACCAAGGTGCTGCGCCACTTCCAGTACCAGCGTCTTGCCGTTGTTGTCGGTGGTCAAGGCGTTCAGGATTTCTGGCAGGTGATCGCCGAACTGAACGTCAACGACGGCGCCGATAACTTGGGTGATTTTTCCGACTGCATTTGCCATGTCGTTTCTCTCCGGTTCTCGTTAGAGCGCTTCCGCGCCCGAAATAATTTCAATCAGTTCATTCGTGATCACAGCCTGACGCGACCGGTTGTATTGGATCGTCAGTTTGTCGATCATCTCGCCCGCGTTGCGCGTGGCGTTGTCCATCGCAGACATACGCGCGCCCTGTTCGGACGCCCCGTTTTCCAGCAAGGCCGCGAAAATCTGTGTCGCAACGCCGCGCGGCAGCAGATCAGCCAGAATTTCTTCTTCGCTGGGTTCATATTCAAAGCCGGTCGAGACATCGTCCGCATCGGTTTCGAACGCTGCGGGGATAACCTGCTTTTGCGTCGGAATTTGCGTCACAACGTTTTGGAACGTCGAGAAGAAGATCGTCGCGACGTCAAATTCGCCCGCGTCAAACCGAGACAACACATCCTTGGCAATGTTCTGCGCGTCGGCATAGCCGACGCGTTTGACTTCGCTCAGGTCCACATGGCCCACAAAATGTGACCCATATTCCCGTTTCATCTGGTCACGGCCTTTTTTGCCGACCGTCAGGATTTTGACTGTCTTGCCTTTCGCCAGCAATTCAGCCGCCCGCAAACGTGCCATTTTGGCGATGTTGGTGTTGAACCCGCCGCACAGCCCGCGCTCTGACGTCATCACAATCAGCAATTGCGTTTGGTCAGATCCCGTTCCACGCAACAAAAGCGGCGCGTTATCGGATTTCCCAACCGACGCCGCAAGGCCGCCCATCACAGCATTAAAACGTTCTGTGTATGGGCGCGACTGTTCCGCAGCCTCTTGCGCGCGGCGCAATTTGGCCGCGGCAACCATCTGCATCGCCTTGGTGATCTTGCGGGTCGATTTGACCGACTCGATCCTGTTTTTAAGGTCCTTAAGACTTGGCATTGGCCTGCATCCCCCCCTTAAGCGAAGTCAGCGGCGAATTCGTCCAGCGCAGCCTTGATCTTGTCCTCAACGTCCCCTTTGATTTTGGGGTCTTCGTTGGTGATCATGTCCAGAAGGTCCTTGTGCTTGCCGCGCAAGTGGCCCAGCAAACCTGCTTCGAAGCGACCGACATTCTTAACCGAGATTTTATCAAGATAACCCTTGGTACCGGCGAAGATCACACAAACGATTTCGGCGTTTGTCAGCGGCGAATACTGGGGCTGCTTCATCAACTCGGTCAAACGCGCGCCACGGTTCAGCAACTGCTGTGTCGCGGCATCAAGATCGGAACCGAACTGCGCGAACGCCGCCATTTCACGATACTGCGCCAGTTCCAGTTTCACCGGACCCGCAACCGATTTCATAGCGTTTGTCTGAGCAGAAGAACCCACACGCGAAACCGACAGACCGGTGTTCACAGCCGGACGGATGCCCTGATAGAACAGTTCGGTTTCAAGGAAAATCTGGCCGTCGGTGATCGAAATCACGTTGGTCGGAATAAAGGCCGAAACGTCGCCGCCTTGGGTTTCGATGATCGGCAAAGCCGTCAACGAACCGTTGCCACTGTCATCACCCAGTTTCGCAGAGCGTTCCAGCAAACGGGAGTGAAGATAGAAAACGTCACCCGGATATGCTTCGCGGCCGGGTGGACGACGCAGCAGCAGCGACATCTGGCGATAGGAAACGGCCTGTTTGGACAGGTCATCATAGACGATCAGGGCATGACGGCCATTATCGCGGAAATGTTCGGCCATCGCTGTTGCCGAATAAGGTGCCAGAAACTGCATCGGCGCCGGTTCGGACGCGGTTGCGGCCACAACGATCGAATATTCAATCGCGCCGGTTTCTTCCAGCTTCTTGACCAACTGTGCCACGGTGGACCGCTTTTGGCCAATCGCTACGTAGACGCAGTACAGCTTTTTGCTTTCGTCTTTTCCAGCCGCGTCGTTGATCGATTTCTGGTTCAGGATTGTATCCAGCGCCACGGCAGTTTTACCTGTCTGGCGGTCGCCAATGATCAATTCGCGCTGGCCGCGGCCAATCGGGATCATCGCGTCAACCGATTTCAGGCCTGTTGCCATCGGTTCGTGAACCGACTTACGCGGAATAATACCGGGTGCCTTTACATCGGCCACACCGCGTTTTTTCGTTTTGATCGGGCCTTTGCCGTCAATCGGATTGCCCAGACCATCCACAACACGGCCCAGCAGTTCATCACCGATCGGCACGTCCACGATCGAATTCGTGCGCTTGACGGTGTCACCTTCTTTGATGTCACGGTCAGAGCCGAAAATAACGACGCCGACGTTGTCGGCTTCAAGGTTCAGGGCCATACCCTGAATGCCACCGGGGAATTCGACCATTTCACCGGCCTGCACGTTATCCAGACCGTAGACACGGGCAATCCCGTCACCAACGCTCAACACACGGCCGACTTCGGCGACTTCTGCTTCTTGACCAAAATTCTTGATCTGGTCTTTCAGGATCGCAGAAATTTCTGCTGCTTGGATACCCATTTATCCGACCTCTTTCATTGCGTTCTGGAGGGAATTGAGTTTGGAACGGATCGACGTATCGATCATTTTCGAACCAACCTTGACGACAAGACCGCCGATCAAACTTTCATCGACGGTCGCATTGATATTCACGGTTTTGCCAAATTGGGCCTTCAGCGATTTGGCAAGCTTTTCTGTTTGCGCCTTGGTCAGCGCCTTTGCACTTGTCACATCCGCGCCCACTTCGCCTTTGCTTTCAGCGATCAGGTCACGCAGGGATTGCACCAGTTGCGGCAGAACAAACAGGCGGCGCTTTTGCGCCATCACGGCCAGCGTATTCGCCATCAATGATGTCAGGCCCATTTTTTTGGCAATCGCTGCGATAGCGCTTGTTTGTTCATCGCGGGTGTAAATCGGCGAATGGATCAGCGCGTTGAAATCGTCGCTTCCTGCCAAAGCATCACTCAGACCTGTCAGATCGGATTCGATCTTGGCGATCGATTTGGATTCAGTAGCAAGTTCAAAAACGGCTGCAGCATAGCGTGAAGCGATGCTTGATGAAATCGAAGCTGGTTCAGACACGTCGACCCTTCCGACATCTAGCCCCTTGCCGCACGACTGTATGCGCGGCCCGAGGAGGTTAGCGCGCCCTGATACCCACCAAAGCGTCAAAATCAGCGTGGATGTAGCAGAGCCATCCCCACCCCGCAACATGGTATAGCGATAACATCAAAATGCTCTGCGCCCTATAAAAAAGGGCTTTTGCCCACCTGCGACCGTTTGCGCAATAGATTTTGCAAGTTTTTTTGCAGCGATCCGCATGGATTCGACGCTGTGAGGGGTGTCTGCTGTCAGACAAGGCCGCAGGCGCGCGCAGCGTCTGGACACGATTCTTGTACGTGTTTCAGGCCAATCTTACACCGGTTTGGGTGCGCGCTCTTTCATCCCTTCCAGAACGCCCAAGGCGTTTCGCGCAGTATCACGGATCACCGTGCCGGTCGGCGGGTGCACCCGCTTTGTCGCCTCGACCATCAAAACGCCTCCGGCAATCGCCACAGGTGCCTTGCGCCCGACCCGTTCGCAAAGATCCGCGGCCTTGCGCCAGAACCGCCGCGTTGACGGTGGTTGATACAGGGCCGCCCCGTGTGTTTCGGGCAGAAACTGGTGTTTCCTCAACTGCGTTTCCAACTGGCTTAACGTATAGGGCCGCCCAAACCCGAATGGCGTCTTGTCGCTGCGCGACCACAGACCCGCGCGGTTCGGGACAATAAACAAGGCCTTGCCCCCCGGCCCCAGCACGCGCCAGCATTCTTCAAGAAGTTCGGACGGGTGTTCGGACGTTTCCAGCCCGTGCATCAAGACCAACTTGTCAATATGCCCGGTTTCAATCGGCCAAAGCGTTTCTTCGGTCAGCACGGCAACATTGGGCAGCCCCGCAGGCCACGCCATGACGCCTTGCGGGCCGGGCATCAGCGCCGTGACACGTCGCGCATCCGCCAGATACGGACGCAACAACGGTGCCGCAAAACCGAACCCTGCAACAGTCTGCCCTTTGGCTTCTGGCCAGAATTCCAGCATCCGGTCGCGCACAGCCTTTTGGGCCGCGCGCCCCAAAGCGCTGCGATAGTAAAAATTCCGCAGGTCTTGCACATCAAGATGCATTGCAGCTTTCGCTCGGTTCCGTCACTTTGACGTCAATGTAACAACGAAAAGGCGAAACACCATGCCTCTTGAGATCATCACGATCCCCTGTTTGCAGGACAATTATGCGTTTCTGGCCCACGATCCGGTTTCGGGCGATACCGCACTGGTCGATATCCCCGAAGCCGCACCTGTCTTGGCCGCCTTGAAACAACGCAATTGGACGCTGACCCATATACTGATCACGCACCACCATGACGATCACGTTCAGGGGCTGGGGGAGGTGCTTGCCGCGCACCCGGATGCCAAAGTGATTGGCGCGTCAGCAGATGCCCATCGCCTGCCAGACCTGGATATCGCGGTGGCAGAAGGTGACACAGTGCGCATAGGTGACACACACCGGGCATGTGATCGACGTGTCAGGCCATACAGTCGGGCATATCGCCTATCATTTTCCCGACAGCGCGGCAGTATTCACCGCCGACAGCCTGATGGCACTGGGTTGCGGGCGGCTGTTTGAAGGCACCGGGCCGCAGATGTGGGCCAGCCTGTCCAAGCTGGCCGCGCTTCCTTCTGATACGATCGTTTATTCGGGCCACGAATACACATCTGCCAATGCCGCGTTCGCGTTGACCATTGAACCTGACAATCCGGCACTTATATCTCGCAGCGAAGCAATCACCGCGGCCCGTGCCGCCCAAACCCCCACCGTGCCTTCGGCTTTGGCCCTGGAACTGGCCACAAACCCGTTCCTTCGGGCCGCTGTTCCGTCCGTGCAGGCCCATCTGGGAATGCAAGGGGCTGATCCGGCAGCTGTTTTCACCGAAATTCGGGCACGAAAAGACCGATTTTGATGCGTCTTTGACGCACAGAAAAGACGCAATCACGTGTTTTGTTACCGCAAAACCAAAGAAAAAACTTGAAGCCGGGAACGGATCAACCAAACTCTAATAGTATGAGGTCATGGTTGGTTTGGGGCGATACCGCAAAACAGTCCTACCCGGCCCAGAATACAAGAGGAGCACAAAGTGCCTTCATTCTCGAATACACTAGAACAGGCAATCCATTCCGCCTTGGCGCTGGCCAACGCGCGGCGTCACGAATTTGCAACGCTGGAACATCTGCTTCTTGCCCTGCTTGATGAACCCGATGCAACGCGGGTGATGAAAGCGTGCAGCGTCGATATCGACGAGTTGCGCGCCACACTCAACGAATTCATTGACGACGACCTGTCAAATCTTGTGACTGAGATCGACGGGTCAGAAGCCGTCCCGACTGCTGCGTTCCAGCGCGTGATCCAGCGCGCGGCCATCCACGTCCAATCCTCGGGCCGTACCGAAGTGACGGGTGCAAACGTACTGGTCGCGATTTTTGCAGAACGTGAAAGCAATGCGGCCTACTTCCTGCAAGAACAGGATATGACGCGCTATGACGCGGTGAATTTCATCGCCCATGGCGTTGCCAAGGACCCCGCCTTTGGCGAGGCGCGGCCCGTTTCCGGCGCACCAGAGACAGACGAAGAACCCCAAGGTGTGACGGAAGGCGAACAAAAAGAAAGCGCACTGGCGAAATACTGTGTCGATCTGAATGCCAAATCCCGCGAAGGCGATATCGATCCGCTGATCGGGCGCGACGCCGAAGTGGAACGTTGCATTCAGGTGTTGTGCCGCCGTCGTAAGAACAACCCGCTGCTGGTGGGCGATCCGGGTGTGGGCAAAACCGCAATTGCCGAAGGTCTGGCGCGTAAAATCGTGTCTGGCGAAACGCCCGAGGTTCTGGCCAACACAACGATTTACTCGCTTGATATGGGCGCTCTTCTGGCTGGTACACGCTACCGTGGCGATTTCGAAGAACGCCTGAAAGCGGTTGTATCCGAATTGGAAGGGCACAAGGACGCGGTTCTTTTCATCGATGAAATCCACACCGTAATCGGTGCGGGTGCGACATCGGGTGGCGCGATGGATGCGTCCAACCTGCTGAAACCCGCCTTGCAGGGTGGCAAGTTGCGCACAATGGGCAGCACCACCTACAAGGAATTCCGCCAGCATTTCGAAAAGGATCGCGCGCTGAGCCGCCGGTTCCAGAAAATCGATGTGTCCGAACCGACGGTCGAGGATGCGGTGAAAATCCTGAAAGGGCTGAAGCCCTATTTCGAGGAACATCACGGTGTGAAATATACCGCTGATGCCATCAAAACGAGCGTTGAACTGGCCGCGCGCTATATCAACGACCGCAAACTGCCCGACAGCGCGATCGACGTGATCGATGAGGCAGGCGCGGCACAACACCTTGTGGTGGCTGCAAAGCGGCGCAAAACCATCGGCACAAAAGAGGTCGAGGCCGTCGTGGCCAAGATCGCGCGTATCCCGCCAAAGAACGTATCCAAGGACGATGCCGCCGTTCTTAAAGACTGGAAGGATCGCTGAAACGCGTGGTGTTCGGTCAGGACAAGGCGATCGAGGCATTGTCATCCGCGATCAAACTGGCCCGCGCAGGCCTGCGCGAACCGGAAAAACCGATTGGCAACTACTTGTTCGCTGGGCCGACAGGTGTGGGCAAAACCGAGGTGGCGAAACAACTGGCCGATATGCTGGGCGTTGAACTTCTGCGCTTTGACATGTCCGAATACATGGAAAAACACGCCGTCAGCCGCCTGATCGGTGCGCCTCCGGGATATGTCGGGTTTGATCAGGGCGGCATGCTGACCGATGGTGTGGATCAACACCCCCATTGCGTGCTGTTGCTGGACGAAATGGAAAAGGCGCATCCGGATGTCTACAACATCCTGTTGCAGGTGATGGATCACGGCAAACTGACCGATCACAATGGCCGCACGGTGGATTTCCGCAATGTGGTTCTGATCATGACCTCAAATGCGGGCGCTGCCGAACAGGCGAAAGAAGCCATCGGATTTGGCCGTGACCGGCGTACCGGCGAAGACACTGCCGCGATCGAACGGACATTCACGCCGGAATTCCGCAACCGTCTGGATGCTGTAATCAGCTTTGCGCCGCTGCCCAAAGACGTGATCCTGCAAGTCGTTGAAAAGTTTGTCCTGCAGCTTGAGGCGCAATTGCTGGACCGCAATGTTCATATCGAACTGACCAAACCCGCAGCCGAATGGCTGGCAGACAAAGGCTATGATGACAAAATGGGCGCGCGTCCTTTGGGCCGCGTGATTCAGGAAAACATCAAGAAACCGTTGGCCGAAGAATTGCTGTTTGGCAAACTTGCCAAAGGCGGTTTGGTCAAGGTCGGCATGAAGGACGGCAAATTGCATCTGACCATCGAAGGCCCGGAAAATCCGCGCCTGTCTGGCAACAAGCCGCCACTCTTGACTGCGGAATAGAACTGTCGCTGGGTTCTCCCTGCGACACGCCAATAAAACAACACGCTGCCGAGGTTTTGCCCCGGCAGCGTTTTTTTTTGCGCATCCACACAGTCAAACCCGCGCTATCGCCCGCCCATCTCTTGAGACAAAAACGCCTCAGCGTCGTCGACTTCGGTCAGTGTGTTGCGATTGATCCACCAGAACCGGTTGCCCACGTTTCGCAGAAAACTGCGATCATGGCTGACCAGCAAACAGGATGCCCCGTGCGCAATCAGTTCGGCTTCCAGCGCTTCCTGCCCTTCGATATCCAGATGGTTCGTTGGTTCGTCCAGCACGTAAAAGTTCGGGTTCTTCAACCGCAACACCAGCATGGCCAGCCGCGCCTTTTGCCCCCCCGACAACGATCCGATCCTGGTGTCCTGCATCGCGATGGATACGCCCGCCCCCGCCAACAAGCCCCGCGCACGCTGATCCCCGACATCAAACCGGCCGGCAACGGCTGTCATTGGCGTGTCGTCGTCATCCAGCTGGCTCAGGTGCTGATCGGAATACGCAGGCACAACAGACGGCGCACATTTGACCGCACTTTCCCCTCCGCCCAACGCGCGCCATACCATTTTGACCAGTTGCGTCTTGCCCGTTCCATTGCTGCCCAGCAGCACAACCCGATCCCCTTGGGTGATCCACTTCCGGCCCGTTTTATAAAGCAAACGCCCATCAGGTGTTTGAACTTCGATGTCATCCAGTGTGACAAGTGCCTTGGCATGTGTGCCGCTGTTGACCAGCTTTATGTCGCCCGCGCTGCGATCCTGATGCGCCGGTTTTGCGGCGGCTTCCATCTTGTCGGCGCGCTCTGTCAGTTGTTTGGTTTTGGTCACCAGCAGGTCAGACCCTGAATTGATCCCGATGTTCTTCAGCTTGGCCGCCTGTTTGCGCAATTGCTGCGCCTTGTTCAGATCATTGGCAAACCGGCGGGCATCGGCTTCGTCCGCCTCGTCCAGCGCGGCGCGGGCGGCTGTATAGGGCAATTGAAAAACCCGCGATCGCTCTGCCCGCAAGAATAGCGTGCGATTGGTCGTCGCATCCAGAAAAGCCCGATCATGCGACGTGATGACAACAGGCATTTCGCGCGGCAGGGCACGCAACCAGTCTTGCAACAACGCAATGCGATGCAAATCCAGATGGTTGGTCGGTTCATCGAGCAGCAGCAGATCCGGCTCGGTGACCCACGCCGCGGCAAGCAGCGCCGTACGCTGCCACCCGCCGCTCAGCGTGCTGAGCTGCGTGTGGTGTAATTCATACGGCACGGTCAGTTCATCCAGCACCACATCAACCCGCCAGCTTTCATAATCGGCCTGTTCCGGCGGCAAGGCGGCCAATGCCAGTTGATGCATTGTCAGGTTCAATGCCTCATCCGGCACGTTCTGCTGTACATGGGCGACACGCAGGCCGCGTGCGCGGGTTATTTCGCCGCTGGTGTTCTCAAGGCTTCCCGCCAGCACCGCCAGCAATGTCGATTTCCCCTGCCCGTTTGCGGCCACCAGCCCGATACGATCACCTTTTGAAATGGTCAGGTTCAGGTCTGTGAACAAAGGAAAGCCAAGGGTTACACCCAAAGCGTTTGTGTTGATAAGTGTCATACTGATCTCTGGTCATAAGAATGGATGCCGCAGCGCGGCTTTTGGGCAGACCAGTGGGGTGTGTGTTCCCGGGCCAGCCCTGCAAACGTGTTTACAGGGCGTGGCGGGGACCATGCTGAAGTCGGCGGATGATACGCATGTTCAGCTGGTGCCCTCCCATTGTGATGTGTGACCTTTGCGCCAGACTAGAAAGCGCAGCCCGATTTTGCAACTGCGCCCGTGGATCAATTGACAAAATGCAGTTCGTCAAAGGTCTGGCGAAACGCCGATACGCGCGCGGCCATCTGCTCTGGCGCGTTGGACCGCAAGGCATTCGCTATCAGATCAGCCAGTTCATCCACATGCCGCGTCCCGACCCCCCAACGCACCAGTTCCGGTGTGCCGATCCGCAGGCCGTTCATGTCACCCGCAACCGGTGCAATCGGCAACCCGATGCCACACGCCAGAAACCCTGCCTTGCGCAAGGTTTTTGATGCCGCCTGCCCGCCGCCAAAATCTGCCGCCGCAATCGCAAACTGGTGCGATCGGGTAAATCCGCGTTCTTTTGCGAACACGGGCAGGCCAGCCTTGTCCAATGCGGCTGCCAACGCCTGTGACACTTGGATCATTTCGGCGGCATAGGCAGGCCCATGATCCCGCCAGTCCAGCATTCCAACCGCCAGTGCCGCAGATTTTGCGGCATCAAAATTCGCGGTCATCCCCGGAAAGGCGATTGCATCAAGTGCCTGCGCCAGTTCCGCATCATTGCTCACGATCAGCCCGCCTGCCGGTCCCCCCAAACTTTTGTAGGTGCTCATCGTCATCAGATGTGCGCCCTGATGCAGCGGGTTTTTCCACGCCTTGCCCGCAATGATCCCACATTGATGGGCCGCATCAAACAGCACCTTGGCGCCAATTTCGTCCGCGATGGCCCGCACATCGGCAACGGGGTGTTCAAACAGGTTCAGGCTGCCACCCACCGTGATCAGCCTGGGGCGTTCGCGGCGCACCAGATCACGCAGGGCATCAATATCCAACGTATAGCCATCGGCGTTTATCGGTGCCTCGACGCAGTTCAACCCGTATAGGCCCGCGCACCCCGCCGTATGGTGGGTGACATGCCCGCCGATCGACGCGGGGGGCACAACAATCGTGTCGCCCGGTTTGCTGGTGGCCATAAATCCGTACAAGTTGGCGATTGCCCCCGATGGAACGCGTATTTCGGCATATTTCGCGTCAAACACCTCGGCACAGAGTTCGGCGGCAATCACCTCGATCTCTTCGATCGCTTCAAGACCCATTTCATATTTATCACCGGGATAACCCAGTGACGGGCGCGACCCGATGCCCGAAGCCAGCAACGCTTCGGCCTTGGGGTTCATCACGTTTGTTGCGGGGTTCAGGTTAAAGCAATCAACTTCGTGGATTTTTCGGTTTTCCGCTGCCAATGCGGTGATCCGTGCGGCAATGTCTGCGGACCGTGCTGGCTGGGTTTGGCGGGCAATGTTCTGAACGCGGGCTTCGCATTGCGCGGGAACCCAATCCCGGGGGGCAAGTGTCATGGGAAGTCTCCTGATGCTTTGCGACAATTTGAATGTATTGGGCAAATCACGCAAACGAGTTTATGTTATTTTGACAATAGAGAAACTAAGGCTAGAAAATGTCGGTATCCCCTCCCCGCCCGAAAAGCCCACCATTGAATGCGCTGCGCGCGTTTGAGGCTGCGGCCCGTCTGGGCGGGTTTGCCCGTGCCGCAGAAGAACTGGCCGTGACCCCCGGTGCGATATCCCAACACATCAACGCGCTTGAGGGGTGGACAGGCAAGCCCCTGTTTGAACGTCGTTCGCACGGGGTACGGCTGACCAAAACGGGCGCTGATCTTTTGCCGCAGTTTTCCGCCGCCTTTGATCAACTTGGCCATGCCGTGCGGGCCTTGCGCGCGGTAACACCACAACCGACGTTGCACATGGCACTGCTGCCCAGCGTTGCGCAGTTGTGGTTGTCCCCGCGATTGCCTCGGGTGCGCAACGCCCTGCCCGATTTGAAACTGTCGGTGTCTGCTATGGAAACCCCGCCCAATCTGGATCGCGAATTGTTCGATCTTAGCCTGTTTATCAAGAAACCGGCACATAGCCCGGGTGAAACCGTGATCGCGCCAGACATCCTTTTCCCAGTGTGCAGCCCTGAAATCGCCGCGCGTTTGACAACGCCCGAAGATCTGGCATCGCAAGTACTGCTGCATGATGCAACCTGGCTTGACGATTGGGCGTTGTGGGCCGATGAAACCGGATGCCATCTGCCCAACAGGAACGAAGGTCCACAGTTTTCGCTTTATAGCCTTGCACTTGAAGAAGCGCGGAACGGGGCCGGCGTTCTGATGGGCCATCGCTGCCTTGTTCAGAGGGCGCTGGACAAGGGCGATCTGGTACAGCCTTTTGCGCGCACAGCAGAAACAGGCAAAGCGCTGGTTCTGAACGTAGCCCCCAAGGCGACCCTTTCAGCGGATGTGAAACGCGTGGTGGAATTGCTGACCTGATGCCTTCCGCCGCGCATTCTATTTCTCGGTGAACTTCAACTCGATCCGGCGGTTCTGGGCATATGCTTCCGGCGTATCTGCGGTGTTCACAGGTTGGAATTCTCCAAACCCGTTGGCCGCCAACCGATCCGGCGGTATCCCCAAACTGCCTGTCATATAGCGCACAACCGACAGGGCGCGGGCCTGGCTTAACTCCCAGTTATCGGCAAATTCGCCAAAGCCCGACAACGGTTGGTTATCGGTGTGCCCGTCCACGCGGATCACCCAGTTGATTTCGGGCGGAATATCATCCGCCACGCTTTGCAGGATCGTGGCGATCTTTGCGATCTCTTGTTGGCCTTCGCCGGACAGCGTCGCACTGGCGGGCGGGAACAGCACCTCGGACGAGAACACAAAGCGGTCACCTTCGATCCGCACACCATCCTGATTGCCCAGAACATCGCGCAGGCGGCCAAAAAACTCGGACCGGTATTTTTGCAGATCCTGCGTCTGGTCGGCCAACTGGTTGCGCTCTGCTTCCAGCCGCTTGCGCTCTTCCTCCAACCGGATGCGCTCGGCCTCTTCCAGCAGGCGGCGTTTGCGTTCTTCGGCGGCGACGCGGGCCAGCGCCGTGTTCAATTCAGCCCCCAAAGATTCCAGCTGCACATTGGCCGCCACATCGCGCGCGCGCGCGTCATCCAGCAGGGATTGTAATTCACCCAACTGGTTGCGCAGGGCGGCAACCTGCTGGTTCAGCAATTCGGTCTGACGCTGGCTTTCAGCCGAAGCGGCCTCTTCCTGCGCAAGCGTCTGGTTGGCGGCCGCCAGCAAGGCGGCGCGCTGCTCCGCAAGGCTTTGTTGGGTGGCAGCCTCTTCTTGGGCAGCCAACCGGGCCGCCATCATTTCGCTCAACTGGTCTTTCAGGGCCTTAACGTCGGCAGCAGTATCAGACTTCAATGTATCCACTTCGCCCAGCGCAACCAACAGACGCGCATCCAATTCCTTTTGTGCCGCCCTTGCGGCAGCCAACAAGGTCAGGGTGTCTTCGGCCTGTTGCCGTTGCGCCTCAAGCGACAGTGTCATCGCGGTCAGTTCGGCATCCGCATTTTCCAGACGGTTTCGCAAAGCTTCGGCAGCGGCCGCTTCGGCCAGTCGGGCGGCCTCTTCTTCGCTCAGGGCCTGCATCGTTTCATTCAGTTCAGCGGTCAGTGCATCAGCCTGGGCATTTGCATCCGCATTTTCCGCACGCAGATCAGCCACCAGCGCCTCAAGCGCCTCACGGCGGGCTGCGGCCAGACGGGCCGCTTCGCTTTGGGCGTCAATCTCGGAACGGGACTGCGCCAACGCCAAATTCAGCGCATCCTGTTCCGACATCAGCCTGCCTTGCTCAGCCAGCAATTGTTCTTGCTCGGACAGCAGCCGATCCTGCTCGCTTTCCAGCGCGGCGATTGTGCCCAACGCATCGTCCCGCTGTGATAGCAAGGTCGCAACCTGCGCCTCAAAGCTGGTGATGCGTGTCTGTGCATCTTCCAGTGCCGCGGCCTGATCATCACGCTCGCGGGTCAGATTGGCGATCAGCGCCGCCTGTCTTTGCAATTCACTGGTGCGATTGTTCAGCGTTTCGGTCAAGCGCACCCATCCGCGCTTCAAGCTGCTGGCCGCGCCGTTCCTCCAAACCCAGAGCCTGCGCCAGTGCCGCAACTTCGGACGACAGGATGTCCAGTTCGCTTTCCTGCCCCGAAATCGTTTCGCGCAGCACGAATTGCACGACCATGAAAATGGTCAGCACGAACATCATCACCAACAAAAGACCCGTCATCGCATCGACAAAGCCGGGCCAGATCGAACCCTGAAACCGCTGGCCTGTGCGCCGCGAGAGGGCCATTGGCTATTTCTCCTGCGGGTCTGTGGGTTTGCGCATCCGCACGAGCGAGCGCGATTGCGTGATCGCACGGCTCAGCGATGCGATATCTGTGCGCAATTCCGACATGGCTTCCTGCCGACCTGCCGAAATCTCTTCCAGTATGCGCAACATCTGTACGTCGATTGATCGCAGGCGCATGCGGCTTTCTGCGTCCAGACCTTCACCCGGGCCATGCGCGATCATCATCTCGATCAGACGTTCCTGCCCGTCAGCGACCCGTTCCAGCGCAGCCGTGGCGCTGGCACCTCCGTCCATCTGATTGGTCAGGTCCTTCATTGCATCGGCCACAGAACCCAGTTTTTCATCCACCATCGACCGGCTGATATCGGATTGGGTGAACATCTGTTGCAGCGCTTCCATCTGTTCGTTCAGGTTTTCCAGAACGCCCGCCATCACACCGTGATCGCCCCCCGCTTCGTCACCGGACGAAAACCCGACGCGGGTGATCGAGGACAGCCATTCTTCCAGTTCGCGGTAAAACCGGTTCTGGCCATGACCTGCGAACAGTTCCAACAGCCCCACAATCAGCGAACCGGCCAGCCCCAGCAACGACGATGAAAACGCCACGCCCATGCCACCCAGCTGCGTCTTCCAGCCCTGTCATCAGGCGGTTGAACACCTGGACGCCCGCCTCGCCTTCCTCGGGGGCAAGGCTGCGGATCGTGTCGACCATTGCGGGCACCGTCGTGGCCAGCCCGTAGAACGTGCCCAAAAGGCCCAGAAAAATCAGCAGATTGATGATATAGCGCGTGATTTCGCGGGCTTCATCAATCCGCGTTGCAACGGAATCGAGAATGGATCGGGTCGAAGATGCGCCCACCTGCATCCGCGCGCCACGGGTGCGCAACAGGGCGGCCAACGGGGCCAGCATCGGGGGTGCCTTGACGTTTTCCAGCATCATGTCGCTGGCAAAGCTTTCGATCCAGCGCACCGATCCGATCAGTTGCAAGACCTGATAGAAACAGGCCACAACACCGATCACAAAGACCATCAGAATAAAGCCGTTCAGAAACGGATTGGCCTGAAACACCGGCAAAACCCGCGGCAGCGCGACAAAAGCACCAAAGCCGGACAGGCCCAACACAATCAGCATCAACAGGATTTGACGCACGGGTTGTGAAAACTGCGGTCGTATATCGCGGCCTGTCGGCGCCATCTGATGCGGTCCTGACACTTGTTCTGCTCTGACAGAACCCTACAGATAAACCACAGGCAGAGCCAAGGGTTTATGTGGCCAGCGCGCGGACCCGCCGCGACAGCCATTCCAGATCAGGATCATGCAGGCCCAGACCTGCCAGATGATTCCAGGTGTTGTACAGATATTCGGTATTGGGGCCGCGCCCACCGACGGCGCGGGCGATGATCTGTGCCTGCTCTTCCAAAGGAAGGTTGCCGCAATACTGCACATGATCCGCGTCAATCACATAGGCCACCGCCGTCACCCGACGACCGTCCTGCAAGGTCACATCCAGCATCTTTTCCAGATAGGCTGACGAAACCAGTTCCCGTTCGCGCAAATACGTCAAGACGGCCTCGTCCTGCCCGTCCGGAACAGCCAGTGCAACGCCTTCACATCTTGCATCCTGCACCTCGTCCAGCGCCAGAACCAGCCCGGGTTCTGCCTCGCTTCCGCGGTGATGGATCGAACGCATACAAAACGATCGCGCATAGTTATGCAGCGTCGCCATCTGCTGTTCGGCCACGTCAAAACCGGGATTCCAAAGCAGTGATCCGTATCCGAATACCCAAAGTGTCATGTCACTGGCCCTTCTCTTCTTGCGCCTATAAATAACAATCGAACGTCAGGGAAAAGGTGTGGCAGTGAAGTTGATTGCGAAAATTGTGGTGCTGGGGGCTGTGCTTTGGTCAGGATATTGGGCCATTGCTGCCTATGGCATCCGCAGCGGGTTGGCGGCGTGGTTTGA
The DNA here is from genome assembly GCA_963765555.1 of uncultured Alphaproteobacteria bacterium. Classification (GTDB taxonomy): domain Bacteria; phylum Pseudomonadota; class Alphaproteobacteria; order Rhodobacterales; family Rhodobacteraceae; genus JL08. Next base: position 132,079 of record CAVXWX010000007.1, read on the forward strand.
AACGCAACGTTCGGATGCGTGGCAGGCCGACTACGCCAACATCACGACCACCGGTTACCCGCTAAAGGTAACGACAACGCTGGATCAGCCCGCATTGGCGGATCCGGGCACCGGTGTTGCGTGGCAGGCCGACAACCTCACACTAACTGCGCCAGCATGGTGGCCCGGGCACGTGACGGTTGCGTTTCCACAAACCGCACAGCGCCTGTCTTATCTGGATCAGTCACTGGATCTGACAACGACAGAAACAACTGCCGCAATGCGCCTGAAACCGGGATCACAGCTCGAGGTTCAGGACCTGTCGCTTCTCGCACGAGAATGGGGGCTTGTGCAGGGCGACGGCACCCTGTTCGGAGCATCCGACCTGATCGTTTCCGCACAACAAACCGAGCGCCCCGAGGAACACCGGATGAACGTGTCTGCCACCGGCTTTCAGCCCGGTAGCATCCCGCGCGCCACGATGCGGTTGCCTGACTCTTGGCCTTTGGTATTTGATACTCTGGCACTGGACATGACGGTGGCGTTTGACCGCGTCTGGGACAGAACCGCACTTGAACAGTCGCGCCCGCAACCGCGCGCCATCACGCTCAAGCTATTGGAAGCCAATTGGGGCGAATTGCGGCTGCTGGCCACCGGAGATGTCACAGTGGATGACAATGGCGTGCCGACCGGACAGGTTGCCATCAAGGCCAGCAACTGGCGCGACATGCTTGCGCTTGCCAAGGAATCGGGCAGCGTATCGCCAGACATCATAGACGCCACCGAAAGCGTGGTCGGCATGTTGGCGCAATTAAGCGGGAACGGCGAAACACTGGATGTAAAGGTCGGGTTACGCGACGGCTACATGCTATTGGGTCCGGTTCCGATTGGCCCCGCACCACGGCTTTTTCTGCGTTAGCGGCAAAAGGTTCCGCTGCGATAACGCGCCGTATCAAAATGGAAATGGTCCTGATGAAACCGGTCGGCCTGCGGGCCCAGAACCGTTCCAAAGGGCCCACACGCCGCCTTGTGCATCTTGCGCATAGCGCGGCTGGTCAATTCCGCGCGCCACCCTTGCAGGACCGTGATTTCGGATCCGTCCTGCATCACGAACCCCGAAATATCGATCGCGCGGCCTTTGCCGTGTTCCGAAATACGCGTGCCCTTTTGGCTGTTCCGCGTCCGGCAGGCATAATGCGCCGCCACCTTGATCTGCGCCACCTGCCCGCGTGATTTCAACGCCGGAGTCAGACCTTTATCAACCCACTTGCGTAACGCTTGGGCCGTGGGACAATCAATCAGCGCCGACTGGCTGAGCGCGATACCCGAAACCGATCGGATGCGCACCGCATCCTTGATCCCGCATCCGTCGGTTTGACTGGGCACAAAGCCGACAACTTCGCCCTGAAGCGCGGTTTCACCGCAGACGGCACCCTTTTTCAGAGCGCGCCGCTTGCCCATCACCCGGTGTTCCAGTTCGGGCGAACGCGCAAACGGGCGCAAGGACATCGGAATATCCAGTGTCGCAAAACCGGCATTGCGTGTTGCGATGATCTGTTCCGAAACCGGGCGCATTTGCGGGCGCACCCGCACAGGTGCGTTTTGCGATCCTGCGCTTGTGTCGCGCGCAATGGGGCGCACCGATGTTTCAGGGGCTGCTTGGGCCAATCCGGCGCACAGCACGAGGATGAAAGCCAAACTTTTCATTTGGGTTTCTTCGTTCGGCCAAAATCGGGCACATCGGTATCTTGCCCTGCTTCGATAATGCCGCGCCGAATGCCGCGTGTCCGGGTGAAATAGGCATGCAGATGGTCGCCATCTCCGGTGCGGATTGCGCGCTGAAGCGCAAACAATTCTTCGGTAAACCGGCCCAGAATTTCCAATGTCGCGTCTTTGTTGTTCAAGAACACATCGCGCCACATGGTCGGATCGCTGGCCGCAATTCGGGTGAAATCACGAAACCCTGCCGCCGAAAACTTGATCACTTCACTGTCTGTCACACGCCGCAAATCATCAGCGACCCCCACCATTGTGTAAGCGATCAGGTGCGGAGCATGCGATGTGACGGCCAGCACCAGATCATGGTGATCCGCATCCATAGTTTCAATATTCGACCCCAGGCCGCGCCATAATTCGGTCAGGCGCTGCACGGCATCCGGATCGGACCCTTCGATCGGGACAATCAGACACCAGCGGTCGTCAAACAGCTCGGCAAAACCGGATTCAGGGCCGGAATGTTCCGTACCCGCCAGCGGGTGTGCAGGCACAAAATGCACATTGTCGGGAATATGGGGTTGAACAGCGCTGATGATCTCGCGTTTGACCGACCCGACATCGGTTACAGTTGCACCAGCCTTCAAAGCCGGTGCAATTTCTTCGGCCACGGCCCCCATCACGCCGGGCGGCACGCACAAGACAATCAGGTCCGCACCTTTTACGGCATCCACGGCACTGTCGCACACCCTGTCACACAGACCGATGCGGCGGGCGGTATCCCGGGTTTCCTGTGATCTGGCATACCCGGTCACTTCGCGCGCCAGCCCTGCCCGTTTGATCCCCCAGAACATTGACGACGCTATCAACCCCAGCCCGATCAGGGCGATGCGGTCATAAACCACGCTCATCTTGCGCCCCCTTTGAACTGCCCCACTGCATGGGCAACACGCCGGCAGGCGCGTTCATCGCCAACGGTAATACGCAAACAGTTCGGCAATTTGTAACCGGCCACCTGACGCACGATCAGCCCCTGCGATTGCAGGTAGGCATCACAGGCCTGCGCTTCGTCCTGGGAGGCAAAGCGCGCCAGAATAAAATTGGCGCAAGATGTATCGGACGGAACGCCGTGTTCGGCCAGTGCCTCGGCCAGCCACGCCCGCCAACGGGTATTTTCAGCACGGCACTGTTTGGCGAACGAAACATCCCGGATTGCCGCCTCGGCCGCGGCAAGCGCAGCATTTGACAGATTGAACGGTCCACGCACGCGATTGAGAACATCAATGATCGCAGCAGGACCATACCCCCAACCGATACGCAATCCGCCCAACCCGTACAGCTTGGAAAAGGTGCGCGTCATCACGATATTCTCGTTCCGGTCCACCAATGCGGCACCCCCGTCATACCCATCGACATATTCGGCATAGGCCCCATCCAGCACCAGCAACGTCTGCGGGGGCAGACCATTGGCCAGACGTTCGATTTCGGAAATTCCGATCATCGTTCCTGTGGGATTGTTCGGGTTGGCGAGAAACACCAGCTTGGTGCGATCTGTGCATGCCGCCAGAATCGCCGCTACATCGGTCACCCGATCCCGCTCTTTCACCTCAACCGGTGTGGCCCCTGCGGCCAGCGCGGAAATCCGGTACATCGCAAAGCCGTGTTCGGTATGAATAACCTCATCCCCCGGGCCCGCATAAGCCTGACACAGGAACGCGATAATCTCGTCTGAACCCGCGCCACAGATAATGCGCTTTGCATCCAGACCCAGAACTTCGGCAATGGCAGTGCGCAAGGCCAAGTGGTCGCTTGACGGATAGCGGTGCAGATCATAGGCGGCACGACGGTAGGCATCCGTAGCCGCATCTGACGCCCCCAACGGGTTTTCATTCGACGACAGTTTGACGGCGTTCGACATGCCTTCGACATGCGCAGCACCGCCCTGATAAAGAGCAATCTTCATTATTCCCGGTTGCGGGGTAATTTTTGTCATGCGGCAGCATCCTTGTTACGCGCCGTTCTTACAATGGAAATCCGGCAATGCCATCCCAAAACGGAAAAAGGCCGCGATGGGGGTCCATCGCGGCCTTTGTATTCCAATACGCGCAAAAAGTTAGTTCTTGGCGTAAAATTCGACCACGAGGTTCGGTTCCATGATGACCGGATACGGCACATCGCCCAGGCTGGGTGTGCGCACGAATGTCGCGGTCAGCTTGTTGGTGTCGACATCCAGATAATCCGGCACATCGCGTTCGGCCAGTTGGATCGCTTCCAGAACTGCCGCCATCTGCTTGGAACGGTCACGTACTTCGATCACGTCGCCTTCTTTCACGCGGTAGGACGGGATGTTGACCTTTTTGCCGTTCACACGGACATGGCCGTGGTTCACGAACTGGCGTGCTGCAAAAACGGTCGCCACGAATTTCGCACGGTACACAACCGCGTCCAGACGACGCTCCAGCAGACCGATCAGGTTTTCACCGGTGTCGCCTTTGACACGCTCGGCTTCACCGTAAATGCGGCGGAACTGCTTTTCAGTCAGATCGCCGTAATAACCCTTCAGCTTTTGCTTGGCGCGCAGCTGGATACCGAAATCGGACAATTTGCCCTTGCGGCGCTGGCCGTGCTGGCCGGGGCCGTATTCGCGGCGGTTGACGGGGGATTTCGGGCGACCCCAGATGTTTTCACCCATCCGGCGATCAAGTTTATGTTTGGCAGACGTGCGTTTTGTCACGGCTGATCTCCTTCTTAAGACGACGCCGAGGGATCGGCGACTATGAAGGGCGTTGTCCTCTGGGTATTCCCCGACAGGCATCCCCTTGCGGGGGCCACCAACACCAATGAAGCCGCGCTTATACGCGCGCCCAAGACAGAGTCAACACCCTGTCGGCGCTACGCTGCGCTATGGGCCAGTATGGCCGCTTCAGACGTTGAAAGATTGCGGCGTGCATAGCTGCCATAGGTGTGCGGATCATATTCAAGATCGGGATATTCCGATAGCAAACGCACACGATCGCCGTGTTCCAGTGTCGACAGCGCGGTATTGGCCGGGTGAAAGCTTTCGGTTTCCACGCCATTGGCCCAGATCACCTGATGGCGCGGCAGCAAAAGATGGATATAGGTCACCTCGCGCACGTGCAGATCAACAGATATGGTGCTGCCGTTGATCAGGTCCTTGGCCGAAACCAGCACTTCGGGCGTATTGAACAGCGCCTGCGCGATATCACCCTTGATCAGCATCCGATGTTCCGGTGACACCAGAAATTCCTGATCCGGCCTCTCGACGCCCAGCGCACCGGCCCTGATCCGGATCGGGCGCAGTTTGGGCATCGCAAAAAGCCGCGCCCCCGTCATCCGGCGGCTGCCGATCCACGCAATATCCTGCGCGCCACTGTCCTTTGTGCTGACCTGATCCCCTTCGCGCAATTCTTCCACGCGGCGCGGTCCGTCCGGCGTTTGAATGCGCGTACCGGGGGTAAAACAGATCACCCCGCCCGTGGCCGGCCCCATCGGGCTCATCATCGAGGTATCAAGCGTGTGATGCACGATCCACAAATCGGTATTGCGCGGCGGCATTTCGTCCAGAAACATCAACAGCGGGCGCGCGCCGTGCCCCACCTCGATCACTGTCACCGTGTAGCTTTGCGCCCCGTCCGTCACGACAAAGCTGCTGTCCATCAGCGGCTCTTCCACCTCGATCTCGTCCAGATTTGATGTGTGGGTTACGGCCGCCCCCACCAGCTTGCGCACCATATGCGCCGCCCGCTTGCGCAGGTTTGCCTCTCCATCCGCCCGATCCAGCCGCAAAAGTGCCGAAGGTCCGTCAACACGCACCGCGTCCCCGCGCCACGCCCAGGCCGCCCCCACAGTCAACGACTGCACCGGGGCCGCTTCCAGACCATCCACTTCTGTCTGCGACCAGGATATGACAAACGTGCCTCGAAAGCCCGTCTTCATCGCCTGTATGTCCGCCTCGTCTTTTTTTATTGGGGCGACACTAGCGCAAGTGATTCGTCACGAAAAGTCCGGATTTGTGTCAGAAATCAAAGGTGTTGCACGCCTGCCTTAATCCAGCGGCGCGAAGGGCGGCATCATCAGCTCTGCGACCCCGTCTTCACCCGCATTTGGAATGGCCGCACGATCCGCAGGTCATGCACCCTTCCTGCATGTGCATTTCGAACTGCCCGCAACTGGGGCAGGCCTTGCCGCGCGGCGCATCCAGCCCCACAACCCTGGCCTTTGGGTCGGCTTTCAGCCCCATGCCCTCGCCCGCGATAAACCCTGTGGCGATCATATGCTGTTCGATCACACCGCCAATCGCGGCCAGAATGGACGGGATATATTTGCCCCCCATCCACGCGCCGCCACGCGGATCAAACACCGCCTTCAGCTCTTCCACCACAAAAGACACATCACCCCCGCGCCGGAACACCGCCGACACCATCCGCGTCAGCGCCACGGTCCACGCGAAATGTTCCATGTTTTTCGAATTGATAAACACCTCGAACGGACGGCGATGCCCGTTGATGACGATATCATTGATGGTGATGTACAGCGCATGTTCACTGTCGGGCCATTTGACCTTGTAGGTGTTGCCTTCCAGCTCGCTGGGCCGGTCCAGCGGTTCGGACATATAAATCACATCGCCATGCGGCATTTGCGGTTCCGCTGGATCAGAAGTGATCACTTCCGGGGCGGCATCCAAAAATTGAGATACGCTCTTATTAAAGAATGCCGCAATTTTATGGGCACTTTCAACGCCAGTTGTCCCACCTTCTCTCTTCTTTAGCTTATCAAGCATGTGGTAGCCTAAGCCCGTTGCTTCCGAAACCTCGGCCAGGGAAACGCCACTTTCCTTTAAATGACGTACAAATGCCTTCTGAAAATCGCCAGACGAAACCTCTGTCTTCATTTGTCCCGAAATACTCAAAACCGATCCCGTCACATCATTCGGACGGTACGTTGTGCACCCCTTACACCCGCTGTCCCACGCCGCCATGTAGACATCCTTGAACGCCTCGAACCCGATATCCTCGGGGCAGTTGATGGTCTTGGAAATCGATGAATCCACCCATTTCTGCGCCGCTGCCTGCATTTTCACATGCTCGAGCGGCGCCAGTGTCTGGGCGTTCACGAAATAGTCGGGCAGGTCTGCATCACCGAATTTCTCGCGCCACATCCGCACCGCGTAATCCACCACTTCCTCTTCGGTGCGCGATCCGTCCTTTTGCAGCACCTTACGTGTGTAGGCATAGGCAAACACAGGTTCGATCCCCGACGATACATTCCCGGCATAAAGCGAAATCGTCCCCGTTGGCGCGATCGAGGTCAGCAGCGCATTGCGGATACCATGAGTGCGGATTGCCTCGCGCACATCCTCGTCCATCGCCTGCATATGGCCCGTCGCCAGATATTTTTCGGCGTCAAACAGGGGAAACGCCCCTTTTTCCTTGGCCAGTTGCACCGATGCCAGATAGGCGGCGCGGGCGATCGCGTGCAGCCAGTCCTCGGTCTGACGCGCCGCCTCGTCCGATCCATAGCGCAGGCCGACCATCAAAAGCGCGTCGGCCAGTCCGGTCACGCCCAGTCCGATCCGGCGTTTGGCTTGCGCTTCCTGCGCTTGTGCTTCAAGCGGGAATTTCGACACATCCACCACGTTGTCCATCATCCGAACAGCGGTGGCGACCAGATCGGCCATCGCGCCCTGATCCAGTGCGGCGGTCTTTTCAAACGGGTCCGACACCAGCCGCGCCATGTTGATCGACCCCAGCAGGCACGCGCCATAGGGGGGCAGCGGCTGTTCCCCGCACGGATTGGTCGCCGCAATGGTTTCGCAATAATTCAGGTTGTTGGCAGCGTTGATCCGGTCGATGAAAATCACCCCCGGTTCGGCATAATCATAGGTCGACTGCATGATCCTGTTCCACAGATCACGCGCCTGCACGGTGTGATAAACCTTGCCATCAAACTGCAAATCCCATGGGCCGTCGGCCTTGACCGCATCCATAAACGCATCGGTCACCAGCACCGACAGGTTGAACATCCGCAACCGCGCGGCGTCGGATTTGGCAGTGATGAAATCCTGAATATCGGGGTGGTCACAGCGCATCGTTGCCATCATCGCACCACGGCGGCTGCCCGCCGACATGATCGTGCGGCACATCGCATCCCACACATCCATGAACGACAACGGCCCCGACGCATCCGCCGAAACGCCCAGCACATCCGCGCCTTTCGGGCGGATGGTGCTGAAATCATAGCCGATGCCGCCCCCTTGCTGCATGGTCAGGGCGGCTTCTTTCAGCATCTCGAAAATGCCCGACATGCTGTCGGGGATGGTGCCCATCACAAAGCAGTTGAACAGCGTCACCCGCCGCGCCGTGCCCGCCCCTGCGGTGATGCGCCCGGCGGGCAGATATTTGAAATCCTCCAGCGCGCTATAGAAAGTGTCTTCCCACGCCTTCGGGTCGTCCTCCACCTGCGCCAGATCACGGGCAATACGCCGCCACGTATCTTCCACCGTCAGATCGCGCGGCGTGCCGTCAGCGGCCTTGAAACGGTATTTCATGTCCCAGATTTGCTCGGCAATGGGGGCGGCGAAACGGGTCATCAGGCGATTCCTTCGGGATAGCGGGCGTACACCTTACCGCGAACAGGCCAATCAGCACAACAGTTTGCACTGGCCCTGGAATGACCTACTATATGGGGTGTGGCTTGGGGACAACTCTGTGGATAAGTACGTAAATCTTATAAAATTGTCGGTCGGCACCGAAAGTGTCGAAGATCTCGCCGACTGGCATCGCGATAAACGGGCACAGACCGGCGATGGTTTGCCACGCCATGTCACCCGTATGTGGCCCAAGCGCGAGGCCGAGATTTTGAACGGCGGGTCGATATATTGGGTGATCAAGGGGCTGATCCAGTGCCGCCAGCGCATACTGCGTCTGGACGAGGTAATCGGTCAGGATGGCATCCGGCGCTGCGCGATTGTGTTGGAACCGGAATTGCACCGTACCCAATCTGCCATCAAACGCCCGTTTCAGGGCTGGCGCTATCTGCAGACAGCAGACGCGCCGCCCGACCTGCCCAAAGGCCGCAAGAACGAAGAGGTTCTGCCCCCCGAGTTGAACCGCGCGCTGGCCGAGATCGGTGTGCTTTAGGCCTCAGGCACCCAATTGCTCCATCAGGGATTTCAGCGTTTTGCGCTCCGCGTTCGACAATGTTGCTGTCCGGCTGCGGAACAGCGTCGCCTGAGATTTCAGGATCAACCCGTCGCCCAGCAGTTTCAGATGATTGGCGCGCAGGGTTTCCCCCGTTGACGTGATATCGGCAATCGCTTCGGCAGTTTCGTTTTTCACGGTGCCTTCGGTCGCGCCCTGACTGTCTACCAGCGCATAATCGGCCACGCCGTTGTCGCGCAGGAAATCGCGCACAAGACGATGGTATTTGGTGGCAATCCGCATCCGGAACCCGTGGGTGGCCCGAAACGCCGCCGCCGCGCCATCCAGATCATCCAGCGTGTCCACATCGACCCACGCCTTTGGCACCGCCAGAATAAGATCCGCCTCGCCAAAGCCCAGCGGATCGACCTCTTCGACCTGCTGTTCCCAGCGCGGCCAGCTTTTCGCGCACCAGATCGGTGCCGGTCACGCCCAGATGGATGCGCCCCGCCGCCAGTTCACGCGGGATTTCACCGGCGGACAGCAGCACCAGTTCCACCCCGTCAATGCCACCCACGGCTCCGGCATATTCACGGTCGGACCCGCTGCGCGACAGGGAAATGCCGCGCTTGCCGAACCAGTCAAAGGTCTTTTCCATCAACCGCCCCTTGGACGGCACGCCCAGCTTGATGCTCATGTCGCGGCCTCCAGTTCCAGCATCAGACCGGGGCGCATGACACCGCCAACAGCGGGAATTTCCGCGCCCTGCCCCAGTTGCCGCGTCAGCGCATCATAGCGCCCGCCGCTGGACACTGCAGGCAGATCGGGGCGCGTTGCGGCGTAAAACCCGAACACGAACCCGTCGTAGTATTCCATCAACGTGCGGCCATAGCTGGCATCGAATTCCAGATGCGCAATATCAACGCCGCGCCCGTCCAATGCATCCAGCCGTTCCTGCATCCGCCCCACGGCACCGCTGATCGCGGGCAGATCAACGGCAATATCGCGCAATTGTTCCAGCGCGAAGGGCGATGTTTCACGCACGGCCAGAACCGCGTCGATCAACGCCACCTCGCCGCTGGAAATCGGCGCAGTGGCTGCGTCTTCGCGCAGGGCGGCGATACGCGCCTCGATCTCGGGCACGCTGCGCAGGCCGATCACGGGGCCGGACCGCGCCATCGGGTCTTTTTTCTTCAACAGCGCGCTGCGTGTTTTCGGCGCGGGTGTTTTCCCCGAAAACCGGTCCAGCAGGGCACGAAACCGGCGGGGCCGCCAGATATGGCGCAGCAGTGCGGATTTGCGCGCATCGGTGGTTTGCAAGCCCCTGCACGGCCGCCATCAGCAGGCCGATATCGCCTGTCACCGCACGCAGGGACAAAGGCGCAAGGATGCCCGCGATCAGGGCGAACACTTCGGCATCCGCCCCAGCGGGATTGGCACGGTCGAACACCTCGTACCCGACCTGAACATATTCATTGGGCCGGTCGGGGTCTTCTTCCTGACGGCGAAACACTTCGCCCGCATAGGTATAGCGCGCCGGTTCGGCCCCGTGCGCCATGTGCATCTGCACCACAGGCACCGTAAAATCGGGGCGCAACATCTGTTCACCGCGCAACGCGTCGGACGTGACATAGGCGCGTGCACGAATGTCCTCTCCGTACAGGTCCAGCAAGGTGCCCGCCGGTTGCAGGATCGGCGTTTCCACAGGCACAGCGCCTGCTGTTTCAAACCGCGCACGCAAGTCGGCAGCGCGGGCCAATGTGGCGGCACGGGTGGGCATCAGGGGTATTCCTGATCTTCTTGGTCTTTGAGTATTCGTTTAATCCAATCAACCATGTCAGTACGTGGCACTTCATATTGATTTGGGCGTTCCTTCCATTCTTCGTGCGTGGAAGTCTCCGCATATTTCAAACCGAGCAGAAGATCCTTTATCTGCACAACGCCTTTTTCCTTTTCGTCGCCGCCTTCGATAATCGCAATCGGGCTGGCGCGTTTGTCCGCGTATTTCAACTGGTTGCCAAAATTCTTCGGATTGCCCAGATACACCTCGGCGCGGATGCCCGCCGCGCGCAATTCGGCCACCATGGTCTGATAATCGGCCATCCGGTCGCGATCCATCACAGTGACAACAACGGGGCCTTGCGCGGTCGCTTCGATCCGCCCCTTGGCGTGCAGGGCCGCCAACAACCGGTCCACGCCGATTGAAATACCGGTGGCAGGCACTTCCTGACCGGTAAAGCGTTTGACCAGATCGTCATACCGGCCCCCGCCTGCAACCGACCCGAAATTGCGGGTGCGCCCCTTTTCATCCTGAATGTCAAAGGTCAGTTCGGCCTCGTAGACGGGACCGGTGTAGTAACCAAGGCCGCGCACGACGGATGGATCAATGACAATGCGGTTGGGGCCGTAACCTTGGGCCGCGAGGAGATCGGCGATTTGTTCGAGTTCATCGACGCCAGATGCACCAATTGTCGAACCGACAACCAAGGCGCGCAATTGAGCGATCGTATCTGAACTGACATCACAGCGCGCCTGCATGAAGCCGATAATAGTATCAGCCTGTTTTACGTCGAGCCCCGCCCCCTTGGTAAAATCGCCGCTCTCGTCCTTGCGCCCCTCACCCAAAAGCGCACGCACGCCCTCAATCCCCAGCCGGTCCAGCTTGTCAATCGCGCGCAAAACAATCCCGCGTTCATGGGCGAACTTGTCGGGGTCGGACGGGTCCAGCACACCCGCCACTTCCATCACCCCGTTCAGCACCTTGCGGTTGTTGATACGGATCACATAATCGCCGCGCGGGATGCCGACGGCTTCCAGCGTGTCGCTCAACATGGCGCAGATTTCCGCATCCGCGGCCATCGAAGCACTGCCAACCGTATCGGCATCACATTGATAAAACTGGCGAAACCGCAGCAATACGGTTGGTGCTGGTGCCTGGTTCCGGTTGGTCTTGCTGGCCAGCAGCCCTGCGGCCGCCATCGTGCCCGTGATGAGCAGCTGGCCGCATGCCCGCGTAGCGGGCGGCATCGGGGTTGGCGCCGACGGTGCGAACCTCGAAGCCGATGGTGGTTCGATAGAGGATCCACCACACGATCGGCACCGCCATGAAGGCGATGAGGACGCCCGAGTGCAGCAGGTGGCCGCTGCCGCCGCCGAGGATGGGCAGCGCTGCCTGGCCCACGCTATCGGTACGTGCGAACGACGCCGTGGCCGAGCGTAGCGGCCCCGTCACAGCCCACGAGACGATGGCCAGCGCCACGTAGTTGAGCATGATGGTGACGACGACCTCATGGGCGCCGGTGTAGGCCTTGAGCCAGCCGGGGACGAAGCCGTACGCGGCACCTGCAGCCACGCCTGCCAGCAGGGCCAACGGAACGGCGACGAAGGAGGAGGCGTCGGCGAGCAGGACGCCCACGGTCACCGCGCCCAGCGCGCCCATCAGGAACTGGCCCTGCGCACCGATATTGAAGAGGCCGGCCTTGAAGCCGAGGCCGACCGCGAGCCCGCCCAGGATGTAGGGAGTCGCTCGGACGAGCGTGTCGATGACGCCGTTCAGGCCGAGGAACTCGATCGAGATCGGGTCAAGGCTGATGGCGATGCCGGTGGCACCCTGGATCAGGGCGAGATAGGCGTCGACCCACAGCCACAAGTCCAGGCTGCCGGTGATGATCGGGCTGGTGAGGACCATGATGACGGCGCCGACCACCAGCGCCAGCAGGATCGCGCCGCCCGTGATGGCCAGCTGGCCACGCAGCGATCGGCTCAGCAGCCTGTTGATCATGACGCCGGCTCCGATCCGCCATGGCCGGCCCCATCCTTGCCACCGGTCGCCATCAGCAGGCCCACAGCCTCCTTGTTGGCGGTGCGGCCGTCGATGATGTCGACGATCCGGCCGCGGTACATGATGGCGATGCGGTCCGAGATCTCGAGCACCTCGTCGAGCTCAGCCGATACCAGCAGCACAGCCGTGCCGGCATCGCGTTTGCGGATGATCTGCTTGTGGATGAACTCGATGCTGCCAACGTCAAGGCCCCTGGTGGGCTGATCGAGTACGAGAAGCTTGAGCTCCCGGTCGAACTCCCGGGCCACGATGAGCTTCTGCTGGTTCCCGCCTGAAAGCGTCCCGGCGGTCACGCTTGCCGCCGGTGTGCGCACGTCGTACTGCTCGATGGCCTCGTCGGCGCGCGCCGCGATGGCGCTCTCGTCCCGCACGAGGCCGTGCGAATAGGGTTCCATGTAGTAATCGGTGAGAACGGCGTTGTCGGTCAGGGGGAACGACAGCACCAGGCCGAAGCGATGGCGGTCGGCCGGGACGTAGGCGACGTTCTTGCCGTGCAGCTCGCGCGGACCATCAGTGGTCACGTCGTCGCCATCGAGCACGATCGACCCGCTCCGGGGCTGGCGCAGGCCGGTGATGGCCTCGACCAGCTCGTCCTGGCCGTTGCCGGCCACGCCGGCGATGCCGAGGATCTCGCCGGCGTGGACCTCGAAGTCCACGCCGTCGACGACGTCGCCACCGTGCCTGCCCGCCACACGCAGGTCCGTGACCGTCAGCATCGGCCCCGCGGGATGGCTTTCGCCACGGTCGACGGTCAGCTGCACCTCGCGACCGACCATCAGCTCGGCGAGGTCGTCTTCGTCGGTCTCGCTGGGGATGCGGCTGCCGACGACCTTGCCCCGACGGATGACCGTGATGCGGTCGGCGATCTCGAGGACCTCGTAGAGCTTGTGACTGATGAAGATGATGCTGTGGCCCTCGGCCGCCAGACGCCGCAACACGGCGAAGATCTCGACCGTCTCCTGGGGCGTGAGCACCGCCGTCGGCTCGTCGAGCACGAGGATGCGCGCATCGCGATACAGCGCCTTGAGGATCTCGACACGCTGCTGCCACCCGACCGAGAGGTCGCCGACCTTCTGGTCGGGGTCCAGCTCGAAGCCGAACCGAGTGCCCAGCTCACGGATCCGACGACGTGCTTCTGCCTGGTCGAGGAAGACCGGGCCGCGCATGGCCTCCTTGCCGAGGAGGACGTTGTCCGCGACGGTGAGGACCGGCACCAGCATGAAGTGCTGGTGAACCATGCTGATGCCCCGGTCGATGGCATCGGTCGGATCCTCGATCTCGATGACCTTGCCATCGAGCAGGATCTCACCCTCGTCTGGTTTGGCCAGGCCGTAGAGGACGTTCATGAGCGTCGACTTGCCGGCGCCGTTCTCGCCTAGCAGGGCGTGGATCTCGCCCGGCTGCACGTCGAGGTCGATGCCGTCGTTGGCGACCACGCCGGGATAGCGCTTGGTGATGCCTCGCATCTCGAGCGCCGGCGCTGCCACCGTCTTGGTTCGTTCGGTCGCGGTCGAGTCCGTCACGACGCCGCCGGATCCTCCCTCACGATCCCTCCATCGTGTCTGGAAGAGTAGCGGGCCGACCAAAGTGGTCGGCCCGCTGGTCCTTCAGCCTGAAATCGCTTACGCCTCTGACTAGCCGAGGGTCTGCACGCAGAAACCGGTGTCGGGGTTCTGCTCGCAGGCCTGGAGTGAGCCGTCAGCCAGCCCGGCCTCCGCGGCCGCGAGCGCGGCGAGCGTGTCCTCGCTGATCATGTCCTCGAACTCGTGGAACGACGAAAGGCCCACGTCCTGGGTGTCGATGCCGAGGACGTTGGTGCCCGGGGTGGCCGTGCCAGCGACGATGTTCACGATCGCGTCATTGACGTTCTTGGACAGCTTCTTCTCGGCGCTCACGATCGTGCACGCGGCCGTCTCCGGGGTGGAGATGTACTGGTCGACGTCGACGCCGATGGCGTTGATGCCGGCGTCACAGGCTGCCTGCAGCACACCGTTGCCGGTGAGGCCGGCGACCTGGAACATGACGTCGATGTCGGGATCCTGCGCCAGCAGCTGCTGCGTGAAGGCCTGGCCACCCGCCGGATCGGCGAACGCAGCCGCATCCGGCTGGGTCGAGACATACGCGACCACGACCTCGACGTCCGGGTTCACCGAGAGCGCACCCTGGGCGTAGCCCTCGATGTAGTTGACGACGGCCGGGATGACCGGAGTGCCGCCGACGGCGCCGATGTGACCGGTCTCGCTGACCGAGGCCGCCACGATCCCGGCGAGGTAGCCGGGCTCCTGCTCGCGCCACTGGATGCCGATGTAGTTCTCGAGGCCCTCTGGTACGCCCTGGTCGACGCCGATGAAGTTGATGTCAGGGTTGGCCTCTGCCGCGTTCGCGGTGTCCTCACCAGCGGCGAAGCCGACCGTCACGATGATGTCGTACTGCTGATCGACGAAGGCCTGGATGTTGGGAGCGATGTCCGCGGACGCCTGGCTGATGGCGAACTGCGGCTCGGCGGCGCCGATGGCCTCAGCCCCGGCCTGCGTGCCTTCCCACGAGAACTGGTTGAAGTTGCGGTCGTTGATCGTGCCCACGTCCGTGACGAGGCCGATCTTCAGATCTGAGCCATCCTGGGCTGCGACCACGGCCGCGCCGGTGAGGGCGCCGGTGGCTGCGAGCGTGAGCGCCAGGGATGCGGTGGTGAACCTGCGCATGCGTTCCTCCTCTGGTCCGGGTCGCTGCACTCGCGCACCCGGGCGGGTCTTACCGTCCAGCACCACACCGTGGGACGGGCACTGGGGGCATCGTAACTGGTTCCGTACACCGGTGAAAGACGTGGACGCCGCGGTCGGTGACGAGTCCTACCCGTTGGTCACGCGGACCTGGTCGACGGCTGCTTCGACGATGGCGTCGCCGCCGGCATCGACCGCCTCGAGCTCGATGGCCACGCGCTTCCCGGCCAGCTCGGTCGGGATCCGCTTGTCGAGGGCGCGCCAGCGGGGAGCCTGCCTGGTGCCGTTGCCGGGGACCTTGTGCAGCACCTTCACGCGTTTGCCGTCGCTGTCGATGAGGCGCACGGCGAAGCCGTCGTCAGGCCCGGACGAGGCGGACATGCCCACCCAGTAGCGCAGCTTGACTCGGCCCTTCCCGTTGGCCGGGACGGTGAAGTAGGGGGAGCGGGCCGTCGTCCGTCCGCCGTCGACGTCATGGTCAGGCTGTCGACCAGTGACGAGCACGGCCCGGCCGGAGACCGCGGCGCCCAGCTGGAACGGGCTCTTCAGCGGATCGCCACGTTGCCAGAGGCCATCGCTGGCGGTATCGGTGCCGCGCGCGTTCACCTGCCAGCCGCGGGCGACCTCGAAGTCGTCGTAGAGGGGACCGCAGTTGTTCTTGGCCGCGCGTGACCCCAGTGCGCCATAGGGACAGACGGCCCGGCCCATGAGATAGAGCACCGCGTCTCGGTTGCGCCTGGTCTCGCGCGCGATGACCTCGTCAGGCGGGTACCAGTGTCGTGTCGTGCCGCCGCCGGTCGGATACAGCTCGAAGGTGAACGAGAAGATGCGATGGCGCGCGTACATCCAGTCGATCATGTCTCCGTCGGTGGGGTACAGCGCGCTCGACTGCCTGGCGCGGTAGCCGTTCGACCGGGCCATCGTCTTGCCCATGGCCTTGAAGGCCTCGAGGTCGAGTGCGGTCATGTCCGACGGCAGGTCCCGCCGGGTATAGGCGTACGGCCAGAGCACGAGCTCGCCGGCAGTATGAAAGGTGATATGCGTGCGGATGCGCTGCCGGCCGTTGACGACGCGGCTGTTGACGAAGTCACGAACGGCGCGAACCTCGGGTGCCGACCAGGGCCGTGGGCCACGGTAGTCGTGGGCACCAGGCTTGCCGGAGGAACCGCCGCAGCAGCCGAACTGGTAGCCGTAATTGCGGTTGAGGTCGGTGCCCAGCTTGCTCGAGCCCGGCGTGGCCTGCCGATTCTTGCGCCAGGAGCGGTAGGGGGAGCCGGTGAGGTCGTACTGCAGCCCGTCGGGATTCACCATGAAGAGGATCCAGGTGCGGCGCCCGTCGACCAGCCTGGTCACGCGCCTGCCGAGGTCGGTCTTGCGGCCGTACTGGTTGGTGAGCAGGTCGAGGATGTAGATCGGCATCTCGGCGCTGAGGTGCTCGCGCGCGTGGTGGAGCCCGTCGAAGAGCACCTCGGGCTCACGCTCGTCGCGTCCAGGTCGGTCGCTCACTTCTGCGACCCACAGCTTGCGCCCCTGATAGCTGTTGCCGATGGAGAGAAGCCGCACGATCCCCGGGTGCTTGGCCGCCACCGACTTGATGTGGCTGACCATCTCGGGATAGGAGTGGTACCGGGAGTCCTTGGCGGGGTAGTCGGCCGCGGCCGCTGGCAGGGCGGCGCTGGCGAGGAGGACGCACGCGAGGACGAAGGCCAGGGTGGAACGCATCGGTCCAGATGGTACGGGGTCGGTCGCGAGCAGTCCGCCAGTACTGCTCAGAGGGCGGCATCGGTCCCATGTTGTGGTCTGCCACGTTGCGGTGAGGTCGTGGGACGTGTGGTGGGATCACGCCTCAAAGAGACGGTGACGCGGGACAACGAATATGGCCAACAGGTACTAGTACCGATTGCCAAACGTCATGGCCGTCGTGAGACTTGCTGACCTGCGGACTTGCTCCGCGGTGGCCGGAAATCATGTCCGGCGTACTTATTCGACTCCGAGCGGAGTAAGTATCCATCGGCTATCGGGGGCTCAGAGGCAAATCGGGCACCCCACCCGAGAAGAGAGGCATCGATGTACTCGTACACCCGTCGCGGACCCGGCAAGGGCACCGCATTGCTGGCGGTCCTGCAAGCGATCCTGTTGTTGTCAGCCCTGGTGCTGACACCGGCAGCGGTCATCGCCCAGGAATCCGACCCAGAGGCCAGCCAAACGCCGAGCGCCGAGACGACGGGCCAGCCCGCCGCAGAGGCCCTGGCCGAACCAGCTCCGGCGGAGCCGAAGGCTGAGCCCAAGCCCGCACCCAAGGCTCAGCCCGCACCCAAGGCCCAGCCCGAACCCAAGGCTCAGCCCGCACCCAAGGCCCAGCCTGAGGTCGAGAAGACCCTTAGCGAGCAGGGCCTGACCATCCGCTTCTTCCCCCAGAAGGTGAAGGTCGCCCTCGGTGGCAAGGTCATCGTGGGTGCTTACCTCTGTCCCAAGAACGACAAGACGCCCTTCGGTGGAGCCAAGGGCAGCGGTGATCCCACCGACTACTGCGATCCGGTCCGCGTCAAGTGGACCGCCACCGATGGTGCGCGCCTCTCGAACACCTTCGGCAAGAAGACTCGCCTCACCCTCATCAGTGACGCTGCGCCCGTTCGCCTCACGGCCACCGTCGACGATCTCAAGCGACCAACCAAGGTCATCGTCAAGGAGAAGGCCGCCAAGGTCCGTCCGGACGCGGTGCCCAAGCGTGAGCTCGAGCAGCTGCAGCAGCAGCAGCAGCCTAAGAGCGAGACCCCTATCAGCGAGACCCCGATCAGCGAGACCCCCACGGTCGAAACGCCGAAGGTCGACCCGCCCAAGGGTGACCCCGCCGACGACTGCCTCGTCGATCCGGTGAGTGGCGAATGCCTCCCCGAGGCCCCGGTCGAGGAGCCCACCGCGGCCCCCGCCGAGCCGGTCGAGGAGCCCACCGCGGCCCCCGCCGAGCCGGTCGAGGAGCCCACCGCGGCCCCCGCCGAGCCGGTCGAGGAGCCCACCGCGGCCCCCGCCGAGCCGGTCGAGGAGCCGGCCGAATGCCTGGTCGATCCAGTGACCGGCGATTGTCTCGCCGAGGTGCCCGGTGGCGTCGACGCCCCCGAGCCGCCCGTGGTCGAGGAGCCCACCCAGGCCCCGGCCGAGCCCAAGGCTCAGCAGCCCAAGGCCACCAAGGAACCCACCATCAGCGGCACCTCGAGCATCCGCGCTCCAGCTGCCCGCGGCCTGAGCGTCGCCGGCATCGCCTCCGATATCGAAGGCCGCATGGCCAACGGCTCACAAGCCACCTGTATCCGCTATGACCCACAGGACGGCAACGCCAGCCGGACCGAGTGGGTGCCCTTCACCTCCGGGTCGGAGACTTGGGACATCGCCTGGATGGCCCACGGCCGGACCGACAGCAACTGTCCCTCCGAACTGACCATCCTCAGTGGCAACAAGCAGAGCGCGATCGGCTTCTCGCCCTCGACCGTCAACGACATCGACCCCGGTGAGGACTTCCTCCTGGGCACGATGTGGCACGCCAACAACCCCATCCAGGGCAACAACCGGTTCGACGGCGACATGGGCGTTCGTCTGACGCTGGGCAACCAGACGGTGAACTACACCTTCCCCTGGACGCTCAACGAGACGCCCAATAACGCCAGCCCCGCGACCAACCCCGCCAACAACGACATCCTCACGTTCTCCGACACGACCGGCAACACGCCGATCGTCATCGACGGAATCTCGTACAACCTGATCCTCAAGGGCTTCCGTGGCAACGGCAGCGGGGCCATCGGCAGCACGCCGAACGCTTGCCCCACGACCGCGTCCGGCACCCCCATGGCCCAGTTCATCACCGTCGAGACCAGGCAGACGACCGCTTGTCTGTACGCGGCCCTCGAGCAGGTTCGCCCGCTGACCGTCCTGAAGCTGGTCGACGGTGACTTCAGTGGCCAGCCCGACTTCGGCTTCGAGTCCGACAGCACCCGTGGCGGCTCCGACTGGGACGCGCCCAACAGCTGGAGCCTCGAACCCGGTGAGAGCTACGGCCCCTTCGGCTTCATCCCTGATGCCGAGACCGTCACCATCACCGAGGATTCGCTCCCGCCCAACTGGGGCCTCCAGAGCATCGTGTGCCGGGACGGCAACGGCGACGCGCTCGGCAACGGTGAGTACACCGTGCAGCTGGGCAGCAACCGGGTCCTCCTTGACAACGTCGGCTTCGCGGACTCCGCGGCCGAGGCACCCATCGTCTGCTTCTTCACCAATGAGAAGCTGACCGGCACCCTCGTCGTCCGCAAGGTCGTGGACAACAGTGCCGGCGGCACCGCCGAGGCTACGGACTTCGCCTTCGACGTGGCCGGTCCCGACGCCCAGGGTCCGCTCCCGTTCTCCCAGGACGGCGCTGACCCGCTGCTTGGCAGGAACGCCCTCATCGTCACCGCGGGGACCTACTCGGTCACCGAGAGTGCGCCCATCGTGCCCGGCTACGCCGAGAGCTATGACAACTGCTCGAACGTGGACGTGCAAGCGGGCCAGACAGAGACCTGCATCATCACCAACACGGCGCTGGCGCCCACGCTCCAGCTCGTGAAGGTCGTCGACAACGGCAACACCGGCGCCGACAGCGAC
>CAVXWX010000008.1:0-232077 GCA_963765555.1 uncultured Alphaproteobacteria bacterium
CAATGCTCTGCCACTGTGAGCAGGCTACGGACACGCCGAACCGACAGTTCTTCTCGCCTCGATCCGGTAATAAGCATTTTTCAATCCTCATAAAGAAACATTATTTCTCTGGAATTCCATAAAGATATATCAGGGCGGTATCCGCAAGACCACAAGGAGTCTGGTGATGCCAGCACACGATCCGGCCATTCAGCGCATTCACGCCAAAAAATCACTGCTGCTATGGCATGGGGTTGGGGATTATCATTCTGGATGATGTCTACCCCGGGTTTCCCGGCGATGTGCGCAACGCCAGCGCCTATCCTTTCCCGGTCCAGTACGAAATCGCGGACGGTGTTGACATCAAGAAACTGGTGAGGGGAGAAAACAAAGAGGCGTTACTGGAGCCGGTGCTTACTGCAGCGCGTAGACTTGAACGCATGGGGTGCCGCGCGATTGTAGCCGAATGTGGCTACTTTGCATGGTTCCAGAGGGAAATCGCCGCGGCTGTGAATGTCCCGGTGTTCGCGTCAAGCCTGTTACAGGTACCTTTGGCCCAAACGATTATCGGTGACAACAAGGTTGTCGGCATTCTTGTCGCTGAGGCCGACGAATTGTACGATCGGCACCTCACATCTGTTCGCGTGCAACTCGGATGAACTATGTGGTCCAAGGCGCAAAGGACGGTGGCAAATGCCCTCAGTTCGACAGTCTGTAGACAAGGATTTGCGGCCTGATATTCCCACTGCCGACTACGCCAAGGCAGAGCACGATTTAGTATCCGTCGCAAAAGATTTTGCCGCCGCGCAACCGTCAATGGGCGCGATGGTCCTTGAATGCACAGGATTTCAACCCTTTGCCCGCACGATCCAAAGGGAAATTGAAATGCCCGTATTCCGTTGGTCGACATTACTCGAGTATGCTTATTCCATCGCGGCACACCGTGATTTCTATGGGCATGTGTAGGATTCCAGCGACCCGCTCTTCGATAACTCTAAAGCCATTCCAGAACTGACACCCGACGTCCGCCAACGGCTGCTTTCGCAGTATCAATTCCATTGATACAAGCCGCGGCATTTGGCAGTTTGGGCTCGGTGCAGTCATTCGACAATTCCAGATGAACTTCTGCTTCTAGGTGAGCCTTTGTCACCTCTGACCGGCGCTTACGAAAGTTGGCAACTTAAGCTTCAGTGTTGTGTTTGGCGGGAATGATTATCAGGAAGGTCGCGTGTCCGTGCCAAATGGAAGCCACACCTATGAAATCAGTAGTCGAAGAAGACCTAACCATAGAAGGCAATTTAGAAGCAAAGGATGGTAGCGTCGAAGTCAAAGGCAAAGTGCTGGGTAATGTCACTGCCACATCGGTCGAGTTACATCAGACCGGAAAATTAGATGGGAATCTCACCGCTGCCTCAGTTTCAATTGAAGGCAGCTATGAGGGTACCCTGAAATGTGATGAATTGCGGGTCGCCGCCACTTCAAAGATCAAGGGCGATATCTCCGCGAAAACTATGACAACGGAAGGTGGCGGTATATTTGTTGGCAAAGTCAATATAACAGGCCCTTGATGTAGGGTTACATGACAAAAAATTTGAGGCCGATTTGGGCTCGAAACCGACCTTCGCCGCGCGTTACATGAACGGCTGGTGTGGGGTGAACCGCCCGTCGCTGCAGGGCGCATAAACTCACACAATGCGGGACAAACCAGCCCTTGGATTGAATTCATTTTCTTCCAGTGAGGATGTAGCGGTTGAGCGAAAAGAAAAAGCCACCGTTCTTATCGGAACTCTCTTGATCCTCCAGCCAAACCGTTCGTTCTCCGGCGCTGAATTCTACCGAGTTGTCCATGATCGAAATGGCAAACCCAGCGGTCTGTTTAGCATATGTTTCGTCTCCGAAGTTCGTGTTGAGAACGACGAAACTATCGACTCCGACATCGAAAAGCCCGTCTGAATCAGTTTCTGCCGCAATGACCTCGGCAAATGCGCGTTAGCATAAGACTGCCTTATAGGCAGCCAGCAACCGCGTCATCAGGTCAGGGATGTGTTCCGCCATATCAACGTATCCCAATCTGTATCCAAGATGACGATACGCCCTCCGGGTTTTAGAACACGGTAGGCTTCTAAAAGTGCCCGCTCAACGTCACCCAAAAAGCAAAACAACTGTGCAGCCGCGATGGCATCAAATGTCCCGTCTTCGAAGGGTAGGTCCTGAGCGTCGCCCTGCACAAATTCACCATCCGGGCAGATATGACGTGCCGTCTCAAGGATTGCCTCCGAAAAGTCTAATCCGATCACATGGCCTTCTGAACCCACAGATTCGACCAAGTCTCGCGCGAAAATTCCATTGCCAGAGCCAAGTTCCAAGATCTGTTCGCCCGGTTTCGGTGATAAAAATCGCATGTGTTCTGAGCGCTGCCGAACCATGTCTTTGGTACGTGCCATGCGTTCCTGTTGAGCGGCCATTTCTGCGTTGTAGAAATCACTCACTGACTATCCCTCCGTGACGGCTTTACTTCCGCTTTTACATTACCAGAAATCGGGACAGGTGCAGACTGCTCTTCTATGAAAGTGTTGTATTGGACTTTGGTCCAGAAGTTCATCCGACACAAATCGCTCATAGAACTTAGTAGGTGCTGGCCAATCCCAATAGTCGCTCAACGTCGTCGTCACACAGTCGCAATCCCGTCGACATCTGCAAATTCAGTAGGCGGCAGCCACTTTGAAAAATTCTTTGCCAACCGCGTGTCACCAGACAGAAAAATATTGCCGTCGTCGATGTCACGAGACAAGCTGCGGCGACCCAAATAGACACCTGTCAGCACTCCAACTGGACATTCAACGAACAAATCCGGCTCCAACTTCGGATCGTGGACGCACAGGTCGGCAATAGCGCCGCTCTTGGCTACAATCCAGTAAGTGCTGTGAGCGCTGGTGGCATCTGGGAAGTGGAACCGAATAACATTTCGGCCCTCCGGCATTTCCTCGGCATTAATCCGACGGCGTAGTTTCCACATTAGCATACCCGCATCTTGATCTGAGAGTGCTATTTCCGCGTCTACATGTCTTTGCGCCCAGCGTGCCATTTCATCAAAGATCGGTTCAAGTTCAATTGCTTTTTGAGTGCGGAAATAGTCCACCGTACCTTGCGCACGGTTTTCAACACGTTCGATCATTCCATTAGCTTCAAGTTCTTTTAGGCGTTTTGACAGAAGCCCCGGAGATAGCGCGGGGAGAGCCCTCCGAATTTCATTGAAACGTGTATTGTTGTCCCAAAGCTCACAAAGGATCGGAATCGTCCATCGTGGTTCCAACACTTCGCAGGCCTTAGATGTTGGGCAGTAAATTCCATATGCTTTGATTGCCATATTAAATCCTCCTGTTTCCAACAATAAATTTTTCTGCCGGATAGCACTAGTTCAGAAATTGTATCGGGGCCGCTTCAGTTCGTGCACTACCTGAGAAGTGGGGCGTGCTGCCACAGTGGAAGCGCATTCAAAAAGGAACTCACAATGAAACGGCAGCCCCACCTCAGCGAATTCGATTTAATGGTGATCCGTGCAGGTGGCCGCACACAAGCAGAACTTGAAGTGGCGACCTTCAACACCGTCGAATTCCGTTGCAGAATGTGTGCGTTCCTAGCGGACAACCTTTACCAAATCGTCATGCGCCTTGAGGCCCGCTCCAATCGTTCGGCTGACGCCTCCCACCGCCAATTCATCGAAAACGCGCTGCCCTGAATCAGCTTGCAAGTTAATGCCAGGGACTTGGGACGCGCGCATATGGAACGCGCATTTTGCGTCCGCGTTGGGCTCGATGCAGTCATTCGACTGTTTTTCTCTGATGACCGGTTCGTTGCGTTAAGCAGTCGTTCGCGACTGGAAATTCGAAGTTTTGGTTCTGAACGACTGCTTTCACCGGCACCGGACGTTCGCTGCGACTGCGACGTATGTCTCAGTCGCGGGACAAAGCGATCAATTAGTAGCAGACACAATCTCACGACAGTATCTAGGGAAGTTAAAGCGAAGAAGCCTGACAAACCGCGCTACGGGACACTCAGACACCTACTACATCGGGGCGAAGGGTGTGGAAGATATAGAGCACTTCAGCCTTCTCATGATCACCCACCTCAGCATTCGTCAGTGCCTTCATCAGGTCGTCAACGGCAGCCATATATTCGTTGTCGGAAATGTTCATGTGTTTGTGAGCGCTGAGCATGTCTAACCCGTCATAGTTGTTGGGGCCTCCGGAACCCATCGAAAAGAAATCAGCTGCTTTCTTCTTCATAGCGATCGCGTCGCTGCCGGCGAAACGCTTGCCGATCAGTGGGTTGGCAATATGGTTGTCGACTAAGTCGGATGCAATTCGCGCGATTGCCTCCGCGCCTCCGAGGCGAGAGTAAAGGGTATCGGTCATAACTTTCTCCGTTGTCTTGGGGTTTCCTTACAAGCAGTGAACGATACAAGAGGATACCGCTAGTCCTGAAACTGGACTCTTTCAAAGTCCGACATCTAGCCAACAATTTTCTTTTGACCGGCAAAATGACTAAAGCCCAACCATTGCGCGATGGATCGGGCCAATGCTTGGTCACCATCAACAAGAAGTTTCGATTGAGATTCTTTCAGCGAAGACAACCCCATCCAGATGGCTGTCATGGTTTTGAGGTCCGTGGTTACCCAAAGATCCACCTCAAAACCCGGATCCTTCGCACAAAGATCCACTTCGACCTTTGCTTCCGGATCGATGATCAGCCACCAATAGCGGCGATTAGCGGGAAGTTCTGGATAGTGAAACTGAATGACGGTTCGATGAGATGGTAGCGGCGCTGGGTTGATATTGCGCCGCATGTCCCACATCAAAAGTGACGGATCGAGGTTCTCAAGAGAAGCCTGAGTTTCGACCCATTTCTGCCCCCAGATACCAAAAGATTCTATGACTTGTTTTAGGTCTTTCCCAGCCGCAGTTAGTTGGTATTCGTGAATGCCCACCTCATCAGCCACTGGCTCGCGAGTGACGATCCCTGCAGCCTCGAGTTCTTTCAGCCGTTGTGACAGAAGTGTGGGAGACATCCGGGGAACGCCTCGTCGAAGGTCTCCAAACCTTGTGGAGCCCGCCAACAATTCTCGGACAAGGACCATAGTCCATCTCGTACAGAGCACTTCTGATGCCATAGCAACCGGGCAAAATTGTTCATAGCTCCCTCGCGTCATTCGGGCCACCTCCATCGGCCAAAATGACCTGATACAACAGCCTAGCACTGTTGACGCCCAACTCCATGGAAATTTGAGCGGCAAGCTCCGTACAATAACCCAGGCTCAACATGGCTGCTTCCGGTGCCGTGGGCAATCCGTTGGGGGCAGGCACATTGTGGCTTTCCAGCCATTCCTTGATTGCACCCCACCGATCCGCGTCGGTTGCCGGGTCGCGGTGCTGGCCCAGTGCTTGCAATAGGACACGTAAATCATGCGGTATTGTGGACGGCCATGGCATGAACATGGTATAGTACAAAACATGAACAATCGCCAGTCGGAACATTCACAAGACCAGGTAAATCAGTCGAAATCGGGTCCACTTAGAGGCCTGCCGATCCACCATCAAATACAGCGCAAGGACAGGTCACAATATGGGCAAGCTACAAACCAAGTCTGACGGCAAATTGGGCGTCAGACTGACGGGCACTCCTGAACAAGGGCAGCACATCACCCTGAACCAAGACGCCGCATTGCAGAAGGTTTTCGGAACACAGCATCCGGAGGCGACAGACTTGAGGACACACACCGCTTTATCATCTGCAAGGATGGTATCCAGTGGATAACACAGCGGCGCAAATCAGGTGGCGCAGAACGGCCTTGGCGGGCTTTGGGCTACTACACCACCCGAAAAGCCTTAATCCGCGCGTGCGCCTTGCTGAACTGTGAGATTGAACCCTCTGTAATGTCATTGTTGGCGGAATTGCCGGACACGATAGGCCGGACAGCATGAAGGGCGATAAAAAACGGCCGCCGCCGCCCTCACAAGCCGTGCGGCGCATCATGCGCAAACATGGCCTGCCCGAACCCAGCGCCCGTTCCTATGCGCTCCTGGCATATGGGGAGGCGTCATTGGATGGCCACTAAGCCCTACAAGAAACATAAACGAGGGGCTGGGCGTCACGTCCAGCTTCCCGAATGGCTGCAATCCTCTAAAGCGTGGGCGACACTGAAGCCGGGGCCAAGGGCGCTCTACGTGGAACTGAAACGACGTTACAATGGTGTGAACAACGGGCGTATCCATCTCAGCCACCGTGATGCGGCCAAGGCGCTGAACGCTCACCGCAATACGGTCGGGTCATGGTTTGAGGAACTTCAGAAACGCGGCTTTATCCGCATGACGCAGGGGCCGCATCTTGGCCCGTCCGGTATTGGCAAGGCGTCCATGTGGGCATTGGATGAAGAAGCAACGCCAGATATGAAGCCTGCCCTCAAGCGCTTCATGTCATGGACCTAAAAACGAAAGCCCCGCACAAAAAACAGGACACCCTGTCACAGTGAGTGTGACGGTGCGCTGTTTTAACAGTGGGAAACAGGCAAAACTGTCCCAAAAATTGTGACGCATTTCGCCAAAAACCGCAAATCCGCGTCACAAAAAACAGGACATATATACATCTAGCCATAGGCAGGGCTTCGGTCGAAGGAATACGTCACGGTATTAGCCTCGCACTGTGGTCAATCCAAATTGACGTTGGCGGTCAAAACCGGACGTTCGTGCAAAACGCAGCGAATGACCGCATCGAGCCCAAATCGGCCTCAAATTTTTTGTCATGTAACCCTACATCAAGGGCCTGTTATATTGACTTTGCCAACAAATATACCGCCACCTTCCGTTGTCATAGTTTTCGCGGAGATATCGCCCTTGATCTTTGAAGTGGCGGCGACCCGCAATTCATCACATTTAAGGGTACCCTCATAGCTGCCTTCAATTGAAACTGAGGCAGCGGTGAGATTCCCATCTAATTTTCCGGTCTGATGTAACTCGACCGATGCGGCAGTGACATTACCCAGCACTTTGCCTTTGACTTCGACGCTACCATCCTTTGCTTCTAAATTGCCTTCTATGGTTAGGTCTTCTTCGACTACTGATTTCATAGGTGTGGCTTCCATTTGGCACGGACACGTGACCTTCCTGACAATCATTCCCGCCAAACACAACACTGAAGCTTAAGTTGCCAACTTTCGTAAGCGCCGGTCAGAGGTGACAAAGGCTCACCTAGAAGCAGAAGTTCATCTGGAATTGTCGAATGACCGCACCGAGCTGATTGCGTTGAAAAACTCGAAAATTCGGCTCCCTCATTTTTCCGTCAATTTCCATTGCTTCATCAAAGTTGACTTTACTTGCCAAGAGCGGGCCATGACAAGACCCTCACATCGCCGAACCGGCGTTTTGGCCAACCCCCTAGCCAAAAATCTCGACGGCTTCTCAATGGACAAATTTTTCATTGGTTTTCGGCAAAAATGGAGTTTTTCAACACAATCAGCCCGAAGCAGCGGTTCGCATTTGATTTTCGTAGCAACACCTGGAGGTAGTGTGCGGGCACTTTCGGCTCCAATGATGGCCTAATAATTTTCCGATTGGTTTGTTCCAGAAAACCAACGATAAAACGTCATGTCGACCGTATCTTTGAAATCCTTCGTCCAATGCGCCAGATACTTTCCTTTGTGGTCGGCGCTGGCCGTTTCGCAATGGCGGTCTTTCGATGTTCGGTCTCGCAGCCTTGGGACAACTTTTGCGTCGGTTATGCGTTGGTTTCCGCCTGCGAGGCGCAGTTTTGACCGCGAAGCGAGGCGCGTCTTCCCAAACATGACCCGTGGCGCACGCGCCAAGCTAGGTCAAAGCATGGGCAAACATATGGGGCGAACTCTGTTCGAACTATACCACGACGCGGAATTTCAGACCCAAAATCACAAATTCAGGGTCTCCGGTCCCGGACTGGACGCCCTAAAAGAGGCGCACGGCGCCGGAAAAGGGGCGATCATTGTTTTCCGGCCATTTTGGTCAATGGGAAGCAATTCGCGCCGTTCTCAGGCAGAACGGCATGGAAAGTGGTGCCATTATTCGCACCCACAAGAACCCTCACTACGCGCGTCGGATTCGCGCGGGTATCGAAGCGGGCGGAAAACCGATCCTCTCAACAGGCCACGCCGGCACGATGGCTCTTGTGCGTCACCTTCGAAGTGGCGGGTTTATCTCCATCCTGCTGGATGAAAAATACCCGGAAGGTGTTCGCCTACCGTTTCTCGGTCTTGACGCCCTTACCTCCATTTCTGCTGCCCAACTTGCACTCAAATACGACCTCCTCATGATCCCCGCCTACGGTATCCGCATTGATGACGAAAACGCGGTCCAAGTGATATTCGAAGCACCGATCGCCCATACCGACAGCGTCACAATGACCCGTGCATTCAATGACAGCCTGTCTGCCCGTATTCTGGCAAATCCAGATCAGTGGTATTGGCTATTGAAGCGTTGGGGTGGGGCTTGAGCGCCGCCGTATTCTGCGACTTGCAAACCGCAGTTATTATCTAGCCTAGCAGCGATGAAAGCTACTTCGGTGAGGACCGAGGCGAAATCAGATTAAGTAAAAACTTATGGAGAATAGACCAGAGTCGGCTAACGCGATTGACGACTTGTCCGCTCAGCGATCCTTCATACAATGCGCAGCGAATGGCTGGCTCGAGCCCAAAATGAACCTCGCCGCTATACTGCAATAGAAGTGCTTTGGACGGCCGAAAACGCGATCACAATCCAAGCTTGGCGAAATTCGCCATATGGCAGAAGGCAGAAGTCTTTTTGCCGAAAGTTTTGCCGGAAGCCATCTTCACAAGATGGCTTGCCTTGGGCGACTTGGGCCACCTTTGGAAGCGCATTGCTAATTCTAAGAGCAACGCGTAGCATCGATTTTTGCAGTTAAAACATTGGAACAGGCATGATCTGGAAACAATTAGCAGTTGGCCTGAGCATGCTTTTGTTGGTCGCTTGTTCCTCGCCTCGAACCGTTACAGATGACTTTCTGGTGGCCCGCGGGCCTTACGCCAATAACAGTCCAAATAGTTGTGGCACGCCGAGTTCGTCTCATGTCATTCCTACATCGAGCGCTGAGGCTGAGAATATCCTAGTTACGCTAGATTATATAAGAAAAAACCCTTCAGGAGAACTTCTGGGTCGGCTTCTGGTTTTCGGATCAAGATCGCTCGATGGTCGATTGATGATGGATGGTAGTCGTGTCCAGGTTCGGTTTGATGGTGTGCCGGTTAGAGCCACGGACACCGGCCAAAAAACTTCCCCGGAAAGTGAAGCCGCAAACAAAAGCATTAGAATGCAGAGGATAGGCAACTTTTATGCAGCGGGGCCGAATGGACCGTCAAACGCAACCGTGTCGTTTCTTGCTGGCGCAGTAAAGTTGGACGGTAGAAATCTCGCCTTGCCAACGGTGAATTTCCAGCAGGTACGATACACATATAATTATAGGCCAAAGTTCAACGGCTGTTGAACTTAAGAGTATTAGGCGCAAGGTTGGATTTCCATAGAACCGTTGCTTTTTTGACTAGAAAGTGGATGCGGGCGCAGACCAATCCTTAATGCCCGTGAGCCAAGCTAGTGTGTTGTGTAACTTTGGCTTCGTCCGCCAGGCGGTCATTAATACAGAGTGCAGCGAACGTCTGGTGCCGGTGAAAGCAGTCTTTCAGAACCAAAGTTTCGAATTTCCAGTCGCTAACGGCGGCTTGACGCGACACAGCAGACACTCGCCAAAAACCTGTGAACTTCCGCTTCGAGCCCATACCGGAAGTGCTCCTGCGCAAACGCTCGCAAGTGCAGCAATTCGGACGCCAAAATTGTTAGCTGCGCCGCAGAGAGAAAAGCGGCCATTCGTTGTAGGTGCAGCGAAATCACGATGGGCTATGACCGAGTTGTGGGACAAACTGACCTTTGATCTGGATTATTGATTGAAACCGACATTCCGGTCGCTGCGTGGCGGGATGCTCATCCTGGAATAAGCAGTCTACTGTCATGACCGCCTCAACATATACACACGCACCGTCGCTGTCCCGCACTCTCCAAGGGATCACCTGTGTGCTTGCGGGCATGGTGCTGTTTGTCGGGCAGGACGTTCTAATGAAGGGTATGTTGACACATTACCCGGTGTGGATGCTGATCTTCAGCCGCTCCATCGTCGCTTTGATGACCTTGCTGCCGCTCGTCCTGTGGCTAGGTGCGCCGCATCGTATTTTGACCCCTCTTTGGCCTTGGTATCTAGCACGTGCCATGCTCTTTGCTTCAGGCTTCGCGATGTTCTATACCGCCTTCCCTTTTATGGGCCTTGCCGAGGTCACGACACTGTTCTTCGCCGCACCCTTGATGACTGCGACTTTGGCAGCGCTGTTTCTGCAGGAGAAGGTTGGAGTGCACCGCATTGCCGCGCTGCTGGTAGGGTTTGCGGGCGTTGTCATCGCGATGAACCCCACAGGCGGAAATTTTGGCTGGATTTCGGTTCTTCCGCTTTTTTGCGCACTTACCTATGCGATCAGCCAAATCATTGTGCGAAAGATCGGAGAGCAGGACACATCGCTCGTCATCGGGCTATACACGATCTCGTTCTCGGGTTTTGTAATCGTGCCGATGGGATTTGTGGTTACGCAAATGATTGTGGTCTCGCCAGAACTAAACCATTTGCGCATGAGTTGGCCGGTGCCAAATGTCGAGGGCATCGCCATGCTGGTTTTACTGGGGGCAATCGGAACGGTGGCCTATACATTGGTCTCGCGTGCATATCAGATCGCCAGCGCGAGTGTGATCGCACCATTCGACTATAGTTACCTGCCTTTGGCAGCCATCCTCGCATACCTGCTGTGGGGGGAAATCCCACCCCATACGACCTTCATTGGCATGGTACTGATCATAGTGAGCGGCATGTACACAGCCTATCGTGAACTTCGGGTCAATCGCTCCGCAGACGACAACCCGCCCACGGCTCAGACGGTTTTTACCCCAGGCGCGCCTTCTATGGTATTGGCGGACGCGTTGGATGCTGAGGCCATGGAACTGGATGAGTTTGACAAGAAGTTACCTTAATCTACAAGCAGCCTCGGCTGATACTGGATGAGCGAAGATACTGCTGAAAACGCGGCTCAACGGTCGAAAGCCAGAACTAGGAAGAACACCGTTTTTCCGACGTGCAGTTGCATACACAAAAATTACCTTGACAACTGACGGGCTCGTGCAAATCTCAATAAGTTGTTTCTGGAAAGGTTTGAAAACCACATGCAAGTAAGTGTTCGCGACAACAATGTTGATCAAGCTCTTCGGGTGTTGAAGAAAAAACTACAACGCGAAGGTGTATTCCGCGAAATGAAGCTGAAGGAACACTTCGAAAAACCTTCCGAGAAAAGGCTGCGGGAAAAAGGCGAAGCAATCCGCCGCGCCCGAAAACTTGCGCGAAAAAAACTGGAACGCGAAGGGTAGCTAGACGTCCTTTTGGCTAAAGTCGCGCAATAGCAACACTTATATCGGAACCCCAAAAGCAACACTCATCATGCGCAAGTGTATCGGATCACACATGCAACGCACTCATTCACGGCAGATCCATCAGGAATAGGTTGTTCCCAATCCCCTAAGGTGACGTGATCGGCGGCGGCCTACGCCGCTTGCCTGACAGAGCGTTTCCGGCGATCGCCGCAAGCAACACCGCGCCGCCAGTCAATGTGTTGAGCGTGGCGGTTTCACCGATGAACAACCAGACCCATAACGGGCCAAGGAGCACTTCGGCCAGTGACAACAGCGCAAGTTCCGCTGCAGGAAGGCTGCGAGACCCCAGTGTATACAGGATCAACCCTGCGCCGACCTGAAACACCCCCATGCCCATTGCAATGCCGCCATCCCGGACCGACAACACCAGGGACAAATCCAAAAACAGGCATATGCCGGAGGTCACGATGATGCCGAACAATCCGGACAGAAACACCGACGGCAGCATTTCACCCGATTTCCCCCACCGCAGCGCCACAGTGAAGACCGCAAATCCAAAGGCGGACCCCAACGCCGCCAGACTGCCCTTCAGGGCAACGCCTCCGGATTTATCTGCGACCATGATCGCGATACCGGCAATGGCAACGGCTATGGCCACCCAGGTGGCAGGGCGTACAGGTTCACGCAAGACGATCCATCCCAGAACTGCCGCCATAAAGGGTGCTGTTGCAAACAGAAGCATGGCGTTTGCCACGGATGTCGCCTGAATCGCATATATCCCGCCGGAATAGGCAGCCACCAGCGACAGCCCCGCGATCACCGCTGGAAAGCCAGTGCGGCGAATCTGGGCAAAGGGGCTTTCTCCGGACCGCATGCGAATGAACACGTAGAGCAGAAGTGACAGGCTGGCCGAACGGTAAAGCAATATCTGCCACACAACCGCGTCTTCGATCAGCCGTATTCCAAGCCCGACGGTCGACCAAAGCACGCCAGCGGCAAAGACAAACAGGACACCAAACCGGTGCCCGTCCGTGCTGTTTGACGGTTGACTCATGACAGTCATTTGGTCTCCGAAAGACATTTCTGTCTCATTGCTAGCGATGCGGCTGTCGCATTAGCCTTCCTTTTGCGACACCGAAACTGTTCGTGGTACATAGATGCCAAGGAATGGCCTCTGACCAGCACCTTCTGCCAACGCCGCGAATTGGTACTTCGTCCCGCACTATGCAAGTTCATGCACGGCGCAGCGAAGGTCGGTCCATCCTGAACCAGCCGTTTGGCGATCTGCGCAGCGAAGGTGTCAAAAGAGCCCAACTATCGAATGCTGCAGCCCACACCGATGTCTATAATGCCAACAAAAGCTGCCGTTTAAATAAGCGGGTACTCTGCTATTTTGATACAAAGACATATTCAGAGTTGGTATGGGCCTACATTTCAGCATGGAAACGGAAGAACCAGTCGACGGTATCCAAGGCCTTGTTGCGCTCAAAGTCGCGCTCTTTGTAGAGTTCGTGATAACCCCCGACCAAAGAAACGAACTGGCAGCTGTTCGCGCCTATTGAAGCCAAGCTAATCGAATTGAGATCGTCGCAAAACTCCGTGTGTCGGCTGAGATCGGGCTTGCGGTCGCGCCATTCTGCATAAGGATTGTAGGCCCTTAAGTCTTCGGAACCCGTCAGAAGCATGATTGGAATATGCGCCATTTTCTCCAGACTTCCCGGTTTGCGCATCTGGCGATTGAAGCGTGCCGCCGCAAGAACCCAGCCGTTGGTTGCCCCACCAAGCTGTGGGCCGGACCAGTTCTCATCCCCGGTATATTCGTCCGCAGCGATTTGGCTCCAATCAAAACGATCCATCATGTGGGTCCGCAGTTCATAGCGCGCCTTGCTATGCGTCATGATGGCTTGGGTGTTTTCAACGAAACGTCTGGTGTCGGGCACATATCCATTTGCCGCACTCTTTGCGGCATACTCCTCGCAACGCTGGTCATTCCAATAGGTTGCAATCCCACATCGCCACCGGGCCTGCATCAGAGCACCTGATTCAGAATAGAGACGAAGGTAAAACCAATTGGCCGGTGTACCAGAAAAACTGTGGTAGTTGACGTTTATCATGGGGCCTAAAAGGGCGGCAGCGCGAAACGGATTGTCTGGCCCCAAGCGTTGGAGCAGCCCGATGCCGACGGCGCCGCCCATCGAATTGCTGGTCAGATACATGACGGGGTTAGGACCTGCGCCCAATTCGGCCAGATCAATCTTTACCGTGTCGACAAATACCAACGCGTCGTCAACGTAGTCCTCAAAATTTGCGACGTGGCCTTTGTGAAGGTCGGCCAACAATCTTGGGGACAAACCCTGTCCCCGATGGTCGATCACATATACCGGCCCAAATCCACGGTCGATGAAATCAATGGCTGTCTCGTAGTACTCGAACGAACCTTCGCCACGGCCGGGGAACACGACGATGGAACCACGCTCACCAATTGTGCATCCAAAGCGGCTATATCTGGCGCGATACCCGTCATTACTGTTGGTTATCGCATTGCGCTGCCATGCAGGTACTTCAGGGTTTTCGCCGCACTCCAGATTTTGGGAATAGATATCTACCATTCTTTCAAGAACGGCGGCCTCATCAAGTGCGAAAGCAGGGGTAATGATAAAGCTAGATATCAGACCAAGCAACGCCAGTCGAACTGCGGACACGAATGGCAATGCACTCAACTTGTCCTTCTTTGGTGACGACATTGTTGACTGCCCCATCTTTATTTCCAACTCTTGCTAGCTCGTTCTGAGCTTAGGTGTACAATACGTGCCGTATTGAGAGAAGTCCGGGATTCCATACTCTACCAAAGGGTAATCGAATGACCGCATGGTCCGCGTTGCAGTCATTAATGGACAACATAGCGAACCGCAGTTCAGAGCCAAAGTACAAGATTTTGCGGCTGGTTCAAACGGCGGCCAAGCGCAGATTGCAGGCTTTTCAGAGCCTGGCTGATCTTTTTTTAAAGCGTACATTTGAGACAAGTGCGGCGAGAGGCTGGTCATTGTCTGGTGAGCGTGTGACCCGAACAACAATCAAGTCCACTGAGACTGCTCGCTGACCAGATCCCAACCGCTAGCGCCTTTTACTTGCCATCTTGGGTTGCGCCTGCGACTGTGCGGGCTCTAGGGAGTTTCCATAAATGATTAATATTCTGGCAAAATCTTCGATTGCGCCGCTCGTCTTCTGTCTGTTGGCATCTTGTTCAACGCCTTCAAGCAACGACGGTCAGCAACGTGTTTTAACTGTGGTCAACAAAGGCTCAGTGCCGATAATCTCTTTCTATGCAGGAAGGCCCGGAACAACACCCGGGAGCAGACAACCAACCTTCGAACTTGTGTCAAGGAACGCTGAGGGCATGGTCGACTGGCTTCCTTTGGGGCTGAACCTAAAGCCTGGAGCAGAACAGAAGTTTAACATTGATGATGGCAAGGGGACATGTGTCTTTGAAGTCTATGTTCAGTTCCTGGATGGCGTATCGCGGAAGAACGAAGGAGACGTCTGCAAATTTAACCGTGAAAAAAGAAACGGGTGGGAGGTTTCTAACTAACACCTATCGGTCGTAGAGTTTCATGTTGGGCTTATCCGCTACTTGCCAGTTCACGGCCTGAACGACTTAGTTCCGCCATGGCAGGATCGAGACAGCAGCGGGGGGTCGGCTTCCCGGCTGGTAGCAGCCGTTGGGCTGGACATGGCGAACGGCTGCAAAGTCCGCATGTGAGACATAGAACCGGAGCGCAGCGAACGTCAGGATTGGGTTTTGGCCCATTTACACGATTTGAATGTCCGGTTTCGGGAAAATCGTGCTGCGCCGCCACAGGCAATGCAGTGATACGGTCGGGCGATCAAGGCGATTTTCGCTGCACCCGCATCAGGCGGAAAAGTCCGCAACTCGGACCTTTAGCAGCTTTCGAAAGAGGTCGGCAAAGCGGATCAAAGCGGACATTGCCCGTTTACAGTCCCAGAACTTAGTCTTTGCGTTTGATTTCCGGCGCCGTCGGCAATCCCTTGGGTGCGGGCACCGCATGGCTCTCCAGCCATTCCTTGATTGCGCCCCACCGATCGGCGTCGGTTGCGGCGTTGCGATGCTGGCCCAGTGCTTGCAATAGCACACGTAAATCATGCGGTATTGTGGACGGCCATGGCATGAACATGGTATAGTACAAAACATGAACAAACATCAATCGGAACATTCATAAGACCAGGTAAATCAGCAGATTTCGAAGTCGCTTTGCGGCCTGCGGATCCATCAAAAAATACAGCGCAAGAACAGGTCACAATATGGGCAAGCTACAAACCAAGTCTGACAGCAAATTGGGCGTTAAGCTGACGGGCACCTTTGAAAAGGGGCAACACATCACCCTGAACCAAGACGCCGCATTGCAGAAGGTTTTCGGAACACAGCATCCGGAGTTGGCAGAAGCGTTGATGACGCATTGTCTGAAGGTTTTAAAGTCGTCCGAAGCGAGTGATGAACATCCGGGCAATGACGAACGTTTTTTCATGCTCGGAGCCATCGCGGAACTCAAGCCCCGGGATGTGGTGGAACGCATGCTTGCCGTCCAGATGGCCGCGACCCATGTGGCGATGATACGATCCGGGCGGTGGCTGGCGAATGCGGATACTATGGACCAGGTTCAGGCGCACTACACCGGATACACCAAGCTGGCCCGCACCTATGCCATCCAGATGGAGGCGCTACGCAAGCACCGCAATGGCGGCAAGCAGACGGTCACAGTGCAGCACGTCAATGTCGCTGACGGCGGACAGGCGATTGTGGGCGATGTCAGCCACCGGGGGAGGGGTAATGATAAAAAGTGACGGTAACCCCATGAACCCTGTTTCAACGATCAAGCCTTTGAGACGCCACAAGCAGGTTTTACACTGGCGGCGTTCGCGTCAGCCGTTTGCGAAAACCGCGCCGCTGTGCGCGCTTTCCATGGTCATCGGAAGCTCTTCAGCCGCTTGCGCTCGAATTTCGGCAATTTTTGTTTGTGCCGCTTCAGCCGATTTTTCGTCTGAATACTCCGTGATGACTGTAAAGCTGTTTTCACTGGTGCGAACCATCTGCACCCGTTTCGCTCCAACGGACATTATCAGAGGAACAAATTTGTCCCGTGCGATGGCCTCTAATGCATCAGTCCATTCAGTGGTATTCCAATGAGATATTGTAGAAAACGCCATGATTTGATCCCCATATAAATTGAAAGAGGCTGATGCTCGCATGAGAAACCATAAAGACCTAGAAAAATCGGAACGGATTGCCTCTTGAACCCGGTCCAGCGCCTCAGAGACGCGCCCCGATGCAGCGCTATGGCCAAGTCCACCCGCCAACGGTGTCGTTGCCCTGCCGTGCGCGGATGGTCCGTGTGCCGGGTGCACGGCGCTGGCGGTGGTGCGCCCCGTGGCAAAGCGCATCCGAACTACAAACATGGTCTTCGGACCAAGCAGATGGAAGATATTCGACGGTTGGCTTCGCTTCTGGGCAAAGAAGCGCGGGAATTGCACACACTGGGAGCGCTTTGACAAGGCAAAGGAAATTCTTGATTATGAATCAACATTCTAATTGATAACTTACAACCTCGAACCACAATCGATGCCGTCTAGGCGTCCCATACTAGAGAGCCGAATTTGTGAACGGATCATTTAGCACGACACTCCATAAGCTACGGCGTCTTTTTTTTGCAAAACCTAAATCAGAACTAGACGCATTCCTACGCGATGCTACTGGAATAATTCATGTCGGTGCAAACACAGGCCAGGAGCGACAGACTTATGCTCGCAGGAGACTAGATGTGGTTTGGGTCGAACCTATTCCAGATGTGTTTGCCGAGTTAGAGAGCAACATAGCCAGCCTCAAGAATCAAAGGGCCTTTCGCTATATCTTAACCGACCGCGATGGCGATGATATCGAGCTGAAAATCGCCAGTAACAATGGGGCGGCATCGTCGATATTAGAGATTGGAGAATTAACGGATATTTGGCCGGAAATTCATTATACAAGTGTGATCAAAATGAAGAGCAGTACGCTTCAGACATTCATGCAGACTGAAAACATTGACCCCAACGCTTACAATGCCCTCGTTTTGGATACGCAAGGGTCCGAGTTATTGGTTCTGAAGGGGGCAGGAGAGATGCTGAGGCATTTCCGGTTTATCAAGACTGAGGCGGCGGACTTCGAAGCATATGTAGGTTGTTGCCAAGTCAAAGACTTGAGTGAGTACCTTTCTGGTTTCGGTTTTCGGGAAATCAAACGAAAATCTTTTGCTGAACACAGCAACGGCGGGCGGTACTACGATGTTGTTTATGAACGTTGAGTTTCTTAAGCGCCCATTCTTTTGAGTTAGGGTCGGCGACCAGGATTACCCCACCGTATGTCCGGCCAGTGAATTTGACGTACTTGCCACCACCCCATGAATCCCACTCAAAGGCTAGGGGGCTGTCTTTACGGGTGGCCCTAATTGTCTAAAGAAGGTCAGTCAAGCGTGGGTGCGACCGGTGCGCTTTAACCGACTGTTCTCAACTTCAGCGTGGTATTTTATGTGGTATTAATTTTTATTTTGCCATTTTTACCCAATTTTATCAGTCATTTAAGGGGTAAATATTGCGGACTTCGTCTCCGCCACCCACACTAAGTATCTGATCATAAATAGGCTCTCTGTCGCGGCTCTATCCTTCCCGAAAGGCTCTGGCGAAGTAATCTGTGACGGGTTGGGCGAGATAGTTCAGGGGGGAGCGGTCTTGCGTTTTGAGGAACGCGTCGACCGGCATGCCGGGTAACAGGATTTGCCCGTCCAGCTTTGCCAGGTCTGCGTCCAACGGGATCAGTTCAACGTGGTAGTAGGGCTTGCCGCTGACCTCGTCGGTCAAGACGTCTGCGGAAATCCGGGTGACCTTGCCGCGTGTCTGGGGGGTCTTGCGCTGATCGAAGGCGGCAAATCGCAAAGTTGCGGTCTGACCGATATGCACCTGATCCACGTGGACCGGATCGATCCGGGCGGATATGACAAGTGGTTGATCCTGAGGGATGATGTACATCACCGGCTCGGCCGGAGAGATGACCGATTGCAGTGAATAGACGCGACTGCCATAGACCACGCCGCTGACCGGTGCGCGCAGATGCAGGCCTGCCAACCTGTCAAGGATGCCAAGGCGCCGCTGGACGAAATCCGTTTCCTGAAGCTGCAGATCCCGCAAGGCCGAGATTGCCTCTTCCCGCAGCCGCGTGCTCAGGGAGAGGCGCGCGATGTTGAGGGTGGCGATCTGTCCGCGCATTTGCGCAATGTCTGCCGTGATCCTGCCAATCTCGCCCGCAAGGCGCGCCTGTTCGCGCCGCAAGGCCGACACACGGGACGCAGGTGTCAGACCTTTGGCAAAAAGGGTCTGGCTGTCTGCAAGTTCGCCCGCGATCAGGTGATGCTGGATTTGAAGCGCGTCCAACTGGTGCACCGCGCCGGAAATCTGGTTTTCGGATTGTTTGATTTGTTCGCCAATCTGGGCGGAATTCTGGCCGAGCGACATGGCGCGCGCCTGAAACAGGCGGTTTTGCCCGTCAATCAGGGTCTGGACTGCGGGAACCTGTTGCACCAGATCCCGCAATGCGCCGGTGATATGCATCACCTGCGCGCCGTCCCGCTCTGCCTGCAATCGCGCCTTGCGTGCCAAGAGTTCAAACAGGTGGCCTTCGATCACAGCCAGTTGTGAGCGCAACTGCGTGCCCTCAAGCGCCAGAACGATATCGCCTGCCGCAACGTGATCGCCGTCCTTGACCAGAAGCGCGCTCACAACGCCGCCGTGGGGATGCTGGATGACCTGTCGGTTTGATTCCACCTTGATCACCCCCGCCGCGATGATCGCACCGGAAATCCGCGCCTGAACGCTCCACCCGCCCAGAACACCGACAAGGACAAGCAGTGCAATCGCCCCGATCACAAGGGGGCCGGTCGCGCGCCACTGGCGGGGTGGGGGTTGATCCGCGTTCATGATCTGTGTGCCTTGACCCGTGAGGTCTGGATGGTTTCCACGTTGCCGATCATGGACTTGAGCACGGTGTCGCGCGGGCCGTCTGCCGTGATGCGCCCGTTTTCAATAACCATCAATCGGTCACATTCGGATATCGCGGATGGCCTGTGGGTCATGATGATCACCGCGCAATGTGCGGCTTTGAGCGTGCGTATGGCCGCGTTCAGCGCGACAGACCCATCATGGTCAAGCGCGGAATTCGGTTCGTCCAGCAGCAACAGTACCGGATTGCCGTAGACCGCCCGCGCAAGGGCAATGCGCTGGCGTTGCCCACCGGACAAGCGGTTGTCGTCACCCTGAAGGCGGGTGTTGTATCCATCGGGCAAGGACAGGATCAAGTGATGGGCATTGGCGCGTTTGGCGGCCTTGATCACCATGTCTGCATCGGGGTTGGGGGACATCCGCGCGATATTTTCCGCGATTGTGCCGGAAAACAGCACCACGGTCTGGGGCAGATAGCCGATATAGGACCCCAATGCATCAGGATCGTACTGATCAAGTGGTGCCCCGCCAAACCGCACCTCTCCGGCGGCGATGTGGGTCAGGCCCAAAAGCGTTCGGGCCAGGGTTGATTTGCCCGATCCGGTTTTGCCGATCACCCCGATGGCCTGGCCCGGGGACAGGGAAAAAGTGACGCCGTTCAAAAGTGGGGTTCGGGTTTGCGGGGCCACAACCGATACACCGGTACAGGATATGTGCGCGTCGGGGCGGGGCAGGGTGTGGCGGCCTGCGCGTGTCGGGGTTGCATCCAACAGGGTTGCCAAAGACGCCCAAGCGTCTTGCGCCCTTTGCACCATCGGCCATTGCGCCAGCGCGTGTTGAACCGGCGCAACGGCCCGCCTTAGCAAGACCGAGCTTGCAATCATGGCACCGGCGGTCAATGCGTCCTGAAGCACCAGATAGGCCCCGAGGGCCAGCATCGCCGATTGCAGGAACAGGGCATAGGATTTGCTGGCCGCAGAAAACAGGCCCGCCCAGTCGCTTGCTTTGATCGACTGATCCAGTGCCACATCCCGAAGCGCGTGCCAGCGCATCCTGACCGACGCCCCCATGCCTTGCGCGCGGACAACATCCGCCGACCGGCACGCCTGTTCCGCCAATGCGTGCGCGCAACGTTCTTTTGTGTGCGCGCCCAGCGTTTTGGCATTGGTCATCCAGTTGTTGAGCACGGCAATCACGATCATTGTCGCGCTGCCGAACACCGCCATCCAGCCCAGCCAAGGGTGAAACACAAAGATTGCAGCGATAAACAGGGGCGTCCACGGAATATCGAACATTGCGATGCTCACCGGCGCGGTCAGCATCGTTCGCACGGTTTCCAGATCCTTCAAACCGCTGGCCGGTGCCGCGTGCCCCTTTGGCGAAATCGCGTGTTCAAGAACGGCATCAAACACACGATCTTCCAGCAAAGACTGAAACCGCGCGCCAAACCGCGCAAGGATCCGGCCGCGGGCCCAGTCGAGGACGGCCATCAAACCAAATAGAACACTGACCAGAAGAAACAGCGCCAAAAGCGTTTCCTCGGACCGGGACCCGAGCACGCGGTCATAAACCTGCACCATAAAAAGCGGGCCGGTCAGCATCAACAAATTCACGAAAATGCTGAACACAAACGCGGCCCACACCAACCGGAGGCCGGAACGGCCGGCGTTGCGAAATTCGCACACCCCTGATTTGACCTTGTTCATTCTGTTGGCTGCTCATCAGTCTGGGACAAAAGCGGACAAACAGGTTGTGCTTTAAATTCACTAAGACCGGGATAACGCCGGAACACGGGCCAAGAAAATTTCGATCTGCCGGATCAGGTGTTCGGTGTGTTGGGTTCGCTCTCTGCCATCGCGGCGATTTCGCCCAGTGTCACCGGTTTGAGAGGCGGGCGGATCCGGTAATATCCGGTTTTGTCGTGCGGAGCATTATGCGTGGCCGACAAAATCTGCGTCACGGTAAGACCGCAATAGCGCCCCTGACACGGCCCCATTCCCGGCCGCCCGAACGCCTTGGTCTGGTTCGGGCCAAGACAGCCCAGCGTGGCCATGCGCCGGATATCGCCCGCAGTGACTTCTTCGCAGCGGCAGATGATCGTGTCATCTGCTGGCAGAACGGCCCCTGCATAAGGCGGATAGGCGGCATCAATGAAGGGCCGCGCCCTGCGTTCGGTAACAAGCTTTTTGTGCAGCGGGTGCGATGCCGCATCGCGCTGCTCTGTGGTGATTTTGTCCAGATCGCAGGCAATTCCCAAGGCCGCAATCCGGCCTGCGAAGGCGGCAGCCTTTGCGCCGCCAATCCCGGCCCCGTCGCCGGCAATGAAAACGCTTGGGATGTTGGTGCGCCCCCAGCGATCGCAATCCGGCACAAAGCAGTTTTGGGACGCATTCCAATGGTGTGGAATTTCGATGGATCTGGCGGCTTGCGTGTTGGGGATAACGCCGTGGTGCAGCAGCACTGTATCACATTCGATCCGGTGATCTGCTTTGCCGGCACGAAAGGTAACGGCGCGCGCCCGTGTATCGCCGTCGATGGCGATCTCTGTCGCACTGGCATAGCGGGGAATACCTGCGCGGCGCAATTGCCACAGCATGTCCAGACCTTTGGCAAGATAGCGCCATCCGCGCAACGCACCGCCCAGATGGCGCAGCGAATGCACAAAGTCCTGCCTTGATTGTGTTTCGACCAGAGCGAGTGGCGGCACACCCGCGCTGAGCATCTGGGTCGCGACAAGATAGAGAAGTGGCCCGGACCCGACCAGAACGGCCCGTTCACTGACGATGCCGGACTGCTTGAGCAGAATTTGCGCCGCACCTGCTGTCATCACACCGGGCAGGGTCCAGCCGGGTATGGGCATTGATCTTTCCAGCGCGCCTGTTGCCAAAAGAATACGCTGGCCATCTGCCAAAGCCGCGGATCCGCCTTGGGAAAAGGACACGCGCGTTCCGTCTTCGATTTGCCAGACCACAGCCCCCCTGAGATGGGTGATTTTGTCGTGCGCGAGGCCACGGGCCAAGGCAAGACCGTCGGTGAAATCGCGCCCCAGAATATCACCGCGCGCGGCGCTGGCCCGCTCTACATCGCGGTATATCTGCCCGCCGGGGGCGGGTTGTTCGTCCAGTACCAGAACGCTTAGTCCGGTATCGGCCGCCTGTTGGGCCGCCGCCATGCCAGCGGGCCCCGCCCCGATGACGATAAGGTCCGCCTTATACATCACGTCCCCCGTTTGCGGCTGGTATCGTGATCTCCATATCTTCGCAAACCTGCATCATGCAGGCCTGACGGGTCATGCCGTCAATTTCGACAAGGCAATCGTAACACGCGCCCATCATGCAGAACGGGCCGCGCGGTGCGCCAGAGACGGGCGTATGACGAAACGGCATGACCCCCGCAACCAGCAAAGCCCCTGCCAGATTTTCACCGCGTGGCAGCATCAGGGTTTCCCCCCCGAAACGAACGGCCACATGGTCTTTTGACGGGGTGATTTCACGAAACGGCAAAACGGTCTTCACTGAACACCTCCAGATTTGGCGCGGCATCTGTGCCTTCCAGCCAGTCGGGCAAGAATTTTGCGTGGGCCGCGGCCAGAGTGATCCCGCTGTGGCAGGTCACAAGATAGGCCCCCGGCATTGTCGGGCTTTCCTGATAGATCGGCAGCCCGTCGGGCGACAGGATCTGCAGCGCGCCCCAACTGCGCACAAGTTGCGCCTTGGCCAGCGCCGGAAAGGCCGCGATTGCCTCGGACGCCAGACCGGACAGGCCCGGTTGCGTGACGTGATCATCAAGGCCGACCTCTTCATTGGTGGCGCCGATCTGAATGCCGCCTTCATCCACCTGACGTGCGATCAACGAAGGCCGGTTGATCAGTTTGGGCAGTTTTTCGGTAATCAACACCTGTCCGCGCTGTGGCCGGATCGGGGCCTTGAAGCCCATCATCGGGCCAAGGGTGACTGCGCCCAGACCCGCAGACAAGACAACCTTGCGCGAGTGGATTTCAGAGCCGTCGCTGCACGAAATCCGGAACAGATCGGTCTTGTCGACATCCGTTACTGTTTTGCCGTTCAGGATGACGCCGCCCAAGCGGCGCACATCATCGGCCAGCCCGCGCAGCAGTTTCAGCGGATTAGCATGCCCGTCCTGATGGTGCAGGATCGCCCCTACAACGCGCGGGCCGATCGCCGGTTCCTCGCGGCGCAGGGCATTGTGGCCCAGCACCTCATACGGATAGTTGCCGTCCAGCTTTTCTTTCAGGATTTCGTATTGGGCGACAGTTGCCTCAAGGCTTTCTTCCGAGAAATGCAGATCATAGCCGCCGTTTTGCGCAAGCCCGACATCGCGCCCAGTTGCATCACCCAGTTCATTCGCGAAGTCGGCCCATGCGGCCGCAGATGTTTGTGACCATTGCGCATAGCGCGGCTGGTTCATGCCTTTGGACTGTACCCAGACAAGCCCGAAATTTCCCCGACTGGCGCGAAACGATCCGTCATCGCCATCCAGTACCGTCACCCGCAGCCCGCGTTTCAGAAGGCCCCAGGCTGTTGAAAGGCCAACAATCCCGCCGCCGATGATAGCATAATCCGAGGTCATGGGGTGCCTTTCACGTGTCATCCGGGGTGGCGCTGGGCACCACCCCGGATACCAGTTTTAGTTGCTTGCAGCGGCCACTTGATCAAGGATCGCCTGACCCC
The DNA here is from genome assembly GCA_963765555.1 of uncultured Alphaproteobacteria bacterium. Lineage (GTDB taxonomy): Bacteria > Pseudomonadota > Alphaproteobacteria > Rhodobacterales > Rhodobacteraceae > JL08. Next base: position 24,212 of record CAVXWX010000008.1, read on the forward strand.
AGTCAGCCCCGACATCTTCCAGAACAGCGGGCCAGACTTCGGCACGGACCTTGGCCGACATGGCCGCAAGATCCGCATCCGAAAGCGTCGCAACGGTTGCGCCCAGTTCATCGACCAGACGCTGTTCGTTGCGCCCCTGATCCGCTTCGGCCACGGTCCAGCGGGTGGCTTCGAAGGCCGCCGCCTGTTCCGCCAGTGCTGCCTGATCCTCTTCGGACAGGGCTGCAAGGCTTTCGTTTGAGATGATCATGTACCACACTTCGAAATGCGTGTTAGCCGGAATGTAGGTTTTTGTCACGTCGCGGAAAGAGGCGTAATACCCTTCTGCGCCAGACCCGATCACACCATCAACAACGCCCGTTTGCACGGCGGTGAAGGCTTCGGAGAACGGGATCGGCGACGGGATGTAACCCAGAGCTTCGCCGGTCAGCTGAAAGGATTTGATACCGGGCACGCGCACTTTGATCCCGTTCGGCGCGGTGCTGGCGGCATCGGGGTTTTCCACGTTCAGCGCAATGCCACCGAAATAGACCGGATAGGCGGCCAGCATGGTGATATCCTGTTCGGCATAAAGGCCGGTCATGACATCCCGCACGACGCCACCGGGGCCATAGACTGCGCGGGCCTGCGCCCATGTTTCAGCCATGTAAGGAAAGGACGAGATTTGCATCCGCCGATCGGCAGCGGCGGCGGCAGGCTGTGTTGCCATGTCAAGCGCGCCAACGCTGATCCGTTCCTGCACGGTTGTGTAATCGCCCAGTGCCGAAGCCGGAAACAGCTGGATTTCGACATCGCCGCCCGTCTCTTCGGAGACGGAGGCCGCAAAGGCGCGCAATTCAACGTCGATGGTCGCGTCTTGCGGGCGCACGTGGCTCATTTTCAGAGTTTCAGAGAGAGCGGGCGACGCCGCCATCAGGGCGGCAAGTGCCGTGGCTAGGATTTGGGTTTTCATAGGGTCCTCCTTGGATTGGGTTTCATTGGCTGAAAATGCCGGGCTTAGTACCCGAACAAGCGCGGCAAATAGAGTGACAGGTCCGGCCAGAACGACGTGAGAAACACGACAGGCACATAGCCTGTCACGATCAGGAACATCGCAGGTGGAATGACTTTGGTGACTTTGACTTTGCCGATCCGTGCGCCCAGATACAGGATCGACGCATAAGGCGGCGTGACGCCACCCATCGCCGTATTGACGCCCATGATGGCGGCAAACTGCACCGGGCTGACGCCGATGGCGGTCATCAGGGGCAAGAGCAGGGGGGCAATCAGAATGATGGCGGTGACATCGTTGACGACCATGCCCACCAGAAACAGCAGGATGTTGATGAAGATCAGCAGCAGCACCTTGTTTTCGGTGATCGCGAAGATGCTGGATACGATCTGCTGCGGGATGCTTTCGTAAACGAACATCTGGCTCAGGATCATGGAAAACAGGATCATGAACATGATCGCACCAACGGCGGTGGCCGCTTCTTTGCCGGCCGCGAAAAAGTTGGAAAGGCGCAACCCCTTGTACACCAGAAAGCCCACCGGAACCGAATAGATCACAGCGACGGCGGCGGCCTCGGTCGGGGTCATGATCCCGCCATAGATGCCGCCCAGAATGATCACCGGCATCAAAAGCGCGGGAAAGGCATGAAAGCCGCGCTTGGCCACTTCTGTCGAAAGTTCGCTGAATGTGGGTTTGTCATCAAGGATCAGGTTGAATTTCCGGCTCATCCACAGGTTCACGACCGAAAAGCTGAACATGATCAGAAGGCCCGGACCAAGAGTGGCCAGAAAGCAGGCCAGAATAGACGTGTCCGTGACCCAGCCGTAAACGATCATGGTGACCGACGGCGGGATCAGCAGCCCGAGGATCGAGGAATTGGCGATCAGCGCGGTTGCGTATTCCCGCGGATAGCCGCGTTTTTCCATTTCCGGGATCAGGATCGGGCCAATCGCGGCGATACCGGTCAGTCCCGACCCCGAAATCGCGCCGATTACGGCACAACTGACCGCGGCCACCACGCCCAGACCACCGCGGACATGGCCGACAAAGGCATTTACGAACCGCAACAGGGACGCCGCGATCCCGCTTTCGGACATGATTGTGCCAGCCAGAACAAAAAGCGGGATGGCCAGCAGGATCGGGTTGCCCAGTTGCTGCACCCCCCAAAGCATCATGCCCTTCATCGTGACGTCGCCGATGAAATACATCACCATCAGCGCCGCGCCGAAACAGTAGGGCAAGGGAACACCAAGGGTCAGGGTGATGACCAGAATGGCAATGGCTAGAAGCGCGATCTCGATCATGCGGCTGTTCCATTTTTCAGGCTGAGAATGTGCCGGACGAGATGCCAGGCTGTGTAGGCCATCATCAGCGCCACGCCCACCAGCAATGCGACATCGGAATAGAAGGTCGGGATGTAAAGGGTCGGGCTTTCACGCCAGACCCGCCACGCATACCGGGTGTAATCCCACGCCCAGCTGAGGATCCAAAGACCGACGATCAGGCTGATGATTTCGCCGATGATCGCAAGGATCGTGTGCGAGCGTTGGGACGTTATGAAAATCTCGAGAACGTTGGCGCGGATATGGGTGTTTTCGCGGGATGCGTTGATGGCGCCAAAAATATAAAGCCAGATCGTGGGATAAAGCATCGTTTCTTCAAGGCCCATGACCGGGATCTGAAGCACGTAGCGGGTGATCACCTGCACAAATTGCCCAAGGGCCACAAAGCAGATCAGCCCGGTTAGCAGTACGGCCATAAAACGATCCATGATCCCCCCTCGCATCAAAGTTCGGGATCAGCATCGTTCCAGGCTGGCCATAAATTCAAATCTATAATATTACTATAGCCATAAACTGGATTAATATCATGTTGGCAAACCTGACCATCCGGCAGCTTCTGACGTTCCGCGAAGTGATGCGCAGCGGTTCGATTTCAGAAGCAAGCCGCACGCTGCTGCGAACGCAGCCCGCAGTAAGTACGATGATCCTGAATATCGAAAAAGAGCTGGGATTCCGGCTGTTTGTGCGCGAACACGGACGACTGACACCATCGCCCGAGGCGCATTATTTTCTGGAAGAAGCCGAAGAGGTTCTGGAGCGTCTGGACCGGACTGCGCGCACAATGTCGGAGTTTGGCACCCTTGATCGCGGCAGCCTGAGGATCGCGTGTCATCCCGCATCTTCCGGTTTTTTCCTGCCGAAAATACTGGCGGCCTTTCTGAAAGACCGGCCAGAGGTCAAGGCGGACCTGATGATGCGCACCTCGCAGGCGGTCGAAGATCTGATCGCGTCGCAGGAATATGACATCGGCCTGGCCGAAACACCCGAGAAACGCGGCTCGATCAAGATCGAACCATTCGACTTTGAATGTGTGATCGCACTTCCTGAACAAGACCCGCTTGCCAGCAAGGATGTTCTGACCCCCACCGATCTGGAAAATTATCCGATGGCGATGCTGTTCGAGGAACACCCGTTGACCCGATCCACCCAAAACGCATTTACGCGTTATAACGCCACGCTGAACAGACGCTTTGTGCTTCGGACATACTTGCCCGCGCTTCAACTTGTCGGATCGGGCCTGTGCGCCGCAGTCGTTGACCGGATAACAGCCGCCACCAGCCCCGCGCCGGGGATCACCTACAAGGCTTTTACCCCTGCGATCACCAGCAGTGTCGCGCTTCTTATTCCTGCGCATCGGCCCGCATCGGTTCTTGCCAACGCGTTCAGGGATTTTCTGCGCGCGCAACTGGTTCACATCGGCGATGTGCCGCTGGCCCGGATGCGCGATACGTGGATGCCGGTTACACGACCGAAAGCGGAACGGCACCGGACCTGAAAGACCTTCCAAATCCGCCCGTATCATGGGTTCCCGTCTTACGTGTTATGGATGCCTATAAACGCTTGACCTGTTTCGCACGCGCGTTAGTTGAACAGTAAGGCCATCTTGGAAACGCGTTTTCATTGCACTCATCCTTTTTGCAGATTGCCCGTACTGTTCGATTTTCATACGCTCTTTCAAAGCTCTTTCAAAGCCTTTCAACACGTCAGACACCGGGAATATTCTATGATGCTTCGATTTTTGACCGTTTTCAGCATTTTCACGCTCAGCTTGTTTGCATCCATGGCAACAGCATCGCAATTGCCCAATCCGTCCGCTGTCTACTGTATTGAACAGGGGGGCACCTATTCGACCGAAGACGGCACCGACGGGCAGCGTGGCCTGTGCACCCTTTCGGATGGTCGCGTGGTTGATGCGTGGGAGTATTTCAGAGAGCAGCACGCCCAGGATCAGACGGACAGTTCCACACAATTGGCAAACCCTGCGGCAACGTACTGCATCGCGCAGGGCGGAACGCATTCGGTTGTGCGTGAAGCAGATGGTGATCGCGGCCTGTGCACCCTTTCGGACGGGCAGGTTGTGGATGCGTGGGAGTATTTCAGAGAGCAGCACAGCGCCGCTATGCAGCAAGATACCAGCCCCGTGGTGGCCGATCGTATCTGGATGGGCGGGCCGATCCTGACCATGAACGACGATGCGATGCGGGCCGAGGCGCTGGCGGAAAAGGACGGCGTAATTATCGCTGTTGGCAGCCTTGACGATATCATGGCGCTGCAAGGCCCCGATACGGTCGTCACCGATCTTGCGGGCCGCGCCATGATCCCCGGTTTTGTAGATGCACACGGCCATGTGTTCATGATCGGAATTCAGGCGCTGTCGGCCAATCTTTTGCCTGCACCGGACGGCGATGTGAACGATATCCCCACGCTTCAAAAAGTGATGCGTGAGTTCGCCGATGCACAGCCCGAACGGATCGAAGCCGCTGGCCTGATCCTTGGTTTTGGCTATGACGATGCCCAACTGGCCGAACAGCGCCACCCGACCCGTGACGAGCTTGACGCGATCTCGACCGAGGTTCCGATCTATATTGTTCACCAGTCCGGCCATCTGGGCGTTGCGAATTCAAAAGCGCTTGAGCTTGCAGGGGTCAACGCAGACACACCGAACCCGGCGGGCGGGGTGATCCGGCGGCGCGACGGCAGCACCGAACCCAACGGGGTGCTGGAAGAAAACGCTGCCAATGCGGTCATCGGCACGCTGCTTGGCGGGCTTGACGAGGCGGCAAACCGCGCGATTTTCCGCGCGGGCACCGAACTGATCGCCTCTTACGGATACACCACCGCGCAGGAAGGGCGCTCTATCCCGCCTGTGGCGCGGTTGATGCAGGCGGTTGCAACCGAGGAAGGTCTGGATATCGATATTGTGACCTATCCCGACGTTCTGGTGGACCGAGATTTCATTCTTGAAAACCAATCGCGCGAGTACACGGACCGCTTTCGCGTCGGCGGTGCGAAGCTGACGATTGACGGCTCTCCTCAGGGGTTCACCGCGCTGCGGGATCGCCCCTATTACAATCCGCCCAAAGGCTTTCGCGCGGATTACATAGGATATGCCAACACAACCGGCGATCAGGTTTTTGATGCGATCGACTGGGCCTTTGCCAACAATGTGCAAATTCTGACCCACGCCAATGGCGAGGGCGCATCGGATATTCTGATCGGCGCGATTGACACCGCGACAGCAGCGCACGGCCCAGCCGACCGCCGTCCGGTGCTGATCCATGGCCAGTTCCTGCGGGAAGATCAGGTTGACGCCTATAACCGGCTGGATGTGTTTCCGTCGCTCTTTCCCATGCACACCTTTTACTGGGGCGACTGGCACCGCGACCGCACTGTGGGTCCGGCCGCAGCGGATAATATCTCGCCCACAGGATGGGTCCGCGACCGCGGGATGATGTTTTCCAGCCACCACGATGCGCCGGTCGCTTTTCCCGATTCAATGCGCATTCTGGATGCAACCGTGACCCGCCGGTCGCGCTCGAACGATATCATCGGTCCGGCGCATCGCGTCGATGTGCTGACGGCGCTGAAATCGATGACGATCTGGCCTGCCTATCAGCATTTCGAAGAGGATCGCAAAGGATCGCTTGAAACGGGCAAACTGGCGGATCTGGTGATCTTGTCGGAGGATCCCACCGCCATTGACCCCGAAACGCTTGACAGCATCACTGTGTTGGCAACCATCAAGGAAGGCGAAACAATATATCAGGCCGAAACGCGCGAGGGCCGTCTGAACTATCGCCCGCGCAAAGACGGAAGCGATCCTTATGCCGATTTCCTGAGGGTCTTTGCCGTCTCGCACGAGATGCAGGCAGCGCCCCATTCGTTCAGCCGGATGCGCCCGTCCGTTCTGGCCCGCGCGCCCCATTCGGGCGCTTGCGTGGCACGCACGCTGAGCAGCATTCTAACGGCTTCACTTGTCGGGTCTGACAGCATCGCGAACTGACCGGAAACACGGCAGGCCGCGCCAACCCAGCACCGTTGCTTGTGTCGGGTTGGTGTCACTTCCTTGTAGGTCAATGCGCTGGTTTGTGTATTGATTGCCTGAAAAGGGCCAAAGGAAGTTTCATTTGAGAAAGTATGCGTTACCCGCCTTGGCGCAGCTTCACACGTTCGAGGCTGTCTCGCGGCGCAAGAGCTTTACAGGGGCCGCTGACGAGCTGTGTCTGACCCAAAGCGCGGTCAGCCGGCAGATCAAGGCCCTGGAGGATAATCTGGGCCAGCGGTTGTTTCGTCGCAAACACCGCGCCATCGAACTGACGCCCGAGGGGGACCGGTTGTTTCATGCCGTGACACGCGGGCTGGACGAGATTGCGCAATGCGTCGGTGACTTGCGTGCCGCCAACGAAACGCCGCAGATCACTGTTTCGGCGTCGGTGGCGTTTTCCTATTATTGGCTGATGCCCCGGCTCAAGCATTTTACCGAACGTTATCCAGATATCGACCTGAGGCTTTTGGCGACAGACCAGCAGGCGGACCTGCCGCAGGGCGACGTGGACATTGCCGTGCTTTACGGTGCCGGTGACTGGAGCGGTGTCGAAACGCGGCGGTTGTTTGGAGAGCGTGTCTATCCTGTGTGCAGCCCGGGGTATGTGCAGGACCATCCGGAATTGCTGCGCCCCAGTGATCTTCTGGATCAAACGCTTCTTCATCTTGAGGGCGGTGGCAACATCTGGGGGGCCGTTGACTGGCAGGTCTGGCTGGCGCGGCAGGGCGTGATCGGACAACCGGTGCGCCGGGGCATCCGTTTGAACAGTTATCCGATGGTGCTTCAGGGCGCAGAGGCGGGGCGCGGCATCGCGCTGGGCTGGAGTTACATCACGGATGCGATGCTGGCGGACGGGCGTCTGGTTTGCCCGGTCGGCGCACCGCTGGAAACCCAAAGCAGCTATTACATCGGTGCATCTTCGGAACGGGCAGCAAACCCTGATGTTTACCGCTTTTTCCAGTGGATCATGGAGGAAGTGTCGGAGGATGCCAATCTCGCATGATTTTAAGTCATGCGAAGTATTCGAAATCATCGTTTGTCAGATCCCCTTTTTTATCGCCTGAATAACCCAGGAGCATTTTGACCGAGGTTGTTTGATGTCCGATTTATCCCCCCGCCGGTCTGGCCGTCGCAATCGCGCGGCAATTGATCCATCCCCCGCAATATCCCCGATCCAGCCGGGAATGCCGGCGGGGCAGTACACCCCCCTTACACAGCCGGAGATGGAGCGTATTCATGCGCTTGTCTTGCAGCTGCTTGAAGATCTGGGGTTAAGCCAGGTGACCCCCAGCCTTGAAACCCGTGCTGTGGCGGCAGGGTGTTGGGTGGATGAGAACAAGCGCCTGCGGTTCCCGCGTGCATTGGTCGAAGACATCATTGCCCGCACCCGCCGCAAATTTACCCTGCACGGCATTGACCCCGCTCACGATATCGAAATCCAGGCGAAACGGGTGCACACAGGCACAGGCGGCGCGGCCCCGACGATCATGGATTTTCAATCGGGCAAGTACCGTGAAAGCACGGTTGCCGACCTTTATGATATCGCGCGGTTGGTGGATCAATTGGACAACATCCACTGGTATCACCGTTCCGTTGTGGCGCGGGATGCCACAACGATCCTTGATCTGGATATCAACACCACCTACGCCTGTTTGTCCGGAACCACAAAATCGATCGCTGTCAGCTATACCGATGGCGCAAGCGTCAGGGCGGTGCAGCCGATGCTGGATGCGGTGGCGGGCGGCGAAGGCGCATTTCGCAAACGCCCGTTCTGTACGGCTGTGTGTTGTCACGTGGTGCCGCCGATGCGGTTTGCCACCGAAAGCTGCGAGGCTCTGGAAGCGGCCATTCTTGCGGGCATGCCGATCTTGTTGGTGGCGGCAGGGCAGGCGGGGGCCACCGCGCCCGCCGCCTTGGCCGGCGCTGTGGCGCAGTCTTGTGCCGAAGTGCTGGCCGGGCTGGTCCTGTGCAACATCATCGATCCCGAGTGCAGGGGGATCTTTGCGACATGGCCGTTTGTCAGCGATCTGCGCACCGGCGCAATGTCGGGCGGGTCGGGCGAACAGGCGCTTTTGTCCGCCGCCTGCGCGCAGATGGCGGCGTTTTACGATCTGCCCAATTCTGTTCCTGCGGGCATGACCGACAGCAAACTGCCCGACATGCAATCGGGGGGCGAAAAAGGCTACACCATCTCTTTGGCGGCGCATGCGGGGGCGTCGATGATCCATGAAGCTGCGGGCATGCAGGGATCGCTGATGGGCACCAGTTTCGAGAGCTATGTTCTCGACAATGATTTGCTGGGCGCAATCCTGCGCACCGTGAAGGGTGTGGACGTCAACGAGGATGCGCTGAGTTTTGATGTGATCCGGGATGTGGTTATGGGCCCGGGCCATTACCTTGGCCACCCGCAAACGTTTTCGCGCATGAAAACCGACTATCTGTATCCCCGGATCGCGGACCGCCGCAGCATCAGCGAATGGGAAGACGCAGGCGCGCGGGATGCGCGGGATGTGGCGCGCGACAGGGTGCGCAACATGCTGGCAGAACACTACCCCACCCATATCGCGGAACACGTCGATGCGCAGTTGCGCGATCATTTCAATATCATATTGCCGAGATCGCGGATGCGCGCGGGCAATGGCGTTTGGTAACGTCCCAAGAGGAAGGATTTGTCATGCAGTCCCATGCAAAGGTCGTAATCGTTGGCGGTGGCATGATGGGTGTGGGCCTTGCCTATCATCTTGCCGAAGAAGGCTGGAAAGACGTTGTGCTGATCGAAAAGGGAGAGTTGACCAGCGGATCGACATGGCACGCGGCAGGGCAATGCCCGAGCTTTATCAGCAACTACAATATGGCGAAAATTCACCACTACTCGAACACGCTTTACCCGAAGCTGGAAGAGATTACCGGGCAGCCGGCCGGTTGGCACGGGTGCGGTGGTATTCGTCTTGCGACCACGCAGGAAGAGGTGGACTGGTTCCGCCATGTCGCGGGGTTTTCGGCCAATATCGGCTTTCACATGGAAATCATCGGGCCGGACGAGATCAGACGCCTGAACCCCTGGATCAACACCGACGGCATATTGGCCGGGGCCTGGACCACCATGGACGGGCATGTGGACCCGTCAAGCGCCTGCAACGCCATGGCCACCGGGGCGCGGCAGATGGGGGCGACGATCATTCGCCGCACGCGGGTGAGCGATATCGCTCTCCAGCCGTCGGGCGAATTCAAGGTGGTGACCGATCAGGGCACGGTTACCTGTGAACACGTGGTGAATGCGGCGGGGTGTTATGCCCGCGAAGTCGGCAAATGGGTTGGCGTTGAAACCCCGATTACCAATATGGAACACCAGTATCTGGTGACCGAACCGCTGGAAGAATTCAAAGGCGCGGAAATCGAACTGCCTGTGATGCGAGACCCGGCCACGGCAGGCTATTACCGGCAGGAACAAAACGCGGGGCTTGTCGGTATTTACGAGCATTTCGGCAGTCGCGAAGCGTGGGCAGGGCGGGGCGGCTTTCCGGAATGGGACAGCGAGAACGAACTGTTCGAAGGTGATATTGACCGGATTGCCCCGTGGCTGGAAAAAGCGCTGGAGCGCATGCCGATATTCGCCAACGCGGGGATCAAGCGGATCATCAACGGGGCAATCCCGCACACCCCGGACGGCAATCCGCTGGTCGGGCCTGCACCGGGGGTGCGCAATTTCTGGCAATGCTGCGGGGCCGCCATCGGGATTGCCCAAGGGGCCGGCACCGGAAAATATCTGGCGCAATGGATGGTGCACGGAGACAGCGATATCAACATGCACAGCCTTGATCCGCGCCGGTTCGGGGCCTACGCCACGCCCGATTACACCCGCGCCAAAAGCTTTGATGATTATGAAAACATGTTTGAAACACCGCTGCCGGGACGGGAAATTCAGGCGGGGCGGCCAAACCGTACCACGCCTTTGTTTGAAACGCTGAACGCCAAAGGCGCGGTTCATACCGAGGTGTACGGTTGGGAGCGTCCCAAATATTTTGCGCCCCAAGGGTTTGAGGAAAAACTGCAATATCGCCGTAACAATGTCTTTGATATTGTCGCCAGCGAATGCCGTGCCGTACGCGAACGGGTAGGCATCATGGACCTGTCGAGCTTTGCCAAATTCGACGTCAGCGGAACCGGCGCCGCAGCGTTGCTTGACCGGCTGACAGCGAACAGACTGCCGCAAAAACCGGGCGGCATCGTCCTGACCCATGTGTTGTCGAACGGGGGCAGGATCGAAGGTGAATGGACGATCACGCGGCTGGGGGATGATCATTTCTATGTTCTGTCCGGTGCCGGAACCGAACGGCAGGCGCTGGATCACCTGAAGTTTGCGAACGGCGCGGATGTGACGATTGAAAATGTCACCGACCGGTTTGGCATGCTGGTTGTGGCGGGCCCCAAAGCCCGCGATGTGCTGGCCCCGCTGACTGACGCCGATCTGCGGTCTGCATCCTTCCGCTGGCTGTCAGGGCAGACCATCGAAATTGCAGGCATCCCCGTCCGGGCGCTTCGGGTGAATTATGTCGGCGAACTGGGGTGGGAACTGCACGCGCCGATGGGCGAACTGGCAAAACTTTACGCAGCGATTTGGGCGTCCGGCGCGGCGCATGGCATCGCCGATTTTGGCGTGCAGGCCGTGAACAGCCTGCGGATGGAAAAAGCGTATCGCGGCTATGCCGCCGAACTGACCAACGAGATTACGCTGATCGAAGCGGAGTGCGACCGGTTTTACGCACCGGACAAAGGCGATTTTACCGGGCGCGCGGCAACCGAAAAACTGCGCCATCAGGGGATCAGCACCAGGCTTGTCTATGGCGAGGTGGCGGCGACAGATTGCGATATCTACGGCGGTGAAGCGGTGATGCATGGCGACAGGGTGGTCGGCGTCTGCACGTCCGGCGGATATGGGCATGCAACGGGCAAAAGCCTTGCCTTTGCCTATGTGGAACCTGACCAGGCCGACGGGCTTGAGGTTGTCATTCTGGGCGAACGTCGCGCCTTCACGCTGCTTGGATGAACCGGCATGGGATCCTGAAAATGCGCGGCAGAAAGCCTGACATGGAAGCGGGTCTGTCATCCGGACAGGCCGAACCTGACCGCGCAAGCATAAATGGCGTGCGGCTTTTGCCATGTAAAACGGCCATGGCCAAAGCCGACCAAAGGCAAGTAGGATCATCGCGACCTTTGCGTTACTGTCGCTAAAGGCAGTGTGCCTGCCATGGTGGATGTGAAGGCCGCCACGCAGTATCCCTAAGGTCTGATATGCTTTCTGTTCTTGCCGATCGTACGTACCGCCACCTGTTTCTGGCGCAGATCGTTGCTCTGCTTGGGACCGGGCTTGCCACGGTCGCGCTGGGCTTGCTGGCTTATGATCTTTCGGGCGAACGGGCGGGGCTGGTTCTGGGGACAGTCTTTACAATCAAGATGGTCGCCTATGTCGGCATCGCCCCCATCGCAGGCGCGTTTGCAAACCGGTGGCCGCGCCGCACCATGCTTGTCAGCCTTGATTTGATCCGCGCGGCTGTCGCGCTCTGTCTGCCGTTCGTCAGTCAGGTGTGGCAGGTCTATGTGTTGATCTTCGTGCTGCAAGCGGCCTCTGCCGCCTTCACGCCCACATTTCAGGCGACAATTCCCGATATCCTGCCGCAGGAAGACCGCTATACCCGCGCCTTGTCGCTGTCGCGCCTGGCCTATGATCTTGAAAACATCATCAGCCCGACGCTGGCGGCGATCCTTCTGGCCTTTGTCAGCTATCATGCGCTGTTTTTTGGAACGGTGATCGGGTTTGTCGGCTCGGCCTTGCTGGTGGTGTCCGTGCTGCTGCCCAGCCCGCAGGAAACAACGCGGCGCGGGGTTTATGAGCGGACAACACGCGGGCTGCGCATCTATCTGGCCACACCGCGTTTGCGCGGGTTGCTGTCCTTGAACCTTGCCGCAGCGGCGGCGGGCGCGATGGTGCTGGTCAATACCGTTGTTCTGGTGCGCTCCGATCTGGGGTTTGACGACACGCAGGTTGCCATGGCGCTTGCCGCATTCGGAAGCGGCTCCATGCTTGCCGCCCTTGCCTTGCCAAGGCTGCTGGATGATCGCCCCGACCGGCCTGTGATGATCGCCGGGGCCGCTGTGCTGGTCTTCATTCTGCTGGGGCTTGGCTTGGTGACGGTGATCAATGGGGTGGGATGGTATCCGCTGCTGGCCGGTTGGCTGGTGATCGGGGTCGGCTATTCTACAATTCTCACGCCGTCGGGGCGCTTGCTCAAACGCTCGGCCCATCCCGAAGACAGGCCTGCCGTCTATGCAGCCCAGTTTGCGCTGTCTCACGCCTGCTGGCTGGTGACCTATCCTTTGGCCGGGTGGCTGATCACGGTATCAGGGGCGGCCGTTGCCTTTGTCGCCCTTGCGATCTTGGCTGCGATCGGTCTGGCCGGGGCGTTGGTATTCTGGCCCGGCGGAGAGACCGAGGTTCTTCACCATACCCACAGTGATCTAGCGGAGGACCACCCGCATGTGCAGGCGGGGCGGACACATGCGCATCCGTTTGTCATCGATGATGTTCACCCGCACTGGCCACGTGCGGCGCAAACGCGGCGTTCCCGGAACAAGGGGGGCTAGGCCCGTGTTGCTGTGGGCACGGCAGCCGATATCGTGCCGGATTTCAAACCCGGGTTGTGACCAAAATCATGGGTTTAGCTGCTGGCGCATGCGCCCGGGCGATGTGCCAAAGACGCGTTTGAACGCGCGGCTGAATGCCGGTTCCGATTGATACCCCAGGCGATCCGCAATGGTTGACAGGGAATGTGGCGTGTCCCGCAGCATTGTCTGTGCCAGTTGCATCCGCCACATCGTCAGATATTGCTTGGGGGATTGGCCGACAAGCCCGGTAAAGCGCGCTGAAAAGGCGGAACGGGACATGCCCGCCGTCTTTGCCAGAGCGTCCACAGTCCAATCGGTTGCCGGTGCCCGGTGCATTGCCATGATTGCCCGCCCGATCTGGGCATCGCGCACACCTTGCAGCCAGCCCTTGTTTGCCTCGGGTGCGGTGTTGATCCAGTTTCTGACAGCTTCGATCACGACAACATCCGCCAGTCGCGTGATCACTGTTTCGCCGCCGGGGCGCAACTCGCGCGCTTCTCTCGAAATGAACTGCAGGGTGCTTTGCAACCAGTCGCTTGAATGATCACTCCATCGGTCGATCTTCAGAACGTCGGGCAGCAAATCCAGCACCCGCTGGCCAGCCGCATGATCGAACCGGAAAATCCCGTATGTGGCGCGGGTTACGTCGCCGCCGCCGCCATAAAGAAGCGTTTCATAGGCATCGGTGATCTTGCGCACCGGAAGCGCAGCCAGATCTTGGGTTGGTGACGTTCAGGTCGCTGCGCAAACGGTGTTTCAAGCCGCATGTCAGCAACACCAGATTGCCGGCCTCAAGGTGCAACGGGTCTTGCTCGGCCACCTCAAGCCAACACTGCCCGTCAGTGACCATCAAAAACGCCAGGACCCCGTCCAGTTCCGGAATGTCAAAGCCCCAGGAGGCCGACAGCGTGGCCTGACAATAGAACGTACCGGTCAGTTTGAGCAGGTGCAGAACCTCACCCAGCGGATCGCCCATTGGATGGGCCACCGACGACGGGTCCGGACTATGGCGCGCGGGTGTTTGCATGGCACCGATTGATACCGTGCCTGTTTACCAAAAGTCCATTGCGTTTGGACGCACGGATATAAAATCCGGATTTTCAGACATTGTTCGTATCGTGTGCGGGTGTATCTGAAAGGCATCTTGTAGCAAAAGGAAGATAAAATGAAAAATCCGATTATCGTGAAAATGGCGCTGGTCCTGTCAGGGTTGATTGCGGCAGGTGTTGGCTTTGGCATCCTGTTTGTGCCGCATGCCTTCCATGCGTCTTCGGGGTTGGCGCTTGGAAACGACGTGAACCTCCTGAACGAGGTGCGCTCGCAAGGTGGCATCGTGCTGGTGGCCGGCCTGTTTATGCTGTTCGGCGCGTTCAGGGCGACGATGGCGTGGACGGCGCTTATCCTCTCGGCAACGCTTTACCTGTCTTACGGTCTGTCACGTCTGGTCAGCGTGGGGTTTGACGGGGTGCCGAATGCCGCGATGCTGCAAATCACGGCGCTTGAACTGTTCATCGGGGCGTTTTGCGCTGTCCTGATCAGGGTGTCATGGGCCCAAAATCGGGTGGATGCGTCACCACGGCACCTGTAGGCGGCCCCGTCCGGATGATTGCCATTCCTGACGCGCGCCTTTTGGCCCCGCTGCGACAGGAATGGAAACCCGGCATCGTCAAAAAGCGCCAAGGCCCAACCGGCTGCGTCAGCAATATCCTTCAACGCCGGTCCACTGATCGGGTGAGTACCGGTCGCCATGTGCCCAACCAACCGGAAGAACCTGTTCGATCTTTGCCATGATGCCTTCTGTCATGGGGAACGAACTGCCCGCCACGCAGTCTTTCAGGTGATCGGCTGTGCGCGTTCCCGGAATAGGGATCAGATGCGCGCCGCGCGCCAGACACCATGCGATGGCCAAGGCCACAGGTGATGTCTCCAGATCGCGCGCCAGCGCCTTGAACCCGGCGACTTTTGTGACGTTGTAGCTGAAATTCGGTTCCGTAAAGCGGGGGGTTCCGGTTCTGAAATGGCCCTTTTCGAATGTCGTTGGATCAGGTGCGATTGGCGCAAACATACCCCGGCCCAGCGGTGAAAAGGGCACAAACGCGACGCCCAGTCTTTTGCACGCCTCGATCATCCCGAGTTCAGGTTGCCGCGTCCAAAGGGAGTATTCGCTTTGCACGGCATCCACCGGCCCGACAGCAACGGCCCGTTGCAACGTCGCGGGTGAAATTTCGGAAAACCCGATCCCGCCTATTTTGCCTTCCGCTTTGAACGCAAGAAGCGTTTCCATCAGGTCTTCGATCTGAACATCTTGATCGCGCCGGTGGATGTAAAACAGATCGACATGCTCCAACCCCAGACGGGTTAACGAGTTTTCAAGCTCGGCGCGCAGGTAATCCGCAGTATTGTTAAAGCCGCGTGTGCCTGTTTCGGGATCGCGCGCGATGCCTGCTTTGGTCGCGATGGTGAAACGACTGGCATCGCCCTTGAGAAACGAACCGATGATCGTTTCCGAAACACCCATGCCGTAAACATTTGCGGTGTCCAGAAAATCCACCCCAAGGTCCAGTGCTGCCGACAGCGTATTGTGCGCTTCGGCCTGCGTTGTGGGGCCGTATGACCCGCCAAAGCTCCAGCAGCCCAATCCGACTTCGGATACCGTTTTTCCATCTTGGCGAATTTGTCGTGTCTTCATGATCATCCTCGAAACCTTTTCCAGACCTCTGGGGGCCATCAATCCGGCAACCATTGACCACCGGGTGGCAGAGTCAACTCACCAAGACTATTTTGGTGGAATAATGTTACGGTCATATAGTCCCCCTGATGCCGGAGTGTCTGCATCAGGGACCACACCCAGCCACAAGGGGATGAAACAGTGAATGAAGAAGATGCAAAAATAGAAGGCCGCCTGCGCGGAGAACAGTTTGAACCGCAGACACCGGAAAACCTGCTTTTGCGGCTGGTTTACATGCTGCTGATCGCCGTCATGATCTCGTTCGCGCAAACGGTATTGGGCGTGGCGACCGTAATTCAGTTTGTCATTATGCTGGTCAGCAACAAGGAACCGAATGCGCGGCTTGCTGATTTTGGTACTGACCTTGGCATATGGATTGCGAAGGCCGCACGCTACCAGACGGCGGCAAGTCAGGTTAAGCCGTGGCCTTGGACGGAACTGGACTGACGCCGCGTGCAGCCGATCCGGCAGAGGCTCTGCGACGTTTGAAAAGGCCGGGTCGTCGATTTTTAGCATGACCGCACCATGCTTGATGCAGGCTGGTGGCGTGACGTTCAGTGTGCCGGACAACCGTCAGGAGCAGGCACGGAACCGGTTGTGCTGTCGCCAATGACGGCCTTGGGCGGAAGGCTGGCTATGATAGTCTTAGTCGTCAAGTTCTACTGTGCGGGACAAAACTGCGGTGTGATCTTGCGTCGTGCAAATCAACAATTCCGGAAACGGCGGTTGCCCGGCCAAAGGGCCGTTCAGTCCTCTAACCCCGCTTTTTTGTAGCCGTCCAGAAGCAGTTCCAGAACGGCGCGGTCCTTTAGGGGCAGACGCCCGATATGTTTGACGAACGAATAGTCGGGATTGATTTCTTTCAGTTCACGACGAACGTCCCTGGCTTCATCCACCCGTCCAAGATGCCCAAGCGCCGAGATCATCAGCCCGCGGCTCAGATCGGTGGTGGGTGACGCCTCAATGCGCTCTTTGAAGCGGAGGACTGCGGTGTCGAAGTCTCCTGCCAGCAGATGAGCCATGCCGATGAAATGAATATAAAGATGGCCTGCGCGGGGTTCCAATTGCACGGCGCGCTCAAGGTCAGGAATACCGTCGAGAGGGGCCACCGAGTTGACCGCATTGATCCCCCGCATCCCGATGGCCATTGCATAGTTCGGGTTCAACGATAAAGCCCGATCAATGGCCGCGTTGGACGCTTCCGGTTCGCCGCGCCAGAATTTGTTTATGGCATCCAGATAATGCGCGTAGGGCATATCCGGGTCTT
Source organism: uncultured Alphaproteobacteria bacterium (assembly GCA_963765555.1). Taxonomy (GTDB): domain Bacteria; phylum Pseudomonadota; class Alphaproteobacteria; order Rhodobacterales; family Rhodobacteraceae; genus JL08. Next base: position 41,249 of record CAVXWX010000008.1, read on the forward strand.
TTTGCAGCGCCGTTTCAATGAAGCGTTGCGAGTGTTCCAGACTGTTGGGAATGCCCAGCCACTTGTTCTGGAATTCACGGGTGTAGGCATGCGCAAGACCGGCATAGGGTTCGGCATAGTCTGGATCAAGCTCGATCGCGCGGTTGAAGCATCGTAAGGACAGCTCGAACATCTCTTTTGTATTGACGCTGCTCAGCACCGCTTCGCGGCCTTTTAGAAACAGGTCATGCGCTTCGGGGTTGGCAGTTGGAACCGCACTGATACGCCTGTGTTCCGCTGTCGTGAGTTTGAGCTTGAGCGCGGCCACGATGCTGCGCGTCAGATCATCCTGAACGGCGAAAATATCTGAAATCTGGCGATCATAGCGTTCGGCCCACAGATGCGTACCACTTTGCGTATCAACCAGCTGGGCGTTTACCCGAATGTGGTCCGCAATACGGCGGATCGACCCTTCAAGGACATGGCTCACGCCAAGCTCGCGACCGACCTGACGGATGTCGGGGGTCTTTCCCTTGTAGGCAAAGCTAGAATTTCGGGAGATAACCAGAAGGCTGCCCACCTTCGACAAGTCGGTGATGATGTCTTCGGTGATCCCGTCCGAAAAATATTCCTGTTCGGGATCGCGTGACAGATTGTCAAAGGCCAGAACGGCGATGCTTGGTCTGCCTGCCGGATCGGGCGTTTTGGTTTCGGTGGCGGGTTTGACAGCGCTTGCGTGCGGCCAGCTCCAAACGCCGACCGGGCGCGCTATGTTTTTCAGGTGTTGCGCCGCACCACCCTGAAACTGTGCTGCTGCCTTTTGGTCCAGACTGTTCATTGCAGTGTCCGAAATCAGCACCTGCCCGGGTTCGGCCAAAGCCTCAAGACGCGCGGCGACATTCACACCTTCGCCGAACACATCGCCCGCTTCGAAAACCACCTCGCCGGTGTGAATGCCAATGCGCAGTCTAACGACGTCATGGCCGATCAAACCGGTTTGAACGGCGATCGCACATGTGACAGCATCCGAAATTGACGGAAATTCGACAAGCCAGCCATCGCCCAGACTTTTGATGATGTTGCCCCGGTGCTGTTCAACGACGGGGTTGAACAGCGCGCTGCGCAATTGCCTTAACGCATTCATCGTGCCGCTTTGATCCGCGCCCATAAGGTGTGAGTATCCGACGATATCAGCCATCAGGATAGCCGTGAGCCTGCGTTTTGCGGGCGTCGTTTCCGTGGTGTCGGTCATGTTCACCCATTATGCGCGTGACGTCTGTGCGAAAGATAGCGCGCGTCTTCCATGCGCGCGACCTATAAATCCGAAAGTTGGACTGACCTAAGCGACCGGTTCGAGCGCGGAGCGGTCATGCCCTGTTGGATGCATGGCGGTCCTCTCAGAACCGAAAGCTCTGTCCAGCTCAGCCAATTGACGCACTCGTCGATTAGTTGCACTTGACGCTCACATAGCTATGAAATAGTACCGGATTCTGTTGCGCGGGCGTTGTGTAATGGTAAGACCTCAGCCTTCCAAGCTGATGATGCGGGTTCGATTCCCGCCGCCCGCTCCAAAAATCCACTTCCTACACATCTACCTACAAAGTTTGTTGATCGGTTCCGACAAACTACCTACACAATTATATTTTATCGAATTTTGGCTTTTTGTCTTCCAAGCTGATGATGCGGGTTCGATTCCCGCCGCCCGCTCCAGATATTTCCACATCAGAATTTATCTTTGACCAGACGTAGAATTGGTCGTTTGTCTGGATCAAAACGTGGTCTTAAAATGCACGTTTACGCATAACGGGCCCGTCCCTGAGGCAGCAAAACGACCTTGGTCGAGCGCAGATTGCGGCAACTGGCCGCTTGACCCGACTGGTGTTGCCCGCCAATAGGGATGCGCAAAAGCATGAGGATGCAGATGGCAACCCAACAGGCCCCAACCCGCGCCACCCGTTCGGCCAAGGAAGACCGGGAGAAATCCAAGAAGATCGGCGCGCTGGCTGCGTTGTGGCCGTTTGTTGCGCCCTACCGGGTATTGATGGTCACGGCTGCGCTTGCGTTGATGCTGACCGCGATGGTTTCGTTGACACTGCCCTTGGCGGTGCGTCGGGTGGTGGACAATTTCAATACAAAAGACGCCGCATTGCTGGACCTGTATTTTATGGCCGCCATCGTGATTGCCGGGCTTTTGGCGATTGGCACGGGGTTGCGCTATGCGTTGGTCACACGGTTGGGCGAACGCGTGGTCGTGGATATCCGCAAGGCCGTGTTTGATCGCGTTATCGGCATGAGCCCTGCGTTTTATGAAAAAATCATGACCGGAGAAGTGTTGAGCCGGATCACGACGGATACAACGCTGATCCAGTCCGTAATCGGGTCTTCGATCTCGATTGCCCTGCGCAATGCATTGATCTTTCTCGGTGGCTTGGTCCTGATGTTGCTGACATCGGCCAAGCTGACGATGCTTGTGTTGCTGATCGTGCCGGCGGTGGTGGTGCCGATCCTTGTTCTGGGGCGGCGCCTGCGGGTGCTGAGCCGCGAAAATCAGGATTGGATTGCGGCCTCCAGCGGGAATGCGTCCGAGGCGTTGACAGCCGTTCAGACCGTGCAGGCCTTTACCCATGAACAGGCCAGCCGCCGCGAATTTTCGGATGTGACCGAAAAAAGCTTTGATGCGGCGCGCCGCCGTATCTGGGTGCGGGCGCTGATGACGGTGATCGTGATATTTCTGGTATTCACCGGCGTCGTCGGCGTTTTGTGGATCGGGGCCATTGATGTGCGCAACGGCGCGATGAGCGCGGGCGCGCTGGTTCAGTTCGTGATCTATGCGGTGATGGTGGCCGGCGGGGTTGCGGCCCTGTCCGAAATCTGGGGCGAATTGCAACGCGCTGCGGGCGCAACCGAGCGGTTGATTGAGCTTTTGCACACGGTCGATACGGTTCAGGATCCGGCAACACCCGCCTTGTTGCCCCAGCCCGTGCGCGGCGAAATCGTGTTTGACGATGTAACCTTTCGCTATCCCGCGCGTCCGGCGGTGGCGGCGCTGGACGGCGTCAGCCTGACCATTGCGCCGGGGGAAACCGTGGCCTTTGTCGGCCCGTCAGGTGCGGGCAAGACCACCATCATTCAGTTGATCCTGCGCTTTTATGATCCCGATAAGGGCGAGGTGCGTCTTGACGGCGTGCCGCTGAACGCGATGGAGCGCGATGTCTTTCGCCAGTCGATCGCCACGGTGCCGCAGGATCCGGTTATTTTTGCCGCCTCTGCGCGCGAAAACATCCGCTTCGGTCGTCCCGGTGCAAGTGACGCAGATGTGGAACGCGCGGCCAAGGCGGCCGCAGCGCACGAATTTATCACCGCCTTGCCGGATGGCTATGACAGCTATGTCGGAGAACGGGGCGTGATGCTGTCGGGCGGGCAAAAACAACGGATTGCCATTGCGCGGGCCATTCTGCGCGACGCCCCTGTGTTGTTGCTGGACGAGGCGACAAGCGCGCTGGATGCGGAAAGCGAACGCGCGGTGCAGCAGGCCGTGGATGCGTTGAGCCAAGGCCGCACCACGCTGATCGTGGCGCACCGACTGGCCACTGTGAAAAAGGCCGACCGCATTGTGGTGCTGGAGCAGGGCCGCATCGTAGCGATGGGCGCACATGATGAGCTGGTCGCAGATGGCGGGCTTTATGCGCGGCTGGCACGGTTGCAGTTCACCGATGGGCTGGCCGCGGAATAATTCCCCCTTTGCCTTGCCTTTCGTGGCGTTAGGATAAGCCGACTACCAACCTAGGAGAGAACAATGGGTCTTTGGAATTTTATGAAAGAAAGCGGCAAGTCGCTGTTTGGTGGCGGTGATGAAAAAGCGCTGACAGCGGATGTGTTGCAAAAAGAGGTCGCCGATCTGGGCCTTGACGCAGACGGGTTGGACATTTCGGTCGAGGGCGACACCGTCAAGGTGTCTGGTGCCGCCGTCAGTCAGGAAGCCAAGGAAAAGGTGATCCTTGCCGTTGGTAACGTCGCGGGTGTGGCCGCCGTTGCGGATGAATCCACAGGTGGCGCAGGCGAACCTGTGTTCCATACCGTTGCAAAGGGCGACACATTGTGGGCCATCGCCAGCAAAACACTGGGCAATGGCGCGCGCTATGAAGAAATTTTCGAGGCGAACAAGCCGATGCTCAGCCATCCTGACAAGATTTATCCGGGGCAGGTGCTGCGCATACCGCAAGGCTGACGCGGGTTTACCAAGACCGACAAAGGGGCGTGCCGGACGGTGCGCCCTTTTGCACGACTGTGCCCCTGTGCTAGCGTGCGGCGCAGAACAGGGGAACGGAACATGCATAGAAAAGCTGTGGTCACAGGCGCCGCCGGTGGATTGGGGCAGGCAATATCCGCACGGCTGGTCGCGGACGGGTTTGATGTGATCGGGCTGGACAAGGATGCCGCCGGTCTGGACCGGGTTGCCGCGGATCTGGGCGCACGTTTCGAGGCGCGCGCACTTGATCTGACGGACGCGTCGGCCATTGCCGATACGTTCGCTGAAATTGGCGGGATCGATGCCCTGGTGAACAACGCAGGCACCTGTTTCATGTCGGATTTTCCCGATATTCCGGCGGCCGAGTTCGACGCGCAGATGGCGGTTAATTTTTCATCGGCGTTCCATTGTTGCCAACAGGCGGTCAAGGCCATGCAGGGGCGCACCGGCGTGCGCAAGATCGTCAACATCTCGTCCAACGGGGCGTATAATTTCGATGTGTTTGACCCGCCCCATTACCGCGCCAGCAAGGCGGCAATGGACACGCTGACCAAGGATCTGGCGCGCCGCTATGCCCGTGACCAGATCGCAGTGAATTCCATCGCGCCGGCCATGACCGAAACACCGTTGTTCGGTGTCTTGTCAGATGATGTTCTGGACAGGGCGATTGCGGCAATGCCCCATGGCCGCGCGATGCAGCCCAGCGAAATTGCCGACTGGGTCGGGTTTCTGATTTCGCCGATGGGCGATATCTGTTCGGGCAATGTGATCATTCTCAATCAGGGGCGCGACGTGCGTTAGGTATAGGCCTCGGGTGCCTTTTTCAGGGTCGGCCATTGTTCGGGGGAATGGCCGAAAATGATCATCGCGCCGCGATCCACCGCCAGTTCCATCAGGCGCGCGCCGTGGTATCTGGCCAGACTTTCGTTCCATGACCCGGCAAATTTTTCGTCAATCTCTTCGGCGCGCGAAATGGCATCCGATGTCAGCAGGACGGTGCCGGTATCGGGCAGATCGACCAGCATGGCCAACTGCCCCGGCGCATGGCCCGGCACGTGCAGAACCTGAAATCCGGGCCCGATGCGTGTGTCATCGCCGATCAGATGATAGGGGCTGTCGGGCCAGTCGATCGGGCGCACATCACCCCAGTAAAGCGGCTTTTCAAGATCGCGCTCGGCCTCGGACATCAGGATGGGAACGCCGGGGAAATCATGCAAGCCGCCAACATGATCAATATGGGTGTGTGTCTGGATCATCAGGGTGATCTGATCCGGCGTGACACCGGCGCGGGCCAGTTGCGCAGCGGGCAGGTTATCGGGACCACATTCAAGAACCTCGCCAAAACTGCCCAAACGGTCCTCGGCCGTGGCGGCGGTGGCATCCTGCGCGTATTTGGCCGGAAATCCTGTATCGATCAGTACGTTTTCATCTTCGCTGGTGCGGATCAGAAAGCCGCAGATGCCGATCACGCGGCCATTGGCATGCACCTTGAACAACCCGTAATCCAGAACGTGCAATGAAACCGGGTGCCCCCGCAGAAGATTGGCGTTAGTCATGGACACATCCTTTTGCGGCATTCCAAGGGCCAGTAGCAATGAAAGTCAAGATACACACACTGTTCCAGTACCTGCTGGAAACCACAACCGCCGATCCCGAGGCTATTGTGGGCCTGTCGCTGGCGCGTTCGCCCCGTCTGGGCGATTTTCTGGATGATCTTGATCCCGGTCTGTCGCTGGACTGGAACCAGAAATCGTTTCGCGGCCTGCCGGCCTTGCGCGAACGGGTGCTGTGGCAGGCGGGTCTTGCCGCTGATCTGTCGCCCGATGATGTCCTGATCACCGCAGGCACAGCCGAGGCGAATTACCTGGCGTTCATGCAATTGGTGCAACCCGGTGACGAGGTGGTGGTGGAACAGCCCGGATGGCCGCAGGCCGAGGTGCTGGCCAAAGCGGTCGGCGCGCGGATCGTGCCGGTTGCGCGGCGCGAAGAAGACGGCTGGCAATTGCCGCTTGACCGGCTTGAGGACGCGGTAAGCAATAAAACGCGGCTGATCTTTCTGACCAATCCCAACAACCCGACGGGCCAGTTGATGGACGCCCTGACGCTGGACCGTATCGTGCGCATCGCCGATCGTGTTGGCGCGTGGCTGCTGGTGGACGAAGTGTATGCCGGTCTGGAATGGCAGGGCGCGCGCGCACCGTCTGTTGCGGGGCTGTATCCGCGCGGCATCACCACAGGCAGCGTGTCCAAGGCGCTGGGCCTTCAGGGGCTGCGCACAGGGTGGTTGATCTGCCCTGATCCCGATCTGGTGATGGATGCGATTATCCTGCGCGAAAACAGCAGCGAGATCATGAACGTTCTGGGCGAACATGTCGCGGAAATCGCGCTGCGCGCGGATCGCTATCAGGCCGCCATGGCGACGGCGCGGCGCGAGGGGCGCGCAAATCTGGATCGGGTCAACGCGTTTGTGGCCGATCAACCGCGCCTTGACTGGCATCCGCCAGACGCGGGCCAGATCGGTCTGGCCCGGTTTGCGGACGGCACCGATGGCGATTCCTTTGCCAAGGAATTGCTGGGCGCGCCCTATCGCACGTTTCTGTTGCCCGGCAGCAGCTATGGTTTGCCGCACCATATCCGGTTGGGGGTGGGCGGCGGGGCCGAGGTGAACCTTGATCTGGGTCTGGAACGGATGGCACAGCTGCTCTCGGCAAAAGTGTAACGTGACGTCCAAGCTTCGTGTAACGCTTGCTTTGGGCAGCAAACGCACCCATTTTAGCGCGAAGTGAACAAAACAGCCTGAAAACGGGCATTTGGGGAGGAACTAGAATGTCATTTGCAGGATTTGCAGATCGCGACGCGCTTGAAAACGAAATGCCGTGGGAAAAGCGGGACGTTGCCGTCACGCTTTACGGAATGCTGAGCGGAACAGCCGCCAAGTTTCCCGACAGCAAGGCTGTCAGTTATCAAATCCTGTCCGGTCCCACCGACAAGGCCGAAACACTCACATGGCGCGACCTGCACGCCAAGGTGACACAGGCGGCCAATATGTTCCGCGCGATGGGAATCGGCCCCAAGGATGTGATCGCCTATATCCTGCCCAATTGCCACGAAACCACCATCACGCTGTTGGGCGGGGCCACCGCCGGCATCGTCAACCCGATCAACCCGTTGCTGGAACCCGAACAGATTTCCGCGATCCTGCGCGAAACCAAAGCCAAGGTTGTGGTCACGCTGAAACCGTTTCCCAAGACAGATGTGGCGCAGAAAACCCGCGAGGCGGTGGAACACGCGCCCAATGTCAAAACCGTTCTGGAAGTGGATCTGAACCGGTATCTGACCCCGCCCAAAAGCTGGATCGTGCCCCTGATCCGGCCCAAACACACCGGCAACACCCACGCCAACTACAAGAATTTCCTGACAGAACTGGCCAAACACAACACAACGCTGGATTTCGAGGATGTGCAGCAGGATCGCGTGGCATGCTATTTCCACACCGGCGGCACAACCGGCATGCCCAAAGTGGCGCAGCACAAATATTCGGGACTGGTCTACAATGGATGGCTGGGCCACACGCTGCTGTTTTCCGAACAGGACAACATCATGTGCCCGCTGCCGTTGTTCCACGTGTTTGCCTGCCACGTCATTTTGATGGCGGCGGTGTCCAGCGGGGCGCATGTGGTGTTCCCGACACCGCAGGGCTATCGTGGCGATGGCGTATTCGATAATTTCTGGAAACTGGTCGAACGCTGGAAAATCACGTTTATTATTACCGTTCCAACAGCGATTTCCGCCAAAATGCAGCGCCCTGTAAATGCGGATGTCAGCACGGTCAAAACCGCCTTTTCCGGATCGGCGCCTTTGCCGCTGGAACTGTTCCGCCGGTTCGAGGAAGCAACCGGCGTGACCATCGTAGAAGGCTACGGCCTGACGGAAGCAACCTGTCTTGTGTCGTGCAACCCGACCGACGGATTGAAAAAGGTCGGGTCAATCGGCATCCCGCTGCCCTATACGGATGTGAAAATCATCAAGGGCACGCCCAATGGGTTGCTTGAGGCCGATGTTGACGAGATCGGAGAGATTTGCGTTTCCAACCCCGGCGTGTTTGCCGGACATACCTATACCGAGGCGGAAAAGAACGTCGGTCTGTTCTACGGCGACAAATACCTGCGCACCGGGGATCTGGGACGGGTGGACGAAGACGGCTATTTGTGGATCACGGGGCGCGCCAAGGATCTGATCATTCGCGGCGGGCACAACATTGATCCGGCCGAGATTGAAGAGGCCCTGCTGGGCCATCCCGCCGTTGCCTTTGCCGGCGCCATCGGGCAGCCCGATGCCCATTCCGGCGAATTGCCCTGTGCCTTTGTCGAACTGGTTGGCGGGGCCAGCGTGACACCGGAAGAGTTGATGGAACATTGCAAGCTGCATGTGCATGAACGCGCCGCCCAACCCAAACACATGACCATACTGGACGAGCTGCCCAAAACCGCCGTGGGCAAGGTGTTCAAACCCGACTTGCGCAAAAACGCAATCACCCGCGTTTACAACGAAGCGCTGGAAAAGGCGGGCGTATCGGCCCGTGTTGTGTCTGTCATTGATGACAAAAAACGCGGATTGGTGGCCCAGATCGACAAAGCGGCCAGCGCGGAAGAGGCCGAGATCAACACTGTTCTGGGCGCTTATACGCGGCCTTGGGAGTGGGCGGCCTGATCCGGGCGTCAGGCGGGCAGTTCAACGCCCGCCACAACCCGCGTTACTTCAAAAACGGCTTGGCCTTCATCGTGTCGGCAACCGGTGCCCCCAGCCGGTTCAGAATGGTGGGGGCCAGTTGCAACTGGTCAATCACCGTATCCTTTGGCGGGCCATCCGCATCGCCAAAATAATACAGTGCGGATTCTTGCTGGAGCGCTGAGCGCCCGCCATGGTGGCCGCGTTCGTCCTGGCCGTGATCGGCCGTCACGATCACTTCGTATCCCGCATCGCGCCATTTCGGAATGAACGGGGCCAGCATTTCATCCATGACGAAACAGGCGTGATCCATTTCATCACATTCGTGATAAAATCGGTGGCCCATGGAATCGAGCGTACAGGTGTGCAGCATGCCATAGGTCAGATCAAAGCGCTGGCACAGGTTGGTGAGGCTGGCAAACAAATCGACGTCGGACGGCGTCATCTGGTTGTCCAGGCCATACCCCGTCATCGTATGGAACCGCCCGTGATTGATGGTATCACTGTCGGGTTCGTCATATTCCACATCGCGGACATAATCGAACGGATGGCGGTTGAAGAATTCCGACCAGAACGAATGGGCGACCGCGCCGGTTGTGCCACCGGCGGCGCGCACCTGACTGAAAATATCGGGCTGTTTCAGGCGAAACACGTTGCCGTTGCCGGTGCAGCCATGCACCTGCGGGGAAACGCCGGTATGGATCGACGCGTAGCAACTGGCCGATGTCGAGGGCAACACGGCACGATGTGTCCATACGCGCGCATCGCCGCTGTCCACCCAGCCTTCCAGATTGCCGAACAGGCGCCGCCAGTTGCGATAGGGCACACCGTCGATGATGATCAGCAAAAGTTTGTTGTTCATTTCAAGTCTCTTTCAAGAAAATGGCCGGTACAAAAAGACCGGCCATGATTTTGGTATTCGATTGCAAGGACCGGTGTCAGTTCCCCGCACTTTCCATTTTGCGGTGTTCGATCACCTCTTCCAGCCAGCCCAGTTTCATTTCCGGGACCGATGTCAGCAGCAGATCGGTGTAATCGTCAAACGGCGGCGACAGCACCTGCGATTTGGTGCCATAGCGCTGCACATGCCCCTGATACATCACGGCAATGGAATCCGCGATGGCGCGGACCGTTGCCAGATCGTGGGTGATGAACAGATAGGCCACATCCTCGATCTTTTGCAGGTTCAGCAGCAGTTTCAGAATGCCGTCCGCCACCAGCGGATCAAGCGCGGATGTCACCTCGTCACAGATGATCAATTTGGGTTTGGCCGCCAGCGCGCGCGCGATACACACGCGCTGTTTTTGCCCGCCGGACAGTTCGGCAGGATAGCGATCCTGAAATCCCTCGCCCAGTTCGATCTCGTCCAGCAGTTCCTGAATGCGCTTTTGCTTTTCCGCGCCTTTCAGGCCGAAATAAAACTCCAGCGGACGCCCGATGATCGTTCCGACCGTCTGGCGCGGATTCATCGCGGTATCGGCCATCTGATAGATCATCTGCAATTCGCGCAGGTCTTCTTTGGTCCGGCTGGGCATGTCGGGGCTTAGCGTGCGACCGGCAAAGTCAATTGTACCTTCGCGCGGCGGCAACAGGCCGGTGATCACACGCGCAAGGGTGGATTTGCCCGATCCGCTTTCGCCCACAACGGCCAGTGTCTGGCCGGGGTAAAGATCAACCGTGACATTGTGCAGAACATCAAAGGGCGTCCCGCGATAGCGCGCGGTAATTCCCGTCACGCTCAACACCGGATCATCGGTTGGTTGCTTTTCTTCGTGGTCGATCGAACGCACCGACACCAGCGCCTTGGTATACTCTTCGCGCGGGGCGTTGATGATCTGGTCGGTCGTCCCGTATTCCACCATATCGCCCATTTGCAGCACCATGATATGGTCGCTGACCTGCGCCACAACGGCCAGATCGTGGGTGATATAAAGCGCGGCAACGCCGGTGTCCTTGATCGCCTCTTTGATGGCTTTCAGAACGTCGATCTGCGTGGTCACATCCAAAGCAGTTGTGGGTTCGTCAAACACCACCAGATCGGGTTCGGGGCACAGCGCCAGCGCCGTCATGCAGCGTTGCAACTGGCCACCCGATACCTGATGCGGATAGCGGTTGCCGATATGTTCGGGATCGGGCAGACCCAGTTTGCGAAACAGCTCGACCGCACGTTCTTCGGCCTTTTTCTTGCCGAACTTGCCTTGGCTGATCGCGGCCTCTGTCACCTGTTCCATGATCTGTTTGGCCGGATTGAACGACGCGGCGGCAGATTGCGATACATAGGTCACTTCGGACCCGCGCAGATTGCGCACATCGCGGATACCCGATTTCAGGATATCGCGCCCGTTCACGAACACTTCGCCGCCGGTAATTTCCACACCGCCACGGCCATAGGCCATGGTGGCGAGCCCGATGGTGGATTTGCCCGCACCGGATTCTCCGATCAGCCCCAGAACCTTGCCCGCTTCCAGATCGAAATCGACGCCATGCACAATTTCGATGTCGCGCGGTTTTTCACCGGGGGGATAGATCGTGGCGCCGATTTTCAGGCCACGGACTTTTACAAGTGGCTCGGTCATCCGCGGCCCCCTTTCAGACTGGTGGTCCGGTTCAAGATCCAATCGGCCACAAGGTTGACCGAAATGGCCAGTGTGGCAATCGCAACCGCCGGATACAGCGCTGCGCCGATGCCGAAGTTGATGCCTTCCTTGTTCTCTTTCACGATACCGCCCCAATCTGCAGCAGGGGGTTGTACCCCGATGCCCAGAAACGACAGGGTCGAGATGAACAGCACCATAAAGATGAACCGCAGGCCCATTTCCGCCACCAGCGGTGACAGGGCGTTGGGCAGGATTTCCCGGAAGATGATCCACATCAGCTTTTCACCGCGCAGGCGCGCGGCCTCGACATAATCCATCACCGTGATGTCAACGGCCACGGCACGCGCAAGGCGGAACACCCGCGTGGAATCCAGCAGGCCCATGATCAGGATCAGAACAAACACCGTGGTGTCGATCACCGACAGCACCACAAGGGCAAAGATCAGCGACGGGATCGACATGATCAGATCGACAAAGCGCGACAGCACCTGATCGATCCAACCACCGTTCACGGCGGCGATAAAGCCCAGCACCGATCCGGTAACAAAGCTGAGGATGGTGGCCATGGTGGCGATCCAGATGGTCGTGCGACCGCCATAGATCATCCGACTGAGCAGATCACGGCCGATCTGGTCTGTGCCCAGCAGGTGCTCGGCCGATGACGGCTCCCAGACATCGCCGACAACTTCGGCAAGTCCATAGGGCGCGATCAGCGGCGCGAAAATCGCCATGAGGAAATACAGGCCGGTGAAAAACAGGCCGATAATGGCGGCAATAGGTATGTTTTTCATTTCGGATGCCTCAGACGTGGATTGGCGAGGATCGACACGATATCAGCGATCATGTTCAGCCCGATATACACCGCGGCAAAGATCAGGCCACCGGCCTGCACCACAGGCACGTCGCGTTTGGACACGTGATCCACCAGATACTGCCCCATGCCGGGATAGGCGAACACCACTTCGACCACGACAACGCCGACGACCAGATAGGCAAGGTTGATCATCACAACGTTGACGATGGGCGCAACCGCGTTGGGAAACGCATGGCGGCGGATCACTTCAAACGCGGACAGCCCTTTAAGTTCGGCCGTTTCGATATAGGCCGACTGCATCACGTTCAGGATGGCGGCGCGGGTCATGCGCATCATGTGCGCCAGCACGACCAATGTCAGCGTGGCAATGGGCAGGGAAATGGCATGAAGTTTTTCAAACAGGCCCATATTATCGGAAATCAGCGCCACAGACGGCGCCCAGCCCAGTTTCACGCCGACAAAAAAGGCGAGGATATAACCGATCATGAATTCGGGGATGGAAATAGAGGTCAGCGTAATGCTGGAAATCAGTTTGTCAGGCCAGCGATCTTTGTAGCGGACCGCGATCAGGCCCAGCAAAATCGCCAGTGGCACCGCGATAACAGCCGCCCAGAAGGCCAGAAACAATGTCTTGCTCAGCCGTTCACCCATGGCGGTGGCGATATCAAGACCGTTGGTCAGGGCTGTTCCCAGATCACCCTGTAAAACACCACCCAACCACGCGAAATAACGTGTTACCGGCGGGTCGTTCAGGCCCAGTTCTTCACGCAGGTTGGCAAGGCTCTCAGGGGTTGCCGACTGACCAAGGATTTGTTGCGCCACATCACCGGGAAGAATGGTTGTTCCTGCAAAAATCAGAACCGATGCGGCAAGAAGAAGAAGGACGCTCAGCGCAAGGCGCTGAGCTACCAGTTTTATGATGGGATGCATCTACCTAAGCCCTTAAGCTTTCCAGGTTTTCTTACATCCATACCAGTTCATCATCGGGCCATTGGGATCGGGCTCCCAGCCTTGAACGTCGTTGGAAACCGCATCAATGAAGTCGTTGAACATCGGCAGGATCAAACCGCCTTCTTCGTTCATCATGCGACCCATTTTGGAATAGATTTCCTTGCGCTTGGCGTTGTCCAGTTCAGCACGGGCCGACAGCAGCATTTCATCAAATTCCGGGCGTTTCCAGCGTGTATCGTTCCAGTCTGCGGTCGACAGATAGGCCGTTGTGTACATCTGGTCCTGCACAGGGCGTCCGCCCCAGTACGACGCACAGAAAGGCTGTACGTTCCACACTTCGGACCAGTAGCCGTCATTGGGTTCACGCTTGATTTCCAGCGGGATACCTGCGGCTTGCGCAGATTGCTGGAACAACGCCGCAGCGTCTACCGCACCCGGGAACGCGCCATCGGCAGTCCGCAGGATGATCGGCGAACCGTCATGGCCCGATTTTTTGTAGTGCTCTGCCGCTTTTGCCAGATCAAAGGCGCGCTGCGGAATGGTGGCATCAAACAGCGGATAGGCCGCGTTGATCGGCATGTCGTTCCCGATGCCGCCGTAACCTTGCAGGATCTTGTCGACCAGTTCCTGACGGTTGATCGCATGTTTCAACGCAAGGCGCAGTTCATTTTCATCAAACGGGGCCGTATCGACATGCATGATAAAGACGTAATGGCCACGGCCCGATACGTTGCGCACGGCCAGATTGGGCGCGCGGTCCAGCAGTTTGGCAATCTTGGGCTCAACCCGGTTGATGGCATCCACCTGACCCGATTGCAGCGCCGCGGTGCGGGCCGTTGCATCGTTCAGAACGATCACTTCGGACGCTTCGTAATGCGCCACCGCATCGCCACCCCAGTAATTCGGGTTGCGCGAGAATGTCATGCGCACACCGGGTTCGTCGGTTTCCAGATTGTAGGGGCCCGTGCCGATCGCCGCTGTCGGATCGTCAAAGCCACCGTCGGGCTGAATTTTCAGGTGATAGTCGGCCATCAGGTATGGCATGTCGGCGTTGCCGACCCCCAGCGTCAGTTCGAACACATCGCCGTCAACGCGCATGGATTCGATGCCCTGCACGATGCCCAAAGCACCGGATTTGGAATCTTCGTTTGTGTGACGCTCCATCGTGCGCATCACATCTTCGGCGGTCACGGATTTCCCGTTCGAGAATTCAATGCCCTGACGGACCTTGAAACGCCATGTCTTGGCGTCGGCAGAGCCTTCAAAGCTTTCGGCGACCAGATTTTCGATCTCTCCGTCCGGGCCGACCTCGACCAGGGTTTCGCCCCAGTGGTTGCCGCCGGCAATCGGCACATCCGATGCCCACAATGCGGGGTCTTGGCTGTTGGTGGATTCGCCACCCTGAACCCCGATGCGGAATGTTCCGCCTTTCACAGGTCCGGCGGCCTTGGCGGCATCGGCCAGCATGGTGTTGGCCACAACGGCGCTGACACCCAGTGCGGCGGCTTTGCCCATAAATTCACGGCGCGACATGAGGCCTTTTACGGCGCGTGATGATAGATATTTCAGTTCGTCGTTCATGGAGTACTCCCGGTTGATAGGTCCGCCGTTTTTGGCGGTTTTTATTGAGTGATGAATCAAGTTTGCCGATTTTGCCGCGTCCCGCAAGGATTATTGGCAGGTTTCGACACGGGCTAATCTACATTTGATCGCGTGGAATTTCATCTTCGATGTCGCGTTCGTATATTTTCTTGTCGCCTTCGTATGCAATCAAGCGCGCACGGAGGTGAAAAGATTTTTGATCCGACCACATTTCAGAATAGGTTTCGGTGCGCAATTTTATGTCTCCGCGCTCCATTTCATCGCTCCAGTGCAGGCTGGCGCGCGCCGAAAGCGGATCATCGGGGTGAATCGTCCAGCGTTCGCGCGCAACCGATCCGGCGATCATGCCATGTTCCGCGTCTTCGACCTTGCCAAAATCATCTTCCACCACAAGATGCACTTCTCCGGTCTGGTGATCGACCTCGCTGCGCCGCACATGGCCTTCTTCGCGCAAGGTTTGGTATTGCCACGGGGCATCCGCATCGGCGGGTGGGAAACCCCATTCATCCTTGGCGCCGGACGGACGCAAGGGCAGATCAATCTGCCCTTTGGTCAGGGTCAAAGTGGCCGATTGCGGCGATGGCCAGACCAGCGGCCAATAGGCAGATGACACTGCCACACGGATGCGATGCCCTGCCGGTACGCGATAGGCGATATGATCCAGATCGAACGCAAGGGTGTAAGACGTGCCCGGCTTGAGCGCGGTTGGCTGCGTATGGCTGTCACGGTGGCTTAGGTTCAACACCCCATAGGTGATGCGGGTGCTGGCCCCGTCAGGATGGATATGGTTCAGCCGGACAGCAATTTGCGCCTGCGGCCTGTCCGCGCTTAACGTTAGATGGATGCGCGGCGCGCCAACAATATCCTGATCCATGCTCAAGGGATCAGAGGTGAAACAGGCCGAAAGCGCATCATCGCCGCGTTGATCCCCCGGCAATTCGGGCCCCAGCCAGATGGCGCAATATTCACCCGCCGCCGCACCACAATGATGCGGCGATGCGACAATCGCGTTCAGCGGGCTTTTGGTTTGCGACAATCCGCCGTCCGTCAGGTGATAGGTCGCCGTTTTCAAATGCGATGTTGCGCCGGTGTCTTCGGCAATCCAGCGGCCGGGCCGGTGATCGTACCATGTTTGCGGGCGCACCCCGTCCATCAGATAGGCGCGGTAATCGGGATCGTTCTGCACATCCGTGTCGATGCCCTTAAGCCAGTGATCCCACCAGCGCAGCGCCTCTTGCAGGAACCCGATGCGCGGTTCGGGCACGGCAAAATGCGGATATTTGTGCACCCAAGGCCCGACGATCCCCTTGACGGGGGCTTTCAGGGTCTCGACCAGCAACGGCACTGTGTTCTTGTAACTGTCGCCCCAGCCACCAATGGCCAGTGTTGCCGCCTTGATCGCGCTGAAATCCTCGCACACGGATCCGTGCTGCCAGTAGGCATCGCGCCGCTGATGGCGCAGCCAGACCGATGGCAGGAACGGTTCGTTTTCCAGCCGCTCCAACCACATGTCACGCCAAGCATCGCCCACCAGTGCCGGATCGGGCGCGCGGCTGGAATAGGACCACATCGTCGCCCCCCAGCCCAGATTTTCATTCAGCAGGCAGCCGCCCTTGTAATGAATATCGTCCGCATAGCGGTCTGCCGTGGAACACAGCGTGATAATAGCCTTAAGCGGATCAGGGGCCAGCGCGCCGATCTGCAAGCCGTTAAAGCCGCCCCAACTGATCCCCATAATGCCGACGCTGCCGCTGCACCAGTCCTGCGCTACCAGCCAGTTGATCACCTCGACCCCGTCGGCCAGTTCCTGCGGCGAATATTCATCCTCCATCAGGCCCTGACTGTCGCCATTGCCGCGAATATCGACGCGGACACAGGCATAGCCGCGCCGTGCGAAATAGGGATGCGTCAGCGCATCGCGCGCGCAGGTGCCATCGCGTTTGCGATAGGGCAGGTATTCCAGAATAGCAGGCACCGGATCATCGTGCGCATCCACTGGCCGCCATACGCGCGCCGACAGGCGCGTGCCGTCGGACAGGGTGATGCCAAGGTCAGGCAGGTCTTCGATGTCGCGCAGCGCGTTCGGGGCAGGGGGTGTTTTGATCATCCGGCGACGGTTGTGCGCCGCACAGATTCTGTCAACCCCGCAACGCGACCAGCAGGTCCATCACGTTGGTGCCTGTCGGTCCGGTGCGCACCAGCGCGCCACGCCGGTCCAGCCATGTGCCACTGTCCGCGCGGGCCAGCGCGTCGGCTGCGCCCGGCCTCCAGGTTTCACCGTCGATGATTGCGCCGGCTGCATCGGTCGGGCCGTCACTGCCGTCGGTCCCCCCCACCAGTATCGTCAGGCCCCTGATGCCTTGAATTTCGCGCGCCAGCAGCAGGGCCAGCGCCTGGTTGCGCCCGCCTTGCCCAGCCGGATCGGGCAGCACGACCGTCGGTTCGCCGCCATAAACAGAAATCCCCTTGGCTGACGCGATAAGGCGCGGTGCCAGAGAGGCGGCAATATCGTTGACATCGCCGTAAAGTATTTCGCTGTTTTCCACGGTGTGCAGGCCCAGTGCCGTGGCCTTTTGCATCGCGGCATCGCGCGCAACACGGTTGCTGGCCACCACGGATATGTCGGCGGCAAAAGGCGCGTCCTGCGGCACAGACCCGATACCGGACCCGATCACAGCCACATCATCGCCCTGCACATCCGAAATGGCCAGCACCGTCACAGACCGGCCCGCAAACCCGGCCAGCAACTGCCCGCCCTTGATCTGCGACAGCGTCTTGCGGTGCATGTTCATCGCGTGGATATCAAGACCGGCGGCCAGCATTGTGCGGTTTTCGCGCGCCAGATCATCAAGGCTCATCCCGTCGCGCGGCAATTCCGCCAATGCCGAAGCGCCACCCGAGACCAGAACCAGAAGATGGCTGTCCGGTGCCATGGCACCGACGGCATCTTTCAGGGCTTGTCCCGCCAATATCGAATTGCGGTCCGGCACCGGATGTCCCGCCTCGATCAGGGTGACGTGATCGGGCAGGCCCGCACCGTGACCATGTTTTGTAACCACAAGTACCGGGCATGCTGTCTTGAAATGATCAATGGCCGCGCGCGCCATGGCGCCGGCGGCTTTGCCCACGGCAATGATCCGGTCGGGCTTTGTTTCGGGGCGTGCGCGCAACGCGGTGGTCACCGCCTGATCGCCCCCCACCGCATCCACACCGGCCTGCCAGACGGCCCGGACACGGGCGCGCGGGTCGTTAAACTGTTGGTCTGGCGTGTCGGCCATATCCTTCTTTGCTTGTGCCATCTAAACCTCCAACCACAGCGTGACCGGCCCGTCATTGGTCAGGGTAACGGCCATATCCGCGCCGAACGCGCCGGTGGCCACAGGTATACCCAAAGCGGCCATCTGGGCACAGAACCGTTCATAAAGCGCACGCCCCGTTTCAGGTGTTGCGGCCGCCGAAAATCCGGGCCTGTTCCCCCGGGATGTATCCGCGGCCAGTGTAAACTGGCTCACAATCAATGCTGCACCGCCCACATCCAGCAAGGATTTGTTCATCTTTCCCGCCTCGTCACGGAAAATACGCAATTTACTGATTTTCAGGGCAAGTTTGGCCCCGTTTTCTTCGGTATCGCCCTGCATGGCACACACAAGGACCAACAGCCCCTGTTCGATCTGGCCAATGGTGTCGCCATCGACGTCAACACGGGCCTGACGGACCCTTTGTATCAAAGCGCGCATAAAATATCCTTTTGGGTTAGGGCTTGGGCGCGTGACATCATCATACGCTTATCCGTGCCAGCGCACGATATCGGGCACTTCTGCCCGCGCCGTGCGAAACCTGTTGGCCGGATGGCTGGTGTCTGGATAGCCGAACGAAATGGCGCACAGCACCAACCGGTCATCCGCGATATCGAAATAATCATGCAGAAAGCCGCCAAATGCGGCAACAGCCGCCTGTGGAATTGTGGCAATGCCAAGCGATTGCGCCGCCAGCGTGAATGCGGTGACAAATCCGCCGCAATCCATCGCACCATAGGCCCCCAATTCGGATGGGCTGTGCAGGATCGCGACATGGGGCGCACCGAACAACGCATAATTCTGCATCATTTGCCGTGCCGTACCTTCCCGATCCGATTTTTCCACGCCAACCGCATCATAAAGCTGATACCCGCAGGCCCGCCGACGGTCTTTGTAAAGACCGGAATACCCTGTCGGCCAGTCCAGATCAGGCTGTGGCGTGTTGTTTTCCGCCTGTGCAAAAAGTGCAGCACGAAACCTGTCGGTTTCCGCGCCGCGCGTGATTTCCAGCTGCCAGGGTTGCGCATTGCACCATGACGGAACGTGGCGCGCAGCCTGCACAATGCGCGAAATGTCTGTTCCGTCCACCGGATCGGGCAAAAAGGCCCGGCAGGACCAGCGCGCCCGCAAAACCGACAGCAGCGTTTCATAAGGATCGGGCATGTCACGCTCCTTGGCGTTTGGGTCGTGTCACTGTGTCCTGCCATAGGCGGGCTTGCAAGCCGGTGCGGAACCCCGATTTGCGCCTGATCAAGATCAACACATGCGACTCGCGATATACTTGAGCCGCAATCAGGAAAAGGAGAACAGTTCATGGTTGAAAAAACAGAACATGCCGGTTTGTGGCCTTCGCTATATGATCCCTTCCGCGCGCTGGGAACGCGGGTTGCAGACTGGTTAAGCCCCGCAGCCGAAGCATCGGCAGGGGATGACGCCTATACCATCAACATGGAATTGCCCGGTGTTGATGAAAAAGACGTGGATCTGAGCGTCGAAGACGGTGTTGTCACGGTGCGGGGCGAAAAAAAGACCAGCACAGAGAAAAGCGGTGACACGTGGTTTTTCAGCGAACGCCAGTACGGGGCTTTCCGGCGCTCGTTCCGGCTTCCGGCGGATGCGGATGAAAAGGCGGTGACGGCTGAAATCAAGGATGGTGTCCTGAAGATCACCGCGCCGAAATCGGCACCGAACACAGAACCCAAAGCCAAGCGTATCGATATCGCACGCGGCTGAAGTGGCGACACATCGGGCGGCAGTCGGGGTGCGGTTGCCGCCCAATTTTACTGGTTCTGCGCCATAAGATATCCGATCGCACCGGCCACAAGGGCCCCGATCACAACGGCAAAGGCGATCTTGATCGCCGAATAGGGGCGTTCGCCCTGCACCCTCCCTGTGCGCCCGTTCACAACAAACCGGTAGGTTTTGCCCCGATATTTATAGGCGGCCAGCCAGACCGGCAGCAGGATATGTTTGAACGTGACATCGCGCACCGTGGTCTCGATCGCGTGGATGCGCTGGCGATCACCGCCGATGTCGAATTTCACATCGCGGGCAATCATCGCATCCATATGGGCGCGCGCCTGCACAAACCCGTCGGCCAGTTCGACCTGATAGGCTTCGGCGCGAAAACCGGCCAGAAACTCAGGGCGGTAGGGCTCCAACGCGCCCAGATCCCACGGTTCCAGCGCATCGGTAAAGGATTTGGGCAGGCTGGTTGAGGCCAGCACCAGAACATCATCGAAAAACCGCGCGACCCGTCCGGATTTCGGCCGCCAGCGGACCTTGGCCACCTGTTGTTGCACGCGCCGACCGTCACGCACCACGGTGCGGGTAACGTAATAGACGGTGCCCCGTTCGCCGCGATAGGCGGATTTTGTATCGGCATCAAACGTCCAGTAGGGCACATAAATGCCCTGCATGCGCCGCCCCTTGCGGGCATATTGCTGCAACCCGTTGGGCGCAAACCACAACCGCCCCAGCCAGTCTGTCATGGATTTGCGCGCGATGGTTTCATCAAAGCCGAACGGCAACACGCCGCGTGGTTTGATATGGCGGTTCACGCCGGTGCCGCTGACCACCGGCGTGGCGCAGAACGGGCATTCGGTGGCGTGTTCTTCGGCACGGAATTCAACCTGTGCGGCACAGTTCGGGCACTGGCTGACGCGGGTTTCCTCGATTTCGGTTTCGGGCAGTGCCTGTTCCAGTGCCGCGCGAAAATCCAGTTCGCGGATTGCGGGGGCAATGATACCTGATTGGGCGATGGTGCGCGTATCGCCGCAGAAATCACAGATCAGCGTATC
Source organism: uncultured Alphaproteobacteria bacterium (assembly GCA_963765555.1). Lineage (GTDB taxonomy): Bacteria > Pseudomonadota > Alphaproteobacteria > Rhodobacterales > Rhodobacteraceae > JL08. Next base: position 62,266 of record CAVXWX010000008.1, read on the forward strand.
CGTGCCCGGCGCATAGCGGTAATCCGCACCGCAGTTTTCGCAGGGAAACCTGTGGGATGCTTCGCTGGGCGGGGCGCTGCTGTCGTGGGGGTCAGACATGGGGCAGACGTTCGGATTTCCGTATTTTCGGCAAAAAGAAGCGGTCAGATCTGGGGCGGCGGTGGCGGCAGGATCGTGAACAACTGCGCCAGTTCGCGCACGTCTTCGGCCCGCATCCAGCCATCCTGTCCGGCGGTCCAGACCAGACTGTCACGGGTCAGCGTGCCATCGCTTGCCATGCGCCCCATGGATGCCTTGGAAAACGGGCCCTTGGTCTGGCCGTTTTCGGCAATGTGCCAGACATGTTCGGCAGGCGGCGGGGGCGGGGCGGCCGCCGGCCCCCACGGCCCGGTTTGCCGCGCCATCTGGGTGCCCATCGCCATGCCCATGCCCGCGCCCAGCCCGGCAGACAGGCCATCCCCGCCACCGGGTGTATTGGCGGCATTGGTCATGGCTTCGGCGGCGGAATACTGGGTGAAACGGCCCAGATCCCCCGCCATCCCCATCGAGGTGCGTTTGTCCAGCGCGTCTTCGACAGCGGGGGGGAGCGAGATGTTTTCGATATAGAGTTCCGGAATCGACAGGCCGTAGGCCGCAACCGGCGGGGCGATTTCGGCGGCGACCAGCTTGCCCAGATCGGCCGTGTTGGCAGCCATGTCCAGCACCGGAATGCCCGAGGATGCGATCACCCGCGAAAATTCCTGAACGATGATGTTGCGGATCTGGAAGCTGATTTCGTCCATGGTGAATTCACCATCGGTGCCGACGATTTCCACCAGAAACCGCGCCGGATCCGTGACCCGCACCGAATAGGTGCCAAAGGCGCGCAAGCGCACCGGGCCGAATTCGGGGTCGCGGCAGATGATCGGGTTCTTGGTGCCCCATTTCAGATCGTTGAACCGCGTCGTGTTGACGAAATAAATTTCGGATTTGAACGGCGATTTGAATCCGTGATCCCAGTGGTTCAGCGTGGTCAGGATCGGCATGTTGTTGGTTTCAAGCATATAAAGCCCGGGCGTGAACACATCGGCCAGCTGGCCTTCGTGCACAAACACCGCCGCCTGACCTTCGCGCACCGTCAGCTTGGCCCCGTATTTGATTTCATGGTCTTCCCGTTCGAAACGCCACACCATCGTATCGCGGGTGTCGTCGACCCAATGGATAACGTCGATGAATTCTCCGGTCAGAAAGTCGAAAATGCCCATGATGTACGGTCCTTGTGATGTGTCTGTGTTCGTCGCGGTATTGTGTCAGTCGTCACCCAGCAATTCGCCTGCGATCTCGCGGACAATCGGCGCGGCGTCCTGCGCGCTCATGCCCTGGCTCAGGCGGGGATCATAAAGCATCTTCAGCAGTAATTCGTCCTGGCTTGTCAGCAGGGCGAATTCGTCGTCGTCGTTGAAAATGGACGGCCGCGCTTGCGGGCTGTCATTGGCCAGCCCCAACCCTTGGGCCAGTTCCTCGTGGACGCAGGAGCGGCGCAGCAGATCAGGGTGTTCATCGCGCACAAGCGCAATGGCCGTGGTATAATTCTGGTCGTTGCCGCTTTCGGAAAACGCGGCCACCAGACAATGGATCGAGCGTGGAATATCGCGGAAAATATCGACCGAGTCTTCGGAAATACCCGGCACGATATCGCGGATCTGGTCCAGTGCATCCGGCCTGTCATCTTCGCTGAGGAAGAACACGAAGAAATTGGGGTTGTTGGAGGAATAGAAAATCGGATGGCCGGTGATCCGCGCCAGACGTGCGGCGTAATTCTGCACTTCGGCGACATCGCGGTCCTGCCGGTCCTTGGCGACGGATTTGCCGAAAACGGCTTGCATCCTAACCGGCCCGCCCCACCGGCGCAGCGCGCTTTGCGCCCCGCCGCCACGGCTGAGGCCCGCGCCGCGCACATATTCGTCGTAAAACGCGATGCGTTCGAAGTTGCGCGCCAGATCATCTGCGCTGAACGGGGTGTCCGGCCCGCCGCCATCTTCGCGCAACAGGCCGCGCACCAGCATATCGTTTTGCACACGGGCATAGTACCGCGTCAGCGCAAGGCTTTCGTCCGAAGGGCCGCGTGCCACGCCGGCATCGGCCGGGGCCGAGGGACGCGGCGGGGGGGCCGTTGGTGCGGGCAATTGCGCCAGATCACAAGACGACATTGCCACCAGCGCCAAAGCGATGGCGCCGGTTCGCAAAACCCGTGGAAATCCGGTAAATCTGGCGGCGACAGTCACAGTTCGCTTAACCCGGTACCGCAGTTCCGGCGGTGTCGCCCAATCCGTCGCGTCTGGCCTTGGCCGATGCCAGAGTATCGCGCAATTCAGCCTCCATTTTTTGCAGTTCGATTTCGGCGGCCGCGCGTCTGGCCTTGCCTTCATCCGCAATGGCAAGGCTTTCGTTGATCGTGCCAACCAGATCTGCATTGGCTTTTTTCACGGCCTCGATATCGAACACGCCACGTTCCATTTCCTGCCGGATGATTTTATTGCTGTCACGCAGGTTCTTGGCATTGGCGGTCAGCAGTTCATTGGTCAGATCATTGGCATCGCGCACGGCGGTCGCCGCCTCGGCGCTGCGCTGGATCGTGACGGCCTGCGCCAGTTGCGTTTCCCAAAGCGGGACGGTGTTGACCAGCGTGGAATTGATTTTGGTCACCAGCGATTTGTCGTTTTCCTGCACCAGCCGGATCGACGGAAGCGATTGCATGGTCACCTGACGGGTCAGCTTCAGATCGTGAACACGCCGTTCCAGATCATCGCGTGCCGATCGCAGGTCGCGCAATTCCTGCGCGGCCATCACCTGATCCGCTTCGGGGGTCTTTTCGACCGCCGACGCCTTGAGCGGGATCAGCGTGCCATCCAGCTCTTCCAGTTTTTCCGTGCCAGCAGCGATGTACAATGCCAGTTCATCGTAAAACTGAAGCGTCTTGTCATAGAGAATATCCAGCGATTTGATATCCTTCAGCAGCTTGTGTTCGTGGCCCAAAAGATCGTCTGTGACCTTGTCGATCTGGCCCTGCACCTGTTCGAATTTGGCCGTGAATTTTGCAAAGGGCGCGGCGCGGCCCAGCAGCTTTTCCCACCAGGACCGTTCGCGGCGCACATCCAGTTCGCTGACCGAAAAGCCGCGGATCGTGGTGACGATATTACGCAGGCTGTCGCCCGCGGGGCCGACATCCTTGTTGCGCACATCCGCCAGCATGGATTGGCTGATTTCCTGCAATTCCGCCTGTGCGCCCGATCCGAAAGACACAATCGAATTGGTGTCTTCCATATCGATTTCGTCCATCCGTTTGCGGATTTCGGCGCTGACCGGTGCATCGGCTTTTGCCAGCGGAATGATATCCTGACGGGGTTCGGGCAGGACAACAGCGGTCACTTCCTCGACAAGCTGGGTGGCGCTTTGGGCCTTTTGACGGACGGTATCAGACATGGGACACTTCCTTTGATAATTGGGCGCGCGCTATTTTACGCGCACGCCTTCGCGTTTCAAACGATCCCGAAGGACCTCGATTTCAACAGTCATGTCGCTGCGGTCGTCCAGCAGCGATTTTCGGGTGCGGGCCGCAAAATTCTGATCCAGATCATCCAGCAATGCGACATAATCGGCGCGGGCCTTGGGATCGCGGGTGCGGCTGTATACGTCGGCAAACTTGATGGTCGCATCGCGTGCGCCCTGTAGATACACCACCAGATATTTTCGCGCAGCCGTCAGGTCGCGCGGGTCTTCCTCGACGGTGCGGATCAGATCGCGTGCGGTTTTTTGAAACGTTTCGACACGCGCCTCGATCTTGCGATCACCCGCGCGCGAAATTGCGTCAGACATGGCGCGCAGGTGTTTTTCGGCTTCGTCGACCACGCGTGCGACACGGTCCTGTTGAAAGGTATCGACGCCTTCCATGCCCTTGTTCTTCAGGGGATCGAACCCGAAGCTCACCGAATGAAGGGCCATCGCGGCCATGCCGTAAAGGACCGGCGCAATCAGGCTTGGGTCGAGCGTGCCATGTTCGCCTTTATATGCGGCCAGCGCGACGCCGATGCCTGTCAGAATGCTGGCGGCGATCTTGCGCGGAAACGCCGGGCGGCGCGCCACTTTGCGGGCGTCATACGCGGCCTGCGCGCGCAACCCTTCGCGCAACAGCCACGCCGCGAGCGTAAGCACGGCCGCCGCAACAAGGGCGAGTGACAACCCGATTGCGCCGTCGTTCAAGGACAGGAACACCAGCAGCACACCCGGCAGAAACAGCAGGTTTGACCGCGCGCCTGCCGGATCGACCCTGGCACCATCAAACTGGCCACGCGGCAATGGCAGATCACTATCCGCGCCATCGGGGCTGTATTTGCCGCCAAACCGTTTAGCCATGGCTCACAGCCCCCCGAGCCAGCCGGTGGACACACCAAACAGCAGCACAATCAGTGCCGCATATGCGATTTTGCGGATGCCAGCCCCTGACATAGTGCGCCTCATCTTGTCTGCATGCATAGAAGTAAGCCAAGCGGCCCGCGCTTTCTAGGGGGAAGTACCGGTATAGATTGGCAAAAGCGGGATAATGCGCGCAGGCACTGGCCTGCGTCGCTCATTAGCCTGTTTTTTGATCGCAGGTCGGTCGGTAACCGCAGGCGGGTCTTATCGCGATTTGCGCGGCCTGTTCTTGGGCGATGGGGCCGTTCGGGCCTTGGCCTGTTCCGCTTCGGGCTTTCCGGTGGCGCGCCGGGTCGAGCTGTGACGCACGGCTTTGGGTTTCTTCTGCGCATTGCCGCTGTCGTCCGCATGATCCAGCCCCAACTGGTCGCGCACCACGCGGCGGCGCAGTTCTTCCACGGCGCCGGGTTTTAGTTGTCCCAACTGGAACGGACCATACGAGATGCGGATCAACCGGTTTACGCTTAATCCGATATCTTCCATGGCGCGGCGGATTTCACGGTTCTTGCCTTCACGCAGCCCCACGGTCAGCCACGCATTGGCACCTTGCTGGCGGTCGATTGTGACGATCATCGGCAAAAACCTGTCCCCGTCCACGTTCAGGCCCTTGCGCAACGGTTCCAGCGTTTCATCGGTGGGGCGGCCGTTGACACGCACACGGTACTTGCGCAACCAGCCGGTGCTGGGCAGTTCCAGTTGCCGTTTGACCGCGCCGTCATTGGTCAGCAACAGCAATCCTTCGGAATTGAGATCAAGCCGCCCAACGCTCATCACGCGGGGCATATCTTCGGGCAGATCGTCATAAATCGTCGGGCGGCCCTGTTCGTCGCGCGTGGTTGTGACCAGACCGGTCGGCTTGTGATACAGCCACAGGCGCGCAGGCTCCGGGGCGTTCAGCGGCTTGCCATCGACGGTGATTTTGTCCGCTTCCGTCACGTTCAGGGCGGCACGGTCAATCTTGGTGCCGTTCACACTGACCCGTCCCGCCTCGATCATCCGCTCGGCCTCGCGGCGCGAGGCAATGCCGGCACGGGCCAGAACCTTGGCAATCCGGTCGCCGGGCGGGGAAGAAGAAGCGTGTGTCATAAAGCGGGCTTAACCGATCTGCCCCACTTGCGAAAGCGTCCATTGCGGGCCAGACAGGGGAATGGTGTTCAAATCACATATGGCGCTGGCCTTGGACGAAGCACGTGCCGCCGCGACACGCGGCGAGGTGCCGGTGGGGGCCGTGATTGTTGACCCGAACGGAAAGGTGGTCGCAAGCGCAGGCAACCGCACGCGCGAATTGAACGACCCCACGGCGCATGCCGAAATTCTGGCCCTGCGTGCGGCATGCAAGGCTGCGGCCTCTGAACGGTTGGTCGGGCATGATCTGTACGTCACGCTGGAACCCTGCGCCATGTGTGCCGCCGCCATCAGCGCCGCCCGGATCGCGCGTTTATACTATGGTGCCGCCGATCCCAAATCGGGGGGGGTCGCCCACGGGGCGCGGGTGTTTTCGCATGCGCAGTGCCACCACGTGCCCGACATTTACGACGGCATCGCCGCGCCGGCTGCAGAACAAATGCTCAAGGAATTTTTTGCAGGGAAACGCGACGGTTAATCGACGGGCCTAAGCCCTAGATCAGGAAGTCCAGACCCTTGGGGCAGAGGATCACCACGGTTGAGACGACCGCAACACCCATCAGTAAAGTTGGAACATCGGCAAAAGGTTTTGGACGGTAGGGCACTGACAGATCAATCAGATCAGTGTCGGCGTACGTCGCATTTGCTGCGGTCTTGGACATGGCGTTGCAACAAAGTGCGACGTACGTGGCTAACAAAGTCATACTCGGCGGCTTTCAAAAAGAAACTGGTTACAGACACAAACGACACGCGGCGAACTGATGAACTAAAAAACAACCAGCGAGCATGCAATAGTTATAAGGGTTCGGCGAAAAGTGTCAATTCGTAGACTTAAAGGTGTACGTTTGTACACTAGCTTCGGAAATTTGCCACTTAACACACTGATAATATTTAATTAAAATAGATTTTACCAAGGTACACCTATCCTTCGAAAAAACCCAGAAACAGTCTTATTCCGACCAAGAACCTATTCAATACTGTAGATGTTCTTAACGAGTGAGTTGGGTTTTCAAATGAATGAAGTGCATCAAGATGGAAAGTATGATCCCTTTGCAATCCGCAAAAAACATACCATGACCACGCAGGAAAAGTTTGGCGAGGTCGCCGAAGTAATTGTTATCGCGCTGGTTGTTTGCGCATTGGTGTATCACCTGTTTATCGGGTGATACACCCGCATCATCCGTGCTGGTCGCGTTTAGGACGGGCCTGCTGCGGTTAAAGCGAAATGGGTTGCATCACCTGCGGCTCAATCACGTCCACGCCCGCCAATCCATCAATCAGCACCTGAGCGGACTGTTCCAGCAACGGAAAGGTCCGGTAGTGGCAGGGAATAACGGTTTTGAAGTTGAAAAACCGTTTGGCGGCATAGGCTGCGCGCTTCATATCCATCGTGAAATGGCCCCCCGCACACAAAATCCCGATATCGGGCGCGTGAAGGTCTGCCATCCATTCCATATCCGCCATGATATCCGTATCGCCCGACACATAAACTGTATGGCCGCCGCCCGAAATCATATAGCCCGCTTCGGACCCTGCATAAATCGGGCCGGCCTGCCCCCAGAGCGACGAAGAATGCACCGCATTGACCATCGTCACCGCCACGTCGCCCAGTTCCACCGTGCCGCCCTTGTTGAAGCCGATGGTCTTCACACCTTCGGACGCTTCCCAAAAACTCATCAAATCGTAAATGCCCACAATCGGAATGTCCTGTTCGCGCGCAATGGCCACACAATCACCGGTATGATCGCCGTGGCCATGGGTCAGCAGGATATGGGTGGCGCCCTGTGTCGCGGCCTCGGCGTCTTGGCCTTCAAACATCGGGTTGCCGGTCAGCCAGGGATCAATCAACAGAATCTGGTTGCCGATTTCTATGCGAAAGCTGCTGTGTCCAAGCCATGTGATGTTCATCATATCCTCCTGCGGGGTTGGTGCGAACCTGTCAGGGGCATGAAAAATGCAATGGCGCGCGGATGCAAGCCGCTTGTTTGGCCGCAACAGGCCGGAACGGGCCGGATTGGCTTGCAGCGCGCGGGGCAGGGCGGTAAACGGCGCTGAACCGATAAATTCAGGTACAACACAGGGGCGTTCCATGTCCATCGACGAAAACACCGCCGCCCGCGTGGCAAAACTGGCCCGGATCAAGGTCGAGCCCGAGGCGTTGCCTGCGCTGGCTTCGGAATTCAACACGATCCTCGGCTTTATCGAGCAACTGAACGAGGTTGATGTCGACGGGGTCGAGCCGATGGTCTCGGTCACCCCGATGCGACTGCCCGCCGCGCGATGACGTGGTGACAGATGGCAATCAGCAAGCCGACCGTTCTGTCCAATGCGCCGGACGCGCGCGAAGGGTTCTTTGCTGTGCCGAAGGTGGTGGAATAATGTCTGATCTGAACAAACTGGGTCTGGCCGCGGCACGTGATGCCCTGCGCGCCAAAGAGGTAACATCGGTCGAGTTGACCCAAAGCCTGTCTGGATGCGATCGATGCCGCCGACGCGCTGAACGCCTTTGTCCACAAAACACCCGATCTGGCGCTGGAGCGCGCCCGCGCCGCCGATGCGCGTCTGGCCGCAGGGGATGCGCCGGATATGTGCGGCCTGCCGGTCGGCATCAAGGATCTGTTCTGCACCAAGGGCGTGCCGTCGCAGGCGGGCAGCCGGATTTTGCAAGGCTTCCTGCCGGAATACGAATCCACCGTCAGCCAGAACCTGGCCGATGCGGGTGCGGTGATGCTGGGCAAGCTGAACATGGACGAATTCGCCATGGGCTCGTCCAACGAAACCAGCACCTATGGAAATGCGGTCAGCCCGTGGCGGCGGGGCAATGATGATGCGGCTCTGACACCGGGCGGCTCGTCCGGCGGGTCGGCGGCGGCTGTTGCGGCCGATCTGTGCCTTGCCGCGACCGGCACCGATACCGGCGGCTCGATCCGCCAGCCGGCGGCCTTTACCGGCACCGTCGGCATCAAACCGACCTATGGGCGCTGTTCGCGCTGGGGCATCGTGGCGTTTGCGTCCTCGCTGGATCAGGCGGGGCCGATGACCAAATCGGTGCGCGATGCGGCGATCATGCTGGGTGCGATGTGCGGGCATGACCCCAAAGACAGCACATCGGCCAATCTGCCGGTGCCCGATTTCGAAGCGGCCCTGACAGGCGACATCAAGGGCAAGAAAATCGGTATTCCGAAAGAATACCGGATGGACGGGATGCCCGACGAAATCGAAACGCTGTGGGCCGACGGCATCGCCATGATGCGCGATGCGGGGGCCGAGATCGTCGATATCACGCCTGCCGCATACGAAATACGCGCTGCCCGCCTATTACGTGATTGCCCCTGCCGAAGCGTCCAGCAATCTGGCGCGCTATGACGGGGTGCGTTATGGCCACCGCGCGACGCTGGCGCAGGGCGATGGCATCACCGAAATGTACGAAAAAACCCGCGCCGAAGGCTTTGGCCCCGAGGTGCAGCGCCGCGTCATGATCGGCACCTATGTGCTGTCGGCAGGGTTTTACGATGCCTATTACAACCGTGCCCGCCGCGTGCGCGCCCTGATCAAGCGCGATTTCGAAAACGTGTTTGCCGACGGGATCGACAGCTATCCTGACACCGGCCACCCCGTCTGCGGCGTTCGGTCTGGGCGAAATGGTCGATGCCGATCCGGTGCAGATGTATCTGAACGACGTGTTTACCGTGACGGTCAACCTTGCCGGATTGCCGGGCATTGCCGTGCCTACGGGTCTGAATGCCCAAGGCTTGCCGCTGGGCCTGCAACTGATCGGGCGCCCATGGGAAGAGGCTGATCTGCTCAATTCCGCGTATGCGCTGGAACGGGCAGCGGGCTTTGTGGCCAAACCTGCGAAATGGTGGTAAATCGGGCATCAATCAGGTGAACACAGGTAGAAGCGGGGCAGTCGGAATGCGTTCAATTCTTGCGGTGATCGTCGCGGCGACTGTGGCGGCGTGTTCGCCCCCTGTACCCGATAGCGGCCCCGCCTCACGCGAAGAACAGCGCGCGCGCGACGCGGCACTGGCCAATCCCGGCCTGCCATCACCCTATGCGATTTCCGAAGAATCCATTGCGCCGGCCCCTCTGGCCAGCGCGCAAACTTCGCCCAATTCGGATATTGCTGCGGAAACCACTGCAGCTTTGGCGGCGACAGCTGCCAATTCCGGCGTGCCGCCGGTCGAGGCAAGCCCGGCCAATCCGGCCCCCGTTATTCTAAGCAATCCGGGCATTTCCAGCGAAAACGATTTCGCGGCGGTCAGCGCCGAACAAACGATCGAGAGCGATGCCGCGCGGCTGGAACAAAACCGCGCGCAATATCAGGTGATCCAACCGACGGAATTGCCGTCGCGCAGCGCCAGCACCCAGCCCAATGTGGTGGCCTATGCGCTGCAAACCTCAAACCCGAAAGGCACACGGGTCTACAACCGGGCCGGTGCATCGCAATCCAAATTCCAGCGCAACTGCGCCAAATACGCCTCGCCCGATCTGGCACAGGTTGATTTCCTGAACGCTGGCGGCCCGCAGCGTGACCGCAAGGGGCTGGACCCTGACGGGGATGGCTATGCCTGCGGATGGGATCCGGCGCCGTTTCGGGCGGCGGTTGGCAACTGACCCGCGCGCCTGATACGATCTGGCATCCGTCGCCGAATTTCGGCCCGCGCCGCGACGGGCTGCAACCTCGACCTGATCGTTCTGCATTACACCGCCATGCATAGTGCCGATGCCGCGATTGCGCGCCTATGTGATCCCGATTGCGAAGTGTCCGCGCATTACCTGATCGGCGCAGACGGCAGCATTACCCAGATGGTCGACGAAGCCATGCGCGCCTGGCACGCCGGGGCCGGAGAGTGGCAGGGGCGGGGGGACATCAATTCACGCTCGATCGGGATCGAACTGGACAATGACGGGGCATCGCCTTTTACCGCTGCGCTGATGGACGCGCTTGAGAGGTTGTTGCCCGGTATTATGACGCGCTGGGCGATCCCGGCCAGTGGCATTATCGGCCATTCCGATATGGCCCCGGGGCGCAAGGCTGACCCCGGATGTAAATTCGATTGGCAGCGACTGGCCCGTCAGGGGCTGGCCGCGCCTGCGGGCACCAAGACCAGCCCGCCGGAAATGAACCTGTTTCGCAAAGCGGCGCAGCGGATCGGTTATGGCCCCGATATTTCCGATGATCTGTTGCTGGAAACCGTGCGTTTGCGGTTTCGCCCCGGCGCGGCGGGGCCGCTCTGTGCGGACGACATGCGCGTGGTGTCCGGCTGAATTGGGTGATGGGCGGTTGATTTCGTGGTCCGCCGCTCCAGTTTCCTTTGAAACCGGAACGGGCCCCAACACAAGGCGGACAGGACAGATGAAGATTACAACCGCAGCAATGATTGGCATGCTTCTGGCCACGCCCGTCGCAGCAGACGTTGTCGTGCGCTTTGACGAAGGCGCGCCCACGGACAGGTTCACCTTTACCGCCCTTGATCAATGCCTGACCGGCCCGATCAAGCTGACTATCGATTTATCCGGTTCGCTGGCAGGTCTGATCTTTGATGTCACGCCGCAAGGGGCAGGTGTTCAGGTGTTTCAACCCTTTGTTCTTGTTGCCGGTGAAAACGTGCGTGTCGGCCGTGCCCGACGTGCGCGATGGCGACACGGTTCTGACCATGGGATTAAAGCAATTGATCGCGGACCAGCCTGTGGCATTTACAATCGATGTGGACGACACCACCGGCGGACGGGAAATTACAGTGAACGGTGCGGAAATCAGCGGTGCCAAGGTGACGCTGACAACACATGATACGGAATATTCGGGTGTGTTTTCGGATCAGGCCAGCGCCCTGATCGAAACACCGGCCTGCACGTCCTGAATACTCGGACCCAACTGGGGATTGACCGGACGTGCATCACTGCCTAAGTGCGGTGCTGCGCGGAGGGCTGGATGGCCGCGGGCGGGGCAACCCGTCCGAGGAAAGTCCGGACTCCCTAAAGCAACGGTGCCGGGTAACGCCCGGGCGGGGCAACCCGACGGACAGCGCCACAGAAATGAAACCGCCTTGCTTGCAAGGTAAGGATGAAACGGTGGGGTAAGAGCCCACCGCACCGCTGGCAACAGGGGTGGCACGGCAAGCCCCACCGGGAGCAATGCCAAATAGGACCCTTGCGCGGGCTGGTCGGGCAACCGATACCGCCGCAGGCCGCTTTAGCCGGAAGGGTCGGGTTGGCAGCTAGAGGTGCCGTGGCAACACGGCATCAAGAGGAATGGTCATCCATCCGCGTTCGCGCGGGGGACAGAATCCGGCTTATAGGCTCTCCGCGCGTTTTTTTCGGGGCTTTCGGCGGTTATGCGCACGGGCTATCACGTTTCAGGGTTGACTCGGACCCGCGCCTGCGTAAAACGCGGGCTTCATACGAATTTACCCGGTGGCAATGCCCCGGCGCAGGAGTGTTATCATGGCGAAGCCAACCACAATCAAAATCCGCCTGAATTCGACTGCGGGCACAGGCCATTTTTATGTGACCAAGAAAAACGCACGCACAATGACCGAAAAGATGGCCGTGCGCAAATATGACCCCGTGGTCCGCAAGCACGTCGAATACAAAGAAGGCAAAATCAAATAAGCCTTTCCGAAAACCGGACAGTGTAGACAAGGCCATGCAGGTATCCTGCGTGGCCTTTTTGTTTGGGGGATGGAACCGTCAGTCGGCTTTACGGCGCAAAAGGCCAAGCCCGATCAGTGCGCCCGCCAAAAGCGGAAGGGTCGGTGAAACCGGGACCGGAACAATCGATTGGGTGTTGTCGCTGTCCAGGATCGAGAATTCGGCGAAGTATCCCCAAAAATCGCAATACCCGCTTGGTAGACCAATCTGATTGGGGCTCGCCTCAGAGCATGGGGATAAAAAATATGATCCGGCCTCGCCCTCATAGGCTGCAATGTCGTTGAACGTATCAAACCGGAACGCAGATGTCGGTGCGGTGCGAATGAACTCAACGTCAACGCGGCCTTGATCGTCCGGCCCGTTGCGCAGCGTGATGAAATCGCCGCAATCGGTCCATCCGGCAATGTCGCACTCGGGGGCGGCATTGATGTCGTCGGGATCAAAGGAAACGCGGATGGAAACGCGGTCGCCATAGGTCAGGCCCGACCAGTATCCGCCATCATGGGTTGGATCGCCTTGCAGGCGAAAACCGCGCGGGTAACAGTCTTCTCCATAGTAACAGGTCGACCCGTCAGGCGTGCCCAACTCGTACACACCATCGTTTTCAAAGATGGCATCGACAGCGTAGCTGACCGTGGCTGACTGCGCGGGGATCGCACCCACACAAACCAGAACTGCCGGAGCGAGAAGAAGGTGCTTCATGAATGTGTCCAATCGTTTCAAATTGACCGCACTCAAGATGGTAACAGCAGATATTGTCACGCCGCATTTGATTTGAACGGGGGAAGATCTTCCGGCGACTTATCGCACAAAGGTAGAAACCGATAAGCGGGCAATCGCCCAAGGCGTGCGCCTTTCCACAGGCGTTGCGCTGGTGTTTTGATGATTTGCCGCAGTCCGCCGGATACGGGATGCACCCTTGCACAAAAAAGGGCCAGCGTTTCCGCCGGCCCTTTTCGGTTCAAAATGAACCTTGTGTTATTCGCGGTTGCCGAACAGTTGCAGCAGCATCATGAACATGTTGATAAAGTTCAGATACAGGCTCAGCGCGCCCATGATGGCGGCTTTGCCCAGCCATTCGGTATCGCCGTGGGCCGCGTGGGCCACATATTCGGTCTTGATCCGCTGCGTGTCATAGGCTGTCAGACCCGCAAAGATCAGAACACCGATGGCGGAAATCGCATACATCATCGGGCCGGATTGCAGGAACAGGTTCACGATCGACGCGATGATCAGACCGATCACGCCCATGATCAGGAAGGTGCCCCAACCCGACAGGTCTTTCTTTGTGGTGTAGCCGTAAAGCGACAGACCGGCAAAGGCGATCGACGTGATCAGAAAGATTTGCGCGATCGAATATCCGGTGAACACCAGAAAGATCGAGCTGATCGAGACGCCCATAACGGCGGCAAACGCATAAAACGTGGTTTGCGCTGTGGCTGCCGACATCTTGTTGATCATCGCGCTTAGCCCGAAAACAAAGGCCAGAGGGGCGAACATGACTACCCATTTCAGCGGCGACAGGTAAAGGGCGGCGCCCAGCGATGTCAGGTATTGGTCGGGGCCGATCTGTGCGGCAGCGGCGCTTGGGTCGGCTGTTACAGCCAGACCGGAAATCGCCCATGCCGCAGCAAAGGTGATCAGCATGCCCACGGACATCGTGCCGTAGACCTTGTTCATATGCGCGCGCAGGCCCGCATCAATATCAGCGGCGACGGAACCGGCCGCTGTCCGGATTGTGTTCAGTTCAGCCATTTGGAACCTCCAAGTAAGACACATCAGCGGTGCCGGACACACTCCGACCGCATTGCTAAGCAGATATTGGGGGTATGGCGTGGTATTTCAAGCGTTTTCGGGGCCAAACCTGCGCAAAATTGTCAGAAAAGACCCACAACCGTTGCGAGAATGGTGCACGGCGGGGGATTTCCCCCGCCATGGGCCGGAAAACATAAGGAAACTCAGGCGCACCAGTTTGCCGGCGCATCCCAGATCGGGCGGCGGGCTTCGGCCTGTGCCTCTTTGCGGCTGATGCCGATGTCGTTCAGCGCATCAATGTCCAGATCGCGCAGAACCTGACGCTGACGCCATGTGTCATACATGCGACGTGCGAAAGAGGTGTGGGCTGCGCGGGAAGAGCGGGCCAGTCCGGCGGGGCGGTGCAGTGCGTGAGAAAAGGTCATTTTCTCTGTCCTTTCATTCATTCGGAATGTTTCATCGGTGTTTCATCAAATTACTTGATCTATATGGAGTCCTGTGGTTCATTTTAAAAACGAATGTTTGTGACGGCATTGATCAAGGATTGTGATGATGCGAAATCTGGATGTAACGACGCTGCGCTCTTTTGTGGCGGTGGCCGATACTGGCGGTGTAACGCGGGCGGCAGGGTTCCTGCATCTGACGCAATCGGCCGTGTCGATGCAGCTTAAACGATTGGAAGAGATGCTGGGGCTGGACCTGCTGGACAGATCGGGGCGTACCGTGGCGCTGACCGCGTCAGGGGAACAGTTGCTGACCTATGCGCGCCGGATGGTGTCGCTCAATGACGAGGTGATCACCCGCCTGACAGATCAGGCCTTTGAAGGCGCGATCACCATCGGCGTGCCACAGGATATTGTCTATCCGGCCATTCCCCGCGTGTTGCAGCAGTTCAACGTCGCATTTCCGCGCGTGCGGGTGCAACTTGTCACCACATACACCCGCAGCCTGAAGGAAGAATTCGCCAAGGGCGAACTTGACCTGATCCTGACCACCGAAAACGATGCCGTGGCCGAGGCGGAAACCATTGCCGAACGCCCCTTGCGCTGGATCGGGGCACCGGGCGGGTCAGCGTGGCGCCAGCGCCCCTTGCGTATTGCTTTCTGCCGCTACTGCACCTTCCGCCCCCGCGTGATCGAGGCATTGGACGGCGCAGGCATCAACTGGGAAATGGCGGTCGATACGGAATCGGATCGCACCATCGAAGCAACCGTGACCGCCGATCTTGCGGTGCATTCGGTGATCGAGGGCACCGAACCCGGCCACCTGACGCAGATCGATCATGGCGGGGCTTTGCCCGATCTGCCGGTGCAAAAGATCAACCTTTACGGCGCGGACGAGCGCAAGGGCGAAGTGATCAACGCAATGGCCGATCTGCTGCGCCGTGCTTTTGCCCACGGCGAAGCCAACGCGAAACTGCGCGCGGTCTAACCCTAGATCGTGATCACGACCTTGCCGGTCGATTTGCGTGTGCGCAAAAGCTCCATCCCGTCGGCCACCTGTTCCAACGGCAGGGTGTGGCTGATATGTGGTTTGATCCGGCCCTGAGCGTGCCAGTCCAGCAATTCGGTCAGGGATTCGATAATCACCTGCGGTTTGAACGCCATGTAGCCCCCCCAGTAGAACCCCAGAACCGAGATGTTTTTGACCAGCAGATGGTTGGCCGGAATTTTGGGCACGCCGCCGCTGGCGAACCCGATGGTCAGTATCCGCGCTTCGGGTTTGCAGGCGCGGAAGGCCGCATCAAACAGATCCCCGCCCACCGGATCATACACCACATCTGCCCCCCCAAGCGCCTTCACCTCGGCGCGCAGGTCGGCGGTGCTGGTATCGATCAGGTGATCGGCCCCTGCAGCCTGCGCAATGGCCAGTTTGTCTGCGCCGCGCGCACAGGCGATGACAGTGGCGCCCATCTGTTTGCCAATTTCAACCGCCGTCAGGCCCACGCCGCCCGCCGCGCCCAGCACCAAAAGCGTTTCGCCCGGTTGCAGGCGGGCGCGATACCCCAAGGCGACGTGGCTGGTGCCATAGGCGATCTGAAACGCCGCCGCGTCCTCGAACCCCATGCTGTCGGGCAGGGGCAGCAGACGGTCACCGTCATAACACCCGTGGTCTGCCAAACCGCCCTGACCGCCAAAAACCGCCACGCGATCACCGATTTTCACGCCGGTGGTGTCTGGCCCCAACGCCGAAACAACGCCGGAAACCTCCATGCCCAAGGTGAACGGGGCGGGGGGCGTATCCTGATAAGTGCCGCTTTGCATCAACAGGTCGGCAAAGTTCAGCCCACAGGCTTTGATGTCGATACGCACCTGTCCCACCCCCGGTTCGGGGACCGCAATATCGGTCAGTTGCGGGGGGTCGCCGATGGCGTTGATTGTATAGGCGCGCATGAAGTGAGTCCTTGATTTTTAGTGGTTTTCGGCGAAATCGGCCACAGAATGCCCGGTTTGGACACTGCGTTTCTGCAAAAAGATGCAAGGGTTAACAATGGCTAAAACAGTGGATTCGTGACATTATTCTCCTAAAGATTGAGTGTGGAAGCCCTCTGTTCTCCTATATCGGGTGTCAAACATCTTGATATGAATTTTAAACACCGTAGAATAGAAGGATGATGTGCGTAGGTGGGACGCCGTTTGTATTAAGTGTTCGTGGTTGGGACGACGAAACTCACACGCGTGAGGCCATCGCTTGTCAAGAAGTAGTGAGTAAATGAAAAGGGAGTAAATCAATGACACATCCAGTAGACGTTCACGTCGGAAAACGGGTGCGCCATCGCCGGTGGTTGGTGGGGATGACACAACAACAACTTGCCGAACAGGTTGGGATCAAATTTCAGCAAATCCAGAAATACGAAACCGGGGCCAATCGCGTCAGCGCGTCGCGGCTTTGGGATATTGCCGATGCACTGGACGTGCCGGTCAGTTTCTTTTTCGAAGGTCTGGATGCGGAACATACGGCCACGGTGGAGGGGCTGGGTTCTATGCCAGCGGACCTGATGGGCGACAAGGAAGCCCTGGATCTGGTGCGGTCCTATTATGCGATCCCCGAAAACCAGCGCCGCCGCCTGTTTGAACTGGCGCGCGTTCTGAGCGACGTGGCCTGACCACACCGCATTTCGGTACAATCAAACACATTGATCCGCCCTTGCATTCACGCAGGGGCGGTGTCAGATCGTGCGCATGACGCATTGTGATAGCGAATTGCTGGACGTGGCCCTGGAATTGGCCGATGCCGCGCGCGCCGCGATCCTTCCGCATTTCCGGCGTCATGATCTGCTATCCGACAACAAGGACGCGGCAGGGTTCGATCCTGTGACCATTGCGGATCGCGAAAGCGAACAGGCAATGCGCGCGGTTCTGGCCCGCCTGCGCCCACATGATGCCATTCTGGGCGAGGAATTCGGCGCGACCGATGGCACATCCGGCCTGACATGGGTGCTTGACCCGATTGACGGCACACGCGCTTTCATCAGCGGTACGCCGACATGGGGCGTTCTGATCGCGGTATCCGACGACAGCGGCCCGCGTCTGGGCGTGATCGACCAGCCCTATATCCGCGAACGCTTTGTCGGCGGGGCAGGGCAGGCGTTTGTCGATGGGCCCAGCGGGCGGCACCCGATCACAACACGCCCCTTCCGCCCCCTGAACAAGGCAACGCTGTTCACCACCTTTCCCGAAATCGGATCAACCGTGGAACGCGACGGGTTTCAGCGCGGTGGCCAAGCAGGCCAATCTGGTGCGCTATGGCATGGATTGTTATGCCTATGCGCTGTTGGCCGCAGGCCAGATCGATCTGGTGATCGAGGCAGGATTGAATTCCTATGATATGCAGGGGCCGATCGGGGTTATTCAGGCCGCCGGTGGCACGGTCACCGACTGGCAGGGAAACCCGGCCCATCATGGCGGGCGCATTCTGGCGGCGGCCAATCCGCAAATCCACGCGCAGGTGCTGGATATTCTGTCGGCTTACTAATCCACCGGCTTGAGCGTTCGGGTCTGATCGGCTAGGATTTTCACGCATCAAGTCCTTACGCCCGTCTTCTGTTGATGCAGCTTCACACTTCAAACCGAAGCGGGCCATATGAAGTGTGAAGGATTAAACATGACCGACATGACCATCATCAATGCGCAAACCATCCTGACGATGGACGACGCGCGCCGCGAACTGAGCGGATGTGATATCGCGATCCGCAACGGGGTGATCACCGAAATCGCCCCCGACCTGCCGCGCAGCGGCACGGTTGTGAACGCGGCAAACTGTGTTGTGACACCGGGCTTGGTCAACACGCACCACCATCTTTACCAGACCCTGACGCGCGCGGTGCCCGGCGGGCAGGACGCGCTGTTGTTCGGCTGGCTGCAAACGCTTTATCCGATCTGGGCGCGGTTCGGGCCGGATGAAATGCGCGTATCGGCGCAGGTCGGTCTGGCCGAACTGGCGCTTAGCGGGTGCACGCTAAGCTCGGATCACTTGTATCTTTACCCCAACGGCGCGCGGCTTGAAGATACGATTGACGCCGCGCGCAGCATCGGGTTGCGGTTTCACCCCACGCGCGGCGCGATGAGCATCGGGGTCAGCGCGGGCGGTCTGCCGCCCGATGATCTGGTGGAAGCCGAGGCCGATATCCTGAACGATTGTATCCGCGTGATTGATGCCTTTCACGATCCCGCCGAAGGGTCGATGTGCCGCGTCGGCATCGCCCCCTGTTCCCCGTTTTCCGTCAGCCGCGAATTGATGCGCGATGCCGCCCTGCTGGCGCGCGACAAAGGCGTGATGCTGCACACCCATCTGGCCGAAAACGACGAAGATATCGCCTATAGCCTTGAAAAATTCGGCTGTCGCCCCGGCCAGTATGCGGAGGATCTGGGGTGGACGGGGGATGACGTGTGGCACGCGCATTGCGTCAAGCTGGATCGCTCCGAGATTGATCTGTTTGCCCGCACCCGCACCGGCGTGGCCCATTGCCCCTGTTCCAACTGCCGCCTTGGGTCCGGCATCGCGCCGGTGCGCGCGATGCGCGATGCAGGCGTGCCGGTGGGTTTGGGTGTCGATGGATCGGCCAGCAACGATGCCGGCAATCTGGTGGCCGAGGCGCGCCTGTCGATGCTGCTGCAACGCGTGGCCAACGGCGCGGATGCGATGAGCGCGCGCGAGGCGCTGGAAATTGCAACGCGTGGCGGGGCCGATGTGCTGGGCCGCCCCGATTGCGGGCGCATCGCCACCGGAAAGCGGGCGGACATCGCGGTTTGGGATGTGTCGGGTATTGAAAGCGCGGGCAGTTGGGATCCCGCCGCCCTGTTGCTGGCGGGGCCCACGCGCGTCAAACATCTGCTGGTGGACGGGCGCGCGGTGGTCACCGACGAACAGATCGTGACGCTGGATATGCCTGCCGTGATTGCCGAACAGAACAGGCTGGCGGCGCGATTGATGGAGTAAGCGATGAAACGGTTTGTTTTGGTGGCCATTGCCGCGCTGTGGGCCATTGCGGCGTCGGCAAATCCGCAAGCGCTGGACGCGTTGAACACCTACCGCACCGACAACGGGCGCGCGCCTGTCAGCTATTCCAAAACGCTGGAGCAGGTGGCGCAGCGCCACGGTACGGATATGGCCCGGAACGGATTTTTTTCGCATAGCGGCAGCAACGGGTCGGGTCTGGGGGACCGGTTGCGCGCGGGCGGGTACAGCTATTGTTTTGCGGCGGAAAACATCGCCAAGGGGCAAACATCGCTGGGCGCGGTGATGACCAGTTGGGCCAATTCCAAAGGCCACCGCAAAAACATGTTGCATCGCAAGGCCACCGCGTTCGGCCTGTACCGCGCCCAAGGTAATATCTGGGTGATGGTTCTGGCCGCGCCGGGGTGCTGACGGGCGCAGGCGGGTCAGGTGCCCTTTGCCTGTTTGCCGCCAATCCAGACATCCGCGATTGATCTGTCATCGCCCATCATGATGGTCGGAAACAGCGCCTCCCACAGGTCGCTGGCGCGCGCGGCGCGCTGGGCGATGGCGGGGGTGGCGTGCAGATCAAGCACGACAATATCTGCCTCGTGCCCTGCAACAAGATTGCCGATCTGGTGATCCATATGCAGCGCCGCCGCTGATCCCGCTGTCGCCAGCCAGATCAGTTGCCCCGCGTGCAGCGGCGTGCCGCGCAACTGGCCGATTTCATAGGCCGCCGCCATGGTGCGCAGCATCGAAAACGATGACCCGCCGCCGGTATCCGTGGCCAGCCCCACGCGTTGACCACCGGCCTTGAGGCCCGCCATATCGAACAGGCCCGATCCGATAAACGTGTTGGATGTCGGGCAATGCACCAGTGCGCCGCCCACCTCGCGCAGGCGGTCTTTTTCGCGCTGTTCCAGATGGATCGCGTGCCCGTATAGGCCGTTGCCCCCCAACAGCCCGTGGGTTTCATAAGTGTCGAGATAATCGCGCGCCTGCGGATAAAGCTCCTTCACCCACGCGATTTCGTCGACCTGCTCGCTCAGATGCGTCTGCATCAGGCAATCGGGATGTTCGGCCCACAGCGCCCCAACCGCATCCATCTGTTCCGGCGTCGATGTGGGGGAAAACCGTGGCGTGATCGCGTAAGATAACCGTCCGATCCCATGCCATTTCTGCAGCAACGCCTTGCTGTCGTCATAGGCCGTTTGCGCCGTGTCGCGCAGCCCGTCGGGGGCGTTGCGGTCCATGCAGGTCTTGCCCGTAATCACCCGCTGTCCGCGCCGTAGCGCTTCTTCAAAAAACGCATCGACACTGGCGGGGTGGATGGTGCCGAAACTGCACATCGTCGTGGTGCCGTGCGATGTGGTGATATCCAGATAGCGCGCGGCAATCTCGGCGGCATAGTCCGCATCCGCGAACCGCATTTCTTCGGGGAATGTATAGCTGTTCAGCCAGTCGATCAGCCGCTTGCCCCAACTGGCGATCATCGCGGTTTGCGGATAATGCACATGCGCATCGACAAACCCCGCCAAAATCAGTTTGTCGCCGTAATCGGTGACAGGCACGTCCGGGTGTTGCGCGCGCAACGCGGCCCCGTCCCCGACCTGCGCAATCTGCCCATCGCGGATCAGAACGCCGCCATGGGTCGTGCTGCGGGCGGCATCTGCAACCGGAATCGCAAAAGGATCAGCATCAAAGCTTAGGGTGTGCCCCAACAAAAGTGCGGTATCGGTCATCTGCGTCTGCCTTTCTGTCCCGCGCCTGTCTTCAAGGTAAATTGCGCAACGGGCCAAGGGTGCCATTGTAAGTCCAGCACTCCTTATCCTATTGTGCGCGCAGACCGTCAAACCAAGAATTGCGGGGCGCGCAAATGTCGGACGAGAACGAAACTCCGGAAGCCGAGCGCGAAGAAGCCGCGTATTCGCTCGGGCGCAAAGATGTTGCTGCGATTCTCTATGCGGTCGACATCGATGATCGCGAAACGCTGACCCGTTTGATGGAGCCGTTGCACGCGGCCGACATCGCCGACCTTCTGGAACAGATCAATTCCTATGATCGCGCCCGCCTGATCCGGTTGTATGACCGCGAATTCGACGGCGAGATCCTGACCGAGCTGGATGAAAGCATCCGCGAGGAAGTGATTGCGGTTCTCAACCCGCAAATTCTGGCCGACGCGGTGCGCGAACTGGAAAGCGACGATGTTGTCGATCTGGTCGAAGATCTGGACGAACCCCAGCAAGAGGCAATTCTGGGCGCGCTTGATGATGCCGACAGGGTCGCGGTGCAACAGGCGCTGTCCTATCCGGAATATTCTGCCGGTCGTTTGATGCAGCGCGAAGTGGTCATGGCCCCCGAACACTGGTCTGTCGGGGAAACCATTGATTACATTCGGGGGTCTGATCACCTGCCGGAACAGTTTTACCATGTTGTGCTGGTTGATCCGCGCATGCATCCGGTGGGCAATGTCACATTGGGTCGTCTGATGGGGTCGGCGCGCACCGTCAAATTGCGCGATATCGTGGAAGAGGTGTTCCAGATTATTCCGGTGGACCAGTACGAAGGCGATGTGGCCTATGCGTTCAACCAGTACCACCTGATTTCCGCCCCCGTGATCGACGAAAACGGTCGCCTTGTCGGGGTGATTACCATTGATGATGCGATGGCCGTGCTGGACGAAGAACACGAAGAAGACATTCTGCGTCTGGCCGGTGTCGGCGAAAGCTCCCTGTCTGACAGTATTTTTGAAACCACCCGCCAGCGTCTGCCGTGGCTTGTTGTCAATCTGGGTACGGCCATTCTGGCCTCGATCGTGATTGCCCAGTTCGAAGGCACGTTGCAAAGCATTGTCGCACTGGCGATCCTGATGCCCATCGTGGCGTCGATGGGGGGCAATGCGGGCACCCAATCGCTGACGGTGGCGGTACGCGCGATTGCGACCCGCGATTTGACCGGTTCCAACATCTGGCGGGTGATCCGGCGCGAGGCGGCAGTGGGCCTGATCAACGGTCTGGTGTTCGCGGTGATGATGGGGGTTGTCAGCCTGATCTGGTTCGGTTCGCCCGCCTTGGGGGCGGTGATTGCGTTGGCGATGGTGATCAACCTGCTGGTGGCAGGGCTGGCCGGTATCGCGATACCGGTTGTCATGGAACGCGTTGGCATCGATCCGGCGCTCGCCTCGGGCACCTTTGTTACGACGGTGACGGATGTTGTCGGATTTCTGGCCTTTCTGGGTGTGGCGTCGATGGTGCTGTTATGAGCGATCTGGCCTCGATCAAGGCGGCGGCACGCAAGGCGGCGTTTGCCCGCCGCAAGGCCGCATTTGACGCCGCATATCCCGGTGCTGCCGGGCATTTAAGCGAGGTTCTTGCAGGCTATCGCGGGGTGCCTTTGGCCGGATATATGGCGATGCGCACCGAAATTGATCCAACACCCGCGATGGAAGAGGCGACCGCCCACGGGCCGGTCTGCGTTCCCGTGATCATGGGCGCGGGCCTGCCGCTGAAGTTCAGCCGCTGGACCCCCGATATCGCCCTGCGCGATGGCCCTTTTGGGGCCAAGGTGCCCGCCGTTGACGATTTTTTTGATCCCGAGATTCTGATCGTTCCGCTGGTCGCATTTGATCGCAGCGGCGGGCGGTTGGGTTATGGCGGCGGGTTTTATGATCGCACCTTGCAGGGCTTGCGTGCCAAACGCGCGACACTGGCCATCGGATTTGCCTTTGCCGCGCAAGAGGCCGACAGCCTGCCGCTTGAACCCACCGACCAGCCACTGGATATGATCGTCACCGAACAGGGCGTGATCACGCCCTAACAGCGGTTTCCGGCATGTTCCCGCTCTGAACCGCAGTTATAGATGCCGGTTCTCCAACTTTCGGATGATTCAGATGTTACGCGGTTCGCCCCATGTCCGATGGGTGGCGCAGTTTTCGCCACGACCTGCCTGAACCCACTCCCGAAAGGAAACCCGAATGACACCGCAAACACTCAAAACCCTGACCTTGTGCACCGCCCTTATCCTTGGCGCGGGGGCTGTTTCAGCCTCGGGCGCAGGTGTGTCATTGACACCCGAAACCGAAGCGCAAATTCGCGCGCAGTTGACCGAACAGGGCTATGACGTCGCCAAGATCAAGATCGACGATGGCATGTACGAGGCCTATGCCCGAAAAGACGGCAAGAAATACGAGGTGTATTTGAACGCCGATCTGGAAGTCGTCAAAACCGAAATGGACGATTGATCGCGCTTCCCCACTGGCGCGCCGGAGTAAATCCGGCGCGCCACATTGTTCAGAACAAGGAAATCGTCATGACCCGTATTCAAGTCTGGGATCCGTTTGTGCGTGTCTTTCACTGGTCGCTTGTGGCCCTGTTTGCAGCCAATGCGCTGTTTGTTGATGATGACGGGAAACTGCACATCTGGATCGGCTATGCCATCGTTGCTTGGGTGGCGATGCGACTGGTCTGGGGGGTCGTTGGATCACCCTATGCGCGGTTCTCAAGCTTTCCCCCCAGCACACGCGGCGCGATGGACCAGTTGACAGACATCGCCACGGGCCGCAAACGCCAGCACCTTGGCCACACGCCGCTGGGTGCGCTGATGATCTATAACCTGCTGCTGTCGCTTCTGGTGATCGGCCTGTCGGGCCACCTGATGACCACCGATATGTTCTGGGGGCTGGAATGGCCCGAAGAGCTGCACGAGCTATCGGTTGCGTGGGCCGAGGTTTCGGTTGTCCTGCACATCGCCGCAGTGATATTCGAAAGCCGCAGGTTGGGCACGAACCTTCCCCGCTCTATGGTGACGGGATACAGGGACATTCCCACAGAATAGGCTGGTCCGGTCGTGACACTGAATGCGCCTTTGAAAATACCCTATGGACTGCTGGCGCTGGTGGTCGTGCAAATCCTGTGCGCGGCCTTTTTTACGATCGATATCTTTCAGGACTACCGCGAATACGCGATGCACGGCGCATCCATGACGCACCTTTATATCGAAGCGATTGCAACAACATCCCTGATCGCGGCCATTGTTTTCGAGATGCGGTTTATTCTGCACCTGTTGCGCCGCAAGGCCCATCTGGAACGCAGTGTTTCAACCGCATCAATGGCCATGTTCGATGTGATCGAAGCGCATTTCGATCTGTGGGATCTGACGCCGTCGGAACGCGATGTGGCCACCTTTCTGGTCAAGGGCTTTGGCATTGCCGACATCGCCAGATTGCGCGGCAGCGCCGAAGGCACGATCAAATCCCATCTGAACGCGATTTACCGCAAGTCCGGTGCAGGCAATCGCGGTGAATTGCTGAGCCAGATCATCAACTCGGTCATGGGGGATGCGAAAAACCCCGCCTGAGGGGTGGTGGCGGATGCACCTTTCTATTGCTCTTGTCTGTCCCCCGCCCTAGGACGTGCGACATGAGATGTTTGTTTCTGGGTGACGTGATGGGCCGCGCCGGGCGCGCGGCAGTGACCGAACATTTGCCCCGTATCCGGGATGAATGGCGGCTGGATTTTGTCGTGGTGAACGGTGAAAACGCCAGCAATGGCATGGGGCTAAGTGCGGATCACGCGCGGCTGCTGCTGGCAGCCGGGGCCGATTGCATCACCTTGGGGGATCACGCGTTTGATCAAAAGGATATGCTGCAGTTCATCGAAACCGAACCGCGCATCCTGCGCCCGCTGAATTTCGCCAAATCCGCACCGGGCAAGGGGTATCGCCTGTTCACCGCGCGGGGCGGGCGCAAGGTTCTGGTGCTTCAGGTGCTGGGGCAGGTGTTCATGAAACGCCCCTTTGACGATCCGTTTTCCGCCGTTGAACCGGTGCTGAAATCGCATCCGCTGGGCGGGATGGCCAGCGCCGTGATCGTCGATATGCATTGCGAGGCGACATCGGAAAAGATGGCGATGGGCCATTATTGTGACGGGCGCGCCAGCCTTGTGGTGGGCACCCACACCCATGTGCCCACAGCCGATGCCCAGATATTGAACGGTGGCACCGCCTATCTGACCGATGCGGGCATGTGCGGCGATTACAATTCGGTGATCGGCATGGACAAGGGCGAACCGATGCGCCGTTTTATCACCGGAATGCCCAAGGCACGGTTTACCCCCGCCGCGGGCGAGGCGACGCTGTCGGGCGTTTTTATCGACACCGACGATAAAACCGGCCATGCGCGCGAGGTACACATGGTTCGTCTTGGCGGACGGTTGCAACAGGCCGCCCCGTGACACCGCAAACCCGCCTGTTTTTCATCGCAATTCTGGTTCTGCTGGGGTTGGGGTGGGGGGCAACCATCCCGATGACCAAACTGGCGGTCAGCACGGGCCATCAACACTTCGGCCTTATTTTCTGGCAATTGGTGATCGGGGCGACCTTGATGGCGGGCCTGTCGCTTTTGCGCGGGCGCAGATTGCCGCTGGGGCGGGCACAGATCAAAACCTATCTTATCATCGCACTGATCGGCACCGTCATTCCCAACTCGGCCAGCTATCAGGCGATTGCCCATCTGCCCGCCGGGGTCATGTCGATCCTGTTGTCGCTGATCCCGATGCTGGCCTTTCCCATGGCGCTGGCTTTGGGGCAGGACCAGTTCAACGGGCGCCGTTTTTGCGGGCTGCTGTTCGGGCTTGCCGGTGTGATGGTTCTGATCGTGCCCGACGCATCACTGCCCGACCGCAGCGCGATCTGGTGGGTTCTGGTCGCTGTCGCGGGCAGCATCTGTTACGCGTTCGAAGGCAATTACGTGGCCCGATGGGGCACCGCAGGGCTTGACCCGATCGAAGTGCTGTTTGGCGCGTCGGTTGTTGGCGCGCTGATCGCGCTGCCTTTGGCGTTGGGCAGCGGGCAGTGGATCAACCCGTTTATTCCTTACGGCGTCGCGGAATGGGCGCTGATCGCATCGTCGCTGATCCATGTGCTTGTCTATGCGGGATATGTCTGGCTGGTGGGCAGGGCCGGTCCGGTCTTTGCCGTGCAGGTCAGTTATCTGGTGACGGGGTTTGGCGTGATCTGGTCTTTGATTGTGCTGAATGAAAGCTATTCACCTTACATCTGGATGGCCCTTGCGCTGATGTTTGCGGGTCTTTTTCTGGTTCAGCCGCGCCCCAAAGCAATCCTTGCTCCGGCCAAGCCGATGGGCGACAATGGGCTGTAAAGAGAGGGCGGACCTTTGAAAAAAGACGTTCCAGAGCAACGGGTTATCGATGCAGATTATTGAGCTTTCGCAAACCGCCAGTGCCATTGTCGCGCTGTGCGTTGTGGGCATTATGTTTTTGTTGTTCCTGCGTGAAACCCTGCCGACCGAGGTGGTCGCAATTGCCGGTGTCGCGCTCATGCTTGTCTTGGGCGTTTTGCCCTATGATGCGGCCCTGACCGTTCTGTCAAACCCTGCACCTTGGACCATCGGGGCGATGTTCATCATCATGGGGGCGCTTGTGCGCACCGGTGCGCTGGATGCCTTTACATCGGTGGCCGACCGGACGGCCAAATCAAACCCGACGATGGCCATTGTGATGCTGATGGCGTTTGTCGTTCTGTCCTCTGCCGTGGTGTCGAACACGCCTGTGGTGGTGGTGATGATCCCGGTCTTCATCCAACTGGCCCGCACCCTGGGCATCAACGCATCAAAACTGCTGATCCCACTCAGCTATGCGGCCATTCTGGGCGGAACGCTGACACTGATCGGAACCTCGACAAACCTGCTGGTGGACGGGGTTGCACGTGCACAAGGGCTGAAGCCGTTCACGATTTTCGAAGTGACGCCCCTTGGATTTGCGCTGGTGATCTGGGGCATGATCTATCTGCGGTTCATCGCGCCCATGCTGCTGCCCGACCGCGACAGTATTGGCAATCTGCTGTCGGACAAATCACGGATGAAATTCTTTACCGAAGCCGTCATTCCGCCCGACAGCAACCTTGTCGGGCGCGAGGTTCTGGGCGTGCAATTGTTCAAACGCGACGGCGTGCGCCTGATCGACGTGATCCGTGGTGACGTGTCGCTGCGCCGCAACCTCAAAGACGTCGTTCTTGAAGTGGGCGACCGTGTCGTTCTGCGCACGCAGATGACCGAATTGCTCAGCTTGCAGCGGGATAAGTCCCTCAAACGGGTCGATCAGGTATCGGCCGTAGAAACCGCCACGGTTGAGGTGTTGCTGACCCCCGCCTGTAAGATGGCAGGGCGCAGTCTGGGCTCGATGCGGTTGCGGCGGCGATATGGTGTCTACCCGTTGGCGGTGCACGGACGCAACCAGCGCTTTGGCCGCCAACTGGACGATATCGTGGTCAAGGTCGGGGATACGCTGCTGCTGGAAGGTGCGCCCGAAGACATCGCGCGTCTTGCCGCGGATATGGAACTGGCAGATGTATCGCACCCGTCGGCGCGCGCCTTCCGGCGCAGTCACGCGCCGATTGTGATGGCGTCCCTGTTTGGCATCGTTGTTCTGGCCGCGTTCGGTGTCGCGCCGATTTTCTTTCTGTCCATTCTGGCGGTCGCTGTGGTGCTGGTCACCGGATGTATCGACGCGGAAGAGGCGTTTTCCTTTGTTGAAGGGCGTCTTTTGGCGCTGATCTTTTCGATGCTGGCGATCGGCGCGGCGCTGGATGCATCCGGCGCCGTTGCGCTGATCGTCGAGGCGATTGCGCCGGGGCTTGGCCTGCTGCCGCCGTTCCTGATTGTCTGGGCGATCTATCTGCTGACGTCGGTGCTGACCGAATTGGTGTCGCAACAATGCGGTCGCCGTGGTTGTGACCCCGATTGCCATCGGTCTGGCCAGCGCCATGGGCATTGATCCGCGCCCGCTGGTTGTGGCCGTGATGATTGCCGCAAGCGCCTCTTTTGCCACGCCCATCGGCTATCAGACCAACACGCTGGTCTATGGCCCCGGCGGCTACCGGTTCACCGATTTCATGAAAGTGGGTATCCCCCTGAACCTGACCATCGGAATACTGGCATCAGCCCTTATTCCGTTCATCTGGCCGTTCTGACGGGACAGACGCGGACGGAGTGCAGCGCCGCGGGCCGCGGATAAGTATTTTTGAAAAGATGAAGGGCGGTGTTGCGGCGATGCGACGCCTGCGCGTTTTTCTACAGCGGCCAGAACACCAGGATCGCGGGGATGGACACGGCCACGACAATCACCTCGAGCGGCAGGCCGATCCGCCAGTAATCACCGAAATGATACCCGCCGGGGCCAAGGATCAGGGTGTTGTTCTTGTGCCCGATGGGGGTGAGGAACGCGGAAGAGGCGGCGATGGCGACCGCCATCAGGAACGGATCGGGGGACACGCTCAGCGACTGTGCCATCTGGATACCGACCGGTGCCGCTACAATGGTGGTGGCGGTGTTGTTGAGCACATCCGACAATGTCATCGTCACGACCATCAGCACTGTCAGGATCATCCAGGCGGGCATGCCCTGGGTCAGATCGACAATCGCGCCCGCAATCAGTTCGGTGCCCCCTGCGCTTTCCAGTGCCGCGCCCAGCGGGATCATCGACCCCAACAGCACCACAACCGGCCATTCGATATGGGTGTAAAGCTCGGACAGCGGGACAATTCTGGCCAGCACATAGGCGATGACCACAAGGCCAAGAGCAATCGGCAGATAGATCAGGCCGAAACTGGCCGCTGCAACCGCCGCGCCGAACACGCCGATCGCCAGCCACACCTTGGAGTTTTCGGTGACGGCCAGACCGCGATCTGCCAGTGGAAGGCATCCCAGCCAGTCCGTGACATCGGTTGCCGTGTCGCGCGGGGTCAGCAGCAACAGGATATCGCCCGGTTTGATCACGGTCTTGCGCATTTCATTGGTGATGCGTGTGCCTTCGCGCGAAATGCCCATCAACACGGTGCGCTGGCGCCATGACAACCCGATGGACTGTGCGGTTTTGCCCGCGATGCGCGCGCTTTCGGTCACGACGACCTCGACTATATCAAGCCCCTCGGCATCCGCGTTCAACTGTTCGGACCGTTTGGCATCGGCAAAAGCCAGTTTGAGCGCTGTACGGAATTCATCCAGCGCATCCGGCGTCGCCTCGAGCACAAGGGAATCGCCGGCCTTGCAGTACGGTGTTGCGTGCCGTGCCGTAGCGGCGTTTGCCATCGCGGATCAGGCCGAGGATCGCGACATCGCTGCTGTGCGCCACGTCATCCAGTTCGGCAAGACGCTGGCCGATGATCTTGGCCTCGTCGGGGACCACCAGTTCGGCGATGTATTGTGCCAGATCGGCGGTTGATGTGGCCGCATCTTCGCGCGCGGGGATCAGGCGCCAGCCGATCAGCGCCACAAAAACCAGACCCGGCGATGGCGGCAATCCCGCCAACAGGCGCAAAATCGAACATTTTGAATGGTGCGCCCAACGCATCTTCGCGGATGGCGGCGATGATGATGTTGGGCGGCGTGCCGATCAGCGTGACCATACCGCCCAGAATCGTCGCAAAGCTGAGCGGCATCAGCGACAACCCGGGGCTGCGCCCGGCCTTGCGCGCGGTCTGCACATCGACCGGCATCAACAGGGCAAGGGCCGCAACATTGTTCATGAACGCCGACAACACGCCGCCAATGCCGCCCATGATCGCGATATGGCTGCCCAGCGAACGGGTGCTGTCCACCAGCGTGCGGGTGATCAGAAACACCGCGCCCGACCGCACAAGCCCTGCCGACACCACCAGCACAAGCGCCACAATGATCGTGGCGGGGTGGCCAAAGCCCGAAAACGCATCCTTGATGGGCACAACCCCCAGAACCACACCCAGCATCAGCGCGGAAAACGCCACCAGGTCATAGCGGAAGCGCCCCCAGAGCAGCATGGCGAACACGGCGCCGAAAAGCGAGAACAGGATGATTTGGTCAAGTGTCATACACGTCAGATACCGCAAACCAGCGGCCATGTAACGGGCAATGAGTCAGGTTTTTCGCACCACCGGCAGATGTGATCCGGCAACGGGGGGATTGCCTCTCAGACACGCTCTGATTAAGACGTCGGCACCCGCGCTGACAACAGCAGACCACATCGGAGAGTACCATGGCCGGCCATTCCAAATGGGCAAATATCCAACACCGCAAGGACCGTCAGGATTCGGTGCGGTCCAAACTGTTTTCCAAGCTGAGCAAGGAAATCACCGTTGCGGCCAAAATGGGCGATCCCGACCCCGATAAGAATCCGCGCCTGCGCATGGCGGTCAAGGAAGGCAAAAGCCAGTCCTTGCCCAAGGATGTGATCGACCGCGCGATCAAGAAATCGCAGGCGGGCGAAGGCGATGATTACGAAGAAATCCGCTATGAAGGCTATGGCCCCAATGGCGTGGCCGTGATTGTCGAGGCGATGACAGACAACCGCAACCGCACCGCCAGCACCGTGCGCTCGACCTTTACCAAATGTGGCGGCAATCTGGGGGAAACCGGCAGTGTCGGGTTCATGTTCGACCGCAAGGGCGAAATCACCTATCCGGCGGAAGTGGGCGATGCCGACACCGTACTGATGGCCGCGATCGAGGCGGGGGCCGAAGATGTGGAAAGCACCGAGGACGGGCACGTGATCTGGTGCGAGGACACGATCCTGAACGAAGTGTCGACCGCGCTTGAGGCGGAACTGGGCGAAAGTGACTCGACCAAACTGGTCTGGCGTCCGACCACCACAACCGAAATGGATCTGGAGAGCATGCAGAAGCTGATGCGCCTGATCGATGCGCTGGAAGATGATGATGACGTGCAGCGCGTGACCACCAATTTCGAAGCCTCTGACGAGGTGATGGAGCAGCTTTAGGGCCGGTCCGCCGCCTAATCCAGCACGGTCAGTATCTCTTCCAGCGGCTTCTTGATCTTGGCCACGCCGGGCACTGTTGCATCGGCTGCCGGATGGCCGACCGCAATGATCATCGTCGGCTTTTCCGACGCGGGCCGCCCCAAGGCAGCGTTCAGAAACTTCATCGGGTTTGGCGTATGGGTCAGGCTGCACAATCCGGCATGGTGCAGCGCGGCCAGCAGGAACCCCGTCGCGATGTTCACGCTTTCGGGCACATAATAGTTCTTGTAGCGCGTGCCGTCGTCAAATTCGCCCCAGCGCTGGGCAAAAACGATGATCAGCCATGGCGCGATGGTCAGGTGCGGTTTGTTGGCGGTCGTTCCGATCGGTTCCAGCGCCTTGATCCATTCATCGCCGCCGCCGCCTTCGTAAAATCGGCGCTCTTCTTCTTCCGCCTCTGCGCGGATGCGCTGTTTCAGTGCCGGATTTGACACCGCAACAAAATGCCAGGGCTGGTGGTTTGCGCCCGATGGCGCCGATCCGGCGGTGCGGATACAGGCTTCGATCACATCGCGCGGCACAGGGCGGTCGGTATAGTCGCGCACCGAATGGCGCTGGCGCATCTTGTCGTAAAAGGCCTGCGCGGCCTCTCGCATTTGCGCATCACTCATGTCGGCCCGGTCGGGCAGGGGATGGGGCGCATAGGTCAGCGCGTCTTTCGCGAACATTGCGATGTCTCCTGTGGGTCGGGCACAGTGTGGCGGGCGCGCGCAGAAGGTGCAAGACAGCTTAGTGCGGGATCAGCGCAAGGCGTGCCGCCCGTTTGATCGCATTGGTCAGCGGCGCAAGCGCGGGGGCCATGATGCGGCTGACCTGCCAGTAAAGCGGCGTGTCCAGCGGCAGATCGGGGGCCAGCGCAACCAGCGCGCCGGATGCGATGTGATGGCGCACCAGCGGTTCGGGGTTCATCCCCCAGCCAAGGCCCGCCAATGCCCCGTCGACAAACGCGTGGGTCGACGGCAGCACATGTTTGGGCGGTGACAGTTTGCGCCCCGTCAGGGTTTTGATCCAGCGATGCTGCAACTGGTCTTTCTGGTTGAATGTCATCATCGGGGCGCGGGCAAATGTCTCGGCGCTCAGCCCCTTGGCAAACCAGCGCGTGGCAAAGACGGGGCTGGCGGTTGCGATATAACGCAATGATCCCAACGGGATACTGTCATGACCCGTCACTGGCGCGGCGCGGGATGTGATGGCGGCGTTAACTGCGCCACGGCGCAACCAGTCGGCGCTGTGATCCTGATCGTCAATCACCAGATCAAAGCCAAGATCGGGCACCGCCGCCAGCGCGGGGATCACCCATGTGCCCAGCGAATCCGCGGGCAATGCAAAGCGCACGGTTGTCAGATTATCCCCCTGTTGCGGCGACAGATCACGCGCCAGTTGCGCCTCGAGCAGGGACACATCTTCGGCATGTTTGGCCAGACGGCGGCCCAGTGGCGTGGCCTGCGCGGGCGGGCCGCGTTGCACCAGCGTCGCGCCCATCCGGTCTTCCAGCGCCTTCACCCTTTGCGAGACGGCAGAGGGCGTGACGCGCAGGTCGGCCGCCGCCTGATCAAAGCTGCCCGATCGCAGAATGGCGCAGAGCGCGGCCAGTTGGTTGGGATCAATCTGCATTAGCATATCTTAACACTGATAAGTTTCTTTAACTTGAGTAATGCGGAAACAGAGCATAGTCAAACCCGCACCCGAAGAAGGACCGACCATAAAATGTATGATGCTTTTCTGCCCGGCTTTGCGCTGAGCCTGTCGTTGATATTGGCGATTGGCGCGCAAAACGCCTTTGTCCTGCGACAGGGGTTGCATCGTTCGCATGTGTTCTGGGTGTGTCTGACCTGCGCGGTGTCCGATGCGGTGCTGATCACGGCGGGGGTGGCCGGATTTGGCCTTTTGGCGCAAAAGGTGCCGTGGTTCGAACCGCTGATGCGGTATGGCGGCGCTGCGTTTCTGATCTGGTACGGGGCGCTGAATTTCCGCGCGGCGTGGCGGGGCGGCGTGGCGCTGGCCAGTACGGGGCGCGACGGGCAATCCTTGCGCGCGGCCCTGCTGACGGTTCTGGCGCTGACATGGCTGAACCCGCATGTCTATCTGGATACGGTTGTTCTGTTGGGGTCGATCTCGGCGCAATATGACAATCGCGTGGCATTCGGTGCGGGCGCGGTCACGGCCAGCTTCACGTTTTTCTTCGCGCTGGGCTATGGCGCGCGCCTGCTGGCCCCGTTTTTTGCCAACCCGCGCGCGTGGCAGGTGCTGGACGCGATCATCGGGCTGACGATGTGGGCCATCGCGGCCAAATTATTATCCATGTGACATCTTGCAGTTGCTTGGCGAATGGGTGTTCATGCGGCCATGACATCTCCCACTCTGACACGGCCTGCCCTTGGCGTATTCTGGATGCTTGTGACCGGCCTGTGCTTTGTGGCGGTGACGGCACTGGTCAAGGTATCTGGGGCCGCGTATCCCTGCGCCCGAAGCGGCGTTTTTGCGTTATCTTCTGGGGCTTGTGTTCCTGATCCCGATGATCCGGCCATTGCTGCGCGCGCGGGTCAGCCGCCGCCAGTGGACATTGTTCGGTGCGCGCGGTGCCGTGCATTCCATCGGCGTGATGCTGTGGTTTTTCGGGATGACCCAGATCCCGCTCGCCGAGGTGACGGCGATGAATTACCTGTCGCCGGTCTATGTGACGATCGGCGCGGCGCTGTTTCTTGGCGAAAAACTGGCCATGCGGCGTATTCTGGCGGTAGCGGCGGCGCTGCTGGGCGCGCTGATCATCCTGCGCCCCGGATTTCGCGAGGTGAACATGGGCCATCTGGCGATGCTGTTCGCCGCCGTCGTGTTTGCCGCGTCCTACCTGTTGGCCAAAATCCTGACGGATGAATTGTCGCCCGTGGTTGTGGTTGCGATGCTGTCGGTCTGGGTAACGGTCGGGCTTGCGCCTTTTGCGGCGGCCGTCTGGGTCACGCCGACACTGTGGGAACTGGGGCTGTTATTTGCTGTCGCCTGTTTTGCCACGGCGGGGCATTACACGATGACACTGGCGTTTCAGGTGGCCCCGATGACGGTGACACAGCCGGTCACGTTCCTGCAACTGGTCTGGGCGGTGACGCTGGGCGCGGTCGTGTTTGGCGAACCGGCAGACGGATGGGTGGTGCTGGGTGGCGCGATCATCATGGGATCGATCAGTTTCCTGACATGGCGCGAAGCAGTGTTGAAGCGCCGCGTCGTTGCACCACCCGCACCGGCGACCAAGGTCTAGGCCAGACGTGGCGCGCGGCGTTTATCCGCGCGGGTCCAGCAGTTTCGCAAGAATACCGTCTTTGGTGATCTGGCCCAAAATCTGTCCGGCGCCATCCTGCACCGCAATCGGTGCCGCGACCGAATTGATCTGCGCCATCACATCGCGAATATCGGCATCCGGCGCAACGGTTTGCTTGGCAGCGGCGGTTGCCGGTTCCATCACGTCGCGCGCGCACAGAACGCCCAGCGGGTTCATATGGGCAACGAAATCGGCCACATAGTCGGTCGCGGGTTGGCGAAAAAATCTCTTGCGGGGTGCCGCATTGCACGATGCGCCCGCCTTCCATGATGGCGATGCGGTTGCCGATCTTGAACGCTTCGTCCAGATCGTGGCTGACAAAGATGATCGTGCGTTTCAGCGCGCGTTGCAAATCCAGCAATTCATCCTGCAGCCGGGTGCGGATCAGCGGATCAAGCGCCGAAAACGGTTCGTCCATCAACAGGATCGGCGCATCGGTGGCAAAGGCGCGCGCCAGCCCGACGCGCTGTTGCATCCCGCCCGACAACTCGCCCACCTTGCGATCGGCCCAGTCCGACAGGCCGACAAGTTCAAGCTGCTGATCGGTCTTTTCGCGGCGTTCGGCCTTGTCCATCCCGCCCAGTTCCAGCCCCAGCCCGACATTTTCGCGCACTGTGCGCCACGGCAGCAGCCCGAATTGCTGAAACACCATCGCAACACGAATTCAGCCGGATTTTGCGCAGCGTGTCCGCATCGGCGTTGGTCACATCGACCAGCCCGTTTTCACCGCGTACCTGCACCTGTCCGCGCACAACGGGGTTCAACCCGTTGACCGCGCGCAACAGGGTGGATTTGCCCGAACCCGACAGGCCCATCAGCACCAGAATTTCGCCCTCTTCCACGGTCAGCGAACAATTGTGCACGCCCAGAACCTGCCCGGTTTCACTCTTGGATCTCACCGCGTTCCTGCCCCGCATCCATCAGCGGCAGGGCGGTTTGCGGCTTGTCGCCAAAGACGATGGAAACATCGTCGAAATTCGACAGCGACTGCCATTATTTCTGCTCCATCCGCAGCATCCGGTCCAGCATGATGGCCACAACCACGATGATAAACCCGCTTTCAAATCCAAGCGCGGTGTTCACCTGGTTCAGCGCGCGCACCACCGGCACGCCCAGCCCGTCGGCCCCGACCAGTGCGGCGATCACCACCATCGACAGCGACAGCATGATGGTCTGGTTCAGGCCGGTCATGATCTGCGGCAGGGCATAGGGCAGTTCGACCTTCCAAAGCGTCTGGCGCGGGGTGGCCCCGAACGCCTGCGCCGCCTCCAGCAGAGGGTTGCGGTGTGGATGTGACCCCCAGATGGGTCAGCCGGATCGGCGCGGGCAGCACAAAGATCACCGTGGCAATCAGGCCGGGCACCATGCCGATGCCGAAAAACACGATGGCGGGGATCAGATAGACAAAGGTGGGCAGCGTCTGCATCAGATCCAGCACGGGGCGCATCACCTGATAAAGCTTGGGCCGGTGCGCAGCGGCAATGCCGATGGGCACACCCACCCCCATGCAGACCACGCAGGCCGACAGGACCAGCGTCAGGCTTTCGGTGGTTTCTTCCCAATAGCCCTGATTCAGGATGAACAGGAACCCCAGCGCGATCAGCGCGGTCGGTTTCCAACTGCGCTGCAACAGATAGGTCAGCGCGGCAAAGGCGG
Source organism: uncultured Alphaproteobacteria bacterium (assembly GCA_963765555.1). GTDB lineage: Bacteria > Pseudomonadota > Alphaproteobacteria > Rhodobacterales > Rhodobacteraceae > JL08. The sequence goes on from CAVXWX010000008.1 coordinate 98,464, forward strand.
CGACCATGATCAACGGGTGCGGCGTTTGCAGAACCCAGAGGATGCGCGTCGATCAGCGCTTCCATCGCCTCGGACAGGCCGTCAAAGAACCACGCGCCGTTGGTTTGCAGCCAGTCGAACAGGCCGGCGGCCCATTTGCCAATCGGGATTTTCTGATCAGTCAGCCATTCCATAGCGGGCCTTTATCGTTGTGGGGTGGCTGCGCAGGGCGCAAGAGGCAAAACGAAGCGGCCCGCAGAATGTGCGGGCCGCTTGCGTGTCTTAGGATTTGCCCAGAACAGGCTTGACCGACTCCAGCGCCGTCGCTGCCATCCTTGTTGGTCACACCGGCCAGCCAGCCGTCCAGCACATCCGTATTGTTTTCGATCCATGTCGCGGCGGCTTCTTCGGGGTTCATGCCGTCGTCCAGGATCGCGCCCATGATCTCGTTTTCCATGGCCAGCGTGAATTCCAGATTGGTCAGCAGCTTGCCGACATTCGGGCAGTCGTCGACATATCCGGCGGGGGTGTTGGTATAGACCGTTGCACCGCCCAGATTGGGGCCAAAGAAATCGTCGCCACCGGTCAGATAGGTCATTTCGAAATTGGCGTTCATCGGGTGCGGTTCCCAGCCCAGAAACACCACCGGCTCGTCCTCGCGGTCGGCGCGGGCGACCTGCGCCAGCATCCCCTGTTCGGAGCTTTCGACAACTTCGAAACCCGACAGGCCAAAGGCATCGCCATCGATCATCGACTGGATCAGGCGGTTGCCGTCATTGCCGGCCTCGATCCCGTAGATCTTGCCTTCCAGCGCATCCGCTTGGGTGGCGATATCCGCAAAATCGGCGATGCCCAGATCGGCGGCGGCCTTGTTCACGGCCAGCGTATATTTCGCGCCTTCCAGATTGGCGCGCACGGTGTCGACAGTGCCCGCCTCGCGGTAGGGGGCGATATCGGCCTCCATCGTGGGCATCCAGTTGCCCAGGAACACATCAATGTCGCCTGCGGCCAGCGAGGTATAGGTCACCGGCACGCGACAGCACCTTGATATCGGTGTCATATCCCAGCGCATCCAGCACAACGGTGGTGGCGGCGGTGGTGGCGGTGATGTCGGTCCAGCCGACATCGGAAAACGTGACGGTGTCGCAATCGGCCAGTGCCGGTGTGGCGGCCAGAAGGGCCAGCACGGATAGGGTGGATTTCATGGTCATGGTGTTCTCCCGTTTGTTGTAATTTCATGCAGTGTAGTTTTTTATTGATTGACGCGTCAATTAAATTTCCGTTAGCGTTCACCAGTCTTTTCGCACACTACGGAGTCGTTAATGCCCAAGCTTGGGATGGAGCCTATCAGGCGTGACGCGCTGGTCAAAGCGACGATTGCAGAGATCGGCGCGCTTGGAACACTGGACGTGACGGTGAACCAGATCGCCAAGCGCGCCGGTATGTCCAGCGGCGCTGGCGCATCATTATTTCGGCAGCAAAGACCAGATGCTGCTGGCCGCGATGCGCCATATTCTGAACCTTTATGGTGCCGAAGTGCGCGGCGCGATGAGCATGGCCAACACCCCGTCCGAACGGATCGAGGCGATTGTGCGGGCCTCGTTTTCTTCCAGCAATTTCCGGCCCGACATTGTTGCGGCATGGCTGAATTTCTATGTCCACGCCCACAAATCAAAAGAGGTGCGTCGCCTGCTGGGTATTTACCAGCGCCGGTTGCATTCCAATCTGATGGCCAGTTTGCGCAGCATGGTGGATGATCCCGAACCTGTCGCCGAAACCATCGGCGCGCTGATCGACGGGGTTTACATCCGCCAGGCGTTGCGCCAACGCCCGATGCGGGCCGAAGACGCGATCAACCTGATCCTTGATACTGTCCATCAATGCATGAAAGAACAGAAATGAGCGCCCCCAACATCCTGATCTTCATGGTGGATCAACTGAACGGAACGCTGTTTCCCGATGGTCCGGCCGATTGGCTGCACGCGCCCAACCTGAAAAAGCTGGCCGCCCGGTCCACGCGGTTTGCCAATACCTATACCGCGTCGCCGCTGTGCGCGCCGGGGCGGGCGTCTTTCATGTCGGGGCAATTGCCGTCGCGCCACGCGCGTCTATGACAATGCCGCCGAATTCGCCTCAAGCATCCCGACCTATGCGCACCACCTGCGCCGCGCGGGCTATCAGACCTGTCTGTCGGGCAAGATGCATTTTGTCGGCCCTGACCAGTTGCACGGGTTCGAAGAGCGCCTGACCACCGATATCTATCCCGCCGATTTCGGCTGGACCCCCGATTACCGCAAGCCGGGCGAACGGATCGAATGGTGGTATCACAACATGGGCTCGGTCACCGGTGCGGGCGTGGCCGAAATTTCCAACCAGATGGAATATGATGACGAGGTCGCGTATAATGCGACCCGCAAGGTCTATGATCTTGCACGCGGCCATGACGACCGGCCATGGTGCCTGACGGTCAGCTTTACCCACCCGCATGACCCCTATGTCGCGCGCAAGAAATACTGGGATCTTTACGCTGATTGCGATCACCTGCTGCCCGAAATCGGGACGATGCCTTATGACAAGCAGGACAGCCATTCCAAACGTATTTTTGATGCCAATGACTGGCGCAGCTTTGACATTACAGCACGACCATATCCAGCGCGCCCGCCGCGCCTATTTCGCCAATATCAGCTATCTGGATGACAAGATCGGCGAGGTGATGGAAGCGCTGGAAACGACGCGGCAAGAGGCGATCATCCTGTTCGTATCCGACCATGGCGATATGCTGGGCGAACGCGGATTGTGGTTCAAAATGTCGTTTTTCGAAGGTTCTTCGCGCGTGCCATTGATGATCTGCGCCCCCGGTGTGATGAAACACGAACTGGTGGAAACGCCGGTCTCCACCATCGATGTCTGCCCGACCTTATGCGATCTGGCGGGCGTCAGCATGGACGAGGTGATGCCGTGGACAACCGGCGAAAGCCTTGTGCATCTGGGGCAGGGCGGGCAGCGCACAAGCCCCGTGGCGATGGAATACGCCGCCGAAGGGTCCTATGCGCCGCTGGTGTCGCTGCGCTATGGCAAATGGAAATACAACCGCTGCGCGCTGGACCCCGACCAGCTGTTCGATCTGGACGCCGATCCGCACGAACTGACCAACCTGGCCGATCATCCCGATCATCAGGGCACGCTGCAAACCCTGCGCGCCAAATCCGAGGCGCGATGGGATCTCGACCGGTTCGACAGCGAGGTGCGGGAAAGTCAGGCGCGCCGCTGGGTCGTCTACGAAGCGTTGCGCCAGGGCGGGTATTATCCGTGGGATTACCAGCCGCTGCAAAAAGCATCCGAACGTTACATGCGCAACCACATGGATTTGAACGAGGTCGAGGAAAACCAGCGTTTTCCACGTGGCGACTGACCGGATGCCAGCAGTGCCCATGTTCCATATGATCCTGATCACACTCTCCCGTCCCGCGCTCCGGTGCGCGGACGTCAAGGTAAACCAATGACACATCAACCCGAACTTACCGTTTATGGCCGTGCCAACTCATCAAATGTGCAGGCCGTGATGTGGGGGCTGACCGAACTGGGCCTGTCCGCCAACCGGCTGGATTACGGCCATGTGCATGGCGGCACCGATACACCCGAATTTCGCGCCATGTCGCCCCATGCGCGTGTGCCAGTCTTGCGTGACGGCGATGTCGTGATCTGGGAAAGCTGCGCGATCCTGCGCTATCTGGCATCCCGCTATGGCGATGGGCGCGCGTTCTGGCCCGCTGATCCGGTGGCCCGCGCGCAGGTCGATATGTGGGCGGAATGGTCCAAACTGTCCCTTGCGCTGGGTTTTACCACGCCGATTTTCTGGCCGCGCGTGCGGTTTGCTGCCGCGGATCGCGATGCGGCGGCTCTGTCGGCTGCAATCGATGCGTTTGAAGGCGAACTGGGCAAGCTGGAAGATGCATTCGCCGCGCGGGCCTATGTGGCCGGCGATCAGTTCAGCCTTGCCGATGTGATTGCGGGCCATCTGATGTATCGCTACTATGATATTGATATTCCGCGCAAATCCCTGCCGCGCGTGGCCGATTGGTACGCGCGTCTGGCGGCCCGTCCAGCCTACTGCGATCACGTGATGATCAGCTACAGCGCGCTGGCCCATCCGGAGGCCGGATAATGGAAGCGGATTTTGTTATCATCGGCGCAGGCAGTGCGGGATGTGCCATGGCCTATCGTCTGGCGCGAGGCCGGTGCATCGGTTCTGGTGATCGAACATGGCGGCACGGATGCAGGGCCGTTCATCCAGATGCCTGCCGCTTTGTCCTATCCGATGAATATGAAACGCTATGACTGGGGCTATAAATCCGAACCCGAGCCGCATCTGGGCGGGCGGCGTCTGGCCTGTCCGCGCGGCAAGGTGATCGGCGGATCGTCTTCGATCAACGGCATGGTCTATGTGCGCGGCCATGCGATGGATTTTGACCACTGGGCCGAAACGGGGGCCGATGGCTGGGCCTATGCCGATGTGCTGCCCTATTACAAACGGATGGAACACTGGCACGATGGCGGCCATGGCGGCGACACCGAATGGCGCGGCAAAGACGGGCCATTGCACGTCACCCGCGGCCCGCGCCATAACCCGCTTTACGAGGCATTTGTAAAAAGCGGCCAGCAGGCAGGGTATGAAGTAACCGGCGATTACAACGGGGAAAAGCAGGAAGGCTTTGGCCCGATGGAACAGACGGTATGGAACGGGCGGCGCTGGTCGGCGGCCAATGCCTATCTGCGCCCCGCTCTCAAGCATCCCAACTGCGATCTGGTGCGCGCCTTGGCACGCCGTGTCGTGATCAAGAAGGGCCGGGCCACGGGTGTCGAAGTGGAACGTGGTGGCACGGTTGAGGTGATCCAAGCGCACCGCGAGGTGATCGTGGCTGCATCGTCGATCAATTCGCCCAAAATCCTGATGTTGTCGGGCATCGGCCCGGGCGCGCATCTGGCCGAACACGGGATTGAAGTGGTCGCCGACCGCCCCGGTGTCGGGGCTAATTTGCAGGACCATCTGGAACTTTATCTGCAAATGGCCGCCAGCCAGCCGATCACGCTCTATAAACACTGGAACCTGATCAGCAAGGCGGTGATCGGGGCGCAATGGCTGTTCACCAAAACCGGTCTGGGGGCTTCAAACCAGTTTGAAAGCGCGGCGTTCATTCGCAGCCGCGCTGGTGTGCCCTATCCTGATATCCAGTATCATTTCCTGCCGATGGCCGTGCGCTATGACGGACAGGCCGCGGCCGAAGGGCACGGCTTTCAGGCCCATACCGGCCCGATGCGGTCCGCGTCACGCGGGGCTGTCACGCTCCGTTCGGCCGATCCGAAGGACGATCCGCGTATCCTGTTCAATTACATGTCCGATCCACAGGACTGGGAAGATTTTCGCACCTGCATCCGGCTGACCCGTGAAATTTTCGCGCAGGACGCGTTCAAACCGTTCGTGAAACACGAAATCCAGCCCGGTGAAGCGCTGCAATCAGACGATGAACTGAACGGGTTTATCCGCGAACACGTTGAAAGCGCCTATCACCCCTGTGGCACGTGCCGGATGGGGCGGGCCTCGGACAAAGGCGCTGTCGTCAACCCGCAAGGGCAGGTGATCGGCGTGGACGGATTGCGTGTGGCCGACAGCAGCATTTTCCCACGCATCACCAACGGCAACCTGAATGCGCCGTCGATCATGGTGGGGGAAAAGATATCGGATCACGTTCTGGGGCTGGACCCGTTGCCACGTGCCAATGACCGGCCCTGGATTCATCCCGATTGGGAAGCCTCCCAAAGATAGGGACGTTGCCCATTCGTTTTCTTGCAAGAAAACGGACCGGAGAATTCTGAATTCTCCGGTGCCGGATCAGTGCAGATCGACCTTGAAGCCCATATTCTCGGCGTTGCTGTAGGAACAGCCTTTGCAAATGTCGAACTGTTTCAGATAGCCCTTTTTGCGGGCGGCTGCCGCTTCGTCGGACCGATAGGCCGCGATAAAGCCGCCCTTGTCCACATTCGGCAATTCGATGACGCGATCATAATCGATGCAGCACAGGCCCAGATCGCCGTTCCAGAACACCACCGACTGATACAGCGGAACGGTGCACAGCGAACGCGCAACTTCGGTCGGGTGGCGCAGCAGTTCCTTGCTTTTGGGCAGGAAGTGGCTGAACTCGCGTTTCTGTTCTTCGCTGGTATACGATCCGATGCTGAAGGTCTTGAACCGGATGCGGTCAAACCCTGCATCGCGCGCCCAAACCTCAATTTCTTCCATCTGCGTTTCGGAATAACCGGTCAGCAGCGTCTGCAACACGCACTTGGGATGCTTTGTGCCCAGACGTTTGCGCGTGTTCAGGAACATTTCGATATTGGCTTTGACCTCGTCGAAATCGGAATTGACGCGGTAGGCTTCCTGCGCCTCTTTCGAAAATCCGTCCATGCACAGGTTCACACGATCCAGTCCGGCAAGGATCAGCCGTTCCGACATTTCTTCGGTCAGTTTGGTGCAGTTCGTGCTGAGATAGGTTTCGTGCCCGTTTTCATGGGCATAGGCCACGAATTCGGGCAGGTCCTTGTTCATGGTCGGTTCGCCGGAAAAGCTGAAATACATTGCAGGCTTTTTGGCTTCGTTCTTGAAATCGTCCACGATCCCCTTGAACACGTCCAGTTTCATCATGCCGCGTTTGCGTGTCATGGCGAAGGTGACAGGGCAGACAGGGCAGCGCAGATTGCAACTGTTGGTGGCGTCAATGATGATGATCGTCGGCAGTTTCTTGAAATAGGACAGCGGCAACATCTGCGCAAAGAACTGTGTGGCCCGCGTTTTCAAAGACGGTTTGGAACCGTCAAAGATCGGCGGATTTACATCTGGTGCATCGACCCGCGCGGCCGGTTTCGTGATTGTTTTCAAAAAGGACATCGTGGGCCTCGCTAAAGCGACATTTCAGGTGTGTCTTACCTGCCAGACCCGGCCTTGAATGGCAATACGGTGGCGGCGTTCTGGCTGCGGAAACGCGCCGGATTCAGGTGAGTGCGGACTTGCCCGTCCTGTTTTGCCTGACCGCGACTTTGGGTTGTGGCGGGTTCGGGGCTGCCCCATATTAACGAAATGTTAAGGATTTGTTTTGCCTTCGGTCTTGCGGTTTCAAGCATATCACTGGCACCTGCGTGGGCAGATGTCACCGGAACGGTGCGCGTCATCGACGGGGATACGTTCGATGTGGGCAAGACCCGGGTGCGCCTGTTCGGGATCGATGCACCCGAAACCGATCAGGATTGTGCCGACGCGACCAATGCCAACTGGCCCTGCGGCGAATGGGTCAATGCTCAGGTGCGCACGCTTTATCAGGGCAAAACAGCGACCTGCCAGCAGATCGATCGCGACCGCTATGGCCGCGTGGTGGCGCGTTGCACCGTCAACGGGGCCGATGTGGGGCGCACATTGGTGTCGGCCGGATTGGCCTTTGCCTACCGCCGCTATTCGATGGACTATGATCTGGACGAAAAAGGCGCGGCGGTAAACGCGCGCGGCCTGCATGCAAGCCGCGTGCAATCCCCCGAACAGTTTCGCGCTGCGCGCACAACCGGGCGGGTCGCGCCTGATGCGGGCTGCGTCATCAAAGGTAATATTTCGTCCAAAGGCACCCGTATCTATCATGTGCCGGGGCAAGCCGACTATGACAAAACCGGCATAAACACGTCCAAGGGTGAACGCTGGTTCTGTACCGAAGCCGATGCGCGCAAAGCCGGATGGCGCGCGGCCAAACGCTAAACACCTGCTGCAGTTTGATGCGTATCAAAGAACACCGGCATATGGTGGTGCTATGCTGACGCACAACACAATAAAACGGAGTATGTTGATGTCTCACACCCCCCATGAATTGCACGAAGAATTCCCTGACAAGGCAGATGCCATCAGCAGCCTGAAACAGACCGATGCACATTTTGCCAAAATCGCGGATGAATATCACGAGGTGAACCGCGCCGTGCACCGGGCCGAGACCAATATCGAACCGATGGACAGTCTGGCCGAGGTTGAATTGCGCAAGCAGCGTGCGGCCTTGAAAGACGAAATTTGGGCCTATCTTTCCAAAGCCTGAGTGCAAAAGCGCGGCGTGATGAATTTAATTTACCTCGTAAGGCAGCACGCCGCGCTCGTTCGGTTTGATATTCAACCGTCGTTCCAATGGCGGAACCGACCGTTGGTGGCAGGTTTTTCGTTCACAGATACGGCATGAAATGCCGATCGGTTCAAAGGCACTGTCCTGCCCCAGATCAAGGCTGTCGGCGTAAACCAGTGATCCTGCGTGTTTGACCTCGCAACCCAGTGCGATGGCATAGCGGCGCACAGGCGCGCCGAACGATCCCCCCGATTTGGACACATCCCGCGCAAGCGAGATATAGCGCACACCGTCCGGCGTTTCGGCCAGCTGGCGCAAGAATCGCCCCGGCGTTTCAAAGGCGCGGTGCACGTTCCACAACGGGCACGCGCCGCCAAAGCGGGCAAATTGCAGCCGCGTTGCCGAATGGCGTTTGGTGATCGTGCCGGCCTGATCGACGCGCACAAAGAAAAACGGAATGCCTTTGGCCCCGGGGCGTTGCAGCGTGGACAGGCGGTGCGCCACCTGTTCGATCGAAGCGCCGAACCGTGCCGCCAGAACCTCAAGATCGTGGCGACAGTCCTGTGCGGCGGACAAGAAAGGCCCGTAGGGCATCAACGCGGCCCCCGCGAAATAATTGGCCAGCCCGATCTTGGCGATGGCGCGCGCCTCGTCCGATTGGAACCGCGCGAAATCCAGCGTCGCCTCAAGCAGTTTGTCCTGTGTCAGCAGCGCCACCTGCAACAGCGCCTGAAAGGTCTGGGTTTCCGGCGCGGCGCGCGCGGACAGGCGTAGCAATTTGGTCTTGGTGTCATAGCTGCGCAGGGCCGCCTGTTCCGCGAATTCTACGGCCACACCGCCTGCTTTCAGGTGCGCCAGCGCCAGCGCGCGGATGTTCTGCGACGGCCCCTGTCCGGTGGCAAACCGTTCGGCTGCGCGATCCACGGCGTCAATGTAATTGTCGCAATAATGAAAGAAATCGCGCACCTCGTCCCACGGGCTGGCCTGCATCCGTGCATCTTCGCGCCCCAGTGCCTCGTCCAGCGAGGCAAGCCGTTCGTGGGTTTGCCGATAGGCGCGGTGCAATTCGAGAAAGGCGCGCGCCAGTGCGGGTGCGTTGGACGCGGCCAGGCGCAGATCGGCCAGCGGCGGCGCGGCCTCGGCAAACACCGGATCGGCCAGCGCCTCGCGCATGTCGCTGACCAGCCGTTCGCTGTCGCCCGTGCTGAGTTCGGTCACATCCAGCCCGAATTCCTGCGCCAGCGCCAGCACCACCGTCGTGCTGACGGGCGGTTGTTGTTTTCCATCTGGTTCAGATAGGGCAGGGACACGCCCAGCTTGGCGGCGAAATCCTTTTGCGTCAGCCCCATGCGGGTGCGCATATCGCGCAGTTTTGCGCCGGCATAAAGTTTCTGGGTGGCCATGTCGCACCTTTGCAAATTTGCATCTGCCCGATGCTAACTTTGCAAAGCGCGGGCCGCAATCGCAATTACAGGGGGTATCACAGGCCCAGTTGCTTTTCGCGGAACACCACATAACGGATGCAGACCACGGACAAGGCGGATGTGATGAACATGATCCACAGCAGCGGCAACGCCCCCGTTTCCGGTGCCAGCAATGCGCCCGCCAGCGCGCTGAGCGCGGCACCGCCGCCGATCATGATCGCCCCGCCCAGACCCGATGCCGTGCCCGCCAGATGCGGGCGCACCGACAGCATACCGGCTGTGGCGTTGGGAATGCACAACCCGTTGCCCAAGCCCACAAAGGTCATCAGCCCGAAAAACACCAGCGCGCTGCCGTGTCCGGCCAGAAATATCGCCAGCGACAGGAAAAGGCCAAAGCTGCACAGGCCGCAGCCCCACTGGATCATGGCGTTGATGCCGAACCGTGTGGCAAAGCGTCCGGTCAGGAAATTGCCGGCGAAATAGCCGATCGCGGGCGCGCCGAAATAGATGCCCAGCGTGCTGGGTGACATGCCGAACACTTCGGATCCGACAAAAGGGGCGCCGCCCAGATAGGCAAAGAACGCCCCCGACGACAGCGCCCGAGGACAGCGAATAGCCCCAGAACCGTGGTGCGCGCAGAAGTTCGGGGTATTCGCGATATTGCTGGCCCAGCGTCCGGCCACTTTTCGCGGCCGTTTCGCCCAGATCGACATAGGTCAGCACCATGGTCAGCGCGCCCATTGCGAACAGCGCCCAGAAACTGGCGCGCCAGCCGAACGCTTCGTCCAGAACGCCGCCGATGGCGGGGCTGATCATCGGCACCACGGCCATCCCCATGGTGACATAGCCGATCATCGATGCGGCGCGGTCTTGCGGGTACATGTCGCGCACCACGGCGCGGCTGAGGACCATGGCGATGGCGACAACGGCCTGACACATGCGGAAGAACAGGAACACCTCGGCGTTGGGCGCAAAAAGGCAGCCCAGCGTGGCCAGCAGGAACAGGCCCAAGCCCCACAAGATCACAGGGCGCCGCCCGAACTTGTCCGAGATCGGCCCGACAATGATCTGCAACACCGCGTTGACGCCAAGATACACCGCGACCGAAAGCTGCATCAGCCGGTAATCGGTCTGGAAATAGTCGGTCATGTTGGGCAGGCTGGGCAGAAAGATGTTCATCGCCATCGCCGAGATACTGGCAAGCAGGATCAGCGTGGCAATATGCGGAGCGGTGGTGCGGTCCAGAAATCGAACAGCCGGCGCTTGCGCAGTCTGGTGTGACGCATCGGGCATGACCCAGACCTATGCCTGCGTCGCGGCCTTGTCCAGACAGAATGAACCGATCAGTTCAAATCGTGTTAATTTGCAAATTTGCATTATGCAAAAAGACTTTGAAAATAGATTTGCAAATTTGCCAAATTGGACTTTGGCCGCAGCGCAGAAAAGTTTAAGGTCGCGCAACATTATAAAAGGGTCCCGCCATGAAAGATATCCTGTCCCAACTCGAAGATCGCCGCGACGCCGCCAGACTGGGCGGCGGGCAAAAGCGGATCGATGCGCAGCACGGGCGCGGCAAGCTGACCGCGCGGGAACGGATTGATCTGCTGCTGGACGAGGGCAGTTTTGAAGAATTCGATATGTTCGTCACCCACCGCTGCACCGATTTTGGCATGGAAAAACAAAAGCCTGCGGGCGATGGTGTGGTCACGGGCTGGGGCACGGTCAATGGCCGTCTGGTCTATGTGTTCAGTCAGGATTTTACCGTTCTGGGCGGGTCGGTGTCCGAAACCCACGCGCAGCAAGATTTGCAAGATCATGGATATGGCCATGGAAAACGGCGCGCCGGTGATCGGCATCAACGACAGCGGCGGCGCGCGCATTCAGGAAGGCGTGGATTCGCTGGCCGGTTATGGCGAGGTGTTCCAGCGCAATATCATGGCCAGCGGCGTGGTGCCGCAGATCAGCCTGATCATGGGGCCATGTGCGGGCGGGGCGGTGTATTCCCCCGCGATGACCGATTTCATCTTGATGGTCAAAGACAGCTCTTACATGTTCGTGACCGGGCCGGACGTGGTGAAAACCGTGACCAACGAACAGGTGACCGCCGAAGAACTGGGCGGGGCCAGCACCCACACCAAAAAATCATCCGTCGCCGATGCCGCGTTTGAAAACGATGTCGAGGCGCTTGGCCGAGGTCCGCCGCCTGATCGATTTCCTGCCGCTCAGCAACCGCGAAAAGCCGCCCGTGCGCCCGTTCTTCGATGATCCCGACCGGATCGAGGCATCGCTGGACACGCTGGTGCCGGAAAACCCCAACAGCCCCTATGACATGAAGGAACTGATCGTCAAACTGGCGGACGAGGGCGATTTTTACGAAATTCAGGAAGAATTCGCGCATAACATCATCACCGGCTTCATCCGCCTTGAAGGGCAGACCGTGGGCGTTGTTGCCAACCAGCCGATGGTGCTGGCGGGCTGTCTGGATATCGACAGCAGCCGCAAGGCCGCGCGGTTTGTGCGGTTCTGCGATGCGTTCGAAATTCCGATCCTGACGCTGGTCGATGTGCCCGGTTTCATGCCCGGCACCAGCCAGGAATATGGCGGCGTGATCAAGCACGGTGCGAAACTGCTGTTCGCCTATGGCGAGGCGACGGTGCCCAAGGTCACCGTAATCACCCGCAAGGCCTATGGCGGGGCCTATGTGGTGATGTCGTCCAAGCATCTGCAGGGCGATTTCAACTATGCGTGGCCCACATCCGAAATGGCGGTGATGGGGGCCAAGGGCGCGACCGAAATCATCCACCGCGCCGATCTGGGCGATCCTGAAAAGCTGGCCAAACACACCGCCGATTACGAAGCGCGGTTTGCCAACCCGTTTGTCGCCGCCGAACGCGGGTTCATCGACGAGGTGATCCAGCCCCGCAGCACCCGCAAACGCGTCGCCCGCGCCTTTGCATCCCTGCGCAAGAAGCGCAAACAGATGCCGTGGAAAAAGCACGATAATATTCCGTTGTGAGGGGTGAAATCGTGACGGACACACTTAAGACATTCGGCTTAGCGTTCGCGTTGGCGTCGACAATGATGCTGACCGCCGCCCATGCGGGCGCAGAATGCAGAAAGAAACCTGAAATAAGTCTGAGTGATGGATCGAAAGGATGCGTTCTGGCGGTTGAGGTCACAGAATTCACAACAACGTATTCCTGGCAGGGAGATCCTGGCATTAATCGCTTTCTGCCAAGCCCGGAGTTCGAATGAGGGTGGATTGGTTGCCATAAAGATCACAAGCGAGAAAGACGCCAGCTCTCTTCGCAACAGTACCATACGACGCCGAGCCCGTGAGGTCTGCAAAAGCTATCGGGGCAACTTTCCTGAATTGGCCAAGTCGCAGAACAAACCGTTTATGGCAGTCCTCTTCATTTGGGAGAAATACCCAAAGAAGGCCTGAACCAAGCGGATTTCACATCTTCGCAAAGCCTATTTCACGAAAAGCTGCTGGGAGCTGAAACAATCATGACCCAACTCTTCAAAAATCAGGCCTTCACCATCGCCCATGCCGATGATGGCAAATTTCAGGGCGCGGGGTTGCGGCCGTTTTTTGAATACCGTGATCTGGGCATCAAGGACGCGACCAAGGGCGCCTATGGCGCACATGTGATCCGCGCGGTGCCGGGGATGGAAAGCCCTGCGGCATGGCATTCCCATGATCTGGACTTTCAGATGGTCTATGTCACCCAAGGCTGGGTGGTGTTCGAATATGAAGGGCAGGGCGAACAGATGCTGCGCGCGGGTTCGTGCGTGCTGCAACCCCCCGGTATCAAACACCGCGAGGTGCGCCATTCCGATGATATGGAGTTGATCGAGATCATATCGCCCGCCGATTTTCACACAGAGGATGAAACCGCGCCGTGAATGCATCTGCGGCATATGGACAGACGCAGGGTTTTTCCCCGCGTCACGCCCCCCCGACGGGAGGAGCCCGGAAACGGGGTTGGGGGGGCGGTGTTGCCGCGTCTGTTGTCTGGGCGGCTTCGGCCCTGCGCGCACAGGGTGTGCCATCCGGCCAGACGGTGGAATTGCAAGAGGTGCTGCTGGACGAAACCAGCGGACAAACGGTTGTGCGTTTCCGGTTTCTGGCCCCTGCGATTGCGCGTGACGGCGGCACTATCTCGTTCACCGATGCCGAACTGGATATGGCCCATCTGTGCGAAACCGTGGCGCTGCCCTACATCGCCGAACAGGGGATCGCGGCGGGCAAGGTGATCATCTCGCTGGCCGACCGCGCGGTTGAATTCGGCACGCCCGATCCCGACGCCACACAGTTTTTCGAAGGCTACAGGCTGGAAAACAGCACCTGCATCTGGGAGGGTTTTTGATGCAACCACAATATGTTGCGCCCTCTTTTGAACGTGGGGCCGCTTCTGCGTCTTTGGAGTCACAGGGCAACAGCTTGCTTGGCGCCAGATATCTTTCGGCCTGCGTTTGCGCTAGATTGACCTGCGGTGCTGCCGTGATGGCAGGCACTGGTATGTCGGGTGTTGTGCGGGCAATTTGCACCGCATCCCCCCGACCCAAACGCAGGAGACGCAGATGTCAAACTACATCAAGCTACTTGCAGCATTCAGCTTTGTTGCTGTTGTTGCAGCCTGTGCGCAAGAGCCGGTCGAAGAAGAATACGTTATCATCGAACCTGAGCCAATCAGCCAGGAACCGGCCTATACAGGCAAGTACAAGTAAGTATCGGGCAGGGCAGGCGGCAACGCTTGCCCTGATCCACCCCGCGCTGACCCCGACAGGGGGTGTATCATGCTGAAACATCGCGGGTTTCCGGGCCGTTTGCCCGGATCTGATTTCCAGTTCACCATCCGGCGGCCCAACCCCAAAGGCGTGACCCCGCTGACGCGGCGCGAACGTTATGCCGACCGCCGCCCGCCCGACCGGCGCGCCGATGCGGCATTCATGGCGGCGCTGTGGGAGCATTTCGGCGATCAGCCGTTCGAGCGCGGCAATCTGGATGCGGGACGCCTCAGCTGGCTGTTCGGGCGCGAGGTGGTGCCGGCGCAGGATCCGTTTGATCCGGCGGATTACGAGTCGCTTTTGAAGATCAACGAAGCCGTGGCACGCGCGTCGTTTCCCGAAGTATTTGAGGGAATTTGAGCACTATGTCGCTGAACGCGCATCACAATCGGCAGAATGCAGCCCAAAATTCGGGGGCGGACCCATTCCATTTGGCGTGCGCGGATTTGGACGGCAATGTCACCCGTGCAGCGCCTGTCTCCATCCAGATAGCGCGCAAGTTGCAACACTACCGTACCCCTTCCCTTGACGGCCGGTGGGCAGATTTTTCTGCTTCACCGGTCGCCATTGGGGCGCGCAGGCCCGATTATGCGCGACACTTGGCGTATTTGCCGCCCGTGATGCAAAATACCTTGCCTCTGGGCGTGGTTATGTCATCTCTGCACTACGAGCAGTCAGGCAAAAAAGGAAAAATCCGATGCCAATTCTCAAATGGACATCCGCAATCGTTGTGTGCGCCGGGCTTGCAGCCTGTGGCGATACGACCGGTGAACAGGCGCTTGTGGGCGCAGGGGCCGGTGTGGGCGCCGCGCTGTTGCTGGACACCAACCCGTTTGCCACAGCGGCCATCGGTGCCGCCGGTAGCGTCATCTATTGCGAACAAAACCCGGGCAAATGCTAATCTTCTGATCGCGTCGGGCACCCGCCCGCCGCGTTCGGATCATCCGTGTCACGATCTGACAGCCACGCACCTTCGGGCGCGTGGCCGTTTGGCGTGCGACCACTCCATCACCAAAAGGGACAGAATATGTTCAATAAGATCCTGATCGCAAATCGGGGCGAAATCGCCTGCCGTGTTATCAAATCCGCCCGCAAGATGGGCATATCGACCGTTGCGATCTATTCAGACGCTGACAAACAGGCGCTGCATGTCCAGATGGCGGACGAAGCCGTCCATATCGGCCCGCCCCCCGCCAACCAGTCGTATATCGTGATCGACAAGGTGATGGAGGCGATCCGCGCAAGCGGCGCACAGGCGGTGCATCCGGGCTACGGGTTCCTGTCGGAAAACTCCAAATTCGCCGAAGCCCTGGCCGCAGAAGGCGTGGCCTTTATTGGCCCACCCGTCGGTGCCATCGAAAAGATGGGCGACAAGATCACATCAAAGAAGATCGCGCAGGAGGCCGGGGTCAGCACCGTGCCCGGGTATATGGGTCTGATTGAAGACGCCGACGAGGCGGTGAAAATCAGCAACGAAATCGGCTATCCTGTCATGCTCAAGGCGTCTGCCGGTGGCGGCGGCAAGGGCATGCGCATCGCATGGAATGACGAAGAGGCGCGCGAGGGCTTCCAAAGCTCCAAGAACGAAGCGGCAAGTTCGTTCGGGGATGACCGGATTTTTATCGAGAAATTCGTAACCCAGCCCCGCCATATCGAAATTCAGGTGCTGTGTGACAGCCATGGCAACGGCATCTATCTGGGCGAGCGTGAATGCAGCATCCAGCGCCGCAACCAGAAGGTTGTGGAGGAAGCCCCCAGCCCGTTTCTGGACGAGGCGACGCGCCGCGCCATGGGCGAACAGGCCGTCGCGCTGGCGCAAGGCCGTGGATTACACCAGCGCGGGCACGGTTGAATTCATCGTCGATGGTGACAAGAATTTCTATTTCCTTGAAATGAACACCCGCCTTCAGGTGGAACACCCCGTGACCGAACTGATCACCGGCGTTGATCTGGTGGAACAGATGATCCGCGTCGCCAATGGCGAAAAGCTGAGCATCACCCAGAAAGATGTGAAACTGAACGGTTGGGCGATTGAAAACCGTCTTTATGCCGAAGATCCCTATCGCGGGTTTCTGCCGTCGATTGGCCGCCTGACGCGCTATCGCCCGCCGGCCGAGGTGGCCGAGGACAGCCACGTGGTGCGCAATGATACCGGTGTCTACGAGGGCGGCGAGATCAGCATGTATTACGACCCGATGATCGCCAAACTGTGCACATGGGCCCCGACCCGCGCAGACGCGATTGAACGCATGCGCGTGGCACTGGACAGTTTCGAGGTAGAGGGCATTGGCCACAACCTGCCGTTTCTGGCAGCGGTGATGGATCACCCGATCTTTGTCGCGGGCGATATGACCACGGCCTTTATCGAAGAACAGTTTCCCGACGGGTTTCAGGGTGTCGAACTGGCCGAAGCTGATTTGCGAAGGATCGCGGCATCCTGCGCTGCGATGCACCGCGTTGCCGAAATTCGCCGCGCGCGCGTATCGGGGCGGATGGACAACCACGAACGCAAGGTCGGTCGTGACTGGAACGTGGCTGTGCAGGGCCACAGCTTATGACGTGACCATTGACGCAGACAAGGCCGGCGCGACCGTGCGATTTGAGGACGGAACATCACACCGCGTGACCAGCAATTGGACCCCGGGCGATCAGCTGGCGATGCTGACGGTGGATGATGCGCCGCTGGTGTTGAAGGTGGGCAAGGTCAGCGGCGGGTTCCGTATCCGCAGCCGCGGGGCAGATCTGAAGGTGCATGTGCGCACCCCGCGTCAGGCCGAACTGGCCGCGAAAATGCCGGAAAAACTGCCCCCCGACACCTCGAAAATGCTGCTGTGCCCGATGCCGGGCCTGATCGTCAAAGTGAACGTCGAAGTGGGCGACGAGGTTCAGGACGGGCAAGCGCTGTGCACCGTCGAGGCGATGAAGATGGAAAACATCCTGCGCGCCGAACGCAAGGGCATTGTCTCCAAAATCAATGCCGGCGCGGGCGACAGCCTTGCGGTGGACGATGTCATCATGGAGTTCGAGTGAGACTGAATGCTGCCCGTCGAATGGATAGGCCCGGCCATTATCGCCGCCGTGATTGCGGCGTTGATCAATGTGGCGGGTTGGTTCGTGACCGGGCAGCGCGAAGTCAGACGCGACCGGCGCCGCCGCCGCGAACGGCGCGAAGACCTGCAAATCGCCCTGCGTGCCGAAATCCAGCATTACGTGGATATTCTATCAAATCCCGGCTTCGATCTGCGCGAGGTTTGGGCCGAAGTGGTAGGGCAGATGGAAACCGATGAAGAATATGCCCCGTTCGTGCCGTCCGAACGCAATGACACTGTGTTCAAGACGGTCCTGACCGATATCAGCATCCTGCCCGAACAGGTGATCGGGCCGGTGGTGCGATATTACAATCAGGTGTTCGCCATCGAGGCGATGATTGATGATCTGCGGTCTTACAAGTTTGACGGTATGGATCAGGAACAGCGAATCAAGATGTACACGGATTACATCTCGCTCAAGCTGGAAGCGCTGGATCAGGGCAATCAGGCGATTGAAACGTTAAACAACAGTATTGGCGCGCCCAATGGCGCAGCCATCAATACCCCGGGCGCGGCCCGGTCTGGCCAGTTCTAGGAGGCGGTGATTTCGGCGTTTTCGACATATCCGGTCACTCCTGACACGAGGGCACAGTATGTGCCTGTTTCACTTGCTAATATAGGGCATCGCTGCCTGTTATGCAATGAAACCCACACAGTGCAGAACCGGCGGCCCGGTTATTGTCCGCGTCGTTCCTGCACTTCGCGCTGGCGCACAGGCATCTTGTCAATCACCCGCGTCAGTTCGCGCACGGTATACGGGGCCGGTTTGCGCAGTTTGACACCGCCGTCCTTGCCGACAAGCACCAGTGTAAAGCCGCGCGGGCGCAGTTTCGTGCGGACCACTGATTTTGCTGCAGGGTCTGTATCGGTCAAAACCACGACATCGCGTTCGTCCAGCATTTCAAGCTCTTTTTCCAGCAATTCGATCTGTTCGATGAATCGCGGATCTGCGGGGGTGTCCGCAAACACGATCACGGGCCGCTTTATCCATAAAAATTCGCTTAAATCCGTGCTTTCAGCGGGTCGGATCAGCGGCAGATCCGTCGGATCAACCGGGCCTGTCGCACCGGCTGGCAATGCGAGAAATCCGGCTAAAACAAGGGCTAACGTGTGTTTCATAATGTCTCCTGCTAATCGCAATATAGGGGGCAATTTCGGGAATGCGAACACAGATCGTCGTGATGTTGCACAAAACGACTATGTTAAGCGCTTTGTCAGGGGTTTAACGCCATGATGGCCGCCATCCCAAGGATCGGGCCGGACTGGGCGGCCCTGTGGCGACAGGCGGGCGCATTAATGGACGTGATATTGCATATCGGGGCACATCGCACCGGCACGACGACCTTTCAGGATTACATGCGGCGCAACCTGACCGAATTGAACGCGATGGGAACAGGGTTCTGGGGGCCACGCCGAACCCGGCGCGGTGTGTTTGCCGGAATTCTGCCAAAGCCGGGGGCGGCGACGGGGCGCAACCTTCAAAAACGCGGGATCGGGCGGGTCAAACTGGGGTGCGCGCGGGCCTGCACGCGGGGCCACACACATCTGGTGATCAGTGACGAAAACATGATCGGGTCGGTGTGCGGCAATCTGGACAAAGATGCGCTTTATCCGGCGGTTGGCGAACGGATGGCCCGTTTTGCACCCGCATTTGAAGATCAAAAAACCAGGGTTTTTCTGACCATCCGCGCACTGGATCGGTATTGGGTGTCGGCCTTGGGGTTTGCGATCACGCGCGGGCGCGGTGTGCCGGACAAGGCAGACCTTGATCGCTTGGTGCAGGGGCGCCGCAGTTGGCGCGATGTCATTACCGATGTTGCCTGCGCCATGCCATACGCGGACATAACCGTGCTGCCCTTCGAAAACTATGTCGGCCAGCCTGATGTGCAACTGGCGCTGATGACAGGGCGGGCGGGGCCGGCGACGCATGCGCGAAACTGGTGCAACGCCACCCCCGAACCGGATACGCTGCGTCAGATGGTGGCGGCCCGTGGTCAGACCAGCACAGGCCTGACCGGCACGGAACGCTGGTATCCGTTTGATGCCGCGCAAACCGCGCAACTGCGCGAAACCTATCTGGACGATCTGTTCTGGCTGCGCACCGGCGCCGACGGATTGGCCAATTTCACCCAGGGAACAGGGGCGAACAGGACGGGGATCAATCCCGCCATCGCCCGGAATGCAAGAGGACATGGATATGACATCGAAAAAAGAGAAATGGGCTGAAGCGGCCAAGGCCGAACTGCGCAACCGCACCTTGGACGACCTGACATGGCACACCCTTGAAGGGATCGACGTGCAGCCGGTTTATACAGACGAGGATATGGCCGGCCTGACCCATCTGGGCACCTTGCCCGGGCAGGCGCCTTTTACCCGCGGGGTGAAATCCACCATGTATGCGGGCCGCCCGTGGACGATCCGGCAATATGCAGGGTTTTCCACCGCCGAAGAAAGCAATGCCTTTTACCGCAAGGCGCTGGCGGCGGGGCAACAGGGCGTGTCTGTGGCATTCGATCTGGCCACCCACCGCGGCTATGACAGTGACCACCCCCGCGTGGTGGGCGATGTGGGCAAGGCCGGTGTGGCCATTGATTCGGTCGAGGATATGAAAATCCTGTTTGACGGCATCCCGCTCGACAAGGTGTCTGTGTCGATGACGATGAATGGCGCGGTGATCCCGATTCTGGCCAATTTCATCGTGACCGGAGAAGAGCAGGGCCATGACCGCGCGGTTCTGTCCGGCACGATCCAGAACGATATCCTCAAGGAATTCATGGTGCGCAACACCTATGTCTATCCGCCCGAACCGTCGATGCGGATCATCGCGGACATTATCGAATACACCAGCACCGAGATGCCGAAATTCAATTCGATCTGCATCAGCGGCTATCACATGCAAGAGGCGGGCGCGAACCTTGTGCAGGAACTGGCCTATACGCTGGCGGACGGGCGCGAATATGTGCGCGCCGCGATTGCACGCGGCATGGACGTGGATAAATTTGCGGGCCGCTTGTCGTTTTTCTTTGCCATCGGCATGAATTTTTTCATGGAGGCCGCGAAACTGCGCGCCGCGCGCCTGATGTGGTCGAGATCATGAAGGAATTCGAACCCAAGAACCCGAAATCGTCGATGCTGCGCACCCATTGCCAGACATCCGGCGTGTCGTTGCAGGAACAGGACCCTTACAACAACGTGGTGCGCACCGCCTATGAGGCGATGAGCGCCGTGCTGGGCGGCACCCAAAGCCTGCACACCAACGCGCTGGACGAGGCGATTGCCCTGCCAACCGAATTTTCGGCCCGGATTGCGCGCAATACCCAGTTGATTTTGCAGGAAGAAACCGGCGTGACCAATGTGGTCGATCCGCTGGCCGGATCCTATTACGTTGAAAAACTGACCGCCGATCTGATGGCCGAGGCGTGGAAGCTGATCGAAGAAGTCGAAGAAATGGGCGGCATGACCAAGGCAGTGGCCAGCGGCCTGCCCAAGCTGCGCATCGAAGAATCGGCCGCGCGCCGTCAGGCGATGATTGATCGCGGGCAAGAGGTTGTTGTCGGCGTGAACAAATACAAACTGGATAAACAGGACCCGATCGACATTCTGGATATCGACAATGACGCGGTGCGCACAGGGCAGGTGGCGCGCCTTGAAAAAATGCGCGCCTCGCGCGACGATGCCGCGTGCAGCGCCGCCCTGAATGAACTGACCCGCCGCGCCAAGGAAGGCGGAAACCTTTTGGACGCCGCGGTGGATGCCGCCCGCGCCCGCGCATCCGTAGGAGAAATCAGCATGGCAATGGAAAAGGAATTCGGCCGTCACCGCGCCGAGGTCAAAACGCTGGCCGGTGTTTATGGCGCGGCCTATGAAGGCGACGAAGGCTTTGCCGCGATCCAGAAATCGGTTGAGGATTTTGCCGCCGACGAAGGCCGCCGCCCGCGCATGCTGGTCGTGAAAATGGGGCAGGACGGGCACGACCGTGGCGCCAAGGTGATTGCCACGGCCTTTGCGGATATCGGGTTTGATGTCGATGTCGGCCCGCTGTTCCAGACCCCGGACGAGGCGGCGCAGGATGCCGTTGACAACGATGTGCATGTCATCGGCATCAGTTCGCAGGCGGCAGGGCACAAAACACTGGCCCCGCAACTGGTGCAGGCGCTGAAGGATGCCGACGCCGAGGATATTATCGTGATTTGCGGCGGGGTGATTCCGCAGCAGGATTACAAGTTCCTGTATGACGCAGGCGTCAAGGCGATCTTTGGCCCGGGCACCAATATCCCCGAGGCGGCGCAGGACATTCTGCGCCTGATCCGCAAGGCGCGCGCCTGATGGGCAAACGCCCGACCATCCTGTTGGGTATGGCGGGCGGTGCCCTGTGGGCGTTGGCCGTGATCTGGGGTGGTCAGCGTCTGGCCGCTGGGGCATTCATGCCCGCGAACGTCGCGCTGCTGACCGCCTTTTTTGCCCCCGGTCTGGTGATGATGGCCATGATCGGGCGGCTGGCGCAGCGGCGTTTTTTTGACGACAGCATCATCGACGGTCAGGATTTTGCACCCGGATCGCCCGCGTGGATCGATCAAAGGGTTCTGGCCAACACGATGGAACAGGCAGTGCTTGCGCTGGTGATCTGGCCGTTTGTCGCCACCACTCTGGGTGGATTTGTGGTGCTGGTGATGGGGGTTTCCTTTGCCTTGTCGCGTCTGGTGTTCTGGGTTGGATACCACCTGTCCCCGCCGCTGCGTGGGCTGGGGTTCGCGGCCACGTTTTATACAACGGTTCTGGCCGCGATCTGGTCCATCGCCGTTTGGGTGGGATGAAGACAGGCCTGTGCCACAGGTGATTTCAGCACGCCCTGTGTCTGGAAACAGTTGAAATATTTTCAAATTCAATTTCCTATGTTGCCTGTGATGGCCGAAATCGCCGATCTAACGGGCGACGGCATCGGGGGGACGCGGAATTTGAACACGAAAACCATCAAGCTGGATCATATTGCCATTGCAGGCCAAACATTGGCCGAGGCAACAGACTGGACGGAACAGCGTCTTGGTGTACCGCTGCAACCCGGCGGCGCGCATGATGTTTTCGGCACCCACAACGAATTGCTGGGGCTGGCGGACGGGCTGTATCTTGAAGTCATCGCAATTGATCCGTCGGCCCTGCCACCCGAACGGGCGCGCTGGTTTGATCTGGACCGGTTTCAGGGGCCGCCGCGCCTGACCAACTGGATTTGTCAGGTCGAAGACCTTGATGCGGTTCTGGACGCCTTGCCACAGGCGGGTGTGCCAGTCTCGCTAAGCCGGGGGGATTTGCGCTGGCGCATGGCGGTACCCGAAAACGGGATATTGCCCTATGACAATTGTTTTCCGGCGCTGATCGAATGGCAATCGCCGGTGCATCCAAGCGCGCTGCTGACGGGGCTGGGGTGCCGCCTGTCACGCCTGACCGTAACGCACCCGCAGGCCGATACGCTTGAGGGGGAACTGGCCCCCTATCTGGACGGGCCTGTTATCGTGTTCAAAAAGGGCCCTGCGGGCCTGCATGCCGATATCGAAACGCCGGCTGGCATGCGACACCTGTAATGGCGGTGCGTGCGGCCAAAGTGCAGGACGCCGCCGCCATCTGCGACATCTGGAACAGCGTTATCCGTGATACACTGGTCACCTTCACCACCGAAGAAAAACACCCCCAAGCCATTGCCGCGCTGATCAAAAACGCGCCAAACCCGTTTTTCGTCGCGGCAAACCCATCCGGTGCGGTTGTCGGGTTTGCCACCTACGGGCCTTTCCGGTCGGGGCCGGGATATGCGTTTTGCAAGGAACATTCGATCATGCTGCACCCAAGCGCGCGCGGTCAGGGGATCGGTCACAGATTGATGGATGCACTGGAAAATGCGGCCCGCACGCAAAAGGTTCACAGCCTGATTGCGGGGATCAGCGGGCAAAACCCCGGCGCCGTTGCGTTTCACCGAAGCCTTGGATTTTCCCATGCGGGAAGTGTCAAGCAGGCGGGGTTCAAACACGGGCAGTGGATTGATCTGATCCTGATGCAGAAAATAATCGGTCAACCCCACTGACACTTGCCCCCGCAACGAGTATCGTCGCGCCATGAGTTTGTGGACCCGCATTTCCGACGCCCTTGCCGCCCTCACACAGGGCGAAAGCCTGACGGCTGTCTTTGACAAATTGCGCAGCCCGCCGGAACGCAGCGTGGCCTTTGCGATTGCCGTGATTGCGCTGGGGGCCAAAATGGCCAAAGCCGACGGGCAGGTGACCCGTGACGAAGTCACCGCCTTTCGCGAGGTGTTCCAGATCGCCGCAGATGACGAGGCGGGCGCGGCAAAAGTGTTCAATCTTGCGCGTCAGGACGTGGCCGGGTTCGAAGACTACGCGACCCGTATCCAGAAAATGTTTGCCGGTCAGGACGGGACATTGTGCGACCTGATGGAAGGCCTGTTTCACATCGCGATGGCCGACGGGTTCTATCACCCCAATGAAAACCTGTTTCTGGAGCGGGTGGCCGAGATTTTCGGCCTGCCCGATGCCAGCTTTCGGGCGCTGCGGGCGCGGTTTGTGCCCGATGCGCATCCTGATCCCTATACTGTTCTGGGGGTCAGCCCCGATACCCCGTTGAAAACCGTTCGCAAGGTCTGGCGTGAACTGGTGCGCAGCAACCACCCCGATGCGATGATCGCGCGGGGGGTTCCGCCCGAAGCGGTCAAGCTGGCGGAAAAACGGCTGATTGATATCAACCGGGCGTGGGATTCGATCAAAGAGGCGCACGGCTGATGCGGATTGCCACGTATAACGTGGAATGGTTCGCCAATCTTTTTGACGAAAACAGCAAATTGGTCGCGGATGACGCGTGGTCGGGGCGGCGCGATGTGACCCGCGCACAGCAGGCCGAGGCATTGGGGATCGTGTTCACTGCTTTGGATGCAGATGCGATCATGATCATCGAAGCCCCCGATCAAAGCCCGAGCCAGTCCACCGTTGCCGCATTGGAAGATTTCGCCGCCGCCTTTGACCTGCGCACAAACCGGGCCGTGATGGGGTTTGCCAACGAAACCCAGCAGGAAATCGCATTGCTTTATGATCCCGATGTGGTCAGTGCGCGCCATGATCCTTTTGGCGACGAAACGGGCAAAAAGGGCGGGATGGACGCACCCCGCTTTGACGGGGTGTTCCGGATTGATCTGGATATCGACGCACATGAAGACCTTGTGCAGTTTTCCAAGCCGCCTTTGGAACTGGCGATGAAAACGAAATCGGGGTTTTCGTTTCGGATGATCGGTGCACATCTGAAATCAAAGGCGCCGCACGGGGCGCGCGGCCGCGATGCGATAATGCGACTGTCGATTGCCAACCGTCGCAAACAGCTGGCGCAAGCCATCTGGTTGCGCGCGCGGGTACAGGCGCATCTGGATCAGGGAACGCCGGTGATTGTGCTGGGCGATCTGAATGACGGCCCCGGACTGGACGAATACGAGGGGTTGTTCGGGCGCTCTTCGGTTGAAATCGTGATGGGGGAAAACAACGGCAATCCGTTGTTTGATCCGCATGCGCACCGCGCGCTTGCCCAGCGTATTCCCGCACTTCCGACCACATCGCGGTTTTTCATCAAGGACGAGGGCCGCTATCTGCAAGCCTTGTTGGATTACATCATGGTGTCGCAGGATTTGCGCCAAAAACAACCGGTTTGGCGGATATGGCATCCATTGGATGATCCGGCATGCTGGGCGATTGAGGAACTGCGCGATGCTTTGCTCATCGCGTCCGATCATTTTCCCGTCACACTGGATATTGATCTTTGACCCCTTAAAAAAGGCGTCTTGATCGCGTATATTGCGCCTTATGAAACAGTTTGCACCCGCCTTGTTGATTGTGGCCCTGTCTGCCGTGCCTGCCAGCGCGCAGGAACAGGATGGTGAAGGCCTGTCGCTGATGGAACGCGGCGCCCAGATGTTCATGGAAGGGATCCTGCAACAGATGGAACCGACCCTGAAAGATCTGGAAGGATTGGGCGAAGAAGTCGGGCCGGCCTTGCGCGGGTTTGCCGAACAGATGGGGCCTGCCTTGTCGGATCTTCTTGGGCAGGTTGAGGATTGGAGCGCCTATCACCCGCCTGAAATCCTGCCCAACGGAGATATTATCCTGCGCAAGAAAACACCGGATGACGTCGGGCCCGAAACAGCGCCTGAACTCGGCCCTGACGGATCAATTGATCTTTAGCGCATTACGCGGCAGTACTCACATGGGTATCAGCCCCGAGCGCGGCAGCCAGTGACAGGAACCGGGCTTCGGCCACTTCTCCAAACAGCGGTACCGCCTCTGGCGTCAGGGTAAGTTCCAGCCGCTTTTTCTTGGGATACCAGCGCAGTTTCCCCATCTGCGCATCGGGCTGCATCCACAGCATCGCACCGAACCGCATTGCCTTGCCCAGAATTTCGGCCTGCAACTGTTTCTTTTCGTCAATCAGGTTGTACAGGTCTTCGAACCGCGTGCCTTCGCGACGGTTGCGATAGCGATGCAGCAAAGCGACGCCCAGAAACACCCGTTCGGAATGTTTCAACCCGCCCAGATTGGCCCGCGTGGCATTGTCAAAACACACTTCGGCGCGGTAATCGGGATGCGCGCGCCAGCTTACATCGTGCAGAAGGCAGGCCGCCTTGATCAGGCGTTTCTTGTCCGCCGGGGCCGACTGGAACAGCGGCATGATGAAATTGTGCAAGGTTTTGCCAAACCCGGGCAAACGCGCATCCTTGGCCTCTGCAAAACGACAGGCTTCGATCAGGGGGTCGCGGTCGCGCAGGCGCTGCGGCATTTGTTCGTACAGCATCCCTTCGCGGATGCCATAGCTGGACAGTGCAATATCTTTGGGCCGGAAGGTGCTGATCAGCCGTTTCAGCACTTCGGCCGCAATGGGCACCAGCGCCATGCGCGCCGAAGACACACCGCATTCGTTGCGCAGCAGTTCGGGGTCGGATTTTTCGATGTATTTCACGGTTTGCGATACGGATCGCGCTGTCATCCGGTATTCGTGCAGCACATGCAGCGGATAGCCGCGCCGGTGCATGTCAATCCGCGCGATGGCGCGCCATGATCCCCCCACCAGAAACAACCGGTCGCGCTGGGGGCCCATCTTTTCGCCGAGGTCCTGCATAACCGATTTGATATGCGCACGGCGCCCCGCTTTGCCGCCCTTGATGTCGCACAAGACCAGCGGGCCAAGGCGCGATGACACCCGCCGCCCGACACGGCCTTGCGAGATTTCGGCCAGTTCCATCGATGATCCGCCAATGTCGCACACCAGCCCGTAAGAGCCGGGCCAGCCAAGCAACACACCCTGCGCCGACAGGCGGGCTTCTTCCTCGCCATCGATCACCCAGATGCGCAATCCGGTTTCGCGTTCCACGTCATTGCAAAAATCACGCCCGTCTGTGGCCTCGCGCACGGCGGCGGTGGCAACAGCCGTCAGGGGTGGAATACCCATGCCGTCGGCCAGCATCTGGAACCGTTTGATCGCGGCCAGCGCCCGTGCACGGCCCTGCGGGCTAAGCTGGCCGGTTTCGCCTAGCCCAGCGCCAAGGGCGCACATGATTTTTTCGTTGTAAAAATAGGCCGGGCTACGGGCCGCGCCGTCAAACACCACCAGCCGGACCGAATTCGATCCGATATCAATCACCCCGACCCGCGACAGCGCACGCGCCGAGGCATCATTGAAAAGCGGACGACCGAAAGGCCCCCAATCGCTGTTGGCGGGTTCGGCTACCACGTTCATTCAATCCCCCGTCTTCCGGTTTTCTGGCGCGCCTGCAAAATGCGTCAGCGACGGGCAAGGGTCAATCGCCGTCAAGGCGCAAATGGGCACTAATCGTCCGTGTGGGTCAGTTGTGGCACATCCGACGCACCCGCCGAGCCCCGCCCCGAAAGCGACGGGTTTTCCATGAAAAAGCGGTGGCAGTTAAAGGCAAATGTGCCCTGCGGCACATCCGGGCGCACAAATTTGCCATCCGGCGTCATAACCCAGCTTTGCGCAACATCGGCCAGGTTTGCGGCCATGATCTGGCTGACGATCTGCGCCTTGACCGTGGCGTTGTTGATTTCGACAAGTGTTTCGACGCGACGGTTCAGGTTGCGCCCCATCCAGTCTGCCGATGAAATGAACACACGTGCCTTTTTGCCCGGCAATTCGTGTCCGTTGCCAAAACAGACAATGCGCGAATGTTCCAGAAACCGCCCGACGATGGATTTGACGCGAATGTTTTCGCTTAGGCCGTTACGCCGGGGCGCAGCCCGCAAATGCCACGGATGACCAGACTGATTTTGACCCCGGCCTGGCTGGCCGCATAAAGCGCATCAATCACTTCGCTGTCGATCAGCGAATTCATCTTGGCCCAGATCACCGCCGGTTTGCCCGCTGCAGCATGGGCCGCTTCGGCCGCGATCAAATCCAACAGGCGGGTTTTCAGGGTCGTCGGCGAAATCGCAAGATTTTCAAGATGTTCCGGTTCGGCATAGCCCGACAGGTAATTGAACACCTTGGTCGCATCGCGGCCCAGTTCCGGATCGCAGGTGAACAGCGACACATCCGTGTAAATACGTGCGGTGATCGGGTGGTAGTTGCCGGTGCCGTAATGGGTGTAGGTGACCAGCAAATTGCCTTCGCGCCGCACAACCGTGCTGATTTTCGCGTGCGTCTTCAGATCAAGAAACCCGTACACAACATGGGCACCTGCGCGTTCCAGACGTCGCGACTGCCGGATGTTGGCGGCCTCGTCAAAGCGCGCCTTAAGCTCGATCAGCGCGGTGACGGATTTGCCGTCTTCCGCCGCCTCGCACAGCGCCTCGACGATGGGAGAGTTCTTGGACGTGCGGTAGAGCGTCTGTTTGATCGCAACAACATCCGGATCGCGCGCGGCCTGCTGCAAAAACCGGATCACCATGTCAAATGTTTCATAGGGGTGATGCAGCAGCATGTCTTTCTGGCGCATCGCGGCGAACATATCGCCGTCATGGTCGCTGACACGTTCCGGCACCCGTGGCGTAAAGGACGGCCACAACAGATCGGGGCGTGCGTCAATCACCAGTTCGGCCAGATCGGCGACCCCGATCATCCCGTCAATTTCGATCACTTCGTCGGGGCTGACATGCAATTCGCGCATGATGACCTCTTTCAGCTTGGGCGGCGCCCCTGCTGAATGGGTCAGGCGCACCACTTCGCCGCGACGGCGGCGTTTCAGCGCCACTTCGAATTCGCGCACCAGATCTTCGGCCTCGTCCTCGACCTCAAGATCGCTGTCGCGCAACACACGAAAGCTGAAATGAGCCTTGAGCTTGTAGCCCGGAAACAGGCTGCCCAGATGCAACAACAGCAGTTCTTCCAGCGGCAAAAAGCGATGTTCGCCGTCTTCGCTGTTCAAAGGGATAAACCTGTCGATCTGGCCCGGAATGGGCAACAGCGCCTGTAGCGGGCGTTTGTCGCGCGTACGCTCCAGTTGCAGGGCAAGCGAATAGCCGGTGTTGGGGATAAACGGAAACGGATGCGCCGGATCAATCGCCAGCGGGGACAGAACCGCAAAAACACGATTCAGAAAAACATCCTCAAGATAGGTTTT
Organism: uncultured Alphaproteobacteria bacterium; assembly: GCA_963765555.1. Taxonomy (GTDB): domain Bacteria; phylum Pseudomonadota; class Alphaproteobacteria; order Rhodobacterales; family Rhodobacteraceae; genus JL08. The sequence goes on from CAVXWX010000008.1 coordinate 127,505, forward strand.
GTCCGCATCGTCAAGGGTTTCGCGTTCCAGAATGGTAATGCCGCTGGCTTCCATTTCGGCGCGCAGCGAAACAAAGGCAGCCTGTTGTGCGCGCAACAGGTTTTGCGCGTCTTCGTTGATCAGCAGCAACTGTTCCGCAGGCGTCAGCCCGTCATCGGACGGCATTGTGTTTCCCGCTTGCGCCAGTTCGCGCAGGCCCGCAACGCGAACGGTATAAAACTCATCCAGATTCCCCGCCGAAATGGACAGGAACCGCAACCGTTCCAACAGCGGCACGCGGGGGTTTTCCGCCTCTTCCAACACGCGCCAGTTAAAGCCCAGCCAACTGAGTTCCCGGTTGAAAAAGCGGCCTGGTCCGTCCAGATCAAGGTCTGGCAGGTCAACAGGTTCGGGAAACGGCGCCTTGAGAAAATCTGTATTTGTCATAAAGGCCTTATCGCGTTGAAGTGTTATGGTTTTATAACAGGCTCAGGGTGTTCCAAGCAATTCCTTGGCAAGGGCGCGATTCAATTTGCGCCCTTGCGCCAAAGACTGGCGGTCCAACATATCTACCAAATCACGCGCATGCGCAAAAGACCGGTCCATGCGGGGAATCAGATAGGGGATCAGATCAGCAGGGGGCGTGATTTGCCGATCTGCGAACAATTTGGTCAGCACGGCAGCCAAAAGCGTATCATCCGGAAGCTGCAGCGCCGCGTTTTGGGTGCCTTGCATCCGGCTTTGCAGGTCGGGCAGTGAAAGGCCCCAGTGATCCGGTGCGGATATCCCTGTCAGCAACAGCGAATGGCCTTCGGCCAGCACCAGATTATGCAGGTGGAACAGCGCCTCTTGCGCGGCGGTGTTTTGGGCAATGTCGGGCACATCCTCAACCGCGACGTGGCCGCGCGACAGGTCGGGAATGTCCGCATCGCCGATATCGCGGGCCTGCACAACTTGCGCGCCCGAGGCCGTGGCCCACACATGGGTCAGGTGCGTTTTGCCCGATCCTTCGGGGCCGCACAGGGTTAGCTTGCGACCCACCCAGTTGGGCCACATGTCAATCATCGAAACGGCCACCGCATTGGCGGGCGACACGAAAAAGTCACCGCGCCCCAGCGCCGGTTTGGCGGGCAGATCAAAGCTGAGTTGTTGCGACGCCATGTCAGGTTTTATCCTGGCCCGACTGCCCAAGATAAAGGCGGCTATGGGTGTATTGCCCGACGCCAAAGCGCGCGATCACACCGATCGCGGCCGCAACCGGAACCGCGACAAGCATTCCGACAAACCCGAACAAGGCCCCGAAAACGGACAGCGCCAACAGCAGCCAGACCGGGTGCAATCCGACGGAATTGCCGACCAGTTTCGGCGTCAGGATATTACCTTCCACGACCTGACCGATCACAAATATCCCCGCCACCATCGCAAGCGATATCCAATCGCCCCAGAACTGGAACAACCCCAGCCCGATGGCCAGCGCGCCACCGATCAACGCACCCAGATAGGGTATGAACGTGACAAGCCCGGCAATAAAGCCCACGACAAGCCCGAATTGCAGGCCCACCAGCATCAGCGCGATGGCGTAATAGGTTCCAAGGATCAGACAGACGGTGCCCATGCCGCGAATGAAAGACGCCAGCGTTTTGTCGATATCGCGTGCCAACTGCCGGATGACCGGCGCGTGATCGCGTGGCAAAAGCCCGTCAATGCGTTCGATCATGCGATCCCAGTCCAGCAGCATATAAACGGCGACAACCGGTGTAACGACCATCAGGATCACAATGTTGATCACCGACGCCGCCGATGACAGCACCGAATTCAGCAGTTCACCGCCGCGGCTTTGGACGGTTTCCCCGATTGTGACCAGCGATTTGCGGATGGTGGAATCTGCATCCACCAAAGACGGGAACCGTTCGGTCAGGAATACCGAAAAATCCCGCACAAGCTGGGGCGCGGTGTTGAACAGGGATATGGATTGTTCCACCAGCGTTGGCACGACCAGCAGGATCAGAATGACAAAAACAAGAACCGCGGCGACGGTAATAATCGCGGTTGCCGCAGCACGCGACAAACCCAACCGCTCCAACCTGTCCGCGACGGGGTCCAGAAAATACGCAATCGCGCCGCCCAGAACAAAGGGCAGCAGCACGTCGCCCAGAAACCACATCGTTACGGCAAAAACGACCGTAGCAATGCCCCAGTACTTCAGCTGATCGCGGGCTGGAAGTGTCATTCAATCCTCGGGTTGGCCAGATGTACACATCGCCCATGCCACCAAAGGTTTCAAGGGGTAAGCACAGACACCACATGCAAAAAGGCCCTGACATGACTGCATCCCCATCAACAGGCACGCATCGAAATCGCTACTGGATGACCTCTCAACAGAAGGGCAGGAATAATAAAAGGCTTACGCAAAGCCATTGATACATCTACGGTGACACGGACCTGCCAGCGCCGTAGCCTGTGCGGGACGATGCGCGTTTTGCTTTACATCGATGCAAAGCGCCCGGTCTTGCCCAAAATCCCCTTCAAAAAATGAGGCCATGAAATGATTTCAGCCGATTATTGCCGTCTTTTGGCACGTTACAACAACTGGCAAAATGCCTCACTCGTTACCGCAGCCGACGGATTAACCGATGCCGAGCGCTGGCTGGATCGAGGCGCATTCTTCAAGTCGATCGCCGCGACATTGAACCATCTCTACTGGGCCGATGCGCTCATGCTTGAGCGCATCAAAGGAAATGAACGCCCGCAGGATACAATCATACATTCACTGACAAGCCCATCAGAATGGTCTGATTTCAAAGTCTTGCGCGATCAGCGAGATGCAGAAATTGAACGGTGGGCGAATGGTCTGACGGACAAAGACCTGAACGGCAGCATCGCTTGGCAACCGCTCGACAATACAGGGCGCGTGGAAATGCCCAAAGTGATCAGCGTCGTACAACTGTTCAACCACCAAACCCATCACCGGGGGCAGATACATGCCATGCTTTCCGCGACAGGGGCCGAACCCGAGCCAACGGACATTCCGGCGATGCCGCAAACCTATTCAGCTCGCAGCCAAGGATGTTGAAATTTGTCCATGCAAAAAGGCCCCGCTGGTACAGCAGGGCCTTTCCGGCCGGATCATGCGATTGGGGGGACCAACCAGATGATCACAACATCTGACACTGGCAAAGGATCAGTGGCAGGCGGGGCGTGTTCCGGGCAGCAGAACCTTGTCTACCACATGGATCACACCGTTATCGGCCATAATGTCTGCAATAATGACAGTTGCGGATTCACCGGTTCCGTCGGCGATGGTAACGCCGCCCGATCCTTTGGTGATGCAAAGACGCTCTGACGCCAGAACCGGTTTGAAATAGTTGGAACCGTTCGGGATGTCGCCGGCGGTCAGTTTACGGTCATCCACGTGGTACAGCAGGACGTTGGTCAGCTGGCCCTTGTTTTCCGGTTTCAGCAGCGTTTCAACGGTGCCTTCGGGCAGGGCCGCAAACGCATCATTCACCGGCGCATATACGGTGAACGGGCCGGGGCCTTTCAGCGTGTCGACCAGACCGGCGGCTGTGACGGCTGCGACCAGAGTGGTGAAGCGGTCGTCGCCAGCGGCGATGTCGACGATGTCGGCTGCGCTGGCGGCAGTGCCGAATGTGAAAGCTGTTGCAGCCGCGGCGGCGAATGTGCGGAATGTGTTCATTTTGGGTCCCTTCCCCTGTTTCCATCATGCTGTTGTGCATGTGCTAAGGGGTACGGCGCGCATTGCTGTCCGGTTCACAGTGTCACGGCGACGTGATCCTTATTTGCCAAATTCCGTTTTCGCCCTATTTCGCAGGTGTTTCGGTAAAAACGTCCACAATCGGGATAACAACAATATCCATTGCGATTGCCGGATTGCGGGCCTGCCTGCTTTGGCTTAGACCCTTTGCAACATTCGACTGCCAAAAGGTTTCAAACCCATGCGCCTGACCCGATATTTTCTGCCCGTTCTCGAGGAAAACCCCGCCGATGCCCAGATTGTCAGCCACCGCCTGATGTTGCGGGCGGGCATGATCAAGCAGGCCAGCGCGGGCATCTATTCGTGGTTGCCGCTGGGCTTCAAGGTGCTGAAGCAAGATCGAAAACATCGTGCACGAAGAACAGATGCGCGCGGGCCATATCCCGATGCTGATGCCGACGCTGCAATCGGCCGATCTGTGGCGTGAAAGCGGGCGTTATGACGATTACGGCGAAGAAATGCTGCGCATCACGGACCGGCACGGGCGTGATATGCTGTACGGCCCGACGAACGAGGAACTGATCACCGATATCTTCCGCAGCCATGTGGGCAGCTACAAGGATCTGCCGCTGACGCTCTATCATATCCAGTGGAAGTTCCGCGACGAAATCCGCCCGCGTTTCGGCGTGATGCGGGGGCGCGAGTTCTTACATGAAGGACGGCTATAATTTCGACGTGGACAAAGCCGACGCGCTGCACGCCTATAACCGCCATCTGGTCAGCTATCTGCGCACCTATGAACGGATGGGGCTGCAAGGCGATTCCGATGCGCGCCGACAGTGGCCCGATTGGCGGCGATGACACGCATGAATTTCTGGTGCTGGCGGACACCGGCGAAAGCGAAGTGTTTTATGACAGTGCCGACATCCTGAATCTGAAGCTGGGCGACCGCGAGATGGACTATGACAACTGGGCCGAATGTGCAGGCCGTCGTGGAGGAATTCACAACGCCCTACGCCCGCACCGACGAAACCCATGATGCGGCCCTGTTTGATGCGATCCCCGAGGACGCGGCGCAGGACGTCGCGCGGGATCGAGGTGGGGCAGATTTTCTATTTCGGCACCAAGTATTCCGAAGCGATGGGCGCCGACTGGTCACAGAACCAGGACGGCGAACAGGTGCCGGTGCATATGGGCAGCCACGGCATCGGCGTCAGCCGCCTGCTGGGCGCGATCATCGAGGCCAGCCATGACGACAAGGGCATCATCTGGCCCGAAGGGGTGACGCCGTTCCACTGCGGGATCGTGAACCTGAAACAGGGCGACGCGTGAGGCCGATGCCGCCTGCGAAGCGCTTTATGCATCGCTGACCGCGCTCGGGCTGGACCCGCTTTATGATGACCGCGACGAACGCGCCGGCGGCAAATTCGCCACGATGGACCTGATCGGCCTGCCATGGCGCATCACCGTCGGGCCGCGCGGCCTGAAAAACGGCGTGGTCGAACTGACCAGCCGCCGCACCGGTGAAAGCGAAGAACTGCCCCCCGAGGCGGCGGTAAAGAAATTGCGTGACATCTACAGCGGCCATCACAAGGCGGACCATGTGGAAATGATGGGGAAACGATCGTTCCACACCTATATCTGACGCGGCTTTGATCGGGCCGCCTTGATCTGCTAGATTGCGCCGCAAGGGCACAGTGCACAGCAGATGCAAACGGCCCGCGAGGCAGGAGCAGACGATATGATCACGCGCACAATCGTGCTGGCGGGCGGCGTTGCCGGTGCGGCAATGCTGTCGCAGTTTCCGGAATATGCGCAGCAATATACCCAGCGTCTGGGCGGTGCGGTGGATGCGTTGGGGCAGGTCGTGGCCGATTTTGATGCCTCGGCCACCGCCGAAGGGCTGAGCCGCGAACAGGCACTGGCGCAAATGACCGGCACCGCCTTTGTAGAGCGGCGGCGCGATGACATGCGGCGCAGTTTTGACCGCTATGCGCGCCTTCGCGCCGATCTGGACGCGTTGAATGCCGCCGGCCCGTTCATGCGGGCCTATCACGGCACGCGCCTGACCGATCCCGATATTGCGGGCGCAGCGCTGGAGGCGTTCAAACCGGCGGTGCCGGTTACGTTTGAAGGGGCGGTTTTTGCCGCTGTCGGCTTTGGCATCGGGGCAGGGGGAATGTGCGTAATACTGGCGCTGCTGCGCCTGCCATGGCGCAGGCGGCGCACGGCGTGACCCCCGCAAACCGCCAATGTCGCGCAAACGGCAGTCGCCGCTTGACCCCGCTGTTGCAAACCCCCACTTTCGCGCAAACCCGAGCAGGACAGTGATTTTGGCCAAGACACCCGCCCCCTTTGCCCCGTTTGAATGGATGATCGCGTGGCGCTATCTGCGCGCGCGCCGCGCCGAAGGCGGCGTCAGCGTGATGACATGGATCAGCCTGATCGGCATCACGCTGGCGGTGTTCGCGCTGATCGCGACGCTGGCGGTGCGCTCGGGCTTTCGCGCCGAATTTGTCGATACGATCCTTGGCGCCAATGCCCATGTGACAGTTTACAAGATCGGTGATGTGATGCCCAACGGCGCAGTTGGACCGCACGATCAAGGATTACAGCGCCTTGGCTGATCGCGTGGCCGCAGGTTGACGGCGTGACGCGCGTGGCCCCGCTGGTGCGCGGGCAGGTCATGGTCAACCTGCGCGACCGCAACGCCGGGGTTGAGGTCTACGGCATCAGCGCCGCCGATCTGGCCACCATCCCGCGTATCGCCGACCCCGAAACGGCCATTGGCGACATCGCGCGATTTTGATCGACGGCATCGCCATCGGATCGGGGGTGGCACGGGAATTGGGCGTGCAGTTGGGCGACAGGATCAAGCTGATTTCGCCCAACGGGGTGAAAACCGCCTTTGGCACCAGCCCCCGCATCAACGCCTATGAGGTCATCTATATTTTCAGCGCCGGGCGCTATGACATCGACCGCACCCGCGTCTATCTGCCCTTTGCCGAGGCGCAGGCTTTTTCAACCGCGAAGGCGTGGCGGACGAACTGGAGGTGATGGTGCGCAACCCCGAAGCCGTGGACAGCATGAACTTCGATCTGCTGAACGCAGCGGGCGAACGCACCCAGCTTTGGACATGGCGCGACGCGTCGGGCGGGTTCCTGCGCGCGCTTGAGGTCGAGGACAATGTGATGTTCATCATCCTGTCGATCCTGGTGCTGATCGCGGCGATGAACATCGTCAGCGGGCTGATCATGCTGGTCAAGAACAAGGGCCGCGATATCGGTATCTTGCGCACGATGGGCCTGACCGAAGGGTCGGTCCTGCGGGTGTTTTTCATCTGCGGGGCGTTTACCGGGATCATCGGCACGGCCATTGGCGTGATCCTTGGCTGCCTGTTCGCGATCTACATCGACCCGATTTTTTCGTTCGTGAACTACGTCATGGGGCGGCGGTGTCTGGGATCCGTCGATCCGCGGCATCTACCAACTGCCCGCCGAATTGCATCTGGAAGACGTGCTGTCGGCGGTGGCCCTGTCGCTGGGCCTGTCGTTTGTCGTCACGATCTTTCCCGCGCGCCGCGCGGCGCGGATGAACCCGGTCGAGGCGCTGCGCTATGAGTGACGGGGCCGTTCTGGACCTGAAGGGATCTGACCAAGACCTACAACGCGGGCAAACCGAACGAGGTGGCGGTGCTGCGCGGTGTCGATCTGCACGTTGACAAGGGCGAGGTTGTGGCGCTGGTCGCGCCGTCGGGTGCGGGCAAATCGACGCTTGCTGCATATCGCGGGGCTGCTGGACACGCCGGATGCCGGACAGGTCCGGATCGGCGGCACCGACATGACCGGATTGCCCGACCGGCAGCGCACGGCGGTGCGGCGGCGCGATGTCGGGTTCATCTATCAGTTTCACCACCTGCTGCCCGAATTCTCGGCGCTGGAAAACATCGTGCTGCCGCAACTGGCCGCCGGTGTGCCAAAGGCGCAGGCACAGGCCCGCGCGCACTGAATTGCTGGGCAGTGTCGGGATTGCCGCGCGCGCGGGCCACCGCCCTGCGGCCCTGTCGGGCGGGGAACAACAGCGCGTTGCGTTCTGCCGCGCACTGGCCAATGCGCCGCGCCTGTTGCTGGCGGATGAACCGACCGGCAATCTTGATCCCGACACATCCGATCAGGTGTTTGCCACGCTGATGGAGCTGGTGCGCGACACCGGCCTGTCGGCGCTGATCGCGACCCACAACATGGAACTGGCCGCACGGATGGACCGGATTGTGCGGCTGGACGCAGGCCGGTTAAGCGATGGTTGACGCTGCCTTGGGCGGCCATCACAGTCGGCTTCAAACAGGAAGGAAACACAGCATATGACACAGGTTTCGCTGGATCAGATCGAACAGGCGACGCGCGCGGCGCTGATCGCACATGGCGCCGGTCAGGCGGCGGCAGACGCCGTGGCCGATGCCGTGCGCGAGGCCGAAGGCACGGGCAACAAGATCTGCGGGCTTTACTATCTGGAAAGCTATTGCGAGCAGTTGCTGTCGGGCCGTGTGAACGGGCAGGTGACGCCTGAAGTCAGCACGCCGCGCGCCGGTGCCGTACGTGTCGATGCCAAGCTGGGATTTGCCCAACCCGCCTTTGCCGCCGGTTTGGATGCTGGCGGTGGCCGCCGCGCGGGCCAACGGAACCGCATCACTGGCCATCTGTCATGCGCATACCTGTACATCTTTGGGCTATTTCACCGAACAGATCGCCCGCAAGGGCATGATCGGTATCGGATTTACCAACGCATCCGCCATTGTGGCCCCGCCGGGCGGGCGAACCCGCGTGCTGGGCACAAACCCGATCGCGTTTTCCGTGCCGGACGGGCAGGGCGGGGTGGCGATGCAGTTTGACCAATCCACCACAACCGTGGCGCTGGGCAAGATCACGATGGCCAACGCAGCAGGCGAACGCATTCCCGAAGGCTGGGCCGTGGATGAAAACGGCCAGCCCACAACCGATCCCGCCGCGGCGCTTAAGGGATCGTTGGTGTCGATGGGCGGATACAAGGGCTGGGGCTTTGGCCTGATGGCCGAATTGCTGGCGGCCGGCATGACGGGGGGCGCGTTGTCGCGTGATGTAAAGGCGTTGAAGGCGGCCGATGGGCCGCCGCATGATCTGGGGCAATACTATCTGCTGATTGATCCGTCAGATGCCGATCACTTTTTTGCGCATCTGTCCGAGATCACCGATCTGGTGGCGCAGGATCAGGGCGCGCGCCTGCCGGGGCAGGGCAAAACCCTGTCCGATCCGGTGGATGTGCCCGATGCGCTCTGGGCGCAAACCCAGGATCTGGCCGCCTACGCCAGCTGAGTGATCCAGACGCCAAGCGCCATGACCGAAATGCCCGCAACCGCATCCAGCCCAGCGAGGATACCTGCGCGCCGAACAGCCCGAAATGATCGATTGCGGCGGCGCTGATCAACTGGCCCAGCAACACGAAAAACACGGCATTTCCGACCCCGAAATGCGGCGCGACATAGGTGATGGACAGCACGTAGAACGCCACCAGTAACCCCGCCAGCAACAGGTGTTTCGGGGCCGACATGATTTTGGCAAGCGCCTGCGGCCCCGTGGCGATCAGCACCAGCAGCGTGGCGCCAAAGGCGACAGCAAACAGCACGGTTGCCGCCGCTGCGGGCGATCCGATCCGCGCGCCAAGGGCCGCGTTCAGCGCGGCAAGGATTGGAATGCCGATGCCTGCCACCAGCATGATCATTGCGTAATGCGCCATTGTTGTTGTCCCTGTGTTAGCTCTTGATCTGGATCATTGCTGCAAGTGCGGTTTGGTACAAGACTTGGGCGCGGGTCAAAGGGTACATTCTGCACCCTTTCCGGCGCAGGGATGCCGGACGATCAGGCCCGAGACCGGGAGGCAAAAATGCAGTTCACAAAGATATCCGCATTGCTGTGCGGGCTGGTTCTTGGGGTGAGTGGCGCGCAGGCGCAAGACATCACCGAAGGCGCGGGCCTCTATCTCAAGCATTGTGCCACCTGCCACGGAATCGAAGCGTCAGGGCAGGGACCGATGGCAGGTGTTCTGGTGATCAAACCCACCGATCTGACGAACCTGAGCAATGAAAACAACGGTGTTTTCCCGATGGAACGGGTGGTTCGGCGCATTGACGGGCGCGATCCGCTGGTCAGCCATGGCAGCCCGATGCCGGTGTACGGCGATTTCTTCGAAGGCAACGATACCGCGCTGAAAGCCGCCAATGGCCAGCCGATTTTGACAAGCGGCCCCATTGCGCAACTGGTCGCCTTCCTGCAATCTGTTCAGGCACAATAAGCGCGCGCAACAGCGCGCAACTGGCAGAAGGGGACAGGACATGAAAATTTGGGGAACACTTGGCGCGGGTGTCATTCTTGTGGCCTGCGCCGCAAACGAAATGCCCGCCCCGTCAGAAGGGGCGGCGGTGTTTGCCAGCAATTGTGTGTCCTGCCACGGAACATCGGCCAAGGGTGACGGGCCATTGGCCAATGATCTGTCGCCACGCCCGACCGATCTGACCCGGATTTCGGCGCGCAATGGTGGTGTGTTTCCCCGCGCGCAGACACTATCGGTGATCGACGGGTATTCCAAAGGCACCCACAAGGATCGCGCGATGCCCGAATTTGGTGCGCAGATGACAGGCGAAGATACCGTGCCTGTCGAAGTTGACGGTATTCTGACCCCGACACCACGGTCGTTGGCCGCGTTGCTGGCGTATCTGGAAAGCATCCAAAGCTGACCCGGATCAGTCGCAGATCCCTTTGATCTGCGCGTCTTTCCAAGGCAGGATCACGGCCCGCCCCAGCAGATCATCCTGAAGTGGGGCGACTGGAAAGTTCTGCGATAGCATGTCGTGCAGCCGCTGGGTGCGCGGCGCGTCTTTGGCCAGCGCGCGGCAACATACATATTCCTCGACGATCGAGGCCTGCTGTTCATACCCGAATTCCAGAAACTGCGTGTCGGGCGAAATTTCGAACAGATAGGGGTCTTTGCTTTGCGCATGTTCCGATGCGGCCTTCAGCGGGTGATACCCCGTCTTTTCGCGGTTCTGCCATTGCCAGACATGGGTCATTTCGTGGGCGAAAAACATCGTCGCCAGCAGGCTGATCTGGTCGGGATAATCTGTTTAGATAGTCGTCGAAAAAAATGTCCTTGCGCACGAACACATGGTTGAACAACGCCACCGCGCCCGGTTTCACGGTTACAATCTGTTCTTCTTGCGGGGGCAGAATACGTTCGCGGCAGGTGACGCGCGGGCGCACCGGGCGTTTAAAGGTGACAGACCCCACCGGCACGCCTTCGATCAGGCGCACGCGACCGGTATCAATATCGCCGCCCTTCATGCGGGCGACAAACGCAGCTTCGTTTTCGCTGAGCGGACGTCCGCAAGCGGCCAGCAGGATCAGAATGCAAAGGGCGCGAAAAACCATACCGGCAGAGTAGTGTTCAAGGGCGTAAAGGAAAGAGAATTGAGCGCTGCCCGCCAGAAATCTGTCAGGTTTTTGATTGGCGTTGAAACAACGCCATTTCAGGCCGCTTTCCCAATGCCGCCGTTGAGGCAGACAGGGATATGTCCATGTCCCGCCAGTCAGGAATAGCCGCCGTTCGCAGACTGTCCGAAAGTTGCCGTTTGACGTGGGCGTCACTGTCTGTGAAAAATGAGGTGCAAAATGCCGGAAACCCCAAAATGCGAATGCAAGCTGTCAAACGGAGCGCGCGGACCTGTCGAACGCTTTGCCGTCATGCGATGCAGGGTGTTTTAATCGGGATCTGGGTGTGGGTGATCGTGTTTGCGGGCGCGCATGCCGCTATGGCCGAAGCATGGATATTTGGCGTCGGGGTTAACGATTTTACCGAACTTTCAACCAAAGACCGTGCCATTGGCAGCATCGAATATCAGACAGATTCCGTGACGCAAATTTGGGGTGTGGATACGTCTTTGGCTGTTGCGGCGTCTTTTCATGCCAGCCGTGATATCTGGGCCGGCTTCGGGTTGGCCGCGTTTTATCCTTTGCAAAACAAATGGTTTGTCGAAGGAAGCGTGATGCCGGGGTTTTATTTTCATGAGGATCCTTCGACTGATCTGGGCAGCCGGTTTGAAATCAGAAGCCTGATCGGCATAGGCCGCCAGATCAGCGATAGCACCGCCCTTTCGGTTGCAATCACCCATAAATCAAATGCCGGAACGTCGGATGTAAACCCCAGTGTGAATGCGCTCTTGGTGCGGTTGCGTTATGCGTTTTGACCGGGGTGCGAAACGGTTTCGCAATGCGGCCCTCTAAACATCGAGTTCTTCGACAAATCGCGCGTTTTCCTGAATGTACTGGAACCGCATTTCGGGTTTCTTGCCCATCAGCCGTTCTACAAGATCACCGGTTTCGCCCGGTTCATCCTCGTCAATCGAAACGCGGATCAGTTTGCGGGTTGCGGGGTTCATTGTGGTGTCTTTCAGGTCTTTCGCGTCCATTTCGCCCAAACCTTTGAAGCGCGAAACATCGATCTTGCCCTTGCCGCCCAATCCGGCCTCAAGATGTTTGTTCTTTTCAAATTCGTCCAGACAATAGACCCGCTTGGCCCCTTGGGTCAGGCGGAACAGCGGCGGGCAGGCCAGATACAAATGCCCCGCATCAATCATCGGGCGCATCTGGGTGAAAAAGAATGTCATCAGCAATGCGGCGATATGGGCCCCGTCCACATCCGCATCGGTCATGATGATCACCTTGTCATAGCGCAGATCATCAACGTTGAATTTGCTACCCAACCCGACGCCAAGCGCTTGTGTCAGATCGGAAATTTCCTGATTGGACCCCAGTTTGGAACTGGCCGCCCCCAGCACGTTCAGGATTTTGCCGCGCAATGGCAGCAACGCCTGTGTCTTGCGGTCCCGCGCCATTTTGGCCGATCCGCCCGCGCTGTCGCCTTCGACGATGAACAATTCGGTGCCTTCGCGCGTGTTAGACGAACAATCCGTCAGCTTGCCGGGCAGGCGCAGTTTTTTTGTCGCTGTCTTGCGCTGGGTTTCCTTTTCCTGACGCCGCCGCAGCCGTTCTTCGGCGCGCAGCACCAGAAAATCAAGGATCGCGCCCGCCGATTTGGTATCGGCCGCCAGCCAGTTGTCAAAATGGTCGCGCACGGAGTTTTCCACCAGCCGCTGCGCCTCGACCGTGGCAAGACGGTCTTTGGTCTGGCCGACAAATTCAGGTTCGCGGATAAAACAGCTGACAAGGGCACAGCCGCCGGTGATCAGGTCGTCACGGTTGATCTGCGCCGCTTTGCGGTTGCTGACCAACTCGCCGTACGCGCGGATGCCTTTCAGGATCGCGGCCCAGAAACCGGCCTCGTGCGTGCCGCCTTCGGGGGTGGGAACGGTGTTACAATAGGACTGGATGAACCCGTCGCGCGACGGCGTCCAGTTGATCGCCCATTCCACCTTGCCGGGCGTGTTGAATTTTTCCTTGAAATCCACGGTGCCGGAAAACGGTTTGTCGGCATAGGTCGATGCAGCTGCCCAGCGTTTCGGTCAGATAATCCGACAGTCCGCCGGGAAAATGGAATGTCGCCTCTTGCGGGGTTTCGCCATCGTTGATGGCCGATTTCCAGCGGATTTCGACGCCGGAAAACAGATAGGCCTTGGACCGGATGGATTTGAACAGGCGTGCGGGTTTGAACCGGTGATGGCCGAAAATATCGGCGTCGGCATGGAACGTCACCGTTGTGCCGCGCCGGTTGGGGGCCGCGCCGATCTTTTGCACCGGACCCAGCGGGATACCGCGGGAAAAGCGTTGTTCATAAAGGTCTTTGTTGCGCGCAACCTGCACCACCATGCTATCCGACAGTGCGTTGACAACCGATGCCCCCACACCGTGCAAGCCGCCGGATGTTTCATAGGCATCGCCCGAAAACTTGCCACCCGCGTGCAAGGTGCACAGGATCACCTCAAGCGCGGACTTGTCGGGGAATTTGGGGTGCGGATCGATTGGAATGCCGCGCCCGTTGTCGCGGATCATCACCGAATAATCTTCCAGCAGCTCTACCTCGATCCGTGTGGCGTGACCGGCCACGGCTTCGTCCATCGAATTGTCCAGCACTTCGGCCACCAGATGGTGCAGGGCGCGTTCATCCGTGCCGCCGATATACATGCCCGGGCGCTTGCGCACCGGTTCCAGACCTTCCAGCACCTCGATCGACGAGGCGTCATAGTCTTTCGGGTCCGGCTGGCCGGAAAGGAGATCGTTCATACCGCTGCTCAGTTCTTGTTTGTTTGCGCCATTATGGCAGTGCAGCGTGCAATGGGAAAGGGTGAACCTGCATCACGGGCGCAGGGCTTTGCATTGAAAAACAGACAAAGCGCGGCTTTTCAGCCTTGGGTTTTCGTGGAAGGGTTGGCGCAACCGCCAACACCAAAGAAAGAGGCCTGATGAGCTGGATTGCCACCATTCCGTTTGACGCCGCAACCGGAAAGCTGAAGGCGCTGTACCAGCGCGTGACCGGCCCCAACAACAATGTCGACAATATCATGATGCTGCATTCGCTGCGCCCGCACACGATGGAAGGGCATATGGCGATCTACAAATATGTGCTGCACCATTCCGGCAATACCCTGCCCAAATGGTTCCTGGAGGTGCTGGGCGTCTGGGTAAGCGCGCTGAACGACTGCAATTACTGCGTGGAACATCATTTTGCAGGGATGAAGCGCCTGTTGGGGGATGATGCGCGCGCCGATGCCATTCGCACCGCGATTGAGGCAAGCGATATCAAAGCGGCCCCGCTGGACGCGGCGCAGAAGGCCGCGATGCGCTATGCGCAGGTGTTGACACAAACGCCCGCTGCCTTGCGTCAGGGCGATATCGACACCCTGCGGGGGGCCGGGTTTGACGATGGCCAGATTCTGGAAATCAATCAGGTCTGCGCCTATTTCAGCTATGCCAACCGCACGGTGCTGGGGCTGGGCTGTTCCACGGCAGGCGATGTGATTGGCCTGTCGCCCGGAAACTCTGACGATCCGGACGACTGGAACCATGCCTGACGGCGTCAAACCGCGCCGGTATATTCCCCGCGCGCCGGATAGTTGTTTGCAATCGCGAAATCGAGCGCGCCAACCAGTTCGGAAAAATGCGGGCGCACAAAGGGCATGGTTTGCACCGATCCGTAATAAAGCGTTTGTTCCGGTGTCACCATGAACAGGCCCGGTTCGGCGAACAGCGCGGGTTCTTCGATGCCGATGGACGTTTTCCCGCGCGATGTTGAAATATAAAGCCCCCATTCGCGCGCCTTGGCCAGCGGCAGATCATAGGCAAAGCGCAACGTGTCCGCGCCGATCTTGTCGGCCATGGCGCGGGTGCGCTCCTGTCCGTCGGAACTGATCGCGATGGTCTTGACGCCGCGTTCGGCAAAGTCAGCGACACGTTTCTGGAATTCGGTCAGATAGGTGGCGCAAAGCGGACAGTGCAGCCCGCGATAGAAACAGATCACCGTGCCCCGTTCGGACCCGTCTGTTGTCAGATCAAATGTGCCGTGATCCAGCGTTTCAAGGGTCAGGTCGGGTGTTTTCTGGCGCGGGATAAGCATTGTGGTCCTTTCAGGGAATTGGGTTGCTTTGCCCAGTATATCAGTATTACCGTCTGAAAAATACGAAATAACAAACCGAAACACCTGAATGTCCCGTTTTGACCGCCTGACCACATTGATGGAGCGTTTTAGCCTGAATGTGCATCCCGCTGCGGTGCGCGATGCCACACTCGTGGTGGTTGCGGGGCCGGATGGCGCGCCTGCCAAGGTGCGGTTCGGGCCACAGGCCAATCTGGATGATATGCCGGTGCATTCCGTTCTGGTCTCGGCCGAGGTGGATTGGGGTGGCGCGGCCAATCCGCTGGTCGCCGCGCTGCCGGACCTTGTGGAACTGGACGTGACGCATGATCGCGAAACATCCGGCCTGATCCTGTTGATGCAATCGGAATTACTGGGGCAACGCTGCGGATCGGGATCGGTTGTGAACCGTCTGGGCGAGGTGTTGATCGTGCGCCTGTTGCGCGCCCAGATCGAGGCGGGGACCACCCGCACCGGACTGTTGGCGGGCTTGTCCGATCCGCGGCTGAGCCGTGCGATTGTGGCCATGCACGACACACCGGGGCGGGATTGGCGCAATGATGATCTGGCACAGATCGCGGGCCTGTCGCTAAGCCGGTTCGCGGGGATGTTTCTGGATGTGGTCGGCGAAACGCCCGCGGCTTATTTGCGGCGCTGGCGTCTGACACTGGCGCGTCAGGATGTGTTGCGCGGGGATCGCGTGGACAGCATCGCGCGGCGCTATGGCTATCATTCTCCCGAAGGGTTCGCGCGCGCGTTCAAGAAACATTACGGCGAAACGCCGGTATCGGTGCGCCCCAGACCTGCGGCTTAGGCCGCCCAGTCCAGTATCGCGGCGGCCACCTCGGCCGGTTTCTGGTGGTGCAACCAGTGGTCTGCCCCCGTGATACGCACGCGTGTCAGATCGGGGGCAAACTCTTCCAGCCCTTCGGTTGACACCTCAAGCAACGCGGTGTCATCGACACCCCAGATCAGCAGATGGGGGCAGCGCACCTGCATCTTTTCGGGCGGGTAGTGCGGATTGTCCGTCACCGGAACGCCCGTTTCGGCCACTTTGAACGGGGCGGCCCGATACCAGTTCAACATGGCGCTGAACCGCCCCTGGCGCGACCATTCGGCGGTATATTCCGCCTGTTTCGCGGGCGTCAGCCAGTTCATGTCCATCGTTTTGTTCAGAAACCCGAACAGGGCCGAAAACCCGCTGGCCGAAAGCACATCTTCGGCTCCGTCCGCGCGCAGCATATTCATGTAAGCGGACGCTTGCGATTGCGCGCCGCCTGCGGATACCTCGCGCCGGAACGGTACAGGATGCACACCGTTCATGATGATCAGTTTTTCAACCAGATCGGGGCAGAACATCGCCAACCCATAGGCCACAGCGGCACCCCAATCATGGCCCAGAACGGTCACAGGGCCGCGGCCCAATTGCCCGATCAGGGCCGCCATATCGCCCACCAGCTCGGATACAGCGTAGTTTTCGACGCCTTCAGGGGCCCAGCTTTGGCCATAGCCGCGCATATCGGGCGCGATGCAGTGATAGCGATCACTGAGCAAGGGGGCCAGTTCGCCCCAAGCGCCGCCATATTCGGGAAATCCGTGCAACATCAGCAAAACCGGCAGGTCCGGATCGCCCCACGAGCGGATGAAAAACGGGTTTCCGTTCAGGGTGAGCGTTTTGGTGTCCATGTCACTGATCCTTTGCCTTGGTTTCAAACCGTAGCCCGGCGGCAGTGCGGGCGCGAAAACCGGCCCAATAGGTGTGATCGGCTGTTTCCTGACCGGCATCATCCAGCGCAACCACGCCATTTGATGACTGCGGAACCAGATCAAGATAGCGCGCCCGCGAGACATCCTGTTTCAGGTGAATGTCCAGAAATGTTGTGGTGAAATGCTGCGCGATATTGTTCATGCGCACGGTATCCCAAACCGGATCGCTGTAATGTTCGGCTGGCGCAAATTCCAGATTGTCCACCGGTGCCCAGCTTTCAACCGGTGCGGGGATCGGCGCGGCGGCATTGTGGTTGGCGTTTTCGAATGTCAGCAGGTGGCGTTCTGTTCCCACCGTTTCGTCAAAGATCTGCCGGATCGCGGCATAGACCGACACATCATCGACGGATCCCGCGATCAGCAATGTGGGCTTGTGCAATCCGGCCAGTCCGACATCGTCCCAGATGTCGGCATTCATGCCCCACGGGCCGATGGCCACAATCGCCTTGACGCGCGGATCAATCAGCGCCTCATGGGGTTCGCTGCCGGACAGATGCCGTTCCAGCAGGGCGTTGGGTGCGCTCCAGCTGGCCTCGACCGCGGCAGGGGTGACCCCGGCACCCCCGTAAACCAGCGCACCGTACCCGCCCATGGAAAACCCGATGACGGCGGCATTGTCGGCATCCACAATATCCCCCAACGGTCCATCCAGGGCGGCCATCTGATCGATCACAAACCGCTGGTCCAGCGGGCGGTTGTACAGTGTCGAACCGAACGCGCCCTGATCGGAATAGGTACTGTCCGTGTGATCAATCGACACCGTGACATAGCCTTTGGACGCAAGGTTTTCGCCAAGATGTGACATCAGGAACCGGTTTCCGGGGTAGCCGTGGCTGATCACGACAAGTGGAAACGCATCGCCGCTATGCGGCTCTGCATCCCGTGTGGCGCGCCCGGTCAGCGTGACCTCGGTTTTGCCGTCGCGCAGGATTGCGCGATAGGTGCCACCCTGAGCCGTGCCCAGCTGTGCCGGATACCAGATTTCAACCGTCAAAGGGCGATCGTAACGCGGCGTTTCACTGGCGGTGGTGTTCAGGATATCAACCTGATCGGGGTTTACCAACCTGCGGGTCTGGACGCCGACGCTGAAGTCGCCAAAGGCGGCCAGTTCGGGGGCATCCGAACGCACGATGCTGATCTGGTTTTCTGCCAGCGCAGTCTGTCCCAGTGCGGCACCAAGAACGGCGGCGGCCAACGCTGATTTGGGTGAATTTGCAGTCACGGTAAACTCCTATAGGGCGTACGTCCCCGGATTTGGACAACAGAAGGCACACAGCCCGCGTGAATGCGCAAGCGTGTTGTTCGCAAAGTTTGACAGGGATCAAGGACAGGCAAAGGCGTTGGACCTACAATTCGCCCAAGTTCAAAAGCGAGGAAATTCTGTATGTCAGTCACAAAAACGGCCACGATAACACCCGAAACGGATACCAAGGAAAAGCCTGAGCCGAAAGCGGTTGAGGTGCAAGCGCCTTCGCCCGAGAAGATTCGGCAGGCGTTTGAGAGCGGGCGATACCCCTACACCACGCGTATGTCGCGCCGCAGCTACGAAGACCGTAAGGCGCTGTTGCAGGCCGAGCTTTTGAAAGTGCAGTTGTGGGCGCAGGAAACAGGCCAGAAATTTGTGCTGCTGTTTGAAGGCCGCGATGCTGCCGGCAAGGGCGGTACGATCAAGCGGTTTACCGAACACCTGAACCCGCGGGCCGCGCGCGTCGTTGCATTGAACAAACCCACCGAAGAAGAACGCGGCCAGTGGTATTTCCAGCGCTATATCGCACATCTGCCCACCGCCGGTGAAATGGTGCTGTATGACCGCAGCTGGTACAACCGCGCGGGCGTGGAACGGGTGATGGAATTCTGCGAACCCGGCGAATACCTGGAATTCATGCGCCAGACCCCCGATCTGGAACGCATGCTGGTCCGCTCGGGCATCAAGCTTTACAAATACTGGTTTTCCGTGACGCAAAAGGAACAAAAGGCCCGCTTTGACAGCCGCGCCACCGATCCGTTGAAGCGCTGGAAGCTGAGCCCGATCGACAAGGCATCGCTGGACAAATGGGATGACTATACCCAAGCCAAGGAAGCGATGTTCTTTTACACCGATACTGCCGATGCGCCGTGGACGATTGTAAAATCGAACGACAAGAAACGCGCGCGCTTGGCGTGTATGACACATTTTCTGGCGTCGCTGGAATATCCGGGCAAAGACTATGATCTTGTCGGACAGCCCGATCCGCTGATTGTGGGGCACGCCAATCATGTCGTGCACAATGCAGACCAGATTTTGGGTACGGCACAGCACCCGGGCCAGCGCCGTACACCAACCCCGTCACCGGCTAAAGCGCAGACCGCAAAATCCTAAGCACAGGCGCGAACGCGGCAAATGATGTATGCAAGGCCGCAGCAGGGTCGCGCCGATCCTGCTGCGGCACTTCGCGCCACAGCGAAAGCCCTTTGCGGCGCAACAGGTCAGCGTGCCTGTGATCGGCACCAAAAGGGGATGGTACACGTTTCAGATCAGGGTCACGCACCGTACAGCCGTTGTGTATGGCGGTGGTGGTCGCGCAGGCCATTTTATCCCCGAACGGGCCATCCACGGCAGTGCGCCACTTTGTCAACGCGTCCTTGTTGAAGGCCATAATACCACCGCCTGTAGTGACATAATCAGGGGCAATTCCGAAAAAATACCCGATGTCCTGACACAGTCCTGCGCGTTCGCTCCACATCATGTGCAGATGCGTATGAAAGGGGGTCTTGTCTTTGGAAAAGCGGACATCGCGGTGCGGGCGAAACAGTTTGCTGTCAAAGTCAAAACCCGTCTGTTTGTGCAGGTCATGGGCAATCTGATCCAGCAAGAGCAGTACGGGTGTTTTCAGGTCGGCTTCGTACGCGGCTTTTTGTGACAAGAACCAGTGTCGGGTGTTGTTCTGCGCCAGCGCGCCCAGAAAGCGTTGCGCGTCAGGAATGAATGTTGAAAACCCGCTGTTCATCTGACCGACCTTGGCGAAAACCTGCCTTCAGGCTAGCCGATGGTCCGGAATCACGCCAGCGCCGCGTTGTGAGACTACAAATTACCGATTAGATACATCGTATGGAACGCGTTCTGATCTTGTGTGCAATGATCTTGGGCCCTGCGTGTGCAGCGGCGCATCCGCATGTGTTTGTCGATACCGAATTGCGGGTTCAGGTGGATGCAAATGGCATGTTGACCGGTGTTGAACTGGTTTGGGAATATGACGATCTGTATTCCCTGCTGTTGTTCGAAGATATGGGGCTGGATCAGGATGGTGACGGGCGCTTGCACCCCGAGGAAGAGGCCCGCCTTGCCGGTTTCGATATGAATTGGATCGAAGGCTACGAAGGGGATCTTTATCTTAAGGCGGATCAGGGAAAGATCGAACTGGGGCCGCCACAGCCGCGCGAAACCACCGTTGTGAACGCACGGATACGCACCGTGCACTTTAGATCGATTGATCCGGTGCCAGCGGATGCGGTGACGATACGCGCCTATGATCCCACGTTTTACACGGCCTATGATCTGAAATCCGTGACCGCAAGCGGTGGATGCAGCACGCAGATCCAAGAGGCCGATCTGGATGCTGCCTTTGCGCTGACCGAAAAACTGGTTGGTGAAATGGCGGCAGACGCTGATGAAGATGCCTATCCCGAAGTTGGCGAAGCCTTTGCCAGCACGGTGGTCGTGTCATGCGCAAACTGATCTGGGTGGGTTTGGCCGCAATTGCCGCGCTGGCGATATGGCTTTGGCCGATGGGCGGCATGGCCGATGTCACCCGCTGGGCGGCGGTCGGGCAGCGGGATGCGCAAAACGCGCTGGCAGGCGCGTTGCGCGCGGTGCGCGCCGGTGATGCGGGGGCGTGGGCGCTGTTGCTGGGGTTGTGTTTTGCCTATGGGTTCTTTCACGCCGCGGGGCCGGGCCATGGCAAACTGGTGATCGGCGGGTACGGTGTGGCGCGCCGTGTGTCCGCGCTGCGTCTTGGGGCGCTGGCGATTGCATCGTCGCTGGCGCAGGCGGCAACGGCTGTGCTGCTTGTTTATTCCGGCGTCTGGATTCTGGGGATGGGCCGTGAGGCGCTGACAGGGGCGGCAGAAACCCTGTTCGCGCCGCTCAGCTATGGTGCGATTGCCCTTGTCGGCGTGTGGCTTTTGCTGCGCGGAATAAAACGGTTCCGTACGGTGCGCCACGTGGGCCACGAAAAAGACGCACACGGAAATTGCCACACTTGCGGGCACAAACATGCGCCCACGCCCGAGGATGTAAGCGACATCACCACGTGGCGCGATGCGGTTGTTCTGATCGGGGCGATTGCGATTCGTCCCTGTACCGGTGCGCTGTTCGTGCTGATCCTCACCTGGCAGATGGGCATTGCTGCGGCAGGGATCGCAGGCGCGTTTGCCATGGGGTTGGGCACGGCCAGTGTCACGCTTGCCGTGGCCTTTGCCGCCACCTTCCTGCGGGAAGGCACGCTGGCACAGATGCAGGGTACGACGGCCCTGCGCGCGATGGCGGTGCTGGAAATGCTGGCGGGTGCTGTTGTTGCAACCCTTGCCGTTCAAATCCTGCTGCGTCTGATCTGATCCGGTTGTGGCCTTGCCGGGGCAGGCCAATCGGCCTAAGCGTTGGGCATGACGTCCGTATCCCATCCTTCCCCGCACATGATGAGCTATGGCCAGCACACGCGCGCGCTAAGTGTGCTGGGCCTGCCATTGATCGGCGGCCATCTGGCGCAATTTGCCATCGGGTTAACCGATACGGTGATGCTGGGCTGGTACGGGGCGGCGGCCTTGGCAGCGGTGACGCTGGCGGGCAGTTTCTTTTTCACCCTGTTCATCATGGGCGGCGGATTTGCATGGGCGGTGATGCCCATGGTGGCCAGTTTCCACGCCGAAGGCGATGAAACCAGCCTGCGCCGCGCCACCCGCATGGGCATGTGGCTGTCGATGATTTTCGCGGCCTGCGCCCTGCCTGTGTTCTGGTGGTCGTCACCTGTTTTGCAAGCCTTGGGGCAAGACCCTGATCTGGCGATGGCCGCGCAGGGCTATTTGCGTATCGCAGGCTGGGGGATTGTCCCGGCCTTGCTGGTGATGGTGATCAAATCCTATCTTGCCGCGCTGGAACGGACACAGATCGTATTGTGGATATCCCTGCTGTCGGCGGTTGCCAATGGTCTGGCCAATTATGCGCTGATCTTTGGCAATTGGGGCGCGCCGGAACTGGGGCTTCAGGGGGCTGCGATTGCATCACTGGCGACACATCTGATTTCTTTGATTGGGGTGATCTGGTATGCGGTGCGCGCCTTGCCCGAACACCGTCTTTTCCAGCGTTTGTGGCGGCTTGATCCGGAAATGTTCGCCCGCGTGTTCAATCTTGGGTGGCCGATCAGCCTGACCAGCCTTGCCGAAACGGGGCTTTTTGTGGCCAGCGCGCTGATGATGGGGTGGCTGGGGACAATCCCGCTGGCGGCGCACGGCATTGCCATCACGTTGGCCAGTGGTACCTTCATGGTGCATCTGGGGATCAGCAACGCGGCCACGATACGGGCAGGAAATGCCTATGGCCGCCGCGATGTTAATCATATGGCGCGGGGCGGGCGCACCGCAATTGTTCTGTCCCTTGTCATGTCGGCCCTGACGGTTCTGGTGTTTCTGACCGTCCCCGAATTTCTGATTGACGGGTTTCTGGACGCGGGCGAACCGGCACGCGATCAGATCATGGCAATCGGCGTCGGGCTTTTGGCGATGGCGGCCCTGTTCCAGTTGGTGGATGGTGCGCAGGTGATTGCGCTGGGCCTGTTGCGCGGCGTGCAGGATACCAAGGTGCCGATGATTATCGCGGCCTTCAGCTATTGGGGCATCGGGATGCCATGCAGCTATGTTCTGGGGTTTGTCGCCGATATGGGGGCCATCGGCGTCTGGCTGGGTCTGGTGATCGGGCTTGCCGTGGCGGCGGTGCTGCTCATGATCCGGTTCTGGGGCCCGACACTACACCGCTTGCGCGGCTAGGTTCACGAATTGTGGACAATGATTTCCATAACATCTTCATAGGTCAAAGACCGCGCCACCCGATCGGCAATGCCCGATTTCAGGGCGTCCTGACCTGCCGCTTTGGGGTTTGAATCCGGCGGCACCTTAATGGGCTTGTCGGTGTGCGCGCCGGTCAATTGGGCCAATGTTCCGGCCAGATGCGTTTCCTGCCATGCCTTGGACACAAGATCCTCGTACCGCAGGTGGAATTTCGTGGCCGAAGGCTCGGACGCGAAAAAGGTCACCACCCCAAGGTAGAGGTCAATCTCGGCATCTATCAACCGGCGCTGTCTCAGGGGCGAAAAGCCCGCAAAACCCTTGTGCTCGCGCAGGAGCTTGGATGGAATCGCAGCACGGGGATTTCGCGTCAGCAAAAGAAACCCCAGCGGTGCATCCACATGGGCGCGGTGGAACATGATCTGGCTGGGACGGTGCGAGGTATATCCAACCGGATCCGGATCGGTGATTTCGATCTGGCTTTCGCCTGCGCGGGTTTTGCGGGCATGCATCGGCAAATCTTTCTTGCCGCTGCGGGGGCATCCCATGGTTGGACGGCCGGAATATGTTTCAAGCAGTGTGCGGACAAGATCACTGCCGCTGCGCGGATAAGAGGCAACGTGCCACGCCGGTTTCCTGAAGTCTGGTTCCACTCACGCTATCCTTGTTGTGGCCCCCCGACCCCTTACAAAACAAAGCAAAAAGCACCCGGACGCAATCCCGCGATAGCACGCGGCCTGTCAAAAAGCAGTTTTACTGTGGATTTGGGCCGTTTCTTTGCCGCGACGGACGACACAGGCTAGTCGTTGGTGTCGCCTTTCATCAGGCGATCTGCCTTTTTGCGCACCAGAACCGAGCGCAGATCATGCATCGCCAGCAACAGATCATCGGTGATCGCCTCAAGCTGGTCGGGGCTGGCCTTGGACTGGGCCCACTGCGTTGTCAGGTTCATGTAGTCGATGGCGCGATGGATATCATCGATATCGCGATGCGCCAGAACGGCTGCGCGTTTTTCCATCCAGTCCCGGATGGTGGCCATATCCTCGTCCGACAGGGTGCGATCCCCGTGCGGTTTCACTTCGCCATTGCGGATATTGACGACAGCGATTTGGTCCATTTCGATACGGCGCTGGCGGTTCTCGGTGTCGATGCGAAACACGACAGCGCCATTTTCGCGCACCCTGAAATAATAGTCGGGCAATTCGCTTGCCATAATGCGACCCCTGAAAAGGTTTGTGGTGGCGAACACCTAGCAGGTGGTCGCCCCTAGTTCCACATCAAGCTGCCCGACGGGTCAAGCGCCGCGTCAGGACAACCCTTTGCAAAAGGTCTGGATGCGGGTGCAGGCCTCTTTCAGGGTGTCATCGGATGTCGCATAGCTGATGCGGAAATTCGGCGACAATCCAAAGGCCGCGCCGAACACCACGGCGACACCGGATTCTTCCAGTAACGCGGTGGCAAATGCCTCGTCACTGTCGATCAGAGTGCCGGCGGCGCTGGTTTTCCCAATCAGCCCGGCGATGGACGGATACACATAAAACGCCCCTTCCGGCACGGGGCAGGTGATGCCGTCAATTTCGCGCAGCATCGACACGACCAGATCGCGGCGGCGTTTGAACACGGCGTTGTTGCTGGCGATGAAATCATGCGGGCCGTTCAATGCCTCGACCGCGGCCCATTGTGAAATGGTGCAGGGGTTGGACGTGCTTTGCGACTGGATCTTGCGCATTGCTGCAATCAGGTGCTCCGGCCCCGCCGCATATCCGATGCGCCAGCCTGTCATGGCATAGGCCTTGGACACTCCGTTACAGGTCAGCGTGCGATCATAAAGGGCAGGTTCCACTTGGGCGGGGGTGCAGAATTCGAACCCGTCATAGGCCAGATGTTCATACATATCATCCGTCATCACCCAGACATGGGGATGGCGCATCAGCACGTCCGTCAGCGCCTTCAATTCGGCGCGGCTATAGCCTGCGCCCGTCGGATTGGACGGGGAATTGAAGATAAACCATTTTGTTTTCGGCGTTATCGCCGCCTCAAGCGCGGCCGGGGACAGCTTGAAATCATCCTCAAGCGTGGCGGCGGCGACAACGGGTTCGCCCCCCGCCAAAAGCACCATATCAGGATAGCTGACCCAATAGGGGGCGGGAATCACCACCTCGTCGCCCGGATTAAGGGTGGCCATCAGCGCATTATAAAGGATTTGTTTACCACCTGTGCCGACACTGACCTGCGCAGGGACATAATCCAGCCCGTTGTCACGCTTCAATTTGGCGCAGATGGCTTGTTTAAGCTCGATAATTCCGTCAGGCGCTGTATACCGCGTCTTGCCTGCACGGATTGCGGCGATACCCGCATCTGCGATGTTTTTCGGAGTGTCGAAATCGGGTTCGCCCGCACCCAGTCCGATCACATCATGGCCTGCGGCCTTAAGTTCCTGGGCTTTGGTGCTAACGGCGATTGTGGGCGACGGTTTGACACGTGACAGTGTCGCTGACAGGAAATCCATAGGGGCCTCGGTTCGGTTATGTCGGACCCATGCTTAGGCGGCGTATTGATCCCGATCAAGCGCTTAGAGTGATATGACTTGAAGGAGAGCAGAATGAGTGAAGTGACATCGAATTTTTACGGACCGGAATTTGCCACCTTCGGGGATCGTCTGGCCGCCGCGCGCGAAGCCGCAGGCATGGATCAGGCGCAAATGGCGAAACGGTTGGGCGTGAAACAATCAACCATGCGCGCATGGGAAGACGACATGGCCGAACCGCGCGCCAACCGTCTGTCCATGTTGGCGGGCATTCTGAACGTATCGATGATGTGGCTGATCAACGGCGAAGGCGAAGGTCTGGACGGGCCCGTCGAGACCGACACCATGCCGGAAGATATGCAGGATTTGCTGATCGAATTGCGCGCGGTCAAATCGGAAATGACAAAATCTGCCGAACGCCTTGGCCGGCTGGAAAAGAAATTGCGCCGGTCCCTGATGGAAACCGCAGCGTGATCGAAACCCCCGAAAACAGGCTCAAACGCCTGAAAATGCGGTCAATGCGGCGCGGGATCAAGGAAATGGATCTGATCCTGTCCGCATTTGCCGATGCCAATCTTGCCCGTATGGATGAGGCGGGGCTGTCGCTTTATGACGCGCTGCTGAATGAAAACGATCAGGACCTGTATCAGTGGGTTACAGGGCAGGTGACGGCACCGGCCCCATATGTCGCGTTGATGGACGATATCGCGCAAACTCTTCAAACCAAAGACGGATCCTGAAAGCTCCAACAGGCTTAACGGATTGTTGGCTTTTCTTCGTCAGGGTGGTGTTGCACTGCCTTGAGTTGGAGAATGGAATGAGTATGCAACAACAGCTTGGCATGACCCAGAACAAGGGGTTCATGGCCGGATACCTTGATGCGCTGGCGCTGGTGGAACGGCTTCACCGTCTGCTTCTTGATGTGGTCAAGGATGAGTTTGAACGCGTCGGTGTTCTGGAAATAAACGCGGTTCAGGCGCTGTTGTTGTTCAACATCGGCGAAAACGAGGTGACAGCGGGCGAGCTGAAAAGCCGCGGGTATTACCAGGGCAGCAATGTCAGCTACAACCTCAAGAAACTGGTGGAAATGGATTACATGCACCACCAGAGATGCGAAATCGATCGCAGATCGGTACGTGTCAGGCTGACCCGAAAGGGGCGCGATATTCGCGATATCGTCGGGGCATTGTTTGCGCGCCATGCGGACGGGCTTGAAGCCAAGGGCGTGTTGGGCGTGGACGGTATCGAAGAGATCACGATGTCCCTGAAACGGGTGGAACGGTACTGGACCGACCAGATCCGCTATATCTACTAGCTGCGGGCAGGGGTGTTACCGGCTCGACAGGGCAAGACCCTGCAATTCGCGCAGAAGTTTGCGCACCATGGCGTCTTCAAAGGCCTCGAACCCCAATGCCGTCTGCACAAACGCATCTGGCCCGACAATCACGAAGGCGCGGAAATAGGACGAGATTTCCGCGATATCGACCTGACGTGCATCACTGATCTTTGGGGCATCTGCCCCGATCACCAAGGCATTGATCGTGACGCCGCCACGCTGCAACCGGTCTGATACCGCACGCGGGTGCGGACCGATGTTCGATTTCCCATCGCCCGAAATATCAAGCGTGCGTTTCCAGCAGGATGATTGCTGGCGCAACAGATCGCTGCCAAACAGCATCGTTTCCCCAAGCGCGGTGCCCGGTGTGGACACCACCCGTTGCGTTGAACGCAGATGCGCCGCGATGTTGTCAATCTGCGCGTCACTCACGATCTGCGTCCATCCCAGCAACATGCGCTGGTCTTGCGCGCCGCTCCATTCATAAATCGCCAGCGTCACCGGTGCCGACGGCATCGCCAACAGCGCACCGCGCACATCCGGATGCGAAAGTGCGCCCGCCAAACCATCCAGTTGCAACCGGTATTCCCGCGCATCCACCGATCCCGAGACATCCAGCGCCAAGGCCAGTGCCTGACGGCATTGCGCCACTGCCATCTGCCCCCAAAGCGCCAGCGCAAGAACCGCGAACAGGATGCGGCCCATTTCAGATCAACCCGGAATATCGGGCGCGGGCACGGCCAGATGGCCAATGGTGCGCGCCGACACCTCGCGTTCCAGTTTGCGCCGCATGGCATCTTCGTAATCGTCGAAGCTGTGGGCCTGCTCCAGAAAGGCGCCCGGGCCATTCAGAACCTGATCCTGATAAAAGCGGATCACCTCTTGCCCGTCTGGCGTATCAGGTGCCGCGATCACCAGACCGTTCACGGTGACACCCTCGAACGGGAACGCGCCGTAGGCCGTATCGGGCATGAACCCTTCGTTGTTGATGCCATCGCCAGCCATATCCAGCGTGCGAAACAGACAGGTCGGGCCCCGCCGCAACAGGCCCGCGCCATATCCCAACGCATAGCCCATAGCGGTTGGAAATTCGACCTCGCTGCGATCAGAGCGCTGGATTGCAAGCGCGATACTCTGCAGGGTTTCGGGCCCCGTTACCAACTGCCAGTCAACCAGAAGCGACTGGTTGTAGCGTCCGCTCCATTCAAACACGGCCAAAGCCACCGGCAAATCCGCACCAAAAAATGCGGCCTGCACATCGGGCGATATCAGCGCGGCAGCCAGACCGCTGCGCTGCAAGCGGTCTTCTGCCTCGTCCACGGAGGATGACACATCAATCGCCAGAACAAGTGCCAACCGACACTCAACAGCTTGCGCCGGTCCGCCTGCCAGCATGGCGCAGGCAGCGACCTGCAGGAGACGCGGTTTTACCAATGGCCGGTATTTTCCATGCTGGCCCAGGGTTCGACCACATCCAGCGCATCGCCGTTCTGCAACAATTCGACCGACACATTATCGGGTGAACGCACAAAGGCCATGCGCCCGTCGCGCGGCGGGCGGTTGATTGTCACGCCGTTGTCCATCAGGTGCTGACAGGTGTCGAAAATGTTATCGACCCCGTAAGCCAGGTGGCCGAAATGGCGGCTGTCGCTGGGCAGGGCGTCATCGCCATCCCAGTTATAGGTCAGCTCGAGCGGGCAATCGTCTTGCCCCGGGGCGGCCATGAAAACGTTGGTAAAACGCCCCTGTTCCGATTCCCACCGCCTTGTTTCCCGCAAGCCAAGCAGTTCGTAGAACGCCATCGACGTTTCCAGATCCTTCACGCGGACCATGGTGTGTAAATATTTCAGACCCATCAGACACTCCTTTTGTTTGCCAGCAACCTAGCACAGACCGCGCTGTGATCCAGCGCGATCCACGGTGTCAGAACTTGGAGCGGATACCCATCGACACGGACAGTTCGCGTGTGTCAAAGCGGCTAACATTCGAGCGGCTTTTGCCCGCCTGAAACCGCATGGTCGGGGCAAAGCCGGCGTAATCGATTCCGCGAAACAAAAGTGTCAGATCCGCAAGCACAGATTCGTCCTGCCGCCCGCCGGGGACCGAAATAAACCCCACGTTGAACGCGTCGTAATCGGCATAGCCAACGGTGATGCCAGCGCTGACTTCGACAGGGCCAATCGGGTTGGCAAAGCTATAGGCAGCGCGCAGGGCCGTTGTGTTGAAGTCATTGTTTATATTCACAGAATTAACGTCGCGCAGCGTCAGATCAAAGCTGAGGGCATCGCCATTGGCCAGCCGCTGGAAATACCGCGCACCCAGCCCGTAAATGTCCGCATCCTGCGACGCGGGATCAATCCGCGAACGGCTTTCAAAAAGCCCGCTGACCGTAATGCCGCTTTGCGCGTTCAACCGCCATCCGCGCAACGCACTGACCCGCCCGAAATTGTAAGATTCCCGCCCCCCCGACCAGAACCGGCCCGCCGCCGCCTCGACTGATCCGAACCCGTCAGCCCCGATCGCGAAATCGTGGCGCAGCGATGTTTCGGCATAGGTGCTGTCAAAATCGTCATCCGAGGCCATCGGGGCTTGCGCGCGCGCATCATCGGACAATCGCACCTCTTTGATGTAAAGCCGCCCGCCCCATGTTGTCGTGCTGTTCCCGTCTCCGCGCAGGCGGTATCCGGTGGTGATATCCAGCGTGCCGATCACCCCGCTGAGCGCTTGCGCATCCGGGCTTAGAATACCGGTGGCGGGAACGCCGTCGATGATGTTCAGGCCGGTATCGGCCCCGTTGTTCACGTTGTCGGACGGGCGCAAGCCCACCCCGATCTGGAACGACCAGGGGTTCAGCGCCCGCACTTGCGCGTATTCACGGCCGATCTGGCTTTCGATCTGATCGTTCGGGGCGTGCTGCACCGCGCGCCGCATCCAGATTTGCGTGAGCGTGGGGCGGCCTTCTGCGAAAGACAGTTGTGCCGCCAGTTGCGCGCTTTCAAATTTTCGTACCGGGTTTTGGGAATAGCGATAGGCCTGTGACGCCGCCTTGCGCCCCTGCCGCAGGTTGTTTTTCTGGGTAAAGGCCACCGCCATCACGAAATGGGCAAACGCATCGTTCGGGTCCGCCTGCAACAATCCGCCCGCGATCTGCAAGGCAATATCGGGATCACCGGCTTTGAGCGCCTGTTCCGCAGCCGCGCGCGCCTGATCCAGTGTCAGGGTAACCGTTTGCCCGCTGGATTGCCCGCCGGATTGCCCAGCGGTTTGCGCAGTGTCTTGCGCCGCAACAGGCGGCGCCAGTGCGACGGCACAACACGTGGCAATCAGGTAGACAGCGTTCCGGAAAGCCTGCGTTTGATTACGGGCAGGCCGGATCATCGCCGGGCTGGCCACATTGGATCAGGACAAAGACACCGCGTTCGCGTTCGGCGTTGTTGGCAATGCCTGCATCGTCAAAGAACTGGTCCAGTGAAATGACACCGCCCACGGCCGCCGCGTCTGTGCCGCCGAATACGCCGCCGAATGCACCGATGCTGCGGCGTTGGGTCGCCGTCATATTCGACATTGCCCAGAAACGTGCCATCTGCCGCGATGTTGCCTTCGACCAGTACGATCGTCGGCAGGGCGGTTCGGTGTCAACCAATGTGCGGTCAGACACGTTGCCGTTCACCGTATTGTCGGCAAAATCGACGTTCAGGAAAATCTGACCATGCGGTGCGGGCCGATTGCGCCGGAAGGCGGTTGACGGATCGGTCGCCGCCGGGAGGCGGCAACAGGTTCGGGCCGCCGGGCGCATCAAGGTTGGTCACGCCCGCATAGTTGCCGGCGTATGATACAAGCCCCGAAGGTGATGCCGACCCCGCCGGGGGGATCATAGGGGCCGGTACGTTGGTAGAAACGCACCAGTGAAAAGAACCGGTTGAACTGTCCGCCATCGGATACGGCGCCAGCCTGTACCGAATTCGTCGGGTCGGTGCTTTCCGCAACAAGGGCGGTAAATGCCGGTTCAGCGCGATCATCCTGAAAGGTGAAGGCCTGATAATTCCCGATATCAAGCCCGGGCGTGCGCACATAACTGGCGATCCGCGGCCCTGCATCCAGCGATGTCAGCTCAAGCTGCAACGTGCCGGCTGCGGGATTGTAACTTGCCGATTGCAGGTTGCCGGCCAAAGCTTCGGGGATGCCGTTTGTGGACCCGTCCGGAATTTCGCCCGGTGCGCTACCGCCCCCCGCCGGGGTGTCGAACGGGTTGCCGTCGCCGCAGGCTGCCAGCGCCGCCAAAAGTGCCACACTCATCCAAACGCGCATGATCTGCCCCTAATCCGTTTTTTGACTTTGGGGCAAATTCCATTGGGGTGCTGCAAAAGTCAACGCTGTTGCGGTGGAATAAGAAATCAGCGTGGCCGATAAATTACCATGATATTGCGGTTCACGCAGGCGCAAGGGCTATATACAGTAGGTCCGCAAATAGATTCTGTAACAGAACCTGCGGATCAGGAGAATGAAGATGTCGCTAAGCCCCGAACAACAGGCCGAGATTGATGCACAACGCAGCGCGCCCAGCCCCACATTGCGCGCCGTCGCCCCGGGAATCGAGGCGCATCTTTACAGCGCCATTCCGGTGCTGGATCACGGGTTTGTCCGCGTGATCGATTATATGGGCGATGATGCCGCGATCTGTCAGGCGGCGCGGGTCAGCTATGGCAAGGGCACCAAATCGGTGCAGAACGATGCCGGACTGATCCGCTATCTGATGCGCCACTGGCATTCCACCCCGTTCGAGATGTGCGAGATCAAGCTGCACGTGAAACTGCCCGTGTTCGTCGCGCGCCAGTGGATCCGCCACCGCACCGCCAATGTGAACGAATATTCCGCCCGCTATTCCATTCTGGACCGTGAATTCTACATCCCCGCGCCCGAACATATCAACGCGCAGTCGGTGGTGAACAATCAGGGCCGTGGCGCGGTGCTGCAAGGGGACGAGGCCGCGCGGGTTCTGGAAATTCTCAAGGCGGATTCGACCCGCGCCTATGACAATTACGAGGCGATGATTTCACAGGATGGGCAGTGACGGGTCTGGCGCGCGAACTGGCGCGGATGAACCTGCCCGCCAACATCTACACGCAATGGTACTGGAAGGTGGACCTGCACAACCTGTTCCATTTCCTGCGCCTGCGCGCGGATGCCCATGCGCAATACGAAATCCGCGTTTATGCCGATGCGATCTGCAACGTGGTCGCCGATTGGGTGCCCGCCGCCTATCGGCGCGTTCGAGGATTACCGCATGGGCGGCGCACAGCTGAGCGCCACCGCGCTGGATTGTGTGAAACGGATGCTGAAGGGGGAAGCGGTGACGCAGGAAAACTCCGGCATGAGCAAGGGCGAATGGCGGGAGTTTGAGGGGGTAATTGGATGAGGAGCAGTCTTCTGGATGGACCAATCCAAAGGCAAATTTTGTTAGTCAAATTAGTCCACGAAATGGATAATCGTCCCATTTTTGGAGAGCGTTTCGACAACAACCCCGATGGTGCGGTGCGTCTATGGCTCGCGCGAGTTCGGGGCGCTGATAGACCGGGTTGGTATCTCTGAAAGTGCCAGATTTAGGGCCAGTCTGGGAACGTTGGCACAATACTGGAAGCCTTCGATAAATTCGCTTCAAGTAGAAGTGAGGAATGCAATTGAGGCGCTAAAACTTGAGTTCGACCTGTACCCAGAAGACAATATCGGGCAGGTTTACTCCTCCGGGGAGACGTTCAAGTTTCTAACAGATGTTCTCGCACTTTTAGATACAGCCGATTCAAGCGTTTTTGTGGTTGATCCATATTTTGACTCTTCAATCTTTACTCAGATGTTCTCCCCAAACTTTCGACTGCCAATCAGAGTTCTTTGTAACAACGGTTCGACTGCGGTCGCTTGCACGGCCGCAAAGTTCTCGACCGAAACGGGAGTGCCAGTTGAAGTTAGAAAGTCATCCCAAGCGCATGATCGTCTTATTATTCTGGACTATTCAGAGTGTTGGCTAGTTGGGGCATCCATAAAGGATGGTGGAAAGAAACCGACGTACTTAATTCCCATTAGACCAGAGATTGCGGCTGAAAAAATTGGTATTTATTCGAGAATGTGGAACTCTTCCGAAAAACCCAAGTAAGTGTTCTCCTATGCCCGCCAAGGGCGGGCAGCGCCCGAACCGCCCCCACGGGGCGGGCGCTTTCAGCACCAGCCCCTCGGTTCGGGCGCGGTGTATAATCTAGAACGCGCGCTTTGCACCCACCCCTCGGTTCGGGCGCGGTGCGTTTATCGGAAAAGCCACGCTGAAACGCTGCCGCAATTCACGCGCAGCGCGCTACCCCCAAACCCCAAGAAACCCGCAAACACACCCGCTCCAGCCCCCTGCATCCGGAGGCCGGCCCGATCGTGTCGCCGTTTTGGAAAGGTCAGAGCGGTTTGATATCGCCGGCCATTTGCCGTCCGTCACGCCCGTCTTCCAGCTCGTAGCTGACCTTTTGATTGTCGGCCAGTCCGGTCAATCCGGACCGTTCCACTGCGGAAATGTGCACAAACACATCCTTGCCGCCATCTTCGGGTTCAATAAACCCGAAACCTTTCGTCGTATTGAACCATTTCACGGTGCCTGTTGGCATCACGTGTCTCCTTCTTCCCTTAACGCCCGCACCAATACACGGCCCGGGCAAACTATGTGGCGGGCACGCGCCGCGCCGCAACAGGGCAGGGCGTTACCACATCCACGGTGCGAATGATTGCATGGTAATTGTAAAAATCAAGCGAAACGGGATGCAATCGCCCGTTGTGCTGTTATTTTGGGCATAACATAGCGGAGGCATGATGGAACTTTACGGGCTGAAAAACTGCGATACTTGCCGCAAGGCATTGAAAGAATTGCCAAATGCCACCTTTGTCGATGTGCGCGCCGATGGCGTGCCCGCCGAAGTGATGGCCCGCGCGCATAAGCAATTTGGTGCCGCTTTGCTGAATACGCGATCAACCACGTGGCGTGGGCTGGATGATGAAACGCGCCAAATGCCGCCTCTGGCGTTGCTGGGCGCACACCCCGCGCTGATGAAACGCCCGCTGATCGTCGCGGGTGACCGGATGTATCTGGGTTGGGGCAATGATGTGCGCGCCGCCCTTGGGATTGCGTGACAGCGCCCTTATGTAAGCCACCCGAACCAGATAAGAGGCCCCGATGCGCAACGCAGCTTTGACCCTTGGCATTATTGCCGGACTGACCGGAATGATCGTTGGCTTTTTCAGCTTCGGCTATGTCGAAGCGATCGAAAAATACGGCGAAATCGAAGGCTTGGCCGAACAGGTCGCCAATGTCGGGCTGGTGCAGGTGGTGGCGATCCTGTCACCCTTGCTGGCCATCGCAGGCGGGGCCATGGCGCGCGCCCGCGCTCTGGCGGGCGGGCTGTTGATGGGGCTGTCAGCGGTGGGGATGTACGCCGCGTTCGGGTTCAACGTGTTCACGATGTTCCCCATCGCATTTGCCGGTCTGGGCGCGGTTCTGGGCGTCGCCGCAGGCCAGCCCGACGAACCCAAGGCGCATTTTTAGGCGGCGTCTTTCGGGGCCAGTGCCCGATCAACCGAAATCGGGCCGGCCCCTTTGACCACAAGGATCAGCAGTACCATGACCCAGAACGCCCGCTGGTCCATGATCACCCCGTCGGGGAACCGGTCAAACCACGCGCCCAGCGTTTCGGGGTGGTCAATGCCGCCATGGCCGTAAAGATCGGTCAGCGATTGCACCACGATAAACCCGATCATGCCAAGCGCCGAAAGCCGCGTCAGCAGCCCGATCACGATGAGTGCGGGCAGGATGAATTCGGCCCACGTGCCCGCCACAACCACGGCCCAGTGAAAGAAACCGAAGGCGTCGGTGTCATAGCCCACCGCCTCGAACGCGCGAGGGAAAATCTGGGCATAGGCACCGGTTGACGGCTGGAACAGCCCCATGATCCCGTCGCCCAGTTTGGTCAGCCCCGACACCCAGAAATACATCAGCAGCGTGGCGGCAAACACGAAACGGGCCAGCGTGGGCAACAGCCAGTCGGCCCTGTCCAACCGGCCAAAGACGGCGTTGTGCAATGTGGTAAGCGCGTTCATGGAATGTCCTTTGAAATAATGCCTGTCACGGCGTGGCCCCGGATCAGCAGACCAAGTGCCGCGCCAAGATCGAAATCCGCATGGGTGTTCAGGGCGATGTCATGGGCATCCCCGAATGTGTGATCGTTCAACGCCGTGATCCAGGCGGCCCCGCCTGCGGGCAACAGGTGCGGTTCGGGATCAAATTCGGGTCGCGTGACCAGAACATCCTGCGCCCCCGCCTGTGGCTTTGGCGCGCCGTCCTGCGTGTTGTAGCGCCAGATATCATAGATCGGCCAGTCAGACCGGACCAGACGCACCGCAGGGGCCAGCGTGATATGCGACGCCATCAGGGTTTCCGGCGCGATGGTTTGCAGCACAGCGGGATCAATCGCTTGCGCATCGGCCGCGTGATAGGACGCGCGCAATGCCAGTTCCAGCCGCGCCACATCGGCCAGATACCCCAGATGGGCCAGCGGCGCGAACCCTGCCAGAAAATCGGGAAAGTCCTGCCCGTACTGCATCATCAAGGGCGATTGCGGCGGGTGCGCGCGCAGATAGATCGCGGCGATCCCGTCAAAATTTTGCGCCCCGAGCAGTTTGGCGATGACGGGAAACCCCGTCGTCAGCGCCTCGCCCAATGAAACGGCGATATTGTTGCGATAGACGTTATAGCGGCGTCCTGCGGGGCGGTTCTGCCCGTCGCTCAACCCGTCTGGGACGGGGCGTGTGGCATCCAGCAGGGCGGCGCGAAATGCTGTCTGGTCGGGGATCATACGGCCAGCTTTTCAAGCGCGGCGTGGGCGCGCGCCGCCTCGTCGCGCAGTATCGGCCATTCGGGCACATCATTGTCCCATTCCACCAGCACGGGGCGGGGGCCGGACCGTTCCAGCGTGTAATCCAGCAACGCCCAGACCGGATCGGCGATGGCGGCGCCGTGGCTGTCGATCAGCAGGGGCGCGCCGTGATCATCGGCGTCTTCGTCATGCCCGCCCAGATGTATTTCGCCGACATGCTCCAGCGCGAAGGCATCGATATAGGCGCGCGCATCCAGACCCAGATTGGTCGCCGACACGAACACATTGTTCACATCCAGCAACAACCCACAGCCTGTGCGCGCGCACAGTTCGCGCAGGAAATCCGTTTCCGACCATGTCGAGGCATCAAACGCCAGATAGCTTGACGGGTTTTCCAGCAACATCTTGCGGCCCACCGTCTCCTGCACCTGATCAATGTGGGATGCAACGCGCGCCAGCGTGTCGGTCGTATAGGGCAGGGGCAACAGATCGTTCAGGAAATGGCTGTCATGGGTGGACCACGCCAGATGTTCGGAAAAACTGGCCGGATCAAGCCAGCCCACCAAATGTTTCAGCCGCGCAAGATGATCTGCATCCAGCGCATCTTCCCCCCCGATGCTGAGGCCGACGCCGTGCACGGACATGGCAAATTTTTCAGACAGATGTTTAAGTTGCGCAATCGGGCGGCCGCCGTCGCCCATATAGTTTTCGGCGTGCACCTCAAGCCAGCGCACAGGGCCCGGATCGTTCTGAATATCGGAAAAATGCTGGGGCTTGTAGCCGATGCCGGACGCGGCCGGCAGGCGATCAAAGCGGTTTGTATTGTCCAGCATGCTCAGGCCTTTCTTGGACGGGGCAGGGCCATCGCGGCCCAACCCCGTTCGTTGCTTACTACCTGAACTTAGGCCGGCAGATCACGCTCCAGCGCTTCCAGCGAACCTTTGCGCGGTGTCCCGTCGGCTTGGGCCGGCAGTTCGAGTTCTGTGCATGTGCCCGCTTCGACCAGCGACCAGGCGTTGCCCTGATAGTCAACAACAGACGATCCGGCGCAGGTTGTGCCCGGTCCGGCGGCACAGTCGTTTTTACCGGCCAGCGACACGCCAAAGCACTTTTCCTTGGATGCGGCAGAGACAGTTGTTGTGGTCGAGGCCAGCGCTGTTGCAACGGCGCCTGCGACGGCCAGAGTTTTGAAAGCTGTAGACATATTGCGTTTCCTTCTGTTGTTGGACTGGGCGAGGTGTTCGCCTTCGTTTGTTATGAAACATTGATATCCGGCCACGGCAACGGTTTCCACTCACGAGGCTGTGTCTCACGTGCGTGTCAGGGAGTGTGACAAACCTTGGCACGGCAAGGTTATGAAATATATGTGAAATTTCAAAAGGTGTAACGATCCGGCGGGAATGTGCCTGCCGGATCGTGCCTGATTGTAGCGAATTGTTACAGCAGGTCGGGGGGCGTCGCTGCCGTTTTCAGCGAGTTTGTTACATCGTCCAGCGCCTCGACGCTGGTGTGTTTTTCGCCCAGACGGCGCACAGTCACGGTGCGTTCGGCAACCTCGCGCGCGCCGACGGCCAGAATGACAGGCACCTTGCCAACCGAATGTTCGCGCACTTTGTAATTGATCTTTTCGTTGCGCACATCGGCCTCCGCGCGCACCCCTGCTGCGGTCAGGTGCGCCACGACCTCGTGTACATATTCGTCCGCATCCGAAATGATCGAGGCAACAACAACCTGACGCGGGGCCAGCCAGAACGGCAGTTTGCCCGCATGTTCTTCGATCAGGATGCCGATGAACCGTTCGAAACTGCCCAATGTCGCGCGGTGCAGCATGACGGGGCGGTGTTTGCCGCCATCCGCACCGATATAGGTGGCATCCAGACGTTCTGGCAGCACGAAATCAACCTGATGGGTGCCGCATTGCCAATCACGCCCGATTGCGTCGGTCAGCACGAATTCCAGCTTTGGACCATAAAACGCCCCTTCACCGGGGTTCAATTCGGGTTCGATGCCGGCCTTTCGGGTGG
Source organism: uncultured Alphaproteobacteria bacterium (assembly GCA_963765555.1). Taxonomy (GTDB): domain Bacteria; phylum Pseudomonadota; class Alphaproteobacteria; order Rhodobacterales; family Rhodobacteraceae; genus JL08. The sequence continues at coordinate 165,402 of CAVXWX010000008.1, forward strand.
CCGACAGCAGCGCCTCTTCCGCCTTGTCCCACACGGCGTCCGACCCTGCGCGCGCCTCGGGGCGGTCGCTGAATTTGACGCGGAATTTTTCAAATCCCAGATCGCGGTAAATGTTCGACAGAAAATCGATGTAAACGGCGGTTTCGGATTCAATCTGGTCTTCGGCGCAGAAAATATGCCCGTCATCCTGCGTAAACCCACGCACCCGCATGATCCCGTGCAGCGCGCCGGAGGGTTCATAGCGGTTGCACGACCCGAATTCGGCCATGCGCAACGGCAGGTCACGGTAGGATTTCAGGCCCTGATTGAAAATCTGCACGTGGCAGGGGCAGTTCATCGGCTTGAGCGCGTTCACGGTTTTCTCGCGTGCATGTTCTTCGTCGACTTCGACAATGAACATATGCTCCTGATATTTTTCCCAATGCCCCGATGCTTCCCAAAGCTTGCGGTCAACAACCTGCGGCGTGTTCACCTCGACATAGCCGCCCTTGCGTTGCTGGCGGCGCATATAGTCCTGCAATTCGGTGTAGATACGCCAGCCGTTGGGGTGCCAGAAAATCTGCCCCGGGGCTTCTTCCTGCATGTGGAACAGGTCCATTTCGCGGCCCAGCTTGCGGTGGTCGCGTTTGGCGGCCTCTTCCAGCATGTGCAGGTGCGCTTTTAGCTGTTCCTTGTTGGTAAAGGCGACGCCGTAAATGCGTTGCAACATCGCGCGGTTGCTGTCGCCGCGCCAATAGGCACCGGCAATGCTCATCAGTTTGAACGCATCGCCCGGCACCTGACCGGTGTGCTGCAAATGCGGCCCGCGACACAGATCCTGCCAATGCCCGTGCCAGTACATGCGCAGCGGCTCATCCCCGGGGATCGCGTTGATCAGTTCGACCTTGTAGGGTTCGTTATTGGCCTCGTAAAACTTGATCGCGCGGTCACGGTCCCACACTTCGGTGGTGACCGGTTCGCGCTTGTTGATGATCTCTTTCATCTTTTTTTCGATCAGGCCCAGATCTTCGGGGGTGAACGGTTCGGACCGGTCGAAATCGTAATACCAGCCGTTTTCGATCACGGGGCCGATTGTGACCTTGGTCGCGGGCCAGATTTCCTGCACGGCGCGGGCCATGATATGCGCCAGATCGTGGCGTACCAGCTCGTTGGCTTGTGCATCGTCTTTCATGGTGTGGATGGCGATGCTGGCATCGGTTTCGATCGGCCATGCCAGATCGTAATGCGCGCCGTCAACGGTGGCGGAAATGGCCTTTTTCGCCAGCGAAGGCGAAATATCGGCAGCCACCTGCAGCGCGGTGATACCGGCGTCATAGGATCGTGCATTGCCATCGGGAAGGGTAAGGTTGATTTGGGCCATGTCGGGCCTCCTCGTCGGTTTGGCGCCTACGAGACGCCCGGTTGCGGGTTATGGTCGGGCGCTATGTGGCGACAGATCGCGGCCAAGTCAACCGCTTGCGTTACCGCTCGGGCGTCGGCACACCCACTCGGATCGCCTTCGAATAGCCTTCGGTCAGGCCAACGGCCTGCGCGCGTTCGTCGATATGGGACAGCGCGCGCAATTCTTCCATCGGCACGCGCGTATCCAGTGCGCCCTGATCATAGGCAAAATCGGGCAGATACCCGTTCAGGATCAACCGCCAGTCCAGCGGGATGTTCACGCCAATCGCGCGCACCATGCGAAACACGGTTGTGGTGCAGTTGGTGGTGACGGAATTATAAAATTGCGGCTGCGCGGCCAGCATATTGGCGTCACGCACATATTCCTCCAACAGGGTGCGCGCCACCAGGGGCGATGTGTTCAGGCGATAAAGCTGCACATCTTCGCCGCGTATGTTGGACCGTACCCCCACAACATCGCGTTCTTCGGCCGCGACAAGAACCAGCGTGTTGGTCTTGAAAAAATCCGCCAGCGGGGAAAACCCGCCATCCACCTCGCGCCGCACCTCGACGGACCACGCCAGATAGCGGCCGTCCTGAAATCCGAAGCTGACGATGAAATGGGCGATTTCCGGCCCGTCCCAGTGGGACAGAAACAGATCGACACCGTTCAGGGTGGACAGATCGTAATTGCGCTGCACCCAGTTTTGCGTCTTGTCATCTTCGCTGCGCCATTCAAAGGCGCGCACATCGTTCAACGTCAGGATGTCACCGTCAATCTCGCCCGTGACCTGCCGCGCCACATCCGGTGCCCAATTGCCATCCGCAGGCGGTTTGATCGACGCCCACCACATGAAAATCAGCGCCATCGCAAAAGCGAACATCGCCAGCGATCGTGTCGGGCGCTTGCCAAACTGCGCGGCCAGCGTGGTCAGACCCAACAGGCCCACCCCCCCCACCGCGATCATGCGTGCGGTTTCCGCCATCGGCAGGCGAAACCAAAGGGCAAGCCCCGACCACACGGTCAGCCCTGCCACCAGCACCACAAGGATGCCGACGAAAATGATTTTTCCGACAAGTCGCATGCCTGTCCCCTGTTCTGCCCGATCAGACACCGGCGCGGGTTATGTCCCCCGTTTATGCCGGTTTTATGTTGTCTTGTGATACCTCGCCACATTTTCCGCCATATCGCAATGAACAATTGCGGTCAGGGCGGGTGCGTGCATGATGACGACCAAAGGAGAATGCAATGCCTGCCACCACATTTCTGGAGACCGATCAGGGCCGTAGACTGGCCTACCATCTGACCCGAGGGCAGGGACCGTGCATCGTGTTTCTGGGCGGTTTGAAATCGGATATGGAAGGCACCAAGGCCGTATATCTTGAAGCATGGGCCAAAGCGCAGGGGCGGGCGTTTTTGCGGTTCGATTATTCGGGGCACGGTGAATCCTCGGGGGAATTCACAGACGGATGTATCGGAGATTGGGCGCAAGACAGTCTTGCCGCTGTCACAGCGCTCACCACCGGGCCACTGGTTCTGGTCGGGTCGTCCATGGGCGGGTGGCAATCGTTGTTGCTGGCGCGCGCCATACCCGACAGGATCGCCGGTCTGGTCACAATCGCCGCCGCGCCGGATTTCACCGAAGACGGATACTGGGCCAGCTTCAGCGACGATCAAAAGGCGGCGCTGGACAGGGTTGGCCACGTGGAACTGCCGTCCGATTATATGGAACCCTATATTATCACCAAACGGATGATCGAAGACGGGCGCGACCAGTTGGTGTTGCGCGCACCGCTGGACCTGCCGTTTCCGGTGCGGTTTTTGCAAGGCACCGAAGACACTGCCGTCAGCACCCAAACCGCCCTGCGCCTGTTGGAGCATGCCACCGGCCCCGATATGCGCCTGACGCTGGTCAAAGACGCGGATCACCGGTTTTCGGACGAGGCGTGTCTTGATCTGATCGTGGCCGCAGTGAACGACGTGTTGGCGGCGTAACCCGTGATGGAGCAGGAGGGGCATATGGACCAACGTATCAGCCTGATCACCCTTGGGGTGCGCGACGTGGCGGCATCGCACGCGTTTTATAACGCGCTTGGATGGGCGCAGGCCGAGGCTGAAGGCGACATTGTTGTGTTTGATCTGATGGGTCAGACGCTTGGGCTATACCCGCTTGCCGCGCTGGCGGAAGATATCGGCGTGCCGGTCGATGAACTGGGCCATGGCGCGCAAACGCTGGGGTATAACTGCCGCAGCAAGGATGAGGTGGCACAGGTTCTGGCGGCTGCCGAAACCGCGGGTGCACGCATCCTGAAACCCGCATCAGACGTATTCTGGGGCGGGCATCACGGATATTTCGCCGACCCCGATGGCCACATCTGGGAGGTCGCGTTCAACCCGTTTTCGCCCCTGTCCAAGGATGGCGCATTCCGCTGGGCCGGATACCCAGAACCATGAAACCGCCCGCCAGCATGTGGAGCCTTGAAACCTTCGGGCGCACGCGCCTGAGCAAACATTTCTACATGCGCGATTTCCTGTATTCCGAGATTGGCAGTTTCCACCGTATTCCCAACCTGCCGGACAACCCCGATCTGGCGATTGAAGCGGGGCGCATGCTGTGCACGGAACTGTTGGACCCGCTGGAAGAAACCTTTGGCCGTATTGCGATCCGGTCAGGCTTTCGCAGTCAGGCGCTGAACCGGTATGGCAATGAAAACAAACTGAACTGCGCGCGCAATGATGCCAATTACGGGCACCATATCTGGGATGTGCTGGATGGTGATATCATGGGGGCGGGCACGTCTCTGGTGATCCCGTGGTTTGCGGACCGGTATGAACAGGGGCGCGACTGGCGCGATCTGGCGTGGTGGATACATGATCATCTGCCCTATTCGCATATGTGGTTTTTTCCCAAACTTGCCGCGTTCAATCTAAGCTGGCGCGCCTTGCCGCACCGCACGATTTCAAGCTATATCGCACCAAAGGGCAAGCTGCTGGCGGCAGGGGCATCCCCGGATGAGGGGATTGAAAAACGCCGCGCACGTTATGCCGATTTTCCCCCGTTTCGCGGCATAAACTATCCCTGACCCACATTTTTCTGCCGACAGGCGGGCTTGGCCTTGCCTGTGGTTGGCGCACGGGCCAATGTGCACCTAACAAGACCCCAGATCAGACGGGCCGCAGGACAGATCATGATTTTCTTGACCCTTTCAAACCGTCACCGCGCATGACCGAACCGGTTGTATTCCTGCCCGGAATGATGTGCGACGCCCGTGTGTTTGGCGCACAAATCCTTGATCTGTCGGCACAGACACCGGTGATGGTGGCCCCAATCACCAAAGGTGAACGGATCGAAGAGATTGCATCGGGCCTGCTGGATGCGTTGCCTGCCAAATGTGCGCTAGTCGGGCTGAGTATGGGGGGCATTGTCGCGATGGAGCTTTTGCGCCGCGCCCCGGATCGGATTTCGCGCATCGCGCTGATGTCGACCAGCCCGCTGGATGACACGCCGCAGATATCGGCCGCCCGCGAACCGTTGATCGTGCGCGCCAAGGCCGGACGGCTTGAGGATGTGATGGCCGAAACGATGCGGCCTGAATACCTTGCCCCCGGACCCAAAACGCGTCGAAGTGATGTCTATTGTGAAAGAGATGTCACAGGCGTTGGGCACCGACGTGTTTGTTCGCCAGTCGCGTGCCCTACAACGGCGGCGCGATCAGCAAAGCACGCTGCGTAAATGCAAGGTGCCCGCGCTGATCCTGTGCGGCGCGCACGACCAGTTGACGCCGGTCAAACGCCACAGTTTCATGGCTGAACTGATCCCGAATGCGCAATTGCAGATTATGGAGCATTCCGGACATCTGCCCACGCTGGAACAGCCCGATGCTGTGACGCAAGTGCTGCGCGACTGGCTGGAAATGCCGTTTATCCTGCGCTAGCCGTCACGCCGCCGCGTTTTTGTTCGCGGCTTTCTTGGTCTGTTTGCCGCTGTTGGCGTCGATGAAATCCAACACCAGCGGACGGATATTGTTGCGCCAGCTTTTACCGGCAAAAATTCCGTAGTGGCCAGCCTCGGGTTCGACATGGCTGGCCTTTTTGCTGTCGGGCAGGCCGGTACACAGATCAAGCGCGGCAATACACTGGCCGGGGGCCGAGATATCATCCTTGGCACCTTCGACGGTTTTGACGGCCACGGTGGTGATCTTGCCGATATCCACCTGCTTGCCCGCGACGACAAATTCGTTCTTCGCGATCTCGCGGTCTTTGAAAATACGTTCGACCGTAGACAGGTAGAATTCGGCCGGCATATCCATCACGGCAAGGTATTCATCATAAAACCGGTTGTGCGCGTCATGATCGGATGCTTCGCCTTTGGCAACGCGCTGGATCTGATCGACAAAGGCCTGCCCGTGCCGTTCGCTGTTCATCGACATGAACGAGGCCAGTTGCAGCAAGCCCGGATAAACCATGCGGCCCACGCCGGAATATTTGAACCCGACCCGCTGGATCATGGTTTCTTCCAACTGGCCCATCGTCACGCGGCGGCCAAAGTCGGTCACATCCGTCGGCGTGGCATCCGGATCAATCGGGCCGCCGATCAGCGTGAGCGAACGGGGCTGTGCATCGGGATCTTCTTCGGCCAGATAGGCGGTGGCGGCCAATGTGAGCGGGGCAGGTTGGCACACCGCAATCACATGCGTGTCCGGCCCCATTTCCCGCATGAAATCGACCAGATACAATGTATAGTCTTCGACATCGAACTTGCCCGGCACTGACGGGAATGTCGCGCGCATTGTGCCAGTCGGTGATGTAGACTTCGCAATCGATCAGCAGGCTTTTCACGGTCGAGCGCAGCAACGTGGCATAGTGGCCCGACATCGGCGCAACCAGCAAAACCTTGCGCGGGCGCGGTTTGCGCCCGTTGACGTTGAAATGGATCAGATCGCCAAACGGACGCGACACAATCGTTTCGACGTTGACCAGATGGTCTTTGCCGTCTTCACCGGTAAAGGTGCGAATGCCCCAGTCCGGTTTGACCGTCATGCGTTGGAATGTGCGTTCTGTCACTTCACCCCATGCGGCGATCATGCCCATCATCGGATTGGGAAACATGCGAAAACGCAGGGTAGGATGCCATCGCCAGCGCCGAGGCCCCCATCCACTGGTTGGTGTTCCGGATCGTTTCCATCAAGTCATATGTGACCATGTAGCGCATCAACCATCTCCTTGCTTGATCGCGGATCACGTCCGGATCATACGTCGCTTTGCCCCGCAGCGTTTGCGGCGCTATGCTGCACAGCAGCGACGTTAAGGGGGATTCGGCAAGATGACAACAAGAGACAATGACGCGGGCAACACGAACGGCACCGAAGGTGGCGAAATTGCAGCAGAAAATCTGGAAAAGCTGACCGAAAACCTGACCAAGGTCGAAGAACTGTCAAAGCGTTTGATCAACGCGATGTCCAGCAAGAAACCCAGCAATCCCGCGCTGAGCGCGCCGGATCAGGAGCTTTTTAGCAAGGCGGCGACGGCATATTGGACGCAGGCGATGCACAATCCGGCCAAGTTGCTGGAGCATCAACTGGAGTTCTGGGGCAAGTCGGTCAAACATTATGTCGAAGCGCAACAGGTCTTGAGCCATGGCAAATTCGAGGCCCCCGCCGATCCCGGCCCGAAGGACCGCCGCTTTTCCAACCCGTTGTGGGATACGCACCCCTATTTCAACTTTATCAAGCAGCAATACCTGATCAATTCGGATGCCCTGAAGCAGGCCGTTGCCCAAGCGGGCGATCTGGATCCGGTGGAACAGCGCCGTTTGACCTATTTCACCCAGCAGATCGTCGACATGATGGCGCCCACCAATTTTCTGGCCACCAACCCGGATGCGCTGGAAAAGGCCATCGCAGACCGAAGGCAAATCGCTTGTCGACGGGCTGGAAAACCTTGTTGCCGATCTTGAGGCGAACAATGGCGAACTGGTGGTGCGTCTGGCGGATGAAAAGGCGTTTGAACTGGGGCGCAACATCGCCACAGCCGAAGGCAGCGTCATCTATCGCAACCGGATGATGGAACTGATCCAGTATGCCCCGACCACCGAAAGAGGTTCACGAAACCCCGCTGATCATCTTTCCGCCCTGGATCAACAAATTCTACATTCTCGACCTCAAGGCGCAGAACAGCCTGATCCGCTGGATCACCGATCAGGGCTATACCCTGTTTGTGGTCAGCTGGATCAACCCCGACGCGAAATACAAGGATGTCGGCATGGAGGAGTATATCGAAGAAGGGTACCTGACCGCCATTCGCGAGGTCAAAGCCATCTACCGGACAAAAACAGGTCAACGCGGTCGGCTATTGCATCGCGGGTACGACGCTGGCCTTGACGCTGTCGCTGTTGAAACAGCGCGGCGACAAGTCGATCAAGTCGGCCACCTTCTTTACCGCGCTGACCGATTTTTCCGATCAGGGCGAATTTACCCCGTTCCTGCAAGACGACTTTCATCGACGGGATCGAGGCCGAAGTCGCGGACAAAGGAATGCTGCCATCCTTCATCATGGCGCGCACCTTCAGCTTCCTGCGCTCCAACCGACCTGATCTATACGCCCGGCGATCAAAAGCTACATGATGGGCGAGGCCCCGCCCGCCTTCGATCTGCTGTACTGGAACGGCGACGGGGCCAACCTGCCCGCGAAAATGGCGGTCGAATATCTGCGCGGTCTTTGCCAGCACAACGAATTGGCCAAGACGGCTTTGAGCTGTTGGGCCAACACTGCATCTGAAGGACGTGGATGTGCCGCTGTGTTCGATCGCGTGCGAAACCGATCACATCGCGGCTTGGAAGGATTGTTATCGTGGCGTCCAGCAGATGGGATCCAAGAACAAGACCTTTATCATGACCCAGTCGGGCCATATCGCCGGGATCGTCAATCCGCCGACCAAAGAACAAATACGGCCACTACACCAATGCCGATCTGGACCTTGATCACGATGCTTGGCTGAAGGGCGCGGATTTCCACGAAGGCTCCTGGTGGCCGCGCTGGGAAAGCTGGTTGTCCAAACGCTCGGGCAAGATGGTTGCCGCCCGAGAAGTCGGAGATTCGGAGCATCCTGTTCTGGCCGCAGCGCCCGGAACCTATGTGGGGATCAAGGCAAGTTCCTGAAATACAATAGGTTTTCAAAATATATGCTGCGGTGCAGCAAAAAATACTTGAAATGCTGCGACGCAGCAAGTATATCCTTGTCATCAAGACGAAACGGGGCTGGCCCGGACATAGAGACAAAGGATTAAGACAATGGCTAAAGCACAAGACATGACAGCAGTTATGAAAGACATGATGGGCGCATTCCCGGTCGACACAGCTGCAATGGAAGACGCATTCAAAACCACTGCATCGCTGAACGAAAAACTGTCGGGCGTTGCTCTGACAGCTGCTGAAAAATCCACCGAGATTTCCAGCAAATGGACAAAAGACACTCTGGCCAAACTGGCCGAAATGTCGAAAGCCAAAGCAGAGCCTGCCGATTACGCCAAAGCAATGACCGATTTCGCATCCGCTTCTGCCGAAGTTGCTGCTGAAAACATGGCTGCTTTCGCTGAAATCGCGAAAAAAGTTCAGATGGACACAGTTGAGCTGATGATGGCCGCTGGCAAAGACATCTCGGAAGATGCAACTGCCGCCGTGAAAAAAGCCACAGGCGAAGTGACTGCAGCTGCCAAGAAAGCCGCAACTGCAAAATAAGAACGCTGATCAGCGTCCTTCCTCCCGAGGACGCGATTGCGGGGGCGAACCTTCTGGTTCGCCCTTTCTTTTTGTCCGGACTGTCCCGGTCGAAAACGTCGCGTGCGTTGCGCGCTCTTTCAATTTCCCCGCACCTGTCCTAGGCTATGCCGCAGTGCTGCATTCGGGAAAGGTTGGCGCGTGACACAGACAGATAAACCCCTGCTTATCAAAAGATACGCCAGCCGACGGCTGTATAACACCGAAACCAGCGATTACGTGACGCTGGAAGATATCGCAGGGTTCATCCGTGCCGGACGCGAGGTGCAGATCGTGGATCTGAAATCCGGTGACGATCTGACACGTCAATACCTGCTGCAAATCATTGCCGAACACGAAAGCCGCGGTGAAAGCGTTTTGCCGATTGATGTGCTGACCGACCTTGTGCGCAGCTACATGTTGCCCGGCGGGTCCGTGGTGCCGCAATTCCTGCAAGCGTCATTTGATATGCTGCGCGATGGCCAATCCAAAATGGTTGAAAACATGACCACTTTGAACCCGATGGCGAAAATGCCCGGGTTCGATGCGATGCAGGCCCAGCAAAAGGCCTTTATCAAGGCAATGACCGGTGGCATGTCTGACAAATGGACCGGTGCCGGCTCTGCCCCCGCTCCGGAAGAGGCCGAAGAAACCGAAGACCTTGATGCGATTAAAAAGCAACTGGCCGAACTTCAGGAAAAGCTGTCGCGCCTGAAATAACGGCCCGATCGCTCAGGTGCCATAGGCGCGCACCGGCCCCATAACGTCGGCAATGGCGTGCAGCAAGACGCCTGCAATCGCGTCCAGATCGCTTTGTTCCAGCTGAACCGGCAAGCGCACGTCGCAGGCCCGCATCAACATTGCGCGGGTGTGCGGCAATTCCGGTACATCCGCAATGAACTGCCAGTTCCAGAACGCGCGGGCATTGTCGGTGGACAGGCCAAACACCTGCACCTTGACGCCATTTGCACCTGCGATTTGTACGAAATGGCGCACCTGGTCATCCGACAAACCCAACAAATTGAACTGGATGGAATCCGGCGCACGGCTTTCAGCGGGCAGGGCATCTGGCACCTGCATCCATTTTGATGCGTTCAACTGCGCCGCCACATAATCATGGTTGCGCCGCCCGTCGCGCACACGGCGCGGCAATTCGGCCAATTGCGGGCGAATGATCGCGGCACTCAGATTGTTCAGCCGCAGGTTATACAGCGGCAATTTGTTCTGCCACCGCGCGAATGCATCGTGCAGAACGGGATGCTTTTGCCAGTTATGTTCATACGCACCCGACATGATGATCGCCCGCGCCACAAGATCGGCATCGTCCGTGATCAGAATGCCACCTTCACCTGCATTGATCATCTTGTAGGACTGAAACGAAAAACACCCCACGCGCCCCAGCGTGCCGATGTTGCGACCGGCCCACGTTGTGCCCAGCGAATGGGCGGCATCCTCGATCACCGGAATACCGGCGGTGTTACACAGCGCCAGAATGGCATCCATATCCGACGTATGCCCGCGCATATGGCTGATGATAACGGCACTGATGTCATCCCCAAGGCGCTGTTCAAAATCATCCAGGTCGATGCGATAATTTGCCCCCACTTCGCACAGCACCGGAATGCAGTCGGCATGCAAAACCGAAGACGGCACCGCTGCGAATGTGAACCCCGGGATCAGAACACGCGCATCCCGCGGCAGACCCAACGCCTTGAGAGACAGGAACAGGGCCGCAGAACACGACGACACCGCCAGCGCAAACCGGCTGCCCATCATCTGCGCAAATTCCGCTTCCAGCAACGCGACGGGCGCATCGGCATCCGCCGTATAGCGAAACAGATCACCGGTTTGTAACAACCGGTCGATTTCAGCGCGGGCACTGTCAGGGATCGGTTCTGCGGAATGGGTGTCGGGAAGAAGGGGCATATTCAGGTTTCCTTAATTCTACCTTTCGAAATAGTAAAACAATGTAACAGGCGTGCAAAGACAAAATTGCCCGGCCGCCGCTGATCGGCGAAACCGGACTGACCTTATATTCAGATAATCTTAGGGCAGGGCAGGACCGCTCAGACCCCCATGCGGTCGCGCATGGCATACCACGTCATCGCCAGCACAAGCAGGGGCGAGCGCATCATCGACCCGCCCGGAAACGACGGTGTCGGCACCTTTGACATCACATCAAACCCGCTGGCCTGTCCCTGAATGGCAAGGGCCATCAATTGCCCCGCATGGGTTGCAGTTCCGACGCCGTGGCCGGAATAGCCCGACGCTGACAGGATATTCGGGGCCACACGCGCCAGATAGGGCAGGCGTTTCATCGTGATGGCCAGCGTTCCGCCCCAAGTATAATCGAATTTCACATCTTTCAGATGCGGAAACACGATGCTCATCGGTTTGCGCACCACCGCGCCAATATCCTTGGGAAAGCGGTAGCCATAGCTTTCGCCGCCCCCGAACAACAACCGCTTGTCATGGGACAGGCGGAAATAATTGACCACAAAGCGGCTGTCAGCCACCGCAATATCGCGGGTCAGAACCTGTGCGGCATCCTCGCCCAAAGGTTCGGTTGCGGCGATAAAATTGTTGATCGGCATGACCCGCGCCGCCACCTTGCGGTTCAGGTTGCCCATATATCCATTGCAGGCCAATACCACATGGTCGGCCACAACGCGGCCCTTGTCGGTCTGCACCACCGGTTTGGTCCCTTGGGTGATGTTGTGCACATGGCTCAATTCATGAATACGCGCGCCTGCGTCTGTCGCCGCCTGCGCCAGACCCAATGCAAAGTTCAGCGGATGCAGATGCCCCGCCCCCATATCCAGTGTACCGCCCTTGTAATCGGGCGACGGGCACAACGCTTGGCACGCCTCCGCATCCAGCGCCTCGATCTCGGTATAGCCATAATCGCGCTGCAACTTTTCGGCGTAGCGGTGCGCATGCTCTACATCCGCCACGGTCGACGCGGTGTGCGCCACACCGGGTTTCAGGTGACAGTCGATATTATGGGTGTTCACCAGCGACTTGACCAGTGTCTTGGCCTCTTCGCCCATGTCCCACAACTTGGCGGCATCATCCTTGCCGACCAGACGTTCCAACCCGTCCTGCTCCATGCGCTGGCCGCTGCCCAACTGCCCGCCATTGCGCCCCGATGCGCCAAATCCCGCGCGATGCGCTTCGACAACCACAACATCCAGACCCGCCTTGGCCAGATGAAGCGCGGCCGACAACCCGGTGTACCCGGCCCCCACCACACAAACATCGGCACGCGTTTCGCCTCTCAAAGGCGCAAAGGGCGGCAGCGCGTTGGCTGTGGCGGCATACCAGCTGTCAGGGTACTTTCCTGTTTTGTCGTTGGAAAACAAAAGGTTCATGCTACAGCTCCGCTCTGGCGCCGGATGCAGCGCCTTGCCTTCATTTGTCCGGAAATACTCACCTGCACCGGCCTTGCGTCTTGCAAAACCGGTGCGGGTTACACTCAGACGTTGATCAACAGGTGCTCACGCTCCCACGGCGAAATCACCTGAAGAAATTCCTGATATTCGGCGCGTTTCACAATCGAATAGACCCGTGCGAAATCGGGATGCAGCACCTCGTGCAGGTCTTTGGCCTCGTCAAACAGGTCCAGCGCATCGCCCAGCACGCTGGGAATATCGCCTTCGCCTTCATAGGCGTCGCCCTTGTATTGCTTTTCGGGCCATTCTTCGTTGATCAGGCCAAGATAGCCACAGGCCAGCGATGCGGCGATACCCAGATAGGGGTTGCAATCCATACCGGCCAGACGGTTTTCAACGCGGCGCGAATCCGGCCCGGACAGCGGGATACGAATGCCCGTTGTGCGGTTGTCGCGGCCCCATTCAAGGTTGATCGGGGCGGCATGTTCGCGCACATAGCGCCGATAGCTGTTCACATAAGGCGCCATGACCGCGATGGCCGATGGCATGTGGTGTTGCAATCCGGCGATAAAGTTGAAGAACGCATCGGTTTCTCCGCCTTGCGGGCCGGAAAACAGGTTCTTGCCGGTTTCCATGTCGATGATCGAATGGTGGATGTGCATCGCGCTGCCCGGCTCGTCTGCAATCGGTTTCGCCATGAACGTGGCAAAACAATCGTGGCGCAGCGCGGCTTCGCGGATCAGCCGTTTGAAATAGAACACCTCGTCCGCCAGTTTGATCGGATCGCCGTGGCGCAGGTTGATCTCAAGCTGGCCCGCGCCACCTTCCTGCGTGATACCGTCAATCTCAAGGCCCTGTGCTTCGGCGAAATCGTAAATGTCGTCGATCACTGCGCCGAACTCGTCAACGGCGGTCATCGAATAGGCCTGACGCGCGGCGGCGGGCCGGCCCGATCTGCCCATCATCGGTTTGATTTCCTGCGCAGGATCAATGTTGCGCGCCACCAGATAGAATTCCATTTCCGGGGCCACAACGGGTTCCCAGCCTTTGGCGCGGTAAAGATCGACCACGCGCTTGAGCACATTGCGCGGCGCGTATGGCACGCGTTTGTCCTTGCGGTCAAAGGCATCGTGGATCACCTGCAATGTCCAGTCGCCCGTCCACGGCGCGGCCGAAGCTGTGCTGAGGTCCGGTTTCAGGATCATGTCGCGTTCGATAAATCCCTCTTCTCCGGCGGCCTCGCCCCAGTCCCCAGTAATGGTCTGGTAAAAGATACTGTCGGGCAGATGGAAATATTTCTGGTAGGCAAATTTGGAGGCCGGCATTGCCTTGCCCCGCGCGATACCGGGCAAGTCCGAGATAATGCATTCCACCTCGTCCAGACGGCGCCCTTCAAGAAAGGTGCGGGCGGCCTCGGGCAGCTGATCGGTCCAGTCGGTCATCTTGATCTCTCTTTTTTGAAAAACGCGGCCATCTGGGCTGCGATGTCGGCGCTGGCGGTCGGCCGGTCCAGTTTGGTTGTTGCCTCGGCCATGATCTCGTCGGGCACGATGCCTTTGCCACGTCCCTTCATCAGGCCGTCCAGAAATTCTGCGGTGAATTCGGGGTGCGGCTGGATCGACCAGATTTTATCGCCGTAAACCAGCGCGGCATTTTCGCAAAAATCCGTGCGCGCGATCACTTCTGCATCCTCGGGCACTTTTGTGACCTGATCCTGATGCCACGCGTTCAGCGGCACTTTGTGGCCGTCAAAATCATATTCGGTATAGCCGACAGACCAGCCACCCGAAAACTTTTCAACCTTGCCCCCCAATGCCTGCGCAATGATCTGGTGGCCGAAACAGACACCGATCAGCGGACGACCATCTGCATAGATGTCGCGCACCAACTGTTCCAGTTTCGGGATCCAGGGGTGATCTTCGTACGCACCATAGCGCGATCCGCTGATCAGCCATCCGTCGCAGTCGGTTACAGAATCAGGAAACACACCATCCACCACGGGATAGGCCTGAAACTCAAACCCGTATCCCGCCAGAAGATTGGGATACAAAACATCATAATCACCCAGCTTGTGGATCAGGTCATCGGGCGTGTGCCCCGCCTGTAGAATGCCGATTTTCATAGGTCACCAATAATTTGATCAAATTTAGAATAGCGGAGCCTTGATCAGCGGGCAAGAGGGATTAAACGCGCTCCAGCGTCGCCAGCCAGTGCTCGTCTTGCGGCAGTTCGGACATACGTTTGATTTCCTGCCGTTTGGTCATCACAAGGTTTTCGATCAGTTGCGGATGAAAGATACCCGCAATGATCGGATCTGTTTCAAAAACCCTGACGGCACTTTCCCAGTCCGACGCAAGCTGCGGCAGGCCCGGAACATCATACGCATTTCCTGTAACCGGGTCAGGGGGTGTCAGTTCGGCTTCGATGCCCTGCATGGCAGCCCCCAGAACAACGGCCAACATCAGATAGGGGTTGATGTCCCCACCCGCGACCCGGTGTTCAATGCGCCGCGCCGACGCGCTGCCGCTTGGAATGCGGATCGCCGCTGTGCGATTTTCATAGGCCCAGGCGGCCGCCGTCGGGGCATGTGCGCCGGGCACCAGACGGTCATAGGAATTGCTGTGGGGGGCAAAGATCAGCGTTGATGCGGGCATGGCGGCCAGACATCCGGCGACCGCATGGCGCAAGATCTGGCTGCCGTCCGGGCCGCCATTGCTGAACACATTTTGCCCGTCGCCATCCAGAACGGAAAAATGCACATGCATTCCGTTGCCTGCATCTTCGGGATAGGGTTTGGCCATAAACGTGGCGGAATAGCCGTGTTTTCGGGCCATTCCGCGCACCAGCGTCTTGAAAAGCCACGCATCATCCGCAGCGTGCAGGGCGTTCTGGTGGTTCAGTGTAATCTCGAACTGGCCCATACCGGATTCGGAAATCGACGTCTGGGCCGGAATTTCCATTGCTTCGCACGCGGTATACAGATCGGTAAAGAAATCATCGAACGCGTCCAGTTGCGCCACAGACAGAATGGCGGAACTGCTAAGCGGCCGGCCCGACACCGGACTGCTGGGGGCCTGCGGGCTGTCGCCGCTATCATCGATCAGCGTGAATTCCATTTCCGTTGCGGCCATCACGGACCAGCCGCGCGCAGTGTATTTGGCAACAATGCGTGCCAGCGCGTTGCGCGGATCGCCTTCGAACGGGACGCCGGGGGCTGTTTCCATTGCCATCGGCACCAGCGCGCTGGGGTTGGACAACCACGGCATCGGAACCGCGCCACGGTCTGTCGGGCGCAGGATTCCGTCGGCATCCCCTGTCGCAAAGACCAGCGGGCTGTCTTCGATATCGGCGCCCCAAAGATCGACATTCAGCGCCGACAGCGGCATCCGCACGATGCCCGTGTCCAATTTGCGTGCGTAACTTGCGGGCACACGTTTGCCCCGCATCTGCCCGTTCAGGTCGCTGGCGGCGACACGAAAGGTCGAATAACTTTTCAAATCCATAGAACGCAGTCCATTCCCATTTTTTGCTCAAATATTCACGCATCGGGGCAAATGTCTATGGGGATGCAAATCTGTGCAGTGCCAGCGCGGCGCCGGACTCAGCGAATAACGTTGAGTTTCAGCTTTAGTTTCTGGCGCACATTTGACGGCAAATGCCGGTTCAGATGTTTGTTGGCCAACCCGAACAGGCCGACAATGCACAAGGTCATCAGAATGAAGAACCCCGCCAGAATCGGGTAGGGCACAAACGGGTTGAACGTTTTGTCGGCAAAGTAGCTGGCATAATAGAGCGCATCCCCACGCTGTTGCCATGCCGGAAACCCGCTGAAAAATACCAGTGTCGTGGCGTGAAACAGAAAAATCGCCTCGTTCGTGTAAGCAGGCCATGCCAGCCGCAGCATCGTGGGCCAGATGATCCGGCGAAAGCGGGACCAGCCCGAAAGCCCGTAGGCATCTGCCGCTTCGATATCGCCTTTTGGGATAGACCGCAGCGCGCCGTAAAAAATCTCGCCCGTGTAGGCGGCGGTGTTCAGGAACAGCACGATCAGCGCGCCCAGCCATGCGGCGGTAAACGGATCAAAGATCGGGTTCACGCCCTTCAGGCTTAGAAACAGGAAATACGCAAAAAAGAACTGGATGAACAACGGAGATCCACGAAACAGGAAGATGAACCATTCCGCCGGTTTGCGCAGCCATTTATTGTCCGATCCTTTGGCAACCGCCAACGCTGTGGCCAGAAAAAAGCCGGTCAAAAGGGCAAGAACACCGAAATACACATTCCAGATCATGCCCGACCCGATCAGCGTGACCTGTTCGCACAACGTAAAGTTTTCACGCGGCAACAGGCGTTCGCCGATCCCGATCGAACGCAGCGCATAATCCTGAACCGTTTGCCAGCAACTCATGATGTGACCGCCTTGCGCTGCGCTTCACCGCCAGAGGTGGCCTGCCCATGGGTCAGTTTGACCATCAGGCGTTCCAGCACAATTTCGGACACGCGGGTAAAGGCCAGATAGAAGACCAGCAAAAACAGGAAATACCACATCCGCCAGTCGCCATGCGGGTAGGCGGTAAATTTGCTGGTCTTGGTGCCGCCCAGTTCGCGTGCCCAATAAACGATATCTTCGATCCCCAGCAGGAACAGCAATGGCGTTGCCTTGATCAGAACCATCCAAAGGTTGCTTAGTCCGGGCAGGGCATAAACCCACATTTGCGGCACCAGAACGCGCCAGAATGTCTGGCGGTGCGACATGCCGTAAGCCTCGGCTGTTTCAAGCTGGGCGTGGGGCACAGCGCGCATGCCCCCGAACAGGACATTGGCGGCAAACGCCCCGAACACGATGGCAAAGGTAATCACCGCCAGTGAAAAGCCGTATGTCTCGTGCACCCATTGCGGTGCGGTGCTGAGCGGCAGTTTCGCGGATTGGCAGACGATAAAGTCACTGCCCTGGCGGATCGGTTGATCCCAATCGGGGCACATGACCTTGTGGCGTAAATATTCAAAGGCCTGATCCAGCGCGATTACGAAGAACAGGAAAAAGGCGATGTCGGGCACACCGCGCACCAGCGCGATATAGGTTTTCCCGAACCAGCGCAGCGGCGCAATGCGTGACCGTGCGGCCATAGCCCCCAGAAAGCCGAACCCAAGCGCCACAGGGGCGGTGATGGCCAGCAGCAGCAGCACCTTGAAAAAAGCGATGTAGAACGACATGTGCACGCCTGTCGTCAGATAGCAGGAAAACCACCCGAAGGTGCCCAGCGTGTCCGGATCGGTGCAATATGAGAACATGTCAGATGTCAAAACGGCAGGCCCGCGAAATGCGGGCCTGCCTGTGTCTCATCAATAGGTCGCGGTGCCTTCACCGAACCATTTGATCAGCAATGCGTTCAACGAACCGTCCGCCTTCATCGAGGTGATCGCAGCGTCAAACTTGTCGCGCAGTTCTGTGTCGCTTTCACGCAGACCCATGCCAACGCCACCGCCCAAAGGAACACTGGGGCCGACAAAGATCAGTTCACCGTTGGATTCTTCAACCAGCGGCGCCAGATAGTCACGGTCGGCAAAAACGGCATCCGCTTCGCCGTTGCGCACGGCGGCCACGGTTTCTTCGGGTGTTGCGAATTCAACCAGGGTTGCGCCGCTTTCGGCGATATATCCGGCCTGAATGGTCGCGGTTTGTGCGGCAACCACGGCGGCTGTCACATCAAGACCTTCTGCGGTCCCGACATAGGCCGAGTCGGTGGGCGGAAAGTAATCTTGTGTAAAGTCAATGACTTCGTCGCGTTCGTCGGTGATGCTCATCCCGGCGATGATGGTGTCATAGTTGCCCGAAACGAGGTTGGGGATGATCGAATCCCAGTCGTTCTTGACCCATTCGCATGTCAGTTCGGCACGTTTGCACAGCTCGTCGCCCACTTCACGCTCGAACCCGTCAACTTCGCCGGCGTCATTGATGAAGTTGTACGGAGGGTAGGCACCTTCCGTACCCATGCGGACCGTGTCGGCCATCGCGAATGTCGCCGACAGCGCAAGCGCCGCAGTTCCAAGTATAATTTTTTTCATTGGTTTTTCTCCCACTTTGTTTTTTTGGTCGTTCTTTTTACGCTGCAACGGTTGCCGAAAGGAACCCTTGCAATCGTTCCGATTTGGGCGCGCCGAACAACGTGTCGGGCGGCCCTTGTTCTTCGATCAGGCCCTGATGCAGGAACACAACGTGGTCCGATACATCGGCGGCCAGCTTCATATCATGCGTCACGATCAGCATCGTGCGCCCTTCGGATGCCAGATCCTTGATCACGCGCACCACTTCCTGTTCCAGTTCCGGATCCAGTGCCGATGTCGGTTCGTCAAACAGCAACGCTTCGGGTTCCATGCACAGGGCGCGCGCGATGGCGGCGCGCTGCTGTTGCCCGCCCGACAACTGGGCCGGAAACACATCGCATTTGTCGCCGATGCCGACCTTGTCCAGATAACCGCGTGCTGCGTTTTCCACTTCGCCACGTTCGCGGCCCAGCACGGTACAGGGCGCTTCCATGACGTTTTGCAGCACCGTCATATGGGCCCAAAGATTGAACTGCTGAAACACCATGGACAGGTTCGTGCGGATGCGCAGAACCTGTTTGGGATCAGCTGGCCTGCGGTTGTGCCCGTTGCCGCGCCACAGAACCGGTTCGCCTTTGAAAAGAATGTCGCCCTGCTGGCTGTCTTCCAAAAGATTGGCACAGCGCAACAATGTCGATTTGCCCGATCCCGAAGACCCGATCAACGATACCACATCCCCGCGATGCGCAAGAATATCCACACCTTTCAGAACTTCCAAATGGCCATAGCTTTTATGCAGACCTTTGATTTCGATTACAGGCGTTTGATCGGTATCGGTAACAGGCAAATGCAGACCAGTCATATTGTGCGGCGGTTGCAGGGTAATAGGGATGAAAAATCGCGCCAATGCAACGTCCAAAACGGACGTTTTGATGCCGAAACGCGCAAAGTGACCGAAGGGAAAGCCGATATGCCCGCCAAAGAGGCATTGGAAACCTGTATCAGGCGGGCGGCGGGGGCGGTGTTGGGACAGCCAGATAGGTTTCTTCCGGGATAACGACCAGACCTTGCAGATGAAGTGCCGCGCGGTCCGCTGCAGACAGTGCCGCAATCGCCTGTTCCACTGCCGCGCGAATGCGGGCCGGATTGTTTGCAAGGGACGTGACATAGGGCAGTCCGGGCGTGGGCGTTGTACGCTCGACCTCGCGCAGTTTCTGCGCCCATGGTTCACATTCGCTGATCAATGCCCATGTCAGCGCATCAATTCCCGCAATATCGGCATCGCCATCGGCCACGGCCTTTGCCGATGCGACATGCGCGCCGGTTTGAATATACGCCCCGAAACGCGTGCCGGTTTTCGCGGCATGCGTCGAAGGGGCCGCCCAACCCGACTGGGATACAGGTTCGTTATAGGCAAACCGCTGGCCTGCGAAATCGGCCATCGAGTTGCCCGGTGCATCGGCGCGGGCCACAAGAACCGAATTGTAATAGCCTGCAGGACATCCCGCCAAGCCGTAATCGGGGGTGCCGACCAGATGCACCTGCCCATGCAGCGCGGTGCGGTAGGGCATGCCGCAGGTTTGCGAAAACACCATGTCCGGATCGCGCCAGATGTCCCAGAAATCCCGCGACCGTTCCAACGCGCAGGGAGCGGTGTTCAATCCAGACCGGATTGCGGTCCAGAACCGGTCATTCGCGGCCTGTAGATGGGGCAAATCATACATGCCCAACATCGCTGTCATGATGGTGTATCAACCCGCTGGCGTGCCAATGCGCTGTCTCGGTCATTGATGCCCAGCAGATTTGCCACCAGTCGCAACAATGCATCTTCGTGATCGTCGCGCACGCCGTCGGCCAACGCCACGCGCCACATCGCCTCGACCACGGCCAATCGGTCAGGATAAGGGACGGCATCCTTGATCGCGCGGGTAAACCGGACTGTGTCCGGCGCTTCGGTTTCCAGTGTTTCCGCCGCTGTGCGCAACGCGGCAGTTGCCACCTGATCCAACCCGTAGCGCGCGGCGATAATCCTGTCGATATTTGCCACTTCGGCGGGCGCATAGTGCCCGTCTGTGCGGGCCACCCGCACCAGCAGCGCGGTCAGTGCCAGCCGCGCATCGTCATCGGGCAGGGGGGCCGGTTCCGGCTGTGTCAGCCGTTTCAAAAACTCTCCGAACATGTCTTGCTTATCCTGTCTCTGCGTCTTGCAGTGCAACCTGTTTGGCCGCGTCGCTATCTTCGGACGTAATACCTAATGTCGTTTCGATCAGGTGCAATGTTTGTTCTTCCGCATCATCACGTTCCCCGTCGGCCAGAACGACATCCCACAAGGCGGCCACAATCTGAAGCCGATCCTGATACGGCACTTCCTGCCGGATCAGGCGGGCAAACTCATCGGTGCCGGGCGCGTGTTTTTCCAACTTTTCGCAGGTTGCGCGCAGGCGCGCAGCCTCGATCGGTTTCAAGGTGTAGCTTTGGCCAAGAATGCGATCGATCTGGCCAATTTCCGCAGCGGTATAAACGCCATCGGCCATCGCGACCCGCACCAGCAACGCGCCAAGGGCCAAACGTGCGTCCAGTTCCGGCAACGGCGCGGGGGCAACGGGGGGGCGGTGAAATATACGGTTCAGCATAAAAACAGGTTACCCGATCCCGCAGGGCAGGCAAGGGTTCAGCCACGCTTTGGTCGTGTTATCTGGCGTGCACCCATTTGCAAAGGCGGATCAAAGCGCAAATTATCAAGGGCCAACCCCTGCGGGTCTGCATTTGTCAGCACAAATCCGGCAATGTCGGCCGCCCCATCCGAACGCATGAACCCGAACCCGTGTTCGCGAACAGGGCTGATCTGCATATCCTGAATGATGCTGCCATCGCGGCGCAGGAATTGCAGTGTTGCAACGCCGTCTTCGCCGCCGCGCAATTCAAAGGACAAAGCCGATTGATCGCGATCAAACAAAACGGAAATCGCGCCTTCGCCCTGTGCATCGCGTTTGGGGTATCGCGCAGGGCCGAACCCGTTCAATACATTGGTGCCGGACATGCGGGTGATCGATAGCGTTTCACCCGGCCCGCCGCTGATCGCAACCAGCGGAGCCAGCGGCACACCGGTGATATGATCGAACGCCCCCAGCGCTTCGCGCGACTGTCCGGCAAACCGTTCTCCGAATTGAACTCCGTTCACGACAAGCACGTCATCCACCAGACGGCCGGGCCCAAAACTGCTGGGCATATCGTCAAATGTCACGATCTGTGTCAGGGCCAGTGACTCAGGGTCGACCAGACAAATGGCCTGACCACATGCCAACGCCATGCGCGGGCAAAGCGCCAGAAAAAGACACAAAAGGCGAAACCGAAGACCAGTCATAGCCCATGTTAGCACGTCTTAGCTGTCGTAGCCTTCAATAATCACAAGATCACCGGTCGACACCGGATCGCGCAAGCCTTTGGCGGCCTGGTATTCATCTGAATGATAACATTCCAAGGCCGTTTCGTAGCTTGGAAACTCGATCACGACTGTGCGCGATCTGGTCGACCCTTCCGCTTCTACGCGCGTGCCGCCCCGCACCAGAAACCGCGCACCGTATTTGGCCAGCGGAATGGCGTTGGCAGCGACGTAGGCTTTGTAGGCTTCAAAATCATGCACATCGACATGTGCCACCCAGTACCCTTTTGGCATTTTTTCGCTCCGATTCCAGATGTGCGGCACTAAACCAGCCGCGAGTTTTCCTTGGCCGCGCGCACGAAATCCTTGAACAGCGGGTGCGGATCAAACGGTTTCGATTTCAGTTCGGGATGGAATTGCACGCCGATAAACCACGGATGGTCCGGCCATTCCACAATCTCGGGAAGGCGGCCATCGGGTGACATGCCGGAAAAACACAGGCCCGTCTTCTCCAGTTGCTTGCGATACTGGATGTCCACTTCGTAGCGGTGGCGGTGGCGTTCATCTATGTCTGATCGGCCATAAATTTCGGCCACGCGCGACCCCTGTTTCAGCACCGCATCATAGGCCCCAAGGCGCATGGTGCCGCCCTTGTCGTCATCGGGCCGCCGGTTCACCTTTTCGTTGCCCTGCACCCATTCCTTCAGGTGATATACGACGGGCGTGAACCGTTTTTTGCCGGACTCGTGGTCAAATTCCTCGGATCCGGCATCGGCCAGATCGGCCAGATTGCGCGCCGCTTCGATCACGGCCATCTGCATGCCCAGACAAATGCCCAGATAGGGGATTTGACGCTCGCGCGCGAACTGCGCGGCCTTGATCTTGCCTTCGGTGCCGCGCTCTCCGAAACCGCCGGGCACCAGAATCGCATGGAACCCTTCCAGATGGGGCGCGGGGTCTTCGCGTTCGAACAGTTCTGAATCAACCCATTCGATATTAACCTTGACGCGATTGGCCATGCCGCCATGGGTCAGCGCCTCGGCGATGGATTTATAGGCATCTTCCAGCTGGATGTATTTGCCCACAATGGCAATCTTCACATCGCCCTCGGGGTTATAAATCCGGTCTGCCACGTCTTCCCAGCGTTCCAGATTGGGTTTCGGGGCCGGGGTGATCTGGAATGCGTCCAGAACCGCCTGATCCAGCCCTTCGCGGTGATAGGCCAACGGGGCTTCGTAGATCGATTTCAGATCTTGCGCAGCAATCACGCTTTCGGGGCGCACATTGCAGAACAGCGCCAGTTTTTCCCGTTCCTTGACCGGGATCGGCCCTTCGGACCGGCAGACCAGAATGTCGGGTGCAATCCCGATAGAGCGCAGTTCTTTCACGCTGTGCTGGGTCGGTTTGGTTTTCAATTCGCCGCTGGCCTTGATGAAAGGCAGCAGGGTCAGGTGCATGAAAATACACTGTCCACGCGGCTTGTCCTGACTGAACTGGCGGATCGCCTCGAAAAACGGCAGGCCTTCGATGTCGCCTACGGTGCCGCCGATCTCGCACAGCATGAAATCAACTTCGTCCTCGCCGATTTTCAGGAATTCCTTGATCTCGTTTGTGACATGCGGGATCACCTGAATGGTTTTGCCCAGATAGTCGCCGCGCCGTTCCTTTTCCAGAACAGTGGAATAGATGCGCCCCGAACTGACGGAATCGGTTTTGCGTGCGGCAACACCGGTAAACCGCTCGTAATGGCCCAGATCCAGATCGGTTTCGGCCCCGTCATCGGTCACGAACACTTCACCATGTTCAAACGGACTCATCGTGCCGGGATCGACGTTCAGGTACGGATCAAGCTTGCGCAACCGCACCGAAAAACCGCGCGCCTGCAACAAGGCCCCCAAAGCGGCCGATGCCAGACCTTTGCCAAGCGAGGAGACGACGCCGCCGGTAATGAAAATGTAACGAGCCATGTGGTGGCGATCCCCCGCGAAATTATGGTGTGAAAACGCAAAAAAGCGTTGCCCGCTGCGGTTCAAAAAACCGCAGCATCACGGGACTTATGACATAAAGGATTCGCCGCGGATTGGCAAGGCAACCGCAACATCATGTTGCGGTTTGTTCCGCGGCGTCAAGGTTTAGTGTTTCAGTCGGCTTTGGGCACCAGCGGCGCGTTTTCGTCCGATGTGGGTGGCAACAGGTCTGTGCCCAGCGGCGTTGCGGGCGCATCCGCGCCGTCTTCGCTGCTTGGCGCGCCCAATCTATCAATCACACTGGTGCCTGCGGCCTTTTGCGCGGCAATCACCGTCAGGGTGATCGACGTGCAGATAAACGCAATCGCCAACAACCAGGTGAGTTTGCCCAAGGCTGTCGCTGCGGCACGGCCCGACATGGCCCCGCCGCCACCGCCGCCGCCCATGCCAAGGCCGCCGCCCTCTGACCGCTGCATCAGAACGACGCCGATCAGGCCGAAAGCCAGAAACAAATGGATGATAAGGACGACGTTTTCCATGCAAACCCTGCGTGCGCGAAGTGATTGCGGCTATGTAGGCAAGTTTGCCCAGAGGGGCAAGGCCAGTTTCCGACACTTCCCGCTGGACAAGGCCGGTGCAGTGCGATCATTCTGTCTTTATGCCCCATGACCACCACGATCACGATCACCCGCACAGCTTGCTGCCCCCCGAACCGGCCCTGCGCGTGCGCGCGCTGGAAACGATTCTGACGCAGAAGGGTTTGATTGATCCGGCGGCGCTGGACGAGATTATCGACACCTACCAAAACCGCATCGGGCCACAAAACGGCGCCCGTGTCGTCGCCCGCGCCTGGAGCGATCCGGCCTTTCGCGCGCGCCTTTTGGACGATGCGGATGCCGTCTTGCAGGACATGGACCTTTACGGGCGACAGGGCGAACATATGGTCGTGGTCGAAAACACCGACCAGACCCACAATATCGTCGTTTGCACCTTGTGCAGTTGTTATCCGTGGCCGGTGCTGGGTATTCCGCCCGGCTGGTATAAATCGGATGCCTACCGCGCCCGCGTGGTGCGCGAACCGCGCAAGGTTCTGGCTGATTTCGGGCTTGAACTGCCTGATGAAACGGCTGTGCGCGTCTGGGATTCAACGGCCGAGGTACGTTATCTGGTGTTGCCGCAACGCCCCGCCGAAACCAAAGGGCTGGACGTGGATGCGCTGGCGGCGTGGGTCACGCGCGACAGCATGATCGGCACCGGCCTGCCACAGGCACCGGCATGACCCGCCCGCACGATATGGGCGGCCGTTTCGGCGACGGACCGGTGGTGCCCGAACCCCAAGGCATCCCCGAATTTGGCGCAGACTGGCACGGGCGCGCGTTGGCGCTGACGCTGGCATCCGGCGCTTTGGGGCAATGGAATATCGACACCTCGCGCCATGCGCGCGAATCCATCGCGCCCAAGGATTACGCGCGGTTCGGGTATTACGAAAAATGGCTGGCCGGGTTGGCCGATCTGTTGGTCGCCAAAGGCATTGTCACAGTGCAGGAACTGGAAAACGGGCAGGCCGATGGGGTGCTCTCCGATCTGGCGGCGCGCTGTCTGAAGCGCGATGCGGTGGCGGGCGTTCTGGCCAAAGGCGGCCCCGCCACCCGCGACAGCGATGTGGCGCCGTGTTTTGGCATCGGCCAGAAGGTTCGCACACAACGCCCCGCAGGCAACAGGCTGGTTGATGGCGGACACACCCGCTTGCCCGCCTATGCGGCAGGGGCGACGGGGCACATCCTGCGCTATCACGGCACGCATGTGTTTCCCGACAGCGCCGCCCACGGATTGGGCGACGCGGCGCAACCGCTTTATGCCGTGGTGTTTCCTGCGTCCGAATTGTGGGTGTCGCCCGAAAACCCGCGCGATGATGTGGTGCTGGATTTGTGGCAATCCTATCTGGGGCCTGCCTGATGGAGATACTGGGAAAAGAACCGGTCTTTGCCGAACCTTGGCACGCACAGGTGTTTGCCTTGGCAGTGCATCTGAACGAAAGCGGCGTGTTCACATGGCCCGAATGGGCCGACCGGTTTGCGCAAACGCTGGCGGCGCACGGGCTGGACCGCGAACTGGATGGGGGCGATGACTATTTCACCGCGTGGCTGGCTGCGCTGGAAAGCCTGCTGGCCGACCGTGATATCGCCCCGCCCGAGGATGTCACCCGCCTGCGTGGCGCATGGGAAACCGCCTATCTGGAAACGCCGCATGGCGCGCCAGTGTACTTAAAGGAATGATCGGATGAAAAAACTAAGGATATCGGCTGCTGAAATGGTTCAATCGGCCCGCGCGCGGATCGAAGAGATTGAAACGCCCAACGCCATAGCAATGGTCAACGACCCCGAGGTGGTGATTGTTGACCTGCGCGATGTGCGCGAACGCCAGAGATCGGGGTTTATCCCCGGCAGCTTTCACTGCCCGCGCGGTATGGCCGAATTCTGGGTTGATCCCGAAAGCCCCTATTTCAAGGAAGAATTCGGGCAGGACAAGAAATACCTATTTCACTGCGCGTCTGGCTGGCGCTCTGCGCTGACAGTGGCCACCCTGAACGATATGGGGTTCAAGGCCGCGCATCTGAAAGAAGGCTTTTCCACATGGGAAGAGCAGGGCGGGCCGGTTGAACGGGATGATTAACGCTGGGGCCGGCGGCTAAGGCCTGCGGCATTCAGAAACCGGCGCAGGCTGGCCCTTAAATCGGGTTTTGCCATCCGGAACACCCGTTTGGGTTTACCCGCCAACCGGTTGAATTCATGCACGTCGATCACCCGTTCGGCACACCCACACCCTTCGCCAAGCCCGACCTTGGCGTAATAGAATTTTTCAAAACTTTGGTCTTTTGCGGGGCCGCGCGGCATGGTGTTTCCTTTGATTGATCGTCTGACAATCTAGCACGACCGGCGCAGATGTCACAGATTGCGCTTTGCCTATTCGTCCACGTCGTCCATATCGGCCTGACCGGACAGATGGCGGCGCACGTGGCTCCAGCTTAGGCCGATGCCCAAGACAAGCGACAAGGCCAGCAGACCCAGCCAGACATTCAGCGTCTGGTCGTCCAGCGTCAGCACACCGTAATCATAGGCCACCCAGATTATCGCGCCGACAACGGCCAGCACCAGCATCATGCCGAACCCCCCGATCGAGCGCAGCGTTGCCCGCAGATAAATGATATATCCGATGGCCAGTACCAGACCGGCAAGAACAGCAACCGACAGGTTTTCCGAGGATCCGGTGCGTACCCAGTTCAGATAATTCCAGTCCGTCGGATTAAATGTCGCAGCCAGCAGGCCAAAGGCGCACACCCAGCGCAATAGAAATCCCATGGTTTAGTTCCTTTTGCAGGCTTGTTGCGCACTTTGCGCCGCAGTTTTCTGCATCGCGCCCGTGCTGTCCACCCCGTCGTGGCGCATGCCATAACACGGCCGAGGTGAAAATGAGGTTTCGCCCCGCGTCCTGCCCCGATATACGGGCGCGGGTTATACTGAAATCAAAGGACGGATCATGGCCAACGTTGTCGTTGTCGGAGCCCAGTGGGGCGATGAAGGAAAAGGCAAAATCGTAGATTGGCTGTCCGAACGGGCGGACGTGATCGCGCGGTTTCAGGGCGGGCACAATGCGGGCCACACGCTTGTCATTGACGGCAAGGTTTACAAACTGTCGCTGCTGCCCTCTGGCATTGTGCGCGGTGGCAAGCTTTCCGTGATCGGCAACGGGGTTGTTCTGGACCCGTGGCATCTGGTCAAGGAAATCGCCCAATTGCGCGAACAGGGTGTTACCATATCGCCTGAAACTTTGATGATTGCGGAAAACACACCGTTGATCCTGCCGATCCACGGCGAACTGGACCGTGCGCGTGAATCGCAGAATTCTGTTGCTAAGATCGGCACAACCGGTCGCGGCATCGGCCCCGCCTACGAAGACAAGGTCGGGCGCAGATCGGTGCGGGTCGCCGACCTTGCCGATGATGCAACGCTGCAATTGCGGGTGGATCGCGCACTGGTGCATCACGATGCGCTGCGCCGTGGTCTGGGGCTGGAACCGGTCGACCGTGACGCGCTGATCGCAGAATTGCGCGCCGTTGCGCCCGCTGTGCTGGAATACGCCGCCCCCGTCTGGAAGGTGTTGAATGAAAAGAGAAAAGCGGGAAAGCGTATCCTGTTTGAAGGCGCGCAAGGGGCGTTGCTGGACATTGATTTCGGCACCTACCCGTTTGTCACATCCTCCAACGTGATCGCCGGGCAAGCCGCCACCGGTACCGGTATCGGCCCCGGATCGATCGATTTTGTGCTGGGCATTGTCAAAGCCTACACAACCCGCGTGGGCGAAGGTCCGTTTCCTGCTGAACTGAATGATGCGGATGGCCAGCGTTTGGGTGAACGCGGCCACGAATTTGGCACTGTCACGGGCCGCAAACGGCGCTGTGGCTGGTTTGATGCCGTTCTGGTGCGCCAGACCTGCGCGACATCGGGGGTCAACGGCATTGCCTTTACCAAGCTGGATGTTCTGGACGGGTTCGAGACACTGAAAATCTGTGTCGGCTATGAACTGGACGGCCAGCGCGTGGATTATCTGCCCACCGCCGCCGACCATCAGGCCCGCTGCACCCCGATTTACGAAGAAATGCCCGGCTGGTCTGAAAGCACCGAAGGTGCGCGCAGTTGGGCCGATCTGCCTGCCGAAGCCATCAAATATGTGCGCCGCGTCGAAGAACTGATCGGGTGCCCTGTTGCGCTGTTGTCCACATCGCCGGAACGCGAAGATACGATTCTGGTCACTGATCCGTTTGCCGACTGATGGCGCTGTCTTACAAAGCACGCAGGCGCTGGGCGCTGGTGATCCTGCTGGTCGGCCTGCCGGTTTACATTGTCGCGGCGGTCACGCTGGTCGGTCTTCTGGAACGCCCCGGTTTTCTAGTTGAATTGCTGATTTATGTCGCGCTGGGCGTGGTCTGGGCATTGCCGTTCAAGTTTATTTTCAAGGGTGTCGGTCAGGCAGACCCCGATCAGGATGATCGGTAAGCTACGAAAAACGCTCCACTTTTGGTTTGCGCAAAAGAAAACGGGCAGAACCTGTTGGTCCTGCCCGCAATCCGGTCTCTGATCGCAACCTAGTCTTTTTTATCCGACGTCGCGCGCCCGATCCGCTTCGGGCTTAAAGCCGATCTTGTCGGAGACGATGAACCGTCCGCCTTTGATCTTTTCGATCTTGCCCGAGCGCAACAGCAACCCGAAGGCACGCAGACCGTCTTCGCGGGAATAGCCGTCTTTTTCGACCTGACGCACCTTGCCCATCAACTGCGGGCGCGAAAACTGTTCGCGGCCTTCCACATACGCGATAAAGGCAGCCGCCGCTTCGATCACTTCGGGCAGTTTGGTGGCCCCGACGTTCTGGGCGAATTCGACGAAATCGTCGGTTTCTTCTTCGACGGTGACGCTGCCGGATTGCAAAACGTTGGTGGCAATGCGGCGGGGGCGTACCGGCCCGCGCGCTTCGGCATCTTCCACATCGATGCGCTGTTCTGCGACCAGTTTCAACGGGGCAGGGCGTGCATCTGTCGATGGCCGTTCTGTCCGCGATCCCGAAGCTTCGGGGCGGCGCGGTTTCACGACACTGGCCAGATCATCGCGGTAGGCATCGGCGCTGTCTTTGCCTTTGTCACCTGTTCCAAGGGTTTCTTCGGCCTTGGTGGCGGCGACAGCGGCGCGCAGGTGGGCAAATGCATCGCGGCGCTGCGATCCTTCGGGTTCACCCATTTGCTGTTCGGTTTCCGCCATCAGACGCGAAAGATCTTCGTCTGCATCGGTGTTTTCCGACAGAACCTTGGCGCCGGCATGGCCGTGAACGCCTTGATCTTCGTCTTCATCCTCGTCCAGTTCCGCGGTGTCTTCGTCGGTGTCCTCTTCTTCAACGCTGGCTTCCACTTCGGCCAGTTCGCGCTGCAGTTCGGCCTCTTCCTCGTCGGACAGGGTTGTTTCCTGATCGTCGGATGCGTCCGCAACGTCGTCTTCGTCAATCTCTTCCAGCTCGCCTTCGGCAATAGCGGCTTCCAGATCGGCGCGATTCACCTTCAGAACACGGGCGCGCAGCGGGCTTTCATCCTCGTCCTCGTCGTCATCTTCGTCATAGGCCTGGGTCTCCATGTCAGAGCCGGCCTCGTCGTCCTGATCCTCGTCATCCTCCGCGAACAGATTGCTGTGCGTTTCGGTCGAATCGGCTGCGTCGTCATCCTCGTCAGACATGTCATCTTGCGCGACCACAACATCTTCGGGCGCGTTGACGCTTGCAATAACGCTTTCCGTTACGCTGTCGTCCTCGGACACCTCTTCTGCGTGTTCGTCTTCCAGATAGGTTTCGTCCGGTTTTGCTTTTTCCGACCGCGACACCACCGCGCGGATACGGCGCAGTTTGTCTGCAATGCTTGAGGTCTGGGCGACAGGCGCGGGGGTTTCAACAACCTCTGGCGCGATGTCTTCGGCCGCGTCCTCTGCGGTGTCGTCTTCCATGGTTTCCAGAGATTCGGAAACAGCAGCATAGTCTTCAGCGCTAAAGGCGCTGTCGTCTTCATCGTCGACGTCGTCAGAGCCTTCAACTGTCTCTTCAGCGACGTCTTCTTCTGCTTCTTCCACTTCTTCCGCGGCCTCGGCTGCAACCTCATCTTCTTCGATCGCGGCGTCATCCTCGATGGCGTCTTCTTCCACCGCGGCGGGTTCTTCAACCTCTTCGACGGTTTCGATTTCGGCAGCTTCTTCGACCTCTTCGATTACGGGTTCGGAAACGTCCTCGACCGCAGCAGTCTCGGCGGGTGCCGCTTCCTGCTCTGGCGCTTTTGCAACTTCCGCAACAGCCTGTTCAGCCGTGGCAGCGGCAACAGGGGCTGCGATAGCGGCCGTTTTAGCGGGCGTACGCGTTTCGGCAACTTCTTGATCTTCCTGCGCGCGCAGAACGATACCACCGTTTTCACTGTGGGCCTCGACGCGGCGGGTGATTTCGCGCTGGGCAATCCGGGCCAGCATGTCTGCGTCCGGTTGGGGCGGCTCGGCCCCGAAATAACGGTCATCCGCGGCAAGATCGCGAAAATACTCTGCAATCGCCTTCATCGTGTCGAAAGAATCATCGAATCCTTCCAGCGTGCACGAAAACGTCCCATAAGAGACTGTAAGAATTTTGTTATTGTTTACCATCGGATGCTCGTCCTCTGCCACATTGCAGGATTGTCTATAACAAGGAACCAAAGTCGAAAGCGGCTCGAATCTGTGCCAGCAAAGGTATCATTTCATGGCCAGAATGTGACCTGTTTCCCAAAAGGGCCTAAAATCGCCATGATCCACAACATTGTCCACACAACAGAAACAATAACCCTGTTGGGTGGGGGTGTTGTCTCTATGTCGGACCTGAACGAGGCACTTTCATGGGCGCCCCGACTGGTCGCGGCGGATGGCGGGGCCGTTTTTGCGCATGAAAACGGTTTGGTCCCCGAGGCCGTGATCGGCGATTTTGATTCTCTTCCGGCAACAATCGCGGCCGAACTGCCTGCGGACAGTCTGCACCGGATCGAAGAACAGGACAGTACCGATTTTGACAAGGCGTTGCGCAGCATCGCCGCGCCACTTGTTCTTGCCGTCGGGTTTACCGGCGCGCGGATTGATCACCAACTGGCCGCGTTCCACACATTGGTACGATACCCCGACCGCCCTTGCGTGTTGATCGGCAGCCATGAACTGGTCTGCCTTGCACCACCGGATATGACCCTTGATCTGGCGGCGGGGGATGTGGTGTCGCTTTATCCTATGGGTGCCGTGACAGGCCGTTCACACGGATTGGAATGGCCTATTGACGGGTTGGAATTTGCACCTGACCGCAAGATCGGCACATCAAACAGGGCCACAGGTCCGGTCCGGCTGTGTTTTGATCAGCCGGCAATGCTGCTGATCCTGCCGCGCCACGTCATACCGCAGGTGGTGCGGCATTGGCAACAATCGCCCGCGCAGTGGCCCGCTCTCTGATCACGATGTAAAGCCCGGCGGAAATCGTCACCATAATTCCGATGGCCGCCAACCCGTTGGGCAGATCCCGGAACACCAGCCATCCGATGATCGTGGCAAAGGGAATTTCAAGATACTGCATCGGGGCCAATGTGGCCGAGGGGGCATAGCGCAAGGACCATGTCATAAGAAGGTGGGCGAATGTGCCCAACAGGCCGATGGCGATCAGCATGCTCCATTCCGTGCTGTTGGGGCGGATCAGTTCCAGCGGGGCAAAGCCGCTGCCCTGCGCCAGCAGCAGGACCGGCACCATGAACAGCACGGCCATAACGCCACTGACCGCCTGCAATCCGATGGGATCGGTTTCTTTCGCAATCTGGCGCGTCACCAGCATGAACAGCGAAAACACCACCGCCACCACAAGCGGCAAAAGCGCAGGCAGCCCCACTTCGGAAAAGCTGGGCTGGATCACCAACAAGGTGCCGATAAAGCCGACGATGCAGGCATAGAGACGGCGCGGCCCCACCTCTTCGCCCAGAACGTATTTGCCCAGCAGCAACATCAGGAAGGGCATGACAAAGGCGATGGCGACCGCATCAGCCAGGGGCAGGTATTGCAGGGCGGAAAACATCGCACCGATGCCGATGATGTGCAACGCGGTGCGCAACGCCGTAAGCCGTAAAATACGCCCCCGCATTTTCCAGTGTCGCCCGGTCAGTATCACAAGAGGGATCAGAACAACCGCCTGAACGGCAAACCGCACGAACAGCAACACACCAAGCGGAACAGACTGCCCCAGAATTTTGGCAACCGCGTCCCCCATCGGGGCCACGATACAGAACCCCAGCATCAGCCCCACGCCCAGCAAGGGACGATCAAGCGTTGTTGGTATCTGGTCTGTGCGCGTCATTGCGGCACGCTAGGCAGGCGCTTTGCAATTGGCAAGAGCGCAGCCCGTGCCTAGCAGTTGGGGACGTTCACCGCCAACCCGCCCAGCGACGTTTCCTTGTACTTCTCGCTCATGTCCTGTCCGGTCTGGCGCATGGTTTCGATGCAGGCATCGAGCGGCACCAGATGGGTGCCATCCCCGCGCAGGGCGAGGGACGCGGCAGACACCGCCTTGATCGCGCCCAGACCGTTGCGTTCGATGCAGGGCACCTGCACCAGTCCGCGCACCGGATCGCAGGTCATCCCCAGATGATGCTCCAGCGCGATTTCGGCGGCGTTTTCCACCTGTTCGGGTGTCCCGCCCATCACGGCGCACAATCCGGCAGCGGCCATCGCACTGGCGCTGCCCACTTCGGCCTGACATCCGGCCTCGGCGCCGGAAATCGACGCGTTGTATTTGACCAGTCCGCCAATGGCCGCAGCGGTCAGCAGAAAATCTTCGACATGGGCGTTTGAGGCTCCGGGCACGTGATCCAGATAGTAGCGCAACGTGGCGGGCACCACGCCTGCTGCCCCGTTGGTGGGTGCGGTCACAACCTGCCCGCCAGCGGCGTTTTCTTCGTTCACCGCCATGGCGTAAACGCTCATCCAGTCATTGATGGTGTGGGGCGGGGCCCAGTTCATGCCGCGTTCGGCCAACAGCGCGTCATGAATGCCCTTGGCGCGCCGTTTCACCATCAATCCGCCCGGCAGGATGCCATCGGTTTCCAACCCGCGCGAAATGCAATCGTTCATCACCTGCCAGATACGCGCAGTGCCTTTGGCCAGATTGTCGGCCCCGCCGCGCGACACTTCATTGGCGCGTTTCATGCCTGCGATGGTTTTGCCGGATGCCTGTGCCATTTCCAGCATCTGCGCGGCAGTCTTGAACGGGTAGGGCACCGGCGCACCTTCGTCGGTGTCCTTGCCTGCGGCCAGTTCCGCCTCGGTCATCACGAAGCCGCCGCCGATGGAATAATAGGTTTCGCGCAATGTCACGTCGCCTTGGGCGTCGGTGGCCATCAGCATCATGCCATTGGCATGGCCGGGCAGGGCGTGATCATAATCAAAGATCAGATCCTGCGCGGGATTGAAATGTAGCGCGGGCAGACCTTCGGGGGTCAGGGTGTGGGTCGCCTTGTTCTCGGCCAGTGCCGCATCGGCCTTGGGCGCGTCGTAGGTTTCGGGCACGAACCCAGCAAGCCCCAGAATAGTTGCGCGATCCGTGGCGTGCCCCACGCCGGTAAAGGCCAGCGATCCGTGCAAGGATGCCCGCACCCCGTGGAACACAAAAGGCGAGGCGCGCATCATATCCAGAAACCGCGCTGCCGCCACCATCGGCCCCATTGTGTGGGAAGATGACGGCCCGATGCCGACTTTGAACATTTCGAAGACAGACAGAAACATCAGGTGGCCGATCCTTCTTTTGGGGTTGGGGCGCGGGGCGCGGTAAACGGGGTCGGGCCCAGACCTTCGGCGGTCTGAACCGCGCGGGCTTCGGGGCGGTTTTCAATCCTGCGCAGCATCGCCATCAGATGCTGGTGCTGCGACAGATCAAAATCATACCTGACCGCCTGATCAGGGTACAGCGCCACCCAGCGCAGGCAGGCAGCGACATAGTAATCCAGACAGCTAGGGATCGTGCCGTTGAACCACGGATGGCCAGCGCCGGCCACGTCGTTCAGTGTCTTGAAATGGCGGGCCACCTCGGCATTCATCTGCGCGCGCAGGGCATGCTGTGCGGCCGGATCAGGGCCGACATATTGTGCGGGGTAAAACAGCATGCGCAGCGCGGCGTGTAGCGTGTTGGACACAAAGAACAGCCATTTTAGAAAATCCGCGCGATCAGGATCATCAGGGGCGGGGGCAAGGGCCCCATGTGTATCGGCCAGCCACAACAGGATTGCACCGGTTTCGAAAATCGCGCCGTTCGGGGTGGCAAGCGCCGGGATCAGCCCGTTCGGGTTGATCGCCAGATAATCCGGCGCTTTCTGTCCCTGCGCGGACCGGTCAACAAGCACGGTTTCATAGGGCACAGCCAAAGCCTCAAGCGCCAGCCGAATGATCAGCGATGCGTTGTCGGGGGCATAATAAAGGCGGTAGGTCTGTGTCATGGTGGACGGTATAAATCACATTCGTGAACAAGGCTGCCGGAATGCGACCAATGGTGCGTGATTGCGGACCTGCCTTTATGTGCCGCTAAGGGGTGCCGGCGGGATACGTCACCAGTCCGATCTTGTCTTCAAAGCCGCGGATCGCGTGGGCCCCGAGCGGGCGCGCAGGCTCTGCACACTGGACCGAAAAATCTTCTGTGGCAATCAGCCGTGTGGCCAACGGGCGGGTCAGCGCCTCGCACCGGCTGACAAGGCCAACGGCGGGGCCGGTCGCGGTGAAATCAAGCCGCTTTTCGGTCCCGACATTTCCATACAGCACCGATCCGACGTGCAAGGCGATGCCAAAGTCGATCTGAGCCGATCCTTCGGCCGCGCGCGTCGCGTTCACCTGCTCTGCGCGCGCAAATGCCTCGCGTGCAGCAGACAGGGCGGCGGCGCACATATTCGCGGGCGGGCGGGTATCATCCTGAAACGGAAAAATCGCCATGATACCGTCGCCGATCAGTTTCAGAACCTCACCACCATGATCCAGCACAGCCTGCGCGGTACAATCGAAATACTGGTTCACCGTCGCCATATAGGCCTCGGCGTTCATCTCTTGCGACAGGCCAAGCGAATTTCGCATGTCACTGTAGAACAGTGCGCAATCGATGGTTTGCACATCCCCGCGTGCATTCTGGCCGGTCAGAACCTGTTTTCCCGAAATCCGGCCCAGATAGGTTTCCAGCAATTCGGTAGCCAACAAACGCTCGGTCGAAATCAGAAGGCAGATCCAAAGCGGTGTCAGCAGGCGTTCAAAACCGTCCAGATCACTCTGTGAAAAGCCGCTGAACCGCCGCGTCGTGAACGACACAACCGCGCCGCGAAAATCGCCTTCGAATTGTTGCATGAACGCGCTTTTGCGACCGAAATTGCGACCAAAGGCGGCATATCCCGTCATCCCCTGATCCGCCAGTTCTTGAAACAGGGCGTACCGCGCAAGGTCTTCCGGGTTTTTGAAATTCGCAACGATGCGATCCGTTGTCCCGCGGTTCAGATCAAAGAACGGTTGGCCGGTCAGGCGATCAATACTGATCATCTTGCGAGGAATTTCTTGAGCGACAACCTGCGCGGTGTCGGCCTCCCACGTCAGATTGACCAGGCCAATCACGGGGTGCAAAATTGCGCGGCCGATATTGATACGGTTCACAGGCACACCACCGTCGATCAGGCGCTGGCCAAGCTCTGCGATGGTATCAGACAGCCCCACATCTTCCAGCGCCTGCGCCAGCAGCCACTTTGAAATGCTTTCAAACACGTCGGACAAGTGGCGATTCTCTCCTGTTTGGGTCAGATGCATGCACCTGCAGATTATCTGCATTTAACGCACTGTCACCCCGCGCTAGCAGGGGGTGCGCCACTGGAAGACCTTTAAAATGATGGCAAATCCCCTCTCGCCCCTGTGGCGCATCTCCCCTATAAGGCGCGCATGCAATCCGGAGGCTGCCTATGACCCATGAATTGTCGCCCATCGACAAGGCCAAATTTGTCGCTGCCAAGCGTGCGACCGAATATGTCGAAGACGGCATGCGTGTCGGGCTGGGAACCGGCAGTACCGCCGCGTGGCTGGTCCGGTGTCTGGGCGAAATGGTGCGCGATGAGGGATTGAAGATCAAAGGTGTTCCCACATCCACACGCACCGCCGAACTGGCGCGCGAGGTGGGGATACAGGTGATTTCCCTGGACGAGGCGAAATGGCTGGACCTGACCATTGACGGCACCGATGAATTTGACGGTGATCTGAACCTGATCAAGGGCGGCGGCGGGGCGCTGTTGCAGGAAAAGATCGTGGCGACAGCCAGCGACCGGATGATCGTGATCGCCGATATCGGGAAAGAGGTTGAAACGCTGGGCGCGTTTCCCCTGCCGATCGAGGTGATCCCGTTCGGCTGGCAAACCACGCAGGCACTGGTCGAGGAAACGCTGATTTCCATGGATGTGCTGGGGCGCTCTACCACGATGCGGATGAACGGATCGGTCCCCTATGTCACCGATGAAGGCAACCACATCCTTGATCTGCA
Organism: uncultured Alphaproteobacteria bacterium; assembly: GCA_963765555.1. Classification (GTDB taxonomy): domain Bacteria; phylum Pseudomonadota; class Alphaproteobacteria; order Rhodobacterales; family Rhodobacteraceae; genus JL08. The sequence continues at coordinate 202,443 of CAVXWX010000008.1, forward strand.
TCTGAACCGCATCGGCAACCCGCGCCAGCTTGCGCTTGTGCTGAACCAGATGCCGGGGGTGGTTGAAAACGGGCTTTTCATTGATATCTGCGATACTGTTGTCATCGGGTTCGGCGACGGCCGCGTCGAAGTGCGCGACATCAACAAAGGCACAGTCGATCAGGATCGGGTTGATTTCACCGAAAACGACAACCTGTTTACGGATCTGGCAGACTAGGGATAAGCACCATGGCGTTTGATTATGATCTGTTCGTAATTGGCGGAGGATCGGGGGGCGTGCGCGCCGCGCGGGTCGCTGCCGGGGACACCGGCGCCAAGGTCGCACTGGCCGAAGATGACCGTTACGGCGGTACCTGCGTGATCCGGGGCTGTGTGCCCAAAAAATTGATGGTGTTCGCGTCCGGTTATGCCCGTCTGGCCGAAGATGCCCATGCCTATGGCTGGGACAACACCGCGCCCAGTTTTGAATGGCCGCGCTTTCAAAAACAGATGACGGATGAACTGGACCGGTTGGAACAGGTCTATCGCAATCTGCTGGCCGGATCCGGTGTGGACACTTTTGATGCACGCGCCACGCTGGTGGACCCGCACACTGTGGCGCTGTCCAGCGGCGAAACCAAAACCGCCAAACACATCCTGATTGCGACGGGGGGCCACCCTGTCAAACCCGATATGCCAGGGGCCGAACTGGCGATCACGTCAGATGATATTTTCCACCTGCCCGAATTGCCCAAATCGATGCTGATCATCGGCGGCGGATATATCGCGTGTGAATTTGCCGGTGTGATGAACGGTATGGGCGTCGAGGTGACGCAATATTACCGCGGTGCGCAAATCCTGCGCGGGTTCGATGACGAAGCGCGCGGCCTTGTCGCGACCGAAATGGCCGATCGTGGCGTGCAGATCAAAACCGGCACCAACGTGCTTGAAATGCGGCGTGAGGGCAAAGGCGTCTGGGTCAAGGCGACCAATGGCGATGAACAGGTGTTTGATCAGGTCATGTTCGCCACGGGGCGCGACCCGAATTCGGCCAATATGGGTCTTGAAAACACCGGCGTCAAAATCGGGCGGCGGGGCGAAATTCTGGTGGATGACTATTCCCAGACAGCATCAGCCTTCGGTCTATGCCATCGGCGATGTGACCAACCGCGTGAACCTGACGCCCGTGGCCATCCGTGAAGGCATGGCTTTTGTGGAAACCGTATTCAAGGGCAACCCGACCAAGGTGGATCACGATTGATCCCTTCGGCGATCTTTACGCAGCCGGAAATGGGCACTGTTGGCCTGTCCGAGGAAGAGGCGCGCGAACGTGAACCCGTCGAGATTTATTGCACCAGCTTCAGGCCGATGCAAACCGCCTTTGCCGGACGCAGCGACCGCGTTTTGATGAAATTGGTGGTATCCAAGGCCACGCGGGTGGTATTGGGGTGCCATATCGTGGCCCCGGGGGCCGGCGAAATGATCCAGTTGGCGGGGATCGCGGTTAAAATGGGGGCAACCAAGGAAGATTTCGACCGGACCGTTGCAGTGCATCCCACAATGTCGGAAGAACTTGTAACGATGAAAACTCCGATGCGGACCGCTTGAATATTGTAATAAAGATCACAGTTTAGACGAAAGCGCCTGTTGGGCGTGTGAAACAGGGGAATTGCAGAACATGGCAGGAAACAGCGGCGGCCCATGGGGGGGCGGCGGAAATTCAGGCGGCTCCGGCGGCAACAATGGCGGCGATGACAAGCGCGGCAACAATGGTGGCGGGCGCAGGCCCGGCCAGGAAGGCCCGCAGATTCCCGAAATTGATGAGCTGGTGAAAAAAGGCCAGGAACAACTGCGCGTTCTGATGGGCGGTCGTGGCGGCGACAAAGGCCGCGGTGGCGGTACCGGAGGCGGCGGTGGCGGAGGCCCGCGATCACGCGCGGCACGGTGGGCCTTGCCATTCTGGCGGGCTGCTGTCCTTTGGGGCATGGCCAGCTTCTACACCGTGAAACCCGAAGAACAATCGGTCGAGCTGTTCCTGGGTAAGGAATATGCCATCGGCAATCCGGGTCTGAACTTTGCCCCGTGGCCGGTTGTCACCGCCGAGGTCATCCCAGTCAGCTCCGAACGGACCGAAGATATCGGTGTGGGCGCGCGCGGCGACGACGCGGGATCTGATGCTGACAGGCGATGAAAACATCGTTGATATCGATTTTCAGGTTGTCTGGAACATCAACGATCCGGCGGAATACCTGTTCAACCTTGCCGATCCGCCGGCAACGATCCGCGCCGTGTCTGAATCCGCGATGCGCGAAATTATCGCCCAGTCCGATCTGGCGCCGATCCTGAACCGGGATCGTGGCCTGATTGCAGGGCGGTTGCAGGACCTGATCCAGTCCACGCTCGACAGCTATAACAGCGGCGTGAACATCATCCGCGTCAACTTTGACAAAGCCGACCCGCCGCAAACCGTGATCGACGCATTCCGCGACGTTCAGGCGGCTGAACAGGAACGGGACCGTCTGCAAAACGTGGCCGATGCTTATGCCAACCGCCGACTGGCCGAAGCACGTGGTGAAGCCGCGCAGATTCTGGAAGAAGCCGAAGGGTACCGCGCACAGGTCGTGAACGAGGCCGAAGGTGAAGCCAGCCGCTTTACCGCTGTTCTGGGTGAATACCAGAAGGCCCCCGAAGTGACCCGCAAGCGTTTGTATCTTGAAACAATGGAAAAGGTGCTGGGTGCCGTCGACAAGGTGATCCTTGATGAAAGCGCCACCGGCGCAGGGCAGGGTGTTGTGCCCTATCTGCCGCTGAACGAATTGCGTCGCACCCCGACGACAAATACCGGAGGGAACAACTGATGCGTGCTGCCACTTATCTTATTCCGATCGTCGTGATCGCCGTTGCCGGTGTGTTGTCATCGATCTTTATCGTGGACGAACGTGAAAAGGCGCTGGTTCTTCAGTTCGGCCGTGTCGTCGACATCAAGGAAGAACCCGGACTGGCGTTTAAAATTCCGCTGATCCAGGAAGTCGTGCGCTATGATGACCGTATTCTGAGCCGCGATATCGACCCGCTGGAAGTCACGCCACTGGATGACAGACGTCTGGTTGTCGATGCCTTTGCCCGCTACCGGATTGCCGATGTAAACCGGTTCCGTCAGGCGGTGGGTGTTGGCGGGATCGCCACAGCCGAAAACCGGCTTGATTCGATCCTGCGCGCGAAAACACGGGAAACACTGGGTTCGGTGTCCTCCAACGATATCCTAAGCTCGGATCGGGCCACGCTGATGCTGCGTATCCGCAATGATGCGATTGCCGAAGCACTGGCGCTGGGCATCGAAATCGTCGATGTGCGTCTGAAGCGAACCGATCTTCCCTCGCAGAACCTTGAAGCGACATTCGAGCGGATGCGCGCTGAGCGGGAACGCGAGGCGACAGACGAACGCGCCCGTGGTAACGAAGCGGCCCAAAGGGTCCGCGCCCAAGCGGACCGGACCGTGGTTGAACTGGTGTCCGATGCGCAACGTCAGGCCGAGATCATTCGCGGTGAAGCAGATGCCAACCGCAACGCGATCTTTGCCGGAGCATTTGGCGCCGACCCGGAATTCTTTGAATTCTACCGGTCGCTTACCGCCTATACGCGGGCTTTGCAGGGCAGCAATTCGACAATGGTGATGTCGCCGGATTCGGAATTTTTCAACTATCTGAAAAGTCCCACAGGCGCGGCATCGCAATGATCGCAACCACGCTTCTGGCGATCGGGTTGGTACTAACGGTTGAGGGGCTGGCCTATACGCTGGCCCCTTCGCTTGTCGAACGCATGCTCGAGATGTTGCGCCAGATACCCGAAGCCGCCCGCCGTCAGGTCGGCGGGCTGGCCATCGTGACCGGCCTGATCCTTATCTGGGCCGCGCATCAACTGGGCGCATGATCCCGCCCGACCAAGGCCGGCAAACGTGCGCGGCCTTTCGCCGTTTCAGCGTCCGTCCTCACATTCATTTGACAGATTGTTTCGGCGCTACACCTTTAATGTTGCCCTGTATCGTTCCTAAATGCACGGTAAGGTAAATACCCGAACATCGGGTGGGTCATATGCGGCCACAACCAAGGAGATTTTGAGCATGCAGGCTCGTACTTTCAGACAAAATCACAAACGCCAAGACGCCGAAGCCAAAGTTGCCGCCGCAAACACGGTTGTTGCGCGCAGGGTGCTTTGGACCGGCGTTGTCGCACTTGCGGCGGTGCTGCTATTGGCATTGCCTGCATTTGCTAAACCCGAGAGCCTTGCCCCCCTGGCCGAGAAAATCAGCCCGTCGGTTGTGAACATTACCACGTCCACCGTTGTCGCCGGGCAAACCGGGCCGCAAGGGATCGTTCCCGATGGCAGCCCGTTTCAGGATTTCTTTCGGGACTTTCAGGAACGCAACCGCGACGGGGATCGCCCGCGCCGGTCGTCTGCCTTGGGGTCGGGCTTTGTGATTTCTGAAGACGGGTATGTCGTCACAAACAACCACGTGATCGAAGGCGCTGATGAAATCCTCATCGAATTCTTTTCGGGGGAAGAACTCAAGGCAACGCTGATCGGGACCGACCCGAACACAGATATTGCACTGCTCAAGGTCGAAGCCGCCGAACCGCTGCCGTTCGTATCCTTCGGGGATAGTGATCTGGCGCGCGTCGGAGATTGGGTTATCGCGATGGGCAACCCGTTGGGGCAGGGGTTTTCCGTTTCGGCCGGGATCGTGTCGGCCCGCAATCGTGCGCTGTCGGGCACCTATGATGATTACATCCAGACCGATGCCGCCATCAACCGCGGCAATTCGGGTGGTCCGTTGTTCAATATGGACGGCGATGTCATCGGGGTGAACACGGCCATCCTGTCGCCCAACGGCGGTTCAATCGGCATTGGGTTTTCGATGGCATCCAATGTGGTGACACGGGTTGTGGACCAGCTTAAGGAATTCGGCGAAACGCGCCGGGGATGGCTGGGTGTACGTATTCAGGACGTCACTGATGATGTGGCCGAGGCCATGGGTATGGAAAAAGCCTCGGGCGCGCTGGTCACGGATGTGCCCGAAGGCCCCGCCAAAGAGGCCGGAATGCTGGCCGGTGACGTGATCATCAACTTTGATGGCGATGATGTGGCCGACACCCGCGCCCTTGTGCGCCGTGTGGGCAATACCGCAATCGGCAAAGCCGTGCGCGTGGTTGTTTTCCGGGATGGCAAGACACAAACCCTTCTGGTCACATTGGGTCGCCGTGAAGAAGCGGAATCTGCCGTGCCCGCCGCGATGGATGCACCCGGTGATGAAGGTGCAACCGAAACCGAGATGCTGGGCCTCAAGCTGAGCACCCTGACAGATGAATTCCGCGAGCAACTGGGCATTGGTGACGATATGGACGGCCTTGTCGTTGTCGATGTGGAGCCGACGTCGGAAGCCTATGAAAAAGGCCTGCGCGCCGGTGATCTGATCACCGAGGCGGGACAGCAGAAAATTTCGGATATCAAGGGTCTGGAAGAACGTGTCGAAGCCACCAAGGAAGCAGGGCGCAAATCGCTGCTGCTGCTGGTGCGCCGGGCCGGTGATCCGCGATTCGTCGCGCTGAGCCTGCAAGAGTGATGTGCTGTTACCATCGATAATCAGAAAAAGGCGCCTTGGGGCGCCTTTTTTGTTGCCGGTAATCGCGCCCTATTCGGCGGGAACAGGCACTGTAACCAGCCCAAGCGTGCGTGCGGACGCAAGTGACAGGTCCGCGCTCAGGATACCGTCGGGTTTTTGAAAGGCGCGGATGGCAGATTGTGTCGCACTGTCCAACCGCCCTGTGATCGGCCCGCTATATACGTTGCGCGCCGCCAGCGCGCGCTGGACCGAGGCGATGAACTCTGGCGTCATCACATCATCGCAAGGCGTTTCAAACCACGTTTCCTGCCGGTCCTGTACGATTTTGGGGCTTGGGGCATTTCTGTAAATGGCCGGGCTGATGACAACACCATCGCTGTCGACCCGTTCGGGGTTCACCAGAACCGGTGCGATGACAGTTTCGATCACGGCCGGTTCCACGCTTTTGCCCCAGCATGTGCCGGGGGGTGCATCTGCGGGCGCGCTGCCTTTCAGCAGGCCGTTGGTGTCCGGTGCCGTACGCGCCGCGCTGTCCGGTGCAATATCGCATCCTGCGAATACGCCCAGCAGCAAAACCGCGTGTCGTGCCGTCCATGCCATTGTCTGAAGTCTCGATCCTGTTCCTCGCCCGCAGCCTAACCTGTTCGCGATCACCCGGAAAGGGCGATCCGCCTGCGGAGCAGCATGGTGGCAAGTGTCGCGCGCTGCTGGCGATGGGCTCAGGGGGCCACCAGCCTGTCCAGCATGTCGGAAATATCCTCGATCTGTTCGGCAATAATATGGGTTACATCGTTTTCGCGTTGCAACCGCCCCGTGACACGCAACATCCGCCCCGCAATCACCGCACGGCGGAACCGTTCATAAAGCGCGCGCCAAACGATCACGTTCACCACGCCGGTTTCATCCTCAAGCGTGATGAAAATCACGCCGTTTGCGGTGCCGGGGCGCTGGCGCAGAATGACCAGTCCGGCCACGGCAACCCGCGCCCCGTTCGGCGGGTCGGCCAACCGCGCCGCCACCAGACAGTGCGGCGGGCGGGGCCATCGGGCCTGTCGCGCGGCAGGCGACCTCCTGTGATCTTGCAAGGCAGACATAAGAACAAAAATAGAACAAACAGAATTTGTCGCAAGGGGAATATCGTTCGGTCGCAAAAGGGGGTGGCGCGCCCTATATGGCCCAGATAGACAAGCCCGACACAGTTACGAAAGAAAGACGATCAAATGGCAAAAATCACTTATGTCGAACATGGCGGCACCGAACATGTGGTTGACGTCGCCAACGGCCTGACCGTGATGGAAGGCGCACGCGACAACAACATTCCCGGTATCGAAGCGGATTGCGGCGGCGCCTGCGCCTGTTCCACCTGTCACGTCTATGTCGATGCCGATTGGGTCGAAAAACTGCCCGCGCGCGACGACATGGAAGAAGACATGCTTGATTTCGCCTACGAACCTGACCCCACCCGTTCGCGCCTGACCTGCCAGATCAAGGTCACCGATGCGCTGGACGGATTGCGCGTGCAAATGCCGGAAAAACAGATCTGATGCGTCTTGCGGCTGTTCTGGTCTGCCTTCTGGCCGCCGGATGTGCCGCTGCGCAACAGGACTGGACCACGGCATCGGGCACAGGCATCACCGCCGCGCGCTATGAACAGGCGCTGGATGTCTATCCGCACCGGATCATGGGCAATATCCGCGAAAAGGCGGTGCTGGTGGCACGCGACGGGCAAGGGCGCACCTACCGGATCGATCTGCGCGACCAAGGCGCGAACCACACCGTGTTCGAAGATATTGCGCCCCGCGTCGTGGATGCGGACGGGGACGGGCAGAACGACATTGTCGTTGTCGAAAGCTCACAAACCCAGGGTGCGCAACTGGCGATCTACAGCCTGCGCCGCGGGGCTTTGGTGAAAGCCCATGCAACCCCCTATATTGGCACCCGTTTCCGCTGGCTTGCCCCTGTTGCAATTGCCGATCTGGACGGCGACGGGATCACCGATATCGCCTATGTCGACCGCCCGCATCTGGCCAAAACCCTGCGGGTGTGGACCTTTGCGCCCGGTGGCCTGACCGAGGGCGCAACCCTGTCCGGCGTCACCAACCACCGTATCGGCGATGAACAGATTTTTGGCGGTCTGCGCACTTGTGGCGGCGCGCCTGAACTGATCCTGCTCTCATCGGACTGGTCAGAAATTGTTGCCGTCACCTACGCAGGTAAAACCCTGAAAAGCCGCACCATCGGCCCCAACACCGGCCCCGCCGCCATCACCGCTGCACTGGCCTGCGCATAGGCCGGGCACCGAGTCGCGCCCCGTCCTTCATTTGTCCGAAAATACTCGAAATGCACCGCTGCTACAGCGCGCGCCAGCCGATATCCTTGCGGTAAAACCCGTCCGGCCAGTCAATCGCATCTACCATGGCGTACGCCCGGTCGCGCGCCTCTTGCAGGGTTGTGCCGCGCGCCGTTACATTCAGAACGCGCCCGCCTGTGGCGGTGATCTTCCCTTCGGCTTCGCTGGTTCCGGCATGAAAACACATATGGAAACTGTCCTCGGGTAAATCTCCCAACCCGCCGATCACACTGCCTTTTTCGTAAGCTCCGGGATAGCCGTTGGCTGCCATCACCACCGTCAGCGCATGATCGTCCGCCCAGTTGACCCGCGCGTCTGCCAGCCGTTCCTCGGCGGCGGCGTGCATCAGATCGAACGCCTGTGCCCCTAGCCGCATCATCAGCACCTGACATTCGGGATCGCCGAACCGCGCGTTGTATTCCACCAGACGTGGCTGGCCGTCCTTGATCATCAATCCGACATATAAAACACCCTGATAGGGCATCCCGCGCTCGGCCATAACCTGCATGCATCGGGCGCACGATCTGCTCCATCGCCAGCGCCTCGATCTCGGCGCTGAGAACGGGGGCCGGGGAATAGGCCCCCATGCCGCCGGTGTTGGGGCCGCTGTCGCCATCACCGACGCGCTTGTGGTCTTGCGCGGTGCCGATCGACAGGATGTCTGTGCCGTCACACAGCACGAACAGCGATGCTTCCTCGCCCTCCATGAATTCCTCGATCACCACTTCCGCGCCCGCGCCGCCAAAGGCCCCGCCAAACATATCGTCCACCGCTGCCAGCGCTTCGGCCTCGCTCATCGCGACAATCACACCCTTGCCTGCGGCCAGCCCGTCGGCCTTGACCACAATCGGCGTACCTTGCGCCTTGATATAGGCGCGTGCCGCTTCCGCATCGGTAAAGTGGGCATAAGCGGCGGTTGGCGCGCCTGCCGCATCACAAATCTCTTTGGTAAACGCCTTGGAGGCTTCCAGTTGCGCGGCCTTTCCGGACGGGCCGAACACCAGAATGCCGGCATCGCGCAACCGGTCGGCCACACCGGCGGCCAACGGGGCCTCGGGGCCGACAATCACGAAATCGATGGCGTTTTCTTCGGCAAAAACCACAACCGCACCGCCGTCCAGAATATCCAGCGACGCGCAATCCGCGATCTGCGCGATCCCTGCATTTCCCGGCGCCACGATCAGCTTGTCGCATTTGGGGTTCTGCATCACCGCCCAGGCCAGCGCGTGTTCCCGCCCGCCGCTTCCAAGGATCAGAATATTCATGCCGGTTCTCCACTTGGCCTTGCCGTGGTGGCGTTCTAAGCTGGCGCAATGGAATGCACAAGGAAGCCGCCCGCATGGATCTGATCGACGACCCGTCCGAAGGCCAGAACGCCCCCGAATTCAGCGTTACCGAACTCTCCGGCGCGATCAAACGGGTGATCGAGGGCGAATTCGGCCATGTCCGGATCCGGGGCGAGGTTGGGCGCGTCAGCCTGCCCAGATCGGGGCATATCTATCTGGACCTGAAAGACGACAAGTCCGTGATCGCGGGCGTGATCTGGAAAGGCGTTGCGGCACGTTTGCAAACCCAGCCCGAAGAGGGGATGGAAGTGGTTGCAACAGGGCGCGTGACCACCTTTGGCGGCCAGTCGAAATACCAGATTGTGATCGAAGATATCAAACCGGCGGGCATGGGCGCGCTGATGGCGATGCTGGAAAAACGCAAGCAGATGCTGGCGGGCGAGGGGCTGTTTGATCCCGCACGCAAACGGCCCTTGCCCTATCTGCCCGAAATCATCGGTGTGATCACGTCGCCGTCGGGCGCGGTGATCCGCGATATCCTGCACCGGTTGCGCGACCGGTTTCCGCGCAAGGTGCTGATCTGGCCCGTGGCGGTGCAAGGGGCCAAATGCGCCCCCGAAGTGGTGCGCGCCATCGAAGGCTTCAATGCGTTTTCGTGCGGTGGTGCACTGCCACGCCCCGATCTTCTGATCGTTGCGCGCGGCGGCGGATCGATCGAGGATTTATGGGGCTTCAACGAAGAAGCGGTTGCACGTGCGGCGGCCGCCTCTGACATTCCGCTGATTTCGGCTGTGGGGCACGAAACCGATACCACGCTGATTGATTTTGTATCAGACCGGCGCGCGCCGACCCCGACGGCGGCGGCCGAACTGGCCGTGCCTGTGCGTCTGGAACTGCTGTCATGGGTCGGCGAACAGGAAACGCGGATGACCCGCAGTCTGGGCAACATGGTTACACAGCGTGGCCAACGCCTGCGTGATCTGGGCCGCGCCCTGCCGCGCGCCGATACGCTGCTGGACGGGCCGCGCCAGCGGCTGGATGTACTGGGTGACAGGTTGCCCGCCGCGCTGATCCGCAATGTGCAGGTGCGTCGTGTGCATCTGTCCGAACGCGCGGGCAGCCTGCGCCCCGGAACGGTGCGGCGCGGGGTGGACAACGAACGCCGCCGCATGGATGCGCTGGCCAGCCGTCTGGCCCCTGCGTTGCTGCGATCCGTCACGGTGCAGCGCACGGCGTTTCGGGCCCGCGCGGACCGTATGCAATTGCGCAGCTTGACTGTTGATGTCACCCGCAAGCGCGAGGCGCTGACCGCCCTGTCGCGCCGCTTTGCCGAAACGACACAGCGACAGGTTTCAACATGGTATCAACGGCTTGAGGCGACCGACCGTTTGCGTGAAACGCTGGGGTACAAGGCCACGCTGGCGCGCGGCTATGCGGTTGTGCGCGATGGTGACACCTTGATCACCACGCAAAAGGCCGCGGCCTTGGCAGGCGCGCTGGAAATCGAGTTTTCCGACGGGCGGTATTCTGTTGACGGGCCAGCGCGTGCCAAACCGGCACCCAAACCCGTCAAGCCCGACCCCAAAGATCAGGGATCACTGTTCTAGACACCGATCTCCGGCCCCAGACACAGCATGGGTTCGTCCGAGGTTTCGGCCTCGTACAGCTCGAACCCTTCGGGTTCGTTTTCAAACTGGGCGATCAGGCCGTTTGCACCTTGGGTAAAGGTCCAGCATTGCGGATCGGTGCGGTCTTCGTAAACGAAACAGATTTGTCCGCCGTCTTCGTACCAGACGCCTTCTTTGCATTGTCCGTCCAGAAACGACCAGCGCACGCGGCGGTTTTCCAGATATTCCTCTGCACCGTAAGCCGATCCGCCCTGCGCATACATCAGGGTTTTCCCAAGCGTATATCTGTCAAAGGCATCCGCTGACATCGGTTGGCCTGCCAAAACAGGGCCGCACAGAATCAAAAGACATACACAGGCACGCAGGATGAACATGTGCTGATCGTGGCAGATCATGCGCCGTGTGGAAACCGGCAAAACTGTCAAACTCCTGTGATAGCGGACTTTAGCCGCTGTCCTTTAACGCATCGAACAGCAGGGGCAGCGCGCGAAAATCGCGCACGTGGCGGGTTTTCAACGCCTGAATCGGGCGTGTCAGCGGATCAAGCCAGCGATAGCGGCGGCACCATCTCTGCGCCCCGGCCCAGACCGATGTGGTGTCGTGCGCACGATAGGCGTGCATCGCCGCTGTGATTTCGGGGCGCTGTTGTTCTACGGCGGCAAAGGCGCTGTGCAGGAACAGGATCAGATCACGCACCTGATATTTGAAACGGTTATGTGCGGCGCTGTAATACTCCAGATCAAGCAGGGTGATCTGCCCGTCTTTCCAGCACATATCCTTGATCGACGGACGGCCATGGGCAAATCCGGCCTGATGCATCCGGGCAAGGGCGCGCCCTGCTGCGTCAAACGCGGCCACACGCTCGGCCTGTGGCAGAGCCGCCTGTTGCAAGACCTGCATCAGGGGCGGGCCGCCATCCGGCGTTACAAAGTAATCAGGGCCTTCCATGACAATGCGCGCAAACGGCAGACCCGCCGCACAGAGCGTTTTCAGCGCGTCGCGTTCCGCATCGAAATTGCGCTGCGCATTGCCCTTTTGCAGGCGCATACGAGTGTCTGCCCGTTCGGGCCGCTTGATCCAGAAAACGCGGCCGTCATGGGTAACCCGCGTGACACGTCGGAACGGCTGCGCAAGGGTTTCCGATACGGCCTTGTCCAATCCGGCGGGTGGCGTATCCATAATGTGTCCTCCCGTTCGAATTGGTCGATTGCTGGCCGCGAATGGCCCCTTACACAGGTCATATTTTAGTTTGGAACCCCGAGGCAAGACGCGCGGCCTTCCATCTGGCGTAAATCCACATTAGGTGAAAATGACCGAGTGGCGGAGGGTGCATGTCGTTTTTCAAGAAACTCAAAGACCGGTTGTTCAAATCGTCGTCCAAGATTGATGAAGGTCTGGACGCCATCATGGAAGATGGCGGCACCGAAGAAGAAATCGTGCAGACAGACGGAAGCCCTGTTGCAATTGCCGACGCACCGGCCGACCCCATTCCAGAGCCAGAGCCAGAGCCAGAGCCAGAGCCAGAGCCAGAGCCAGAGCCAGAGCCAGAGCCAGAGCCAGAGCCAGAGCCAGAGCCAGAGCCAGAGCCAGAGCCAGAGCCAGAGCCAGAGCCAGAGCCAGAGCCAGAGCCAGAGCCAGAGCCAGAGCCAGAGCCAGAGCCAGAGCCAGAGCCAGAGCCAGAGCCAGAGCCAGAGCCAGAGCCAGAGCCAGAGCCAGAGCCAGAGCCAGAGCCAGAGCCAGAGCCAGTTAGCCAGAGCCAGAGCCGAGTTAGCCGAGCCAGAGCCGGAACCGGAACCGGAACCGGAACCGGAACCGGAACCGGAACCGGAACCGGAACCGGAACCGGAACCGGAACCGGAACCGGAACCGGAACCGGAACCCGCTGCGCCAACGCCGGTGACGCTGGCGCGCCCCGAACCGATGGCAACGCTTGATCCAGACCCGTTGGTGGAAAAATCCAGCGGCCTGTTGGGCCGCCTGTTCGGACGTGGCGAAAAGAAAACTGTAGTGCGCCGCGTGCTGGATGATGACATGCTGGAACAGCTGGAAGAGCTGTTGATTTCGGCCGACATGGGCGTCGATACCGCCTTGCGTGTCACCGCCAACATGGCCGAAGGCCGGTTTGGCAAGAAACTGTCAGCGACCGAGATCAAGGAACTGCTGGCGCGCGAGATTGCGCGCATCATGGAACCTGTCGCCAAGCCCATGCCGCTTTATCCGCACCGCCCGCAGGTGGTGCTGGTGGTTGGCGTGAACGGATCGGGCAAAACCACGACCATCGGCAAACTGGCCAGCCAGTTTCGCGCGGCGGGCAAGAAGGTGGTGATTGCCGCAGGCGATACGTTCCGTGCGGCGGCCGTGGAACAGCTGCAGGTCTGGGGCGAACGCGCCGGTGTGCCGGTTCTGACAGCCCCCGAAGGATCGGACCCCGCCAGCCTTGCCTTTGATGCGATGACAAAGGCGCAGGAAGACGGGGCCGACCTGTTGATGATCGACACCGCAGGACGTTTGCAAAACCGTGCCGACCTGATGGAAGAACTGGCCAAGATCGTGCGCGTGATCCGCAAGAAAGACCCCAGCGCACCGCATAATACATTGCTGGTGCTGGATGCCACGACAGGCCAGAACGCACTGAACCAGGTCAAGATTTTCCAGGAAGTGTCTGACGTGTCGGGGCTGGTGATGACCAAACTGGACGGCACCGCCAAAGGCGGCGTTCTGGTCGCGCTGGCCGACAGGTTCGGCCTGCCCATTCACGCCATCGGCGTGGGCGAACAGATCGACGATCTGGATGCGTTTGATCCGGATGATTTTGCCGCCGCCCTGACGGGGCTGGAACGGTGATGGGACACGCCGCCTAGATGGGGGATTGGTTTGTCGCGCTGGAAGGCACCGAGGCCGGCCACCAACTGGCGCTTGCGCTGGCCATGCTGGCGGCGTTCTTGCACGCGGTGTTCGGCGCCCTGCAAAAAGGGCGGCATGATCCGTGGCTGACGCGCGGGGCCATTGATGCCTCCTATTGCCTGATGGCGGCGCCTTTTGCCCTGTTTGTGGTGCCATGGCCCGAACCGCATATGTGGGTGATCTTTGCGACCGCCTTTGCAATCCACCTTGTTTACAAGATGTTGCAGGCACAGGCCTATACCAAGGGCGCTTACACGGTGGTCTATCCCGTGGTGCGCGGCATGGGCCCGCTGTTCACCGTGATCGGGGCCTATTACCTTTTTGGCGAGGTGTTCACCACCACGCAGTGGATGGGTATTGCGGTGCTGCTGTGCGGGATATTCGGGCTGGCCGTCTATAACCTGATGTTTCTGGAAACCGAGCGGGACACGCTGAAACTGGCGCTGTTTCTGGCGGTGCTGACCGGCCTGTTTGTCGCGCTATACACGACCTATGACGCCTATGGCATCCGCGCGACGGCCAACCCCTTTACGTTTCTGGCGTGGTTTTTCATGTTTGACGGGCTGGTCATGCCGTTCATTGCCTTTGCCCGCTGGCGCAGCATGGTGAACCCGCCCGCGATTGCCCCGCTGATGGCACGCGGTGTGTTTGGCGGGCTGATCGCCTTTCTAAGTTTCGGGTCGATCATGCTGGCCACACGGCTGGACAAGGTCGGCGAGGCGGCGGTGTTGCGCGAAACATCGACGGTGTTTGCCGCCCTGATCGGATGGCTGGTGTTGAAGGAAACGGTTGGCCCGCGGCGCATTTTTCTGATGGCGCTTATTGCACTCGGGGCTGTGATCGTTGAGATGGGCGGATAGGAGACATGACATGAATGACGCAAAACAGATCAATCCCATCCTGAAGCAGGTGCTGGAACTGGGCCCGACGCTTGTTTTCTTCGGAATATATCTGTTGATCCGCGACGAAACCTATACGTGGAACGGCACTGAATATACCGGTTTCATCGTGTCCGCATTGGTATTTGTGCCGATATTGCTGGTGGCCATGGCCATCCTTTGGGGGCTGACCGGACAGTTGAGCCGGATGCAGATTTTCACCGCGTTCATGGTGATCTTTTTTGGCGGGCTGACCGCGTGGTTCAATGACGAGCGGTTCTTCAAGATGAAAACCACGCTCGTCTACGGCACGTTTTCCGTGCTTCTGGGCATTGGGCTTTTGCGCGGGCAATCCTATCTGGCCTATGTCATGGCCGAGATGATGCCGATGCAGGACGAAGGCTGGATGATCCTGACCAAACGGTTGTGTCTGGGCTTTGCGGTGCTGGCGGTGGCAAATGAAATTGATCTGGCGCAATCTGTCCACCGATCTGTGGGTCAAGATTGAAACCTTCGGATTTCCCATCGCGCTGATGGCGTATTTGTGGTGGCAGATCATGGCCTTGCAGACATATATGATCGATCCTGACGACGCAGATTAGAACAGCGGGCGCGCCTGCGGCGCGACGTTTTATCAGGTCACCTTCGGTGAAAGTATTTTTGAAAAGCTGAAAGCGGGCGGTGTGCCTTCCGCCGGTCAGGTGCGCCCCTTGTTGAACAGAACGTTTTGCGCCGCGCGCTGGTCTTTTGAGGCCAGATTGGTGCGCAGTTCAGCGGCCAGGGCACGGCCACGCTGCACGGCGGGGCGGGCGGCGACCGTATCCAGCCAGCGGGCGAGATGGGGTTTGTCCTCCAGCGTTTGTTGCTGGCCTTCCCAAAGCGAGGCCCAGGGCCAGATCGCCATATCGGCGATGGAATAGTCCTGTCCGGCGACGAATTCGTTTTTCTCCAACTGCCTGTCCAGAACACCATATAGCCGGGCGGTTTCATTGCGGTAGCGGTCTTTGGCGTAGGGCAGATCATTGGGCGGATCCATTGCGGGGGCATATTTCAGAAAGTGATGCGCTTGTCCTGCCATCGGTCCGACCCCGCCCATCTGCCACATCAGCCACTGTTCGACTGCGATGCGCGCGCGTTCGGTGTGTCCGCCGAATTGTCCGGTTTTGCGGGCCAGATATTGCAGGATTGCGCCGCTTTCAAAGATCGAAACCGGGGCACCATCGGGGCCGTCGGGATCAACAATCGCGGGCATCCTGTTGTTGGGCGCGATTTTCAGAAAGTCGGGTTTGAACTGGTCGCCCGCGCCGATATTGACCAGATGCAGCGTGTAGGGCAGGCCCATTTCTTCCAGTGCGATCGAGATTTTCCAGCCGTTCGGCGTGGGCCAGTAATAAAGATCGATCGGATTTTGCATGGCGATGGCCCTTTCATTTCGAGTGTTGCGCCTATGGTGGCGTATTTTGTGCTGGCCGCAAGGGGACACGCGCTGTTGACGCCGTGCGCGGCGCGCAGTATCGGTTTTATGTGGCGATTTGTTACCGGATTGCGGGCCACGTTAAATAAGCCGCTAAAAGGTCAGGATGAGGGACCCCCTTTCGCTTGACCGCGATCGGGGGTTTTTTATTGGGCGCACGCGCCCGGAGGACGAACAGATGAACAATGATTGGAACGACCGCACCAAAGCCGTGCACAGTGGCACACGACGCAGCCAGTACGGTGAGGTCAGCGAGGCGATATTCCTGACGCAGGGTTTCGTTTATGACAGTGCCGAAGCCGCCGAGGCGCGGTTTATCGAGGCGGGGCGCGAGGAATTCATCTATGCCCGTTATGGCAACCCGACCGTGGCCATGTTCGAAGACCGGATTGCGGCGCTGGAAGGGGCCGAAGACGCGTTTGCCACGGCCAGCGGGATGGCGGCCGTCAGCGGCGCGCTGACATCCATGTTGCGCGCGGGCGATCACGTTGTGTCCTCGCGGGCGCTGTTCGGGTCCTGTCTGTATATTCTGGAAGAGGTGCTGACCCGGTTTGGCGTCGAGGTGACCTTCGTGGATGGCACCGATCTGGCGCAGTGGAAATCCGCGATCCGGCCCGACACCAAGGTCGTGTTCTTTGAAATCGGTGTCCAATCCGACACTGGAGGTGATCGATATTCGCGCCGTGTCGGACATGGCGCACAAGGTGGGCGCGCAGGTGGTTGTCGATAATGTTTTCGCCACGCCCGGTGTTTTCCCGCGCCATCGAACAAGGCGCGGATGTGGTCGTCTATTCGGCCACCAAACATATCGACGGGCAGGGGCGCGCGCTGGGCGGTGTCATCCTTGGCACGCGCGATTTCATTCGCAAAACCGTTGAACCCTACATGAAACATACCGGCGGCTCGATGAGCCCGTTTACCGCGTGGATCATGCTGAAGGGTCTGGAAACCATGAGCTTGCGGGTCAATGCGCAAGCCGATAGCGCGCTGGCCATTGCAAACGCGCTGGACGGGCACGCGGCACTGGCGCGGGTGATCTACCCCGGCCATCCCACCCATGCGCAGCACGATCTGAGCGCGGCGCAGATGGCCAAGGGCGGCACGGTACTGTCGATTGATCTGGCCGATGGCCAAGAGGCGGCGTTCCGGTTCCTGAATGCGCTGACCCTGTGCACGATTTCCAACAATCTGGGCGATGCCAAAACCATCGTGACACACCCTGCCACGACGACGCACCAGCGCCTGCCCGAAGATCAGAAACAAGCACTGGGCATCACCCGCGGATTGGTGCGGATTTCGGTGGGGATCGAGGATCAGGGCGATCTGATCGCGGACATCAAACAGGCGCTGGCGGCGTCTTAGACATCTTCCCACGGGAAACTGTCCAGCCGTTCTGTGCCGGTGTCGGTGATCAGAACCTGTGTTTCCAGCTTGACGCTTTCGCTGTGCGCATCCGCAATCAGGCTTTCGACACAGATTACCTGACCGGCCTCGAACGTGCCGCTTTGGCTGTCGGCAAAATCGGGGTGCAGGGCGATCACCGGCCATTCATCGGCCATGCCCACCCCGTGGGCTGCCAATGAATAGCGATAGGGCTGGTAAGCGGGCGGGATTTGCCAGCTTTTGGCGTTGAATTCAGCAAAATCCAGCCCCGGTTCGATCAGGGCCAGATTATGGTCGATCTGGTCGCGCGCGGCGCTGTAGATGCGGCGCTGTACGTCCGTCATCGGGGTGTATCCGCAGGTCCACGACCGGCTGAGATCGGCGCAATAGCCATAGGGGCCGATCATATCGGTATCAAAGGCGATCATTTCGCCCTTTTGACAGACCCGTGATGAACATTCGCGATACCACGGATTGGTATTCGGGCCGCAGGTCAGCAGTTTGGTTTCAATCCAGTCCCCGCCCGAGCGCGCATTTTCAAAATGCAGATGCGCCCACAGTTCCGTCTCGGTCGCGCCGGGGATCGAATGTTCGTAAATGCGCGCCATTCCGGCCTCGCATACGCGGATGGTCCAGCGCATCAGTTCGATTTCGTCCGCCGATTTGATGGCGCGCGCGGTTTCGGTGATCTGGCCCGCGTCAATGATCGTGATGCCGCGCTTTTGCAGGGCAAGAACGCCTTCGGGTTCCATCCGGTCAATCGCAAGGCGCATGTTGCCGCCACCATGGTCGCGCACCACCTGCGCAACCTCATCGGCCCAGCGGTTCATCCGGTCTTCCGACCGGTCACCTGCGGCCATGAACATCCACGCAATCGAATTGCGCAGTTCGTCTATGCCGTCCAGCCCGTCATTCAGGTGTTCGCAACCCTTGAATTCGAACATGATACCGGGACCGCCGGACAGGATCATCGCGTAGCGCATCGGGTTATGGGCGGTCCACACACCCATGTTGGAACAGTCAAACGCATAGCGGATGTTCACCGGATCATAAAGCAGCAGGCCAGCCACATCATGCTGGCCCAACACCGTGCGCAACCGCGCCAGACGGTAGGCCCGCGCGCGGTCCAGAACCTCGTGCGGTACGGGGCTTTTCAGAGGTTTGTCCGCCCCTTCACTGTTCAGATACCCCAGCTTGCGGTCGTCCTTGAACGGGGTGTCGATATTCATGACGCGCGCCCGTAAAACCCAACCCGTTCTTCTTGCGAAAAGGTCACGCCGGGGCGGTCGTAATAGGAAAACACGGCGATAATGCGGGCGTTTTCCCCCTCAACCGGTGTGACGCGAT
Organism: uncultured Alphaproteobacteria bacterium; assembly: GCA_963765555.1. Classification (GTDB taxonomy): domain Bacteria; phylum Pseudomonadota; class Alphaproteobacteria; order Rhodobacterales; family Rhodobacteraceae; genus JL08. The sequence goes on from CAVXWX010000008.1 coordinate 221,292, forward strand.
GGGCGGTGTTCTTTCCGCGGAAAACGTTCAGGGTGCCGGGCGTCAACGCGATTTTCTTGATCCGGTCGTCCTGTCCGTTCAGCAGCTTCGCCACGCCGTCATAGTTGGGGTCGTCATCCGAACGTAAATCGGTTCGGTACTCAAATTCACCGCCCCGTTCCGGCGCTTGCAAAAGCAGGGTTGTGGTAAACTCCGAGCGGTCAAAATGCCAGTTCAGCGCTTGCCCCGCCTGATAGGACATCACGTTCACACGCGCGAGCGGATCGCTGCATCACGAAAAGCGCGGGTTTTTGCATGGTGGCCGCCAGAAACACCGCGAATTCGGGCCATTCATAGAGCCGCAGCAGATCGGATGTGGCAATCTGGTCGGCACACAGGGTTTTATTGGATGTTTCGCAAAGCCGCAGGGCAGGGTGATCCGGTGCCAGTCCGGGAATGTCTTTCTTGAAGTAGATGTTGTGGGATCGCGTGTGGCTAAAGGCGTTTTCAGCAAACTGGCCTTGCATCTGGGCCACGGCCTTGGCCGCCGCATTCTGCCGCATCAATCCGGGCAGGTTGAACATACCCGTCGCCGCCAGATCGTTGCGGCATTGCGCAACAAGGTGGTGCCAACCGGTGCTGTCTGGCTGGTCCAGCGGATAGGTTTCAAGATCGATGATGTCGCGCATGTCACTCCGCTTTATTCGTTGGGATGCATCATCTCTGCCAGTCGGATGTATTTTCCACCACTGCAAAAAATCTTGGTATCCCTTAGATTTTCTTTCATACTTGTGAAATGAAATTGCCCCCGCTCAACGCATTGCGTGCCTTTGAATGTGCCGCCCGATCAAGCAGTTTTGCGGCTGCAGGGCGCGAACTTGGTGTGACCTCGGCGGCGGTCAGCCAGCAGGTCCGCAATCTGGAGGGCTGGCTGAACCGCAAGCTGTTTGAGCGCCACAACAATCAGGTCCGCCTGACCGATGCAGGGCGCGATTATTACACCAACGCCGCCGCTGCCCTGTCGGATATTGCGCAGTTTACCCAGGCCCTGACGGAAGGCGGCAAAGGTATTCCACTGGTGATCAGTGCCAGTGAAACACTGGCCCAGTTCTGGTTGCCTGCACAATTGGTACGGTTTGCCGCGTTATTTCCGGATATTCCGGTCGTGGTCCGGGTTGAACATGATCCCGTTGATATGGAAGGCGACGGGATTGATATTCGCCTGACCTATGGGGGTGAATTGCCGGATTACCAAGTTACCCCGCTTTTCACCGATGCGTTGATCCCGGTTGCGGCCAACCCCGGTTTTGATCTGGCCACGGGCCGTTTGATCCATGTTGATTGGGGCGCCGCGATCAGCTCTGTGCCCCGATGGGCGCATTGGTTTGCCAATCACGGACCTGTTCGTGATCGGGTCATCGGGGCGGATGTAACGGTGGCATCCGTTGCATCGGCCATTGCCATGGCCGAAGCGGGGGTTGGCGCGGCCCTTGTGCCGCGCAGTATGGTTGCAGGCCATGTAAATGCTGCACGCCTGGCATGCCTGTCCCGCGCTGTCATCGAACTGCCACGACCGTTTGTTATGATTTCAGCACATTACAAGAACAGAAGCCGGCGCATGAAATGTTTCCAATCCATGCTGGCAATGTCGGATTCAGATTGATCCGGTCGCAGGCTGTGCGCGTAAACACTTGTGAATGGATTTTAATACATGGAACCATTATGTATGTGGTTCGATGATTTCAAAGGGGTTGTACCGTTGAACCTTCACGCGCCTGAACTGACTGCCTTGCCCGATTCCGATGACGCCCAGGCGGCACTGGATGTTTTGCGACGTTGGGCGGCGCAGGCCAGTCCGGCGGATATCGCACAATTGGACCCGTCACTTGCCGCGTTGATCCCGGCATCCGGCCTGACGGATTATCCGGCCCTGTCGCGCGAATATCCTGAAGGATTCAAGGTCGATGCCGCCTACAAGGCCGGATTGCCCGATCTGCAGAACGGCCCGAGCAGCCTGATCCGTGGCGCGCGCCAGCAAATCCAGCATGTCGGCATTTCCAATTTCCGTCTGCCCATCCGCTTCCACACCCGTGACAACGGCGATCTGACACTGGAAACTTCGGTTACCGGTTCCGTCAGCCTTGAGGCGGACAAGAAGGGCATCAACATGTCGCGCATCATGCGCAGCTTTTACAAACAGGCCGAGCGCACCTTCAGTTTCGAAGTGATCGAGGCCGCGTTGGATGATTACAAGACCGATCTGGAAAGCTTTGATGCACGCATCCAGATGCGGTTTTCCTTTCCGGTCAAAATGAACAGTTTACGTTCGGGTCTGAGCGGATATCAGTATTATGATATCGCTTTGGAACTGGTCGAACAGAACGGTGTACGTTCAAAAATCATACATCTGGACTATGTGTATTCGTCAACTTGCCCATGTTCGCTTGAACTTTCCGAACATGCGCGTATCACGCGCGGCCAATTGGCAACGCCGCATTCGCAACGCTCTGTCGCGCGTATTTCCGTAGAACTGGACAGTGCGGCCAACTGCCTTTGGTTCGAAGATCTGATTGATATGTGCCGCCGCGCGGTGCCCACCGAAACGCAGGTTATGGTGAAACGCGAAGATGAACAGGCCTTCGCGGAATTGAACGCCGCCAACCCGATTTTTGTCGAAGATGCGGCGCGGTTGTTCTGCGAACAGCTACAGGCAGACGTGAGGGTCGGTGATTTCCGCATTATCGCCAGCCATCAGGAAAGCCTGCACAGCCATGATGCGGTCAGTGTTCTGACAGAGGGCGAGATGTTCGCAAGTACAAGCCTTGACCCCAAGCTGTTCAGCACACTTTTCCACGTCGGGTAAATATCCAGTCGTTTCCAATTGTTGCGCCGTGTTCGGCTTGGCAAGCGCCAAGCCGATTGGACTCCGTTTGAAACGTCGCATTGACACTTAATGCCGCATCGCAGCATTTTTGTGTATCATCAGCCGCAGAATCGCGTATGTTTGGCCTTGATTTGGTCGATTTAAGGTGGTTTTCGATGGAAATGCAGAAACTTTCGGTCAATCCCGCGCAACTGCTGCAGTGCAGCAAGATGCGGCGCACTGAATGAAACTTTCGACACCCCTCGACATTGCAAACGTATGGATGTCCTACGCGACGCTGATCACCGAAGCGCACAGTGTCGTGGCCTACAGGCTTATGGGCATGGGCGGGGCGTGGTCTGTGCCGCGGGGCGAAAACCACGCCATGCTACGCGAAAAAGGGCCTGCCTTTACCGAAGCCATGGTTGCCAGCACCATGACAGCCATCAAGGGCGGGGCCCCCGACAAAATTATGGCGGCTGCCATCAAACCTTTGTCCAAAAAGGCCAGAGCCAACCGGAAAAGACTGGCCCGACGCGGCCCCAAAACCCTCAGATTAAGCAAATGAACGACATGATCGGAGATTTGACATGATCCCTATGACACATCCTTTGGCCTTTTCTGCCGCTTGCCTGAAACTGGCAGGCTACACATGGGCCAGCAATCTGAAAGCCTCGCGCATTTTGATGCAGTCCTTGAAGAACGCGCCGCTGGTTTGGTTGCCACAAACGCAAGACGCGCCAGCAACCGCACCAAAGCATGCAGTTCCGACCGCACCCAAACTGCGCAAACCGCAGCGCAAGGCGAAAACAGTGCGCCAAAAGCCGTCAAGGGTGATCGCCGCGACGCCCAAACTGGACGCCAAGCCTGTCAAAGTGGCCAAGACCGCAGCGGCGAAACCGGTCAAAGCCAAAACCAAGGCGAAAGCTGCTGTAGTCAAGCCTGTTGCCACGCCTGCACCGGTTTCAAAGTCGATGCCCGAACGGTCGGAACCTGTTACACAAGCCAAGGTCGCGGCGCCAACGGTGCCTGCACCAATATCCGAAGCCGCGCCAAAACCCGCGCCCGTCGAGAAAGCTGTCGTTACAACAGCAAAACCGACCCCGCAGAAAACGGCGACGCCGAACCCGGCTAAAGCGGCAAAACCGGTTGAAAAGCCCGTGGTTTCAAGCGCGCCAACAGCAAACCTGGCCAAGCCATCCGCCCCTGCCAAGGCACCTGAACCGACCGAACCGTCCAGCACCAAGCCGGCCGCCAAACGGCCCCGCGCCCCGTCCATGCCGCCCGCTTTGCCCGCTGCCTTGAACGCACGCGCTGTGGACGCCGGAAAAGACGAAACAAAGCCCAAGGTCAGTCTGGCCAAGCCGCCTGCCAAGTAAGACCGGCACCATCCGATGACACGTAACGCCCGACCCCGTTGTGGCGGGGCGGGCTTTGGTCGGCAGGACGTTGTGCAAAAGCGCTGCTGTCACTGCTTGACAGTCGGCGGTCCTGAGGCCAACCCTGCGCCTCATGATTGACCTGCGCCCTGTCGGATATGTGATTGGCCTGTTGGTGGCCGTGCTGGGCCTGACCATGCTGTTGCCTTTGCTGGTCGATCTGGCCGAGGGGCGCGGACATTGGCCCGTATTTCTGGAAAGTTCTGTTATTACAATGCTTTGCGGCGGGTTGATCGCGCTGGCCTGTGCCAACGGGGTGCGTGAAGGCCTGACAATCCAGCAAACCTTTTTGTTGACGACGGGCGTCTGGCTGACCCTGCCGTTGTTTGGCGCCATCCCGTTTGTGTTCGGCGCGACCGAAGCACGGTTTGTCGATGCGTTTTTCGAAGCCATGTCGGGCCTGACCACAACCGGATCAACCGTGTTTTCAGGATTGGAAGAATTGCCTAAGGGGCTGCTGCTGTGGCGCGGTATCATGCAGTGGCTGGGCGGCATCGGTATCATCGTTGTGGCGATGGTGTTCCTGCCCGAATTGCGGGTCGGGGGTATGCAGATTTTCCGGTCCGAAGGCTTTGATACCTTTGGGAAAATTCTGCCCAGAGCGACCGAGATTTCAAGCCGGATTTCGGTGATCTATATTGGCCTGACGCTGGCCTGCGCCATTGCCTATATCAGTACCGGCATGAATGCGTTTGATGCAACTGTACACGCCATGACCACAATTGCGACGGGCGGGTTTGCCAATTACGACGCATCCTTCGCCAACTTTTCCGGCGCAACCGAATATGCGGCAGTCGCCTTTATGCTGCTGGCTGCGTTGCCGTTCGTGCGGTTTGTGCAATTGACCGCAGGATCGGCAAAACCGCTGTTCCACGACAGCCAGATACGCGCGTTTTTTGGCACGGCCGTCGTGCTGGTTTTGATCATCGTGTGCTGGAAAATGTTTCAGGCCGGAGAAGTGGGCGAGGAAATGTTCCGCAAGACCCTGTTCAATACCGTGTCGTTGCTGACGGGCACAGGCTATGCCAGCGCGGATTACATGATCTGGGGCGCATTGCCGATTGCGGTTCTGTTTTTCACCGGCCTGATCGGTGGCTGCGCGGGGTCAACGGCCTGTTCTATCAAGATTTTCCGCTACCAGTTGCTGTTTGCGTCGATCCGGGCGCAGCTTTACAAGATCAGGTCGCCCCACGGCGTGTTTACCCCGCGCTATGATGGCAGACCGGTCAGCGAGGATGTGCTTGGCTCGGTGATGTCGTTTTTCATGTTTTTTGTGGTCACGCTGGGCCTCTTGGCTGTCGGGTTGGGGCTGACGGGGCTGGATTTCACGACATCCGTGTCGGGCGCGGCGGCGGCACTGGCCAATATCGGTCCGGGATTGGGCGACCAGATCGGCCCGTCCGGCAACTTTGCCGGTTTGAACGATACAGCAAAATGGATGCTAAGCGCCGCAATGCTGATCGGACGATTAGAGCTGTTGGCGGTTTACGCCATTCTGACTGTACAATTCTGGAGAGCCTGAAGATGACAAGAAAAACCATGGATGCCGGTATGACCCGCCCGTTGGGCGCGCAAATTTCGCATATGCTGAAAGATCGCGGCGTTGATGTGATTTTCGGCATTCCGGGCGTGCACAATCAGGAAATGTATCGCGGGATCGAAGAGGCGGGGATCACCCATGTTCTGGCGCGCCACGAACAGGGGGCGGGGTTTATGGCCGATGGCTATGCCCGCGCCACCGGAACGCCCGGTGTCGCCTATGTGATCACCGGACCGGGCGTGTGCAACATCATGACACCGATGGGGCAGGCCAACAGCGATTCTGTTCCGGTTCTGGTGATTTCATCCTGTCTGGATGAAACCGCATCGCGTCAGGGCCAGTTGCACCAGATGAAAGATCAGGAAATTGCCGCCGGTACGGTGTGCGACTGGTCCCATACCGCGCACAGTGCTGCCGCGGCCTATGGCCTGGTGGATCGCGCGTTCGAAGAATTTGCGACCCAGCGCCCGCGCGCGAAACACATACAGGTGCCCATTGCCCAGCTCGAGGCGGATGCCGACCCTGCCGCGCCGCCAAATATGCCCGCGTTACGTGCCAAGGCCGGCCCGCCGGATATCAGCCCGCTCTTGTCCCTGCTGAACATTGCCCGCCGCCCGCTGTTCGTTTTTGGCGGTGGCGCAAACAGCAATATGTGGCGTCAGGTTCTGATCCAGACCGGTGCCGCCTGTTTCCAGACCTATGCAGGGCGCGGATTTGCCGGTGCGGGGTACGATCTGGATTTCGGATCAACCCTTGCGCGCCCGGGCAGTGCGGATGTGATCGCCACGGCCGATCTGGTCATTGCGGTGGGCACCGAACTGGCCGAAGTCGATCTGTGGCGCCCCCATCTGGGGCACAGCGCGACCCTGATCCGCGTCGATATCGACCCTGTCAGCCTGTCCGACGATCAGCGCGCCTCGGTCAAGCTTCTGGCGGATGCGGGCGACGTGGCCAAGGCGTTGTGGGCCGCCACGGAAAACAACACGCCGGATACCAGTGGCGCGTTGACGAAGTGGCCGAGGCGCGGGCGCGCTGGCGGTCGGAAACCGATGCGGAACGGCCCGGTATCGTGCCGATCTGCGATGCGCTGCGGGCCAGCGTGCCGGACGATACGATGATCTATTCGGACATGACCCAGTTCGCCTATGTCGCGAAAGAGGTGTGGCCGATGACACGGCCCAAGCACTGGCACCACCCCTACGGTTTTGGCACCTTGGGCTATGCGCTGCCTGCGGGCATTGGCGGGGCCGTGGCGCGGCGCGGCAAGCCGACGATGGTGATCATCGGTGATTACGGGTTCCATTATACCATGCAGGAACTGGGCGTCGCCGTGGAACTGGGGCTAAGCCTGCCGATTATCCTGTGGGACAACGGCAAACTGAAAGAGATCGAGGACAGCATGGTGCGCGCCCAGATCGCCCCCAACGCGGTGATTGCCCGAAATCCCGATTTCTGCAAGCTGGCCGAAGCGTTCGGGGCCCGCGCGACGCACCCCGCAACGCTAAAGGCATTGCAGGCAGATGTGCGCGCCGCGTTCGACGCAGACGGCCCGACGCTGATTTACGTCACACCTGATATGAAGCTTTAACCGGCGAACTGTGCGCGCCCAACCATATGGGCGCGCCTGTCAATCCCAGCAGCTGACCAGAACGGTCATGCCACTGGCCCGGTCGCGTAAATCCTCGACGGGCAGGGGGTCTGACGTGTCAACCGCGTTCACGCTTAATCCGGCGGCATCCAGCACGGTTTTGATGGCCGCCCCGTTCACCGCGAAATTTACATCTTCAGGCAAGCTCTGATCAGAATTGGACCGCGGCAGAAGCATGCCCAGCAAATGTCCGCCAGTGTCCAGAACAGGGCCACCTGCATCCCCGGGCAGCGGGGTCAGCGCAAGGCGCTTGATCTGGTCTTCGCCATCCAGTCCGCGCAGGTCGGACAGGGTGCCGAACGTCACCGTTGGTGCGCCCAATATGCCTTCGTAGGAATATCCACCCACCGCAATGTCCGATTGCAGCCGTGGCACAGCCCCTGCAAACCGCGCAACACCCAACGGTGACAGTGCCGTGGCGGGCTGCACGACGGCAACACCCAGTTTGGTATCCAGCGTCAGCACGTTCGCGTCATGTTCATCATCCAGCGTGATACGGGTGCAGCTTTCGACCGCATCTGCCGTCGTAACAACCGTTCCGGCACGATCCACAAAAAAGCCGGATCGCGACAGGCGCGGTTTGCGCACCTCAAGCCCGGACACCAGATCAATGCTTTGCTGCGCATTCGCGCCGATGCTCGGGTCCAGAACACCGTCAAGGCGCGCGAAACTTTTCTGCATTTCGCCCAGAACGCGGCGGCGGCGTTCTTCGTCGCCAGCGGGCCAGACAAGCGTAAAGCCCTTGATTTCGCCGTTTTCAAGCCACGCTTCGGTTTGCGAGATCATCGTCCCGCTTTCCCCGATCAGGCGGAAACTGTCATTGTCACGTTCGCGCGGTCCGGTCAGCGGCACAATTTCCAGCGTTTGCATGATGTCATAAAGACCAAACAGGGTGGCCCTGTCGCCCGCCTGACTGATCAGCAAGACCTGTGCATCCAGATCGCCGGTTGACGCATAATGGGCAAAGGGCGGTTCGTATTTTTCAAAGGCAACGACACCGGTAGGGATCATGATTTCGATCCCGGCCTCGGCGTCGCGCACCAGTTTCAAATCCATTCCTTTCAGAACGGCGTTGTACTGGTCCAGCAGCACGACACGCTGCGCGGTTGTCAGAATGCCGGTTAATTCAAACCCGTTGGCCTGCTGCCACGCGGCCATGGAATTGCGGGTGCCGCGCCCGAACGCGCCATCAATCGTCGAATCGTAAAACCCGGCCCATTTCAACGCGATTTGCAGCGCTTCGCGGTCCGGGCGCGACAGTTGCGCCTCGCTGCGGCGCGCCTCGGTCGGTGTTTCGTCGGCAGGGTCCGGAGTGGCCGGTATGATGGATGGCAATTCCACATCGGGCTGGGGCGCGGTTGAAACCACAGGCGGCGCCAGCACACCACGGTTCAGCAGGTTTTCACCCACCGGCCAGAACTGTTGGCGAAAGCTGGATGAAAACGCGATAAAACTGTCACGCGGGATCGTCCCTTCTGCACGGTAGACCCGTAAAACCTGGTTCGCGTCTTCTCGGGCATAAGGGCCAAGCGCGATGGCGTACCATCCGCTGCCCATGGCAAATCCGTTCACATCGGGCAATCTGGCCGCATAGGCGCGGGCGCGGTCCTGCGCCTCGGCAAGGCTGGGCTGCGCTTCGACCTGAACCCAGACAACATCGTTGTCCTGCGCCAGTGCGCGGGTGACAGGTGCGCACACCAACAGAAAAACGGCTATGAACACCGGCGTGAAAAAATGCTTGAACAAGTGGACGGCCTCTGACGGGTAAAACTTGGCGTAATAAAGCAGGCTTTTACCCGAATTGCCATGATTTGCACGGCCAAATTACCGCCCCTGCCACAATTGACCCCGCCGGTGTGGCAGCTTAGGTAAGGCGCGCAATATTCGGGGCCGGACGGGCCGCGATTTGCCGGTAACCAAAGGCCAGAGCCATGAACACCACATCCAATCCGCCCCGGTCCTTTCAGGACATCATCCTGCGCCTGCAGTCCTATTGGGCCGCCACGTGGCTGTGCGATCCTGCAACCCTATGACATGGAAGTGGGGGCGGGCACGTTTCACCCGGCCACGACCCTGCGCAGCCTTGGCACACGGCCATGGGCTGCGGCCTATGTGCAGCCCTCGCGCCGCCCGACCGACGGGCGCTATGGCGAAAACCCCAACCGGTTGCAGCACTATTACCAGTATCAGGTGCTGATCAAACCCAGCCCGCCGGATCTGCAGGAACTCTATCTTGGCTCGCTGGCCGCCATCGGCATCGACATGGACTGCACGATATCCGCTTCGTCGAGGATGACTGGGAAAGCCCGACGCTGGGCGCCTGGGGGCTGGGATGGGAGGTCTGGTGCGACGGCATGGAAGTGTCGCAGTTCACCTATTTTCAGCAGGTCGGCGGCCATGATTGCACCCCGTTTCAGGCGAACTGACCTATGGGCTGGAACGGCTGGCGATGTATGTGCTGGGCGTGGATCACGTGATGGACATGCCGTTCAACGATCCGGACGCGCCGATCCCGCTCACCTATGGCGACATCTTCAAGCAGACCGAAGAAGAATACGCCCGCTGGAATTTCGACGTCGCCGACACCGACCGTTCTGCTGCGCCATTTCGAAGAGGCCGAGGCCGAATGCCCCGCGATCCTGGACCAGCCGCGGATGATCCCAAGACCGGCAAGCGCATCATCATGGCGCATCCGGCCTATGACCAGTGCATCAAGGCCAGCCATATCTTCAACCTGCTGGATGCGCGCGGCGTGATTTCGGTGACCGAGCGGCAGGCCTACATCGGGCGGGTGCGCGCACTGGCCAAGCAATGCGCCGATGCCTTCGTGCAAACAGAGGCGGGCGGCTGGCAGCCTGATGGGCAAGTTTCTGGTGGGCATGTTGGTGCTGATCGCCGCTTTGGCGGGCGGTGCGATGTATTATTTGCAAGTCTACGGCTATTACGAGGACGTGGCCGCAAACGGTGTGGATGATGTACGACTCGTTTTCGCAGCCCCTGACCCTGAACCCATCCCGTACGACAATTTCCAGGCGATTGACGCGCAATCCAGCCCGATCCGCTACCGCGCCTGTTTCACAACAGGTTTGGGGCTGGAAACGGCAGGCGACACTTATGTTGCGGTGCCCGATGTCACGCCGCGCAACGCGCCGGCCTGGTTAAGGTGTTTTGACGCAACCGCGATTGCACAGGCGCTGGATGCGGGCACCGCGCAGGTTTTTCTGGGCGCTAAAAACATCCGCTACGGCGTGGACCGCATTGTCGCGATTACCGATAACGGGCGTGGATATGTCTGGCACGAACTCAATGAATGTGGT
>CAVXWX010000009.1:0-45168 GCA_963765555.1 uncultured Alphaproteobacteria bacterium
GCGTGGGATTCGAACCCACGGTACGCTCTCACGCACGCCGGTTTTCAAGACCGGTGCATTCGACCACTCTGCCAGCCCTCCTGACACGCCCTCGTAACGGGGCGGGGTCGATTCTGAAGCCACAAATATTTCCACAAAAGACGGGGCTTTTTTGCCGACTTGGGCGCAGATGGCTTTTCTTGCGACCGCGAGCGCACTAGAGTTGGCGCAAACAGGCTGAAAAAGCCTGCTCTATCCGGACCGGATAACCGGCCGATCGCGGCACGTCGAGGCTTGGCGGCCCGCGAAAACAGGCAAAGGGCGTGGAAATGGGCAGTGGTATAGTCCAACGGACCAGTCAGGCAGCACTTATCAGTGTTTTGGCCTTGATCGTGGCGGGATGTGACGAAAACGGTTAGTTTTCGATGGGGGCATGCGCCCTGAAAAAGAAAGCAGCAGCACAACAGAGGCCAGCGGCACAGGCACGGAACGCGATGTCGAAGCCCCCGAAGTGTTTCAGGTGACCGAAGCCGGTCTCTGGGACGGGCGGCCGTCGCTCGGTGGGGTCTGGGTTGCACACCCAGATGTGGAGGATCCAGAACGCGTGATCATCCGCAATTCGGCGAATGACAAATTTGCGTCGGACTGTTCCGGCAGGAGCGCGATATTCCCGGGCCACGGCTGCAAATCTCGTCTGACGCGGCAGCGGCCCTTGGAATGCTGGCGGGGGCCCCGTATGAATTGAATGTTACGGCGTTGCGGCGCGAAACCGTAAAAGAAGAAACTCCGGTTGTTGCGGAAGCCGCAGCCGTTGAAGCCCCGGACGAGATTTCGGAAACTTCGCTTGATCCGATCAGTGCGGCGGCCGCCGCGATTGAAGCGTCCGACCCTGCGGCGGTGGACACCGCAGCGGCTGCGCCGCCGCGCCACCGCCCCCTGCCCCCGCGCCGACGCCGGTCAAATCGTCACTGGCCAAACCGTTCATCCAGATCGGCATTTTCAGCGTCGAAGCAAATGCCGACCGCACCGCGACGCAGATGCGCAGCGCGGGCATGGTGCCGACCGTCAAGGAACAATCGACCAACGGAAAACCGTTCTGGCGGGTTCTGGTGGGTCCGGCCTCGACCAAGGGCGAATTGAACGAATTGCTGAAAAAGATCAAAGCTGAAGGATTTTCCGATGCTTACGCTGTTACAAACTAGCCGCCTGATCAAACGCCGTATCATTGCGGCTGCGATATCGCTGGGCATCATGGCCGGCGCGGTGCAGGCCTTTGAAACCCAGGCGGGCGCGGCCTTTGTGATTGATCAGAAGACCAACACCGTCTTGCTAAGCAAGAACGCAGATGTCCCGTTGCCACCTGCCTCGATGTCCAAGCTGATGACGTTGTACATGGCATTCGAGGCTTTGCGTGACGGGCGGCTCACGCTGAACGAAAAGCTGCCGGTATCCACTCATGCGATGAGCTATGGCGGATCAACGATGTTTCTGGACACGACAGATCGCGTATCCGTCGAAGACCTGTTGCGCGGGATCGTCGTATTATCGGGCAATGATGCCTGTGTGGTGATTGCCGAAGCAATCAGCCCCGACGGGACCGAAGCCGGTTTTGCCCGTCTGATGACGCAGCGCGCGCAAAAGCTGGGCATGACCAGTTCGACATTTACCAATTCCAACGGATGGCCGCAGGTCGGGCATCTGATGTCTGTGCGGGATCTGGCGTTGCTGGCCAATCGCCTGATCGTCGATTTTCCGGAATTCTATCCGCTGTTTGCGGAAACCGAATTTGCATTTGACGGGCGCGCGCCCGGCAATTCGCGCAACCGCAACCCGTTGCTGAACCTGAATATCGGTGCCGATGGCCTGAAAACCGGCCACACGCAAGAGGCCGGCTACGGTCTGGTGGGATCGGCCGTGCAAGGGGACCGGCGGGTGATCTTTGTTCTGTCCGGTCTGGACACGGTTTCCCAACGCGCACAGGAATCCGAAGCGATTGTAAACTGGTCGTTCCGCCAGTTCTCCGAACGTACGCTGGCACCTGCCGGAACACGGTTTGCTGTTGCTGATGTCTGGATGGGGGCGCAACCCACTGTCGGGCTGGTGGCGGCAGAAGATGTCTCTGTTTTGATGCCCATTCTTTCGGGCAAAGAGGTTTCGGGCGAAGTGGTGTACACCGGTCCGATCAGCGCCCCGATCCAACAAGGCCAGCCCATTGCCGAACTGGTCATCGCGCGCGAGGGTCTGCCCGACACACGCGTGCCATTGGTGGCCGAAACGGCGGTGCCACATGGCGGGTTTCTGTCGCGTGTCAGCACAGCGGGGCAGATATTGCTTGGCCGCATCATCGACAGCCCCGAGGGTGCAATGTGAGCGCCAAAGGCCGGTTTATTTCATTCGAAGGCATCGACGGGTCCGGTAAATCCACGCAAGCGCGCCTATTGGCAGACCGGTTGCGCGATGCCGGGCACGATGTAATTTTAACGCGCGAACCCGGCGGGTCCGCAGGGGCCGAGGAAATTCGCGCGCTGGTGTTGCAGGGCGATCCCGACAGGTGGTCGGCGGAAACCGAAATCCTGTTGTTCACCGCTGCACGGCGCGACCATCTGGAACGCACGATCCTGCCCGCGCTGAACGCCGGTACAACGGTGATCTGTGACCGTTTTGCCGATAGCACCCGCATGTATCAGGGCCTGTCACGCGGTGATCTGCGCGCAATTGTCGACCAGTTGCACGACCTGATGATCGGGATAGAACCCGACCTGACATTGCTGATCGATATGGATCCGGAAACCGGATTGGGCCGCGCTTTGGCGCGTGAAACCGTAGAAGAACGGTTCGAAGAGTTCGGGCAGGATTTGCAGGACCGGATGCGCGCCGGTTTTCTGGCTTTGGCGCAGGAATTTCCGCACCGGTTCCGCGTGATTGACGGCGCGCGTGATATTGATGATGTGGCCGATGCCGTCGCCCGCGAGACAGAAGCCGCCTTTGCATGACGGATGATGTATATCCCGAACCGGATCGCGTTGACGGCGCGCCGCACCCGCGCGACACCCTGCACCTGATCGGGCAGGACAAGGCCCAGTCAGAGTTTCTAAGCGCGTTTACCAGCGACAGGTTGCACCATGGTTGGATGCTGACCGGGCCGCGCGGTGTGGGCAAGGCCACGCTGGCATGGGCGATGGCGCGTTTTTTGCTGGCCACGCCTGTGGCGGATGCAAATGATATGTTCGGCGCGCCCCCCGCGCCCACATCGTTGCGCATCGATCCCGATCATCCGGTCGCCCGCCGCATGGCGGCTGGGTCCGAACCGGGCCTGTTCGTGCTGCGCCGGCCTTATGATGAAAAAACCAAAAAACTTCGCCAGCAGATCACCGTGGACGAAGTGCGCCGCCTGAAATCGTTTTTTGCGATGTCTGCGGCCGATGGCGGCCGCCGCGTCGTGATTGTGGATGCGGCGGACGAATTGAACACCAGCGCGGCCAACGCCCTGCTGAAACTGCTGGAAGAACCGCCCGTGCGCGCGACACTGTTGTTGGTCAGCCACCAGCCGACGCGGCTCCTGCCCACGATCCGGTCGCGTTGTCGCGAAGTGCGGCTTGGCCCGCTGAATGCATCGGATATGGCCGACGCGCTTGCGCAGGCCGGTGCAGACGCAAGCGCATCACCGCAAGCGCTTGCCCAACTGTCCGGCGGGTCTGTGGGTGAAGCGATCCGCCTGCTCAATCTGGGCGGGGTCCAGATTTACACGGAACTGATGGCGCTGCTGGATACGCTGCCCCGTCTGGATCGTCCGCGCGCCCTGAAACTTGCCGAAGCGGCGGCGACACGCGGGGCGGATGACAAGCTTGATCTGCTGATCACCCTGCTGGATCTGGCGCTGGCGCGGCTGGCACGTACCGGAGTCACCGGCCACCCGCCCCCGAAGCGATCGCAAACGAAGCCGCCACCCTGTCGCGGCTGGCCCCCACGGCACAAAAAGGGCGTGCATCGGCAGGTGCGCGCAGGAAATAAGCGCCCGCCTGCAACATGGGCGGGCGGTTAACCTTGACCCCGCCGCGCTGGTCCTAGATACGTTTTTCAAAATCCAGCATATTGCCGCGGGATAGCCCCCGCACAGGGGTCAGATGACACAAAACCCGTCGATTACCGACAGCCACTGCCACCTTGATTTCCCCGATTTCGAAGATGATCGCGGCGCGTTTATTCAAAACGCACTGGATGCGGGTGTGATGCGGATGGTGACGATCTGCACAAAGCTGCGCCTTGAACCCAGTGTGCGCGCCATTGCCGAAGCCCATGATCCGGTGTTTTACGCCGCTGGCACCCACCCGATGAGCGCAGGCGACGAACCGTTGGCCAGCGTGGATGAACTGGTCGCGCTGTCGGCGCATCCCAAATTTGTCGGCATTGGCGAAAGCGGACTGGATTACCACTATACCGCCGACAGTGCGGACATTCAGCGCCAATCCCTGCGCATCCACATCGCCGCGGCGCGCGACACCGGCCTGCCGCTGATCATTCATGCGCGCGATGCAGATGACGATATGGCACGCATCCTGACCGAAGAATACCGCAACGGGGCGTACACGTGCGTGATGCATTGTTTTTCGTCGGGCGCGGAACTGGCCCGCGCCGCGCTTGATCTGGGGTTCTATCTGTCGATGTCGGGCATCGCCGCCTTTCCCAAAAGCCATGATTTGCGCGCGATCTTTGCCGCCGCGCCGGTGGATCGTATTCTGGTGGAAACCGATGCGCCCTATCTGGCCCCGCCCCCCTATCGCGGCAAACGCAACCAACCCGCCTATGTGGCCCACACCGCCCGCGCGGGGGCCGAGGTTTTCGGGATGGAATACGCCGAATTTGCCGCCCAGACCGAACGCAATTTCGACCGCCTGTTTTCCAAAGCGGCCCGCTACAAGGCGGAAGCCTGATGGCCGAAATGAAGCTGACCATCTTGGGCTGCGGATCGTCGGGCGGGGTGCCACGGCTGGGCGGACATTGGGGGGATTGCGACCCCAAAAACCCCAAGAACCGCAGGCAGCGTTGTTCGCTGCTGGTGGAACGGATCACGCCGACAGGCACGACCCGCGTTCTGATCGACACGTCACCCGATTTGCGCGCGCAGTTGCTGGCGGCGGATGTCGGGCAGCTTGACGGGGTGCTGTACACCCACAACCACGCCGATCACGTGCACGGCATCGATGATCTGCGCATGATCGTGTTCAACATGCGCGAACGGCTGAACGTCTGGGCCGATGGTCCCACGCAAGAGGCGCTTTATGACAGGTTCAGCTATGCGTTTGTACAGCCCAAAGGCTCGTCCTATCCACCGATCCTGAACATGAACACGATTGACGGTGATGTCACCGTATCCGGCGCGGGTGGCGCACTGACCTTTACGCCGTTCACTGTCAATCACGGGGCGATCGATTCACTGGGCTTTCGCATGGGCGATGTGGCCTATCTGCCCGATGCCGCGGAAATCCATGATGCATCGTGGCCGGTTCTGGATAATCTTGAGTGCTGGATTGTCGATGCCCTGCGCCGCGCGCCCCACCCGACCCATGCCCATCTGGACAGAACGCTGGACTGGATCAAGCGCGCCGCGCCCAAGCGGGCGGTGCTGACCAATATGCACAACGATCTGGATTATGACACGGTCGCGGCGGAAACCCCTGATCATATCACCCCCGCCTTTGACGGCATGACCCTGACATTTCCGGCCTGATATGGCGGGCAGAAGGCGCATGGCATGAATGCCCTGATCGAAGTCATCCTGCCGGTGTTTCTGGTGATCGGTGCAGGCTATACCGCCACGCGCACCGGGTTTTTCAGTTTTGACAACGTCAACGGGCTGATGCGGTTCAGCCAGAATTTTGCCATCCCGATCCTGCTGTTCCGCGCCATTTCAACGCTTGATCTCGGCGCGTCTTTCGATCCGCGCCTACTGATCAGTTTCTACACCGGCGCGGCCATCTGTTTTGGGCTGGGAATTGCCGGTGCACGGTTGCTGTTCGCCCGCCCGTGGGAAGATTGCATTGTGATCGGGTTTTGTGGCCTGTTTTCCAATTCGGTCCTTTTGGGCCTGCCCATCATGGAACGTGCGTATGGCGTCGATGCGTTGCAAGGAAACTATGCCATTGTCGCTTTGCATTCCCCGTTTTGCTACGGGCTGGGCATCACTGTTATGGAAATCACCCGCAATCGCGGGCAAAGCGGCTGGACCATGGCGCGCGCCACGTTGCGGGCGATGTTCCGCAATGCCCTGATTGCCGGCATCGCCCTTGGGTTTTTGGTGAACATATCCGGCATGACCCTGCCGGTGCCGTTGACCGATGGCATGGACCTGATGATCCGCGCAGCGCTGCCTGCGGCGCTGTTTGCGCTGGGGGGCGTGTTGGTGCAGTACAAACCCGAAGGCGATCTGAAAGCCATCGCCATGGTGTGCGGTATCGCGTTGATCGTGCATCCCACGCTGGTATGGAGCTTTGGCACCGCCCTGTCTGTGCCCACAGATGCGTTCCGTTCGGGTGTTGTGACGGCAGCCATGGCACCGGGTTTTAACGCCTATATTTTCGCCAATATGTACGGGCATGCCAAACGTGTGGCGGCCTCGTCGGTTCTGATCTCAACCGGGTTGTCGATTTTCACCGTCTGGGTCTGGCTGGGGCTTTTGGGTGGCGCATCTTAGCAGGGTGATCGGCAGGATAAACACCAGCAAAACATGGCTTAGATGGTCAAACAGGTTGGAACTGCCGATGTCCAGCAGCCACAAGGCCTGCGCCACAACACTCACGCCCAGCAATACAATATGCCCCCGCCACAGCGCATAGCCCGCCAGCAGGACCGCCACCATGGCCGCCCCCTGCCCGCCATAGCCGTAGCTGTAAGGATCCCATTCAAACACGCCGGCCGATGCCATCAGGAACAGCAGGTAAAGACCAAAGGCCGCCACCATTTCCGCACTGCTGTAGGGTTTGGTGTGAATGCCCATGCGTCGCGCCGTATTCTGCAAGGCCAGTGCCGGCAACAGCACGCCATACGGGGCGAGCAGCGCGGTAAACATACCGGTTAAAAAGCTGGAATAGCTGATCAGAACGATCCCTGCGGCCAGCCCGTACCCTAAAACAGTTGCCCGCGCGGGCGCTATCGCCAGCCCCAACAAACGGGACAGGCACCATCCCAGCACCACCGCCGCCGCGCCAAGTTCGTACACCGCCGTCATTGCGCCACGGCCCAGCTTTGGGTGAACACATGCGCGCGTATGCCGGTTTTTCCATCCACCGAATAGGTCAGCGCGATGCGCCCGTCAGGCAGATAGCGCATCATCGGATAGCGCACCGCACCCGCGCCTTGTTCCAGTATCGTGCCCTTGGTCCATGTGCGCCCGCCATCAGAAGACAGGGCCAGACGCATCGTATCCGTCCACTGGGCGTGATCATTGAACGCCATCAAAATGCGCCCGTCGGGCAGGCCCAGCGCGGCCACCGGAGAATTGGGGTTGGGCAGTGCCAAAGGCGCGGGCCTGCTCCAGCTTTGGCCGCCATCCGTCGTCCACGCGGCCAGCAGCCTGTCACTGTCGTGATCGAAATTGCGCAGCAGGGCCACGGCGTTCTTGGTGTCCTGCATCACGATCATCGGCTGGATGCTGGCAACACCGCCAACCATACGGCTTTTGCCGCGCACCCGCCCCGCCCGATCAACCCGCGCCAGCGCACCGTATGTATTGCCCAGTTCGAAATACACCGGCAGCCCGTCGATGCCGTCGGCAAAATCCACCATCGGCGACTTGACCAGATAGGACCGGTTCAAAAGCGGCGACAGGTCCAGCTTGCGCGCGAACACCGGCACCCCGTTTTCCATATCAACTGCTGCGACAGATGACATGGCCCAACCGCCCACAGACACGATTGTCGCCAGAAAATCGCCCGGTCTGGCATGAAATTCCACGCTGTTGCCCAGTGTCAGCACGGTTTGCGGCGGCATCATCACGGTTGACAGCGACTGTCGGCTGAAAACCGGTGCAGGTGTATCAGCCTGCCATCCGGTCGCTGTTTCCCGCAGTCGCGCGCGGAAAATCTGTGTGTCGTTCGAGGATTCGCGCAATCCGTCAAACCAGATCAGATCAAAGCCGTCTTCTGTCACGTCAATCGCAGGGGCGTGCGCTGTCCCGACGGGCGAGGTATAGTCAAACACTGTTTCAAAGGCGGGTGGGCGCGGATCAAACGCCACATCCGGCAGGTCAAACCGCCAGTCAAGCGCAGGGCGCAGAACCAGCCCCAAACCGGCAAGCACGCAACACAGGACAAATAGCGCCAGCCTGCCTGTCATGCGCGGTCAAACAGCACCGCATTGCGCGGGCGCAGAACAATCAGGAACAACAGGATGGACAGGGCAAATTCGCTCAGCTCGGCCCGCTTGCCATCGGCAATCAGAACAGTCGCGATCAGCGCCACACCAAACCCCAGCATATGGTGCCATGCGGGTACGGGAATATAAAACCGGTCCACCAAAGCGCGCAGCCGTTCCGAGCGGGTATAGAAAAACGGCCCGATCAGAAAATAAAGAACCAGCACCAGCGTCAGCAACTGGCCGAATATGATCTTGTTGATCTTGGTTTCGCCCACCATCAGATTGTGCAGATTTGTTTCGGCCTGATCGTTGTTTTCCTGAAAAAACGCATTTGATTCAAAGCCAAAGATGCGCTGCCCCCAAGACACTTCTTCGCCTGCACCAAAGGTGAACAGAACCGCGGTAAACACCATCATCACTGTAAACCAGCCGGTTTTTCCATCCCGACAGGCCAGCAAACGCCACAAGCTGATGACTGCCACTGCCAGCAGAAACCCCGCCGTTGCATATTCGATCACCCCGTCTTCGGGCACATACCAGTTGACATACATCACCGGATCATACGCCGCGATCGCGACTCCAACGGCCAGCACACCAACCAAAAGCATATAAAACAGAATTTCAAAAGCAGACAGGTCTTGCGAGGGTCTTGACATAGTTTCCGGCTTCCCCTGCAAGGATTGGTGCGGTCGAGAAGACTCGAACTTCCACGGGTGTTACCCCACAGCGACCTCAACGCTGCGCGTCTACCATTCCGCCACGACCGCACAGCCAAGGCTTGGTAGAGGCCGTTTATCGCCCCGCGCGCGCATTGTGAAGTGTCTTTTTACGCAAAACCCCGACGCTTTGGATTGCGCCGGGGTTGTGTGATCTTAAGGTTTCGGTTTTCCGGATCAGTCGCTGACCGAGAACGTTGGCAGGGCGGCAGTCGGGGTCACGGACGATCCGGCCTGATCGCCTACGCCACCGACCTGCATCGCGGCCTTGTGGATCAAAGTGTTACGCTCGGGCTGGCCCGGTGCAAAGGCAGCTTTCTGGCCGGCATTGTGTGCCTCCCAGCTTTTTTCGTACCATTGCAGCGCCAATGTGGGATCTTGCGTCGTGCCATAGCCCTGCGCCAGATGGTGTCCCATCAATTCGCCATACACTTTTTCACCCATCGTATAAAGGATCAATGCGGATGCCAGCGCGACCTCCATGTTGTCGGTGCGATAGCCGACACCCAGACAGATACGTGCGGTCCCCTTCAACTGCGACGGCGCCATGCCTGTCGACATGGCAAACGCCCCTACATCACGGGTTACGGCATCTTCTGAATCATAGGACAGCGCATCGACCTGCGCCTGCAGCGCGGGGCCAAAGCCTTCACATTGCTGGGTTATTTCCTGCGTTGTGTAGCCCGATACCTTGGCGGCCAGTTCCTGCCCTTCGGCGATGGCATAGGTGCGCGCCAGACAAAACTGTTCGTTCAGGGCAAAGTTAGCGTCGGTCATTTTGGCTTCGGTCGTGAACCCGCCGTTGGAATTCGTCAGCAGCGACACCTGATTGCAATGTGCGGCCAGTGATTTTTGCGGCGCGCCATCGTTCATGAAACTGGGCAGCGCCGGGGCCGATGGCGCCGGTTCGGCCACAGCGGCCAGCGTTCCTGTCGGGGCCGGTTCAGGTGCGGAAGCGGTGGTTGTGCCACCTCCGGCCATTTCATCGCGGTAAACGCGCAGCAATCCGCGCGTGCCATCGGGTAAAGCCGCAGCCTGCTGGTTTGTCGCATATCCACCGGCCTGCGCGCGGTTATACGAACTGATCAGCAGATTCTGCTCAAACGGGCTAAGCACACCGGTTACAGGGTATCCCAGATAGCCCTGATAGTTCGACACGGCATTGCGCGATTTGCGGCCTAACTGGCCGTCCACCGCGCCAGCGTCAAACCCGAAATAGTTCAGCGACGCCTGAATTTCGCGCCCTTCCTGCGTGGAGGGCAACGTGTTGTACGTGCGCGTTGTACTTCTTTGGGTGGTCGCCTTCTTGCGCTGGTTTTCTTTGGTCAGTGCATGGCCAACCACGCCGCCAATCAGGGCACCGGCGACGAAATCACCGGCATCCGCCGACGCTTTGGTGGCAGGCCCGGTTGCCATGACAGCGGCGATTGCAAATACGGAAATTGATTTTGAAAACACGATGTGCCCTCCTAAACAGGTAAACGAACTGCGCCATTATAGCAGCAGAATCGATTTACGCCCGCAAAAATCCGTGAATGTCCCATGTTCCGGACAATTTTCGCCGAAGACCGGCGTCTTACACCGCGCGCGCGGTGCCGACCCGTCTGGACATCCTGTCGGTGCTGGGCAAAAACAGCGCCATCCTGCCGCGGACAACCGCACCCCCAACCAAAGGACACGGCGTGCCTGTAGAATGGATCACATCGGACGGTCTGGTGCCTTATCATGACGCCGAAATCTGGATGGAGGCGCGTGCCGCCGCCATTGCCGAGGGCACAGCGCCCGAATGTATCTGGCTGCTGGAACATCCACCGCTTTACACCGCCGGCACCAGTGCAAAACCCGCCGATCTGACCGATCCGGACAGGTTTCCGGTTTATCCAACCAAACGCGGCGGGCAGTACACCTATCACGGACCGGGGCAGCGCGTGGCATATGTGATGCTGGATGTCGGCGCGCGCGGACATGATGTGCGCGCCTTTGTACAACAGCTTGAGGCGTGGGTGATTGCGGCACTGGCGCAGTTCAACGTCAAGGGCGAAATCCGCTGCGGGCGCGTCGGCGTCTGGGTGGCGCGGCCTGAAAAGCCGCCCCTGCCCGATGGAAGCGCTGCCGAGGACAAGATCGCGGCCATCGGCATCCGGCTGCGCAAATGGATCAGCTTTCACGGCATTTCAATCAATGTAGAACCCGATCTGGACCATTTCGGCGGCATCGTGCCCTGTGGCATCACGGAGTACGGTGTCACCAGCCTTGTTGATCTGGGTTTGCCGGTCACGATGGATGATGTGGATGTGGCGTTGCGTACAAGTTTTGCGGACGTCTTTGAGGCATAACATTCGCAGACAGCGGTACGGGCATTGACCGAGCCATATTCAACGGTGGAAGCGTCTGCCCCCAGCCGTGCCACAGCGCCGGTTGCCCTGATTTCCCGAGCCTTTGTTCAAGCCCCCGCGTCAATTTATCTTGCGCCAGATCAAAGTCGGGCATTGAAGCAATCTGTCTGGCGTTCTAGAACCATTCGTAATCCTGCACGTGAACGTCAGATTTATGTCTGCCGTGCACGTGTATAATATTCTACCAGCCAGGAGGCACCCCGCATGGCAGACGCAGCCATTCACGGACATGACCACGAAGACCAGCGCGGATTTTTCACCCGCTGGTTCATGTCTACGAACCACAAAGACATCGGTATTCTGTACCTTATCGTTTCGGCGCTTGTCGGATTTATCTCGGTCGCTTTCACCGTTTACATGCGGTTGGAACTTATGGACCCGGGTGTTCAGTACATGTGTATGGAAGGCGCGCGGATGTTCGCGAATGCCGCCGAAACCTGTACGCCGAACGGGCATTTGTGGAACGTTCTGATCACGGGCCACGGCATCCTGATGATGTTCTTTGTTGTTATTCCGGCGCTTTTCGGCGGATTTGGCAACTATTTCATGCCCTTGCAGATCGGCGCGCCGGACATGGCGTTCCCGCGGATGAACAACCTGTCGTTCTGGCTCTACTGCGCGGGCACAACGCTGGCCGTGTGTTCGGTTCTGGCACCGGGTGGCAATGACCAGCTTGGGTCGGGCGTGGGTTGGGTTCTTTACCCGCCGCTGTCCACCACCGAAAGCGGCATGTCGATGGACCTTGCGATTTTCGCGGTTCACGTCTCGGGCGCATCTTCGATTCTGGGCGCGATCAACATGATCACAACCTTCCTGAACATGCGTGCTCCGGGCATGACCCTGTTCAAGGTGCCGCTGTTTTCATGGTCGATCTTCATCACCTCGTGGCTGATTCTTCTGTCCCTGCCGGTTCTGGCGGGTGCGATCACCATGTTGCTGATGGACCGTAACTTCGGCTTTACCTTCTTTGATCCTGCCGGTGGCGGCGATCCGGTGCTGTATCAGCATATCCTGTGGTTCTTTGGCCACCCCGAGGTGTATATCATCATCCTTCCGGGTTTCGGGATCATCAGCCATGTGATCGCCACCTTCAGCCGCAAGCCGGTGTTTCGGTTATCTGCCGATGGTCTGGGCGCTGATCGCGATTGGTGTTCTGGGCTTTGTCGTGTGGGCGCACCACATGTACACGGTCGGCATGTCGCTGAACCAGCAAAGCTATTTCATGCTGGCCACGATGGTGATCGCGGTGCCCACAGGGGTCAAGGTGTTCAGCTGGATCGCCACGATGTGGGGCGGTTCGATCGAATTCAAAACACCCATGCTGTGGGCCTTCGGCTTCCTGTTCCTGTTCACCGTCGGTGGTGTGACCGGTATCGTTCTGAGCCAGGCGGCTGTTGACCGCTACTATCACGACACCTACTATGTTGTGGCGCACTTCCACTATGTGATGAGCCTTGGCGCGGTGTTTGCGATCTTTGCGGGCATCTACTTCTATCTGCCCAAGATGTCGGGCCGCATGTACCCTGAATGGGCGGGCAAACTGCACTTCTGGGCCATGTTCATCGGTGCGAACCTGACATTCTTCCCACAGCACTTTCTGGGCCGTCAGGGCATGCCCCGCCGCTACATCGACTACCCCGAGGCATTCGCCTATTGGAACTGGTGGTCAAGCGTTGGCGCGTTCCTCAGCTTTGCATCGTTCCTGTTCTTCTTCGGGGTTGTGGCCTACACGCTGCTGCGCGGCGCAAAGGTAACGCAGAACAACCCATGGAACGAATATGCCGATACGCTGGAATGGACCCTGCCCAGCCCGCCGCCCGAGCATACGTTCGAAATCCTGCCAAAGCAGGAAGACTGGGACAAAGGCCACGCGCACTAGGCTCCGGTCACTTGGAACACACAAAAGGCCCCTTGCACCGCTTGGGGCCTTTTTCTTTTGCAATGCATGGACCCGCTGACCGCTTATGCTATCATTGGCGTACGTCAACAAAGGCACGCCAACCGCGCCGCATCACTTCGCCCGGCGATCAATGTAGCTGCCGACAAGAAACGCCTTCGGCACCCGAATTGAGGCCCAAATGCTGAAAATTATCAAAGACATCGCCGTTGCCATGATCAATGCAACCCTGATCCTGATCCTGTTGTGCTTGTTCATGGCATGGCGTGTCAGCAGCACCGCCAACGATCTGGCCGCCAGCTTTGCCAGCAATATCGAAGTGTTAAAGCCGGTGCGCGGCAGTGTCGAAGACATGACCGCCGAACTGGCCGCCCTGCGCGACGATCTGCAAACCCTTCGCACCCAAGGCGGCACCTTGAACGCGGCTGTCACCCAAAGGATCGACACACGGCTCGATGCCCTTCAAACGCAACTGGTCGGCGTTTCGGGTACGTTGGAACCGTATTTGCAGGATCCTGCCATTCTGATCGACAAAGGCTTTCAATCGGCCGCGAACCACGCTGTATCGGCCTTTGCAGATATGCGCGGATGTGTACCACCATCGCAATCGGCAGAACTTGCGCTACCTGCAACGACTAACGGATAAACCCGGTATTGGGTGCCAGCCACCTGCCCCTGCCCCTGTTAAGCACGCTCTGTCATGCCCTATGAATGGAAAACCCCGCCCGCGCCGAAATCGCCCAGCGAACTGCAGTTGTGGCCGCATCAGTCCCTGCCGCCCAGGGGGTTCGCCGCCTTCATTGGCGCAACCTTTATTCTGATCATGATCCCGCTGTTTCCGCTGATCGGTTCGGTTGTTTTATGGGGGGTTCTGCCGTTTTTGCTTTTGGCTGTGGGCGGTGTGTGGTTGGCGCTGGAACGCAGCCACCGGAATGCACAGATCCTTGAGGTGCTGACCCTGTCGGGAGACACCGCCCATCTGGTGCGTCACAACCCGCGCGGGCCGGCGCAGGAATGGGATTGCAATATTTACTGGACGCAGGTCGAAATGCACAAAAAAGACGGGCCGGTGCCGCATTACGTGACCTTGCGCGGCGAAGGCCGCGAGGTCGAGATCGGGGCGTTCCTATCAGAAAAAGAACGCATCAGCCTGTATGATGATTTATTGCGCGGATTGGCGGAAACCCGGGGCTAGACGTGTTTCAGCCGCACAGGCGGTCCTTGACCATCGGCCCGACACTGCCGAAATCCAGCTGTCCGGTGTATTTCGCCTTGAGCACAGCCATCACCTTGCCCATGTCCCGGATCAATTCTGCGCCAACCTCGTCTACGGCTTCGCCCACGACTTTGGCGGTTTCTTCCGCATTCAACTGCCGCGGCAGGAATTCTTCGATAATCTCGACTTCAGCGCGTTCGCGTTCGGCCAGATCAAGACGCCCGCCTTCTTCGTAGGCGCGCGCGCTTTCCATCCGCTGCTTGGTCATTTTACCAAGAATAGCAAGGATTTCCGCGTCGGTGACCCCATCGTCGCCACCGTCGCCGCCATCGCTGCGCAGGGCAATTTCCTTGTCCTTGATCGCCGCATTGATCAGACGCAACGTTGACAGGCGCGTGGCGGCCTTGTCTTTCATCGCTTGTTTCAACGCATCGGTAATCTGCGTTCGCAAAGTCATGTTATGTCCCATCCCCATGGTCGCACAAGGCTTGGACCATACCCAATCGGATACAAATGGGCAACCGCACGTCAATCTACCTAACCCATTGATTTCAAACAAAACTGATTTGGCCACTTTGCTTGACCCGACGTACGCATCCCTTTAGTTTCGTCGAAATTTCACAACTGTAGCAAAAGAGTCGCGTTATGGCCCAGACCCCACACGGGAAACCAACCGCCTGCCTAGCCCTTGCGGATGGCACCCTGTTTTACGGCACCGGGTTCGGTGCAACCGGCATGACGGTGGCAGAACTGTGCTTTAACACCGCGATGACAGGCTATCAGGAAATCATGACTGATCCGTCTTATGCCGGACAGGTTGTGACGTTTACGTTTCCCCATATCGGCAATGTCGGCGTGAACCCCGAAGATGATGAAACCGCTGATCCGGTTGCGGCCGGCATGGTGGTGAAATGGCACCCCACGACGCCCAGCAACTGGCGTGCGGTTCAGGATCTTTCGGACTGGCTGGCCGCGCGCGGACGTATTGCGATCGGCGGCGTCGACACCCGCCGGCTGACCCGTGAAATCCGCCAGCAGGGTGCGCCGCATGTGGCACTGGCGCACAATCCTGACGGCGTGTTCGATATTGATGCTCTGGTCTCCGCCGCGCGCGGATTTGCCGGATTGGAAGGTATGGATCTGGCCAAGGATGTGACCTGCGTACAATCCTATCGCTGGGACGAAATGCGGTGGGCCTGGCCCGACGGATATGCCCGTCAAGCCGAACCCAAGCACAAGGTGGTTGCCGTCGATTATGGCGCGAAACGCAACATTCTGCGCTGTCTGGCCAGCGCCGGATGTGATGTGACCGTATTGCCCGCGACGGCCACGGCTGCTGATGTTCTGGCGCATAACCCCGATGGTCTGTTTCTGTCCAACGGACCGGGCGATCCTGCGGCAACGGGGGCCTATGCGGTGCCGATGATCCGCGACGTGATGGAAAAATCCGACATGCCGATCTTTGGTATTTGTCTGGGCCACCAGATGCTCGCGCTGGCGCTTGGCGCAAAGACGATCAAGATGAACCACGGCCACCACGGTGCCAACCATCCCGTCAAGGATCTGGAAACCGGCAAGGTCGAAATCACATCGATGAATCACGGCTTTGCCGTTGATGCCCAAACCCTGCCCGATAATGTGATCGAAACGCACACATCGCTGTTTGACGGATCCAATTGCGGGATCCGCATGAACAACCGCCCTGTCTATTCGGTGCAATACCACCCCGAAGCCAGCCCCGGCCCGCAAGACAGTTTCTATCTGTTTGAACGGTTCGCATCGGCAATGGCCGCGCGCGAGACTGTCTAAGCCTCTGACATCACAACGCCTGACCGACTGTTAAGGCCTTTTTAACCGCTTTTCCCGCACCATCGCGCAGCGTTTTGGCAGGGTTAACGGATATGAGTGATTTGCGCTTACGGCTTGGGCATGGCCCGCTGGCATACCGTGCCAAACAACGCCACAGCCGCGTTCCACTGGGGCAAATTCTGGTCAACGCTGGGGTCATTTCACATCGGCAGTTGATGCATGCGCTGAACCAGCAATTGTATCTTGGGGCCCCGCTGGGCGAGGTTCTGGCCGCTGACGGGCTGGTGGACGAACGCCTGATACTGGACAGCGTTGCGCTACAACACGATGCGCGCCGCGTTGATCTGGCGCAGGACCCGCCGGATGCCCGCCTGTTCAAGCAGATGCCACCAGCGTTCTGGGCCACCCATCAGGTGGTGCCCTGGCTTCGGCTGGGTGACACACTTTTCGTTGCAACGTCGCGGCCCGACACCCTTAAATCCTTGCGCTTCGGGCCGGGGCCGGGCATCGGGGCCGTCCTTCCTGTGGTTGCCTCGGCCCAGGATATCGCAACCTGTCTGACAGCCTACATCGGCCCTGCACTGGCGCACCGTGCAGAAACGCGTGTCAAAGATGTTGAAAGCTGCCGCACGTGGAACTGGCGCACCTTTCCACACCGCAACTGGATTGGCGCTGCTGTGGCGGCCTGTCTGGCGCTGGCGCTTTTTGCCCCGCTTTATGCGCTGACGGTTTTGACCGGAATTGCGGTTGTTACTTTGCTGTTGTCTGTCGGGTTGAAACTGGCGGCCTTTTGGCAGCAGATCAATCCGCATCCCACCACCTCCGCCCCCACCACACTGTCCGACAGCAGGCGCTTCCGGCTGCCACGCGTGTCTGTCATGGTGCCGCTTTTGCGCGAACATGAAATCACCAACGCGCTGATTGCCCGCCTGTCGCGGCTGACCTACCCCAAGGCGTTGCTGGATGTGGTTCTGGTTCTGGAGGCCGATGATACTGTCACCCGCGATACGCTGGCAGATACGGCCTTGCCCGCGTGGATGCGGGTGGTCGAAGTGCCCGCTACGGGCACGTTAACCACCAAACCCCGCGCCCTGAACTATGCGCTCGATTTCTGCCGTGGCAGTGTCATCGGCATCTGGGATGCAGAAGACGCGCCAGCACCGGACCAAATCGAAACTGTCGTCCATCACCTGAACGAGGCCCCGCCCGAAGTGGCCTGCGTGCAGGGTGTGCTGGATTACTACAATGCCCGCGACAACTGGATGTCGCGCTGTTTCGCGATTGAATACGCAACATGGTGGCGGGTAATAATGCCCGGGATTGCCCGACTGGGCCTGATTATTCCCTTGGGCGGGACCACCGTATTTTTCCGCCGCGACGTGTTGGAAAACTTGCGCGGCTGGGACGCCCACAATGTTACGGAAGATGCCGATCTGGGCTTTCGCCTCGCGCGTTACGGATACCGAACGGACCTGATCGAAACCGTCACGCAGGAAGAAGCCACCTGCCGCCCATGGCCTTGGGTTCGCCAGCGGTCGCGCTGGCTCAAGGGGTTCATGGTCACCTATGCGGTGCACATGCGCCATCCGCGGGTTCTGTTCGCCGATATCGGAGCCTACAAATTCTGGGGGTTTCAGGTTTTTTTCATCTGCGCCCTGTCGCAATTCCTGCTGGCGCCTGTTCTTTGGTCGTTCTGGCTTGTGCCGTTTGGGGTGGCGCACCCTGTTGCCACTGTGCTGGGAACAGGGTTGACCACAGCATTGGCCGTCGTGTTTTTCCTGTGTGAAATCAGCGCCATCGTCATTGCGGGGTATGCTGTTCGGGGGCGCGCGCACCGGCATCTGATGGCATGGGTGCCGACGCTGGCGCTTTATTTTCCGCTGGGCACACTTGCGGTCTACAAATCCGTTTACGAACTGATCCGAAAACCGTTTTTCTGGGACAAGACCCAGCACGGTCATTCGCTGAACCGCGACGGCAGTGACTAGCCCCGCTTGACCCGCCCTGCCGCATCCTGTTTCAGGCGGGTCATGAACGCCACCGATATATGCTCTTTCAGCGCCTGATAGGCGGCATCCTCGTCTCCGGCGGCGATGGCATCCACGATCGCGCCATGTTCACCCAATGCGATCTGCCCCCGCCCCTGCGCCGCCAGCGATGTTGTCGCCATCAGCGCCATGGTGCGATGCACCAGATCAAGCTGTTGCACCAGGTACCGGTTGTGCGAAGCCAGATGGATTTGCGTATGAAACCGGCGGTTGGCGCGGGCCAGTGCGGTCGGGTCATTGATCAACGCCTGATCTTCTTCGACCATTTCGCGCAGAACGCGCACCTCTTCGGCGGTGGCATGGCGCGCGGCCAGACGGGCGGCCAACCCTTCCAGTTCGCGGCGCACCACATAAAGTTCGGCCATCTGGTTGTGATCCAGCGACGCCACGATCAGGCTGCGCCCGTCCCGCGCGAGCAGCGATTGCGTTTCAAGACGTTGCAGCGCCTCGCGGATCGGGGTGCGCGACACGCCGAACCGGTCCGCCAGATCGCTTTCTACCAGACGGTCACCGGGTTTGAATATGCCGACATCGATTGCTTCCAGAATAAGGCTGTAGGCATCTGTCTGGGCGGCTTTGGGTTCGGTCATGGCGGTCTGGATCTCCTGCGTATCGGGCGACCTTAGCGGCGCGGGGTGCAGGCAACAAGCCTTGGCGCTTGCAGGGGCAAATCGTGCCCCCTAGGGTGGCGGCCATGGTAAAAGCGTCTTTTTCTCATGTGCGCCACTGGGTGTTTGATCTGGACAATACGTTGTATCCGCCCAGTGTGCGCCTGTTTGACCAGATCGAAGTCAAGATGACGCAGTTCGTCATGGATGCGCTGGGGGTGGATCATCCGACCGCCAACACCTTGCGCGCTGACTATTGGCACAAATACGGCACCACTCTGGCTGGTCTGATGCGCGAACATGATGTGGACCCGGCCCCCTATCTGACGGATGTGCATGACATTTCGATGCACGCGCTTGAACCCGATCCCGATCTGGCCCGCTATATTTCCGCCCTGCCCGGACGGCGCATTGTCTATACCAACGGATCGGCCCCCTATGCGGAACGGGTGCTGGCCGCGCGTGGGTTATCGGGGTTGTTTGATGCGGTATACGGCGTGGAACATGCCGGATTTCGCCCCAAACCGGAACGCGCCGCCTTTCAGGCCGTGTTTGACCGCGATGGTATCGACCCGCAAACCGCCGCCATGTTCGAAGACGATGTGCGCAACCTGTCTGCCCCGCACGATATGGGCATGCGCACCGTTCACGTCGCACCAGAGCCGCACAAGGCCGATTATATCCACCACCACACCGATGACCTGACGGCGTTTCTTGGATATCTGACATAAACAGTCAGGATGCGGCGTAATGTCTCTTTTGATTGAAGACCGCCCGCTTACCTCCTGTTCATAAACGCGAACAGGAGACTTTCATGAGTGTTGCAGACACCCCCCGCAGTCAGCCATTCTGGCTGCGTGCCTTTCTGGCGATCCCCGTCTTGGGCTGGATCGCCCGTGATCTGATCTTTGGTGACAAGGATAATATCTGGTACGCCCTGATCACCTTTGTCAGCCTGTGGCTGTCGGCCATCCTGATCTTTGGCATCCCCGGTCTGTATCTTCCGGCTCTCGCGATGGTCCCGGTGATATTCGTGGTTTTGCTTCTCATCACTTGGGCGTAAACACCGCCCCGTGGCAGGATGCCGCTTGGTCCCGGTCCTGTGCCTGACCTATCCTTTCGGCAAGGGGAACGTGATATGACAGATCAAAGCACTGACATTCTGGTTTCGGGCGGCGGCATTGCCGGCATGACGGCGGCCGCCGTGTTTGCCAGTGCGGGCTTTGATGTGATCTGCGTTGATCCCGCGCCGCCCATCACAGATCGGGATGCGGACGGGTCCGATCTGCGCAGCACCGCGTTCCTGCAACCCGCCCGAGATCTTGCTTGCGCGATGCGGGATTGTGGGACGCGCCTTGCCCCGTTTGCCGCGCCCTTGCAGATCATGCGCATCGTCGATGCGGGCGGGGTTGATCCCGAACCCCGCGTGACCCGCGATTTCAACGCTGCCGATCTGTCGGACCTGCCGTTTGGCTGGAACCTGCCCAACTGGTTGCTGCGCCGCGAAATGGTGGCGCGCCTTGGCGATCTGCCCAATGTCGATTTCCGCCCCGGAACAGCCACCACATCGCTGTTCACCCGCCAGACGCAAGCGCGTGTCGGGCTAAGCGATGGCAGCCGGATTACCGCGAAACTGGTGATTGCCGCAGACGGGCGCAATTCGCCCATGCGCGAGGCGGCCGGCATCCCTGTGCACACCCAACGCTACGGGCAAAAGGCGCTGGCCTTTGCCGTGACGCACCCCGTGCCGCACAACAATGTCAGCACGGAAATCCACCGCACCGGCGGGCCGTTCACCCTTGTGCCCCTGCCCGATTACAACGGCCTGCCGTCTTCTGCCGTGGTGTGGATGGAACAGGGCCCAAAGGCCAAGGCCCTGTCAGAGCTTGATATTCCCGCATTCGAACAGGCAATGTCAGACCGGTCTTGCCACCTGTTCGGGCCGCTTACCCTTGCCTCGCGCCGTACGCTCTGGCCGATCATCAGCCAAAAGGCAGACCGTTTGAACGGCGAACGCATCGCACTGATTGCCGAAGCGGCCCATGTGGTGCCCCCGATCGGCGCGCAGGGTCTGAACATGAGCCTGAACGATATGCGCACCCTGCGCGACCTGGCACTGGCCCGTCCTGACGGTTTGGGCGATGCGCAGATGCTGGACAGCTATCACCGCGCGCGCCACAACGACATCGCTGTGCGGGTCAAGGGCATCGATCTGTTGAACCGCGCCTCGATGATCAGCGCGCAACCTTTGCGTGATGCCCGCGCCGCCGGGCTGAGCGCGCTTTATGCGCTGGCGCCGGTACGCAAAATGGTCATGCAGATGGGGCTTGGCGCGCGTCAGATCACCTGATCGATCACGGTTTTCAACCGCGCCACGGTGCCTTTCACATCATAAAGCTTGTCCAGACCAAACAGGCCCAGCCGGAAGGTGCGAAAATCAGCCGGTTCATCGCATTGCAACGGAACCCCCGCCGCAATCTGCATCCCCTTGGCGGCAAATTTCTTGCCGTTCTGGATATCGGGATCGCTGGTATAGCTCACAACCACACCCGGCGCGCCAAACCCGTCAGCGGCCACCGATTGTACACCCTTGTCTGCCAGCAAATCCCGCACCGCAGTGCCCAGCGCCCATTGCGCATCGCGCAACCGGTCAAACCCGTAGTCACGTGTTTCAATCATGGTATCGCGAAACTGGCGCAAACTGTCGGTTGGCATCGTCGCGTGATAGGCATGGCCACCGTTTTCATAGGCCATCATGATCTGGTGCCATTTCTTCAGATCAATGGCAAAACTGTCCGATTGCGTTGTTTCAAGCCGCGCAACCGCACGCTCCGACATCATCACCAACCCTGCACAGGGCGAGGCCGACCACCCCTTTTGCGGCGCTGAAATCAGAACATCCACCCCGGTGGCCTTCATATCCACCCACGCACAGCCCGACGCGATACAATCCAGCACCATCAACGCCCCCACCGCATGGGCCGCAGCCGCCATTTCGGTGATGTAACCATCCGGCAGGATCACCCCCGCCGACGTTTCCACATGCGGTGCAAACACAATATCGGGCTGCATCTCGTGGATTTTCGCGACAACTTCACCAATCGGGGCGGGCGCAAACGGCGCCTGCGGGTCATTGCCGGTCTGGCGCGCCTTCATCACGGCGGTCGTGGCGGTGAAATCGCCTGCTTCGAAAATCTGGCTCCAGCGGTAGGAAAACCAGCCGTTGCGCACCACCAGCACATCAGCCCCTTTGCCAAACTGGCGCGCGACGGCCTCCATCCCGAACGTGCCGCCCCCGGGGATCACCGCGACCGCATCCGCATTGTAGACCTGTTTCAGCATCGCGCTGATATCGCGCATCACCTGTTGAAACGCCGCCGACATGGAATTCAGCGACCGGTCGGTAAAGACGACCGAAAATTCTTCCAGCCCATCCGGATCGATATGTTCAAGCAATGCAGCCATGATGGTTCTCCCGATATGTTATGCCCCCCGCTTAGCGGGTCTGCCGCGCGCTGGCAAAGTCTACTTCGGTATACAGCGCTCGCAAACGCACACGCCAGCGCGCTTATGCGAAACCCCTGCCGCCGATCCTGTCAAATCGGGCCGGGCCGGCGTTCTTCGCTCAGCAGCACATTGGCCTCGACCGCCCCCGCCCCCGGCAACATCATGATCCGGCGGCGCAGCACCCGTTCGAAATCGGCAATATCGCGCGCCACGACCCGCAGCCGGTAATCATAAAGCCCCAGCACATGCTCCACCGTCTGCACTTCGGGAATGGCGCAGGCCGCGCGCTCGAAATCTTCCAGACTGACACGGCCCTTGGTGGCCAGCTTCACCCCTAAAAACACCGTCACGCCATAGCCCAGCGCCTCGGCATCGACAAACAGCCGCCGCCCCGCGATCACCCCGCCCTCTTCCAGCCGCCGGATACGCCGCCACGTCGCCGGTTGCGACAGACCCAAACCGCGCCCCAACGCCCCCGCGCTCTGGTTGGCGTCGGCACTCAGCGCGCGCAGCAACTGCGCGATCGATATCGTCCAGCACGATCACACCGGCACCCTCTCGTCTGCCTTGATCCGCGCAATCTGCATCAGCGCCTCGATATCGGCGATATGGGGCAAGGTCAGGATCTGGCTGCGATAGATCTGCTGATAATGGGCCATGTCGCGTGCAATCACCGACAGGCGCGCATCCACACTGCCCAGAAAGGTCTGGATTTCCAACACTTCCGGCACTGTCGCGCGCAGCCGCGATGAAATCGTCAAAAGCGCGTGGCTGGGTTTTGTCCAGCGTGATCCGCAAGCTCACTTCAACGGAAAACCCCAAAGCCGCCCAGTTGATGCGGATGCCCTGCCCCTGCAGCACCCCGCTGCTGTGCAACCGCTCCAACCGGCGCGCGCAGGTGCCCGGTGTCAGGCCGCACCGTTCGGCCAGTTCGGACGTGGCCAGGCTCGGTTCGGCCTGCAACTGGCGCAACAGGCGGCGATCACTGTCATCAAGCATGAAAAATCCACATTTTGATATACTTGCGAATAACTATCTTCATTTGTCCGAAAATACTCAAAAATCCGACATTCACAACCTGCGAAACGCTGCTAGGGTCCTGCCCAATCTGAACCCATCGAACCAAAGGACACACATATGCGCGTTTATTATGACCGTGATTGCGACATCAACCTGATCAAAGACAAGAAAGTGGCCATTCTGGGCTACGGCTCCCAAGGGCACGCCCACGCGCTGAACCTGCGCGACAGCGGCGCGAAAAACCTGTGCGTTGCGCTGCGCGAAGGCTCGCCCTCGGCCGCCAAAGCCGAAGGCGAAGGCCTGAAGGTGATGGGCATTGCAGAAGCCGCCGCTTGGGCCGATCTGATCATGTTCACCATGCCCGATGAATTGCAGGCCGAAACCTACAAGAAATACGTTCATGACAATATCCGCGAAGGCGCCGCGATTGCCTTTGCCCACGGGTCTGAACGTGCATTTCGGCCTGATCGAACCCAAAGAAGGCATCGACGTGATCATGATGGCCCCCAAAGGCCCCGGTCACACGGTGCGCGGCGAATACACCAAAGGCGGCGGCGTGCCCTGTCTGGTCGCGGTTGACAAAGACGCATCGGGCAAGGCGCTGGAAATCGGTCTGTCCTATTGCTCGGCCATCGGCGGCGGGCGTTCGGGCATCATCGAAACCAACTTCCGCGAAGAATGCGAAACCGACCTGTTCGGCGAACAGGCGGTGCTGTGCGGCGGTCTGGTTGAATTGATCCGCATGGGCTTTGAAACACTGGTCGAAGCCGGTTATGCGCCCGAGATGGCCTATTTCGAATGCCTGCACGAAGTGAAGCTGATCGTTGATCTGATTTATGAAGGCGGCATTGCCAACATGAACTATTCGATCTCCAACACGGCTGAATACGGTGAATACGTGTCCGGCCCGCGGGTCCTGCCCTATGACGAAACCAAGGCGCGGATGAAGGCGATCCTGACCGACATCCAGACCGGCAAATTCGTGCGTGATTTCATGCTCGAAAACGCTGTGGGCCAGCCGTTCTTCAAAGGCACACGCCGCATCAACGACGAACACCAGATCGAAGCGACAGGCGAAACACTGCGCGGCATGATGCCGTGGATTTCCGCCGGCAAAATGGTCGACAAAGCCAAGAACTGATCCGGCGCGGGGGCACACCCCGCTCTGATCCTCTCGGGGGTGCCCAAACGGGCGCCCCCTTTGCTGTTCAAGGACGTACCCCATGCCCAATCCAGGCGCCCGCAACTGGGCCAAGCTCTTGTTCCTTGGCATGATCTGGGGCGCGTCTTTTATGTTTGTGTCCATCGCCTTGCGCGGGTTCGGCCCGATGAGCGTGGCCGCGGCCCGTATCAGCATCGGGGCACTGACCCTTTATGTGATGATCCGCGCACTTGGCATCGGTCTGCCGGATTGGTCGGCACCGCAGGGGCGCGTGATCTGGGCTGCCGCGGCGGCGATGGGGCTCTTTTCCAACGCGCTGCCCTTTACCCTGCTCAGTTGGGGCCAAACCTATGTGGCCAGCGGGTTTGCCGGTGTCTGTATGGCGGTTGTACCGCTGTTTGTTTTGCCGTTGGCGCACATCTTTGTGCCCGGCGAACACATGACCTTGCGGCGCGGCATCAGCTTTCTGATCGGGTTTTCGGGGGTGATTGTCCTGATCGGTCTGGACGCGTTTCAAAGCATCGGCAACGATTACGAGGCGTTGGCGCGTGTTGCCTGTCTGGGCGCGGCCTTGTGTTATGCGATCGGGGCCATTGTCACACGGCTGTGCCCTGCCACGAACATGCTGTCCCTGTCTGCCGCCGCCCTTCTGTGCGCCGCGATCATGATCGTGCCTGCCGCGCTGTGGCGCGAGGGTATACCCGACATGCCCGATACCCTGTCGATGGCGGCGATCCTCTATCTGGGCCTGTTGCCCACGGCACTGGCGCAAATCCTTCTGGTGCAGGTGATCCGCGATGCCGGTCCCAGCTTTCTGTCGATGGTCAACTATCAGGTGCCGGTCTGGTCGGTTCTGTTCGGCGCGCTGCTTTTGAACGAGGTGCTGCCGCCGCAATTGCTGATCTCGCTGGCATTGATCCTTGGCGGCCTGTTGCTCAGCCGCAAACGGGTGCGCGCGCAGGTTTGACAGCGCCTGTGCAGTAACGGCGGGCAAAGAACGCCTTGTCGTTCGCCTGGTATTGCACCACAAGTCACGGGCAGCGACGCGCCCCATTCCCGCACCCGTAAAAGGCTAACATGACACAACCCCCTGAAATCACGCTGAAAAGCTGGGCGATGGTCGCCACGTTGGGTCTGACATGGGGGGCCACCTTTATCGTCATCGAAATTGCGCTGCGGGGGATCACGCCGTTCTGGCTGGCGGCCGCCCGTATCGGATTTGCGGCCACGCTCATGGCGCTGATCTGGGCCGTGCGCGGCGCGCCGCTTTTTCAGGCCCGACCGACGCGGGCCAATCTGTTAACCTTGCTGACCGCAGGCGCGTTCAGTGCGGCCACGCCGTTCATGCTGCTCAGTTGGGGGCAGCAATATGTAACATCCGGATTTGCCGGTGTGTCGATGGCAACGGGGCCGTTGATGGTTCTGCCACTGGCGCATTTTCTGGTGCCGGGCGAACGGATGACATGGCGCAAGGTCGTCGGGTTCGTGATCGGATTTTGCGGCGTGGTGGTCCTGATTGGCGGAAACGCCTTTGAAAGCAGCGGCACCGCGTTCGAAACACCGGGGCGGATCGCATGCTTGGGGGCCGCCACTTGTTATGGTTTCAGTTCGGTTCTGATGCGCCGCCTGCCGGCGATTGATCCGATCGGGCTGGCCACGGTGCTGTTGCTGATCGGTTCGGCCATCGTGGTTCCGGTGGCATGGATCGTCGAAGGCCCGCCCCCGATGCCCGATCGCCAAACGCTGATTGTGCTGGCCATTCTGGGCCTGATCCCGACTGCCGCCGCCAACCTGTTGCGGGTTCTTGTGGTGCGCACCGCAGGCCCCGTGTTCATGAGTTTGACAGGCTATCAGGTGCCGGTCTGGTCGGTCATATTGGGCGCGCTGATCCTGTCGGAACCCCTGCCGCCGTCGCTCTTGCTGGCCATGGGGCTGATCCTTGGCGGCGTCGGGTTAAGCCAGTACGGCGCGATTTCGCGACTGATCAACAGCGTGCGCGCTAGGACGCCACGGCGTCGGTAACCGCATCGACAACACGATCAACGGCACGTTCCAGAATATCCGCATCCTCGCATTCCGCCATGACACGCACCAAAGGCTCAGTTCCCGATTTCCGGATCAACAGGCGGCCCGTGCCCTGCAATTCCGCCTCGGCCTGTGCAATTGCCGCTTGCACTTTTGCAACTTCCAATGGCGTTTGCCCTGCAGAAAAACGCACATTCTTTAACAATTGCGGTACCGGGTCAAAACTATGCAGCAAAGCGCTGGCCGGGTGGGACGACCGGATCATTTCCGCCAGAAACTGAAGGCCTGCCATCAAACCGTCGCCGGTTGTGGCGTAATCCGACATCACGATATGGCCGGATTGTTCACCGCCCAGATTGAACCCGCCCTCGCGCATCCTTTCGACAACATATCTGTCACCCACGGCGGTGCGTTCCAGACCGATGTTGTGCGTGGCCAAAAACCGTTCCAACCCAAGGTTCGACATCACGGTTGCAACCAGCGCGCCCCCCTTCAGACGGTTTTCGCTGGCCCAGCGCGCCGCCAGCAACGCCATGATCTGATCGCCGTCCGCAATATTGCCCGCCTCGTCGATGATGATCACGCGGTCGGCATCGCCATCCAGACAGATACCCACATCCGCGCCATGGGCCACCACCGTTTCGGCGGCCCGTTGCGGATGGGTCGAACCGCAGTCCTGATTGATGTTCAATCCGTCGGGGGCCACCCCCAGCGGTACAACATCAGCGCCCAGTTCCCACAGAATTTCGGGAGCCGCACGCCACGCCGCCCCATTGGCGCAGTCGATCACAACCTTGACGCCATCCAGTCGCAGATCGGGCGGAAAGGTTGATTTGACCCGTTCGGCATAGCGGAACCGTGCATCATCAATCCGCCGCGCGCGCCCGATATTGCCCGCCTGTGCCGGTTCGACGCCCGTGTTCACAAGCGCCTCGATCTCGGCTTCGGCCTGATCGGACAGTTTGTACCCGTCAGGGCCAAAGAACTTGATTCCGTTGTCTTTAGCGGGGTTATGGCTGGCCGAAATCATCACGCCCAGATCGCCGCGCATGGAGCGCGTCATCAACCCGACGGCGGGCGTGGGCACCGGGCCCAGCGTCAGCACGTTCATTCCCGTCGATGTCAGCCCTGCAGTCAGCGCGCTTTCGAACATATACCCCGACAGGCGGGTGTCTTTGCCGATGATGACACGGTGCACCCCTTTGCTGTCGCGGCGAAAATACCGGCCCACGGCAGCCCCGATCTTCAACGCCATTTCTGCGGTCATCGGATAGGTGTTGGCCGTGCCGCGCACACCATCGGTGCCAAAAAGATTACCCATGACAGTCCTTATCCCAAATTGCCGCGTGTAATCTGACGGCCTGTTTCGTCATCGCCACATCATGCACACGTAAAAATTGCACGCCTTGCCCCAACGCCGCAAGGGCCACCGCAATTGATCCCGGCGCGCGGGCACCCGCGACCGGTTCGTGGCCGATGGTCCCGATAAAGCGCTTGCGCGAC
This sequence comes from uncultured Alphaproteobacteria bacterium, assembly GCA_963765555.1. Lineage (GTDB taxonomy): Bacteria > Pseudomonadota > Alphaproteobacteria > Rhodobacterales > Rhodobacteraceae > JL08. The sequence goes on from CAVXWX010000009.1 coordinate 28,239, forward strand.
GCGCCCAGCAAAACCGGGCATCCCAGCGTGTGAAACAGGCTGATGCGGCGCAAAAGGGCCAGATTGTGCGCCTGTGTCTTGCCAAAGCCGATGCCCGGATCAACCAGAATGCCTGATTTGTCCACGCCGCACGACACAAGAAAGGCCACCCTGTCTTCCAGATAGTCATACACATCCAGCAAAACGTTATCATAATGCGGGTTGTTCTGCATTGTTGCCGGATCGCCCTGGGCATGCATGACGCACACCGGCAGGGCGCGCTGCGCACAAAGCGGTGCCAGATCGGGATCAAACGTAAACCCCGACACATCATTCACCAGATTTGCCCCTGCCCCCAGCGCCGCCTTGGCCACTGCGGCCTTGCGCGTATCGATGGAAATCGGTGTGTCTGTCTGGGCGCGCACACCGGAAATCACCTGCGCTGTGCGCGCGATTTCATCGGCGACAGTTACCTCAAGCGCACCGGGGCGGGTTGATTCCCCTCCGATATCAATGATGTCGGCCCCCGCCTGCACCATATCCAGCGCCGACAGGATCGCCGCATCCGGTGCCCCGTGCACGCCGTCATCGGAAAAACTGTCAGGCGTGACATTCAGGATGCCCATCAGACGCGGCGCATCCATCGTGAGGCCGGCAACCGGCGCGCGTGGTTGTGTTATGGCCTCGCGTACGCTCTCTGGCACGTCTGACAGCGGAATGATCGCGGGCGGGTGATCGCGTGACAGGCGTTCAACATGAGAGGTCAGGCACATCCCCCCTGCCAGCGGAACAGTGTCTGTGGTGCTGGCCGGTTCCATCAACGGGATTGGGCGATAATAGGCTTTCATGGCCCTTTCCTGCGCGATGCGACGCGCAAAGGCAAGCGCCGTCAGATCGTCTTTTGATCTACAGGGATAGCCCGCAACGGCACGTCGGGCGTGTTGGGCAGGTCGGCCCCGATCACCAGCATTTCACCGGCGTGGAATGTGGCCGCGAACCAGGCCGCCAGCGCAACCGCATCACTGGGATGGGCCGACGGGCCATCGACCGCATCAAGAACGATCTTGGACGGCGCCCACACGCTGATCTGGCCGTTTTTCATGGCCCAATCAAGTTCGGTGCGGGTTGAAACCACAACACAGCGCGCATCGCGCGCCGCCAGAACCCAGGCGTTCTGTTCAATCGCCAACAGATCGATCCGGCGTTGTGCCAGTTTGTGTTGCGCTTTGGGCGCGGGCGCATCCGCCGCCCCCACGCACAGGATCAACGGGCGGCCCGCATGTTCCAACTGGTCCACCCAGCCCGCCAGATGGGGGGACGCGATGGCCTCATTGGACAGGTAGACCAGCTCGGGCGACAACGTCTGCCCTGCCGCGACAGGCGCATTGTCTTCCAAACGAGCTCGTACAATTTCGACACCCAAGGCCCCGGGGCCGCGATCCAGCTTTTCGATGCGCACAAAGGCGCGCATGGCCTGTGGTTCCAGCAGAATACGATCGGCAATGCGGCCAGCGAGCGTTTCCAGCAGGTTCAGGCGCTCTTCGGCCAGTTCGTAGGCGATCGCTTCGGTCACGCGGTCATAAGACAGGATGCGGTCCACATCATCATCAATCTGTCCGCTTAGCGGGCGCACCTCGACAACAATGTTGAAACAGATCCGCTGTGTGGTGCCACGTTCGGCCTGAAACGCCCCGATCTCGACCTCGACGATATGGTCGCGCAGCGAAATCCGATCAAGCGGCGCATCGGGTGCGGTGGCTTCGGATCGTTCAGATGGATGGGCAAAGGCCAGACGAATTTCGGAAGACATGGGAAACGGGCCTTTTTTCGTATCGGGTTCGGCTGCACCTTAGGGCGTGGAGACCAGATAGCAGCCCTGCACGCGCCACACCAGCAGCCGAAAGCGTCGTGGTCAGGGAATTTTGAAGAAATGTCCCAGCGGTGCCAGATAAGGGGCCCGCCCTGCTCCTAGGGTTTGGACTGTGTGCTGACCGACGCGGCACGGTAATTGTGCCGGTAGAATATGTGCACGCCGATATTGGCCGTTTTGGTGTAAACCCGCGACCATTTCGGGCGCACGGCAGTGGTGTGATAATGTGTGGCCCCGTTTGTCAGGTCGGGCGCGGCGCCATCCAGCACGGCCCGCGCAACCTTGCTGACGCGTTCATAGGCTTTCGGCTCGCGGATCACCTCCTTGTTGCCGTCACAGGTGTAGGTAAACTGGCACTGGTATTTCTTGCCGGTTCCCTGATTGATCACACCGCACAGCGTGCCGGGAAAACGGGAACTTTCCACACGGTTCAAAATCACCTCGGCAACTGCGAACTGGCCCTTTACCGATTCACCGCGCGCTTCAAATACAGCGCTTCGGACAGGCAGCGCCATTGCGCGTCCCCGTTTGCCTTGGGCTGCGCGTCCAGCCACGATTTCGAGAACGAGACGGGTGTGGCGCGCTGTTTCGGCTCTGACACCAGCTTTTTGATCCGCATATCGGACACCGCCGACAACGACTGCCGTTCCTGCGCCACGGCGGTCCGGAATGTTGCGTCTGATGCCAGCGCGCCTCCTGCGGAAAACGCCGCAATTAGACCAACGCCAACCACGGCTATTGCCGCGCACCAAAACTTGTAGAAATACATGACAGCCCCAAACCACAGCCCCAAACGGCGGTTGTCGCACCTCCTCCCAGATGTGCAACCAAGGCGGTCTCTAACCAGTTTTGGAAATAACGTCCAGTTTAGGGCAGAATATAGGCGGAAACACACTGTTTACCGGTTTTTCCGCGCCCCACCGAATATAGTGCCTGCGCGCATATTTCGCCTAACATAACCGGTTTGATCACTGTATTTTGTGTGAAATGGCCAACTGGGCCGCAGCCAATCTGGCCACAGGAACGCGGAAGGGAGAACACGAAACATAGTCAAACCCTGCCTGACGGCAAAATGCAATCGATTCGGGATTGCCGCCATGTTCGCCACAAATCGATAGTGTGACACGCGGATTCGCAGCCCGCGCGCGCTCTGCCCCGATGCTGCAGCAATTCGCCCACGCCATCCACGTCCAGCACATGGAACGGGTCTTCGGAAAAGACCCCCTGTTGCACATAGGTCGACATGAAACGGCCCGCGTCATCGCGCGACAGGCCGTAGGTCATTTGGGTCAGGTCGTTGGTCCCGTAACTCAGGAACGACACGTAGGGCGCGATGTCGCCCGCCCGCAAGGCGGCACGCGGGGTTTCGACCATCACGCCCAGACGATAAGTGAAATCACGGCCCTTTTCGGTGCGCACGGCGGCAGCCACGGCATCGACCCGCGCCTTGACCATTTCAACTTCGCGTTTGGCGCTGACCAGCGGGATCATGATTTCGGGCACCACCGGTTCCCCGTCGACACTGGCCTCGATTGTGGCCTCGAAGATCGCACGCGCCTGCATGTCATAGATTTCGGGCACGGTGATCCCCAGACGCACGCCGCGCAGGCCCAGCATCGGGTTGTATTCGCCCATCGCCTCGACACGGCGGATCACGTCTGACACAGGCAAATCCAGCGCCTCGGCCAGTTCGCGCTGCCCGTCGCGATCTGACGGCAGGAATTCGTGCAAGGGCGGATCAAACAGGCGAATACACACCGGTTGGCCCTGCATGATGCGGAACAGTTGGGTGAAATCCTCGCGCTGCATGGGCAGCAGGCGGGCCAGTACGGCCTTACGGTCCTTGCTGTCATCGGCAAAGATCATCTCGCGCATCACCGTCAGACGGTCTTCGTCAAAAAACATGTGCTCGGTCCGGCACAACCCGATGCCCTGCGCATTGAAGTTGCGGGCCGTCTGGGCATCGTCGGGCGTGTCGGCATTGGCGCGAATATCGATATCGCGCTCTGTATCGGCCCAGCCCATCAAATCCTGAAACGCATCATCCAGCGCCGCTTCCAGCATCGGCGGCTCTCCGGCAAGGATTTGCCCGCTGGTGCCATCCACCGTGATGATATCGCCCGCGCGCAAAACGCGGCCATCCGGCACGATCAGCTGTTTCTTGGCCGTCTGGAAGCGGATCGACGAAGCGCCAACCACACAGGGCACGCCGATGCCGCGCCCGATCACGGCGGCGTGGCTGGTGATGCCGCCCCGTTCCGTCAGAACGGCACTGGCCGCATGCATCCCGCGCACATCTTCGGACGAGGTTTCGCGGCGCACCAGAACGCAGGCTTCGCCGCGTGCGGCACTGGCCTGCGCCTCGTCGGCCGAAAACACGATCCGGCCCGACGCGGCACCGGGGCTTGCGGCGATACCGGCCCCCAGCACATCACGCGGCGCATCGGGGTTGATCTGGCGGTGCAGCAATTCTGTCAGGGTGCGCGGTTCGATCCGCATCACCGCCTCTTGCGCGGGAATAATCCCGTCATGGGCCAATGACACCGCAATGCGCACCGCCGCACGGGCAGAGCGCGCAACCCGCACACCGTCCAGAATGTGCAAGACGCCATCCTGTATCGCAAACTCGACCTGCATTTCCTCGCGCAGCTGCGTGCGCATCAGGCTGGCATGCGCCTTGAGATCGGCAAAGGCCTTGGGCGCCAGTTCTTCCAAGCGACGGGCCGCGGGGGTCCTGTTCCAGATAAAGGGCCGCGGCATCGCCCTGCAACGCATCCCGCCCCTGCGACTGTGGACAGGTAGCGCCCGGTGATCTGGGGCTGGCCTGTGACGGAATCGACCAGCTGCAATACACCGGACCCGCTTTCGCCCTGCCCGACACCAAACACCATCTGCTGCACCACAAGGCCCAGACCGGCATCTGCCGGTGCGCCCTTGGCCTGACGCAACAGGCGCGCCGATGTGCCATCCCACGCCCGCGCCATCGACCGCAATACGCCCGTCAACTGCACTTCGGGGTCTTGCGGGAACTGTTCTTCGGTTTCGTCTTCGTAGGCGCGCAAGGTTTCGGTCAGTGCGGCGGGCCCGTCGCCATCGACGGTATCAAACATATCCGGATCAAGACGCGCGACATGGATGGCGTAGGATTGCACAAACCGCAGGTACAGCGCGCTGGCCGCGCGCGCACCCAGCGTGTCGCACAATTCGGTATAGCGCGCATCGTTCATGCCGATATTCAGCACGGCCCCCGGACCACCCCAGTCGGGGTCTTCCGAAGACGGGCGCACGCATAACAAATCGCCCGCATCAAATTGTTTCAGCACCGACGCAATATCCGGCATATCGCCCGATGCGATCTTGTGCACCGCATTAAAAGACAGCGCGACCGTGCGCGGCACAGGCAGATCAAGGCGCACAAGACGCTGCAAACATTTGGCCCGCCCGCCATGGGTTGCGGTCGCCACCGGCGCATCCGCCGAAATCAGGGTTGTTGTCGGGTTTCTATGCATGTTGCTGCGCTGCGGCACCTTTACTGGATGGCGCAGCATAGGCACAGAAACGCCATGCGCAAGTAGGGCTTTGTTGCGCAGGATGCGACTGTTTAGCCTTCTATGCGGGTCAGATCGGCAACCGACGAACAGACCGTGCGGATACGGTGCAACAGGTTCAACCGGTTGCGGCGCACCGTCTGGTTGTCGACATTGACCTGAACATCGGTAAAAAACGCATCAATCGGGCCACGCAGGGCGGCCATGGCCTGCATCGCCGCGGTGAAATCTTCGGCCGCCATGGCGGGGGTGATTTTTGCCTCGGCCGCGTCCAGTGCCACAAACAGATCGGTTTCCGCACCACTTTCGGCAAATATCACGTCCGGCCCATAGGAATATTCCACGCCGTCGTTTTCTTCGGCCTGCAGCAGGATATTGTTGGCCCGCTTGAAGCCCTGGATCAGGTTTTCACCGTCTTCGGTTTTCACCGTGTCGTTCAACGCGGTGGCGCGTTTGACCAGCAGGGTCAGATCATCATTTTCGGGCATGGCGATGCAGGCGTCGATAATGTCGTGCCGGATGCCCTGATCGCGCAGGTAGACCTTAAGCCGGTCGTGCAGGAAGGACAGCAGGTGTTCGCTGACATCGGGCAGACGTTTTGCGATGCCATCAATCCATGATCCTTCGTTAAAGTCCGGCTTTTCGGCGGATTCATCAAAGCGGGTCTTGACGGTACGCAAGGCCGCGCCGAACACACCGTGCTCTGCGATTTCGGCCAGTGCCTCTTCCATTGTGTGCAGATCAAGCGCGGGCGTGGTGCCGTTGGCGCGGCGAATTTCGAACTTCAAAAGCTCGGCGTCGATAAAACGGTCCAGACGCAAACGGCTGTTGTTTTCCAGAACCAGCCGAATTACCCCCAGCGCAGCACGGCGCAGCGCAAACGGGTCTTTTGATCCGGTGGGTTTTTCATCAATCGCCCAGAACCCTGCCAGCGTGTCCAACTTGTCGGCCAGCGCCACGGCCACAGAAACCGGCGCAGTTGGCACGGCATCGGACGGGCCTTGCGGGGCATAATGGTCTTCACAGGCGGCGGCGATGGCATCGGAATGGCCCGCCGCAGACGCGTAATAACGCCCCATAAGCCCTTGTAATTCAGGAAATTCCCCAACCATTTCGGAACTCAGATCGGCCTTGGCCAATTGCGCGGCCTGTTCCGCCTCGTTCGCATCGGCCCCGACAAAGGGCGCGATGTCGCGCGCCAGTGCGGCGATGCGCTGCACCCGTTCGGCCTGTGTGCCCAGTTTGTTGTGAAACGTCACATTTTCAAGTGCTTGCGTCCAGACATTCATGTCCGACTTGGCAATACGCAAATCATTTTCCCAAAAGAATTTGGCATCCGACAGGCGGGCAAACAGCACCTTCTGGTTGCCTGCCAGAATGGTGGCCCCGTGATCGGGCGTTTGAATATTGGCGACCGTCACAAACCGTTCGATCCGTCCGGTTTTCGGGTTACGCACCGAAAAGAACTTCTGGTGCTCGCGCATCGAGCTTTGCAACACTTCGGGCGGCAGATCCTTGAACGCCGGATCAATTGTGCCCATCAGCACGACAGGCCATTCCACCAGCCCTGCAACTTCGGCCAGCAGCGCGGCGTCTTCCACCACCTCAAGCCCGTTGGCAAAGGCCTGATTTGTGGCGTCGGCCCAGATATGCTCGGCGCGTTCGGTCGCGTCCAGAACAACATGCGCGCGCTTCAGCTTTGCGCTGTAATCATCGAAATTCGTTACGGAAAACGGATCAGACGCCATGAAGCGATGGCCGCGTGTCGTGTTGCCTGCCACGATCCCGTCCACCTCAAGCGGCACCACGTCTGCACCGTCCTCGGCACTTAGAATACACAGGATCGATTGCAACGGGCGCACCCAGCGCAGGCTGCCGGTGCCCCAGCGCATGGATTTGGGCCACGGGAAGTTGCGGATCGTATGTTCCAGCACTTCGGCGATAATGTCTTGTGCGGGGCGGCCGGGCCGTTCGATCACCGCGTAAAACACGCGCCCCTTCTTTTCGTCGCGTTCTTCCAGATCGGCGCGCGCCACACCGGCACCGCGCAAGAATCCCTCGATCGCCTTTTCCGGCGCATCGACGCGCGGGCCTTTGCGTTCTTCACGGATGGCGGGGCTGTGATCCAGCACGCCTTCCACCGTCAGGACAAGACGGCGTGGTGTGGTAAATGCGGCCGCGCTGGCATAGGTCAACCCCGCCTCGACCAGACCGTCTGTCATGCGTTTTTTCAGGTCTTCACCTGCGCGCGCCTGCATACGTGCGGGAATTTCCTCGGAAAACAGTTCAATCAGCAGATCGGGCATTGCGGGCGGCTTTCTTGTTCAACGGTTCCGGTCAGGTCCATTCAAGGTTGACCTTGGTGGCGGGATATTTGGCAGCGAACCGTTTGCGCAAGGCTTTCAAACGCGGGCGCAACGCCGGAAATTTTCCCTGATGGGTCTCTACGACAGTCAGACGAACAGCGTCAAACAGGTCGTGCTGTTCCATCGTTTCCAATATGTCCAGTTCTGCGCCTTCGATGTCCATTTTCACAAACGCGATCTGGCCCTGTGCAGCGGCGGTTTCGCGGATCAGACGGGGCAGATCAACGGTTTTCACCTGTGTCGTCATGTCCCCCTGATCTGCCATCAGATGCCCGCCCGCCACGATGGTGCTGCGGCTGGATTTCGCAGCTGGATCATCCTTGAAATCATGGGCCCGCATCAACGGGGCAACGCCGTCCTGCGTGCCCACGGCGACATTGTGCAGGGTGACATTATCGGCGTCGGCGAACCGTTCCGACAGGCGGGAAAACGCCACAGGATCAGGTTCGAATGCGTGAACCTGTGCGCCCGACTGCGCCAGTTGCACCGTTACATCCCCTACATTGGCCCCGCAATCGAACACGATATCACCTGCGCGCAGCATTGAAATGACGCCTTGCAGCACACCTTGGGCACGCACGCGTTTCACCCGCCGTTTATTGCGGCGGCGCATGTCGTCCAGTTCAGCCTGATGCGCCGGATTGGCCATAACGTGTCCTAACAGGGTTCACGGGCGCGGCGGGCATTCTTCGCCGATCACCGTGCCATCATAGGCTTTTTCACCACATTCATTGAGTTCGTGCCAGACATATCCACGCCCGTTATCGGTAATCGCGACAATGCGGTCCACGCCGTAGCGGATGTTTTTAGCGCCCAGAAAAACCTGCGCGGTGCCCGCATCCAGCGCCTGTGCAATCGCGGTTGCGTCAAAACACTCAAACCAGGCCGGCGCGTTGCGCGGCGTGACATCGGGCACCGCAACATAAGTGTCGCCTGCCGTTTCCAGCCCCAAACCTGTTGTGAAACAGGCGCGGTAGCGGATCGGGCTGGATTGCGCGTCAATCGCCTGGAAATTGTCGTACGGGATGGGTTCAGGCTGTCCGGTGGCCGCCGAAACCAGTTGTACATCATCCACACCGTTTGCGGCCACGTCCTCGTAATAGCCGTAGACTTGCAAATAATACATCGCACCGCCCGCCAAAGCGGCGATCAGCACCAACATGCCCACCAGAAACTTGCCCATCAGGCTGCCTGCCCGCCTGCCGCAGTTTGCACAAACGCGTCGGCGCATTCTTTGGCCAATGCGCGCACCCGCCCGATATAGGCCTGCCGTTCGGTTACCGAAATCACGCCGCGCGCATCCAGCAGGTTGAAAATATGACTGGCCTTGATGCACTGATCATAGGCGGGATGCGCCATAATGATGCGCTTGCCGGTTTTTGGATCATCGTGCGGCTGCTCCAGAATGGCGCGGCACTCGGCCTCGGCTTCTTCAAAGTGGCGCAGCAGGACAGATGTATCGGCCACATCGAAATTCCAGCGCGCATATTCTTCTTCGGTCTGCTTGAACACATCCCCGTAGGTCAGCGCAATCGGTGCATCGGGATCATTGAACGGCATGTCCATCACATGATCCACGCCCAGAACATACATCGCCAGCCGTTCCAGCCCATAAGTCAGTTCGCCCGAAACGGGGTGGCAATCATGCCCGCCGACCTGCTGGAAATAGGTAAATTGCGACACTTCCATGCCGTCACACCACACTTCCCAGCCCAGCCCCCACGCGCCCAGTGTCGGGCTTTCCCAATCATCTTCGACAAAGCGGATATCATGCATCGCCATGTCGATGCCGATCGCTGCCAAAGACCCAAGATATAGATCCTGCAAATCCGGCGGGCTGGGTTTGATCAGAACCTGATACTGGTAATAGTGCTGCAACCGGTTGGGGTTTTCGCCATAACGCCCGTCAGTCGGGCGGCGTGACGGTTGCACATAGGCGGCGGCCCATGGCCGTGCGCCAAGGCTGCGCAGGGTGGTTGCGGGATGGAACGTGCCTGCCCCCACTTCCATGTCATAAGGTTGCAGCATGGCGCAGCCGCGTGCTGCCCAATAGGATTGCAGGCGCAGGATAATTTCCTGAAAGGACCGGGGCGGATTGGATGTGGTGTTCATGGCTCTGGCCTTTGGTTACCGGCAAATCGCGGCCCGTCCGGCCCCGAATATGTGCGCGCCTTACCTAAGCTGCCACACCGACGGGGTCAATTGTGGCAGGGGCGGTAATTTGACCGTGCAAATCATGGCAATTCGGGTAAAAGGCTGCTTTATTACGCCAAGTTTTACCCGTCAGAGGCCGTCCACTTGTTCAAGCATTTTTTCACGCCGGTGTTCATAGCCGTTTTTCTGTTGGTGTGCGCACCTGTCACCCGCGCACTGGCGCAGGACAACGATGTTGTCTGGGTTCAGATCGAAGCACAGCCCAGCCTTGCCGAGGCGCAGGATCGTGCCCGCGCCTACGCGGCCAGATTGCCCGATGTGAACGGATTCGCCATGGGCAGCGGATGGTACGCCATCGCGCTTGGCCCTTATGTCCGAGAGGATGCGAACCAGGTTTTACGGGTCTACCGCGCAGAAGGGACGATCCCGCGTGACAGTTTTATCGCGTTTTCATCCAGCTTCCGCCAACAGTTCTGGCCGGTGGGTGAAAACCTGCTGAACCGTGGTGTGCTGGCGCCGCCTGTGGTTTCAACCGCGCCCCAGCCCGATGTGGAATTGCCATCCATCATACCGGCCACTCCGGACCCTGCCGACGAAACACCGGCCCAGGCGCGCCGCAGCGAGGCGCAACTGTCGCGCCCGGACCGCGAAGCGCTGCAAATCGCGTTGAAGTGGGCCGGGTTTTACGATTCGACGATTGACGGTGCGTTCGGACGCGGCACCCGCAATTCCATGGCCGCGTGGCAGCAGGCCAATGGGTTTGAATCAACCGGCATTCTGACAACCGCGCAGCGTGTCGTGCTGCTGGACCAGTACAACGCCGTTCTGAAAGGAATGGATTTGAAACTGGTGCGCGACGCCGAGGCCGGGATCGAAATCATGATCCCTACCGGTGTCGTTGCCTTTGAAAAATACGAACCGCCCTTTGCCCATTATGCGTCAACCGGCGATCTGGATGCACAGGTCTTGCTGATCAGTCAGGCGGGCGACAGGGCCACCCTGTTTGGTCTATATGACATCATGCAAACGCTGGAAATTGTGCCACTGACCGGACCGCGCGAACGTGACAATGACAGTTTCCGCCTGATCGGGGAAAGCGGGACGATGATCTCGCAAACCGAAGCGTGGCTTGAAAACGGCGAAATCAAGGGCTTTACGCTTGTCTGGCCCGCTGGCGACGAAGAACGCCGCCGCCGCGTTCTGGGCGAAATGCAGAAAAGTTTCGCGCGCCTTGACGGTGTTCTGGACCCGAGCATCGGCGCGAATGCGCAGCAAAGCATTGATCTGATGTCCGGGCTTGAGGTGCGCAAACCGCGCCTGTCGCGGTCCGGCTTTTTTGTGGATCGTGCCGGAACGGTTGTTACGACGGCAGATGCGGTCGAAAGCTGCACCCGTATCACGCTGGATGATGAACATGACGCGAACGTGCTGACGCTGGATACCAAACTGGGTGTTGCCGTCGTGCAGCCCGCCACGGCACTGTCACCGTTGGGTGTTGCGCGGTTTGCAGGGGCTGTGCCACGGCTGCAATCGGACATTGCGGTGGGTGGATATTCCTACGAAGGCATATTGGGCGCACCAACGGTGACGTTCGGCACCCTGTCCGACCTGCGCGGACTGGATGGCGAAGACCAGATCAAGCGCCTTGCGCTGACCCCGCTGCCCGGGGATGCAGGTGGCCCTGTTCTGGACACTGGCGGACATTTGTTAGGCATGCTTCTGCCGCGATCCAATTCTGACCAGAGCTTGCCTGAAGATGTAAATTTCGCGGTGAACGGGGCGGCCATCAAAACCGTGCTGGATGCCGCCGGATTAAGCGTGAACGCGGTTGATACGTCAGACCCCCTGCCCGTCGAGGATTTACGCGACCGGGCCAGTGGCATGACCGTTCTGGTCAGCTGCTGGGATTGACAGGCGCGCCCATATGGTTGGGCGCGCGCAGTTCGCCGGTTAAAGCTTCATCTCAGGTGTGACGTAAATCAGCGTCGGGCCGTCTGCGTCGAACGCGGCGCGCACATCTGCCTTCAATGCCTTTAGCGTTGCGGGGTGCGTCGCGCGGGCCCCGAACGCTTCGGCCAGCTTGCAGAAATCGGGATTTCGGGCAATAACCGCGTTGGGGGCGATCTGGGCGCGCACCATGCTGTCCTCGATCTCTTTCAGTTTGCCGTTGTCCCACAGGATAATCGGCAGGCTTAGTCCCAGTTCCACGGCAACGCCCAGTTCCTGCATGGTATAATGGAACCCGTAATCACCGATGATCACCATCGTCGGCTTGCCGCGCCGCGCCACGGCCCCGCCAATGCCGGCAGGCAGCGCATAGCCCAAGGTGCCAAAACCGTAAGGGTGGTGCCAGTGCTTGGGCCGTGTCATCGGCCACACCTCTTTCGCGACATAGGCGAACTGGGTCATGTCCGAAAAGATCATCGTATCGTCCGGTACGCTGGCCCGCAGCGCATCGCAAATCGGCACGATACCGGGCCGTTCCGCATCGGTTTCCGACCGCCAGCGCGCCCGCGCCTCGGCCACTTCGTCAACGCGCCACTTGGTATCCGGCGTGTTGTTTTCCGTGGCGGCCCACAACGCCTTGGCCACGTCGCCCGCATCCGCCAGAAGCTTGACCGAGGCGCGCTGGTCGTCGGACAGGCTGACAGGGTCGATATCGACGCGGATCAGGGTCGCGCTGTGCCCCAAATGGGGGCGCCACAGATCGACTTCGGCCAGTTCGGTGCCCACCGCAATGACCAGATCGGCCGTGGCGATCACATCCGCACTGCCCGGGCGCGCAAGGGTTGATCCGAAATCCAGATCGTACCCCGCACCGGCAAATCCGCGCCCTGCATAGGTCTGGAAACAGGCGGCACCGGTCTGGATCAGAACCTGACGCCACATATTGCTGTTTGCGCCACCGCCAAAAACGAACAGCGGGCGGCGGGCAATGTTCAGCAGGGACAAGAGCGGGCTGATATCCGGCGGGCCGGCCTTGGCACGTAACGCGGGCATATTTGGCGGCGCGGCAGGGTCGGCATCCGCCTCGAGCTGGGCAATGGGCACCTGTATGTGTTTCGCGCGCGGGCGCTGGGTCGCAAATTCTTCGAACGCGCGATCCACCAGGCCATAGGCTGCGGCAGCACTGTGCGCGGTGTGGGACCAGTCGCACACCGTACCGGCGGCAATTTCCTGATCTTTCATCTGGTGCAACTGGCCCTGACGCGATGCGGTTTCATCCAGACAGGATGAAATCACCAGAACCGGAATAGAATCGCTGTTGGCCTGCCCCATCGGTGTCATGATGTTGCACACACCCGGTCCGGTGATCACATAGGCGACACCGGGCGTTCCGGTGGCGCGGGCATAGCCATCGGCCATAAACCCCGCCCCCTGTTCGTGGCGCGCCAGAACATGGGTGATCCCCGCCTCTTCGATCCCGCGATACATTTCCTGATTGTGCACGCCCGGAATGCCGAAAATCACATCAACGCCGCGATCTTTCAGCATATGCGAAATTTGCGCGCCCAACGGGCGGGTCATACCGGCATCCATGGTTTTTCTTGTCATCTTCAGGCTCTCCAGAATTGTACAGTCAGAATGGCGTAAACCGCCAACAGCTCTAATCGTCCGATCAGCATTGCGGCGCTTAGCATCCATTTTGCTGTATCGTTCAAACCGGCAAAGTTGCCGGACGGGCCGATCTGGTCGCCCAATCCCGGACCGATATTGGCCAGTGCCGCCGCCGCGCCCGACACGGATGTCGTGAAATCCAGCCCCGTTAGTCCCAACCCGACAGCCAAGAGGCCCAGCGTGACCACAAAAAACATGAAAAACGACATCACCGAGCCAAGCACATCCTCGCTGACCGGTCTGCCATCATAGCGCGGGGTAAACACGCCGTGGGGCGACCTGATCTTGTAAAGCTGCGCCCGGATCGACGCAAACAGCAACTGGTAGCGGAAAATCTTGATAGAACAGGCCGTTGACCCCGCGCAGCCACCGATCAGGCCGGTGAAAAACAGAACCGCAATCGGCAATGCGCCCCAGATCATGTAATCCGCGCTGGCATAGCCTGTGCCCGTCAGCAAAGACACGGTATTGAACAGGGTCTTGCGGAACATTTCCTCGCCCACTTCTCCGGCCTGAAACATTTTCCAGCACACGATGATCAAAACCAGCACGACGGCCGTGCCAAAAAACGCGCGTATCTGGCTGTCGTGGAACAGCGGTTTTGCCGATCCTGCGGTCAATTGCACAAACCGCACGAACGGCAACGCAGCCAGCAGCATAAAGGCGACTGCCGCATATTCGGTTGCGCCGGAAAAGTTGGCGAAGGATGCGTCGTAATTGGCAAACCCGCCCGTCGCAATTGTGGTCATGGCGTGTACAGTTGCATCAAACGCATTCATGCCGGTACTGATATAGGCAATGGCGCAGGCCAGCGTCAGGCCAATATAGATCACCGAAATCCGGCTTGAAATCTCGGTCGCTCTGGGCAGAATTTTCCCAAAGGTATCAAAGCCTTCGGACCGGAAAATCTGCATACCCCCGACCCGCAATTCGGGCAGGAACACCATTGCCACAACGATGATACCGATGCCGCCCAGCCACTGCATGATACCGCGCCACAGCAGCAGCCCCTTAGGCAATTCTTCCAATCCTGAAAACACGGTTGATCCGGTTGTGGTCAGGCCCGACATGGCTTCGAAAAACGCATCCACAAACCGTGCTTCGGTCGCGCCGAACACAAACGGGATGGCGCCAAACAACGGCAGGGTCAGCCAGACGCCCGTCGTCAACAAAAAGGTTTGCTGGATTGTCAGGCCTTCACGCACCCCGTTGGCACAGGCCAGCGCGATCAACCCGCCGCAAAGCATTGTAATAACAGAACTTTCCAGAAATACGGGCCAATGTCCGCGCCCCTCGGCCAGATCGACCAGCAAAGGCAACAGCATGGTCAGGCCCAGCACGGCCACCAACAGGCCAATCACATATCCGACAGGGCGCAGGTCAATCATGAGGCGCAGGGTTGGCCTCAGGACCGCCGACTGTCAAGCAGTGACAGCAGCGCTTTTGCACAACGTCCTGCCGACCAAAGCCCGCCCCGCCACAACGGGGTCGGGCGTTACGTGTCATCGGATGGTGCCGGTCTTACTTGGCAGGCGGCTTGGCCAGACTGACCTTGGGCTTTGTTTCGTCTTTTCCGGCGTCCACAGCGCGTGCGTTCAAGGCAGCGGGCAAAGCGGGCGGCATGGACGGGGCGCGGGGCCGTTTGGCGGCCGGCTTGGTGCTGGACGGTTCGGTCGGTTCAGGTGCCTTGGCAGGGGCGGATGGCTTGGCCAGGTTTGCTGTTGGCGCGCTTGAAACCACGGGCTTTTCAACCGGTTTTGCCGCTTTAGCCGGGTTCGGCGTCGCCGTTTTCTGCGGGGTCGGTTTTGCTGTTGTAACGACAGCTTTCTCGACGGGCGCGGGTTTTGGCGCGGCTTCGGATATTGGTGCAGGCACCGTTGGCGCCGCGACCTTGGCTTGTGTAACAGGTTCCGACCGTTCGGGCATCGACTTTGAAACCGGTGCAGGCGTGGCAACAGGCTTGACTACAGCAGCTTTCGCCTTGGTTTTGGCTTTGACCGGTTTCGCCGCTGCGGTCTTGGCCACTTTGACAGGCTTGGCGTCCAGTTTGGGCGTCGCGGCGATCACCCTTGACGGCTTTTGGCGCACTGTTTTCGCCTTGCGCTGCGGTTTGCGCAGTTTGGGTGCGGTCGGAACTGCATGCTTTGGTGCGGTTGCTGGCGCGTCTTGCGTTTGTGGCAACCAAACCAGCGGCGCGTTCTTCAAGGACTGCATCAAAATGCGCGAGGCTTTCAGATTGCTGGCCCATGTGTAGCCTGCCAGTTTCAGGCAAGCGGCAGAAAAGGCCAAAGGATGTGTCATAGGGATCATGTCAAATCTCCGATCATGTCGTTCATTTGCTTAATCTGAGGGTTTTGGGGCCGCGTCGGGCCAAGTCTTTTCCGGTTGGCTCTGGCCTTTTTGGACAAAGGTTTGATGGCAGCCGCCATAATTTTGTCGGGGGCCCCGCCCTTGATGGCTGTCATGGTGCTGGCAACCATGGCTTCGGTAAAGGCAGGCCCTTTTTCGCGTAGCATGGCGTGGTTTTCGCCCCGCGGCACAGACCACGCCCCGCCCATGCCCATAAGCCTGTAGGCCACGACACTGTGCGCTTCGGTGATCAGCGTCGCGTAGGACATCCATACGTTTGCAATGTCGAGGGGTGTCGAAAGTTTCATTCAGTGCGCCGCATCTTGCTGCACTGCAGCAGTTGCGCGGGATTGACCCAAAGTTTCTGCATTTCCATCGAAAACCACCTTAAATCGACCAAATCAAGGCCAAACATACGCGATTTGCGGCTGATGATACACAAAAATGCTGCGATGCGGCATTAAGTGTCAATGCGACGTTTCAAACGGAGTCCAATCGGCTTGGCGCTTGCCAAGCCGAACACGGCGCAACAATTGGAAACGACTGGATATTTACCCGACGTGGAAAAGTGTGCTGAACAGCTTGGGGTCAAGGCTTGTACTTGCGAACATCTCGCCCTCTGTCAGAACACTCACCGCGTCATGGCTGTGAAGGCTTTCCTGATGGCTGGCGATAACGCGGAAATCACCGATCCTATGTCGCCTGAAGCTGTTCGCAGAACAACCGGGCGGCATCTTCGACAAAAATCGGGTACGCGGCGTTGAATTCCGCAAACGCCTGTTCATCTTCGCGTTTCACCATAACCTGGGTTTCGGTCGGCACCGCGCGGCGGCACACATCGATCAAATCCTCGAACCAGAGGCAGTTGGCCGCACGGTCCAGTTCCACGGAAATACGCGCGACAGAGCGTTGCGAATGCGGGTTGCCAATTGTCCCCGCGCTACACGGGCATGTTCGGAAAGTTCAAGCGAACAGGGGCAAGTCGACGAATAAACATAGTCCAGATGCATGATTTTTGGCGTACACCTTTCGATTCCACCAGTTCC
>CAVXWX010000010.1:0-32291 GCA_963765555.1 uncultured Alphaproteobacteria bacterium
GCCCCGGCCCCGGTTTTTCGTTGCGCCAGACCGGCCCCATCGCATAGCGGCGGTAGGGCGTTGGCAGATCATTGCGGTGCTGGGCATAAACGCGGGCCAGTGGTGCCGTCAGATCATAGCGCAGCGCCAGCCAGTCGCCGCTGTCATCCGCGTCTTCCTGCCAAGCAAACACGCCCTCGTTCGGGCGGTCCACATCGGGCAGGAACTTGCCCAGCGCCTCGACCGTTTCCACCGCGCTGCTTTCCAGCGCGTCAAACCCGTAGCGGTGATAGACCTCGGCAATCTTGCGCAGCATATCGGCGCGGGTCGTAACTTCGGCACCAAAATAGTCGCGGAAACCCTTGGGCGGTTCGGCCTTGGGGCGGGGCTGTTTTTTAACCTTGGCCATGCTCTGGTCCTTGCGGGGGTTGGTTCGCTTCGCCCTCTACCGGATGGGCGGCGCAGGGGCAACAGGCTGGCGCATGTCCATGTGCACTTGGCGGTTGCGCAGCGCTATGTTAAGCGCCGGATATGCAGCATCTAGAAGAACAGATCGCCCACCTGACCCGCGCGCTGGATGATCTAAGCGATGTGGTCGCACGGCAGGAAACCGAGATTGCGACCCTGACGCGCCGCGTTGCCATGTTGATGCAGCGCGAGGGCGAGCGCGAAGCGTCAGAAACCGGCGGTGTCGCAATCGCTGATGAAAAGCCGCCACATTACTGACCGGTCAGTTCGATTTGATCGTCTTGGCCAGGACCGCACCGTCATGCACCAACATATCGGCCCAGCGCGCTGTATCGCCATAATGTTCATAGGTGCTGATGAACACCGTATTGCGTTCCAGTGATTTGATCCGCGACCCGCATGGCTTGCCCTTTGGTTTGCCGCACATTTTCGCTTTGATCCCTTCATAGGCTTTGTCGGTCGCACTGTAGGGATGGTCCTGCCCGGGCAGGCCATAGCGTATCTGTTCATGCATGGACGGCGCACCGAAGATGGCAAGCGCAGCGGTAAACTGGCGCGGGCAGCCATCGCGGAAGCCGGTCACGTAAAACGTGCGGGGGGCCGTTGTTGTCGGGTTGGTATCATAAAGGCGATAGCCCGATCCGCGATCGGGAAACCGGTCGATCTCTTTGCCGAGCTTGGTGCCTTTGGCGGCACAGACGCTGGCCACCTGCCCGAATGGCAAGGCGCTGCCCAACGGGACATCATTAGAACCCGCGCCGCTGCGTGCCAGCAACGGTGTGCCCTTTGGCACCGCAGTGCCGGGCTCTGCGTCTGTGGCTTGGGCAGGCGTACGCGAAAACAGCCCGCCAAACAAAACCGGCGGCGTATCAGACGGGTCTGTCACAACCTGCGCGCCGGTCGGGTCTTCGGCCAAGGGCACATCAGACAGCCGTTCGAAATCCGCAAGCGGATCGCCACAGGCTGTCAGCGCCAGACAAAACAGCGCAAGAATTGATTTCTGATACACCCCAAGTCCCACTTTTGTGGTTAACAAGGCGGTTCTTTAGCGCGAAACGGGCTGTTTTGTCCATCCTGACGCAACACAGCACGTCCTGCGCGTCAGATTTCTTCGACTTCCAGAACGCCACCAAGGCTCTTGATTGCGCCCTTGATTTGCGGTGTCACCGGAAAATCCTGCCCCAGATCGATATCAACCTCTCCCGGCAGTTCGGGGTTCAACAAACAGAACTGTATCGGCCCTTTGCTGCCCGATTTCGTAGACTTGATCGCACCGTCCAGAACCGAAGCAACCGATGGGATCGCGGCGGGATCATCCACAAAAATCCGCAGGCCCATGCCACCCACATCCGCAACAGCCGCGTCAATCGGCGCAACCGAACGGCCCAACAATTTCAACTGGTCGCTTTCCATCGTCGCCTCAACGGTGATCACAACCTTTGATCCGGTTTCCAGATGATCACGCGCCAGTTCCAGCGTGTCGGAAAACAGGGTTACTTCATAGGCGCCGGTTGTGTCGGACAATTGCGCAAAGGCAAAGCGGTTGCCGCGTGCCGATTTACGTTCCTGCCGCCCCGCGACGACACCCGCCATCTTGGCCACGTGTGGCCCCGTTTCGGCGCGCGCCCTCACGTCGTCCAGCGTCATCACGCCCTTGCGCTTGAGCGGCCCCATGTAGTCATCCAGCGGGTGACCAGACAGATAAAACCCGATCGCCTTGAATTCCTCGTTCAGGCGTTCGGCCGGCAACCAGTCGTCCACCGGCATCAGGCGTGGTTCGGGCAGATCATCGCCCGCCTCGCCAAACAGGGACACCTGGTTCGAGGCCTTTTGTTCATGGATCGCCGCCGAATAGGCCACCAGCGGGTCCAGCGCATCGAACACGCGGCGGCGGTTGGCGTCCAGTTGATCAAATGCGCCTGATCGCGCCAGCATTTCCAATGGGCGTTTGCCGACACGTTTCAGATCGACCCGCCGCGCCAGATCGAACAGCGTGGAAAACGGCTTGTCCGCACCGTCAACGCGGCGGCCTTCGGTGATCAGTTTCATCGCCTCGACGCCGACGTTTTTCAACGCGCCCAGCGCATAGACCAGCGCCCCGTCCACCACGGTAAACGTGGGTTCGGACCGGTTGACACACGGTGGCACCCACGGCAGGCCCAAGCCTTTGCGCACCTCTTCGAAATAGATGGCAAGCTTGTCGGTCAGGTGGATATCGCAGTTCATCACACCGGCCATGAATTCAACCGGATGGTTCGCCTTGAGCCATGCAGTCTGATAGCTGACAACGGCATAGGCGGCGGCGTGGGATTTGTTGAACCCGTAATTGGCGAACTTATCCAGCAGGTTCCAAACTTCGATGGCCTTGGGTTCGTCCACCCCGTTTTCGGCCGACCCTTTCAGGAATTTCGGGCGCTCCGCATCCATCGCTTCCTGAATTTTCTTACCCATGGCGCGGCGCAACAGATCGGCACCGCCAAGGCTGTAGCCCGCCATTTCCTGCGCGATCTGCATCACCTGTTCCTGATAGACAATGATGCCTTGGGTTTCGTCCAGAATATGATCAATCGTCGGGTGCAGGTTTTCGCGTTCTTTAAGCCCGTTCTTGACCTCGCAATAGGTCGGAATGTTTTCCATCGGGCCGGGCCGGTACAGGGCCACCAGCGCGACAATATCTTCGATACAGGTGGGTTTCATCCGCTTTAGGGCATCCATCATGCCCGAACTTTCCACCTGAAACACCGCGACCGTTTTGGCCGCCGCATATAGTTTGTACGATGCCTCGTCATCCAGCGGAATCGCCCCGATATCGTCAATCGCGACTTCGGGTGGATCATAAAGCTCGGTGCCGTCCGCCGCGATGTGCAGATGCCGCCCCGACGCTTTGATCAGGTCCAGTGCATTCTGGATCACGGTCAGCGTTTTCAATCCCAGAAAGTCGAATTTGACCAGTCCTGCCTGTTCTACCCATTTCATGTTGAACTGCGTGGCCGGCATATCGGATCGCGGATCCTGATACAGCGGCACCAGCGCATCCAGCGGCCTGTCACCGATCACAACACCGGCGGCGTGGGTCGAGGCGTTGCGTAACAACCCTTCAACCTGCTGGCCATATTCGAGCAACCGCGCGACAACCTCTTCGTTGCGCGCCTCTTCGCGCAGGCGCGGTTCGTCTTTCAGCGCCTTCTCGATGCTGACAGGTTTAACGCCTTCAACCGGGATCATCTTGGACAGGCGGTCCACCTGCCCATAGGGCATTTGCAAAACGCGCCCGATATCGCGTACCGCCGCCTTGGACAGCAAAGCGCCGAAGGTGATGATCTGGCCCACGCGGTCACGGCCGTATTTCTGCTGTACATACTGGATCACCTCTTCGCGGCGATCCATGCAGAAATCGATATCGAAATCGGGCATGGATACCCGTTCGGGGTTCAGAAACCGTTCAAACAGCAAAGAATACCGCAACGGGTCCAGATCGGTTATGGTCAGCGCATAAGCCACCAGCGATCCCGCGCCCGACCCACGCCCCGGCCCAACGGGAATATCGTGATCCTTGGACCATTTGATGAAATCGGCAACGATCAGAAAGTAACCGGGAAAGCCCATGCCTTCGATAATGCCCAGTTCGAATTCCAGCCGTTTTTCATAGTCTTCCACGCTAGCCGCATGGGGAATAACCTTGAGCCGTTCTTTCAACCCGTCCTGCGCCTGACGCCGCAATTCCTCGACCTCGTCATCGGCGAATTTGGGCAGGATCGGATCGCGGCGATAGGCCTGAAACGCACAGCGCCGCGCGATTTCAACCGTGTTTTCAATCGCTTCCGGCAAATCGGCGAACAGCGTCACCATTTCCTGCTGCGATTTGAAATAATGCTGCGCGGTCAGGCGGCGACGGTCCTGTTGCTGATCGACATAAGCGCCGTCGGCAATACAGATCAGCGCATCATGGGCTTCGTACATATCCGATTTCGGGAAATAGACATCGTTGGTCGCCACCAGCGGCAGATCCATCGCATAGGCCATTTCGACAAACCCGCGTTCGGTCAACCGTTCGTTTTCGGGTTGCCCGTCTTCACCCGGATGGCGCTGCAATTCGACATACAGGCGGGTCTCGAACATTTTGGCCAGTCGCGCCAGCAGCGCCTCGGCCGCGGGGCGCTGGTTGGCTTGCAACAACCGTCCGACAGGCCCGTCCGGACCGCCAGACAGGCAAATCAGGCCGTTTGAATAGTGCCTCCAGCTCTTCCGGCGTGACCTGGGGCAACTGATCCCCCTTGCCGACATAGAGGCAGGTGTTCAGCTTCATCAGGTTTTCGTATCCGGCCTCGGATTGGGCCAGCAACACCAACGGCGCGGGGGGCTTGGGCCGTTCACCCGGCAGGATTTGCTGATACGCCAGATCCACCTGACACCCGATGATCGGCTGGATACCTGCACCGCTGGCCGCAACCGAAAACTCAAGTGCTGCAAACATATTATTGGTATCGGTCACCGCAACGGCTGGCATATTGGCCATGCGGCACAGATCAGGCAGCTTTTTCAGCCGTACCGCCCCTTCCAGAAGGGAATATTCGGTATGAACGCGCAGGTGGATGAATCGGGGGTTGTCTGACATGGCAGCACGCTATCCCAGACGATCATCCAAACGAAAGAGCCTTGTTCCAAAAGGGCCGCTACAGCTGAAAGTTTTTCTGATTATTCCGCTTTTCAAGAAAGTGTTGCTGATTTCACAAATAATTATGAAAGCAGCAAAATACTGTTTTAATGTGACTAATTGCCAAAACAAGCGCCTATACTTTAGGCCGGATCACGCGATACGACCCTTAGGCTGATATGTTTTTCTTGCCAGATTGCCCTATCCGTCCCTAACGTGAGGTAACAAAAACAAGACACAGACATCTTTTTACGTCGCATCAAAGGATCGTCTGCTGCTGCAAGTCCAACGGGGTAAAGCGACGAGTTTCAAAAGTGGACATTACTTTTCTTCTGAACGGGAGTCCTGTTGCGCTGTCGGGTGTGGACCCCACAATGACATTGCTGGATTGGCTGCGGGAATACCGCGGCCTGACCGGCACCAAGGAAGGCTGCAACGAAGGTGATTGCGGCGCTTGCACGGTGATGGTGGTTGATGACCGGGGTCATAAGGCGCTGAACGCCTGTATCCTGTTCTTGCCCCAACTGCATGGCCGCGCCGTGCGTACGGTTGAAGGCATGCAAGGACCAGACGGCGCATTGCATCCGGTCCAACAGGCCATGATCGACTGTCACGGGTCGCAATGCGGATTTTGCACACCCGGCTTTATTGCATCGATGGTGGTGGGCCATACGCAAGGGCGCACGGACCACGACGATGTACTGGCCGGCAACCTGTGCCGGTGCACCGGCTATGCTCCGATCATCCGCGCCGCGCAATCGGTCGAGGAGACTGACCCGCCAGAGTGGTTGGACGACCAGCCCGAAACACTGGATGCCGACACCGCAACCCTTTGCCCCCGAAAGCAGCGATGCGTTGGCGGCGTGGTATCTGGCGCACCCAGAAGGCACCCTGATCGCCGGGGCTACAGATGTCGGCCTGTGGGTCACGAAACAGTTGCGCGACTTGGGGGATGTGGCATTCCTCAACCGGTGCTGGGATCTGAAGCGGTTTGAGTTCACAGACGAAACGATCCGCGTCGGGGCCGCTGTGACCATGACGGAACTGGGCGAAACCATGCAGGTGCATTACCCGTCCTACGGTGAAATGATACGTCGCTATGGGTCTGAACAGGTGCGCAATGCGGCCACTTTGGGCGGCAACATCGCCAACGGATCCCCCATCGGGGATAACCCGCCCGCCCTGATCGCGCTGGGCGCAACGCTAGTGTTGCGCAAGGGCGATACGCGGCGCGAAATGGCGATCGAAGATTTCTTTGTCGACTATGGCAAGCAGGACCGCGCACCGGGTGAATTTGTTGAAACAATCGAGATCCCGCGCGGTCAGGACAATCTGCGCTGTTACAAGCTGAGCAAACGGTTCGATCAGGATATTTCCGCCGTTTGCGGGTGTTTCAACATCACCGTCGAAGACGGGCAGATCACAACCGCCAGAATAGCCTTTGGCGGCATGGCGGGCATCCCAAAGCGCGCGGTCCGCGTCGAAGCCGCCCTGATCGGCCAACCGTGGACGCAAGACACGATCACCACGGCGACCGCCGCGTTTGCGCAGGATTTCGAACCGCTCAGCGATATGCGCGCCTCGGCCGGATACCGGCTGGAAACCGCAAAGAACATGCTGGTGCGGTATTTCCACGAGGATCAGGGCGCCGCCACATCTGTGCTTGAGGTGACATCATGAGCGTTGCCAAACCCCTGCCCCACGACGCAGCACACCTGCATGTGACGGGCTCGCACGCTATGTCGATGACATTCCGACCCCGTCAGGCACGTTGCATCTGGCCTTTGGCCTCAGCACGGTTGCCAAAGGCACGATCACGTCGATGGATTTGTCTGCCGTGCGCGCCGCCGATGGTGTTGTCGCCGTTCTGACAGCCGATGATCTGCCCTTTGAAAACGATGTGTCCCCGTCCATTCATGACGAACCGTTGCTGGCGACTGGCATGGTCCATTATGTCGGACAACCGGTATTCGCCGTGATCGCATCCAGCCATCTGGCCGCCCGCAAGGCCGCCCGTTTGGGCGACATATCCTATGAGGAAGCCGAACCCGTTCTGAGCATCGATGATGCAATTGCGGCCGGTTCGATCTTTGAAGACGGGCCGCGCATCTACAGCAAAGGTGACGCCAAAAGCGCCATTTCCAAGGCCGCCCATGTGATCGACGGCACCCTTGAAATGGGCGGGCAGGAACATTTCTATCTGGAGGGTCAGGCAGCCCTGGCGCTGCCGCAGGAAGACGGCGATATGCTGGTCCATTCCTCGACCCAACACCCCACAGAAATCCAGCACAAGGTGGCCAATGCCATCGGCGTCGCGATGCACGGCGTGCGGGTGGAAACACGGCGCATGGGTGGCGGATTTGGCGGCAAGGAAAGCCAGGGCAATGCGCTGGCCGTGGCCTGCGCAATCGCGGCAAGACTGACCGGCAAACCGTGCAAGATGCGCTATGACCGCGACGACGACATGGTGATTACCGGCAAGCGGCACGATTTCCGCATTTCCTATCGCGCCGGATTTGACGATCAGGGGCGCATCGCCGGTGTTGAATTCGTGCAATACGCGCGCTGTGGCTGGGCGCTGGACCTGTCGCTGCCGGTGGCAGACCGCGCCATGCTGCATGCGGACAATGCCTATCATTTGCCGAACGCGCGGATCGAAAGCCACCGGCTGAAAACCAACACCCAGTCGGCCACAGCCTTTCGCGGATTTGGCGGGCCACAGGGCGTGTTGGGTATTGAACGCGTTGTCGATCATATCGCGCACCATCTGGGGCTGGACCCGTTGGCCGTGCGGCGCGCAAACTATTATCGGGCGGCAAGCGCGTTGAGCGCCGATGCCTCCGGCGGAAGTATTTCGGAAAAGGCGAAGCCCCAGACAACGCCCTATCACATGCCGGTCACAGATTTCATTTTGCACGAAATGACCGACGCACTGGTTGCGTCATCAGATTACACAGCCCGGCGCGCGGCCATTGCGGACTGGAACGCGGCCAACCCTGTGTTGAAAAAAGGCATTGCGCTGACACCGGTGAAATTCGGGATTTCCTTTACCCTGACCCATCTGAATCAGGCGGGCGCGCTGGTGCATGTCTATCAGGACGGTTCGGTGCACATGAACCACGGCGGCACCGAAATGGGTCAGGGCCTGTTTCAGAAAGTGGCGCAAGTGGCCGCAGCGCGGTTCGGGGTGGATGTGGATGTGATCAAGATCACGGCGACGGATACGGCCAAAGTGCCCAACACGTCGGCAACAGCAGCCTCGTCAGGCAGTGATCTGAACGGCATGGCCGTGCAGGCGGCCTGTGACACGATCCGCGACAGGATGAGCGCGTTTCTGGCGGAGCTTCATCAAAGCGCGACAGGAAAACGTGCGGTTCGAAGATGGCCACGTCCATGTTGCTGGAAAAAGCTACACTTTTGCCGAGGCCGCAGCACTGGCCTATCAGAACCGCATCAGCCTGTCGGCGACCGGATTTTACAAGACACCCGATCTGGACTGGGACCGGATCAAGGGCACGGGTCGGCCGTTTTTCTATTTTGCCTATGGCGCGGCCGTGACCGAAGTGGTGATTGATACGCTGACAGGCGAAAACCGGATTTTGCGGGCCGATATCCTGCATGACGCAGGCGCGTCTTTGAACCCTGCGCTTGATATCGGGCAGGTCGAAGGCGCCTATGTGCAGGGGGCCGGCTGGCTGACCACGGAAGAGCTTGTCTGGGACGGCCAGGGCAAATTGCGCACCCACGCGCCATCGACCTACAAGATACCGGCCTGTTCGGATCGCCCTGATCAATTCAACGTTGCCCTGTGGGATGCTCAAAACCGCGCGGATACAGTCTATCGCTCCAAAGCGGTAGGCGAACCGCCTTTCATGCTGGGGATTTCCGCGTTCATGGCGATCAGCGATGCCATCAGCGCCAGCGGCAAACGCTATCCCGCACTGGATGCGCCAGCAACGGCAGAGCGCATCTTTGGCGCGCTCAAGGCGGTGCAGAATGGCGTTTGACGTTCAATCCCTGCGCGATGCGGTTGCCCGCCACGGGCGTGTGGCCCGCATTGTACTGGCCGAGGTCAAAGGATCGTCCCCGCGCGAGGTTGGCGCGGCGATGCTGGTTTGGGCGGACGGCCAATCCGGCACAATCGGCGGCGGTGCGCTGGAATATGAACTGGCCCACACCAGTCGCAATTTGACCAAGGACGCGTTGACCCGTCACGCCCTTGGCCCCGATATGGGCCAATGCTGTGGGGGCGCGGTGCGCGTGTTGACCGAATTTTATAATGCGGCGCGGGTGGAAGCGCTGGACAGTGAGGTAATTGCGCGCGGACCCGGCGATATGCCACTGGCCATCAAACGGGTGCTGGCAGAGGCGCGCAATCAGGGGGTTCGCCCCGCGCCACAGCTTGTTCAGGGCTGGTTTGTCGAGCCGGTGCACCGCGCGGAACGCACGCTTTGGATATGGGGCGCGGGGCATGTGGGCCGCGCCATCGTCACGGTGCTGGCCCCCCTGCCCGATCTGGCAATCACGTGGGTCGACACCGGATCAGACCGGTTTCCTGCCGACATTCCCGATGGCGTCAATGTGGTGCCCGTCACCGATCCGGCCCATCTGGCCGAACACGCCCCCAAGGACGCGAGCCATTTGATCCTGACCTATTCCCACGCGCTTGATCTGGACCTGTGCCACCGGCTTTTGCAGCGCGGGTTCGGGTTTTGCGGCCTGATCGGATCGAAAACCAAATGGGCACGGTTCCAAAAACGTCTTATGGCACTGGGCCACAGCCCGTCACAGATTGACCAGATCACCTGCCCGATCGGGGACCCTGCGCTGGGCAAACATCCGGCGCGGATTGCGATTGGCGTTGCCGCAGAATTCATAACAGAAAAACAGAATAATACCTCCCAACAGGAGAAACGCGCGTGACCAAGAAACCATCCGATACCCTGCTGCGTATCCGCGGGCTGACCAAGGCCTATCCGGGTGTGGTGGCCAACAGCGATGTGTCTTTTGACATCGGTGTGGGCGAAGTGCACGCCTTGCTGGGCGAAAACGGGGCCGGCAAATCAACACTTGTCAAAATGATCTACGGCCTAGTCAAACCGGACAGCGGCACGATGGAAATGAATGGGGACGACTTTGCCCCCCCGAACCGCGCGCGGCCCGCGCCAGCGGCGTTGCAATGGTGTTCCAGCATTTTTCGCTGTTCGATGCGCTGAATGTGGCCGAAAACATCGCGCTTGGCATGGAAAATCCACCAAAGATGCGCGATCTGGCTGCACAGATCAAAGACGTTTCCGAACGCTATGGCCTGCCCCTTGATCCCTACCGTGTTGTTGGTGATCTTTCGGCGGGCGAGCGTCAGCGCGTGGAAATCATCCGTTGTCTGCTGCAAGATCCCAAACTGTTGATCATGGACGAACCCACATCGGTTCTGACCCCGCAAGAAGTGGATATTCTGTTCCAGACACTGCGCAAATTAAGCGCTGAGGGCACAGCGATACTTTATATTTCGCATAAACTGGAAGAAATCCGCGCGCTTTGTGATCATGCAACCGTGTTGCGGCTGGGCAAGGTCGTGGGGGAATGTACCCCGGCCGATACAACAGCCCGCGACATGGCCGAAATGATGGTGGGCACGGTTTTGCAAACACCCACCCGCGCCGGGCGCGACATGGGGGCGGTGGCGCTGGAAACAAAAAACCTGAGCGCGAAGTCACCCGGAGCCTTTGGGACATCGCTTAAGAATATCAGTTTTGCGGTTCAGGCAGGTGAAATACTGGGCCTTGGCGGAGTCGCCGGGAACGGGCAGGACGAACTGCTGGCCGCGCTGTCTGGCGAAATCAGAACAGCGCCGGACATGGTGCAGATGCATGGTATTGGCATCGGTCAGATGGGGCCGGCACAACGGCGCAGGCAAGGATTGCTGAGCGCGCCTGAAGAACGGCTGGGTCATGCCGCAGCACCGGATATGAGCCTGATCGAAAACGCCATGCTGACAGGCGCTGTGCGCGAAAACCTTGTGCAAAACGGGTTCTTGAAATGGGGCAAGGCACAGGATTTTGCCGAGCGCATTATCAAGGATTTTGATGTGCGCACGCCGGGGGCCGCCAACGCAGCGCGGGCGCTGTCGGGGGGCAACCTGCAAAAATTCGTGATTGGGCGCGAGGTTTTGCAGCGCCCCGAGGTTCTGGTTGTGAACCAGCCGACATGGGGGGTGGATGCGTCGGCAGCGGCGGCGATCCGGCAGGCGTTGCTGGATCTGGCCGCAGGCGGCGCGGCGCTGATCGTCATTTCCCAGGATCTGGACGAATTGATGGAAATCTCGGACCGGTTTGCTGCCCTGAACGAAGGGCGGTTGTCCGATATCCGCCCCGCCGCGGGGCTAACGGTGGACGAGATCGGAATGATGATGGGCGGAGCCCACGGAATGGAGGTGGCCCATGTCTGATTATATGGTGTCCCGTTCTAAGGTATCTTCCGACAGGGTATTCTTGAACAGAACAAGCATCGGGGGCGCGTCATGATCCATCTTGTGAAACGCCCTTTGCCGTCACGCGCGTGGTCAATGGCAACGCCGCTGGTGGCGGTGCTTGCAACCATGTTGTTTGGCGGTCTGCTGTTCTGGGCCTTGGGCAACAATCCGTTTATCGCCATTCGCACAATTTTCTGGGACCCACTGTTTGGCGAATTCGCGTTCTTTTATCGTCCGCAACTGCTGATCAAGGGCGCGCCCCTGATCCTGATTGCCATCGGATTGTCGCTGGGGTTTCGCGCCGGCATCTGGAACATCGGCGCTGAAGGGCAGTATATCATCGGCGCGCTGGTCGGTGCGGGCGTCGGCCTTGCCTTTTACCCGCTTGAAGCGTGGTACATCTTTCCCCTGATGGTGATTGGCGGGGCGTTTGGCGGATGGGCCTGGGCAATGATCCCCGCGATCCTGAAGGTGAAATTCGGCACCAACGAAATTCTGGTGTCCCTGATGCTGGTCTATGTGGCCGAACAGTTACTGGCGTCCATGTCGCTGGGATTGCTGAAAAACCCGGAAGGCTTCGGCTTTCCGGGCAGCCGCAACCTGCAACAATATGAAAGCGCCCACAACGCCGAGATTATTGCAGGCTCCGGTATGCACTGGGGGGTGGTTGCGGCCTTCATCGCGGTGATTTTCGCCTATGTCCTGCTGAACCGGCACATGCTGGGGTTTCAGATCAAACTCACCGGTCAGGCCCCGCGGGCCGCACGGTTTGGCGGCGTGAACCCGTCGCGCCTGATCCTGTTTTGTCTGGGCGCATCCGGTGCACTTGCCGGATTGGCGGGCCTGTTCGAAGTGTCCGGCCCATCCGGTGTTGTCAGCATTGATTTCAACTCGGGATACGGCTTCACCGCGATCATCGTGGCCTTTCTGGGCCGGTTGCATCCAGTGGGAATTTTGCTGGCCGGATTGCTGATGGCGCTGACCTATATCGGCGGCGAGATTGCGCAATCCAACCTGCAACTGCCCGCCGCCGCCATTCAGGTGTTTCAGGGGATGCTTTTGTTTTTCCTGCTGGCGTTTGATCTACTGACAAATTACCGCATTCGGTTGCGCCAAGGGGAGGTTGCATAATGGACCTGTCAGCCATCAATCCCGTTCTTCTGATCGCATCCCTTATGGTTGCGGCAACACCGATCCTGCTGGCCGCAATAGGCGAGCTGGTTGTTGAAAAGGCCGGTGTGCTCAACCTTGGTGTCGAAGGTATGATGATCGTCGGCGCGATCAGCGGCTTTGCGATCGCGGTGGAATCCGGTTCTCCGATGCTGGGGTTTGTTGCCGCAGCCATTGGTGGTGCGGTTCTGTCCGTTCTGTTTGCGCTGTTGACGCAGGTCGCGCTGGCCAATCAGGTGGCATCCGGGCTGGCGCTTACCCTGTTCGGGCTTGGCCTGTCAGCGTTATTGGGTCAGGGATATGTCGGCGTCAAACCCCCACCCACGGCGCGTTTGGATATTCCGGTGATCAGCGATATTCCGGTTATCGGGCCGATCCTGTTCGGTCATGATCCGATCCTGTATTTCGGCATCGCGTTAACCGCGACCGTCTGGGCCGTTCTGAAATTTACCCGCGCTGGTCTGATCCTGCGCGCGGTCGGCGAAAGCCATGATGCCGCGCACGCGCTGGGGTACAAGGTGGTGCGCATCCGGTTCCTTGCAATCATGTTCGGCGGGGCCTGTGCGGGCCTTGGCGGGGCTTACATCAGCCTGATCCGTGTGCCGCAGTGGACCGAAGGTATGACAGCCGGTGTGGGGTGGATTGCGCTTGCGCTGGTTGTGTTTGCAAGCTGGAAACCGTGGCGGGCGCTGTTGGGTGCCTATTTGTTTGGCGGTGTCACCGTGGTTCAGCTGAATCTTCAGGCGGCAGGCGTTGCCATTCCTGTCGAATATCTGGCAATGTCGCCGTATCTGATAACCATTCTGGTTCTGGTAATCCTTTCTGCGGACAAAAGCAGCGCGCCTGCCTCGCTTGGCCGTAATTTTCACGCCTCACACTAGGGGCACAACGATGCCCCGGTTACGGGGCCAACTTACAAAATGGGGAAGTCTAAATGAAACTCACAAAACTCCTGACCGGTGCTGTTGTCGCGCTTGGTCTGGCCACTGGCGCAATGGCGCAAGACAAAACCAAGGTCGGGTTTGTCTTTGTCGGCCCTGTTGGCGATGGCGGCTGGACATACGAACATAACAAGGGCCGACTGGCCGTTGAAAAAGAATTTGGCGATGCGGTTGAAACCGTGTTTGTCGAAAGCGTGCCGGAAGGCCCGGATGCTGAACGTGTGATGACGCAAATGGCGCTGGACGGGGCCGACCTGATCTTCACAACCTCGTTCGGGTACATGGACCCGACGATTAACGTGGCCAAGAAATTTCCGGCCGTGAAATTCGAACACGCCACCGGTTACAAACGCGCCGACAACGTTTCGACCTATTCCGCGCGGTTCTACGAAGGCCGGGCCATTCAGGGCCACATTGCCGGTAAAATGACCAAATCGAACATCATCGGCTATATCGGTTCCTATCCGATCCCAGAAGTGATCCGTGGTATCAATAGCGCCTATATCCACGCCAAAAAGGTAAATCCGGATGTCGAATTCAAAATCATCTGGGCTTACACTTGGTTTGATCCGGCAAAAGAAGCGGATGCCGCAAAGGTTCTGATCGAACAGGGTGCGGATGTGGTTTTGCAACACACCGATTCCACAGCACCACAGGCCGCCGCACAGGCCGCCGGTAACGTCGTGACATTTGGCCAGGCCTCGGACATGGGCGAATACGCCCCGTTTCCGCGCGTTTCATCCATTATCGATGATTGGGCACCCTACTACATCGCACGCACAAAGGCTGTGATGGACGGCACGTGGGAAAGCATGGACACATGGGATGGCATCGGCCCGGGCATGGTTGGCATCGGCGAAATTTCCGATGCTGTGCCAGCAGATGTGAAAGCCGAAGCATTGGCATTGAAGGCCGCGATTGCAGATGGTTCGTACCACCCGTTCACTGGCCCGATCAAGAAACAGGATGGCTCTGACTGGTTGGCCGAAGGCGAAGTGGCCGACGACGGCACACTGGCTGGCATGAACTTCTATGTGGAAGGTATCGAAGGCGACATTCCGAACTGATCGTGAATATCACGCGCTTAAAAGAAAAGGCCCCGTTGGAAAACGGGGCCTTTTTCTTTAACCGGCTAGTCTGCGGCGCGGCGCCAGGATGAAAGCCATGCCCACAAAACGCTGATGAAATACGCCACTGCCACAATCGACAGGGTAAGCCACAGGTAATTCAGCAGGGCCGCAACGACACAGGCAAAGGCAAGCAGAAAATACTTCACGTTGTCGCGCGATACGGTCATGAATTTGAACGAATAGGTCGGAATGCGGCTGATCATCAGCAATCCGACAGTTGCCATCCAAACAAATATCACCTCGTTGGGCAGATGCGCGCCGTCATCATTCAGGAACGACAGGAAAAGCGGCAACAGGATCAGCATTGCGCCTGCCGGTGCCGGCACCCCGACAAAGTATTTCCCGTTCTTGGCATCCATGTCGGATTTTTTGCCCACGTTGAACCGCGCCAAACGGATCACGCAGCACACCGAAAACAGCAGCACGGCAAACCAGCCTGCCTTTGGCATATCCTGCAAGGTGAACAGATAGATCAGGATCGGGGTCGCCACCCCGAAATTCAGAAAATCCGCGAGTGAATCAAGCTCGGCCCCCATCGGGCTTTCGCAATTCAGCAAACGGGCCAATCGCCCGTCGATACCATCCAGAATGCAGGCCGCGAGTATCAGCAAGACAGCCGTGGAAAACTGCCCCTGAAACCCGAACCGGATCGCGGTAAGACCGGCACAAATCGC
This sequence comes from uncultured Alphaproteobacteria bacterium, assembly GCA_963765555.1. GTDB lineage: Bacteria > Pseudomonadota > Alphaproteobacteria > Rhodobacterales > Rhodobacteraceae > JL08. The sequence continues at coordinate 15,489 of CAVXWX010000010.1, forward strand.
TGCAAGCGTCACCAGATTGGGCAGTAACTGGACGATCGGCATTTCAGTTTTGGTGGGTGGCCCTTCAAAAGACATGGTTCACCCTGTCCGCGCTGTACGCGCTGCTTCGGTTGACGTCAGGTCCGCAAGCACGGTTTCACCGGCAACCATGCTTTGCCCGACGCTGACCATCGGGGCCACACCGTCCGGCAGGTAGACATCTACGCGTGATCCGAACCGGATCAGGCCGAACCGTTCGCCTGTATTGATTGCGCGCCCCTTGTCGACAAAACAGACAATGCGGCGCGCCACCAGTCCGGCGATCTGCACGACCGCGATCCGGCGCTTGTCCTCCAGTTCAATGCACAGCGAATTGCGTTCATTGTCCGCGCTTGCCTTGTCCAGCGATGCATTGAAAAACTTGCCCGGCCGATAGGCCACGGCCACGATCCGCCCGCCGATGGGCACGCGGTTCACATGGCAGTTGAATACGTTCATGAACACGCTGACCCGTGTCAGAGGGTCATCAGACATGCCCAGTTCGGCAGGGGGCACAGCAGGTTCGATCAATGACACGACACCGTCTGCCGGGCTGATGATCAACCCGTCGCGCACAGGTGTTGTACGTGCCGGATCACGGAAGAAATAGTAACACCACACCGTCAGCAACACGCCGATCCAGCCCAGAACGGGCGTCAGCAGAAACAGAACAGCCGTGATCGCCGCGAAAATGCCTACGAATTTTCGGCCTTCCGGATGCATCGGTTTAATGAAGGTGCCAAGCATTGTCATCTGAGCGGTTCGCCTTTCTGCCCCAAGTTCTGCTGTCTATAGCCCCTTGGCGTGCAAGTTCAACGTCTAAGCCACACCGATCACGGCTGACGTTGCTGGCTGAAATCAGCACAAACAACGTTAACTGTTGCGGCAACGCAAAGACCGTGCGACGCATTTGACGGTCGAGCGCTGAACATTAAAGGCAAGAGATGAGCGACATTATAGTAATCGGGGGCGGTATTGCCGGTATTTCGGCCGCCGCGCGGTTGGCGCCCCACGGCACCGTGACTGTTCTGGAAGGTGAAAGCGCGCTGGGTTATCATGCCTCGGGGCGATCAGCAGCATTGTTTGAGGCCAACTACGGCCTACCCCCGACCGTCGCTTTAAGTGTGGCCAGTGCGGATTATCACAAGACTGCAAACGGCGGGTATTTGTCCCCCCGCGGGTTGCTGATACTGGCGCAGGAAGGCGATGGCGCGCAGTTTGAATCAGATCAGGCTGCACTGAAATTAGATGTGTTAAGCCCGTCTGAAGCATGTGAACTGGTGCCGATCCTGAACAAAGACAAGATTGTACGCGCCGGATACCACGCCGAAGCATGGGACGTGGACACAGACCGGATGATACAGGACTTTGCCCGCGCTGTCCGCCAGACAGGCGGACGGGTTCTGACGGGCGAAACGGTCACGCATATCACACGGGACAGCGGGCAATGGATCGTTACCACAAACACGCAAACATACCGCGCCAAGTTGTTGATCAATGCCGCAGGCGCGTGGGCTGACACGGTTGCTAGGATGGCAGGTATTGCCCCGCTGGGAATCATCCCCCATCGGCGTTCCATGGCCCGCCTTCCGGCCCCCGGCGGACATGATGTTTCAAGCTGGCCGATCTTCTTTGGAACCGGAGAATCCTGGTATGCCAAACCCGACGCCGGAAAGCTGCTTGTCTCGCCCGCAGACGAAGACCCGGTTGAACCTCATGATGCTTACGCCGACGATATGGTGCTGGCCGAAGGTCTTGCCCGTTATGAGGAAATGGTCACAACTCCAGTCACACGCGTTGAAACGAACTGGGCCGGATTGCGCAGTTTTGCCCCCGATAGAACCCTTGTGCTGGGCCGCGATCCTGTCCAGCCCGATTTTGTCTGGTGCGCGGCGCAAGGTGGTTATGGGTTCCAGACCGCACCGGCGGCATCGCAACTTGTCGCCGATCTGGTCACAGGCGCACAACCGGTGCTGGATGCACAAACCGTTGCAGCGCTTTCACCGGCACGGTTTTCCTGATGCCCAAGCGCAACGTTCCCCCTACTGCCAGCATCGCGCATACGGACACGGGCGAAAAGCTGACGGCGCCAGCCGCTTTGCGCAACGCAGATGCGTTGTGTGATTTGATTGATATGTACGCCCCGAAAGAAGGCCGCGCATTGGAGATCGCCAGCGGCACCGGCCAGCACATGGTGCGGTTTGCAAAAATTCGGCCTGATCTGGATTGGCAACCAACCGACATTGCAGATGATCGTCTGGCCAGCATCAACGCCTATACCGGCGAAACGAATTTATCCAACGTGCGCCGTTCGCAGCGTCTGGATGCCACCCAAGCCGGATGGGCCGCACAACATAGCGGTTCATCCCTGATCCTTTTGATCAATCTGCTGCACCTGATCAGTAACAAGGAAGCAGAAATTCTGATCCGGGAAAGTGCAAAAGCTTTGACCGGGCAAGGCGTATTTGTCGTCTACGGGCCATTCACCCGCGCAGGGGAATTCACCAGCGACGGCGACCTTTCCTTTCATACCAGCCTCATCTCGCAGGATCCGGACATCGGCTATAAGGATGATTTCGATGTGATCGATCTTGCCCATTCCGCTGGTCTGGACTTACGCGCCGCCATCGAAATGCCTGCGAACAACCTTGGCCTTGTTTTTTTCCGCCCTGCGTGACTTAGATCAAGGCCGTCACATTCTGTTTTGCGCATACATGTCCTGACCGTCAGGCAAACAGGATAATGACATGAGCTGGCAAAACAAACTGGACGACACCCGCACCGAACTGCGCAATCTGAACGGCGCTATCCCTGATACCGCCAAAGCGTTCGGCGCCTTGGGAAAAGCCGCAAAAGACAGTGGCGTTCTGGACTACAAGGTCAAGGAATTCATCGCCTTGGGCATCTCTATCGCAGACCGGTGTGAACCGTGTATCACACTGCATACCGAAGCCCTTGTCAAAGCCGGGGCCACCCGCGAAGAAATCGGTGATGTACTTTCGATGAGCATCCAGATGGGTGGTGGCCCATCTCTTATGTATGCCGCCAAGGCACTGGCCTGTTACGATGCATTAACAGCGTAGCGATCGAACGGCCCCGACACATGTTCGGGGCCGTTTCGCGTGATTTCAGAAACGATCCTACTACCCGTCGACGCGAATGGCCGCGTTTGTCGGATCATAGGGGCTGTCTTCGGTGATCGTCGCGTCCCAAAGACGATCAAGCATTTTCACCTTGAGTTTGGTCCCCGCAACAGCCAGTTCCGGCGGGACATAACCCATGCCGATGGATTTTCCGAACGCCACGGAATACCCGCCCGACGTCAACCGCCCGACACGCGTATCACCGTGGTACAGCGCCTCGCGCCCCCACGGGTCTGCATCGTCTGGCCCGTCAATCAGCAAGGTCACGCATTTCGAACGGATGCCGATCTTTTCCATCGCGGCCTTGCCGTGAAAATCCTTTGACAGATCAACAAATCGCGGCAGGTCCGCTTCGATCGGGGTGGCATCCCGGCCCAGTTCCGTACCGAACGCGCGATATGATTTTTCCTGACGCAACCAGTTTTGCGCACGCGCACCCACCAGCTTCATACCGTGTTTTTCCCCCGCCTTTTCCAGCAGATCAAACAGGTAATTCTGCATTTCAATCGGGTGGTGCAATTCCCAGCCGAGTTCACCGGTATAGGCAACGCGGATTGCATTGACCGGACACATGCCCAGTTCGATCCGCTGCGCCGACAACCAGGGAAAACTTTTGTTTGACAAGGCTGTAGACGGATCAGCGTCCTTGATCACTTCGGCCAGAACGTCACGCGATCTCGGACCAGCAATGGCAAACACACCCCATTGCGTGGTCACATCCTGAATTTCGATATAGCCGAATTCACCGGCCTTATCTTCGGCGGCCTTGCGCAGGAAATCAGCGTCATATTCTGTCCATGCACCTGCTGACACCAGATAATACTCGTGCTCTTTCATGCGCACGATGGTGTATTCGGTGCGTGTGGTCCCGGCCGCGGTCAGCGCATAGGTGAGGTTGATGCGGCCCACGCGCGGCAGTTTGTTGCAGGTGAACCAGTCCAGAAACGCCGTGGCACCCGGGCCCTTGACCACGTGCTTGGTGAAAGCTGTGGCATCAATCAGGCCCACCCCCTCGCGCACGGCCTTGGCCTCGTCCACGGCATATTGCCACCAACCGCCCCGGCGGAAGGAGCGCGCATCGTGATCAAAATTCTCGGGCGCATCCAGCGGGCCGTAGTAATTCGGGCGTTCCCAGCCGTTCACAAACCCGAATTGGGCACCGCGTGCCGCCTGCCGGTCATAGGCGGGCGAGGTGCGCAGCGGACGGCAGGCGGGCCGCTCTTCGTCCGGGTGGTGCAGGATATAGACGTGATCGTAGCATTCCTCGTTCTTGCGCGCGGCAAATTCGGTTGTCATCCATGTGCTGGAATACCGTTTCGGGTCCAGCGCGGCCATGTCGATCTCGGCCTCGCCGTCGACCATCATCTGCGCCAGATAGTAGCCTGTGCCACCCGCTGCCGTGATGCCAAAGGAAAACCCTTCGGCCAACCACATATTGCGCAATCCCGGTGCCGGACCAACCAGCGGGTTGCCATCCGGAGTGTAACAGATCGGACCGTTGAAATCGTCCTTCAGTCCGCTTTCCTCGCAGGACGGGATGCGGTGGATCATCGCCATGTACTGGTTTTCGATCCGCTCCAGATCAAGCGGGAACAGGTCGGCGCGGAAACTGTCGGGCACACCGTATTCGAAACAGGCGGGCGCGTTCTTTTCATAGACACCCAAAATCCAGCCGCCCCGTTCCTCGCGCACGTATGACTGCGCATCGGCATCCCGCACAACCGGATGCTCTGCGCCGCCGTCGGCGCGGTATTTCACCAGATCCGGATCCTGATCCATGACGATAAACTGGTGTTCAACCGGAATGGCGGGCATCCGGATCCCCAGCATCTTGGCGGTGCGCTGCGCATGGTTGCCGCTTGCCGTGACGACATGTTCGGCAGTGATGACGATCTGTTCGTCCGATGCCACCAGATTGCCACCCTTTTCCACCATCTTGGAGCAGGTCACTTCCCAATGCGTGCCATTCCAGTGAAACGCGTCCGCCTGCCATTTGCGTTCGATCAGCACACCGCGCTGGCGTGCACCCTTGGCCATCGCCTGCGTTACATCTGCCGGGTTAATGTAGCCGTCCGTATGATGATACAGCGCGCCTTTCAGGTCGTCGGTGCGGATCAGCGGCCAGCGCGCCTTGATCTCGTCCGGCGTCAGCCACTGATAGGGCACATCGCAGGTTTCTGCCGTGGACGCGTAAAGCATGTATTCGTCCATGCGCGCGTCGGACTGTGCCATGCGCAGATTGCCGACCACTGCAAACCCAGCGTTCAGACCTGTTTCGGCTTCAAGTGATTTGTAGAACTCTACCGAATATTTGTGAATATGCGTCGTCGCAAAGGACATGTTGAACAGCGGCAGCAAACCCGCAGCATGCCATGTCGATCCCGACGTCAACTCGTCGCGTTCCAGCAACATGACGTCGTCCCAGCCGGCCTTTGCCAGATGATAGGCAATAGATGTCCCGACGGCTCCGCCACCGACGACCAAAGCTTTAACCTGCGTTTTCATATTTCCGCGATTCCCTAAAGAGTGTGTTGGCGCCACAATGCCAAACCACCCTGCCAGACCACACTGTTCCGCCGACCCATGATTGCGCGAAACCGACCTGCGTGCGCGAAAATCCAATCCGCGTCACCGCTCCAAGATATTCCCTACCCCTTGTTGCGCTCTCTTCTAAGCCCGTATTTTCGGCAAAAAGAAGCGCCTGCACCCTGCTTTCTTTTTGCTTTAAATACGGCCGCCAGTGGCAATAGGAACAGCTTAGCGCTTTCACGCACAAATCTGTCCCTATCCAGAGGTGAGTATCTTGCCGGGGTTCATGATCCCTTGCGGGTCCAGCGCAGTCTTGATCGCTTGCATGTAGCGCGTTGCGGGTCCTAATTCCTTGACCAGATAGGGCATTTTTCCCTGACCGATGCCGTGTTCACCGGTGCAGGTTCCGCCCATGGAAATGGCAAGATCGTTCAACCAGCCAACAAATCCGTCCGCCTTTGCCACCTCAGCCGGATTGTCGCGGTCAATCAGCAACAGGCAGTGAAAATTCCCGTCCCCGACATGGCCGACGATCGGCGCCAGTATGTCAAGCTCTGCCAAACGGGTTTGCGCCTTGTCCACGCATTCCCCCAGACGCGAGATCGGCACACAGACATCAGTTGAAATACCCTGCGCGCCCGGGCGCAATTGCAACGTCGCCCAATAGGCATCATGACGTGCCTGCCACAGGGCGTTGCGTTCTTCTGTGGTGCTGGTCGCTGTGTAATCTTGTGCCCCGAACTCTTCTGCAATGTCACCAAAGCTTTGTGATTGCTCGACAACGCTCGTGTCAGAGCCGTGAAATTCCAAAAGCAGCAGCGGTGTGAGCGGTAGATCAAGTTTTGAGTAGGCATTCACTGCCTGCACGGTCAAAGCATCCAGCAATTCGATCCGCGCCACCGGTATGCCGCATTGGATCACCGCGATTACCGCCTGACAGGCGGCATCAACCGTCGGGAACGAACAGCGCGCCGAAGATATCGCTTCGGGGATGCCATGGAGTTTCAAGGTAATTTCTGTAATCAGGCCCAGTGTTCCTTCCGACCCGACCAGCAGACGTGTCAGATCATATCCCGCCGAAGACTTGCGCGCCCGTGTGGCGGTACGGATCACCGTTCCATCCGCCATCACCGCCTCAAGCGCCATGACGTTGTCGCGCATCGTGCCATAGCGCACGGCATTGGTACCCGACGCCCGCGTTGACGCCATCCCGCCCAGCGACGCATTTGCGCCGGGATCAATCGGGAAAAACAGGCCCTGATCCCGCAAGTGGGTGTTCAGTTGTTCCCGTGTGACACCGGGCTGCACCACGCAATCCAGGTCTTCGGCATTCACGGCCAGAATTTTGTTCATCTGGCTCAGATCAACAGAAATTCCACCTGCGGGCGCGTTTACATGCCCTTCCAGCGAGGTGCCGGTGCCGAACGGAATGATCGGAACCTTATGCGCCGCGCAGATTTGGACAATGTCTGCGACTTCTGCCGTGTCCGATGGAAAAACGACTGCATCAGGGGCCTGATTTGTAATCCAGGTCGTTGTATGGCCGTGCTGTTCGCGTATGGACTGTCCGGTGTGGAACCGTTCGTCAAAACGCTGTTTCAGAATGCCCAGCGCCGTGCTGATACCCTTTTCGTTGCGCGGTAGTGTTGTCGCCTGAACCATGCGTTTCCCCTAAGCTGTGATCATTCGCCCAACGCAATGCCTTCGCGACGCGGATCAGCACCGCCCGTCAATCGATCGCCTATCGAAATGGCATGTAATCCGGAGTTGAGATCGCGTACCGATACGTCAAAGCCGATGCTTTCCAGCTTTCCTTGCAGCGCAACCGCGTCGGTACCGTCTTCCAGATCGAAAGTGCCAAACCGGTTTACCGCATGAGGTAAAGACACCGCCTTTTGGATATCAAGGCCCCAATCCAGATGGGCGATAATTGTTTTGGCCACATACCCGATAATCCGGCTGCCCCCCGGTGAACCAACTGCCAGAACCGGTTTGCCATCTTTCAAAACAATCGTGGGCGCCATGGAAGAGCGCGGGCGTTTTCCCGGCTCAAGCCGGTTCGCAATCGGGACACCATCGGTGTGGGTGCGGAAAGAGAAATCGGTCAGTTCATTGTTCAAAAGAAACCCACCGACCATCAACCGGGATCCAAATGCGTTTTCAATGGTCGTGGTCATCGACAAGACATTGCCTTGCTCGTCGACGATTGAAATATGCGACGTCGATGGAAACTCGATTGACATATCGTCGGCCCAGTTCAGGGCATGATCAAATTCGGGGGTGCCGGGGGCAACATTCTCCAACGCATCCGGACCGCTCAGCAGTTTTGCACGCTGGTGCAGGTAGTCAGGCGCGACAAGCCCCTTGGTCGGAACGGGAACAAAATCACTGTCAGCCATAAAACGGCCCCGATCCGCAAAAGCCAGACGCGATGCATCGCCGATCAGGCGCCAGCTTTCGGGGTTCTGCGGCCCCAATGCTGCCAGATCAAACGGCTCCAGCATGCCCAGTATCTGGCCCACTGTCAGCGCCCCGGATGAGGGCGGGCCCATGCCGCAGACCTGATACACCCGATATCGGGCGCAGACGGCTTCGCGCTCTTTCACCGCATAAACCGCCAGATCAAGCGTGGACAATACGCCAGGATTACCCGGGGCGGACCGAACGGTATCCACAACGCTGCCCGCCAACGCTCCGCCATAAAACGCCAGTACTCCTTCATTGGCGATCGCTTGCAAGGTGTTTGCGTATTCGGGGTTCTTCAGAACATCGCCGGCCTGCACCGGCGTTCCACCCGGCAAGAAATAGGCGGCCGTCGTTTCAAACCGCGACAACCGCTCGGCATCCTGTTCGACCAATCCGGCCAGTCGCGGCGAAACGATAAATCCGTTCTGCGCAAGTTCTGTGGCCTCGGCCAGCAACGGCGCCCATTCCAGCTTGCCCCACTTCTGATGGGCAAGCGCCATCAAAGCAGGCGTCCCCGGTGTTCCGACTGACCTGCCGCCCACAACCGCATCAAAAAACTTGAGCGGTTCGCCGGTTTCATCCTGAAACAATGTCGGTGTAGCCGCCAAAGGGGCGGTTTCGCGCCCGTCCAGCGTTGTAATATTGCCGCTGGCGGCATCGTACCACACCAGAAAGGCCCCTCCGCCCAGGCCCGAAGATTGTGGTTCAACCAAACCCAGAACGGCTTGCACCGCTACCATTGCATCAGCAGCATTTCCGCCTGCGCGCAAAATACGCGCGCCGGCCTCAACCGCCAGCGGGTTTGCCGCAGATACCATCCACACATCAGAGTGCACCGGTTGGCCAGACGATTTGGCCGCCAACGCACGCTGGACTGCGTCAGACGATGTTTCGAATGCACCGGCGACACTGCTTTCCGGTTGCACAGAATCAGCCGTCTGTTGGGCCCATCCCGCACTGGCGAGCATGAGGCAAAGAAACGTCAGAGTGATGCGCATCGGGTCGTCCTTTCGGGCAAGGCGTTGACTACAACATAGACGGAACAACCTGATCGGGCGGGCGATGTCCGTCGTCAAAGGTCTTGATATTGATCAAAACCTTTTCCCCCATTTCCGCGCGTCCTTCGCGTGTGGCCGAACCCATATGCGGCAATAGAACCACGTTCTTCAGTTCCCGCAAACGCGGATTGATTTCGGTTCCGTGTTCGTAAACGTCAAGACCGGCACCCGCAATTTCGCCCGCACGCAGCATGCGGGTCAGCGCGTTTTCATCAATCACTTCGCCGCGTGATGTGTTGACGATCACAGCAGAGGGTTTCAACAATTTGAGACGTCGCGCGTTCATAAGATGAAAGGTGCTGGGCGTGTGCGGACAATTGATACTGATCACGTCCATGCGCGCCACCATCTGATCCAGACTGTCCCAATAAGTGGCTTCCAGCGCGTCTTCGACTTCGGGGCGCAAGCGTTTGCGATTGTGGTAATGGATTTGCATGCCAAAGGCGCGCGCCCGTCTTGCGACGGCCTGCCCGATACGTCCCATTCCCAAAATACCAAGCCGCTTGCCGCCCACGCGACCGCCCAAAAGGGCCGTTGGTGCCCAACCTGTCCATTCCCCGGATTGCATCAGGGCCAGACCTTCGGGAATGCGACGTGTGACAGCCAGAATCAGCGCCATTGCCATATCGGCGGTATCATCTGTCAGCACGCCCGGCGTGTTGGACACCAGAATGCCGCGCTGGCGCGCAGTTGCCACATCAATGTGGTCGATACCGGCACCGTAATTCGCAATCAGTTTCAACCGGTCGCCCGCTTGTGCGATCAGCGCACTGTCGATCGTATCGGTGATCGTGGGCACCAGAACATCCGCGTTTTGCAGCGCCTCGGTCAATTCTGTCCTGCTCATCGGTGTATCATCACTGCGCAGACTCACATTAAACAGTTCAGACAATCTTGTTTCTACCGCTTCGGGTAACCGTCGCGTCACGACAACACTCAGACGTTCTGTTGGCATCATTATCCTTCCTCGGGCTTTCCATGTTCACCCGCTTTGTGGCATGGTGGCCGATGTAAAGACGGGGCACAAGAACCTCGCACAGAAATCGACGGTCAGACATGAATTCAGGCACAGTTTCCGGCATAATCGTGCGCAGGCCTTTGGGGCGTGCCGTCGCGTTGATGCTTTGCATGATCATAGGTCTTGGCGCGGCGTCGGTGACAATGGCGCAATCATCAAGTGAACCCGCCAAAGGCCCCGTCACAAACTTGCCCCTTCCGCGATTTGTTTCGATGAAAGCCGCAGAAGGCAACGTGCGGCGCGGCCCGTCGCTCAGCCATCGGATCGATTGGGTATTCACACGCCGCGACATGCCATTGGAAATCACCGCGGAATATGGCCATTGGCGCCGCGTGCAGGATCGTGACGGGATAGGCGGATGGATCCACTACTCTTTGCTGTCGGGCAATCGCACCGTTATCATCGATAAGGATATGCTGACCCTTCACAGCCGTCCCGACGCGACAACACCGATCACTGCCGCGCTGGAATTGGGCGTTGTGGCTCGGTTGGGTGAATGCAACGTGGAATGGTGTCGACTGTCATCGGGCGGCTTCAAAGGGTGGGCCAAGAAAGACGCACTTTGGGGCGTGGCACCCGATGAAATCCGCGAATAGGCAACTCAGCCACCGATAAACCGGTTTACGATCTCAGCCAGGTCCGGCCCCACGTCTTCCTGCAGAAAATGGCCGGCATCTGGCAAAACCACATGGGCTTGCCCATGCGCCCCCGGCACATTTTTCTGAAACACCTGATCAATACCGGCCATAACCCTGTCATCGGCGCCGAATGCGGTCAGGAACGGCTTTTCAAACTGGCGCAACCGCGCCCATGCGGCGCGGTTGGCCTCTGACGCGGGATCGTCAGGATGACATGGCACAAGCATCGGAAATTCGCGGGCACCCGCCTGATAGCGGGCATCGGGAAACGGCGCATCATAGGCCGCCTCTTCCGCCTTGGTCAGCTTGGATTGCGTTCCGCCCGAAACGATACGACCACTGCGAAATTCGGGTATGGCTTGCGAATACGTACGCCAATTCTGGAACGCCTCATTCATCGGGCGATCCCCGGTTGGCAATGCCGTATTTGCGGCGACAACACGGGCAAACCTGTCTGGCATATCCGCCACAAGGCGCAAGCCGATCAATCCGCCCCAATCCTGACAGACCAGTGTGATGTCAGTCAGGTTCAGACCCTGTACAAAGGCAGACATCCAGTCGACATGGCGCTGATACGTATAATCAGCGCGATCGGCAGGTTTGTCCGACCGCCCGAAACCGATCAGATCAGGCGCGATCACACGATGTCCGGCCTGAACCCAGCTCGGAATCATGCGGCGATATAGATAGGACCATGTCGGCTCTCCATGAAGCGCAAGAACGGGCGCTGCATGGGGCGGGCCTTCGTCCAGATAATGTAACCGCAACCTGCCGCCATCAAGGGTCAGGCACATCAGTATAATGCGGCGCGAACGGGTAATCAGGTAAATTCTTGAACCGCGCGTCAGGTGTGCGCAAGACATGCATCGGCTGTTCCTTTGTGCTGGTAACAGACTAGCAATTCGCCCGCGCATTGCTAGTCTGCGCCAAAACCAATGACATGACCTGATGGAGGTTTCAGTGAAAGCAATCACCTATACGCGTTTTGGGGCTGCAACAGACGTGCTGCAACTGCAAGACATCGCAGCAGTTGATCCCGCCGCTGGCGAAGTACAGGTCGAAATGCGGTTTTCGGGCGTCAACCCGTCCGACGTCAAGGCGCGCGCGGGTGCGCGTGCGGGTGTCACCGAATTGGCCTACCCGACAATCATTCCGCACAGCGACGGAGCGGGTGTAATCCGTGCCGTGGGCGACGGGATAAATCGTGACCGGATCGGCAGCCGCGTCTGGGTCTGGAATGCCCAATGGCGCCGCGCCTTCGGAACGGCCGCCGAGTTTTGTACTTTACCAGCGCAACAGGCAGTACCGCTTGGCGGTGATGTATCATTTGAAACCGGGGCAAGCCTTGGCATTCCGGGTTTGACAGCCACCCACACCGTATTCAGTGGCGGCGACGTCGCCGGAAAAACCGTTCTGGTGCAGGGCGGCGCCGGAACTGTCGGGTTTCTGGCCGTGCAATTAGCGAAATGGGGCGGTGCCCGCGTGATCGCCACAGCCGGCCCCCGCGCGCATGACCGCGTTTTGGCCGCAGGGGCCGACGTTGTTCTGGATTATGCGGCCCCCGATCTGGCCGATCAGATACACACGGCCGCAAACGGACCCGTTGATCGTATTATCGAGGTCGAATTCGGCGTCAATGCCGCGCTGGATACAGAAGTTATTGCGGAAAACGGTACCATTGTCTGTTACGGGTCCGCCAAAAAAATGGAACCTGTTCTTCCCTTCTATCCCCTGATGTTCAAGGCGGTCACCTTGGAAATGGCGTTGATCTATATCCTGACAGACGCCCAAAGATCCGCTGCAATCGCACGACTGACCGATGCCCTTTCTGCCGGAGCTTTGACCTGTCCTGTTGACCGTGTTTTTGATCTGGCCGATTGCGCAAAAGCCCATGACATGGTCGCCGCCGGGCACCGCGCAGGGGCGGTTCTTGTCAAAACAACGCCCTGAAGTCGCCGAACCGGTTTATCCTGCCGTCATCCTGCGCTAGCCTTGCGCATTGCTGTCGCCGATACGGGCATTTCAAATGCGTTTCTTATGGGTCTTGTTGTTTGTTGTTTTATCGGGCGTTTCGTCTGCGCAAACGACGATCCAGCCTGAAGGCACAATATCCGTAGAAGACAGCGCGACGCAGGACGCCGCCATTGCAAAACGTATTCGCGGGATTTTGGCGGAACTGGACGGGTATGAAGACGTCACGGTCACTGTATCCTCCGGCATCGTCACCTTGCGCGGCACGACGCTGGACGGGGAAACAGCCACGCGCCTGAACACGATCGCAGGCCGTGTGGCAGGCGTTGTGGCAATCGAAAACGAAGTTGTCGAAACAACGGATGTCGTGGAACGGCTAAACCCGGCGGCACAGCGTTTCATGGCCCGGCTGAACCAGTTTGTAGCCTTTCTGCCATTGGCCGGCGTGGCTTTGATTGCTTTTGCGGCGGTTGTTTTTCTCGGGTTTGCACTTGCGCGCCTGAAACGGCCTTGGGACAGGATCGCGCCCAACGCATTCATCGCAGATATCTATCGCCAATTGGTACGGTTGGCTTTTGTTCTGGCGGGTCTGGTGGTCGCGCTTGATATCATCGGGGCCAGCGCGCTGCTGTCGACCATATTGGGGGCCGCCGGTATTGTTGGTCTGGCAATCGGCTTTGCCGTCAAGGACACGGTCGAGAATTTTATCGCATCCATCATGCTGTCGATCCGCCAGCCGTTTCGCCCCAACGACACGGTCGAAATCGAAGGCGATATCGGCAATGTGATCCGGCTGACCAGTCGCGCGACCATCCTTTTGTCGTTTGACGGCAACCACATCCGGATTCCAAACGCGACCGTTTTCAAAAGCCGCATCGTCAATTATTCCCGCAATCCCGAACGCAGGTTTGTATTTGATCTGGGCGTGGCCTATGGCACCGATCTCTCCATGGCACGGCAACTTGCGCTGGATACGCTACAAGGTCTGCCCTTTGTGCTTGATACCCCGGCCGCAAATGTATGGATCGAAAATCTGGGTGACAGCACGGTCGTTTTGCAACTGGCTGCGTGGATAGATCAGACGGAAACCAGCTTTGTTCTGGCGCGCGGAGAAGCCATGCGCGTTGCCCTCGCGGCCTTTGACAACGCAGGAATTGAAATGCCCGAACCGACTTACCGTCTCGTCACCACTGGGCAGGGCGTGGATGTCACTCCCAAACCCGGGGCCCCCACACCTGCCCCACAGGCAGAGATCACTGTTGAAGACGTCAAAGCAGATGCCGAAGAAGAGTTGGAACACATCATCAATGATGAACGCAACGACCAGAATACCGAAGACCTTTTGAAACACGGTGCGCGGGAAGAGTAACATCAAAATTTTTGCGAATGTGCTCTTGAATTGCCAGATGTTCACGCGTAATTAGCCACCTGTGTTGGGATGTGGCCTAGCGGTAGGGCAACTGTTTTTGGTACAGTAGATCGTAGGTTCGAATCCTACCATCCCAGCCAAACACTTCTTCAAAAGCAGACGATACGACTGTCGTTCCTATTAGTGGCGTGTTTACCGTGGGTTACGTGTATTCCTCGTTCACTGCAGACCGTACAACCCGGCAGATAAGCCGCAACATACCCAAAAGTCTGAGGTCGCGCTTTGCGCGATACGAGTGTCCGTCGGGGGGTGATCAGAGAGTTGCGATCAGGGCGCGTTGATCTTGCAGCTGCCCGGCAAGTGCGACGCACGCACCAGTCTGACGTGAAGCCGAGGGGCTGTTTGCCGTCGAGGACATCCCGGACGATATCAGGGGCGATGAAGGCCAGATCGATAACTGGTAAACCCGGCCGTTGGTCGTACCTTCGGTCTTTGCAATCATAGTCAGCGTCATGCAACTCTTGATCTGTTAGAACCAGAGTTGCGATTTTGCGATGTTCCGGATCAGGGCTTCGTCGACGCCGTCGGAGAGTGGTTACCAAGAAGCAGCTTTGTCTCAACGGCGCGCTTCCTGAGTTGGAAAGGTGTGGCGATGGACATGCTTTCCTCCGCGAGCTGCTCCTCATCCGTTTCGAATAGGCGTGCGAGATGATTGCGGCGAAGAGTGACACCAAGTTCGCCGGGCGCCAAGTCGATGCGTTCGACCAGGTTGAGCAGCGGCGCACTATCGGTGCTGGACGTAATGCTGTGCAGCACCGTACGCGCTGTTCTGATCGCTTCGGCAGAGGCATTTGGGATAACGGCACCGACAAAGCAAGCCTTTGACATATGCTGGCGCACGACATCGGCAACTTTGACCTCCAGCTCCCGAGCGGGCAAACGCCAGCCGTCGAGGTTTCCTTCGCCGCTCTTTTTGATCAAGCGGTGGGAGATGTAGTAGCGCAGCCGGGTGCCGTTGCTTTCGTCTTCGAATGCGACGGCGTGAGGCGATCACCCGTCTCGTCGAAGAGCTTTCCGCAGAGAAGAGACCTGCGCTTCGCGGAGATCTTGGGCCCCGCTGCCCAGGGCGGCGCCCTCCTGCAGTTGGAGCTGGATCCGGTCCCACCGCTCGGGATCGATGATCGGCGTATGCTGGCCATCATGCACCTTGTCCCGGTGCCGGATGCGGCCCGCGTAGAGCGGGTTCGTCAGGATGTGATGGATGTGACCCCGGTTGAACAGATTGCCGCCGGTGGGAGATTGCCGTCACTGGTCTCTTCGCGTCGGCGGCTCCTGAGCGCCCGTCGTTCGGCCTCGTCCCTGACCTCCCGGATCGTGCCGAGCCGCTCGTAGAGATCGTAGAGCGTCCGGATGTCTGGGCTTCCTCCTCGTTGATCTTCAGCGTCCGGCCGTCCGGTTCATAGCCAAGCGGCACCTACCCTCCCATCCAGAGCCCCTTCCGCTTCGAGGCGGCGATCTTGTCCCGTATACGTTCGGCCGTTACCTCCCGTTCGAACTGCGCAAACGCAGAGCATGTTCAGCGTCAGCCGCCCCATGCTGGTAGCGGTGTTGAAGGACTGGGTCACCGAGACAAACGACGCCTGGCCGCGTCCAGCACGTCGACGATCTTCGCGAAATCCGCCAGTGATCGGGTCAGCCGGTCAATCTTGTAGACAACGATCTGATCCACCCGCCCGCAGCATGTCAGCCATCAGCCGCTGCAGCCCCGGACGTTCCAATACCCTCCCGACAAGTATCGTCATACGGGTCCGGCAGCAGCACCCAGCCCTCATGCTTCTGGCTAGCAATAAAGGCCGCACAGGCTTCGCGCTGTGCGTCCAGCGAATTAAACTCCTGTTCCAGCCCGTCTTCCGAGCACTTGCGGGTATAGATCGCGCAGCGGATCTTCTTCATGCCGGCTACCGCCCGCTGGGGTGTTCAGCCGAAGAAGCGCGGGCCGGACCACGTCGTAGCCCTGTGACTGTGTCTGGTGATGGCCGATAGCGAGGGCCACATCCGGCCATCCATCTCGAACCCGCCCTTCACGACCGCCACCTGAATAGGCCCGTGCCGGTTCCACTCCCGCACATAGTGCGTGCCTGGTCTGCAGGCTGGTGGCGCGCGCGGCACATGCAGGCTCCCCTTTGGAGATGCGTTTTAACGCACGCCTGGTCACAGCTGGCATTCCACCCAGCGCTTTACATTGCGTTTCATAGGCCAGGGCCTTCTGCATAAAGCGCACGGACAGATACGGCGGTGGAGGCGATCCAAAGACCGCCTCCCATTGCTTGAGCGTTACGGGGCGTTCGGGGTTCGGATCACGCCCCATGCGCCTCGACCTCTTTGGTTGAACTTCTCCGAGAGGCTGGCGCGGCAAGAATGCGATACTTTGAAATGCCACCGGACGCAGGCTTCTCGTTGGCGACTTCATACCCGGCCTTGCGCAAACCGCTCAGCGCCGCCCGTGTCGTATGCTGCTGCCAGCCCAGCTTTGCGCTTAGAGATTTGATGTCGCAGCCCGACTTCGTGCCGAGCAGCCTGATCAGTTGCTCTT
>CAVXWX010000011.1:0-12126 GCA_963765555.1 uncultured Alphaproteobacteria bacterium
TTTACTGCACCTGAAGTGACCATGAAGCTTGTGTGTCGTATGAACTGGCCGAATGGCTGGAAAATGACCATGTCTTTCCAAATAAAACGGCTGATTCAGATGGTCTGACCGGGATCGAAACGGTGCAGTTCAAGCGCGAAACGGAACGTTGAAGCCTCAGGTTTGAGCGGGTTCTTCATGTGTTTTCGCCGTGGACGGCCTCGCAAAACGCACGAACGAGGTGAGAGTGTTTTCGTTCCTCAAGAAATGCCAAGTAGTATTGAGTATTGATCACGGCATCATGGATCGGGATTGCCCGCAGGTTCGGGTGCGGCACGAATTCAAACTCTGCAACAAATCCGATGCCCAGCCCTTGCTCGACAGCCTTCCAGATCCCCTCACGACTGCCAATATCCAGCACGACGTCGATCGAAACGTTGTGCTTGGCCAGTGCTTGTTCCATGGCTGTGCGCGTTGTCGATCCGACCTCGCGCTGAATAACCTTTTCGTCCTGCAGTTCGTGGATCGAAATGCTTTCGCGCTCGAAAAACGGATGCTGCACGTTCGCAAAGACGACCACATCATGCGTGCTGTAGGGCTGGGTGATAACGCGCGGATCTGCGTTGACTTCGGCGATCAAACCCACATCAGATTCGTAAGCCAAAAGGCGTTCAAAACTGCGGCGTGAATTGCCAAAACTGACACTGATGTCGATTTTGGGGTGCCGCGCTTTGAAGGCAACGATCATGTCGGTGGCGTGAAACGGGCCGACAGCCGCAATGCGCAACGATCCTGCATGCAGGCCCTTGAAAGAATTCAGCAAATCCAGCGCTTCCGCCTCACTTTGGTGGAGACGTTTGGTGGCCTGGAACAGTTCCTTGCCCGCAGGTGTAAGTTGCACGTTGCGTCCGATCCGGCTGAACAATTCAACATCAAAGCGGTTTTCAAGCGCCTTCACCTGGGCAGAAAGCGTTGGCTGGCTGATGTTCAACGCGCGCGCCGCAGACGAAAACCCATCGTATGAAGCAACAGCATGAAAGGAGCGTAGGGCATTTGAAAGCATAGGCTCACTCTATAGACCTAATCACTACAATCAATTTGTTAAATATTATCCTCTCGCCCATCCTTTTCACAATTTGAGAGAGTCGTGCGTACTTGGGAAGAGGGCCGGCGATGTGGACGTACCATAATCCAGTCAAAATTACCTTTGGAAACAATGGCTTTTCATCGCTCCCTGCTTTGATTGATGGGCGATCGTATGCGCTGGTGACGTATCCCGATGCGCCCTTTGACGCTCTCGCGCAAAAATTGATCTCGGACACAGGACAGCCTGTGCTGATTATCAGGGATATCGCGCCCAATCCGGACTACAAATTGCTTGAAAAACAAACCGCCGAATTTGCGAAACTGTCTTCTCAGCCGGACGTGATTGTTGCCTTGGGCGGTGGATCGGTGATTGATTCCGCCAAGGCCTTTGCTGCAGCGGCGGGCGACTTTTCAAAAGTGAAACGCTTTCTGGAAACCCAAACGGGCGAAGAAGAGCTTTCTGAAATCCCTATTATCGCAGTACCGACGACGGCGGGTACGGGCAGCGAAGTGACGTGCTGGGCCACGATCTGGGACGAGGAGCGAGGGCGAAAATTCTCGCTTGCCCGCACCAATCTATTTCCGGAAACGGCCCTTGTTGACCCTATGCTGATGCTGGGAAAACCACATGGCCTGACGATGGCAACAGGGCTTGATGCACTGTCGCATTCGATTGAAAGCATTTGGAACATTAACGCAAACCCTGTGTCGACCCGCTATGCTGTGGCGGCCGCTCGCACTATTCTGGCGGATTTGCCTGCGTTACTGAACGATCTGCAAAACCCCGATTTGCGCAGCCGCATCGCCGAAGCATCGCTGTTTGCCGGGCTGGCGTTCTCGAACACCAAAACCGCCATTGCCCATAACCTGTCTTATCCGATCACATTGGAATGGAAGGTGCAGCACGGCATCGCGTGCTCGTTCACCTTGCCAACGATACTCCGGTCTGTCGTTGGCATCGGCGGGTTTCGTGAGAAAGCACTGAAAGACATCTTTGGAGACGATCTGGTCAAGGGTGCTGACGATCTGACCGCGTTTCTGGCGTCCCTTGGGGTTGGCAGCCAGTTCACAGATCATGGCGTACCGCACAATTCCTGCGCGGCTATCATCGACGAAGCCTTTGCCGGAGAGCGGGGCAAAAATTTCATTGGTTCAAAAGAGAGCTTTCTGAAGGCAGCGCGTGAAACAGGCGTCTTACGCCTTTCACCTGTGTGACTATCAACTTTGTAGGCGCAATTCATTGCGCCCATTTTCAACCTGGGAGGACACTATGAAAAACTGGACTAAAGCAACCAAAACCGTCGCGGCAACCCTGTTGGCGTCAGTGGTATCAACCGGAGCCTTGGTGGCGCAGGAATGCAAAAACCCCGAAGTGATCCGCTTCTCGATGATCCCGACCGAAGAAACAACGCAAGAGTTGTCGCTTTACCAACCGCTGGTGAACCGGATCAAGGAAGCGACCGGCAAAAATGTCGAGTTTTTCCTGCCTACCTCCTATGCCTCAGTGGTCGAGGCAATGCTGGGCGGCTTTGTGGATCTGGGTATGCACGGCCCATACTCTTATGTGATTGCTCAGGAAAAAGACCCTGAATTGCGGGTGATCGCCACCTACGCCAAGCACAAGGGCCAGTTTCAGGAAGAAGGTCCCGGATATAAGGCCGTCCTCGTGGCGCGCGCAGATTCCGGCTTTACTACGGTTGAGGATCTCAAGGGCACTGTGATTGGTCTGACCGATCCCGCCAGCACATCCGGCAATCTTTTGCCGCGCGTGTCTTTTACCAAGGTGATCGGGGCCGAACTGGAAGATTATTTTTCGCGCGTGGTTTACACAGGCGGTCATGATCTGTCGGGCGTGGCGGTGATCGAAGGTCAGGTTGATGCCGCATTTGTTGCCACTCACCGGCTGGATAACGTGCTGGACCGTGGCATCGCGTCAATGGATGACTATGTCGTGATTTGGTCCTCTCCAGTTATTCCACAGGACCCTTTTGTGGTGAATGGCCGCCTTTGCCCCGAAATCATTGAACAGATCCAAACCGCGTTCCTGACGCTCAACGACAGCGAAGAGGGCCGCCAGTATCTGGAAAACGTCAATGCCTCCAAATTTGTGGCGATGACTGATGCGGATTACGACATCATCCGCGATCTCAAAGCTGCAAAAGACGCCAAGAACAACTAAAAGCATCTATGCTTTGCCATGCCTCGGGCCCGGCCCGGGGCAAGCGCTAGGGGAGAGTGAAAAGATGTCAGTCCTGTCCGTCAAGAATCTCAGGGTCCGGTACTCTGCCAAGGGGCCAGAGGTATTGAAGGGGATCGATTTTGAAGTCCAAAGTGACGACTTCCTTGCCATGATCGGGCCCAGCGGCGCGGGCAAATCGACATTGATCCGTTGCGTCAATCGGCTGGTCGAGCCCTCAGACGGTCAGATCATTCTGCTGGGTCAGGACGTCCGATCATTGAAGCCGCGCGAATTGCGCGGTCTGCGTCGCAACGTTGGCATGATCTTTCAGGAATTCAATCTGATCAACCGCATGTCGGTTATGGACAATGTTTTGTCTGGGCGGTTGGGATATACCAGCAACCTGCGCAGCCTTTTCCGACACTTTCCCAAGAAAGACATTGATCAAGCACTCGATTATCTGGATCGCGTCGGGCTGAGCGATCACATCAACAAACGGGCCGATGAACTGTCGGGCGGTCAGCGTCAACGCGTCGGGATCGCCCGCGCCCTTATGCAGCAGCCTAAACTTTTGTTGCTGGACGAACCGACATCGGCGCTCGACCCTAAAATTTCGCGTGAAGTGATGGCCCTGATCATGGGGATCGCCAAGGAACTGGGCGTGCCTGCCTTGTGCAACATTCATGATGTTCAATTGGCCAAGGAGTTCTGCAACCGGATCATCGGGTTGCAAGACGGCTACAAGAAATTCGACGGCGATACCGCAACCCTGCGCGACAGTGATCTGGAAGATATCTACGCGATGGAGGTGCTGTGAGAGTGGCTGTTTCTGACACCCAAGCCGCCAGCCTGTCCGCACAGATTGAGCTACGCAACAAGCGCCAGATGAAACTGGCATTGATCTGGGGCGGCTTTCTGCTCTTCGCCGGTTGGTGCATCTATGGCACCATCATTGAAGACACCGACTGGTCACGCATCGGCGGGCGCAGCGGTGTCTGGGCTTCGGTCGGGCGCTACATACAGATGGATTGGGGCCTGCTTCCCGAACTGGTTGTACCAACAATCGAGACGTTCATGATGGCTTCGGTGGGCACGGTGCTGGGCTGCGTGTTTTCGTTGCCTGTCGCATGGCTGGGCGCGGCAAATGTCACGCCGAGCAAGCTGGTTCTTTACCCAATTGGGCGTTTTTTGATGGTGCTGAGCCGCTCGGTTCATGAGATCGTCTGGGCGCTGATATTTGTCAGTGCGGTCGGCCTTGGCGCACTTCCGGGTGTTCTGGCCATCGCGATGCGTTCTGTAGGATTTATCTCCAAGATAACCGCCGAAGCGATTGAAAACATCGACGCAAAACCGGTCGAGGCCATCCGCGCGACCGGCGGAAACGAATTTCAGGTGATGTACTACGGTATTCTGCCGCAGATTTATCCGGTTGTTCTGGCAACTGTGATCTTCGAATGGGACATCAATATCCGTCGTTCGGCCGTGATGGGGCTTGTCGGGGCAGGGGGGCTGGGCCTTTTGTTTTTCCGCCAGATGAACAGTTTCAACTACGGCGGTGTCACGATGGTGATCTTTGCCATCCTGCTGCTTATTATTTTGGGCGAAGTGATTTCGCATTTCCTGCGCAAAGCAGTGATCTGAGGAGTTGGCCGTGAACATCGAAACCACCGCCATAACGCCCAAACAGAAACCGACCTGGTCGCGCTACAGTTATCCGGACTCGCTTTGGCGCTTTGGCACGCTGTTGGCCGTGCTCCTTTTCTTGGGCTATTCAATGCATTTCCTGAACATTGAGATTGCCGCGTTGATTGGGGGCTTGGGCCGTCTTATCGGGGTTGTGTCCGACAGGTTCTATCCACCTGATCTCGCCTATATCACCAACAGGGGATATCTGGGCTCAATCCTTGATACGCTGCAGATGTCGTTTCTTGGCGGTATTCTTGGGGTTTTTATTGCCATTCCGCTGGCGTGGTTCTCTGCCTGGAATGTAACGCCCCACCGCAAAACGCTGTTTCCGATCGGGCGGTTGGGCGTCATTTCCTGTCGCGCCATCCATGAAACAATCTGGACAATTCTGTTCGTATCGGTTCTGGGATTTGGTATGCTGGCCGGTGTCAGCGCCCTGACGATGTTCTGCATCGGATTTGCCGGCAAACTGTTCTCGGATGAGATCGAGGCGATTGACATGGGCCCTGTGGAAGCGATGCGCTCGGCTGGTGCCAATTCGTTCCAGACCTTCGTCTTTGCCGTGGTGCCGCAAGTGCGCGTCGCCTTTGTCGGCATCTCTATCTACACATGGGACGTGGCGTTCCGTGCGGCAACGGTGGTCGGTTTTTTCGGCGGCGGCGGCATGGGCTGGTATCTCAAACGCAACGTGCAGCAACTTGAAAACCTTCGGGTGGGTGCAATCATCCTGTCCATTATTGCCATGGTGCTGATTGCGGAATTCATCTCGGGCTATCTGCGCAGCGTTGTCAACAAAGCAAAATAGGCGCGGCGGCACTATCAGACAATTGCGGATCAGGTGGGAAGGATGGTTGTGTCGTTCCGGAGATTGGCGGCAGTCTTCGACTTTTGCAGCGGAGTGCCGAGGATATTCGGAACCAAAACGGCTTTGAAATCAGCCACGAGACAGCCCGGTTCCGGTGAAATGTATTGTGACTGATGTTTGCAAACATGTGCCGCGTATAAGTCTGCGGTGCACTCGCACTGCAATCAGGCGTACCAAGTATACACCAGATCATCCTAACAGTTTGATTGAACCGTCGAACTCTCCGATTTGCGTGGGCGTTCTTACGCGCTGGGTCTGGCGTTGGGCGAGAACGGCGACTGGTTCGAATTGGTCTGACGGCCCCAAGGCCGGATTTGAATAAGAAGATCATCAGAAATGTTTAAAATAATAAACGATTTTTCTGGCATGTTGGAAATTCTGTTGCAGGAATCGCGTGGCTCCGTCAGTCTGTAGGAACAGACAGTCCTTGAGCATGGCCCGATACGGGACGTGCCATGGGGTTTCAGAACGGCGGAAAATGCCCGATCCCTGCAATCAATTGCCGTGGGATAGGGCCACTAAGAATGACATCTTTCACCAAGAAAGGTGCAACGCATCTTAAATTACCGGGAGTAAACAATGAAAATCTTTAAGCACCTTGCCATTGCCGGAGCCATTATGGCCGGATCCGCAGCATCTGCGCAGGAACAGTTCATAACCATCGGAACGGGCGGCCAGACCGGGGTTTACTTTGTTGTCGGCCAGTCGATTTGCCGTTTGGTGAACCGCGGCACGGCAGATCATAACCTCAAATGCACAGCGCCCTCGACCGGTGGCTCTATCGCCAACATCAATGCGATCATGGCGGGTGACATGGATATGGGCGTGGCCCAGTCTGACTGGCAGTTTCATGCCTATAACGGCACTTCGGAGTTCGAGGGCAACAAATTCGACAAGGCGCGGGCCGTCTTTTCTGTCCATGGCGAACCGTTCACCGTCATTGCACGCGCCGATGCAGGTATCACCACGTTTGATGACCTCAAGGGCAAGCGCGTCAACATCGGCAACCCCGGTTCGGGCCAATATGCCACCATGCAGGTCGTGATGGACGCCCTTGGGTGGACCATGGGCGATTTTGCACTGGCGTCGGAACTGAAACCGGCCGAGCAAGCCGCGGCATTGGGTGACAACAAGGTGGATGCGATCATCTACACCGTTGGCCATCCCAACGGTTCGATCCAAGAGGCCGTATCAACTGTTGATGCGGTGCTGATCCCGGTGACGGGCCCAGAAATCGACAAGCTGATCGCCGACAATCCATATTATGCAGCGGCGAATGTGCCGGGCGGCATGTATGAAGGATCACCCAATGACACCAGCACATTCGGGGTCAAGGCGACGTTTGTAACGTCGGCGGATGTTGATGACGAAGTGGTTTATCAGGTTGTCAAAGCGGTTTTTGACAATTTTGATCGCTTCAAGCGTCTGCACCCTGCCTTTGAAAACCTGACCGAAGAAAGCATGATCAGCGATGGTCTGTCTGCCCCGCTGCACCCCGGTGCCGAGCGGTATTACAAGGAACGCGGCTGGATGTAATCCGCCCGTTGACATGCGCGGTGGCCTGACAGGGCCACCGCGACCCAAGGGATCGCCCGAAGAAACCGACCCAAAAAAAAGCCAACAGAACATAGATACTGCCCTGTGCAGGTCAGGGGGGACCGACATGACCAATGATCCAAACCAGCAACAGGCTGCGCGCGTCGAAAACGAGGCCGCAGGGCGCGGCGGGCTCAGTCAGGCCGAATTGGATGCACTTGTCGCATCCTCTGACACGGGCGGGCGGGGATCTGCGGGCAGCGTTGGCGTTTTCATCACCTGCGTCGCACTGGCGTGGTCACTGTTTCAGCTTTGGATTGCGTCACCTGTTCCGTTCATCGTGGGGTGGGGCGTGTTCAACGACACGGAAAGCCGGTCAATCCACCTTGGCTTTGCGATCTTTCTGGCCTTCGCCGCCTTTCCGGCAACCCGCACAAAATTTCAACTTGGGCTGGGCGTAATCGTGCCCGTTGTGCTTGCCTTTCTGTTCATGACAGGGGCCAAGGATGACACGTCGACATGGTGGATTCCTTTGATTGCGCTGGCGATTGTCGCGGCCGTCCTGTTGGGATCGCCCAAAGATCGTGTGCCGGTTTGGGAATGGGCTATGGCGATCGCCGGCACGGCCGCAGCCCTGTATCTTTATGTTTACTACCGCGATATTTCGGGGCGGGTTGGTGCGCCGATCCTGCAGGATTTTGTTGTCGCCGTGATTGGTCTGATGCTTCTGCTTGAGGCAACGCGGCGCGCACTGGGACCGGCCTTGATGATCGTGGCATCGGTCTTTCTCATGTACACCGTGCTTGGGCCGTACATGCCCAGCATCATCGCCCACAAGGGCAACAGCCTGTCCGAAATCGTGAACCATCAATGGATCACGACCGAAGGCGTGTTTGGCATTGCGTTGGGTGTGTCCACATCTTTCGTGTTTCTGTTCGTGCTGTTCGGGTCGTTGCTGGATCGCGCGGGGGCGGGCAATTACTTTATTCAGGTCGCGTTCAGCCTGATGGGCCATATGAAAGGCGGGCCTGCAAAGGCGGCTGTTGTGTCCTCGGCCATGACGGGCCTGATTTCAGGGTCATCCATCGCCAATGTTGTCACCACCGGCACATTTACGATCCCGCTGATGAAAAAGGTCGGGTTTTCGTCCGAAAAGGCCGGCGCGGTCGAGGTTGCATCCTCGGTCAACGGGCAGATCATGCCACCGGTGATGGGGGCGGCGGCCTTTCTGATGGTGGAATATGTCGGCATTCCCTATTTCGATGTCGTCAAACACGCCTTTCTGCCGGCGGTGATTTCCTACATCGCGCTGGTCTATATCGTGCATCTGGAGGCGCTGAAGGCCGGCATGCAAGGCTTGCCCCGTGCCTATACGCCGAAACCGATTGTGCAACGCCTGATCGGGATTGCCTTCACCATTGCCGCGATCTGCGCGATTTCCTTTGCTGTTTACTACGGCATGGGTTGGATTCGCCCCGTCTTTCCCAACAGCGCGGGCTACATCATTTTCGCCTTTCTGACGCTGGTTTATATCGGCCTGCTGTACGTGGCTTCAAAGGAAGAGCCGCTGGAACTGGACGATCCGAATGCACCGGTGACAGAACTTCCGCTGCCCGGGCCAACGATCCGGTCGGGCCTGCATTTCATTTTGCCGGTTGTGGTTCTTGTCTGGGCGTTGATGGTTGACCGTCTAAGCCCCGGTTTGTCGGCGTTTTGGGCGACGGCCTATATGGTGTTCATTCTTTTGACGCAGCGCCCGCTGACCGCCTTGATGCGTGGGCAAGGCGCTTTCGGCGGGGCGGTTTATCAGGGCCTGAAGGATCTGATTGATGGGCTGGAAACCGGTGCGCGCAATATGATCGGTATCGGCATTGCGACCGCCACGGCAGGGATTATCGTCGGCGCGGTCAGCCAGACCGGTGTGGGTTCCGCGCTGGCCGATGTGGTCGAAGTTCTATCGGGTGGCAATATTCTGGCCATTCTGTTGCTGACGGCGATCTTGTCGCTGATCCTTGGGATGGGTCTGCCGACAACGGCGAATTACATTGTGGTGTCGGCCCTTCTGGCCCCTGTGATTGTGACGTTGGGCCAGCAGAACGGGCTGATCGTGCCGCTGATCGCCGTACATCTTTTCGTCTTTTATTTCGGCATCATGGCCGACGTGACACCGCCTGTCGGACTGGCCAGCTTTGCCGCCGCTGCCGTTTCGGGTGGGGACCCTATAAAGACAGGTGTCGTGGCGTTCTTTTACAGCCTGCGCACTGCGGCGCTGCCGTTCCTGTTTATCTTCAACACCGAACTTTTGTTGATCGGGGTGACTTGGGCGCAAGGGTTGTTCGTGTTCTTTATTGCGACGATCGCGATGCTGTTGTTTGCCGCCGCCACACAAGGCTGGTTTATGGCCAAGAACCGTTTTTACGAGACGCTGGCACTGTTGCTTATCGCCTTTACCCTGTTCCGGCCCGGCTTCTGGATGGACATGGTCTATCCACCTTATGCCGAGGAAAACCCGATCTCGATTGCGGATGCCGCAATGGCGACCCCCGCGGGCGAAGATTTGCGGCTGCGGGTGGCGGGCCTGAACGATCTGGGTGACCCGATCGAGTTTGTGGCGGTTCTGACCATTCCCGAAGGCGCAACAGGCGAAGAACGGCTTGAAAATGCCGGTCTGTTGTTCCGAAACGAGGGTGAGACATTGTTGATTGATGATGTCAGCTTTGGCAGTGCGGCAGAAACCGCAGGGCTTGACTGGGACCAAGAGGTGCTGCGCGTGTTGCGCCCCGTGGGGCAGCCAACCAAGTATCTGATGTTCATTCCGGCCCTGCTGTTGCTGGGAATGATCATTCTATTGCAGCGGGGGCGCACCGCACGCGCCGCCCGGTCTTCTGCAGCAGCATAGAAAGGACAAACTATGTTCAATCGCGTTTTACTGACCGTCGATTTGAACCATCCCGCATCCTGGAAAAAGGCGTTGCCCCAGGCTGTTGAAATGGTCCGTGCGTCCAAAGGCGAGTTGCACATCATGTCGGTGGTGCCGGATATGGGCACGCCCTTGGTCGAAGGGTTTTTTCCGCAGGATTTCGAGAAAAAGGCTGTCGCCGCCGCAAACGCGGCACTGGATGATCTGGTCGCCAAGGAAGTGCCCGATGACGTAAAGGTCAAACAGCACCTGTCGTTCGGAAAAATCCACAAGAAGGTGCTGAAAACCATCGAAGAGATCAAATGTGATCTGGTGGTTATGGCGTCGCACAAGCCGGATCGCGTGCGCGAGTTTCTGGTCGGGTCGAACGCTGACCGCGTGGTGTGCAGATCGCCGGTTTCGGTTCTGGTTGTGCGGGCGTAGATCACGCGCGCTGAAGGGTGCAAAACGCCAAGGCCACATAGGGGAACGCATGTCGCATATTTTTCCACGCCACACCAAACAGCTGCCACCGGTCGCCGTGCGTGGCGAAGGGTGTTATCTATACGATGCGTCGGGCAAGCAATATCTTGATGCATCCGGCGGGGCTGCTGTGTCCTGTCTGGGGCATGGCGATCAAACCATCATTGACGCGGTCAAGGCGCAATTGGATGCGCTGGCCTATGCGCATACCGGATTCTTCACCTCTGAACCTGCCGAAACACTGGCCAACCTGCTGATTGCACATGCGCCGGACTCGCTGGATCGGGTCTATCTTGTTTCGGGCGGATCAGAGGCGATGGAAGCCGCATTGAAACTGGCGCGGCAATATTTCGTTGAAATCGGAGAGCCGGAGCGCGGGCGGTTGATTGCCCGTAAGCAAAGCTATCATGGCAACACGATGGGGGCCCTGTCGGCGGGCGGCAACGCCTGGCGGCGCGCCCAGTTTGCCCCGCTTTTGATTGACATGAGCCATATCGACCCTTGCTATGAATACCGTTTGAAACGTGATGACGAATCCCCTGAAGACTACGGATTACGGGCCGCGAACCTGTTGGAGCAGGAATTGCAAAGGGTGGGGCCGGAAACGGTGATGGCGTTCGTGGCGGAACCTGTTGTGGGGGCGACGGCAGGGGCGCTGACCGCCGCGCCGGGGTATTTCAAACGCATCCGCGAAATCTGCGACCAATACGGTATTTTGTTGATACTGGACGAGGTCATGTGCGGCATGGGGCGCACCGGAAGCCTTTTTGCCTGCGAGCAGGAGGGTGTGTTGCCTGATATATTGTGCATCGCCAAAGGCTTGGGTGCCGGATACCAGCCGATTGGCGCGATGATGTGCAGCCGCAAGATTTACGCCGCGATCGAGGACGGCAGCGGATTTTTCCAACATGGTCATACCTATCTGGGCCACCCAACAGCCGCAGCCGCAGGCGTGGCGGTGGTCAATGCGATACTGGACAGAAATCTGGTGCCTCGGGTGAAAACCCAGGGCGACAAACTGATGGCCGCGCTTCAGGCACAGTTCGGACAACACGCCAATATCGGCGATATCAGGGGGCGTGGATTGTTTCAGGGCATAGAACTTGTCGCCGATCGTGATACGAAAGCGCCCTTTGATCCGTCGCGGAAAATTGCGGGCCGGATCAAGACAGCGGCCTTTGAGGCGGGGTTGATCTGCTATCCGATGAGCGGAACCATCGACGGACAGCAGGGCGATCACGTGCTGCTCGCGCCGCCATTCATCATGCGTGACGACCAAATCGACGAGTTGGTCACAAAGCTGTCAGGTGCCATCCACGCCGCTTTGTGATGCCACCGCAACCATTGCCCTACGATGCGCTTCCAAGGTGTCGGGGCACGCAATTTCCGACAAAACATAGCCTTTAAACCTGT
>CAVXWX010000012.1:0-544517 GCA_963765555.1 uncultured Alphaproteobacteria bacterium
CATATCCCAATAAAGCGTCCAGTAGTCCTCCGTTTTCGACCAAGGCCGACACAGTAGATTCACTGAAGAATCCGCCAACTCTCCGACGCAGATTGCCGGTTCGGGTGTCTCCAGAGCAAGAGGGTGGGCTGCAACCAACTCTGTAAGCAATTTGATCGCCTGTTCAATGCTGTCAGAATAGCTGATGCCAAAGACCATATCGACGCGTCGTGTCGCACTGGCAGTGACATTGGTTATTACACTGTTCCAGACCCTGTTGTTCGGAACCGCGATTATCTTGTTGTCGACTGTGGCAATGGTTGTTGAAATCAAATTGGTCTGTTGGACAGTACCAGTTGCAAAACCTTCAAGATCGACATAGTCGCCTTCATCGAACGGCTTATTTATCATTATCATCAACCCGCTGAAGAAATTGGCGATAGTTTCTTGCATCGCAAAGGCCAAAATAAAACTGATACCGCCGACTAGGGCGAACAGTGGTGCCACGTCCATGCCCAAAATCGACAGCACTATTATCAATCCAATTATCAAAGTAAGCCAATAAAACAGCCCGCCCAAAAATGTCGAAAGAAGTGAAGACAAACCACTTATCCGGCCCATCCAACGCCGCGTGACAGAGCGGATCATCCGCGCTACAAAAAGCAACCCGAGCAGCGATACGACAACAACGATACTGTCAGTTGCAACTTTGATGCCCCCGTCACGCGCGGTGAGCCATTTCAGAACGCGTTGGTGCAATGTTTCGACATCCGCATTGCGGATCTCGTCAATAATTATGGCGCTGCGGTAGGCTCGGTATTTGGCGATTTCGTCAGCACTACCACCTTTCTTCTGCCAGTCATTCAAAACGAGAACAAAATTGTCGAACATGTGTCGACGTTCGTCAGCGAGTTCTGCGAACTCGCTCCCTAAAAATATCAGCTGTTTCTCCATCCAATTCACTGACCCGCAGCGTAGCGTCGACAACATCCTGTGTTTGTTCCTGAACAATACGCTGCCACGCTTCGGATGCTGCGGCGAGTTGCGTTTCAGTTAGCGGCAGTAACAAAAGCTCCAGCCGCTCACTCTCGATCCGAGGATTCAGGATATGTGAGGGCAGGTTGAACTCCTTTGCCAGCGCGTCGATATCGATTTCACCAGCGTTGGTGAGTGAGGGCGTGGGATCTTCTGACGGGAGTTGTTCATCTGAAGAGGACTGATTCTGGTCAGAACCGTCTGTCGATTGTGCAAACACGGGCGGACCGTTGAGGACTAGTAAGCCGATTAAAGTAAGACTGAGGATACATAACGCTCGGCGTAGCATTCGAGGCCTTTCCAGTAATGCTTTTTGCAACATTAGGAGAATGACCGAGGGTGACAAGCTAAACCAAGTAACTGCAATCGGTATCTTTTGTCTGGCATTCGAGACTGTGGAACTGATTTTAACAATTAGACAACAGAAAAATCCTTTTTGCGAACACGCGATCCGAAGGCAAATTTCTTGTCCTTTTTGCGTTTTCCTAAACTATCTGAGCATTATGCTAAAAACTACGGTTGGTTGAAGCCATGGACAACATGCTATCGAAACGTTGAAATTTTCGCTATCACAAGCATGTTTACGGCTACAACGTGGCTGCTGACGGCTTAGGAACTAGACTGTTCCGCAACTCAGACGACGACTTGAAGCGGTTCACCTCTTGCTATTTGCGGTACAACTGAAGTCCGAACTACCTGAAAAGCCAACATGAGCAGCGCTTGGGGACTAATTGATGACGGTGGAAACGCGCGAACTTCTTGAAAGAGTATTACCCCTCGGTGCGATTGCGGTTGTCTTTGTATTGGGAGCTCTTGCTCTTAGTCCTTTTGCACCAGCTCTGCTGTGGTCAGTTTTTGTTTCCGTTGCCTTGTATCCACTGCACAAAGGCCTGTCGAGACGGCTTGGCGGAAGCCGCGAAATAGCAACAATTTTCACGGCAATCGGTTTGATCGTCCTTGTTTTGCTCCCGATGTTATTTCTCCTTCGATCTATCATAGCCATCTTGCCCGAACTTGCAGTATTAGCCGTGGAAGAAGGGAATTTTCAGAGACTCGGGCTGGATCTGCCTGCGAATATGTCGCCGACTTGGGCCAACCTTTGGAGCGGCCTGCAAGATGATTTCGAAGCCGCAAGGCGCTTGGTCGGTGATGATCTTCGGTTACTGTTGTCGACATTGATGTTGGAGGGGCGGCTTGTAGGTCTTTTTGTGCTAGAATTTTTGCTCGGTCTAATTCTTGCTGCTGTGATCCTACAAAACGCTGACTCTCTCCAGCAGTTGTCCACCAAGACATTCCAGAAGTTGGGAGGCGAGCGTGCTTTGAAGCTCACAGATCGGTCGGTTCTCACAATACGATTTACGGTGCTCGGCATCCTTGGCTCGGCGGCGGTTCAGACTGCGATAGCAGCATTTGCCTACTGGCTGGTTGGTGTCTCGCATTGGCCGCTCCTCGCCTTTGCAACGTTTATGCTTGGATTGTTGCAGGTTGGACCTGTTCTTATCTGGGGGCCGCTGGCTTTGTGGCTTTGGCTTGATGAACAGACTGGCATGGCTATTTTCTTAACGCTATGGGGGCTTTTTGCCGTGGGTTTGTCCGACAATGCTGTCAAAGCTATGGTGGTTGCCCGTGGCGCAAACCTGCCAACGTCTCTGGTTTTTCTCAGCGCACTCGGTGGCCTGTTCATCTGGGGCGTTGTCGGTATATTTCTCGGGCCTGTCATACTGGCTTTATGTTTGGAATTGATCTTATGGTGGCTGGAAGAAGACAGTGTTACCCAAGCCGAGCAAGCCACGCGGACGTTAGGGTCCTGACACAAGCAAACGATTAAGCCATCTAAAACCAAAAGGTAAGCTTCATGGAAGAAACATCACATGCCAAAGGCCGGCAAGACGTTGAAAAACAGTTTCAGGTCATTCGTGACGACATAACAAAACTAACTAACCTGCTATGCGAAATCGGAGAGGAAAAAGCGGGAGAGAAACGGGACGCCGCGCTGGCGGAAGCCGCAGAACTGCTTGAAAAATCACGTGCAACAATCGACGAGGGACGGCTCAAGGCGCGCCAGGCAACTGTGACTATTGAAGATTACATTTATAAACAACCTGTACAATCAGCTCTGATCGCGCTTGGCGTCGGGTTTCTGGTTGGCATGATAACACGACGCTGAGGTTCGGTATGCTGGAAGATTTGGTTCACACTTTTGTAAGCGCGCAGTTTGGCGATGTTCGTCGCAAGACAAAAGGCGCCCTGCTGGAAGTTGCAGCCTTCGGCATGATCGGTCTTTCCACAGTTTTGTTGTTTGTCGGTATGTTCCTCTGGCTTTCTGTCCGGATGGATCCGTGGTTGGCCGCAACCGCGCTCGCCGGTCTGGCGCTTCTGGCAGCACTTGTTCTCATGCTTGTAGGTCGGTCGCTTCTTCAGCGGAAGGAACACGACCCCCATCAGCAGGCGGTTTCCGCTCTGAAAGCGTTGGGGCTGCTCTCATCAAGTGGTCTGACTGGTTCCGAAAAAGCTATAGACGAGCGGGAAAAGGGACCGGCATTGGTCGCTTCTGCCTTGGCGGCAGGCTTGATACTCGGACGTTCAACAAACCGCTAGATAGGTTTCTTGCCCACATCGACCACTTGACCATGACCCGTCGACTGTCCGGGCGGACAACCCCTTAAGAAGCATTGGCGAAAGTTGAAAGCGCTTGCAAAAAACGACTGTGCCATCACGTATCCTCATTAGGATACAATGCACCTACACAGATGCGAAACTATCGATTTGTGTTCAAGAATCTTGGTTTTTTCGCTTTTGTCGGCGCCAAATGAAAATTGCACCACCCAAAAGAACGGCGACAATAGCCGGAGCGATCAAGGCATGCTCGATCCTGTCGAATTCCCCGAAAATTGCCTCAATACAGTGTCCCATGAAGTAGCCAAGCATGACGCTGGTCACACCCCAAGCCAATGAGGAAAGCACAGTCAAAAGGCCATACTGGAAAGGTTGCATCCCAAGAGTGGCCAAAGCGACGGGTCCAGCGGTACGCATCCCTGGGATAAATCTGAAAGCAAGTGCAAACAGGACCATGTTCACCGATAGCCTTCCGACAAGTGATGCTACTCTTGGATTTTCGAGAACGCTACTCAGTCGAGGTGCGTCCTTATACCTCCGTGCAGTTCCGTAGATTACGATATCTGACAAGTAGCCACCTGCGGCAGCCGCCAAGGCCACAGGCCAAAATGAGAGATGTTCGCGGTGAGCCATCACGCCACCGGCGATAGCTACCGACTCACCTTCAAGGGCGGTCCCCATGAAGACGGCAATCGTTCCGTAAGTCTCAACCAAACTTTCGAGCCAGTCAGACACCTTCACCCTTTTCTGGATTCAAGCGACAATCGTTTCTGTTCGCCGGGCGGTCAAGAGTTTGTAGTATGCAAAACTTGGCTGAAAACTCTACCGGGCAGTCCCTCATCAGATACATGGTCTTGTCAGTGAGCGAGGTCGGACGCGATTTTGCACTATGTCGAAGTCAGATAAAGCCAGATTGGGGCAGACAGGGGCCTTTTGTAACTTTCCAGGCTCGTTCCTGTACTTCGAAACGAGCCCCGAAATCACCCGCCTGGCAGTGATGCTCTTTATTCGGTTCCCGCTGCCAATGCGCAACGTGGAACTTGCTGCGTTCGCACGGCCCTAAGGGACAGCCTTACGGACCTCCCAGGTACGGGTTCGAATTGGTCTGATTCTACCGGCTATTGGGAAGCTGCATCGCGAAGCCGCTGCATGACCGTTTCGCATTCCGCTCGCGTCCCGACCAGCGTTGCATCTTCGGGCACAGTTCCACCCATATCCGCAGTCGCTCGTGCAAGAACCTGGGCAATCTGTTCGTCGCTCAGCAATCCTTCTTCTTCCGCAGCATTCACAGTCGAGCATATGCCGGCGCTAAGCCCCGTCGCGATGCCCACGCCAGCAGCCGTGCCGCCGATAATTGATCCGCCAAAGATCGCGCCGGCCAATAAGCCTACGACAAGGCCGATGATCGCAAAAAGTGTTTTTCCCATTTTTTTCAATTCTCCGTCAGGTGCCTGACCCCTGGGGCCAAACTCGGTTTAGAACGAACTATCGACAGGTCGTTCAGTTTTTCGTCAGTTTGCAAACTCGCTGAAGACAGTAACGCTTCCGTCACTCTCTGTCCGGCAACTCCAGTTCTGCCCACCCACGTCGAGAACCAGAAGCGGGCCACCGCCGGTGCGAACGCGGCTGGCAATATTGATGTCGACTGCAGGGAAGCCAGTGATCCGCGCCGCCTCGTCGATGCACGGCGAGGTCATGGCGTTGAAATCAGCATCGCTCCCGCTCAGCCCATCGCTACCGGTTGCGCTACCGTTCGACTCGACGCAGCCAGCAAGCGCCGCAAGTGCCGTCGCCCCGATGAAGAACTTGATGGTATTGGTCATGATATGCCTTTCCATTGATTTTGTAGATTGCTCGGGCTCGATTGTTACCGGACCCCGAAGATGACATTGAATGATTGCACCCCTTTGCCGCGGTTATTAACCTCGATCTTGTGATCTCCCGCTTGCCAAAGCTGGCCACGATACTCTTGCGGTGCGCTTGTTTCTTCCAATAGGACTGACCCGTCCGGATTGAAAATCTTGTAGGTCATTCCCTGTGCATTCGCCGCAAGACGGAAATAGAGGTTCTGACCACTATCGGCCCCAAGAAGATACGTAACGGACGTTCCTGGTCCAAGCTGGTCTGTAAACTCCGTCCCGGTGTTCCCAGCGCCAAAGCTGACACGTTGAAGGCGGTTTGCACTTGGTAGCTGCGTCGCTTGTCCGCTGTGCCCAGTCAGGAACCGGGCATTGACCCAGCCACGCTCGCGCATGTCAGTTATCATCTCGATCTGACACCATCGCGCGTTGCCCTGCGTTTGACAGGAAAGCTGGCGCACCTGTGATCCGTTGCCCAATGCGCCCACGATCCGGTGATTTATGCCCGGCCCTGCACGCATGTTCAAGACGTCATTCGCCGACACTCCGGTCACTGTCACAACCGGGGCCGAAGCGGGCGGTGGCGCTGACCCTGCAAGCGTCAGATAGCGTCCAGCGACCCAGCCGCGTTCACGCATGTCCGTCTTCATCTCGATCTCGCACCAGCGCGTGTTGCCTTGCAGACTGCACCCGAGGTTGCGCACAGATGTGCCGTTAGTCAGTGCGCCGATGATCTGGTTTCCTGTTCCCGGACCGTTACGCACGTTAAGCGTATCGCCGACTTTCAGGCCCGTTACTTGCACAACATTTGCCGCGCCAGAGTTTCCGTAGTTAGGCAAATAATCATTCTGCAGGCTGCCTTTGGCGAAAAACTCGACCATCCGCGCGCCGGACCGTTCATAGGAACAGGAAAAGTCTTCAAAGCGGGTCTCCAGAAATATCCTGCCGTTGATCGCATGCGTGTCGTCGACACGTTGCCCATTATATTTCATATCGGTTCGGGCATTGAAATCGCGAAAATAGCTTTGCCCGACGTTCGAGCATTCGTTCATCATGAAATCTTGCGATTGAGCATGTGCATGCGTGCACATCCAAGACACTGCCGCCGCAGACGCCATGACCAGCCAAAACCTACGTGATGCAAGGTAAAAACCTACACCGAGTGTGCCAACCATAAACAAACCTCCTATCCGCACACAGCATTTCCGTTGCGCTCTTCGCGTTCCGCCCGAAGCTGCGCCACGGATTCCCGCACGCTCTCTTCAGTTTCAGCCCGTGCCGCGGCATCCGCGTTGACACGTTGATTACGTGCTTCAAGGGCACGAGCAGCCTCTCAAATACGTCCGGCATCGCGCAAAAAGACCACGCGTTGCAATTCTGCGATCCCACCCGCGAGTGTCTAACCGTTTGCTGTTTGTGCCGCAAGCGCGAGTGCTTCATCTGTCCGGCAGGATATGGCGAATCCGTTCGCTTGGTTCACAGCCCCCGTATTGCCAAGACCAGCGAAACCGCTGGCGACGGCTACTAAAGCCAAGACGCCAACAATTCTGGAGAGATGTCGTGTCGGCACATATTCACCCCTATTTAGTTTCCAGCTTTGCGGATCAGCCGCACGATCAGGATCAAGGCTACCGCGCCGACAAGAGCAGCGATGAAGCTGCCCATTGTTCCACCGATTGAAACACCAAGCAGCGGCAGAACATAACCGGCAAGGAGCGATCCACCGATGCCGGCAGCGACGTTGCCCAACAGGCCAGAGCCGTGGCCCTTGACGATCAATCCGGCCAGCCAGCCCACGATGGCACCGATGACGATAACGATCAGCAGACCAATAAACCCGCCGACCGCCGCACCAACCGCCTCTGCGGTTTCGTCTTGCGCCAGTACAGGACCAGAGACCGCAGTAAGCGGCAGAACCAAAGCCAGGCTGTTTACCAATTTGTCACGTTTAAAATTCGTCATGTCTAGTTTCCTTCTTTGAAAGCAGTCCGGCCAATCATAAGGCGCAATGAGTCTTACAAATACAGTGCCAGGGTATCCGGCACCGAAACTTTTTGGACAAGGCACCCAAATCGGTCACGACACTAACGCCTGAGAAAAGTCCGTCATGACCGACGAGAACGGTTTGTCCAAAGCCTGATTTACGAAAACCAGCCTTTGACACGACCCCAAACCGACTTTTCTTCTGGAACGTCAATTGTCGAACCAGCTACGACACGGGATCCATCAAGCGATGGCATAGGTTCGATTTCAAATCCTGTCTCGTCGGGTTGCACGGCAGCTTTTGCAACGGTTTCTTCCGTCATCTCGGCAAATGCATCCAGCTTCGCCAAGGTTTCGGGGCCCGCGAGCCCGTCTGCATCAAGACCATTGGAAGACTGGAATTCCTTCACAGCTTTCTCTGTGCCCGGCCCGAATTTTCCGTCAGCATCTATACCGAGGGCAGTCTGGAGCTTCTTTACCGTGTCGCCGCGTGTACCCACCCGCAGCAGAACAAGTTCATTCAGACCCAGCGCCGAAAACGTATCCGGGCCCGCAATCCCATCGACAGCCAGCCCGGCAGCGCTTTGCGCTTCGCGAACCGCCTTTTCCGTGCCGGACCCAAAAATTCCATCGGCATCAATACCAAGCTTCTCTTGCAAGCGCTTCACAGGAACGCCCTGCATTCCCTTTTTCAGTATCGACATGTGTAATTTCCTTTTCAATTTAGGTGTAGAAGACCCGACAGAAAATTCTGTCAGGCGGTCGTTTATCAGAGAAATCCCTCATCCGTGAGCGACATCGGCTGCGAAGTCGTACCATTGCTGTAAGCGATGCATTGCCAACGCGCGTTTTCAGGGCCAACACCGACAATCACCTCGGTTCCCGCCTGCGAGAAGCTGGAGCCCAACAGAACCACATCGCCATTGTTTGTTTCTTGGCTCACCCGCTGCAGACAAGCCTGTTCGGCAGCGCTTGGCGCGCCGGACGCTGATCCCGTGTCCTCAACGCACCCACTAAGCGCCGCGACGATCGCAACTCCGATAACGATTTTGAATTTGTTGGTCATGATATCCCTCTGTTTGGTTGGTTTAGTTTTCAGTTTTCGATGCATCATTGAATTCCAAAAATGTTGTTGTAGGATTGCGCACCATTCGCCGTATTGTAAACCGCATTGGGACTACTCAGTCGGCAAACACGCCTTTTTTTGTTTCTCACGGGCGTTGGGAACATTGATGCCTTGTAAACCTGCTGGAAGTATCAGGGAAAGCAGGCTAATTCAGCGAGGCTCAATCCCATCAGCAACGCGAGATTTCGAGGACGTAAAATGTATCCACGTAGAATTTTCTTATCATCTGCTGCGACCTATATTGCCGCAGCGGGATTGAGCTTCGCCAAAGAGAGCCTGATCGATATCGAAAAAATGCTGCCGGGTGATTATACTTGGCATCCCGAACGGTCCCCGCACGGTGCAGTTGCTGTGATCGCTTCTTTACCCGAACAACGCGTACATGTGTATCGCAATGGAGTTCGTATCGCCGTTTCAACCTGTTCCACTGGCCGCGAGGGACACGAAACACCGACCGGTGTCTTTACCGTACTGCAGAAAGACAAGCACCACCGGTCGTCTACATATGGTGGTGCGCCCATGCCGAATATGAACCGGCTGACATGGGATGGGATTGCACTGCATGCGGGTAATCTTCCCGGCTACCCCGCGTCCCACGGGTGCGTTCGACTACCTCTCGAGTTCTCCAAGTTATTGTTCACGGTGACACACATCGGCACGCCTGTTATTATTGCCGGCGCGCGATCAGATCCATGGACGTTGACGCATCCGGGCCTGGTCCTTGACGAGATGGATGAAGACACCCTGACGAATGCAGTGGCGGGCCTGAACAAAAAGTCTCATCCATCGGATTGGACGAACGAACAACCCTACCCAATCACGACAATCCTCGCGACGACGGCGGACAAACGTATCACCGTGATGGAAGACGGGCGCGAAACGATGTACGGTTCCATTGACATAAAGGGAGCAAACATGTTGGGCGAACATGTCTTGGTTCTGACACAAGCCCGCGACGGTCACCTGCAATGGACAGGTGTGACACATCACCCCGATCCCAACCAAACTTTGGCGCTTGAGGAAATGGTGCTCAATAAAATCTCGATCCCGCAAGTAATTCATACCCACCTAGCCGAGCGCGCTCATCCGGGTATGACTTTTGTTGTATCTGATTTGGCCGCGACACCGGACCGCCAATCACAGGACGGCTTCGCGATTATGACTGGCGAACTACTTGAAAGCTCTCTTCCAAAGGAAAGGCCCGCATCACAATGAGAATGTTTTCTACGGCCGCCATTATGCTTGCGGCCACATGCGGTCATGGACAAGACGCCCAAACGCTTTTGCAACGCCCTTTGGCCGTGGTCAGCATTGACGGATCGCTCAACATCCGTTCGGGTCCTGCACAGAATGCGGCCAGGGTCACGCGCCTGAACAACGGAGCAGTATTGCGACGCGTTGCTTGTCTTCAAATAGAGGATGAAGACTGGTGCGAGATTGAAACGCTGGATGGCAGCCTTGAAGGCTGGGCAAGCGCCGTTTACCTAAGGCCATGGTTTGGAGCCGACCCGGCTGTGCTTGAAACCCTCGCGCTGCCGGCTGGTGAAACTGTTTCACTCGCTCTTCCCGGTGGCACCACCGGTGTCTTGAAACCGGGTGAAATTATCGACGTGCAGATTGAGGCATCGGCCGAAACGGCGATTTCATTTTATTTCGACGGGCCAGAAGGCGTGGAAATGGCTATCTTTGAACAGCAAGGCAATCTGATCACCGCAGTATCATCTGACACCAAGCAAGACGCTATGCTGACGAGCGCAGGCGCATTGGTTGCGCGCGTTGCGGACCTTAACGGACAAGGTGGCGCATGGAATTTGACAGTTCAAATTCAACAGCCGTAAGGGCTGACTGAATGCCTCAAGGTGCGTGTGGCGGCGCTGGTTGCGCTGTCTTTTGCGACGTGTCCAAGTGCATAAGTGCAGGTGTCGCAAGGTTCAGACTGCGTGCAAATGCTTCTTCGAACATAATCCTGACAATCGCGTTATCCGTAGCGCGAATGTGTTTGCGTATTTTACTGGTAAGCTTCGTTTCGGGGAGTGGTAACAGATAATAATACAACCGGAATGAAAGCGCGTAGTCACCGGCGTCTACCGTTGCCCACTCGAAGGTTAGTTTTTCATTCACCATGATATGGTCGTCTTCAAAAGCCCTTGCACAGCAGGCATCTACAGATTTTTCAATCTTTTCGAACAGGTTAGTTACCGGATCGCGCGCACCTGTCGGAGATGGATACCCCAGCTTGAATTCGAACGTCCGGCGAAGACCGTCGACCGATGCGCGCTTTGTGTAATTTTCGATACCCCACTTCATAAGATCAGAGTTTCGAACCAGAATGCGGTGGTTTTTATCCACATCCAGAAGCAGCGCATAGAACGGAGTAAGGCGGTTGATGATGCATAGACGATCACGGTCGCGCAAAATGACCGTGTCGCCTTCTTCGGCCATGGACGATCCCAGAAGGACGACGCCATGGAACAGATCCGGCAACCAGATCGCGCTGGTGAGCACGAAGAACGCTGCGATAATACCGATGAAACCGGTTTTCTCCAAAAGGCTGTTCAGGCCCCAAATCTCAATCAAAACATAGCTCAGGATAATCAACATTGCGCCGAGCAATACAACACTCGCCATGCGGCTGTGATAGCTGGGAACAGCGACCATTTTGCCGTCAATCTGCCGTGTTACGCCAAACTTGGCGTCCAGTATACGCCCGGAGACATTGAACAAAACAAAGCATATGGTAATCGCGAAAACCGTCAACGACATGTTGAGCAGCATCCGGTTGTAATAGATCCCGACGAATTTGTGCAAAACGATGTCGGACAGTTGCAGCACGAGGAAAATCACCAGCACGACACGCAGGGTCATCACTTGCAGCGAGGCTCCTTCACTATCTTTTTTGAGCCCAAGAATGTGCGGGGCCAGCATAAACGCAAACGCGCCGACGATCATCGCAGCAATTGGGACAGAATAGATCTGCAATTCTGGGGACATGTTACCTCTGATCGAAATTCGGCAGACCCATTTAAGCACATTCACGCCTAAATGAAACGCCACTCATGGCGGGTGCTTGGCCGCAATGCAAAAGCGACGGCTTGGCGGAAGCACAATAAGGGAATTGCTATTTGCAACTATTTGACTTTTTGCAGCCGAAGCAATCCAAAGCCTGCTTCGTTCGCAACTTCGTCACTCGTCATTCTTCGCTGAAAGTCCGGTGCTGGCAAAACCAGCCAATCAAACTAGAAATTCGAACTTTCAGTCGTGAACACTGCTTAGCGTGAAGAATTTGTCATCCGAACACTGCGAACCCCTGATCAATCCGCGCAAGTATCGCATAGGTGAGAAGGCCAAGAATTGCCCCGAGAACAGTCCCTCCGACCAGCAGATAGACCAAGAGGCGTTTCACGTGGTGCCGAAGCTTCCCGGCGGCCGTATCTTCGGTGTACAGTGCATTCCGAGCAATTTCCGAGACATGGCGTTGTATCCCAAACAGCAGGACCCCAAGCGAAAGAAAGACTCCGGTGACAACCAGATGAACGCCGATGTACCAATCGCTCTGCGGTGCCCGGTCGGCGATAAAAAAACTGGCCGCTATCAGCGCACCGGCAGAGAAACTAAGGGTGATCGCACAGAAGAAGACAGTTCGAAACAGGGTTAACACAGGTCCGGTCCTGATCGATTTCGACACGTATCAGAAGCGCATCCCGATCCGGAACGAAATCGTCTCCACGTCGCCATCATAGCTCGCGTTGGGGCCGAAATCACCGTCCATGTTCCGAGCGGTATAATCGAGGCCCAACATAATCCGTTCTGTCACGTTGTACTCGATGCCGACACCATAGTTCATGCCATCAAGGCCTCCGTTGGCCGTCGGAAGAGACGTGTTCGCCCAAGACCAGCCAAGCGCACCATAGAACATGAAAGAGCCCGCAGCATAGCCGACACGCCCGCGGACATCCAGGACATCCTCAATTTCAAAATTCCAAAATGAAACATCGCTGAAGGACAGGTAGCGAAGTTCGCCGCCGTAAACAAAATGTCCGTTCTGCCGGTTGTAACCGAAAAAGGCGCCGAAGGCATCTCCATCGTTGAACGTTCGTCTGGTAACAACGGGGGGCGCGGGAGGGGCCAAATGTCAGAGTGATATCACCCGAACTGCTTCGCCCGGCCGTATTCAAGGCCGCCATAGAAGCCCGAGAACGTGGGCACAGCCGTTGCCTGCGCAACTTGGGGAGCGACGACAGATTCAACGACAGGTCCGTCGGCATGGACTGCCGAGGCACACAGGGCTGTCGCAATCATCGAAATTACCATCTTTTTCATTGTCTTGTCCTGTCCTTGGGTCTGACACGTGGTCCGGCACCGATTCGCGTGATTTTAAGGCGAATTAGGGTAGGTTGTCCCGGATTATCCCTGAACTGTTCTTGGTTGTGGCCAGTTCGCTGCCTAAAGTTGTTTATCTGCATCATTCCCACTGGCACCTGTATCGCCCGAGACAGCAGACGCCTAATCATTGCTTATCGTCCCGTCCGGCAGCACAAAACCGAGACGCGGCTTTTCGGCGATACAGCCCGTGTCCGGCGTTACGTTTGGATCTGCAAGGAAGGCCTGCAATATCTGACCGGCGCATTGGTTGATCTCGCCCAGTTGAACATGGGTACCTTCGGGAAATTCGACGATTGTTGCGCGTGGCAAAGTCGCGGCAACAAGTTCGCTGCGAATAACCGGCGTACGGGCGTCAAGGTCACCGGCGAGGATAAGAGTGGGTATATCGGTTGTCACATCCACATCCGTGTCTTCAGGCAAGGAAGGCACATCGACCGCTGCGCAATATTCGAGGTATTCTTCAAGTACAGTCTGGCCGAATATGCGAGCATAGGTGCTTGCGTCCGGGTCAATAATCAGATCGTCGGCGGTTGTTACAGGATCGTCGGAACAGACAACAGCCATGTGCATCAACATGGCCGAACCGCCCTGCGTTGCTCCGCGTGATGCCACAATGGCGGCCCCCTTCTGTTCGCCCAGTATAGTTGCCGCGGACGCCCGACCATCAGCAAGGATCGCATCCAGAACCGCCGGAAGCGAGTGGATGCCAATCTGCCCGGTCTGAAAGCCGAAGATAAGCCCGGCCAGATCTGTTTGGGTCAATGTCAATTCAAGCTGCAGGCCCGGATCACCGGGATCCTGATAGGTTGTGATTATCGGCCCCGCATCAAACAGCGCTATGGCCTGATCGACCATGCCCACAACATCGTAGGCCTCGGCGCACTTCGCATCGGCGTCGCAAAGCGCGGCCAGCTTTTGAATGGCAACGTCGGCGTCGCGCGCGCGCTCCTGCACCCAGCTTTTTCGCGACAGCGAGTTCGCCCCATCAAGGACGACAGCCTTCAGGCTGTCAGGGAAATCGCGCATGAAGTGCTGCCCCAGTTGCGATCCGTAGGACGCCCCGTAATAGACGATCTGCTCATAGCCCATGGCCTGCCTTGCGGCATCCACATCTGCGGCGATCCGGACGCTGTTGTATTGCGCCAGGTCGATGCCTTCGGTCCGGGCGCTTGTCACGCAATCTGCAAGCACCTGCCGGCCGACTTCCAACACTCCGGCCTCGTCGAGTTCTCGATCCTGGATCTCCCAAGGCAATCCATACATCTCGGGACAGTCGAGCGTCGGCACCGCATTGGGCGCACCACGCTGGTCGAGGATCACGACATCGCGATTGTTCAGGATGGGGCCAAGAAATCCATCCGCGAAAAGTAACAGAGTTTCGGGTGCAATAAGGCTTTGTCCGGGGCCGCCAGCAAGCATGAAAAGCGGCGCCTCAGAAGCGTCCGACCGTGCTCGCAGACGCATATAGCCCAGCTTGATCTCAGGCGAGTCGAACCGGTCGGGGTTTTCTGGCAGAACAATGTAACCGCATTCCTTTTCCAGCGATGGTCCGCCTTCGGGATCGTCAAAAAAGCAACTATCAAGTGTCTCGACCGACAGCTGTGCCTTGGCGAATGGGGTCCCAGCCATCGCTGCCACGAAAATCGTGATACCTAACGTGAGCTGAGTCACGACAGAAAACCTGCATCGGCAGAAATGACGATTTATCATGGCTTGTCCTTCGAAAAATCTGTGCCCGTTGTTTGCGTGAACGGAAACAAAATGGCCCTCCCCCGTGAGAGAGGGCCTTTCGCTTAGCAGTCTTCGGCAGGTAGCATTCTGACAGTCTGATAGCGGCCATCGCCAACCGTCATTTCGGCGCAAGCGCCTGTTGACCGGTTGAACCAGTACTGCGTCAAGCCCTGGGTCCGGATAAGCTCATAACCAAGGTTCTGGATGCCCAATTCGGCCTGCCCAGCCTTGGCGCCCTGAAACGAACTCAGATCGTATTCGCTTCCCACGGCTGGGCGGCCGGCCTCAGATGATCCGGTGTCTTCCACACACGCCGTAAGGGAGAGCATTGCAGCGGCGATCGCCACAGCTTTCAGTTTAAACGTCATTGTATTTCCTTTCATTGGTTTGT
Source organism: uncultured Alphaproteobacteria bacterium (assembly GCA_963765555.1). GTDB lineage: Bacteria > Pseudomonadota > Alphaproteobacteria > Rhodobacterales > Rhodobacteraceae > JL08. The sequence continues at coordinate 15,104 of CAVXWX010000012.1, forward strand.
TGACGATTCAGGTTGTTTTTCATGTCCATGCGCAAACACGAACAAGAAACAGGGTTTGGGCGTCTCTTCTTGATGCCCCTCAAGCTAGGCTGACCGGCGGATCATTCGGACGATCAGAAGAAGAAGCGCTGCACCAATAACCGCAGGAACGAATGTCGCCAGAAAACCGGTTCCGATCGTGATGCCGAGCATTGGGAACAGAAACCCCGCCAGGATCGATCCACCGATCCCGACCACGACATCCCCCCAGAATCCCAATCCGCTGCCCTTAACGATAAGGCCGGCAAGCCAGCCGACAACTGCACCGACAACGATCATGATCAAAAGACCGATCACCAATCCCAGACCCGTACCAACCGCTTCCGCAGCGCCTTCCTGTGCCAGTGCCGGCCCTGCGGCCAAAGCCACAAAAAATGAAAGCTGTGTTCTTTTCATTGTTTTAGTCTTCCTTTGTTGTGATCGAGGTCTCAGTTACAGCCGGGATAGCGGTAACGGTCGGCTTCAGACACATCTGCCGGGCAGTCAGTCGGAGCGGAGTGATACCAATGCACGACACGCGTACCAGTCCGATCAAACGAACATTGGAATGTTTGACCGGAGGCTGCACTTCCGTTGACGGCATGTGTACCGTCGACCCTTTGCCCTTCGTAGGAAAGGGAGGCGATTTCGCTTGGCGACACATGCAGGTGATGCGCAGCATAGGTATTGCAGGAGCTCAACATCTGAGATTCATCAACTGCCCCGCCGGAACTGATGCCGCCAGAATGGTACCAGTTTACGACATGCGTTCCGCCCCGATTGAAAGAGCATTGGAATGTCTGGCCAGAGGTCGTGCTGCCATTAACGGCGTGGGTGCCGTCAACCCTCTGACCCTGGTAAGACAAGGATGCGATGTCGCTTGTGGAAACGTGCAGATGATGCGCTGCATAGCTGTTACAATTGCTCATCATCTGCGACTGGTCAGCAGCGGTCGCCGCCTGCCCAGCGCCAAGCGCAACGACAGCGTATGCAAGAATCCTCGCTGTTTTCTGTTTCATGATTACCTTCCTTTTGAATAAAAGTTGACTAGTTTCGGGCTGTTCTGGCTGATCCGGCCAGTATGATGCTTCGAAGATCATCCGCCCCAGATGACCGCGTCAGGAATGACAAAGCGTTCCTCACCGACGAAAACGATGCTGTTGTCGCCGTCGCGCGTGACAGTCATGCCGCGTCCCTGGTCTGCCTGCGACTGATCGTAGGATACGGCGGTACCACCTTGGAAGAAAATGGTCCGGCTGCCGCCTTCTGGCCATTCGATCGTGACCGCTCCGGTCCCATTGCCTTGTCTTTTGACTCCAAAATCGCAGCTTTGATCAGGGGCATCTGCGTTGCGCGCGCATTGAACCTGTCCTGTGGCGTGATAGTCGGTGCCGGGAACCAAGACGTCTTCGTTACCTGCCGGAACGGGGATCAGATCAGGAAGCTGTGTGGCTGCTCCTTCACCGCTTCCTTCAATCAGGAAATCACCCGCGACCCATCCGTCAAAACCGGGATCAGACAGCGTCGCGACGCGGCACCATCTGCGCGCTTCGGCCATGCGGCAGCCAAGGTTCCGCAGCGGTGTGCCATTGACCAAGCGGGTGACAATTCCGGCGCCTGCGGAAGGCTCTTGGCGCATGTTGAGGGTGCCTCCGCCAGTTTCCACGGCCCAATAGTCGGGCCCGCCCTGCAGCCCATCAGCAAAGTCGCCCTGAACGATCTCGCCCGTTTCTCCTGTGATCGAAACTTCAAGCGTGTAATCCGACACCTCCCCGTTTCGCGCGGCGTTTCGGTACAGATAGACCGAGACCGAGTATTCGCCTGAAAGCGGCAGAGCACCCGAAAACCGGTTCAAGTCCGGCATGAGTGGTCCGGTGAGACTGCCTACCGCAAGCGATTGATCACCAGGGCCGCTGCCGGGTGCGTAAACATTGAAATACGTCGCGGTGTTGTTTGATGTCAGGCTGATGTTCATCACCTGTCCGGCTTCGGCGCCAAGTTTGTAAACAACGGATTCGCGGCCGGTGATCTGCCCTTTGATCGTTGCACCTGTCGCGCCTGCCGGGAATCGGACCTGCTCTTCGCGCATGTCGTCCTGCGCTGCCACCCGGGTAACAGTCAGAACCAGAAGCAGGATAAGCGCCGAAAAGCCGAGCACCACCCACCGCAAGAAACCAGAAGAAATCCGGCGCGATTGCATGGTCAGGAAAAGATCAGTTGGTTGTGTCATGTGCAAACTCCATAGTTCCAGCGTTCTGCCCCAAAACAAGGACAAGGATTTTGTCATTCCGTTGGAATCCGGTTGTTTCTTGCAGCGCCTTCAGAAATTCGTCTTCCAACGAGTCGGGCTCACAAAGCGCCTTGGTCGACACTTTGGTCACCATCGACAATGCGTCGTCCTTTTGATCGTATTTGCCCAAAACACGGTTGCAATCTGCCTTTACGGCCAGATCACCGCCGTCCTGAAAGAAGATCGCGTAGCGTTGCGGATCCTCGACTGTCGTGGTGTGTCCACTGGCATCCGTCGCCGAAACCCAGACCCACCGGGTTCCCGTCAAAGACTGGGCAGCATCGGCGCGCTTTTCCAGAGCCCCAGATTCGGCAAGGGCCCCAAACACAAGGCTAGAACCTAGAGCTGCGAGGTTGCGCGCCGAATTCGTCCAGATTACCAGCGATATATCCTGATCACGAAACAGACCGATGTCGGATTCATAGCCCAAGGTCTGTCCGCCATGCCCCCAGAAGCCGCCGATCTTTTCGCCGATCCCGATTCCATAAGTCTTGAAGCCGGCATCGGTCGCAACGCCTTGCATCATTGCCGAAAGCGTCGCCGGATCGTTGAAAAGCCTACCCGCCATCAGGCCGCGTATGAACAGGTCCATGTCTTTTGACGTCGATATGACACCACCTGCAGCCCAGGCCTGTGACATGTTCCAGTCAGTCGTATCCAAGTCGAAGGGCGGCTGATAGTAAGAGCGGGGCAAATTAAACTCCGGTCGCGGCACCTCGTTCCAAAGAAAGCTGTTCTGCATCCCCAGCGGTTCGAATATCCGGTCGAGAAACAGATCGCCCAAAGGCTTGCCGGTGTTCTTTTCAAGGATCATGCCGATCAGAATGTAGCCGGTATTGCTGTATGACCACTGGCCGTTCGCACCCGGATTGAAATTCGGCGCTCCGTTGTCCATCACAAAGCGGATCAACTCTTCAGGCGTATAGCTTCTGGCCAGAAGATCCTGATCAGAAAGCGCACCCTCCATGATACCCGGCACACCGTTCGGGGCGTCGTCGGTATAGCTGAAGACGCCCGAGGTGTGATTGGATAGTTGCCGGATTGTGATCACATCGCCGAAAGGAAGGGCGGCGGCGACCTCTGGCAAGTGCGCGACAAGATTATCGTCAAGCGAAAGTGCGCCTTCCTCGACAAGCTGAAGCAGAACGGTCGCGGTCATCATCTTCGAATTGCTGCCGATCTGAAACGGCCTGCCGCAGTCCAGAGGTGCATTCGTTGCGATATCTGCCGTGCCGGCGGAACGGTGGTAAGTCCAGTCTGGCGACCGGACGAACAATTCAGAGCCTGGCGCAAATCCCACTACTTCTGCTGATTCCGCGTCGCCGTCGATCACTGTCAGAAGGGTTAAATCGAGCTTGGCGGCAATTGCATCGGGAACTGCCTGATCTGTGACACAGGCGATTGGTGTTACTTGATCTGCTGCAACCGGACCGGGCGAAATAGCCAGAGTAATAAGGCAGAACAAGGCGGCGAAAGCCTTCTGGAGGGGAAAGGACACGTAAAATGGCCCGAAGCCAGGAATGCCTTTGCGGGCCGATAGTCCGCTGAAAAGATCAAGACCTGACGGCATAGGTGGCTTACAACATGGCGTCTTAAGGCGAAGAGTACCCGGATATTTCATGACAATGCCCTGCTCTTTCTGGTTGAAAAGTCACCCGCCGTACCTTCTGAAAACCCGCGCCAATCATCTACTGACCAACGCGGGTTCACGAGAAACGATATTCTACACGACGAGGTTGACGTGTTACTCTTTAAGATCAGTGGCATCACGATCATTGCATTTTGCCACCGTATACGCCGACCGCTAAGACAGACGATTGGAACGCTCATAGTGTCCGGCATCATAGTTCTGGCCTCAGGCCAGGTTCGAAACCTGCCGTTCCGACAGTGTCTGAAGGTCTATGGTTTTTCCGATAGTAAATTTCGTTGTGCGCCAACGCTTCAATGCCTGGAACCGCCTGAACGCCGACCACGGTTTCCTCATCCTCTTCTGCCTTCGCGAGCAACGGTCCGGTCGCCACTACGAGAGCCGCAGTTGCTGTAACGGACGTCTTTCTCATGATGTTGCAACCCTAATTTCCACGAACTTCAGACGGCCAAATCCAAAAATAGTGTCCAGCTATCGAGTTATCTTCGACAAATTATCGTTTGATATGAGATATGTGTATCGCCGCCGGATTCGTCTGGCTATCCGGATTGCGAAGTCGTTATCCAATAACCGAAACAGCAATCATTAATTTTCGGAAAGATCGAACTGAACACCGATCTGCTTCAGACTCTGTGGCATATCAGTGTGCCTAGGGCACCAGATCAAGCCGTTTCAAGGCGGTGGAACCACTGCCGACCTGCGTTGGCAATTTGGTCCAGTCAATCGAAGAAGAGAACGCGTTTCCCGTAAAAGCGGTAATGTCAATTTTACCCTGTGCAGAAATTTCCAGAAGCGTGATCGCATGCACGCTCCGGGCAGTTGTGCCAAGCAACCGGCGCGGCCCACCCCCCAGACAAGCCTGACTAACAAAGACCGTGTCATCCTTCCAACCGGGATAGAACGCATGATGATGGCCCGACAAGTGCAGATCAAGATCGATGGACCGGAAGACATTCTGAAGTTCTGTGTCACCGATAATTTCTGTTTCCCGCCCGATGGCGAAGGGCCAAAGCGGCAAATGACTGAATGCGATCAGTGTTTCGTCGCGTTTGGCTAGGGCGCGCAGTCGCTTTGACTGCCCGCCTCGAAGGGGTCCAATGACAGTTGCGTCCAAGGATACGAATGTAACATTTTTCATCCTGAATGCGTAAAAAAAAGGATAGTCGGCATCATCTATGTAATCGACCGCCGGTTTCCTTGCGCGCCATTGTGCGGCAAAAATTCTGCGTTCGCCTTCAAAGCCACCATAAGCAGACGCGTCATGGTTGCCGGGTGTGACCAACAGGGGAATCCCGGCAACGCGCAGCGGATCGGTGACCTTGGCGTGAAACGACTTCCACATCGCATTCACCTGTGTTTCGCTTAACACCGGGCGGCGCTGTCCTGCCACCATGTCGCCCGTGGCTACCACCAAATCCGGGTCCAGCTTGATGATGCGCTCGATTGCTGCGCTGACGCGAGGGTTGTACTTTGTCGAACCGTAAGAGCCGTTCAGATCGGAAATCACCACGACCCGCAAGGGCTGGGCAAAGGCCGACCCAGCAACGAGCAGCAGCAGAAGAGCCGCGCCCAGAAACGATTTAACTGCCATCACAAGCAATTTCCTTTGCAGCGACACGTCCGGTTTCGAAAAACTCCTTTGGTTCAAGATCAAAGCTCAACAGCCCCTGTTCGCAACTTACGCGCAATATCCCGGTCGCCAGCGCCGTGTTCGTCACAACCTGCGCGACTTCACGCTCGCTTAAGCCAAATGACGTTGCCAGCCATTGCCCGATCGGGCCCTCACCCTGCAAATCCGAGTTCAACGCAATCAACTTGCGATAGGTCCCCGCATTCAGGTGACGAAGCTTCTCCAGCATCTGTGTGCTCTTGGCGAAATTCGCGTATTGCACACGCCCGCCGGCGTCATTGTCATTCAGGTTGGTGCGGCGTAGCAGAATGGCATCCGCAGGCACTGATCCGTCGCCGGGTTCGTGGTGTTTTGCCTTCTTGTGCTTAAGCTTGCCGCCTTCAAGCCAATAGTAGTAGGGCGTGAAATCGATGTTTCCCACGCGGTCCTGCTGGCTGAAGATGAAATCCAGAAGGACGATTTCCGAAAGCTCAGTCATCCAGAAAACCATCTGTTGTGGCGTCACGGACGCGCCCATATCCTTTGCGATCTGCCGATCCTTTCGACCCTCGTTCAGCCCGTGTTCAATCGCTTCCGCCAGTGCCTTGTCCGAGCGCAGGGCTAGAAAGGCCGGTGTTTTCTGGAAGTCTTCATTCTGTCCCTTGCCCCATCCCGAGACGCGCGTCCCGTTGATCTCAGACCCGTAGCGGTGCCCCGGGCTGCTGGTCAGCACGCCGAATATCTGGCTGCGATCCGCTGTAAACAAGTCATCGGTCGGCTGATAGCTGCGCGGGTTTTCCTCGGCGGCAACCAACGCTGCCCACCCGGCATGGTTCATGCGTCCACCGTGTTTTCCCCCGGAAAGGGATAGACCCGAACGCGCGACATCGCCCAGATGTGCTTTGGCGTCAATCGACCGCCAGACCGTGACCGGCACCTTGACCGTCATGTCGAAATAGCGCGAGAAATGGTAATACAGCAGCGGAGAGGGCGAAAACGTGCCGCTGGTCCCCTTGGCATTCATGGTCGGCTTGAACTTGGCCAGCGTATCCTTCGCCAGGCGGTCGGCGGACTTGCCCTCCTTGCAGGCATTGCGCTCGAACTCCACTCGGTTCCCGGCATAGGGTCCTTCGCTGATGTCGTGAACCATCGTTCCCGGACTGGTACTCCAGGTCTTAGGGCACAAGGCGGTATCGGCGGCATAAAGATCAATCGCACAATAGGCCGCTTCCTGTTCGAGATCGTCGTTGTCATACACACCACCCGGAACAGGCGGAATCCGGACACAGCGCTCGGTAATGCCGTTCGGACTGCCAAAGGTTGTCTCGGTACCGCGAACGGCGTCCGACGCAAGAGCCGGAGCGGCAATTATGATAAGGGTCAAGGCAAGACTTGGTTTCATCATCGCGTTCATTTCGGGCACACCGCTGCTTGCTGCGCGGCCGAGACCGTTAGCGCCGGATCAAGTTTGAACTTGTCGAACTTGCTGTTGATCCAGGCATCGCAGCCCCCAGAACAAGGCGCACCATTGCGGGCCTCGTTCCAATAGGCCTTTGCCCGCGCCTCGGACCAGCCGCAGAATTGCACCAGCGCCATCGCCGAGAGCGCGCCAGAGGCATGTACGCCCCACATGCAATGCACCAGCACCGGCCCGCCGCCCCCAGTGATCCGGTCATGAACAGACTTCATGACGGCGGATGGGCGGGAAGAGCGCGCCGACTGATAGTCGAGCGCGCCGGATCCGCAGGACGTCGTGCCGTAGTCCGTGTTCTTTCCAAAATCCGCATAGTAAGCCCTTGAAAAGCCCGCCTCGCACAGCTGGGTTCGCTGCGACGAAGACAGGCCGGTTCGGGATTTGTCACCCCCTTTGAAACCCGCACGGTAAAGGACGCCGGTCAGGACTGGCCGCACAAAGGCCAGACCTTCAGCAGGCGTCGCACCCGACCGCGCGAGCATCTGCTTCTCGGAAGGCCCCCCCGATCTGGTCGTGAAATCCTCGGCCGCCGCCTGCATCCCCAACACGGCCATGAATATTGCAGCCACAAAGCGCGCCGCTGTTTGAGTTGATTTCGTCATTGTTCGGTCCTCCGTTCGAAGTATGAGAGGCGGCACCCGATGTGCGCGCCGGATTTAGTCTATTCGATAGGTCAGTAGGCGAGAGTCCTTGCCGTCATCGGTGACGATAAAGATGGTCTGCCCATCAGAGCTGAGCGCTACGCCTTCGGCATTCGAGACACGGCGTGGATGCCCCCGGGCCTCATCCACTAGCACCCAGCCCTGTGCCTGCATCCTGTCGATGTCAAAGAAAAATAACGCCTTTCCGGTATCGCTGGTTATCCAAAGTCCCCGCCGCCCTGCGTCCCAGGCGAGGCCCGACACATCCAGATGATCGTCTTCCGCCTTGTCCGATGCAAACCCGGCAGATCCGGTCAACGCAATGACCTGCCGCACCTGCGCAAGATCCGGCGATATTGCAATCAAAAGTCTCGGGCGGCGTTCCTTCAAGACGTAGACGATACCGGTCTCGGGATCGACGCTGATCCCCTCCAATCCGTCCTTGGTATCATTGGCGGAAAAATAGGGAGCGAGACCGGATGCCCCGCTCATCGACAAAAGCGAATGACGGGTCAAATGGCCTGCATTCGAAAAAGCCAGCACTTCGTTCGTGTCTTCACGCACGGCAAGAATACGTCCACCGCCGACATCAAGGGCCACCCCTTCAAGCTCCGGTTCGGCGTCAAGCGACGATTTCCGTTTTACATGACCCGCCTCATCAAGTCGAAAAAGCCGCGCTGTACTGTCGCTGACAGCCCAGAACCCACCGTCAATTGCCAGACTGAGGCCCGAAACCTCGGTGAAGCCATGGCCACGATCCGCGATCTTTTCAGAGCTTTCAAATCTTATCTGGATACTTTCGGATGATCCGGACGCAGTACAACCAAAGAAAACCGCACTGAGAATCGCCGCGACCTCCACCGCAGACCGCGTTCTGCGCGTCCAAAGTACGGTCAAGGGTTCTCCTGTACTCATCAATCCACATGCCAATCGGAAATCCCGGTGGCGCCTTTTGTCACCAGTTCCGCCATCTCGCGTTCGAGCGTGGAGCGTTGTTGCCCGCGCGGACCAGACACGACATAGCTTACAATCGGTTTGAACTTGCTCTTGCTCATCGAAACGGTCTTGAACCCGCGTTCCGCAAGAAGTTCGCGCAGTGCTCGCATGGCATCGGGGGCAGCCTGCTCTTCAGAGAACTTGACCTCAAGCTCGAAATTGACCGGGCCGCCAAATGCATAGATCACAATCCACGCGCTGGCCGATGTGATCAGGGCAACGACGGGCAGATCAAGCCCGACACAAAGCCCGATCAGTGTAACGAGAATGAGGCGCATCGTATCGGCCGCGCCGCCGTCGGACTTGAAGCGCAGCAAACCGCCAAGACCAAACAGCACAAAGCCGATCAGATAACCGTGATGCATAATCAGGAAACCTACGACCATACCGATAAGGCCATAGACGAACAGATCGCGCGGAGCATCGAAATCCGCCTTGACCCGGCGCGAGGCGAGATGCACGGGATGATAGGCGATTATGGCGGCCATCGCGGTCGTTTCGATCAGCGCCAATGCGAATTGCCAGAGCTCTTCAGGATTGAAAATCTGATTCCACCCTCGCCCGCGGACATCGATTTCCTGAAGCGCGGCCCCCGCTTCGCCAATGATCTGCGCATGAGCGGCACCTGTTGCGACACAAAGGCACGCAATGACGAGAGTTGCCAGTAATCCTTTGGAAACAGTGGGATGCGTGATCAATGTTTTGTATTCCTTCTTATGGTGCCTCACGCTGGTTGGCCCTTCTGGCAGCGATACACTAGCAAAACGTAGCGCCTGATCGGGTGTTGTGGAACCCCTCTTGCGGCAAGGGACGGCCTACAGCCACATCATCATGATGCTATCTTCATCGTCGTCCAAACCAGAGCCAACAGTATGGGCTGATGCAGCAAGTAGATGGCCAAACTATTCCGGCCGAGCCAAGAAACGGCATAAACGGGAAACCATTGCGGCCACGCGGGTTCCAACCGCCGCAAATCAACAATCCGGGCAAAAGCGATACCGAAGAGGAACGGGGCGAACCATGGCACCAGCGGAATGAAATCCAACGAAGCACGCACCTGTGCCCCCAAACCGGTCCACGCCAACCAGGGGGCGGTGAACACATCCCGCCCTACACTTGCATCTGCAATCAGGACCAATACCGCTGCAACAGCGGATACCCAGGCAGGCAAGAAAAGGAACGGAAGACCCAAAAGGCTCGCGGCAGCAATCGCGTGTAAAATGCCAAAATAGATGAACCGCGATGGTATAGCGGCGTAAGTCACCAGAGAAATCAGGCACGCGGCACCTGCAATAAGAAGGAACCGCCGAAACCATGCTCTGCTGCGGAAACCATGCTCATTGGCCAGAACAAGGCTAATGCCAGATAAGAACAGAAAGCTCGCGGCGATGCCGCGCGCGTAAAGCGCCCAACCCCCAGTCAGGGTGGTTCCAGACGCGATCAATCCGAAAAGCTCTAAATCTCTTGCAAAGTGGAACACGACCATCTGCGACAGCGCGATTGCGCGGGCAAGGTCAAGAAGACATAACCTTCCGCTGTCGCGTCCATCGGCAAAGCACATCTCAGCACGCGCGGAGGACTGGCCAGAGATCAAGACGCGGACACCTCTTGAAGTTTTCCCACGACGCTTCCGCAATCGACCATAACACTTATGACCTTGTCCAAGTCACGGGGACTCGAAACACTGGAAGGATCAGCCGCCGAGACCATCAAAAATCCTGTACGGCCTGAACAGTCGAAAAGAACCCCGGCGACATACCATCCTGCATCCACCGCTTTCAGCCGATCGGGCGGAAAGCGGTGGCTTCATTTGCAGTTTACAGAGTTCCTTCATTCGTCAGAGACGAGATGTCTGCCGTCGTTCCATCGCTGTAGCCGATGCAACGCCAAGGCGCCCTGTCGGGGCCAACGCCGACAATCACTTCTGTACCCGCTTGCGAGAAGCTGGAAGACAAAAGAGCCACCTCAGGGTTGTTCGTGACCTGAGTAACATCGCGGAGACAGCCCTGTTCGGCCAGACTTGGCGTGGCTGACTGCGAACCGCTTCCGGAATCTTCGACGCAAGCAACCAGCCCGGTCAGTGCCAGTCCGGCAAGTATCGGCTTTAATGATGTTTTCATGTTCTTTTTCCTCATAAATAGTCCATTTTTCTCTGCCGTTCGAAAAGAAATGCGCGCTTGGCAAAAAGCTAGTGGGGCAGAATATTTACAGGCTAACCCGACAGCATTCAAAATACCATGCATCGTGGCGTCAATCTATTTCAGGTAGAACAGCAGCTTGGGTTGCTTCGCTATTCATAGAACTAAAGTTGCCAGTATTTTTCCGTCTAAATGCATCGGTATATCATGAAAAACAGGAAATCGGGATGGTCACACGCGCCGCGGTTTACGCAGTCAGAACAGCCAGTTACAATTGTCGCGTCCCTGGAAAGACGGAGATCGGCAATCTCACTTTCTTGCACTGTCAGTTTTCCTACCGGCGTGCACGCGTTTCGGAGGGTAATTCCCCGAAACGCTCGCCATAAACGCGCGCGAAGCGGCCAAGATGCCGGAACCCGCAGGCGAGCGCCGCATCCGTCACAGATTTGCCGTCATCGGGCGCCAGCAGCATAGCACGCGCCTCATCAAGCCGGAACGAAGTCAAAACCTGCAACGGTGTCATGGACACTGCATCCTTAAAGGCTTGTTCCAGTGTTCGGTTGCTTAAACCGCAGGCTCTGGCAACTTCGGTAATCATCACGATGTCAGACAAGTTCGCCCGCATGTATTCCATCGCACGCTTAACATGCCGACCTTTGGTTGAAAGTGACGCAATCTGAGGAAGGTGGAATAGGCCTGCGTCGTCCAACAACTCGACCACTTTTTCCGAGACAAACTGGCTCCACTGCGTGTGGACCCCCGGCAAGTCCAGCCGCCGCGAACCCCGAGCAATCTCGGAATACATCGCCATACAACCATGGACTAATTCACCGGACAGTTGATGCTTCTGATGGCTAAGTGCGAAGCTAAAAGAATTCGTGCGATTTGCCTGACGAAGTGGAATGCCCATGCGCTCTGCTGCATTGGCGATTTCCGAGAAGGGGACGACTACCGGTACACCTAAGAACTCATCTCCATTCGGTGAAAAAACTTCAGTTTTGCGGCGATTAGGCGAAAACAATAGAGCACTTACGTTGGCAAGGGCTTCGTGCTCCTTACGATTTGCAGAAGACCTGAGATACCCCTGAAGCGGCACCACAATGGAAACGCCGAAACTCTCTCTTACCTCAACCTCGTGACCGGTAGATCGCACTTGACCGACAACCATATTACCGATTGAGTATTTTGATATCGTCGCTTTGCCTTGAGCCTTGTCGGACAGGCGAAACACGTCCGGACTAGAAAACAGACTTTCCCTGGAATTACGGCCCGGCCGATTGTCGTAGCATGAAATACGTTTGAATTTCGACAACGTCTTCACAATCCCACTGATGCTCAAGAAAAAGTCAAACCAACACTCGTCTTTTTCAATTTCGCTATCTTTTCAACATAGCTTCAAAAATCTGGAATTCCAGATCATTTACTCGTTTCAGTTGTACCACTTCACAGGAAAGCGTTGCCGCAAGGTAAAGCGCTTTGATTCGCTATTGCGTGTTAGGTGTTGCCCATTGTTGAGCCAATTGGCGCCCATCCTGAGCTGGCGTTCTCCGTGTGATGTCAAATGCCTGTCAGCAATCGTTTCCAAATCCCCCTGTGCAAGGATCAATAGTTTGATGTGCCCCTAGTTTTGTAGTCTAAACTGCAGGCCGCTCTCCGTCCCCACCACGGTTTACGCAGGTGGTCTCCGAAGTTACGGTGTATAGGTTTGAAGGACAAAGAAATTGCCATGAAACCGAAATTGTTTTCGAGACTTCTTTTGCTTGCATTTTCGGGCTTCCTGACAGCGTGTACAGAACTACGACCCGTAGATTTGCCATCGCAATCTACGAGTTCACCATCGACAACCGGCGTCTGGCCGGAACTTGACAGTATTTATGCGGGTGACTGGCAGCTGCCTTTGAATGAAGGGCGAGTAGCGCTTGAGTGGCGTCTTCGCGCGATTGATTCCGCAACGCAATCTATCGACTTGCAAAGTTTCATATGGATGTTGGACAAGTCAGGAAGCCTAATCCATGATCGACTAATTCGGGCTGCAGACCGTGGAGTGGACGTCAAAATCCTGATTGACGACTCCTTCCTTGCAGGAGCAGACCGACAAACACTCGCGCTTCACGAACATGAAAACATCCAATACCGAGTGTACAATCCGTACAAACGTCGATCCACCAATGCAATCACCAGACAAATCCTTAACCTGTCAGAGTTTCATCGCTTGGATCACAGGATGCACAACAAAACCATGGTTGTCGACAATCAGGTCGCAATTATTGGCGGTCGCAACCTTGCCGACGAATACTTTGGTATAGATCAGGATTATAATTTCCGGGATATGGAGTTGATGATCGGCGGTCCGGTCGTTCCAGAAATATCAATGTCTTTTGACAACTACTGGAATGATCAATGGTCCTTTCCAATTGATGCCGTTAGTCACCTGAGGACACGAAACACTGCGCGAAGTGCGATCAGCCAAAGAGCACAGACCTTGTCCTCTTTCTTCCCAGTTTTGGATGATGCGCAACGGGATCAAATTTGGCGTCAGACCGTTCGGCAATCATTCCGAGGGACTACGATGCTCTACGTGGACAAACCGCCCGGTGTGGCTCCAGACGCGGCAGAGGACAGACCTGTTCAGGTCGCTGGCGAACTTGCGCAACTGATAAACAGTGCGCGTCAGGAAGTTGTGATCGTATCAGCATACTTGATTCCGACTCCGACCATCACCGCTGTCTTACGAAACGCCGCGCAACGGGGTGTAAGTGTGCGGATTCTGACAAACTCCATCAACTCAAACAATCACGTATCGGCATACGCGGCCTATCGAACTCACGTCGCAGAGCTAATGACTTTTGGTACCCAGATTCATGAATTGCGCGCAGATGGGAAAGGTAGATCACGATACATTCTGCCACCGATAAGTGAAAAGAAACTGGGCCTGCATGCCAAATACATGATTGTGGACGGCAGTCGCGTTTTTGTAGGCAGCTCTAACTTGGACCCAAGATCCTTACGGATTAACACGGAGATTGGTTTGGTCGTCGAAAGCCGTGCACTGAGCGAGAGGCTGCTGAAGCTGACCGAACCCGATTTCGCGGCGACTAGTTCGTGGCAACTAACGCTGACCTCTGAAGGTAAAATAAACTGGATCGGGGACGGCGGTATTTTGGTTTCCGAGCCGGCGAGTCACGGATTCCAAAAGATGGAGGAATGGTTTTTTGCACATCTTCCGATAGAAGCGGAACTATAGAAGCTTCATACCGAAGTGCCTTCTATTCGGTCTCGCAAGCCGAGAATGGTAGCAACGTCGGGCAAAGGTTGAAAGTTTAATCAAATGCACACATCCGGAAACTCCTTATTAGTTTAACCAGCCCGTGAACAAGTGTCGGGGAGTACATCTTCAGGTTTTTTGGAACCAATTGCGGCGATAGCTATTTGAGAGTTTTGATTCGAACCGTTTGGTCGGATTAATGAGTTCTCCGAGCTATGAATTGGCGGACTTGGGAGACTTCAATTTTCCGGCCATCACCTCGGCTGCTGCGCGCAAGGGATCGTCTGAAAGATGCGCGTAGCGTTGCGTCGTCATTGGATTGGTGTGACCTAGCAAACGTCCCACAATTGCCAGACTGAGTCCGCTGGACACAAGCTGCGAGGCGTGTGTGTGCCGATTATCATGGATGCGGTAGTCATGTATATCTGCGTCAGACAATATCGCGCGCCAGAACTTTTTCAGATCAACAATCGGCTTGTCCTTCGATCGGCCCGGAAAAACAATCTCTGAAGAGCTTCCCTCCATAGCCTTGATCCCAGACAGAAGAGCGACGGCAGCCTTTGAAAGCGGCAAGTGCTCAGTCCGTTTCTGCTTGGTGTGATGTGACGGTTTGATCCAAACTCCACGATCAAGGTCAAAGTCCTGCCACCGTGCGGTCAAAACCTCGCCGATCCGTGCGCCAGTGAGAAGCTGTAACCGAATGGCGTTGGCCACTTTCTGGTTCGGGTGTTTGTCCAGAGCTTCGCCAAGCCTCGCCAGTTCATCCACCGACAACCATCGATGCCGTTTTTCCTCATGGAACTTTTCTACGCCCCTTACAGGGTTGTCAGATCTAAAACCCCACTTAATTGCCAGTTCGAACATTTTGGAGAGCAAGGCCAGAGTGCGGTTGGCTTGATACGGCGTCGCTTTAAGAGAATTATGAAAAGACTGAATCTGCTTGTGCCCGATTTCCGCAACTTTTTGAGTTGCAAAAACTGGTAGGATCAATCGGTTTAGCATGGATCTATCATTAGCAACGCTCTTTGGACGTTTCTTGGGTAAGGCGTGAAGCTCAAGATACTGCTCGCTGAGATAGCTGAATGTGGGTGCACTCCGGACTTGTGCTGCTTCTGCAACCGGGTCTCCACCACGCATTACATCTGCCAATAATCCAGTTGCGATGGATTTCGCCTGTGCGAACGACATCAGCGGTCCGTGTTGCCCGATTGTCTTTCTTCGCGACCGCCCTGTCGTACGCGTTCGGTACTGAACGATGTAGGACTTAGTAGCGTTGGGTTTTATCCGAATTCCAAACCCTGGCAGCGAAGTATCCCAGAATAGGCGCTCTACAGCGGGAACCGGTAGGTTGTCGACAACCGATTTCGACAATCTCAATTTTGGCATTGCATGGTTTACCATCTAACTTGGGTAAGCATAGCTAGGTAAGCATTATACGGTGAGATTAAAAGAACAATATTGTTAGGTATCGAAAAGAGTCTTTATAAAATGCATTATTATCAGATAAATAGAGTAATACATAGTAACGCAATGATCTGAGCAGAAATATGGGCCGAAAGACTTTTAATCAGTAGGTCTCCGGTTCGAACCCGGACGGGCTCACCATTTTCATCAAGATATGATGCACGCGCGGCACGTCTTTCGGGCACAGGCGCAAAGATCAGGGCGATTGATCCGGTGTGCGTGTGCGGGCAAGTAGAAAGGTCGCCAGACAGCCTGCAAAAAACCCACCCAGATGTGTTTCCCATGCAAGCTGGCCACCTGTACTCCAATACATGACCACATTCAGCAGGATAAGAAGCGTGATGGGCCACAATATGGCAAAGGCCAGAGTCTTCAGGCCCGGTCGTTCGGATATGGTTGCAGAGACATCAAGGACGATCCAGGCCCCCGCAAGCCCGAACAACCCGCCAGACGCCCCGACCATTGGCTGGATGGTCGTCCCGAACCACCCGAACCCGAGCGCGCCGCCGAAAATGGCTGCGATATAAACAAACAAGAACCGGTACGTACCGATCGACGCAGAAATCGACCCGCCCAAGGTAAACAGGGTAATCATGTTCACCACCAAATGACCAAGACCGGCGTGCAAAAACGCGTATGTCACAAACATGGAATATGGCTGGAACGAATAGTTCGGGCGCCAACCTTGCAGCAGTCCGGCCCAAAACGCCCCGTTCTGATAGGTCAGGGAGCGCAGTCGGGTACTTCCCCACAGGCCCCAATCCGCCCCTTGCAAGACAAGTTCGGGGACAACACACAGGACGATCAGAAGATACACCATCCAAGGGCGACCTTCAGAGGGGGAAGTTTGATCCGTCATTGTGTGATTGAAACAGGTTCACCGCGCCTTTGCACGTCAACGCAACAGATCGAATTCACGCCGCAACGTCACAAAGATCGATTGTGAATCCGCCTCGCCGACGTTCTGTTCATCCCGGATGCGATAACTGACGCCGGAACTCAGTGTCCAATCCTGAGTCAGTGCATGATTGTAGCTGATCGACAGGTCAGTACGGTTCACATCGTTCGCATTGTCAAATTCCGACGCGCCATAACTCGCGTCAAATCCGATGCTCGACACGGAATTGATATCGTACAAGTACCCAAGAGCGACAGTCGTGAACAGGCGTTCTTCATCTTCGCTGTTGCTTGAAACTTGCCGGTCCAGTCGCGCAAACATGCGGCCAGTGGGCAGATTACGCTGCCAGTTCAAGCTGCCGACAACGTTGGCGTCAAAGGTATCACTGTCTGTGACGCCAATACTGTAAGACAAGGACCCAAGCGGGATTGGCATCATCCGCGCGAACAACAACGTCGCGCGGCGACCGTTTTCGTTTTGCGTGACATCAAAGGAGGTTTCGACCGATCCCGAAGACAAATCCCGAGACCAGGTCAGGCTGCCAATGATACCTTCGTCCACTTCCGAAACGCCGAATTCCTCGGTGTCTGTTTCAGAATAACCGATTGAACCCACAATACGCGTTGTTGGCGAAATCGCATGATCTGCGCCAACACTCAGAGAGGTGGTACGTCGGTCCGTCTGTTCTGTATTATCAGAGGTAAAGCGGTTGTATTCGGCATCGATGAAAGCCGTTGTAACAGACGAGAACCGGAACAGGATACTGCCGCCAGCACCCAACCGTTCGAAATCGTCCAAGCTGGAGCCGGCAGACAAATTCCGGTATGTGGTCTGCGCTCCATCCACAAAGAATACAAACCCGATCGGGTCCTGCAATCCTGTTTCGATCCGTGCATTGGCACGGGCCACTTCACGCGTTCCGGTTCCGTTCAGGCCTTCGAAATCGTCCGGCAACACGATCACGCCGTTTTCGTCCTCGAAATCGGACAGCGACCGGTCAAACGAGACATCGCTTTCGGCATAGCTCGCGCCGAATGAAAGAAGTGCGTTTGCTCCGGTTCTGGCGTAATTGAAACCGATATTCGGATCGACCAATCCGGTGTCCACACCAGGTTCCACATCGCCGTACCGCAACGCCGCGCCCAAATTGAATCGCAGGCTTTGTGTTCTTGTCTGGCTTAAAACGTTCAGGTCAAACGCAGTTGTGGAAAAGGCAGATGAACCGGATTCAGGGATATCCAAGGATAGATTGTCGCCGGCCTCGAACCGTTGTTCGACGCCAAAGGTTGCCTGCAAACCCTCAAGCTCCTGCGCGAACGCAGGCATCAATGTCACAACCAGCCCACACAAGGCCGTCGTTCCCAAATACAGCTTTCTACTCACGATTGCGCCCCGCTCGTGATTTTTTTGTTATTCGAACAGCCTTCTTTGCGGCACAATAATCACGTCGCCCGTTGCCAACGTGGTCGTACCGATGCTGCTTTGTCCTGCCAGTATGTCTTGGTAGTTGATATTGTAGACTTTCTCGCTGCCTGACTTGTCTTTGCGACGCAGTTGAATCCGCTTTGTAGCCGCAAAATCAGAGAAGCCGCCGATTTCCGCAAGAAGTTGCAATATGTTTGTCCCGCTGGACACCGAAACCTTGCCCGCATTCGCAACTTCTCCCAAGACGTAGACATCAATTGTCGACGTTCCTGAATATGTTGCAGGTGCGGGCGCAGCCACGCTGTTCACGGAAACAAAAACCGTTGGAGGCGCTGCAAAGTTCGGCGCCAGTTTACCAGCAATTTCCGCCTGAACCTGATCCACACTGCGTCCGGACGCCAGAACCGTTCCGGCCAGCGGCAACGAAATCCGGCCATCTGGCGTCACAAGAACCTGCCTGTTGATGCTCGGGTCTTCCAGCACTTCCACTTGAAGAACGTCGCCCGACTTAACGCGATAACTGTCCTGAGCTACGGCCGAAGCCGCAAAAAACGGCAAAACAAACAATGCTGCGGCGAGCGTGAAAATATGTTTCATGCTAATCTTTCTCTCGTTCCGGGCAAAACCCTTTGGCGCGAGCATAAGCACAACACTGCCTTGCAGAAAGCGAAAACGCGGAAATATTGCAAACAATGCATACAAATACCGCCAAGCCGTGCCGATGATGCAACAGCGTTTGTAGCTTCAAAAAACAATAGCTTCCCGAATTGCCCGCAGTTTTGGCAACCGCGCAAAGGCTATCATCTTAACACTCGCTTCATCCCCTGTGGTCTTAATTGTGCCTTAGTAAGACCACATTTGCGCGCCACCTTCGGGACAGCTGTCAGGATTAGTACTGCTTTGTTGGCCCGTGTCGCAATTCAAAGAAAGAAAATAGGATGCTAAGTTTTGTTCTTCTGGGGGTAGTTGCAAGTTTCGGGGCCACTGCGACGGCTCTTTTCTACGGATTGCCCGTCTGGCTTGCCGTTTTGATCTATATCGCAACCGGAACAACGACCCTGCTGGCGCTGGTGGGCTATGTCGCGATCCGGGAAAAACTCGTTTCGTCGTCGTCCAGCAATGGCAAAGAGTTCGAGTTTGGCATGCAGGGAACCCAAAGCTGATTCGAATATCAGGCTGCGGTCTCGCCCAATATTTCGATTTTCCCTTCACAGCTCTAACATTTCAACGCGCTTTTTACGTCAGTTTAGCGCCAGGTTTGGCCCTAAATCTCAGTAGCCGTACTGCTCGCCATAGCCTTCGTGGCTTACAAGATACCGGCACTTGTTCAGCATAACGCCCAGAACGTTTGTGCGCGCGGCAAGCTCTTGTTCACACTTGTCGATCTCTTCAATTGTGGTTTTCTCGGCCTCACCGATAAGCAGGGCACAATCAACCTGATCCAAAAACGCCATCGTATCATCGCTCGCAAACAGGGGCGGCGTATCGAAGATCATGACTTCGGGAAGATAACGCGCTTCAAGTTCGTCTATGACTTTTCCAGCCGTTGCCCCCTGCAACAGCTCCGAAGGGTTACGCGCGGTTGTCTGATTGACAGCAAACGCCAAGTTTCGACCATAGCGCAGGATGTGATCCTCTGGCGCTTCCTGCCCGCTCAAAGCCTTGGAAAACTGCTGGTTTCCCTCGATCCCAAGCAGCTCGGCCATGGAAGGCCGCCTTAAATCCAATTCGATAAGCATCGTCCGTTGATCCGGAGCACGTGCAAGGCTGAAGGCCAGATTCACGCATGTCATCGTTTTACCCGCGCCCGCCGTCGGAGAGGTAATTGCAACCCTGCGCCAGTTATTGGCGCGCATTTGATGCAACAACCGGGTTCGTAAAACATCGTAGGGAACAGCCTCGGGACCTGTTTGATATGCAACGATGCGCTTGCGTTCCAGATGGGCCTGCTTCGGATCAAATGTCTTCAGCGCGGCCCAAGCCTCGTCACGTTCTTTAAATGACATGTCCGAAGACAGGATAAGCGGGCTCTTCGCATCTTGTTCTTCGGCTGTCGGCAAAACGGACTTTGGCCTGTCAGTTTGAGCAGGCGCTTGTGAGCGCGCGGAAACGCCCTGACCTTCCCTTGCCTTACGTGCCTTGTCGATCGCTGTTTGAATGCGTTCCATCTGTTTTCCTACTCGTACTCTACCGAAGCCGTTCGATTAAGCTAGCGATGCCGGATTTTTCCAGAACCCGCTCCACCAGCAAATCCATTGGAAGATAATAGACGTGTAACAAATACAGGCTAAGCGGAATGCCGATGGCCACGAGGGCCAGCGCGCTACCAATGATCAGTCTGCGCCGCGTACGCTGTCTTTTGGTGGTGATAAACGGAATAGTTGCAAACGGCGTTATTCCCAGCCGCGTGTTAATTTCGCTCGGTCGGCGGATCGCGCCGTTCATCATTTCAATAAGCGCAACCAAACCGACCCCAAGAAGCAGCCCGGCAGCGACAGATGCCGTAGCGATTTTAGGGCGGTCCGGGCTTGTCGGCTCGCGCGGTTCGATCGCTTGTTCAATAACCGTGATGCGTTGTCCACGCGACTGCGCTTCGATCTGGTCGCCTGTTCTTGCGGCCGCCAGATCCGCAGTTGCACGATTGTATTGGATTCTGATGTTTTCATAGTCGCGCTCAAGCGTGCCGAGCGTAACTGTGTTTGTCGGCGTCGCGTCGATCGATTCAACCAAATCCGCAAGCTCTTGTTCAATCGTTTGTTTCTGCTGCTCCAGAAATTCTGTTTGGCTATCCAGATCGGCAAGTTGCAGATCGTAAACCGACAGCTCCTGTCCATTGTTTTCATTTGGCTGGAATTGTGTTGCCAGCGCTTTTTCCAAGGCTTCGATTTGCGCCTTTAGTGTCTTCACGCGCGGATTTTGATCCGAATAGATGACCAGTGCCGATGCAAGTTCGGATTGCAGTGTCTGCAATCTGCGTTGCTCGGGTGTAAGGGTTTGGCCCGTCAGATCAATTGCTCCGGTTCTCTCGAACAATTCGACAAGCCGTTCGCGACGGTCTCTCAATCCGGTTAAATCCCGTTCGATCTGCAGCAATCTTTCCTGCAACGAGGCCTGCCTGGTGCGACGGTAATCCATACTATCGGGCAGCGCGTCTTTGTTGCGTAGCTTGAAATCGAGTATCTTGGCGCCCTGCTGCGCCAGTTCATCGTCAAGCCGCGCGACTTCCTGCCTGAAAAAATCAAGGGTCTGGCTTGTAACAGCCGTTCTCAACGCCACGTTTTCTTGCAGTATCTGTGTAACCAGATCGTTGGTTACAGCTGCAGACGTCCTTGCATCGGGTGCCGCGAACGACACGTTCACGAAAGATGCGGCATCTCGCGAATTGGGCAAGCTGACTTTGATCCGTTTGTTCATATCCTGAACAATTGCGTCAGGGTTCATGTCAGGCCCTGACTCGTGCACCTGATATCTGCGCGACATATCAATCAGATTGTTGCGCGTCAGAATCCGCTGGCGAATGATCTGGAGCAGTTCGGACGAATTCGGCCCGGACTGTCGATTCCGCCAGATCGCCCGGAATTTGCGGAGATTCCACCAGCAGACGCGCTTCGGCCTCGTACACAGACGGCAATGTGTACGCCATTGTTATGCCAACGGCAGATACCGCCATTGCCACCAAAAGGAAGTAATGAAACCGTCGCAAGAACAAGGACAGGTAGAATTTGATATCGGCAATCATTGGGTTGTTTCTTCTCCGTGCCCAAAGGCACCTGCACCAAAGAACGCACCATCATCCAGAACTTGGCGTACTGTCGCCAGTGTTACCGTTTTCTGGTTCTTGGTGAACGCATACACCATCGACAAATCACACAACTGGTTCACAAGCCTCGGCACACCACCTGTCGCCTCGTAAATCAAGTTACTGGCGACCTCACTAAAAAGATTACGCTCTGCACCCGACAGGCGCAGCCTGTGTCCGATATAGGCATTGACCGTCGTCGCGTCCATGGCATCAAGATGAAAACTCGCCGCGACACGCTGTGCGAATTGCCGTAAGTCCGGGCGGCGCACGATATCGCGTAATTCCGGTTGTCCAACCAGAACCAATTGGAGCAGAACATCGCTGTTCGAGTTGATGTTGGTGAACATTCTTAGCTCTTCAAGCGATTCGCGGCTCAGGTTTTGCGCTTCGTCGAAAATCAGAATGACGCGGTTTCCTTCCGCGTATTCCTTGATCAGGTATTTTTGAAAGGAATCGAATAGTGAAACATAACTTGCTTCTTGCGGCGCAGGTTGATCCAGCGACATCAGAACCCATTGCAGCAGTTCGCCGCGTGAACCGTGCGCGTTGGATACCAAACCGACCTTAACACCGTCATCCAGATTCTTCAGCAGGTGTTGCAACAGCGTGGTTTTACCCGCACCCACTTCGCCTGTGATAAGAGTGATTGGCGCACTTGTCAGAATTCCGTATTCCAGCATCGTGTAAGCACGCCGGTGTGACGCCGACCAATACAAATAATTGGGGTCAGGAACCAAAGAAAAAGGGCGCTTTTTAAGCCCGAAGTGGTCCGTATAAATGTCAAGCGTGCTGTCCATGTCGCGGGTGTATCCCGATTTGAGTGCGGGTTCTATCGAATTGACAAAAAGTCCTGAATGCGTTGCCCCGATCGTGTCGGATTGAACCTTAATGTAATCATCATTTGAAAAAAGTTCAGGGGCCGACTGCCGCCCGTGGTTCGAAGTGCGCACGCTGCGGAATATAAAGTTTTCCGTTTGGTCGCTTTGAGCGCTTCTTGAAAACTTCAGGCTGGCTTTTGCTTCACGAAGCTTGCGCACCATTCGCCTGTGGTTTTCGGGTGTTGTATCATGCTTCAAGACACTTCCATGATTGGCGCGCACAAAATCAAACGGCGCCTTTGATCCGGCGCGCTGCCTTGAAGAGCGTGTATATGATGTGCCGTCAGACACTTAAGATCGCCCCTCGTTGACTACCGGAAGCCAGACATGGCTCTGTGCACTTTCTCGTCCTGGCAAACTTCGCGCCATGGTTCTCACCCTTTGACGCGCATTGAACCAATCATATCTGGCAAAAAAAAGTCACCAATCCGGCCTTTGCATGATGCAACCGGGTATTTGAGGTGATTTGCGGCGCAAAAGCTCGATTCGACGTCACTTGTGCATAACGTCAAAGGCACATGTATTGTCTCCAAAACGGAACTAAAGCCCGATTTTCGGATGTACTTTTTATCCGGTCGGGACAATACGGCCACATTTTAAGCGTTGCGAAGCGTCCGAAGCCAAGATTCGACAATCGTTAGATTTTTCTCTGGCATGTTGGCAGTTCAGGTGTTAATTCAATGTTAATAATAAGTGCACGCTGATCTGTTTGTTGCGCAAAGAAAAAAATAGCTAGAGCGGTTAAATTCGACTTGACGGCGGCGTCGTTTGTTACGCGTTGCCGAGACGTGGTTTTGTGTTTGTACTGATTGAAAGATTTGAAATGACCATTCAAGATAAGCAATTTAAGCGTGACGCTGCATTTGTAGCGGATGTTTCCGGAAAATTCGTACTCGAACCGTCTGTTGTTCGGCACGGTTGGTATGGATCCTTTTTCAAACGTGTGTGCGACCTGGCTTTGGTGCTTATTGCAGCGCCCTTCGTCGTGCCTGTGGTCCTCATTCTGTGCGCATTGATCGCACGGGACGGAACCAATCCATTTTATCGCCAGAACCGCATCGGGCGCAACGGACGCGTCTTTTCGATGTGGAAATTGCGGACAATGATCCCTGACGCCGATAAATTCCTGAGCGGCTATCTTGCCGAAAATGACGACGCGGCAAAGGAATGGGCTAACTCTCAGAAACTGAAATGTGATCCCAGAATCACGCCGTTCGGGTCCATTCTGCGCAAAAGCTCGCTGGATGAGTTGCCGCAACTGTGGAATGTCCTGACAGGTGAAATGAGCCTTGTCGGGCCGCGCCCGATGATGCCGGATCAGCGCGATCTGTATCCTGGATTGGCGTATTTTTCTCTGCGTCCCGGTTTGACTGGCTACTGGCAGATTTCGGACCGTAACGAGAGCAGCTTTTCAGCACGCGCTCGCTTTGATACGCGGTACTTCAATGACATGGGCCTGATCACAGACATCAAGATTCTGTTCAAAACCGTGGGTGTGGTTTTGCGTGGGACGGGTTACTGAATTCAACTCGGCACTGTCATGCAGTCAAACGACCGACTATGATCACACGTCAAAGGGTCGCCTTCATCTGCGACCCTTTTCGGTGTTACACTTTATGATAACATTGTACGTCTAGGAAACGGGTCAACTGACCTGCCAAACAGGATGGAACCAATCAAGATGCTTCGTATTCCGGGAATCACTGCGGTCCTGCTCTCTGCCACACTTGTCTTAGCCGCCTGCGAAAGCTCTGAGGAGCGGGCGCAAAAACACTATGAAAGCGGTCTGGCTTTGATGGAGCAAGGTGATGTTGCCCGTGCAGAAGTCGAATTTCGCAACGTCTTTAAACTGAACCCACGTCACAAAGACGCCCGTTTGGCCTATGCGCGCACGCAACGCGACGCTGGTAAAACCCGTGGTGCTTTCAAACAGTATCTTACACTGGTCGAATTCTACCCCGAAAACCTTGAAGGCCGGATCGAGCTTGCGCGTATGGCCATGCTGACCCGCAATTGGGAAGAAGGCGAACGCCACGGGCGCGCCGCATTTGATCTTGCACCCGATAATCCCGAAGTTCTGGCCATTATTGCTGCGTTGGATTTTGTGCAGGCGCGTCGCGATTCGAATGAACCCGAGGCCCGCAAACAAGCCGAATACTTGAAAGGCGTGTTGCAGGAAAACCCGCAAGACGGTGTGGCGCGCCGCATCGTTGTTGAGCATTTGGTGAACCGTCAGGAGTTTGACCGGGCATTAATCCAGCTCAATCAGGGAATAGAATTCGAACCCGACTCATTCGAGCTTTTGATGGCACGTCTCCAGGTCCAGTACGAGTTGGAACAAAATGACGGGGTCGAAGCCTCTCTCAAGGATATGGTGGCGAAGTTTCCCGAGAATACCGATCTGCAGCGCACCCTGATCGCCTGGTATCTGGAACGCCAGGATCTGGAAGGTGCCGAGGCTTTTTTGCGCGATCTTGCGAACCGCCCGGATGCGGAACCGGCTGCAAAAATCGTTGTTGTTCAGTTTTTGACCGAAACCCAAGGACCGGAGGCTGCGCGGGCTGAATTAAACCGTCTTGTTGAAACAGAAGAAGAAAATCTGGTTTATCGCGCCCTTCTGGCGTCGATGGATTTCGAACAGGGCAAACAGGACGAGGCCATCGCCGAGCTTGAAAAAGTGCTGGACGAGAACGAACCAAGCGATGACAGACGCAACTCGCAAATCCTACTGGCAAGAATGCTGCTCCAGACCAACAACCCGGTTGGCGCGCGTTCCTTGGTCGAGGAAATACTGACAGAAGATTCCGGCCATGTTGCAGCCCTGAAACTACAAGCGGCCTGGTTGATTGACGAAGACAAGCCGAGCGAGGCAATCGTTGCCCTGAGAACCGCGTTGGCGGGCGCACCAAACGATGCCTCTATCATGACGTTGATGGGGCAGGCACATGAACGGGAAGGTGCCCGTGAACTGGCTGGTGAACGCTATGCGCTTGCGGTTGACGTGTCGGGTGCGGCCCCGGCTGAATCCTTGCGCTATGCGTCATTCCTCATGGCGGACGACCGCATTGAATCTGCCCAGTCGGTCATTCAGGAAGCGTTGAACAAAGCGCCGCAGAATATCGATCTGCTTCGTAATATGGCGATGATTTACATTGCTCAGCAGGATTGGAACCGTGCGACACGCATTGTGTGGTCCTTGCGCGCCATGGAAACAGAGCAGGCAACCAGTGTTGCAAACGGAATCGAAGCAGAAGTTCTTTCGCGTCAGGAACGGACGGAAGACACGATTTCTTTCCTGAAGGACATGTTGAGCGAAGACTCCGGAAACACAGGCGCACTTGCCGCTCTGGTGGAAACACAGGTGCGTGACGGCCAATTGGATGAAGCAACTGCGCTATTGGAAGAACAACTGACGGCCAGACCCAACGATCCGTCTTTGAGGTTTCTGCGGGCCGGCCTTTATTTTCTGGAAGATGACCGCGCACGCGCGGAAGAGGAATACAAGAAACTTCTGGAACAATTCCCCGGCAATGATCGCGTTTTAAGGACCTATTACAGCTTGCTGATTGCCGAAGGTCGTGACGCCGAGGCCGGCGCTCTTGTTGACAAGGTCATCGCGGAAAGACCGGACGCCAGCAGCGCGCTCTTGCTGAAGGCGGAGCGGCTTGAAAAAGCGCAGGACTTCGAAGGCGCGATCGCGATTTACGAAGACCTGTATGCCAAAAACAGCAACAGCGTCATTCTAGCCAACAACCTGGCCAGTCTGATCACCACGCATCGCACTGACCCCGAAAGCCTTGAACGTGGATTTGCAATCGCCAGTCGGCTGAGAGGCAGCACATTTCCGCCGCTTCAGGACACATATGGCTGGATCGAATACCGGCGCGGCAATTACGAAGAAGCCCTGACTTATCTGGAGCCGGCGGCTGCGGGATTGCCGGAAGATCCGTTGGTCCAATACCATCTTGGAATGACCTACCTCGCGCTTGAAAGAACCGAGGATGCCCGTGAAACATTGACACGTGCACTAGAAATAGCGGGCGATATGCCGCTTCCGCAATTTGATGTTGCGCGCGAAGCTTTGTCAAAACTGCCAGCGCCCGAATGAAGCCGTAAATCGCTTCGGCGGCTATCGGCGGGCGCTGTAGTGTGCACGTGGCGTGACTTGATACATCATCGCTGTGGCAAGGAAGAAATGCCCGTTCCTATCGCCCGTCATACGTATATGTCGGGATCGAAGAAAGCTGTTCACCATTAATCGACGTTGAATTCTGACCCGGAGTACAAGCTGAGAGAACCAGAACAATTGCAATAGGAACAAATAGTTTCATTTTTGCGTACCCTTGTTTTGTTTTGCGACGAATGGCGTTCAACCGATTGGTTCTATACCGGAATCACCAAACAACTCCGGAAACTGCGGTTTTGGCCCCGACACCGAAACTCGATCATACTTTGCCCGCACGGTTTAGACTACCCGAAACCGATATCGGCGGGCAGGCTCTCTTACGGGTCAAAACCGCCACTTTCCCATCCATCAAAGCCACGATATAGGTGCGCCATGACAAATCATCTTTACCAAAACGATCTGCCCGACGGGCTGGACATGGGGCCGGTTGTGGCCATCGATTGCGAAACAATGGGGTTAAATCCGCATCGTGATCGCTTGTGCGTTGTCCAACTCAGCGGCGGGGACGGAAACGCTCATATCGTACAGATCGCTCTTGGCCAGACGACGGCACCCAACCTGTGCGCATTGCTGGAAAACCCCGATGTGCTGAAGCTGTTCCATTTTGGTCGATTTGACATTGCGGCCATGTACAATGCTTTCGCGGTGATGACGGCGCCGGTTTATTGCACAAAAATCGCAAGCCGGCTGGTTCGGACCTATACCGACCGGCACGGATTGAAAAACCTGACACAAGAATTACTTGGGATTGATCTGTCCAAACAGCAGCAATCCAGCGACTGGGGCGCACGTGACCTTAGCAATGCCCAACTCGAATATGCTGCGTCAGATGTCTTGTACCTGCATCAGTTGCGCGACGCGCTGGATGCGATGCTTGTCCGCGAAGGGCGCGCAGACATTGCAAAGGCATGTTTTGACTTTTTGCCAACGCGGGCTCGGCTCGATTTGGCGGGCTGGCCCGAGACCGATATTTTTGCACATTCCTGAAAGATCACACACATGACCGGGCCTGAACAATTCTTGAACACCGCCCGCCGGGTGATCGATACCGAAGCAAAGGCGCTCGCGCTTTTGTCTGCGGGCCTTGACGATTCTTTTGCCGCGGCGGTTCAAATGCTTCTGGATGCAAAGGGCCGGGTTATCGTTCTGGGCATGGGAAAATCCGGCCATATCGCGCGCAAAATTGCCGCGACCTTTGCCAGCACGGGAACACCTGCGCATTTCGTCCACCCTGCCGAGGCCAGCCACGGAGATCTGGGTATGGTTGCGCAGGGTGATGTGGCGCTGGTTCTGTCAAATTCGGGCGAAACGCCAGAACTGGCGGACGTCATCGCGTATACACGCCGCTTTGGTATTCCAATGATCGGCGTGGCCAGCCGTGCAGAATCAACGCTGATCCGGCAATCCGACATCGGATTGATCCTGCCACGCGCCGAAGAAGCGTGTGGAACGGGTGTCGTACCCACATCTTCCACCACGATGACTTTGGCATTGGGCGATGCCCTTGCTGTTGCCCTGATGGAACACCGCGCCTTCACGCCCGAACATTTTCGGGAATTTCATCCAGGCGGAAAATTGGGGGCACAGCTAAGCCGTGTGCGTGATTTGATGCACAAAGGGGATGCGGTGCCGACAGTTGCCGGGTCTGCCAAAATGGGCGATGCGCTGATCGAGATCAGCCAAAAGGGGTTTGGCGTTGTGGGTGTGTGCGATGATCAGGACACCTTGAAAGGGATCATTACAGATGGTGACTTGCGCCGTCATATGGATGGTCTTTTGTCGCTGACAGCTGACGACGTAATGACACATAATCCAACAACGATTGCGCCAGATGCTTTGGCCGAGCAGGCCGTTGCGATCATGAACAAGCGTAAGATCACCTGCCTGTTCGTCGTTGACCCGAATGGCCCGCCCAAAGCGATCGGGTTATTACACATCCACGACTGTTTGCGGGTCGGGCTGGGCTAGAATGGCCAAACGCGTAGATCGCTATTCGCGTCTGATTGCCTGGCTGAAGGTCTTGCTACCCCTAACTGCGCTTGCCCTATTGTCGACGCTGTTCCTGCTGTCCCGCAGTGTAGACCCGACAACCACCATCCCGTTCGCCGATACCGAAGTCAGAGAGCGTTTGCGCACGCAACAAATCACCGGGCCGGTTTTTGCCGGTACCACAGATGCAGGCGACCAGATCAGTGTCAGCGCCAGTGTTGTTAGACCCGGGTTAACCAGTTCAGAGCGTCCGGAGGCGGATGATCTGACCGCCCAGATCAATTTGAGCGAAGGTGGTCAAATCAATCTGACCGCCAAGAGCGGAGAACTTGATACAAAGGGTGAAATCGTTATTTTCAGGGGGTCCGTGGTGATCGAAAACAGTGAAGGTTACATTATCCGCACCCAACAATTGCGGTCATCCTTGTCGCGAATCGAGGCTGACACCCTGTCGTCAGTGTCAGCCACCAGCCCGCTGGGGGACTTGCAGGCCGGCAAAATGCAGCTGCGATCCGACCCTGACAGTCAGAGTGTTCAAATGGTTTTCACAAACGGGGTAAAGCTGATATACCGCCCCAAACAAACGGACAGATAACCGGTGGCGTATTTGCGTCTAATTGCCTTAATGACATGTGTCGTGATGACCGCTTTTGCGCCGGATTGGGCTCTTGCCCAAGCCCAGACTGCGCAGGTCACATTCGGGGCCATCAAACAAGATCCCGATTTACCTGTTGAAGTGACGTCGGACTCGCTTGCCGTAAATCAGGCGGATGGAACGGCGATTTTTGACGGCAGTGTTCTGGTGGTGCAGGGCGAAATGCGTCTGGCCGCAGCGGCAGTACGTGTTGTTTACAGCGAAGAAAATTCCGAGATTCAACGGCTGGAGGCAACGGGTGGCGTAACACTGGTGAGCGGCCCGGATGCGGCCGAAGCCGAACGCGCCGACTATGACATTGTCAGCGGAACAATAGTCATGACGACAAACGTCCTGCTGACGCAGGGCCAAAACGCACTGACGGCAGACAAGATGACCGTGAACCTGCGCGACGGTACGGCACAGATGAATGGGCGGGTAAAAACCATTTTCCGGACCGGAACAGATTGATGGCAAAGCCGAATCTGACACTAACCAATGGCAATTCCGGCCTATGCATCGAACAATTGCGCAAAAGCTATCGCAAGAAAGTTGTGATCAGAAACTTCAGCATGCAATTGAAGCGTGGCGAGGTTGTGGCCCTTCTGGGTCCCAATGGATCAGGCAAGACAACGACATTTTATGCCGTCGCAGGCTTGGTCATGCCAGAAGGCGGCCGCGTTCTGATAGACGGTCAGGATGCCACATACCTGCCTATGTATCGCCGCGCGCAGCTTGGCATAGGCTACCTGCCGCAAGAGATGAGCATTTTTCGCGGCCTGAATGTCGAAGACAACATTTCGGCCATATTGGATATCACCGTCAAAGACCGGCACAAACGGCGCGAACGCCTGGAAGAACTTCTGTCGGAGTTTTCAATAGAACACTTGCGCCGCGCGCCCGCACTGGCGTTGTCAGGAGGGGAGCGCCGACGGGTCGAGATTGCGCGGTGTCTGGCTGCGAATCCCAAATATCTTCTGCTGGACGAACCGTTCGCCGGGGTTGATCCGATCTCTGTTGGCGATATCAGGCATTTGGTGGCAGACCTGAAAAAACGGGGCATCGGCGTTCTGATAACAGACCATAACGTACGGGAAACACTAGAAATTGTTGATCGCGCGTATATCTTGCACGATGGTCAGGTTCTGATGTCAGGCACGCCGGACGAAGTCGTGCAAAACGAAAATGTGCGCCGGGTCTATCTTGGTGACAATTTCAAAATATCCTGAACTGCTCTACAAATCGTTAACCAATTTTCCGCCTATCAAGTCATCGCTTTTGATTGACAGCCCCCCCGTATTTCGCCTCAAATAGGGTATGGATCTTGTGTTCTTTGACTCGGAAGTTTTTCCGCCCTTTTGTCGGGGCTTGGACTTTGGAATGTCAAACTCCGGGGTCCTATCCTGCATTCGGCCATAAACCTTGACGGAAAAACCACTGGCAAGCCGTGTCCGCGTGTCAAATACAAAGGGAGACATAATGCGCTATCAAATCACTGGAAAACAAATCGATATCGGCGAGGCCCTTCAAACTCATGTGAAGGATGAACTGGACGAAGCTGTCAAAAAATATGCAGAGCGCCCGACAGACGCAAACGTCGTGTTTTCCAAGTCCGCCAGTGAATATGTATGTAAATCAACGGTTCATTTGTCCACCGGACTGACCGCGCAAGCCAAAGGGCATGCGCACGAAATCTATGCCGCTTTCGATGCCTGTCGCGAGAAAATGGAAAAACAGTTGCGTCGGTACAAAAGGCGTTTGAAAGATCATCACCGCGACCGTGCGGAACCGGTTGAATTGTTTGGAGCATCCTCTTATATCCTCGCGTCGGAAGAAGACTCGGACGCGATCGAGCCGGAAACACTCCAGCCCATGATCGTTGCTGAAATGGAAATGAAAATACCGTCTCTCTCGGTGGGAGAGGCCGTTATGCAAATGGAATTGGCAGGCGCACCCGTATTGGTGTTTCGAAATGAAAGTAAGAACGGGGTCAACGTCGTCTATCGCCGCGACGACGGTAATATTGGATGGATCGACCCCTGAATGTGAAGCCCGCGCCGTCAAAACGCCATTGGAGAAAACATGGAATTGTCCAAAATCCTCGCCCCTCAGGCGGTAAAGGTGGTGGCTTCGACTTCAAGCAAAAAGCGGCTTTTGCACGATCTGTCTGATCTTGCATTTGCCGCCTATGGTCTGCCCGCCGCAGAAACTGTCGAAGCGTTAATGGAACGGGAAACCCTTGGCCCGACAGGTGTGGGAAACGGGGTGGCATTGCCACACGCACGCCTGCCGGGTGTGGAATCTGTTGTTGGGGCTTTTATCCTTCTGGAAAAGCCGATTGATTTCAATTCGATAGATCGACAGCCTGTTGATCTCGCGTTTGCATTGTTCGCACCGGAAGACGCAGGGGTTGAGCATTTGAAGGCACTGGCGCTGGTATCGCGCACGTTGCGTGACGCGGCCGTGTGCGCCAAATTGCGCGCCAATCCCGATGCGGCGACGATCTATGCAATCCTGACAGAAGCGCAATCTGTTCAGGCAGCGTGACCGCTACTCCATTCGGAAAAGCCGAACATCATGTAATCCCGCTGATAGATATCGGCCACGATCTGTTCGATCTGTTCGTCGTATATGTCCGACAACGCAAACGGTGTATCAGGCCCGGCGGCATTCGGTGCCGGCGGATCCTGATATCCGTATTGCATCGCGAGCGCGGGTAAAGCGCTGGCCAGTTCGTTTTCCCGCAAGACATAATCAGGCAAAACAAATTCGCCGAACCCTTGCAAGGCCTGGGATTGCGTGCACCACGTTGTATCCACGCGGATGGCCGTTTGACCCGCCAGATTACCACGCAAAAATTCCAGAAACGCAACGAACGCCGTGCGATGCGCAGCACGGTCATAGCCGGATTGTTCAGGATCTTGTGGCAAGGGCACTTTGTAGCGGTTCTTTAATGTCTGGCGTATTTGCGCAAAGCCGCCTTCACCGACGTTAAGAATGCGTTCACAAAACACCGAATGAGCGCGCGCAACGGGGTGCCGCACAACTGTAAAGCTGCGGTGTCCGGCATTCTGGCGCTTCCATTGACGCAAGTCTTTCTGGTTCATTTTGGTTTTCAGATCATCTTGCGCAACGCCATCAAGTTTTGCCATCCAGTCAATCACAGCGCCTTCGCTTGATCCGCGCATCGGCAAATAGAGCAAACGCGCCTTGGCTGCAGCGACATAACTGGGCACGACAGGCCCGCGTCTGGGTTCAAAATTTGGGGTACGCGACAGGTTGAACCAATCCAGACCTGCGACACTGGAAATCATCTCTGTGCGGTTCACAACTTTGTCTGCGGTTGGTTCCGGGTTCTGTTTCTTGAGCTTTTTTTCCAACCCTTTCAGAATATCATCCTGTCCCAAAAAGCGTCCCAACCCGTTCATGACCTCCAAGTCCTGCAAATCTTCGTAGGACAGATAAAATGCGGTTTGTCCTGTCGTTTGCAAACCGTGCAGGACGCTGATTTGAAACGACTGCAATACATTCAGGTGATCTGCAAATTCATCGGCATCAAAGACCGCCTTGCCATCCTTTCGACGCTTTAAATCGGTTAGTTTCCATTGGCCTGTTGCCTGCGCGATTTTCCACGAGACATAACTGTCCAAAGGATTGCGCGTCAGAATTATTTTGGCGCACCGCGGGTCAGGCAAAAACAGATCAAATGCGCGCGGGTCGTGATCGTGAAAGAACCTGAAACCACCCAACCCATCTGATTTGGTCCTGATCGCGTTGATCAGTCGCGCCGGATCGCGGTCGCGTGTTTCTTGCGTAACGCCCAGAATTTCACTCGATTTAGGGTACCCGATGAAATGCGGATTGAACGCCTCGCCGTGACACACAAGGCGGGCAAATGCGTTCAGATTGGATTCAAGAAAATTTGATCCTGTGCGCATTTCCGCCAGCACAACAAAGTAATCAAAATCCCCTTCCATCACTGAACAAGATACGGTTTGCGCGGCGCACGCGGTGATTGGTTTGGCCCGTATTCAACCGGAAAATCGCCCATCAGATGCGGATGCATACCCTGATTTTTCAGATTTTGCAGGAATTGGCCAAAACCGTTCAGATCAACCATTTTCGGCACTTCGGACAGTCTCCGCGATGATGCATGTCCGATCTCGTCAAGAATGCTTTGCAACGGTTCCATCGGTGCCTCGATAAACTCGGCCATGGTCCAGATACGAACCCGCGCCTTGTTGTGCGGCGATCTCAGCAGATCCAAATGCTTGTTTTCAATCTTTTGCAACAGGGCGGCTTCTTTTCGGATATCGGCAAAGTTCCGGTTAGACTTGAACAAGGGCACAGACCACGCACCGCTGATAACGGAAACCTGCGCATTGGAATCCTTTGCGATTTTCCAGTTGATCTTTTGCCGGTCCCGCGGGCCGAACTGGAAACACTGCCGTTCGCCCCGCGTGTTCCAGATCAGGCTGGTCAGGAACGCATTGGGGTCGTAATCACGGGCTTTCGCACTGTCGCTTAATGCGCCGTTTATCACGGTTTGACCCCCCGCATATTCGACGCGTTCAGGAGCGAACAAATGCCCGTGCACCCGCGCCCCCGTGGTTTTCTCCAACCAGGGTTCAAAGTTTTCGAACAGTTCTGAAAACCCCTGAAACACCGAATAGGGGCCGGCAGTTGCCCCGTTTTCCCAATCCTGATTGGGGAACCGGCTTTGCATATACAATCCCGGGCGTCCTCGTGTCCGGCGTTCGACAGCTTTTGCAAATATCCGGTCGATTTTGCCCGGGTTAGGCTCTGTTCGTTTTAAGGCAGCCGCCGCATCTGTCAGGAACGCCTGATACAGCTTTTCCGCCCGCGGCCAGATTTTGCGGGCAACAAAGCAATCGGACCGGCGAAGCAATTGCAGGTGATCATCGTAGAAAATGTGCGGCTTGCCCTGAAAATCAAATTTGGAAAGGGTCAGCGACCGGCTTTCAATATTGATCGAATATTGTCTGGCCAAGGTCTGGAAATAGCTTTCATCCGGAATCCAGACCTGACGAAAATACCTGTCGATTTGTCCCCTTTCGGGGTCCTCCAGAATTGCAGACAAAGTTTGCCGGGTCAGGCACCACCATTGCGACCCCATGTGCGGAACCAATCCGCGCGGCATTTTACGTGTCAGATGTAAACGGCGTTGCAAATCCACATAGGTGTCAAACAGGAACCGGTGCCGTTTCCATGAAAACGGAAACCGCAATGTAAACCGTTCCTGATCAAGCCCGCCAACCGTCCATGGGACATCGGACGTCGTGGCGGATTCGATGAAATCGGTTTGCGGACGGTCTTCGAGATATTCGATCAATTCGTCCACAGGGCGCAGCGGCAAACACGAACCCGACATCAGATAGACATGCCGAACCTGCGGAAACTCTGCCAGCATCAATTCTGATCCGGATTGTGATGCCGCAACGATCCCCCATGTCCCCCATTCGCACCGGTATCTTTTGCTGAACAAGACGTGCGGCACATCAGCAAGCGATTGCACAAAGCTGGAATAGGCGGCGTGCGCGACGTTCTTGTCAACATGGATGACCACCGGACAGCCGGCAGCCGCCCAATGTCGGGCCACCTGTTCGGCCCGTCCCAGTGCGGTATGCACCAGCATGACAATTCCGACGCTCAATGCATCTCCTTGATTTTATGCCCAGTTTCCTTTGGACATGAGACCCAAAATTTCCAGTTGTCGCCAGTTAATATATTTCTCCGACCATTTACACCAAAGTTCCGGATTATCCTCCAGAGTTTCGGCATAGGCCTTGTATTCCACGCTTGCGGCGTAATGCTGTTTGCGCGCCAGTTCTTCTTTCGCTTTCTGGGGAAATGTATCCAGAAATTTGGTGTGCAACAAAATGCCCGAGGCTTTTTCTCCGCCCCATTCATCGTAGACCTGGTTCAGCCCGCGCGGCAAAAGCATGTGCGTTGAACTGGCATAGACATACCGTTTTTCCCACTTCACCAAAGGTATCTTGTTCAGTGCTGGCGCCTTTTCAGGCGCATCGCGGAAAAACACCCGCCGCCTTGGGCCGCCTTGTATCCACAAGTTGCCAAAGCGTTTGTTCTTTTTAAGCGTATAGTTGCCGCTATCGAACCAAGCCGCGATTTCCAGCGGATCCTGACCTTCGTGATAGGGATGTTCGTCAATCGGCCCTTTCGGGTACATATCCAGAAGCATCGCGCTAAAGGATTTTATCGAAGACGCATCCAGCCAATCGGTCAGCGCCCGCAAGGGGCGCGTATCGCAGAACGGGTAGATCAGAAACTCGTCAGGGTCGACAACCAGCGACCAATGGCCATCGGCATATTTCATCTGAAGGGCGTTCAACCAGTCAACGCCAAATCGCGCCCGTTTGTAACTTGCCTTGGTGTGCCAAACAGATACGTCAGCCTGCTCCGCCAGATAGTCCAGTGATCCGTCGGTGCTGTCGTTGTCCACAAAGAAAAAGTGGTTCACCCCCTGATCGCGGTAATACTGAAGAAAGTAAGGAAGCCTGACCCGTTCGTTCCGCTGGGTGCAAAACAGAAGAATATCGTTCGACCTGATCTGATCGGTCCGCAAAACCACGGACGACAATTCGCGCCGTTTGCGCAAGGCGCGCAAACGCCAACGCTTTCTAAGCAACCTTAGTCGATATGACTGCCAAACGCCCAATTATACCTCTGCCGTCTTGCCAGTCGCGCCCCGATTGCACGTTATTACGTCAGACTTAAGACGGTGTTGAAATGCGTTTTCCAGTCTGGTGGATCAAACACGCGTTCCATATCTGTCTTTGTCGGCTTCGGGGCCTCGGCAAGTTTCCTTATTTTTGTTTCCCACAAATACCGATCTGATGCCTCTGCGTAAACGGGAATATCGCCCAGAGTTTCCCTATAAACCGGCAAAGTGTTGCACAGCACAGGCACGCCCAGCGCCGCCGCCTCGATCGGTGGCAGGCCGTATCCTTCTGCGAGGCTGGGAAACAACAGCCCTTTTGAACCTTTTAACAGGGTCGCAATTTGGCCGTCTGTCAAAGACGACACCTCTGAAACACGGTGGTTTTGCGGTCTCTTGTCCAGTCTTGAAAACACATCCTGATTGTTCCAGCCCCGACTTCCACAGATCATCAAATGCGGCGCGTCTTCAGAAAACCCGTCCCAGATATCCAGCAAAAGCGCGTGGTTCTTGCGCGGCTCGATTGTGCCAACTGTCACAAAATAGGGTGTCTGTGGAACGATGCCGATGGGCAGATCAACAAGATCCGGAATCTCGACACCCAAATGCGCCACAACGCTTTGGGGCGGGGTGCCCCAAGCCGATAGCCAGTGTTCTGCGCGTTGCGCACTGTAGGCAGAGTTGTAGATGATCAGATCCGCCCATGCGCCTGCCTGCCGCAGAAACGCACGAAAGCGGTCAACGCTGCCTTCCCGTTGGAACTGCGGAAAGTCCAGCGGAATGGTATCATGAACAAACACAGCCACGCGCCCGTTGATACCGTGCCGAACAGCGGACAAAACACGGTCTGTCAGATTGGTGTGCCCGATGTTTAAATACGCCGTTCCACTTGGTAGATGCCGGAGCAGCATATCAGGCAAACGCCTTGGCCGACATCGATCCAGCGCAAAACGGCGCAAATCGGATTCGGCGCGGCGCACAGTATCCGGTTTAGACCGCACGAGACGCGATAATGTATCAATCACCCCCCACGGCTTGTCACCACAAATCCGCGCGCGCAATGCCTGCATTCCGGCACGATCAAGCAAAACATATCCGTATGTGGTTCGGATGAGCGCATAAACAGGCATTTGTGCATCTGCCAGATGATCAAAATAGGCCCATTCAACCCGATCAATACCCGTCATTGGGCGGCCCGCGCGGCTGACCAGACGGGTTAAATCCAGCAGGCGCGCCTCAGGTGCGGCGTTATGTGGTGTAGTGGCCAGTTTGGTGCCATCTCCAAGCATCCGAAATCATTGTCTTCAGGTCGGACCGACAGGGCGACCAACCCAGTTCTGTCTTGGCACGATCAGATCCTGACACAAGCTTTGTGCAATCCCCCGGGCGTCGATCCCCGATGTGATGCGGCACAGGTCGATTTGTAACCGCGCTGGAGTGTTCAATCACCTCAAGCACTGAAAAACCCGTACCGGTGCCCAGATTGAACACGCGGCTTTGTTTGCCGTCGAGCAACCATTTCAAACCCAGAACATGCGCATCCACAAGGTCGCAAACATGCACATAGTCACGAATACAAGTCCCGTCCGGCGTATCATAATCTGTTCCGAACACCGTCAACGCGTCGCGCTTGCCATCAATCGCATCCAGCATCAAAGGAACAAGATGCGTTTCCGGCCGGTGAAATTCACCCACTTCGGCCTCTGGGTCGGCACCGGCAACATTGAAGTATCGGAAAATGACATTCTGCAGATTAAAAGCCGCCTGAAAATTTGCCAGAATATCTTCTATCGCGCGCTTTGAGGCACCATAGGCATTGATCGGATGCTGCGCGCTGTCTTCATCCAGAACCACATTATCCTGATCGCCGTAGGTGGCGCATGTAGACGAGAATACAAACCGAAGGCATCCTGCAGCGACTGCCGCTTCTATCAGATTC
The DNA here is from genome assembly GCA_963765555.1 of uncultured Alphaproteobacteria bacterium. GTDB lineage: Bacteria > Pseudomonadota > Alphaproteobacteria > Rhodobacterales > Rhodobacteraceae > JL08. The sequence continues at coordinate 53,098 of CAVXWX010000012.1, forward strand.
AGCGATCCGGTCACGTTGTTCGCCCAATAACGCCCGGGCTCTGTCATGCTCTCTCCGACTTGCGACAGGGCGGCAAAATGCATGACGGCAACGGGTTCGTATTGTTCAAACACAGCGTCCAGACGCGCACGATCCATCAGATCTCCGCGCTCGAACGGGCCGAATTTCACGGCATCCCGCCAGCCTGTTACCAGATTATCAAAGGTCACCGGAGTGAAGCCGGCAGCGCGCAAAGCTTTGCACGCATGCGAACCGATATAGCCCGCACCGCCAGTCACCAACACGTAAGTCAAGGAGTGCCCTTTCAGAAACGGCTATTCTGCGGCTTTGTCGACCAAAATCATTTCGCGCAGATATTGGGCCAGATCGTCACGCAATTCTTCGCGCGCCAGACCAAAGGCAACCGTGGCCTGCAAAAACCCGGCTTTCGATCCACAATCAAAGCGCTGCCCACGGAAACGGTATCCGTAGACGCCGTGTTTGGATCCGATCTCAGCTGCAATTGCATCCGTCAATTGAATCTCGCCGCCGGCTCCGCTCTTCATTTTGTTCAGCTTTTGCAAAACGCTGGGTGCCAGAATGTAACGTCCAATCACAGCAAGATTGGAAGGGGCCTGCCCGGCTGGCGGTTTTTCAACCATGCCCTTAACCGAAACCATCGATCCCATGTCCTCCTGCACATCCAGAACACCATAAGAAGATGCCTTTTCAGGCGGAACTTCCATTGCGGCAACCATGTTGCCGCCGGTTTCGTGATACGCCTCGACCATTTGTTGAAGGCAGGGCTTTTCGGCAGCAATCACATCGTCCGGAAGTATAACGGCAAAAGGCTCGTCCGCGATCAGACGCCGCGCACACCAGACAGCGTGCCCCAAACCCAGCGCCTTATGCTGGCGAATATAGGCAATGGCACCGCTTTCCATGTTTGTCGTCTTCAGAATTTCAAGCAGGTCATCCTTGCCCTTTTTGCGAAGCTCCTGCTCCAGCTGCGGCGCATGGTCGAAATAGTCTTCCAACGCACCTTTGCCCCGAGACGTAACAAAAATGAATTCCTTGATTCCGGCCGCGCGGGCCTCGTCAATGGCGTACTGGATCAGGGGGCGATCCACCAATGTCATGATTTCTTTGGGAACCGACTTTGTCGCCGGTAGAAAACGTGTGCCCATTCCGGCAACTGGGAAAATAGCTTTGGTAACTTTTCTACGCATTTTAATCCTCAAACTCGTCCAACCACATTTACCAAGGGCAGGTTGACTATATTGTTACTATTAAACAGCATTTCGAACATGTCATTCTGACAAAAACACGGCCATTCGTTGAAAATTCTGCCGTTATGTGCCTTTTTCGCCTGCCAACCATGTCACCCCAACAGCCTTTGACGGTGTACTCGTTCGCATTCTACCTGAACTCTGCGGGAAAAGCGATAGAACCGGATCAGCGGCGAATCGCGATCCGAGCGCCCGAACAATCCGCCACGTTGCACCCAGTATCCGTCATCATGAAACCATATTCGATGGAAAAGAGCGGTGGGTGACATCATCAGAAGGGTCACGATATGGCCATTTTTCACCTTGGCAATCGCCTTGGCGCGCATCGATTGTGCGCTCCAGACACGGCCAGAAATCACCTCCGATTGTGCCGCGTGATCACCGGCAAAGCGTTTGAACAGGTCCCGGCAATTGGCGATAGGTGTCAAATTGTCCGGCTTGCGGCTTAAACCTTCGCTATACCCCGATCGCAAACCACGCATCATTGCGCTGACATCGCGTGGCTCAAGACCCCCTGAAACCATGTGCCGCAACAGTCGGTTGCGTTCGTTAGCCTGCACTTTGGTCCAAATCTGCGCCCGCCGTTTCGCGTCACAATATTTGCCCAGATAAACCGCCCAGCTTGCCCCGATCTGGAACAAGTCACGCGGCACACGGTTGGGCCGGCGGCTGGAATTGGCGTGATACCCGTGGTGCACTTCGGCCATTGGTACAAGCGCGGTCAAAACGCCTTGCTTTGCCAATCGCATATTTACATCTGCATCGTCATGGAAATAGCGAAAAGCCGGATCAAATCCACCCATTCGCGCCAGCACAGCACGTCGAAATGCCATGTTGGTGCCTTGTGTCTTGATCGCCGCTGCGGGCTTTGGCATCAGAACAACCGGTTGGTCCGACGGCACATCCAGATTGGTTTCAATACCTTCAGAATCGATGATGCGGGCTTTCCACTGATAGGATATCCCGTTTCGCCCCCGCACATATCCGCCCGCTGCACCAACATCACGGACCTTGAATGGCTCGGTCAGATAGGTCAGCCACGATGGTTCGGGCACGGCATCGTCGTCAATAAAGGCAACAACTTCCCCTGCGGCGTGCAAAATACCCAGATTTCGGGCCACGGAAATATTGGGTTCATCAAATCCAAGGCACTTGATTCTGGTGTCCAATCCAGAGGATTTGATCGCCCCAACCCCGTTTGGATCCGCAACAACTATCACTTCGAAACTTGGGTAACGTAACTGCCCGATGGCCGTCAGACAGCGCATCAAAGCCTTGGGTCGATCCCGGCTGACGACAATAACGCTGACGGATATCGCGGTCACTCAATCCCCATATGCGCCATCATCTGCTCGATTTTTGGCACGTCCTGAGGGTTGTTCAATTCCCAGAACTGACGCCCCTGCGCATCCACTTCCACGCAAAGCACCGGGCGGCCATTTTCCATGAAACGCAGTTGTTCCAATCCTTCCAATTGTTCCAACGGGCCAACCGGCCAGTCCGGATACGCTTTTAATGCGCCGGGTTTGAAGGCATAGACACCAACATGATGGTACACAGGCGTCAGTTCCGCCTCTCCGAACGACTGGTTGACATAAGGCACCACCTCTTTCGAGAAATAAAGCGCGGCACGGTTTCGGGCGAAAACGGCTGTTGTGCCGCCAACCCGACCCGCCTTGCGATCATTCAGAAATCCGTTCAGCGTTGCACCGTCGCACTGCAAAACCGGTGTTGCCACCTGTGCCTCCGGTGCCTCTCTCAATCCTGCAATCAACGCCTCGACAAACCAATGCGGAGTAAGCGGCGCATCGCCTTGCAGATTAACGACGATGTCATAGCTATCGCCCAGCGCCGCATGCGCCTCGGCGCACCGTTCTGTTCCATTCAGACACTCAGAAGACGTCATTACAACGTCAGCCCCAAACGCTTCGGCTGCTTGCTGAATGCGGACGTCATCGGTTGCCACGACAACACGGTCGACACCTGTCACCGCTTTGGCCGCATCCCAACTCCGCTCGATCAGGCTTTTGGACACGCCGCTGACACCCGTCAATGCAACCAACGGCTTGCCCGGATATCTGGAAGATTGGTACCGGGCGGGAATGACGATCAGAACAGACATTATGGTTCTTTCAGGTCTACGCCCGGCGCGTAGGCAATAAAAAACGGATTCGCGAAACCGTCTTTGCCATACTTCAAGGGGGTGTGATCTTCGAACCTGACAACGTCGCCACCCGCACCTTTCAGAACCGCGTGGCCGGCAGCGGTATCCCATTCCATCGTGCGCCCGACCCTGGGGTAAAGATCGGCTTCTCCGGTCGCAACCAAACAGAACTTCAAGGACGATCCGGCGCTTTTCATATCTTTCACGGCATATTTGCCGATGTAGTTATCTGTCGCCTGATCCCTGTGCGACTTTGATGCAACCACCAAAAGCGCCGAATTGTCCGGTTTAGAGACTGAAATCGGCGTACATTTGCCGATACTGTCTTTCTGGAAAGGCCCTTGTTCTTCGACAGCCTGACCGTCCGCACGGGTGAAAAACATCCGGTCTTTCGCAGGTGCATACACAACACCACGGGTCGGAACGCCGTTTTCAACCAAAGCGATGTTGACGGTGAAATCGCCCCGTCTGTTGATAAACTCTTTGGTGCCATCCAGCGGATCAACGATCAGAAATGTATCGCCTTTTGCGCTGTGCGACGCCGCCTGTTCTTCTGTCACCAGCATCGCATCGGGAAATGCCGATCTAAGCCCGTCCGAAATTATCGCGTCTGCGGCTTCGTCTGCGGCCGTTACGGGGCTTTCGTCTGATTTTACCTTCACGTCGAAATCGTCGGAATTGTAGATATCCATGATGACATCGCCAGCTTTCAAAGCCAGTTCACGGATCACAGGCACAAGGACCTCATAATTCAAAGGAATACTCCTGTTGTCACTCTTGTTGAAATGTTTTCACTTGATCTTTATGCTTGCCGCATATCGGAACATCAAGAATTCCGTGTCACGTTCCCCGCTCAAAAGGGCAAATCAGGCATGTTTCAATACGAACGCAAGCAATCAATGTTTGGGTCCGCTCTTTCCCTGTTAGAGCTGATCTATCATTCCGTGGTGCGCAGCGTGCGCAAAACGCATGGCAATGCGTTTCTGGCCATCGCGACAAACATGCTTCAGGCCGTTATTTTCGTAGCAGCCTTTTACTTCATGTTTACGATTCTTGGGTTGCGCAGTGCCGCTTTGCGCGGTGATTTTTTGATTTACATCATGACAGGCATTTTCCTGTTCTTGACGCATATCAAAACTGTCGGGGCCGTTGTCGGGGCCGAAGGTCCGGCAAGCCCGATGATGCAACACGCCCCGATGAACACGATTGTCGCAATTGCCGCGGCAGCATTCGGCGCGCTTTACATACAGGTGTTGTCGCTTTTTACGATCCTTTTCATCTATCACGTGGCCTTTACACCCTTGGTGATTGATCAGCCGATTGCGACATTTGGAATGATGTTACTATCGTGGTTTACCGGTTTGGCGGTCGGGATCGTTTTTCTCGCCATCAAACCTTGGGCACCCGGGTTCGTCACGATCGCGAGCACGATTTACCAGCGTGCGAATATGATCGCGTCGGGTAAGATGTTTGTGGCCAACTCTTTGCCGACGTTCATGTTGAACCTGTTTGACTGGAACCCTCTGTTTCATTGCATTGATCAATCGCGCGGATTTGCTTTTATCAACTACAACCCCCGTTACACGAGCGTTGAATACCCGCTTATTGTTGCGGTGGTCCTGATCATGATCGGATTGATGGGTGAATTTTACACCCGTCGGCACGCATCTCTCAGTTGGGGCGCGCGGCTTTAACCGGCGCTTGGATTGGCATTGCAGGCAAAGCGTCAGGTCGCGATGCGCAATGTCAGATTGATACGCCCGCTTTTGGGCAACAATCGCGAAGATCCGAACCTGATCCTGTCTATGCCATGGTAGGCAAGGCGCGCATCACCTGCCATCACCACAACGTCGCCTGATTGCAACCAGACAGATCGCGTTTGTCCGCCGCGGCTGGTTTGCCCCACCCGAAAAAGTGCGTCATCGCCCAACGATACAGACACAACGGGCCAGTTGAAATCTGCCTCGTCCTTATCCTGATGCAACGACATTCGTGCGTTTTCTGAATAAAAGTTTATCAAACAACTGTCCGGCAGGCGATCAACACCGGAAACCTGCCGCCATATTTCCAGTACCCTGTCCGGAATGTCGGGCCATACTGTTCCGGTCGGATGTGTTTGCGCATATCGATATCCGCTTTCATCAGAACACCATCCGACAGATCCAGCCGATGTCATACGCACGCTCATCTGTGAACCATGTGGCGTTCGCGGCGAAAACATCGGGGCCTGCGCAATAACCTGCCGTAAATCCTCGACCAGCGACATTTGCACTTCGGGGGACAACAGGCCTTTGTAGATATCAAAGCCGTGAAAGCTCAGCTTTTTCATAGCCTGTTTTCCAGTCATTGACGAAACCGAGTTAAAAACCTTGTAGATTCACAAAATTGCTGCGGGTTCAGCGGTTGCAGGGGTCAAAGTCGCTCCTTATATACGGCTGGAAGCGCGGAAACGGCAATGTCGGAGCCGCACAACCAGATCGGGGTCAGGATGCCGAAACGGGTCCGGTCCTCGTGTCATCGCCTTGAAAAGAAAAGGGATCAAATATGGCTAAAGTAATTGGAATTGACCTTGGAACGACAAACAGCTGCGTTGCAATCATGGATGGCTCTCAGCCCCGTGTAATTGAAAACGCCGAAGGCGCGCGCACGACGCCGTCTATTGTTGCCTTCACAGATAACGAACGTCTGGTTGGACAACCTGCAAAACGGCAGGCTGTGACCAACCCCGACAACACAATTTTTGGCGTCAAGCGCCTGATCGGTCGCCGCAACGACGATCCGGATCTGGCCAAAGACAAGAAAAACCTGCCGTTTAACGTAATCGATGGTGGCAATGGCGACGCATGGGTCGAAGCCAAGGGCGAAAAATATTCACCCAGCCAGATCTCGGCGTTCATTCTTGGCAAGATGAAAGAAACGGCTGAAAGCTATTTGGGCGAAGAAGTCAGCCAGGCGGTCATTACCGTGCCCGCGTATTTTAACGACGCCCAGCGCCAAGCGACCAAAGACGCCGGTAAAATCGCCGGTCTGGAAGTGCTGCGGATCATCAACGAACCGACAGCTGCCGCGCTGGCCTATGGATTGGACAAGGCGAACACCCACACTATCGCGGTCTATGACCTTGGCGGCGGTACCTTTGACGTCACCATTCTGGAAATCGATGACGGCCTGTTCGAAGTGAAATCGACCAACGGTGATACGTTCCTTGGCGGTGAAGATTTTGACATGCGCATCGTCAACTACCTTGCGGACGAGTTCAAAAAAGAAAACGGCGTTGATCTGACCAAAGACAAAATGGCGTTGCAACGGCTGAAAGAAGCCGCCGAGAAAGCCAAGATCGAATTGTCGTCTTCGTCGCAAACCGAAATCAACCAGCCGTTCATTTCGATGGATCCGAAGGGTGGCCAGCCCTTGCACCTTGTGATGAAGCTGACCCGGGCCAAACTTGAATCGCTTGTATCCGACCTGATCAAGGCGTCGATGAAGCCGTGTGCTGCTGCGTTGAAAGATGCCGGACTGAGCACAAGCGACATTGACGAGATCGTTTTGGTTGGCGGGATGACCCGCATGCCGAAAGTGGTCGAAGAAGTGACCAAATTCTTCGGAAAAGAGCCGCATAAAGGCGTAAACCCGGATGAAGTTGTTGCGCTGGGCGCTGCCATTCAGGCCGGTGTTCTTCAAGGCGACGTAAAAGATGTTGTGTTGCTCGATGTCACGCCACTTTCGCTCGGTATCGAAACTTTGGGTGGCGTTTTCACACGTCTGATCGACCGCAACACCACGATCCCGACGAAAAAGTCGCAGATCTTTTCGACCGCGGAAGACAATCAGAATGCCGTGACCATTCGCGTGTTTCAGGGCGAACGGGAAATGGCGGCTGACAACAAGATCCTTGGCGCATTCAATCTGGAAAATATCCCGCCGGCACCGCGCGGCATGCCCCAGATCGAAGTGACCTTTGATATTGACGCCAACGGAATCGTGGCCGTCGGGGCCTTGGATAAAGGTACCGGCAAAGAGCAAAAGATCACGATCCAGGCCTCTGGTGGTTTGTCTGACGAAGATATCGAAAAAATGGTCAAGGACGCCGAAGAGAACGCGGAATCCGATAAGGAACGCCGCGAGTTGATCGAAGCGAAAAACCAGGCAGAAAGCTTGATCCATTCGACCGAGAAATCGATGGAAGAGCATTCAGACAAGGTGGACCCGACCACGATTGAAGCGATTGAACTTGCGATCGTAGCGCTGAAGGACGAGATCGAAACCGACAATGTCGGCAAGATCAAATCCGGCATTCAGAACGTGACCGAAGCCGCCATGAAACTGGGTGAGGCAATCTACAAATCCAGTCAGGAAGCCGATGACGAGCCTTCCGCAGCTGACGAGGCGCATGACGACGATATCGTTGATGCCGAGTTTGAAGATCTGGATGACGACAAACGTGCCTAAGCACGAAATGGAATGATATGTGGGCCGGTTCAATTGGTGAATCGGCCCACATGCGTTCCACAACAAGGGTAGTTTCCCATGGCAAAACGTGACTTTTACGATGTGCTGGGCGTCAGCAAAGGCGCCTCGGGCGACGAGATCAAAAAGGCTTATCGCACCAAGGCCAAAGAGTTGCACCCGGATCGCAACGCCGACAACCCCAAGGCCGAGTCGCAATTCAAGGAAGCGAACGAAGCCTATGAAGTCCTGAAAGACGCCGACAAAAAGGCGGCCTATGATCGATTTGGCCATGCCGCTTTCGAGGGTGGCATGGGCGGAGGCGGTCGACCCGGTGGCGGGTTTGGCGGAGGCCAGGGCGATTTTTCAAGCGCGTTTTCAGACGTTTTCGATGACCTGTTCGGTGATTTCATGGGCGGCCAGCGGGGCGGAGGCGGGCGCAACCGTGCCGCGCGCGGATCAGACCTGCGCTATAACCTGCGCGTCTCGTTGGAAGAAGCGTACTCGGGCCTTCAGAAAACCATCAACGTGCCGACATCCGTCAGTTGTGGATCCTGCGAAGGGTCCGGCGCCGAGGGCGGTGCCGAGCCGACATCCTGCCCGACCTGTTCAGGCATGGGCAAAGTGCGTGCGCAACAGGGGTTTTTCACGGTGGAACGGACATGTCCCACATGTTCGGGCATGGGCCAGATTATCAAGAACCCCTGTAAATCCTGCGGCGGCGCAGGGCGGGTCGAAAAAGACCGCGCTTTGAACGTAAACATCCCGGCGGGTGTTGAAACGGGCACGCGCATCCGGTTGGCTGGCGAAGGCGAGGCCGGAATGCGGGGCGGACCGTCTGGCGATTTGTATATTTTCGTAGAAGTCTCGGCCCACAAACTGTTCGAACGCGATGGCACGAACCTCTACTGCCGTGTGCCCGTATCTATGTCGACCGCCGCCTTGGGTGGCAACATAGAAGTCCCGACAATAGATGGCGGACGGGGCCGCGTACAGATACCGGCAGGCAGCCAGTCGGGCCGGCAAATGCGCCTGCGCGGCAAAGGGATGCCTGCGCTGCGTGGTGGTGGCACTGGCGACATGTTCATTGAACTGGCGGTTGAAACGCCCGTGAACCTGACCAGCCGCCAGAAAGAACTGTTGAAAGAGTTCGAAGACCTGTCCGAAAATAACAATCCGGAAAGCAGCAGCTTTTTTTCGTCTGTTAAATCGTTTTGGGATTCAATGAAGGGTTAGGAACTGGCGCTGTTCTGTTCTTCCTAACCGGAAAAACCATCCTGTGCAGCAGGCGTTAACCATATTGTAACCAGCCTGCTACAGGCTGTCTGCATGGTGCATAACCCTGCCTCTTTTGATGACCAGCCCTTGCCGTTTCTCACGGATGAGGTGGTGCCTGTGCCCATTTCTGCGGGCAAGGTACCGTCTTACATGGCCAACCACCGCGCACGTCTGCGCGACCGTTTCAGACAGGGCGGCGCACAGGCGCTGCCTGACTACGAAATGCTGGAATTGGTTTTGTTTCGCGCGATCCCGCGACAGGATGTAAAACCGCTGGTGCATCTTCTTCTGAAAGAGTTGGGCGATTTCAACCGCGTCATTACCGCCGCGCCTGAACGGTTGCTTCGCATCAAAGGCGTTGGCGAGGCCGTGATCACCGAATTGAAGATTATCGAAGCTGCGGCCCATCGTTTGGCCAGAAGCCGGGTAATGGACAGACATGTGGTTTCCAGTTGGGATACCCTTCTGGATTATTGCCATACGACTATGGCGCACCGTGAAACGGAACAGTTCCGGGTTCTTTATCTTGATCGGAAAAACATTCTGATCGCGGATGAAGAACAGGCAAAGGGCACTGTTGATCACGTTCCGGTCTATCCACGCGAGGTAGCGAAACGGGCACTTGAATTAAACGCGTCAGCCTTGATCCTTGTTCACAACCACCCGTCCGGCGATCCAACACCGTCCGAGGCCGATATCGCCATGACAGCCCAGATCGCGACAGCAACCGATGTACTGGGGATCAGGTTGCATGATCACTTGATCATCGGAAAATCAAAGGAAATCAGCTTTCGCGCGCAGGGACTGTTATAGGCCTGCACCACCGCTAGCGCACCCAAACCTCTACCCTGCGGTTCACCTGACGGCCCCAATCGCTGTCGTCGCAGGCCATTGGCAACGCTTCGCCAAACGCATCCACATCAAGTGTCACACGGTCCAGATTTGCAGTTTCCGCAGCGGCCACCACCGCGCGCCGCACCGCCTCGGCGCGCCGTTTTGCAATGGCCTGATTGGCCGCAGAAGGGCCGTCTCCGTCACTGAACCCCACAAACAACAGCCGTCGCGCATCATATTGGCCAGCCTCCAATGCAGCGGCAAGTTGTTGCACATTCGATCGCGACTGCGCATCCAGACGCGCAGATCCGGCTTCAAACCGGAACGATGTCGTCAGGCGCATCATCGGTGCCAGAACCGAAACCATCTGGCGCAACTGATCCCCGGAATTGTCATCACCCATGATCAGGATCGCATTGGCCAACCTGTCGCCCTGTACATCAAGCCCGATTTCTTCGGGCGACTGATCCACAAAGCCGATGCGCCGAATAACAGTTTGCGCCGTCGGACCGCGCGTAAAGGCTAGGAATTCGCGCGCCAGTTTCGGCAGGCGTCGCGCGGGCTGGTACAGAAACATCGGCGATGTCAGCGGATAATCTTCGGTTTTGATTGATCGTCTGTTGGCGCTGAGCGAGAACCCGCAACTTCCCGTGAGTGTCAAAACCTGACTGTTGCCGGTTTCCGCATAGCTGGCAATTCCCAGTGCGAAAGGGTCTGTCAGAACAGCCTCGGGGACAGACCGGCTTAGGACATGGCGTGTGATATTACCGCCAAGGGTCAGTTTTGCGGGCTTCATCAACCGGTCTTCGACAGCTTGATGCAAACCCGAACCGGCCGCAGGCAAATGCAGCGAAATTTGCGCATCCGGCCCGCCAAGGTCCGACCAGTTTGTGATTTGCCCCGCAAAGATTGCCGCCAACTGCGCAGTAGAAACAGACCGCACTGGATTGCCGGGCCAGACAACCGGCACCATGGCATCCAGGGCCAGCACCCGGCTTCGATTGGCGCGGGTCATGTCACCCATTCCCGCCTCACGTGCGCGTTGCTGTTCATTCGGGCGAATTTCGCGCTGTGCCATAACGATATCGGCTTCGTTGGCCAGAAGATCGGCAAAGCCTTCATCGGTATTGCTGACGCGAAAGGCAAACCGACCGACAGCTTTGCCAGTTTCGCGATCCGAGATCAGGTACAGAAAATGGGTTTCATCCACAGTTTCACGCGTGGTCTTGTACCCGCTGCGCTGGGCAAACGCTTCCAACAGCGCCGGCACCAACACTTCACCCATCGCCGAGGATCCGGAAATCGAAAGCTGTGCGACGTAATCTTCAAGATTGGGGCATCCGGGCCCGTCGCATAACACGCCTGAACCGTCCACCGTCAATTCGCCATAGACGGTATCCAGACGGTAAAACTCTCCGTCAAAGCCTAATAGGTTTCCGCTGATTTCGACCGCACCATCGCGCGACGTGAGCGTGACGTCTTGCGCCCACGCAGTTGAACAGGTCCAGAAAAGAAGAAACGCGGCGAACACCGCCGCGCACCTGAATGACATTCGAATGTCCTAACGTCGCAAATCAGTTCCGCGCGACTTTCAGGTCTTCCAACAAATTATTCAACACCAGAAAATCACCGACGGCGTCACATCCCGGTACAGACAGAGACAAATTCTGGCTTTTGAGTTGCCCCGCATCACGCATTTCGAGCGATTGCGCCTGAATGTCACGGCCGCAATTGATTTTGGTGACGGCAGATTCAACGCTCAGCGAAACAACGCCGTTTTCCCGGGCTGTGCCAGTTGGAAATGTATAGACTTGCGCCAGCAATGGCTCTGGTGCGTTGCGATCGCCCAGAACCGTCAGAAATCCGCCCTCGCCCTTTGCTGCAACACTCAGGTCGCGTGCCGCGTCTTGCCAGACATGCCCGGTTGATCCGTATTCCGCGCCATATTCACGCGCATGTAGTTCAAAGCCCAGATCGCCCTTCCACTGCACAACCACACGGTCATAAAATTCCAATCCGTCAATATCGACCTGCACCGACGTGCCGTCCCCTTCTGAAAAGGCCAGCATAAAGAACGCGTTAGGATTTAGAGCGGGAACCGTGACGTTCAAAGACCCGTCTACAGCTGTCGTTTCGGTAAACATCATCCCGCTGTGGTGGATCGTGACACGTTCGTTGCCCAGACAAGGCGCGCGAAGCGATATATCAACCATCGCGGCCGCCAGAACCTGTGCCGACGCGGTAATTTCACAATCAACGGGAGGTGCGTCCAGCGACAGCGACTGCCCTAAACCTACAATGCCTTCCGGCAAGGCAGAGGTCAGCGCAATGGATTGGATATCAAGCAGCGAATCGTCAAGTTTCGGCAGCTTTACACCCAATTCCGCCTGAATCGGTTTGACTTCAATTTCGGGGACCGCTGACGATCCGCCGTACCTTTGTTGGGCCGTTTCCGAGCTTTGCATAACAAAACCGATACCAACGGCACAGGCGAGCGTCCCTCCCGCCAAGGCTATCTGATTCAAATAGGACATAATCCGTCTCCATCCCCACCATGGGCACAGATCAGAGTGGCACCAAAAAAGGGCCGAGTTATGACGGCCTATAGGTGTGAATCAGGCAAGAAGATGGCAAATCAACCGTGCAACAGCTTGCAATTACGCCAGTCTGCCGTGGCAATGCTTGAATTTCTTGCCGGATCCGCACGGACATTTATCGTTTCGCCCCGGATTGCCCCAGGTAGTTGGATCATCTTCCACAAAGCCGTCACGCGCCGCCTGCGGATCAGGTGCGGGTGTCGTTGCGCCACCGCCAGCCTCGGCCTGTTTTGCCTGTGCCTGTTGCGCCGCGATCATTTCCATCAATGCTTGTTGTTCTTCCGGGGTGCGCGGCCGGGCATTGGCCAGAATACGCGTTATGTCTTCGCGCAGGGAATCCAGCATTCCTTCAAACAACTGGAAAGATTCGTTTTTGTATTCATTCAACGGATCGCGTTGCGCATACCCGCGAAACCCGACGACAGAGCGCAAATGCTCCAACGTCAGCAAATGTTCGCGCCACTTCGCATCAATCGTCTGAAGCAGAACCTGCTTTTCAATCGCACGCATGTTTTCGGCCCCAAAGGACACCGCCTTTTTGGCCATGAAATCATCACTTGCCTTGACCAGACGTTCACAAATCTCGTTGTCGTCGACACCTTCTTCGTTGGCCCAGTCAACAACTGGCAAGTCCATACCCAGTTTTTCAACGACTTGCGCGTGCAACCCTTCGGTGTCCCACTGATCTGCGTAGGTTTTGGGCGGCATGAATTCGTGGATCAGATCCTCGATCACTTCGTGGCGCATGTCGCGGGTGATTTCCGAAAGATCTTCGGCTTCCATAATTTCGCGACGCTGTGAAAACACCACCTTGCGCTGGTCATTCATCACATCATCGAATTTCAGAACCTGTTTGCGGTTGTCAAAATTGCGGCCTTCCACCTTGGCCTGCGCCCGTTCCAAAGATTTGTTGACCCACGGGTGAACGATGGCTTCGCCTTCTTTCATCCCCATAGACAACAAAACCTTGTCCAGCTTCTCGCCGCCGAAAATACGCATCAGATCGTCTTCAAGGCTCAGATAGAATGCTGTTTTGCCCGGATCACCCTGACGGCCAGACCGGCCGCGCAACTGGTTGTCGATCCGTCGGCTTTCGTGACGTTCGGACGCCAGAACAAACAGACCGCCCGCTTTTTTGACCTTTTCTTTCTCTTCGGCGTGTTCGCCTTCGATTTTTGCCCGCAACGCTTCGGGGTCGGCATCCGGATCGGCATTAAGCGCATCCAGAACCTGCATTTCTACGTTGCCGCCCAACTGGATATCGGTTCCGCGGCCGGCCATGTTGGTTGCAATTGTCACCGCACCAAACTTGCCCGCATCCGCAACAATCTTGGCTTCCTGTTCGTGCTGGCGGGCATTCAGCACATTGTGCGGGATGCCTTCAGCCTTCAGCATCTCGCTGATCATTTCCGATTTTTCGATCGAGGTCGTGCCAACCAGCAAGGGTTGCCCGATGGCGTGCGCTTCTTTGATCGAAACCACCATCGCTTCGTATTTCTCTTTTGCTGTCCGGTAAACCGCATCGTCCTCGTCAATACGCGCGATCGGCCGGTTTGTCGGAACTTCGACAACGCCAAGCTTGTAAATTTCCTGAAATTCGTCCGCTTCGGTCGCGGCCGTTCCCGTCATGCCCGAAAGCTTTTCATACAGGCGGAAATAGTTTTGGAACGTCACCGATGCCAGCGTCACGTTTTCCGGCTGGATCGGGCATTTTTCCTTGGCTTCTATGGCCTGATGCAATCCGTCAGACAACCGGCGGCCAGCCATCATGCGACCGGTAAATTCATCAATCAGAACAACGTCATTATCGCGCACGATATAGTCTTTGTCCTTTTGGAACAGTTTATGCGCCCGCAAACCCTGATTGACATGGTGCACGATTGTCGTGCTTTCGGGGTCGTAAAGGCTTTGCCCCTCTTCCAGCAATCCACGTTCTGTCAGTTGCTGTTCCAGAAACTCGTTTCCGTCGTCAGTGAACGTCACGTTGCGGGTTTTTTCGTCCAATTCATAGTGATTGGGCATCAGGGACGGGATCAGGGCGTCAATGGACTGATACAAGTCCGACCGGTCCTGCGACGGGCCGGAAATAATCAGCGGCGTGCGCGCTTCGTCAATCAGGATACTGTCGACCTCGTCCACGATCGCAAAATAGTGGTCGCGCTGGAACATTTCCTTCAGGTCCGACTTCATATTGTCGCGCAGGTAGTCAAAGCCAAGTTCGTTGTTGGTGGCGTAGGTCACGTCACATCCGTACGCCGCACCCTTTTCCGAACCGGGTTGTCCGGGATAAACCGCGCCCGTCGTCAAACCCAAGGCGGTGAAAACCTTGCTCATCCATTCCGCATCACGCTTGACCAGATAATCGTTGACCGTGACGATATGGACGCCACGCCCCAACAGCGCGTTCAGATAGGCAGGAAACGTCGCAACAAGGGTTTTACCCTCGCCGGTTTTCATTTCGGAAATATTGCCCTGATGCAGGAATATCCCACCCATCAACTGCACATCATAGGCCCGCAGGCCCAAGGCGCGGCGGGCCGCTTCGCGGCAATTGGCAAACGCTTCGGGCAGCAGATCATCAAGGCTGGTGCCTTCAGCAGCCCGTTTCTTCAATTCTTCGGTTTTTTCGATCAGCGCTGCGTCCGAAAGTTTTTCAAACTCCGGTTCCAGTGCGTTGATCTGGTCTATCAGCGGGCGTGTTGCCTTGATCTTACGGTCATTTGGCGTTCCAAACACCTTTTTTGTGATGGTTCCGAAACCCAGCATGCTCTCTCCAGCCGATCTGACGTGTTCTTGTGCGGCATTCACTTGCCCGCCCCGCGCACAGCCCATAGATATTGGGGTGATAGACGGCTCCGCATAGCCATGAGGCGATGTAAGGTTCCCGTCAAACAGTGTCAACGTCACCCGGCCAGTTCGGGCGTCTGAGACGCTAACATAGGATGGATTATGCTAAATAAGTTACGTAAATTGCCCGCTGTTGCCCTAATGTCGATGATCGCATTGCCCGTTGCCGCCCAAGATACACCGACAGCTGATACCGTTGTTGCAACTGTAAACGGCACCGATATCAAGCTGGGTCACATGATTGTGGCGCGCGCCACCTTGCCGGAACAATACCAGCAACTGCCCGACGAAGTGTTGTTTACCGGAATTCTGGACCAGTTGATCCAGCAAACGGCGCTTGAACAAAGCCTGACAACCGAACCGCCCAAACGCGTGACACTTTCGCTGGAAAACGAACGCCGTTCGCTGCTGGCAGCCGAAGCCATCGAAGGCGTTCTGGCCGGCGCATTGACCGATGAAGCCATTCAGAGCGTGTATGACGCCCAGTTTGCCAATGCCGATGGCGGTGACGAATACAATGCGTCGCACATTCTGGTCGAAACCGAGGAAGAAGCGACAGCTGTTAAAACCGCATTGGACGAAGGCGCCGATTTTGCCGACACCGCGCGCGAAAAATCAACAGGCCCGTCCGGCCCCGGCGGCGGTGAACTGGGATGGTTCGGCCCCGGCATGATGGTGCCCGAATTCGAAGCGGCAGTGATTGCGCTGGAACCCGGTGCAGTATCCGAGCCGGTGCAGACACAGTTCGGCTGGCATATCGTGAAACTGAACGAAATGCGTAAGAAACCGGCCCCCACACTGGACGAGGCGCGCGACCAGATTGCAGAGCAGATCCAGCGCGAAGCCGTCGACGGGCGTGTTGCCGAACTGACGGCAGCGGCAGAGGTTGATCGTGCGGCGGGAGCCGCCCTTGATCCTGCCGTTATCAAAAATCTTGACCTGCTGGAGAACTGATACCATGGGCGGCACCCCTCCTCTTTCGCCTTTGGCACCAAAATCCTTTCCGGATATGCCGGTGATCAATGGCGTGTCATTTGCAACGGCAGCAGCCGGTGTGAAATACGCTGGCCGTACGGATGTGATGATGGCCGTCACAACACCCGGAACGGCGTTGGCTGGCGTGTTTACACGTTCGTCCACGCGGTCAGCGCCGGTTCTGGACTGTCAGGCGAAAATCGGAGGAGACGCATCGGCCGGCGCGGCGTTTCTGGTGAATTCCGGAAACGCAAACGCCTTTACCGGACGCCACGGGACAGAGTCGGTAAGCGCAATTTCCAAAGCCGTTGCCAAAGCTTGCGGCGTCCCTGCGGAACGCGTTTTCACTTCATCCACGGGCGTGATCGGAGAACCGTTGCCACATGACAGGATTGTGCGCGTTCTGGACGATCTTGCAGGTCAGCTACACCCTGACGCCATTCAGGATGCCGCCCGCGCAATCATGACGACAGACACATTTGCCAAAGGTGCATCGGCAAGCTGCGACATTGGTGGCAAGACTGTTTCAATCGCGGGGATCGCAAAAGGTTCTGGAATGGTCGCGCCGGATATGGCGACGATGCTGGTATACATCTTTACCGACGCGAAAATCGGCCAATCCGACCTGCAGGGCATGCTGTCAGAGTTGAACACCAAAACTTTCAACTGCATCACCGTGGATAGCGATACCTCGACATCAGACACTGTTCTGGTCGCGGCCACAGGGGCATCAGGCATTGATGTCACCGGTCAACAACCCTTCCGAGAAGCCCTGCACACTGTGATGCTTGATCTTGCCCATCAAGTTGTGCGTGACGGCGAAGGGGCCACCAAATTCGTGGAAATTAGCGTCACCAACGCGACGAACGATTCTGATGCCAAGATACATGCGCTGTCCATCGCGAATTCACCGTTGGTCAAGACGGCCATTGCCGGTGAAGACGCCAATTGGGGCCGTGTCGTTATGGCAATCGGGAAATCCGGCGCGCCTGCCGACCGCGACAAACTATCGATCCGGTTCGGAGAGCACATCGTTGCTGAAAGCGGATGGGTCAGCCCGAACTACAACGAAAAGGCAGCGTCGGAGTATATGAAGGGCCAGTCTCTTTCGATTTCTGTGGATTGCGGTATTGGATCAGGATCTGCAACAGTCTGGACCTGCGATCTGACCCATGGATACATCACAATCAACGGCGATTACAGGTCGTGACAAGGTCAGTCTTTTGAAAACCGTACTTGTCTCTGCTGTCGCCCTGATCGATGTGGACGGGCGTGTTTTGCTAGCCCAGCGCCCGCAAGGAAAATCGATGGCCGGATTGTGGGAGTTTCCGGGAGGCAAGATTGAACCCGGCGAAACGCCCGAGGTTGCCTTGATCCGCGAACTTCAGGAAGAACTGGGTATTGATACATGGGCGTCGTGCCTGGCGCCATTGACCTTTGCCAGCCACACCTACGATGATTTCCATCTTCTGATGCCACTTTTTGCCTGCCGCAAATGGGATGGTACGCCAACGTCGCGGGAAGGTCAGGCGCTGAAATGGGTCCGCGCGAATGCATTGCGCGACTATCCTATGCCGCCTGCCGATATCCCTCTGATCTCGATATTGCGAGATTGGCTGTAATTGACCCCGGCAATCGGGTTTGCGTAATCAACCCATAGGCGAAAACTCGCCCAAATTGTGCTTATGGGCCGATTACTGCGCAGTATCGCCGCCCCAAAGCGGAATTGTCAGATGATTATTTCCAAAGCGTCCGGTAGAAAAAGCGTATCAAATTTTTTGGGGAGGTTTGATTTGCTAAGGACAATTCTTATTGGCACGTGCGTGTCGATCCAGGGCATATATGTCCGGACGTTTCCTGATGGCAGAATTGCAGTAAGGGACGGACAAACCGTCTACTCAGGAATGCCGGTTAGCTGACCGGTCTGAATAACAACACAGGTCAGACGACGTAAGGGACAGCCGAAGCTGTCCCTTTTGTTTTTATCAATCCAAAGTGCGGTTCACTTCTTCGCGCTCGAAAATCTCGATCACGTCACCCGGACGAACATCTTCATAATTTTCAAACGCCATGCCGCATTCCTGACCGGACTGTACTTCCGGCACTTCGTCCTTGAAGCGTTTCAGGGTTTTCAACGTGCCTTCGTGGATCACGACATTGTCGCGCAGCAGGCGAACACCCGCAGAACGGCGTGCAACACCTTCGGTCACCAGACATCCGGCGACCTTGCCCACATTGGACACTTTGAACACGTCCTTGATTTCGGCATAGCCGATGAACTTTTCCTTGATCTCGTTGCTCAGCAATCCGGACGCGGCTGCTTTTACATCGTCAACCAGATCGTAGATCACCGAATAATAGCGGATCTCGACACCTTTCTGGTTCGCCGTGTTACGGGCAGATGCGTTTGCACGCACGTTAAAGCCCATAATCGGGGCATTTGATGCCTCGGCAAGACCAACATCCGTTTCCGTAATCGCGCCCACACCGGAATGAAGCACGCGTACACGCACCTCTTCGTTGCCGATTTTTTCCATCGCCTGAACGATTGCTTCGGCCGATCCCTGAACATCCGCTTTGACCAGAATTGGCATTTCATTCACGGATTCATCCGCTTTTGCGTTTGCCATCAACTGTTCCAGCGTCGTCGCCGCACCGGCTGCCGCACGTTTGTCTTTCGCAGCGCTTGCGCGATACTCTGCGATTTCACGCGCCTGGGCTTCGGTTGAAACCACGTTCAAAACGTCGCCTGCTTCGGGAGTACCGTTCAGACCCAACACTTCCACCGGCACCGATGGCCCGGCTTCGTTCACGCGGTCGCCTTTGTCATCGACCAATGCGCGCACTTTGCCCCACTGTTCACCGACGACAAAGATATCGCCTTTTTTCAGTGTACCGGTCTGTACCAGAACCGTTGCCACAGGGCCCCGTCCCACATCCAGTTGTGCCTCGATCACGGCACCTTCGGCAGCGCGGTTCGGATTGGCTTTGAGTTCCAGAACTTCGGCTTGCAACGAAATCGCTTCGAGCAATTCGTCAAGTCCGGTACCTTTAATCGCCGAAACCTCGACATCCTGAACGTCGCCAGACATTTTTTCCACGACCACTTCGTGCTGCAACAGATCTGTGCGCACCTTGTCCGGATTGGCCTCGGGGCGGTCGATTTTGTTGATCGCAACGATCATCGGAACGCCCGCCGCTTTCGCATGCGCAATCGCTTCGACGGTCTGGGGCATCACGGCATCGTCTGCCGCAACGACCAGAACAACAATATCCGTTACCTGCGCGCCGCGCGACCGCATGGATGTAAACGCAGCGTGGCCGGGTGTATCCAGAAATGTCATTTCGGACCCGTCAGCCGTTTTTACGCGATAAGCACCAATATGCTGCGTGATCCCGCCCGCTTCGCCGGAAACGACTTTGGCCTTTCGGATGGCGTCCAGCAAAGATGTCTTGCCGTGGTCAACGTGCCCCATGACAGTAATAACCGGCGGCCGCGGCAACAGGTCTTCTTCTTTGTCCTGAACCTGGGCGATCACGTCTTCCACGTCGGCATCAGACACACGGACCACCTTGTGTCCGAATTCTTCGATGATCAGTTCTGCTGTATCTGCATCGATGGTTTCGTTTTGTGTCACCATCATCCCGTTGTTCATCAGCGATTTGATCACTGCACCGACGCGTTCCGCCATACGGTTCGCCAGTTCGGATACAACAATCGCTTCGGGCAATTGCACTTCGCGCACGATCTTTTCACGCTCGACACTGCCGCCCATTGCCTTTTGGCGAGCGCGTTCCTGTTTGCGCTTCATCGCCGCCATAGACCGTTGACGCCCGCCTTCGCCACCGGCGAGGGCCTGATTCAACGTCAGTTTGCCCGACCGGCGTCCATCATCGAACCCCTGCTTGTTGCGCGTTGGGCGTTGATCCTGCTCGCGGTCCGTCTTGCGAGACGGCGCGGGTGCGCCTCCTGCACTCTTGCCCGGCCCGCGGGCGGCCGGCGCTTCCGCACTCGGTGCAACCTCAGCAGCTGCCGCAGCGGCGGCACGCTTGGCCGCAGCTTCTGCGTCAAGCTGTTCCTGCTTGGCTTTGGCCGCAGCTCGTTCTTCGCGCTCGCGCTCTTCTTTTTCCTTGGCTTCCGCTTCGGCCCGGCGACGGTCACGCTCTTCTTCGCGCGCCTTTTCTTCGGCCTCGCGCTGAAGCGCGTCTTCTGTTTCGCGTGCTTTGGCGGCCTGAACCGCCTTCAAACGCCGTTCCATTTCCGCATCCGTGATGCCGGCGGGACGACGCGACGGGTCACCCGTAACTGGGCCGGTAGCTGGCGTGGCAGGTTTGGCCGCACCCGGTTTAGGCACGACAACCCGCTTACGTTTCGTTTCCACAACGACGTTCTTGGTCCGTCCATGGCTAAAGCTTTGCTTTACATTGCCGGGTCGGGATCCACCGGGGCGCAGCCCCAACGTCTTTTTGCCATCACTATCGCTCATAAAGCTGTCTTATCCTTTCAGGCGGGCATCGCCGCCGTCATTTCTTCGCAGGCCCTTAAGCCTTTGCGCTTCCTCTACTACACGCGACGTGAGTCCACCAGAGGCGAGCGCTGCATGTATCACAGTTTGACGTCCGAATGCCAAACCCAATTCACCGGCTGTCAGCCAGCCAATATATGTTCCAAAGTGCGGCGTGCTCAGTTTCGATTTTCCGCGCCCTGATCCGTCTACAGCCTGAATCAGAACCTGCGCTTCTTCCTTGATCAGCCAGTCCTTGACCTTTTCATATCCGGCCACCGCATGACCTGATTTGCGTGACAAGCTTAACAAATCGACAACCCGTCGCACCAAAAGCGCTTCGACAAGGTCAACAAACCCTTCCGGTACCTGCACCGCCTGTCTTGCTGCCTTGGCGAACAGCTTTTTATCAACAGCTTTTTCCAAAGCCAACCGATCTGCTGCAACCCACATCCCGCGACCGGGAAGCTTGCCGGCAATGTCCGGCACAACCTGCCCGTCAGGCCCCACCACAAAGCGGATCAAGCCGTATTTCGGCTGCACCTCGCCCGTGGCAATGCACTTGCGTTCTGGACCGTCAGACCGGTCTTTCGAGGCGCCACCGCGTCCCATGTGATTGCCACGAGGCCTGAGATCAGGCCTCGCTCTCCTCGGCAAACACGTTTGCGTCCGGATCGGTTTCGCCGTCTTCTTCGGCCGCCTTTTCAAGTTCTGCAGGATCAACCCACCCAAGCATGACGCGGGCGGTCATGACCAGATGCTGCGCCTCTTCCAAGGACATATCGAACGATTCCAGCAAGCCATCATCTTTCACGCGCTCGCCGTCAACGGTTGTCCAGCCTCCGGCCAGTTCCCAATCCGCACAGGTTGCGAAGTCTTCCAGTGTTTTGACACCATCTTTCGCCAGCGCTTCAATCATCTGGGGTGTCAGACCCTCAAATTCAACCAGGCTGTCTTCAACACCCAGACTGCGGGCATTTTCAAGCGCTGCCTTGTTCTGTGCTTCAAGAACATCGCGGGCACGGGCCTGCAATTCGTTTGCCGTGTCTTCATCAACACCGTCGATAACCAGCAATTCGTCAACTTCGACATAAGCCACTTCTTCAAGGTTGGTGAACCCTTCCGAAACCAGCAACTGGGCAAAGAACTCGTCCAGATCCAGATTGTCCATGAACAGTTTGGTGCGCAGTTCAAACTCGGCCTGACGACGCGCGCTTTCCTGCTCTTCGGTCATGATGTCGATATCCAGACCCGTCAACTGGCTGGCAAGACGCACATTCTGACCACGGCGGCCAATGGCAAGGCTCAGCTGCTCTTCGGGTACGACCACTTCGATTTTTCCGGCTTCTTCGTCCAGAACAACCTTGGACACTTCGGCGGGTTGCAACGCATTCACAAGGAATGTCGGTTGGTCTTCATTCCATGGAATGATGTCGATCTTTTCGCCCTGCAATTCGTTTACAACGGCCTGAACGCGGCTGCCGCGCATACCGACACAGGCGCCGACAGGATCGATCGAATTGTCATAGGAAATCACGGCGATCTTGGCGCGCGATCCCGGATCACGGGCCACGGCTTTGATCTCGATGATACCGTCGTAAATCTCGGGCACTTCCATCTTGAACAGTTCCGCCATGAATTCGGGGGCTGTGCGGCTCAGGAAAATCTGCGGTCCGCGCTGCTCGCGGCGCACATCTTTGATGTAGACGCGGATACGGTCATTCGGGCGGTACGATTCGCGCCCGATTTTTTCATTGCGGCGCAAAATCGCTTCGCCCGCGCCCACATCGACGATGACGTTGCCATATTCTTCGCGCTTGACCAGACCGTTGATGATGGTGCCGGCGCGGTCCTTGAATTCCTCGTATTGGCGATCACGTTCGGCTTCGCGTACTTTCTGAAGGATAACCTGCTTTGCAGATTGCGCCGCGATCCGTCCCATTTCGACAGGGGGCACTTCCTCGATCAGTTGCTGCCCAACCTCGGGATTTTCCATATATTGCTTGGCCTGCTCTACAGTGAATTCGGCCTGATAGTTTTCCAGATCTTCATCTTCGACCACTGTGCGCACGCGGGTAAACGTGGCCTTGCCGGTCTTGCGATCAATATGAACACGAATGTCCATTTCCGCGCCGTAGCGCGACTTGGCCGCGCGGGCCAGGGATTCTTCCATCGCTTCAACGACCAAGCCCGGGTCGATCATCTTTTCGCGGGCCACAGCCTCGGCGGTTTGCAACAGCTCAAGCTGGTTTGCGGATGTAATGGCCATCAGTTGTTCTCCACAGATTGTTCGGTCGCGTCGTCCGTATCGGACGTTTCATTGACCACTTCATCAAAATCGTCTTCGTTCAAAGCACCCGACGCTTTGCGCTGGCGCAGCATTTCCTTGATCAGGTCGTCGGTCAGCACCAGCTTGGCATCCACCAGCCAGTCAAATTGCAGACCGATTGTGCCTTCTTCAATGTTAATCAAAACCTCTTCGCCCTCGACACCTGCCAGTGTCCCTTTGAACCGGCGGCGTCCGTCGATCAGATCGGCGGTTTCAATCTTGGCCTCGTAGCCTTCGAACATCTCGAAATCCTTGAGACGGGTCAGCGGACGGTCGATGCCCGGGCTCGACACTTCCAAAGTATAGGCATCCAGGATCGGATCCTCGACATCCAGAACCGCACTAACCGCCTGACTGATCTTGGCGCAATCATCAACTTCGATCCCGCCTTGCGGCCGGTCTGCCATGATCTGCAATAAACTTTCCTTGCCCGACATCAGCCGAACGCGCACCAGTTCATACCCCATGTCTTCGATCACAGGGGTAATGATCTCGGCCATCCGGCGGTCCATGGCAGCTTTGGCAATCAAATCGTTTGTCATTATTCCAAGCACAAAAAAACGGGCGCGCGGCCCGTTACATCGTTTCGGTGGGCGTTGGGTTTGGACCCCAGCGCGCCGCTGTTAACAGGCATATACGGATGTCAGGCCGGTTCTGCAAGGGGCAAGAAAACCGTCGGCGTGTTTAGGTCAGCCACCAACGCTCGGCCATCCGGTAATTATCCAACGGCCATCGTGTGCCCGATACGTCGGACATGCCTAGCGATGCCTCAACCCGAACGGCAAATTTCTGAACGATCTTCACTGCGCCCCCTATTCCGGTCAGTCCGGACGGATCGATCTGGTCGGCAACATCAACATACCCGCCTTCAAGCGCCTGCGCGCGCACTCTTGCATCCGGAACCGACGTGAATTCGACAGTCTCGAACCAGCCGGATTTACCGTCTTTGTAATGCGTCTCGACACGCACACCCAGAAACTGACGCCCCGGCAGGAACTGTTTGACCTTGTAAAGTCCGGTTCCAACACCGGCCTTTATCGCCGCTTCGGTTTCGTGCGCGGGATAAATCACCAGTCTTGGATCAGACAACAGAAAAGGAAAATCCGCGTTGCTGTATGCAAGGACAACCCGGACGCTCGCATGGCCTGTTGCCTGAATTTCAGTCACGTCCTGTAACAAACCATTCCCGCAATGGCGGTGCAACGAGGCGACGACATCAACGGCTCCGAACGGAATACCATTGTGAAATACGGCGTCTTCACGCAAATCGAAAATCCATTCGCGCGCATCCGCACTACCTGTCCAGCGGGTTGCCAGTTCCCCACGCAATGTGCCTTCGGCCGCGATTTCGGTCAAAGTATCAAACACGGCCCCCTGTGCCGCGGCCTGCATGAACAAACCTGAATGTGGTGCGCCCCACGTATCGGCACGGCTGGCCCCCGAAAGCGCGGCGCGCAAACGTCCGCCCGGTTGCGGCCCGGTTCCGGCCGCCGACACCCCGGTCGCGGCCAGCAACGCAGCAGCAGCACCGGATGTAAAAAGCGCGCGGCGATCAACGGTTTTCATTCTTCGGCAATCCCGTCCATAACGCGTACCAGTTCCGCGCTGATCCCGGGTTCTGACAGCGCGTGCCCGGCATTGCGCACCATTTTCAGATCGGCGGCGGGCCAGCATTCCGCAAGGGCCCATGCCGAATGCGGCGGGCAGATCATATCGTATCTGCCCTGTACGATATAGCCCGGAATGTGGGCGATTCTGTCCATATGAGCGAGAATTTGGCCGTCAAACTCCAGAAACCCCGCGTTGATGAAATAGTGATTCTCCAGTCGGGCGAACGCACGGGCATAGTCTCCGGGGCTTTCGCCAGCCGACCCGGACGAATGGATCGAGGCCAACGCGTTTTCCCAAGCAGACCACGCGCGCCCGAATTGCGTTTCAGTGCCCAAATCCCCTGAAAACAGGCGCTTGTTATAGGCCGCAATCATATCGTCCCGCTCGTCCTCGGGAATCAGTGATGCGAAACGCGACCACGTTTCCGGCCAGAATGCACCCGCACCACCGCCATAGAACCAGTCGAGTTCGCGCTGCGTCATCAAAAAAACGCCGCGCAGGACAAGCTGGGCTGCACGTACCGGGTGGGTTTGCGCGTAAATCAGAGCAAGGGTCGCCCCCCAACTGCCCCCGAATACGATCCATGACGTGATGCCCAAATCGTCTCGGATCCGTTCGATATCGGCGACCAGATGCCATGTGGTATTGTCTTTGACTGACGCGTGCGGGCGCGACCGCCCGCACCCGCGCTGATCGAACAGAACAACACGATAGACCTTTGGATCGAAGTACCGCCGCATTGCGGGGCTGCACCCGCCGCCCGGGCCGCCATGCAGAACAACAACCGGAATACCGTTCGGGTTGCCGCACTGCTCCACATAGATCAAATGGCCGTCGCCCACATCCATCATCCGCTGATCGAACGGGTCGATCGGCGGATACAGATATTGCACTGCGCGCTTTTGATCCAAGAATTTGTCCATTAGTGACCTATATACTTCTCGTGACCCACAAGAGCATATGGAGACCAGAATGCAAGCGCCTCAGAGCACAGTTGATCCCGCCGAGATCGCCAAATTCGAAGCAATGGCGGCTGAGTGGTGGGATCCGAAAGGGAAATTCAAGCCTCTGCACATGCTCAACCCCTGCCGACTGGACTACATTACGTCGCAGATTGCGGGAGAGTTTGATCGCGACCTGAAAACGGTAAAGCCGTTCAAAGGTTTGCGTATTCTGGATATCGGTTGTGGCGGCGGCTTGCTATCGGAACCCATGGCGCGCTTGGGGGCCACGGTGGTGGGCGCGGATGCGGCCGAACGCAACATTCCCGTGGCCCGTATTCACGCCGAACAATCCGGTCTGGACATCGACTATCGCCACACAACTGCAGAAGCGATGGCCGCAGCAGGCGAACAATTCGACATCGTTCTGAATATGGAAGTTGTCGAACATGTAGAGGGGCCTTTGGCGTATCTAACGGCGTGCCAAACCCTTTTGAAACCCGGCGGATTGCATATCTGTTCCACCCTGAACCGCAATCCGAAATCATTCATGATGGCCATTATCGGTGCAGAGCACGTTATGCGCTGGCTGCCAAAGGGAACACATGAATGGTCAAAATTCATCACACCGGATGAACTTTACGCCTTGCTGGAAAAATCCGGTGTCACACCTGTTGATCGCAAAGGGTTCGTGTTCAATCCGGTCAGTTGGAGCTGGTCTTTGTCAGATCGCGACCTGAGCGTGAACTACGTCACGGCCAGCGTAAAACCCAGCTAAGCAGGCTCTAACCTTCAAGTTTTGATCGCATTTCGCGCAGAATGGGGACCGTTGCCTTCACCTTGCCGCTGCCAAGGGACCCAACCATTTCCTGAATAAGCGGCGTGATCGCAGACAATGCCTGATCGCGCGCCCGCCGTCCTGCCGGGCTGATCGCAACCATTTTGCGACGCGCATCATCCCAATCGGGGCGGATGTGTATATACCCCGCCCATTCCAGTTTGTTCAGCGTATTTGTCATCGCGCCGCGGGTCACATGGAATTGGTCGGCGAGTTGTGCGGGGCTGCGTTCGTCACTGATCCAAGCCAGATGCATTCAGAACCGAAAAATGAGAAATTTCCATGCCCTTGGGCAACACGCGGCTCAGCCGGTTTCGCAACAACTGGTCAACAGTCAGGATTTCGCTGAACAGGCTCACCGCAAGGGCATTGTTTTCTTCGGTCATTCGGGTCCGCTAAAAGGTCGGATATGGGTAAGCGACATAACGCGCTTACGTGCTTTTGCCACCTCCGACATGTCAAAATCAACCAGATGCACTCCCGGTTCTGTTCCGGCATCCAGCAAAACCTCGCCCCAAGGGGCAACCACCATGGAATGTCCGTGTGTCGTTCGCGACATTCCAACGGTTGCCTTGTGTGTGCCTGTTTGGGCCGGTGCCATTACAAAACACCCGTTTTCGATTGCACGGGACCGCAAAAGCGATTCCCAATGCGCCTTGCCGGTCACATGCGAAAATGCGGCAGGCACCGTCAGAATGTTGGCGCCCGCCAGTGCCAGTTCCTGGTAAAGATGCGGAAACCGGATATCGTAGCAGACCGTCATGCCGATATTCGCAAACGGCGTACGCGCCACAACGGCCGTTTCACCCGGACGATACCCATCTGATTCGCGATAGGTTTCTTCGGGCGTCACCTGCACATCGAACATATGGATTTTGTCATATTGTGCCTGAATGTGCCCATCCGGACCCACCAAGAACGACCGGTTCGCAAAGCGCCCGTCCGGATCGTCTGTTTTCAGCCCAAGTGATCCGATCAGTACCCATATCCCCAGATCTTTGGCCTGTGATTGCAGGGCTGCCAATGTCGGATCGTCCTGCTGCGCACACAGAACCTCTTGCTGGCGCGCGCGGCTTGCGGACACACAGTTGGTAACTTCTGGAGTCAGAACAAATTGCGCGCCCCGCGCTGCGGCGTCTGCCACATAGGCTTGCGTTTCAATCAGGTTGTCTGCCGGATTATCGCTTGAATTCAACTGGATCAGGGCCGCTTTCATGACACATCCAACAAAGCATCCAACTTGCCCGCCCGCTCCAGCGCGTAAAGATCATCGCAGCCGCCAACATGAACATCGCCGACAAATATCTGCGGGACGGTGCGGCTTCCCTGGGCGCGCTGCACCATTTCCGCGCGCCGTTCAGGATGGGCGCTGATGTTCACTTCGCTAAAGTTTACGCCCTTCTGGGACAGCAGGCGTTTGGCGGCATGACAAAAGCCACAGGTCGGCGATGTGTAAATTTCGACTGGTTGCATGATTTGGTCCTTTCAACTAACCCGTTGTCCGGCATTTAGGCATCCTTTGCAACGCGTGCCAGTGCCAACACACAAACGTCACTTGCCCCTGCACGCTGGCACGCCTGCGTCGCGGCAGCAAAGGTCGCGCCCGATGTCATCACGTCATCCACCAGCACAATCTTGCGGTTCTTGATCAAGGTTTCACGCTTTGGATGGACGCGAATCGCATCTTGCAACATCTGGAATCGCTGCTCTCGGCCCAAACCTTCCAAAGATCTGGTCGCCACCGGACGCATCAAAAGATCCGGGCAGGTTTCTATACCTGTTTTCCGTGCCAAGGCATGCGTCAGCAATGCGGATTGATTGTAACGTCGTTTCAGCAACCGCCGCCAATGCAGTGGCACCGGCACCAATAGCGTATCAGCGTCAAGAATGTCCCGCCCGCCGCAACCAGCCACACCGCAGCTGGGCGTGCGATATCGGCGCGGTCTCCGTGTTTCAGGGCCAGTACCAATTTGCGACCCGTATCATTATACGCCAGCGCTGCGCGCCCTTTGCGCCAAGGCCGGGCAATCACAAGGCAATCATCGCAATGCAAAGCGTCTTCTTCCTGTTCGCCCGAAAGCGGCACGCCGCAACTGTCACAGATTGTTCCGCCGATAAACGACGTATCGCGCCAACACGCCCCGCAGAGCCCAAAATCACTTTCTACCATCGCCCCGCAACTTATGCAGCGGGGCGGGTACAAAAGCTTGAGTGCCGTTTGAAACTTGCCATCTGCCACCCTAGTATCCGCCCATGACCACACATTCCCCTCTGATCGATATCAACGCGCTGGCGCGCAACCGGGCGCGCGCACGTCCTGATTTGCTGTACCTGCACAGCGCCGCCGCCGAGGATGTTCAGGATCGTCTGAGCTTGGTTAACAAACGCTTTACGTCGATGGCGGTTGTCACGCCGTTTCCGGAAATATGGAAGGAAATATGGCCCGCGCGCACATTACGTGCCAGACACGGAAGCACTGGCGCTGGAGGTTGGCGCACATGATCTGGTTGTTCACGGCGATGTGTTTACAGTGGTCCAATGATCCGGTCGGGCAGTTGATCCAGTGTCGGCGCGCGCTGAAACCGGACGGATTGATGATCGCAACATTGTTTGGCGGGCAAACCCTGAACGAATTGCGTGTGTGCCTGTCAGAAGCAGAAGTTGCGCTGACAGGGGGGTTATCACCCCGTATCGCGCCGATGGGTGAAATCCGCGATCTGGGCGCATTGCTGCAAAGAGCAGGTTTTGCACTGCCCGTCGCCGATAGCGACCCTGATCAGGGGCGAATACCCGTCTATGACCCGGTTGATGCTTGAACTGCGCGGCATGGGAGAAGGCAATGCGCTGACGGGGCGCAGCCGTGTACCGACCCGTTCATCGCTGTTTGAACACGCCAGCGCACTGTATGTGAAGCATTACGGAAATGCACAGGGCCGGATTTCCGCGACCTTTGAATTTGTCACGCTGACAGGTTGGGCCCCCGATGATTCACAGCAGCAACCCTTGCGCCCGGGTTCTGCCCGCCAGCGCCTGGCTGACGCCCTTGCGGTTCCGGAAATAAAACTACCGGATTGACCATCCCCGAAAACCAATTATCTCAGGCAGATTACGCCAGAACAGGAATATCAAATGTTGGATGCCACTCCTAAAGCAGTCTGCCCGGCACATGCGCCGTCAGATCACCCGAAACTGCCGCAGGAAAAGGTTGGTATCCTGATTGCCAATCTGGGAACGCCGGACAATTACGATTACTGGTCTATGCGGCGGTATTTGGGTGAATTTCTGTCTGACCAGCGTGTTATTGATTATAGCCCATGGCTCTGGCAGCCCCTGCTGCAGCTTGTGATTCTGACAAAGCGGCCGTTTTCAAGCGGCGCCGCCTACAAATCCATCTGGAATCACGAAGCGGGCGAAAGCCCTTTGATGACCATAACCAAACAACAGACCGCCAAAATTTCTTCCGCTATGGAGGCACGATTCGGTGACAGTGTCATGGTCGATTTCTGCATGCGCTACGGCAACCCGTCGACCAAATCAAAAGTGCGCGCAATGGTCGAAGCCGGTTGCCGCAAGATATTGTTTTTCCCGCTTTATCCGCATTACGCCGGTGCCACTTCCGCCACCGCAAATGATGCGTTTTTTCGTGCCTTGATGGAAGAAAAATGGCAGCCGGTCACACGCACCGTCGATCCCTATTTCCAGCATCCGATGTATATCGAGGCGCTGGCCCAGTCGATTGAGCGGGCATACGACGCGGCAGACAAAAGACCGGACATCCTTGTCTGCTCCTATCACGGGGTTCCAAAGCGGTACTTGACCGAAGGTGATCCCTATCACTGCCAGTGCCAGAAAACGACTCGATTGCTGAAAGAGCGGCTCGGCTGGAAAGACAGCGAGATCACAACAACCTTTCAATCCCGTTTCGGACCGGAAGAGTGGCTGCAACCCTATACCGTCGAAGAAGTGGCCCGATTGGCTGAAGCTGGAAAAACAAACATCGCCGTCTGCGCCCCAGCCTTTTCCGCCGACTGCATCGAAACGCTGGAAGAGATAAACGAAGAGATCAAGGAAAGCTTTGAAGAGGCCGGCGGCAAAGACTTTACGTACATTCCGTGCCTGAATGACGATGACGCCCATATTGTAGCGCTGGAACAGATTATTCTTGAAAACACGCGCGGTTGGCTGGACTAGGCCAGAATCACGTTTTGAACCGAAAAGATGCGGCACAAAAGAAAAAGGCGATGGAACCCCATCGCCTTTTCCCTTGAAAAACTGTCAGTACGTATCAGTCGGCTGCAACAGCGGCACCAACGATAACCAGCAGCAACAGTGGCAACCAGATGCCACCGGACGAACCGGTTGTTTCTTCAACGACCACAGGAGCTTCGATTACTGGCTCGGCGATTGTGCCGGCAAATGCAGTCGAAGCAGCAGCTGTCAGAGCAGCAGCGAGTACAAGTTTCTTCATATTAACCTCCAGAATTCGCGTGGCGGAAAAACACCGGCACGCACCCAAGACTTACCTCGTACCCTTGTCTAACCAGCAAACATGGCAGATTGCAAACTTAACTTACTGTTACAGCGCTCTTAAAACCCGAAATGTCGTCAAATTAGCAACACTTGAGTTCCGACTTTTGCCATCGCAAACAGCTCGGCGATATTTTCGTTGTACAAACCGATGCAGCCATTGGACGATTGTCTTCCAATTTTGCGCGTATCATGCGTTCCGTGAATACGATAATATGTCCAGCTTAGGTAAAGCGCGTGTGTTCCCAATGGGTTGTCCGGTCCTGGCCCGATATATTCAGGCCACTCCGGATTCCGCCGCAGCATCGATGGTGTCGGCCGCCAGCTTGGCCCTTCAACCTTTTGAACGACAGACGTCCGGCCGCGCCGGGTCAGCTCCTCGCTCAGCGGAACACTGGATGGGTACAATTTATAGATCGACTGATCTTCCGACCAGTAATGCAGCGCGCGCGATGAAATATCGACCAGAATGGCTCCGTTTCTGGTGTTGCTGAAATAGGGCTGCCAATCCAGCGTTCTGAAGCTTGATATATTCCGGCGCACAACCTCGGACAGATCGCGTTCAACCTCGTACGTGCCGTCAGAGTTGGTCGATTGTGCAATCGCAGGTGTTGCAGCAAGGGCAGCAGTTCCGGCCAGAAAGGCCCGACGCGTTGGCGTATCAAACGGCGTTTTCGTCATTGTTATTCTCCAGTTTCGGACTCAGAGCAGTTCGCGACATAATATGGCTAGAAAGACGCAGTCGCAAATCAAACCAAAGTTATTTGATATATGACGGACGAAGTAGGTTTGAAAGATGCGCCATCTCACGGTATTCGAGTGTAAACATAGTAAATAGGAAGTCTCATGCGGATAATTGCACTGCTTATTGCCGGCCTCGTCGCTTTGGCTGCATGCGCCCCATCCGAGCCACAACTGGGCGCGGACGGTCAGCCTTTGCCGAAAGTGTACCGAATTGGCAATCTGGAAACGTCAAAAATCCAGTTTCGGGTGCTTGATTCTGTAAATGCCCTGCGGCAAGCGGCAGGCGCACCACCTGTGCAGCTTGACGCCAAACTGAACGCCGCAGCGGCCACCCATTCCCGCGACATGTCTGTCCAGAACCGGCCGTGGCACTTTGGGTCAGACGGGTCTTCGCCCATAGATCGTGTTCAAAGGGTTGGATATCCCGGCCGTATGACCGGTGAAAATATTTCGGAAACCTATGAAACCGAAGTTCAGACGCTGGCCGCATGGATGGAACAACCCGACACCCGCGCTGTTATCCTGAACCCGGAAGCCCGAAATATGGGATTTTCGTGGTTTCAGGAGCCGAACGGTAAGCTGTGGTGGACGATGGTGATGGGCAGTTGATCCGACCTTAAGGTCGAATTGTAATGGGTGTTCCGTTTTGGACCATTGCGTAAATATCTTCGATCTCGCGATCCGTCACCGCAATGCAACCCCATGTCCAGTCATCCACGCCGTTGCGCCATTTTTTAGGACGCCCGTGAATAAAAATGTCACCCCCGGGTGATTTACCCAAAGCTTTGGCGGCGGCAATGTCGTCCGGATTGGGGTAGGAAATTCCAATCGACAGGTGAAATTTGCTGTTCGGGTTGCGCCGGTCGATAACATATGTGCCTTCGGGTGTTCTGCCGTCGCCCTCGATCGATTTGTGGCCCGTTGGCGCAAAACCAAGCGATATTTGATAGTCTTTCAACACCTCTTCATGATGAAGCAGGTACATTTTCCGCGCTTCTTTGTTCACAACAACCGAGGTCACTTCCGGACCGTTATATGTCTTGAATTTGCTGGCACATCCGGACAGGCCCAAAGCCGCCAGAATGACCATCAGGAACTGAAGATTGCGCATTTCATGCTCTTTTTGTTTGCCTCATCCCGTTCCTACCCCGAGATTTTGTTTGCGCAAAGCACAATCGAACAGATGTAACAGAGCCGTTATTTCCGCTCCAACCGCTTCTCGATCTCGGCGAGTTTTGCCAAAACCTCGTCACGATAGGCGTCTGTGCGCACGCCGTCTTCCTGCGCGTGCGCATCCTGCATCGAATTCACAATCAGACCCACCAAAAGGTTCACGACGGCGAATGTTGTGACCATGATAAAGGGCACAAAGAACACCCACGCAAAGGGGTAAACTTCCATCACGGGGCGCACGATACCCATGGACCAGCTTTCAAGGGTCATAATCTGAAACAGGGTGTATCCCGACTGCCCCAAAGACCCGAACCATTGGGGAAAGGATGCGGCAAACAATTTGGTGGAAATAACCGCTCCGATGTAGAAAATAATAGCCATAAGCAGGAACACGCTGCCCATACCGGGCAGGGCCAGAACGAATCCTTCGACCACGCGTCGCAAACGCGGCGCAACAGAAATTACCCGCAATACCCGCAAGATCCGCAGGGCCCGCAAAACCGACATAGAGTGCGCGCCCGGCACAAGTGCCGCACCGACAATCACAAAATCAAACAGGTTCCAGCCGCTTTTGAAAAACCGGCCACCATGCGCCACAAGCTTCAAGGCGATTTCAATCACAAAAATGGCAAGGCATGCCTGATCAAGCGCCAGAATCAATGGGCCAAAACGCGCCATGATGGGTGCCGAAGTTTCCATCCCGAGCAGGATCGCGTTGAAAATAATCACGGCAATCACGCCGTTTGTGACCATCGGGCTTGCCAACCAATCCGCGAGCCTGCTGCGAAAATCCATCATGTTCCCTTTTAAAGATTTCAAACCATATGGGATCGCGTGAACGCCGCGGCAAGTTCCGTATGGGACGACCAGCGAAACTGATCAACAACCTGCACCCAATCAAGCTGAAATCCTGACTTTGCCAGAACAGCGGCATCGCGGGCGAAGGTGCCGGGGTTGCAGGACACATAGGCAATTTTGTGAACGTCACTTTTTGCCAATTGCTCTACCTGCGCTTCGGCTCCGGCGCGCGGAGGATCAAGAACAACGGCTTCGACATGCCTGAATTCATCGGGATAAAGCGGTCGACGGAACAGATCACGCACTTCATGTGTAACCTTTTTCAATCCTGTCGCGCGGCGCCAACCCTGGTCAAGCGCGGCAAGCATGGCCGCTTCGCCCTCTACGCAATGAACCTCTGCCTGTTCGGCAAGCGGAAGGGAAAAGGTTCCACATCCGGCAAAAAGGTCTGTGATTTTCCCCGCATCGCCTACGGCTTCACGTACGGCTGCAAGCAAAGCAGCTTCGCCATCGGCAGTGGCTTGCAAAAACGCGCCCGGTGGCGGAACAACCTGTGCGCGCCCAAATGTTTGCACAGGCGGGGTCTGCATCGCCACCACCTCGTCATCCCAGCTTAACCGCGCAACCCCCTGTCCGTCAGTCCAGGCCGCAAGCGCAACGCGCAAGGCCCCGTCCAGTTCTTTACCGCCAGCAACGGCCACATCCAGACCAGCCAAGCGATTGTGTCAGAGTGACCGAAAGGTTCCCCTTACGGCTCGCGCCGACACCGGCCAAACCACCCAAATCCGGCAGGATCGCGATCAGATCGGGATGCAAAAGCTTGCAGTCGGTCACTTCGACGATGATGTCTGATCCCCGTGCGTGAAACCCTGTCAGCGCCCCTTTTTTGGTACGACGCACCGCCAGTGTGGCGCGTCTTCGACTTTGGGCAGGGGATGTATGAATAGGGCGAATATCAGTCTCTAAACCGTGCGAAAGTAGCAAATCTTTGACAAGATCAGTCTTCCATTCGGCAACAAATGCATCGGATGCATGCTGCAACTGGCACCCGCCGCAGGATTTGAAATGGCGGCACGGGGGCGATACGCGGTCAGGCGACGGCGTCAGAACGCGTACATCCATCACTCTTGCCCCGTCGGCTACCCCTGTCACCACTTCGCCGGGCAGCGTAAGCGGCACGTAAAACGGGCCGTCGGCAACACCATCACCCTGATGGCCCAAACGTTTGATGGCAAATTGCTTCATTCAGGTCTGATACCCTTGGAACACCAACTGCAAAAGCACCTATTCCGCCGCCCGCGTTTCGATGAAGCCGCCCGATTGCCTGCCCCAGAACTGGGCATAAAGCCCGTCGCGCGCCAACAGTGCTTTATGCGGTCCGGATTCGACGATCTCGCCGTTGTCCAGAACAATAATCCGGTCCATTTCCGAAAGGGTCGACAAACGGTGGGCAATGGCCAGAACCGTCTTGCCCTGCATCACGCGGCTTAGCGCCGTTTGGATCGATGCCTCGACCTCGCTGTCAAGCGCGCTGGTCGCCTCGTCCAGAACCAGAATCGGCGCGTCCTTTAAAATTGCGCGCGCCAAGGCGATCCGCTGACGTTGCCCACCGGAAAGTTTCACACCACGCTCGCCCAAATGGGCATCATATCCGGTGCGCCCCTTATGGTCGCGCAGGTCCAGAATGAATTCGTGCGCTTCGGCTTGCTTGGCTGCGGCGATCAACGCATCCTCCGACGCATCGGGACGTCCGTATAATATGTTGTCTCGTGCTGATCGGTTAAACATCGCCGTTTCCTGCGTGACCATTCCTATCTGACGCCGCAGGCTTTCCTGCGTCACCTCTGAAATGTCCTGCCCATCGATCAGGATACGGCCATTTTCCACGTCATAGAGCCGCATCAGAACGGAAACCAGCGTTGATTTTCCGGCGCCGGACGCCCCCACGATCCCCAGCTTTTCACCGGGCCGCACCGCCAGCGAAACATCCTTGATCCCGCCCGTCCTGCGGCCATAGGCAAATCCGACATGATCGAAAACAACCTCGCCCTTGGATACGATCAGGTCTGGCGTTTCATCTGAATCATCGATGCGGTTGCGCGGTGTCAGGGTGCGCATTCCATCTTCGATTTCACCCACGTTCGAATATATCGCCATAAGTGTGAAGCTGACCCAACCTGTCATCTGGGCAATCCGGATCGAAACGGCCCCCGCGGCAACAATTTCACCTTCTGTTGCCAAACCCGACCGCCACAACAAAAGAACCCCCCCAATCATCAAGACAGGCAGAACACCCGCCAATGTCATCAGACAAAAGCGGAAACCCGCAGAAAGATACCCGAATCGCAACGCCCGTTCGCGAAACAACTTCATAGCGCCCAGCGCCGCACGGTCTTCGTGTTCGGCATGCGCGAACAGTTTCACGGTTTTGATGTTTGTAATCGTATCAACCACTTGGCCGGACACCATCGCACGTGCGCCCGCACGACTGGCTGACAAGGTTCGAACCCGCGGCAAAAACCAGTTGATCATCGCGAAATATAGGCCAAGCCAGATCACGAAAGCCGCCGCAACGCGCCAATCTATCGCAAACAAAAGCACAACAGATCCCAAAAGCGATGCCAGGGCAAAGGCAACCACGTTGATCATTTCCGCCGCAACTTCGGTTACGGCGCGCGCTGCCTGCATCTGTTTCTGGGCAATTCGTCCCGCAAAATCATCATCGAAAAACCCAACGCTCTGACCCAAAGTCCAACGATGCAATCGGGACAAAACCAGAGGATTCACGTTCGGTTGAACGATGATGGCGTTGGCCGAGGCGCTCAGCCCGAACAAGAGTGGCCGCGCAAGAACAAAAAACGCGATCGCTCCTATGATCATCCAAGTGTTGGATCCGTCAAAGAATGTATCTGGCGTGCTGGAAACCGCGCTGTCGATCACAAGTCCGAGGATCAGGGCCGTTCCAGCCTCGAGCGCGCCAGCCGCGGCGGACAAAAACGCCGCCAGCCACAAGGCAGGCCAGGCGCCTGAAAGGCACCATCGAAAGAACGCCCCCAATGTTTGAGGGGGAGCGCCATCCGCCTGTTCAAACGCATCTATCATCGTCTCAATTTTCACTCGGCCGCCTCGACGTTCAGAAACCCGCCCGATTGGCGCGCCCAGAACGCAGAATATAGCCCGCCTTTTTCCAAAAGCGCGTCATGTGATCCTTCTTCGGCAACGCGACCCTGATCCAGAACCAGTATCCGGTCCATATGGGCGATGGTGGACAACCGGTGTGCGATGGCAATCACGGTCTTACCCTCCATCATTCCATACAACGTGTCCTGAATCGCGGCCTCGACCTCGCTGTCCAGTGCGCTTGTTGCTTCATCCAGCAACAGGATCGGAGCGTCTTTCAGAATGACCCGCGCCAATGTGATCCGTTGCCGTTGCCCGCCGGAAAGTTTGACACCTCTTTCACCGACATGCGCATCATATCCGCTGCGCCCTTCCGGATCTGTCAGGTCCAGAATGAACTCATGTGCTTCTGCTTGACGGGCAGCAGACAACATCTCTTCTTCGGTTGCTTCGGGGCGACCGTATAGAATGTTGTCACGTACAGAACGGTGCAGCAGCGAACTGTCCTGTTGCACCATTCCGATGTTCAAACGCAAACTGTCTTGCGTGACCTTTGTAATGTCTTGGCCATCGATCAGAATGCGGCCACTATCAGGGTCATAAAACCGCAATAACAGCTTTACGAGGGTCGATTTTCCCGCACCCGACCGCCCGATCAGGCCCACCTTTTCACCGGGTTCGATCGTGAGGTTTATCCGGTCCAACCCGCCCGCATCGCGACCGTAGTGATGACTAAGGGATTGCAGTTCAATTCGTCCATTTGTCAAAACCAGCGGCTTGGCTCCGATCGTGTCTTTCAGGGCAATGGGCTGGGCAATGGTTTCCATGCCCTCGGCAACGACACCAAGCTCTCGGAAGAATGATGTAAGCGCCCACATGATCCACGCCGTCATGGAGTTCAGCCGCAGGGTAAGCGTTATTGCGGCAGCCACCACCCCCACACTTGCCTGTTCCTGAACCCACAGCAAAACGCCCATTCCCACAACGCCAACGATCAACAGGCCGTTCAGCGTGACAAGTGCGATGTCCATTTTCGTGAAAATCCGCATTTCCGCCTGAAACGTTCTGCGGCTTTCTTCGATAGCGTCCTGCGCAAAGTTCAGTTCGCGGCTGTGATGGGCGAACATTTTGACGGAATGGATGTTGGAATAGCTGTCCACCACCCGCCCCGTGATCGCCGAGCGCGCATCCGACGCGGCCTTGGATGCTGGCCCAACACGCGCCACGGTCCAGCGCACCAATGCAGCATAAAGCACGAACCACACCAGCAATGGCAGCAGCAACCGCACATCAGCAAACATCAACAAAACGGCCGCGCCGATAAGATAGGCCAGCGAAAAGGATATCGCGTCGAATACCTGAAAAACCACTTCGCCGGCCGCAGGCGGGGTTTGCATGATCCGGTTTGCGATGCGACCGGCGAAATCGTTTTCAAACCAGCCAACCGATTGACGCAAAACATGTTTATGCGCGCGCCACCGGATCAATGTTCCGAAATTGGGCAGAATCGTATTGTTCAACAGCACCACGTCAAGCGCTTGAAGAACGGGCCGCAGGAAAACAATAAACAGGGCAACAAGGATCAGCTCGGTGCCGTATGAATCCCACACTTTCGCCGGATCACCCGACATCAAATCAACAACCCGGCCCATGTAATAGATCAGTCCCACTTCGATAGCGGCGACAACGACCGACATAAACGCGGTGAATGCGAAAACGCGCCTGAAAGGCTGCGCGTAATCCTTCAGAAACAGCCAAAGCGTTTGCGGAGGGTGATCCGTTTCTTTGTATTCTACATAAGGGTCGACAAGGTTTTCAAAAAACTTGAACATGGCGGCAATCCGACAAAGAACAGGGTAGTAGAAAGACGGCTGGAAAAGCGCAACCGTCCAGACGGGTCGGTAAATTCAGCTAAAGCCGGACCAGATCCCGCAATACATACCGTATTCCTCTACTTCGCCATGGGTGAACTTGCCGGAAGGTACAGCAGTTCTTTGGGGCTGTCACCCCTTGCCGCCCATCAAAACCCGCTATCCAACAACGCATCACGCGATAGGGCAAACCCGGAGCGGATCCAGGCCGACTCAAGATCCTCTAGCCTTTTTCCCAGCGCCTTTCCGGTATACTCCGGCATAAGATCAGCGGCCTTTACAGGAAATACCTGTTGCGCGCCGTCCCAGGCAGATTGCAGGGTGGATGGATCAAAGTCAGCCTCTAGTAATGCGTTTCTAAGCAAAATCGCATCAATAGCACGCTGCGTCCCCAGCCTGTATCCAAGTTCCTTGGCGCTGGCTTCTGACTCGGCACTTTTGCGCAACAGGATTAACTCGCGCGCATCAGATTTACTTAACCGAAGATCGTCTGCAGGCTTTGCGCCGCCCAGCGCGGCCAATCGCCGCAAAGCATCCGGTTGTTGCGCTGCAAGTCGTTCAATGTGGATCAGCGGCGCCAAAGCACGATCCTGCGCGCCGCCCAGAACATGGGCCAGAATCCCCAATTGGTTCATCGTGGCAACGGCTGGCGCGGGGTCTGGCGCGCTTAACAGTTTTAGCATTTCCCGACCGACACGTTCCTTGGATAGCCGGTCCAACCCGTCAAGATGGCCCGCAATCGCGGCAAGCGCTTCTGGATCAAAGCCGTGTCTTGGATCAGCATACCAGGCCGAAAAACGGAAAAACCGAAGGATGCGCAAATAGTCTTCTTCAATGCGGCGTGCAGGGTCTTCAATAAATCGTATGCGGCGCGCTTTAAGATCATCCATCCCGCCCAACGGATCAACCACATCGCCATTTGGCGTCGCGTATAATGCGTTCATCGTGAAATCCCGGCGGCGCGCATCGTCTTTTATGTCAGTCGAAAACTTGACCGTGGCCTTCCGGCCGTCCGTTTCAATATCTTTGCGGAACGTGGTGATTTCATAGGGTCGCCCACCCGACAGGACTGTGATCGTGCCATGTTCAATACCGGTCGGGATTGCCTTTAACCCAGCGGCCATGGCCCGTTTCACCGTGTCTTCGGGAACAGCATCGGTTGCAATATCTATGTCGCTGACCTCAACCCCCAGAAGGGCATCACGAACACAGCCACCCACAAATAATGCCTGCGCACCTGCATCTGTCAGCGCACGGCACACGTTTTGGGTTTGTTCGCATTCAATCCACTCTGCCCTAAGAACCGTCATGTTTTCATCCGCTCCGCCAATCCACGCAAAATGCGCGCGGTGGCGCCCCAGATGTAATAAGGCCCGTAAGGCACAACATAATAGTGACGCCGCCGCCCCTGCCACTGGCGTGACTGTATCAGGTAGTTGTCTGGTGACATCACATGATCCAGCGGAACGAAAAACACCTCGTCCACCTCGCCCTGCTCTGCAACAGGCTGAAAACAGTCTCTGACAAGGCCCAATACGGGCG
The DNA here is from genome assembly GCA_963765555.1 of uncultured Alphaproteobacteria bacterium. Lineage (GTDB taxonomy): Bacteria > Pseudomonadota > Alphaproteobacteria > Rhodobacterales > Rhodobacteraceae > JL08. The sequence goes on from CAVXWX010000012.1 coordinate 93,506, forward strand.
TCACCTGAAAGCCGGTCACTGTTTCATGATCTGGCAAAGTGCCAAGGATCTTTACGGACTCGGGTGTCAGACCGATTTCTTCACGCGCTTCCCGCAAGGCTGCAGCCACGACATCCGCGTCGGTCGGATCCTGCTTGCCGCCCGCAAACGCGATCTGTCCCGGGTGGTGTTTTAACGCCGATGACCGCTTGGTCAGAACAACCTGCCACTGATCCGCCCTGCGCACCACCGCGACCAAAACGCCCGCTGGCCTTAACACGCGCCCTTTTGGCAATTCGAAATCCTTGTTCAGGTCGAAATCAGACGAACTGGCCCCCGTGCGGGCCAGTGCATCTGACAAATGCTGAACAAGACTATCCATCGTCTGTCTGATCGGCCTCAAACCCCAGCGTTGCGGGATCCAGATCATAATGCGCACTGCAAAACTGGCAATCTGCAGTCACGCGGCCATCATCTGTTGTCATCTTTTCGATATCTTTGGCCGAATAGATCGACAGGCTTTGACGCACGCGGGCTTCCGAGCAGGTACAGCCGAACCGAACCGCTTGCGTATCAAAAACACGCGGCGCTTCTTCGTGAAACAGGCGAACCAACAGATCGGTCGGAGGCAAACTGGGCCCGATCAACTCGATATCTTCGACAGTATCCAGCAACAGGTTTACCCGGTTCCAGTTCTCGCCTTCTTCTCCGTCCACAATGTCGTTGGCAGTCAGAATCTCGCCCGTGCCTTCGCCGCGCGCCACAAAAGGCGAGGCTTTTGGCATGTGCTGCAACATGATCCCGCCTGCCCGCCAGTGTTCGGCTACGCCCATCTCGGTCGATTTTCCGAAACTCAGCGAAAACCGGGTCGGAATTTGTTCGGACTGGGCGAAATAGCTTTGCGCACATTCTGACAAAGACTTCCCTGCCAACGGCGTGATGCCTTGATAGGGAGTCATATCGTTGCCCTGATCAATCATGATCGCGAAATACCCCTCGCCGACCTGATCAAAAGGAGCTGCATCAGTCAGGCGATCTGCATCATAGCTGGCATAGGCGCGGATACGGGCCGGCGCGCCTTCTTCCGTCGGGCCATAATAATCGGTGGCAATCATCCGCACCGGTCCTTTGGATTGCACCTGCAACTGAAGCTTCCAGCGCAATTTGATCGTTTGCCCGATCAACGCAGTCAGAAGGGCCATTTCCGCAACCAGCGCTTCCACCTTTTCAGGATAGTCATGCTGTTTCAGGATGCCGCCCAAAACGCCATCCAGACGGGCCACGCGGCCACGTATGTCAGAGTTATCAAGTTGAAATGGCAGAACAGTGTCGTCCCACACGAGTTTTGATCCGAGTGTCATGGGGTTTCCTTAAACGCCAGAGGTTGGCATACCGCGTCTATATAGGCGCGGCAAGTCGGGTAAAAAGGGGCACGTATTGTGGCAATCAGACGGTTCGGGGATACGCCCGTTTTCGGGCAAACGTATACACGTCGCGCAGGTGCCTATGCAATTCTGCCTCTGGGACATTCAATATTGCTGACATGCCAGATGTCACCGGCCCCCGATATCCAGCTTCCGGGCGGGGGAATTGACCCTGGCGAATCTCCCATAGCCGCGCTCCACCGCGAGGTGTTCGAAGAAACCGGTTGGACCATTGCAGCGCCGCGCCGTGTCGGCGCATTTCGCCGGTTTGTGTTTATGCCGGAATACGATCTATGGGCCGAAAAATTGTGTATGATCTATACTGCCCGCCCCGTAAGGCGTGTTGGGCCTCCTGCAGAGAAAGACCATTATCCGCTTTGGCTTCCACCCTCCGACGCGGCAGAGGTTCTGGGCAATGACGGCGATCGCCATTTCGTAAGGCGGTTTTTCACTTAACTGCTGCGCCGAATTCGAACAGAATTGCGGAAACATCATCGGGAAATGCACGGCCTCCCGCATAGTCGGACAAGGTCCAGATCAACGCTTCAAGCAAGGCCGGGCCTTTTGCTGTTGCAAGATTTTGTATCATTTTCTCCAAACCCGCTTCGCCCAACAGGTTTCCGGCCGGGTCAGGGCATTCTGTTACTCCGTCGGACAGGATCAGCAATCGATCGCCCTGCTTCAGGTGCAGCGAATATTGCGAAAATTCGGCATCTGGCAGCAATCCGACCGGAAAGCCGCCCGGTCCCGCCTGCTCGATCTTTCCGTTGGCCCGCTGAATTATCGGATGGGGTTGTCCCGCTTGCCCAATTTCCACGACGCCGCTGCAAAGATCGATATGGGCAAGTAGCAACGTGAAATAATGCTCGGTGTCCATTTCGTTGAGAACCAGATTATTCAGGTTTTGAATCACTTCTGCCGTGGGCCGCGCGATTGTTTTACCCTCTGGGTCGACACCAAGCGCGATATTCTGGTCGGGCAACGCAGAAGAAAGATATCCGGCAAGGCGTGCGGTCATCAAAGCCGAACTGATCCCGTGGCCTGAAACGTCTATCGCAAACAGCCCCAATTGGTCTTGGCCTGCTGGATAAAACCCAACCAGATCACCGCCTACATGCCCGCATGAGCGTAACAACAACGACAAATCTGCCCCTTCAAAAGATTTGAATCGGTCCCTAATAAGGGATTGTTGCAGTTTCTTAGCTTCGACCAGATCCCGATCAAGCGAATCATACAGCGTTTGCAACTCGGTTAGAGTTTCAGAAATAAGCCGGTTTTTTCCTTTTAGTTCCCGCTCCATCCGCAGGATTCGATCACCTGCCGCAATTCGGGCCCTTAATTCATGTGAATTGACGGGCTTGGTCAAAAAATCATCGGCACCGGCATCCAGCCCGCGCGCCACTTCATTCTTTTCACTTTTTGAGGTCAGAAGAATAAAATAGCCGTACCTGTCTGTGGGCAATCCACGAAAGGCCCGGCAAAATTCCAACCCGTCCATCCCGGGCATCATCCAGTCGCTGATCACCAGATCGGGCACATAGCTTTTGCACAGGTTCAGTGCGTCATGGCCGGATTCCGCCTCGGCCACGTCAAAGCCCCACTTTTTCAAAGCGCTGGATACGATTTTTCGTTGTAGCCTGCTGTCATCCACCACAAGCACACGCTGAACAGCGCCGGTTTGCGGATCTGCACTTTTGGTGTGTGTTGAATAATCAGCGAGCATCGTTACGGCACCACAGCCTGCGTTCAAAAGAATCTTTGGCCGGACTAGACCGCGCACTTTAACAATAGCTGAAGCTTAAAATTCGATCCGGTTTGTCGTTCGGCAGTCATTCTCAGTTAAGGGTTTGCGTCTCATCCTGTTGTGCAAAACTGGAACAGGTGCCAAATGATTGACTGGACCCGCCTAAGGGATCTTCGCGACGAGGTTGGCGCGGAAGAGTTTGAAGACATTGTTATCCTGTTTATGGACGAGGTGGACGGCACAATTGAAAAACTGAAATCGGATTTCGATTCTGAAACGCTGGAAGACGATCTTCACTTTCTCAAGGGAAGCGCTCTTACCCTTGGGTTTCGCGAATTGTCGGACTTGTGCCAAAACGGTGAAACCGAAGCATCACAGGGGCGCGCAAAAACGGTCGACGTTGCTACTATTCTGAAGGCGTACCAGACCTCAAAACACATCTTTCTGTCGGATCGCGCCGCGCATATGGCGGGCTAGATCACAAACTGCGCCAAGGTTTCATCATTGGTAATGTCAGTATAGGTAAAACCGGCAGCATCCAGTTTTGCAAAGAAGGCAGAAAAGTTTGCGGCGTCGGTTGTTTCGATGCCAATCAAAACAGATCCAAAATTTCGTGCGGATTTTTTTAGATACTCAAACCGCGCAATATCGTCGTCCGGCCCAAGCAAGTTCAAAAACTCCTTGAGCGCACCCGGCCGTTGGGGCAACCGCAGAATGAAATACTTTTTGACGCCAGAGTAGCGCAGCGCACGCTCTTTCACCTCGGGCAAGCGTTCAAAATCAAAGTTTCCACCCGACGTGACACAGACGACGGTCTTGCCTTTGATCTGGTCCGCGACATCCACCAACGCTTCCACAGATAATGCGCCGGCAGGCTCTAACACAATGCCTTCAACATTCAGCATTTCAATGATCGTTGCGCAAATACGGTCTTCGGAAATGGTAATCGTGCGTGATACGGGAATGGTCTTAAGGCGCTCAAAGGTGCGTTGGCCCACTTTCGCAACGGCGGCACCATCCACAAAACTGTTGATCGGCGACACATCCACCGGTCCCCCGGCTTCCAGCGCGCGCTTCAAACTGGGTGCGCCTGACGGTTCGACAAAAGTGTAACTGATCCTGTCACCAAAATAACTGTATGTACCCGCTGACAAACCGCCGCCACCGACAGGCAGGATAATATGATGCGGTGCGACGCCCAATTCTTCCTCGATTTCAACGGCGACAGACGCCTGGCCTTCAATCACGTCTTCATCGTCAAACGGTGAAAGAAAATGCGCGCCCTGTTCGGCACAAAACGCCTGTGCCGATGCTAGCGTGTCATCAAAATAATCGCCCACCAGCCGGATTTTGATGTTGTCGCCCCCAAATGTCCGCGTTTTCTGGATTTTCTGCTGGGGCGTGGTGACGGGCATAAAAATAACGCCCTGCACGTCAAAGTGACGGCACATATAGGCAACCCCTTGCGCGTGGTTGCCAGCGCTGGCGCAGACAAACTGTGTCTGCCCCGAAAGCTTGCGCATGGCATTGAACGCGCCGCGCAATTTATACGACCGCACCGGACTCAGATCTTCTCGCTTCAGAAACACTTCGGCTTCAAACCGGTCAGACAGGTGCACATTGCGTTGCAATGGCGTTGCCGGAAACACCTCTCTCATGGCTTGCGTTGCAGCGCGGGCCGCCGCCTGAAAACGGGTCATTCTTCTAGGACAGCTCGCGTTTTTCGATGAAATAGCCATAGAATGTCGTGAACAGGCTGATACCGAACATCGTAATGAACCATTGGGCAGCAATCATATACGCAACCCCCAGAAACACGCTGATCGACGCTAGAACAATAGCTGGCAGAAGCAACACAACAATTCCGCCAAACATGCATAAGATGATGACGGCAATCGTTCCGGTGGTGCCTTGGGTCGCCTGCCAGGCTTCGGACATGGTCAACGGCTCGCCCACTGCGGCCGAGGGCATGATCGCGCACAGGCGATAAAACAGAAACACTGCGAAAATTACACCGATTGAAAAGATCGCCGCCCCCAACGGGCCTTGGAGCCCGAGCGCGATGGGAAGAGAGGCCACAATAATGACCGCCGCCATCGCCAGCCCAATTAGGATCGAACGCCCGAAATAGGCGGCCATGCGCCCCCCGTTCCAGTCTGGTAAAAGCCCGTCAGGTACTTCTTCCAGAAGAATATAGCGGTGCCACGCCACTGCGATCCAAAGGCTGGTGATGACAGACACTACTGTTCCGATCAATTGAATGCCTGCGCCCTCTGTATTGGGCACGCCATTTTCCATCGTTCCAAATCCGGATACCTGGGCCCAAACCTGAAAAAATGCCGATATGATGTACAACAGCGCGGAAATTCGCAGGGCTACACCCAAATTCGCCCACACCAAACGCACAGAATGCTTGAATATTTGCCAGCCCATTTTGTTTCCAATCTTTGCATTGAACACCTGTCCAAGCAGTAGACAGCCGATAATGCGACGTCAACGCGCGTTGCCAATCTTGCCCCGACTATGAAAACCCGATATCGCCCGATCAATCCCGTACGAAGGAACCAAAACATGCAAGCCCCCAAGAAAGTTGTTCTCGCCTATTCCGGCGGTCTTGATACGTCGATCATCCTGAAGTGGTTACAGACCGAATATGGCTGCGAAGTGATCACGTTTACTGCGGATCTTGGGCAAGGCGAAGAATTGGAACCGGCCCGCAAGAAGGCCGAGATGATGGGCGCGTCTTCGATCCATATCGAAGATTTGCGCGAGGAATTCGTCCGCGACTTTGTATTCCCGATGTTTCGTGCAAATGCCCTTTATGAGGGTCTGTATTTGCTGGGAACGTCCATCGCCCGTCCGCTGATTTCCAAGCGCCTTGTTGAAATTGCAGCTGCAGAAGGCGCAGATGCAGTGGCGCACGGGGCGACGGGAAAAGGCAATGATCAGGTTCGTTTCGAGCTGGCCGCCTATGCGCTGAATCCCGATATCAAGGTGATCGCACCTTGGCGCGAATGGGATCTGACCAGCCGTACCCGTTTGATTGATTTTGCGGAAAAGAACCAGATACCGATTGCCAAAGACAAACGCGGCGAAGCGCCGTTTTCGGTCGATGCAAACCTGTTGCACACGTCATCCGAAGGCAAAGTGCTGGAAGATCCGGCAGATGAGGCGCCGGATTACGTGTACCAGCGCACGGTTAACCCCGAAGACGCGCCCGACACACCCGAATATGTCGAAATCGGATTCCTGCGCGGTGATGCCGTTTCGATCAACGGTACCGCCATGTCCCCGGCGGAAATTTTGACCAAATTGAATGAGATCGGCGGCAAACACGGCTGCGGCCGGCTTGATCTGGTCGAAGGTCGCTTTGTCGGTATGAAATCCCGCGGCATTTACGAAACGCCGGGCGGCACTTTGCTGCTCGAAGCGCATCGCGGCATTGAATCCATTACGCTGGACCGTGGGCAGGCGCATCTGAAAGACGAACTGATGCCAAAATACGCGGAGCTGATCTATAACGGCTTCTGGTTCAGCCCCGAACGCGAAATGTTGCAGGCGCTGATCGACAAATCGCAAGAACACGTAACAGGCACCGTGCGCCTGAAACTGTACAAGGGCCTTGCGCGTACTGTTGGGCGGTGGTCCGATTATTCGCTGTATTCCGAAGCACATGTGACGTTCGAAGATGATGCGGGCGCCTATGATCAAAAGGATGCCGCAGGCTTTATCCAGCTGAACGCGCTTCGGCTGAAACTGATCGCAGCGCGCGATCGAAGGTTGAAATAACGCCGTTCAGCTCAGCTTAATCTTGGCGAGCTTTTGGTAATGTGGCAGTGCCCGGGCAACCAAGGCGTCGTATTCAGGCTCTAACACGGGTAATTCTTCATCCGTTTTCGAAAACCCGGTGCTTTGGTGCACGGCCCCGTACCAGTGTTTTGCCCACACACCATCTTGCGCGTGGCCCCCAATGGGCCAGCGCAGCATAGCCGCGTCCCAGTTTAGGCCCAAAGCGGCACACAGCTTTTTCAGCATACGCTCCGGATCTGCACGGATATCAGCCGAGTCTATGACAATAGGCGTCTGGCCCAACGCCGTGACTTCATCCAGCAAAAGCGCTTGCTGCCAAAATCCGAGATCATCAAACGAAGGTCCTTCGCGTTTTTTGGCGTAGCTTGCCACCACATGGGCCGGATGGCGGATCAGAAACACATTTCTAGCCCCGGACATCCAATCACGCGGAATGCCTTCGACCATATGATGGGTCATGTGTTTTTGATAGAAATGCGGTTTCCCATCAGGAACCGGACCCGTCAAAGACCGCGCCACTTTCGCCGGGTCGGTCGGGTGCCGGGCCAGAATTTCGGCCCGCATCGGGTGATCTGCACCCGTTTGCGCCAGGAAAGGGGCATAAAACGGTTCATCTACCACATGAAAATCCGCGCGCGCGCCGAAACTATACATCATCGCCGTCGAAAGGTTGCGCGGCCCCGACCACATGGCGATCCGCATTATGCGCATTCCTTGGCAATCAACGCCTTGTACAGCCCGCGCAGCTTCTCGGTCATAGGTCCCATCTCACCTGATCCGATCTGTCGCCCGTCAATCTCGCCAACAGGGGTTTGCGCGCCGAATGTGCCGGTCAAAAAAGCTTCGTCCGCGCCATATGTGTCAACAAGTGAAAAATTACGCTCGAAAACGGGGATATCGTTGGCGCGACACAGATCGATAACCTTCTGCCGCGTGATCCCGTTCATGCAGTAATCTCCAGTACTGGTCCAAACCGCGCCGTTTCTGACGATGAAAAAATTGCAGGCGTTTGTTGTGTTCACAAACCCATGCACATCCAGCATCAACGCTTCGTCGGCCCCTGCCTTTTCGGCCGCAATGCAGGCCAGAATGCAGTTCAGCTTGGAATGGGAATTCAGCTTCGGATCCTGCGTCATCGGCAGGCCGCGCAAATGGGGCACCGTCGCCAATCGAATTGGGCGCGGGATCCGTGGCTTTGAATGCTCCATGATAATAACCATCGTCGGGCCGGAATTGCTTAGCGACGGATGTTGAAACGGGCGCGATTTAACACCCCGCGTGACCATCAGCCTCGCATGTGCATCCGTTGTGAAATCATTGGCTTTTTGTGTCTCTAACAAGGCGGATATAACGCCTTTGCCGATCTAAACCGATATCCAGATCAATGGCCTTTGCTGCCTCGAACAACCTGTCGATATGGGCATCCATAAATGCCCAGCGCCCATTATAGAGGCGCAAACCTTCCCACACGCCGTCGCCCAGCATAAAGCCGCTGTCATATACGCTGACCATCGCTTCGCCCTTGGGTCGCAATGCGCCATTTACATAAATCAGGATATCGTCATTGCGCGCGTCATCCTGCGCTTGATGGGTCGTTACGTGCTCAGTCATTTCAGCCTCCTGTTGCGCGAACGCTAGGCAAGCCGCACAGCACTGCCAAGAGGTAAATTCCTGTCACCTCATCGTGAAAACCCGTTTCACCCAGTTGTCACAACCACAATCCCAAGACACGATGATGGCCATAACTGGAGGATCGCACATGTCGGCTTTGCAAAACGCGAAAATTGCCGTTCTTGGTATTCTGATCCTGATCGGGTTTGCCGCATCCCATTCAAAGGCGCACGCCGCGAACCAAGAAATACTGACCGTTGCCGGAGGGTGTTTCTGGTGCGTTGAGGCAGATTTTGAAGGTGTCGCGGGCGTTCAGGAAGTGGTGTCCGGCTATACCGGCGGAACCGTGGAAAACCCGACATACAAACAGGTCACGCAAGGCGGAACCGGCCATTATGAAGCGGTGCAGATCATTTTCGACCCGAAAATGGTTTCCCTCGACGCATTGCTCGCCAAATTTTTCCGCTCAATCGATCCGACAGATTCCGGAGGGCAATTTTGCGATCGTGGCGACAGCTATCGCTCGGCCGTTTTTTATTCCGACGCAAGCCAGCAGTCTGCCGCAGACCGGGAAAAATCCCGCGCGGCACAAGAATTGGGTCAATCAATTGTAACCCCGATCCTTCCGGCGTCGCGCTTTTACTTAGCCGAGGACTATCACCAGGATTACTATAAAAGCTCTGGTCTCGTTCTGACGCGGTTTGGTCCGAAATCAAAATCCGGCGCATACAAGGCCTATCGCGAAGCCTGCGGGCGGGATGAGCGCGTTAAAGAGCTTTGGGGACCTGAGGCACCGTTTGTGAACAGCTAACTGGCCCCCTTCGCTTCTTGCACATCTTTCAAATCGGGGATCACGTCCGCAGTACCCCGCCGGGTTACCATTATGGCTGCCGCCACAATTGCCGTCTGGATCGCTTGCGCGATAGGCTGGCCGCGATCAACCCCCGCAACTACATAACCGGTAAACGTATCGCCCGCTCCGGTGGTATCGACGGGTGTGACCGGAAAGGCCGGAAAATGTCTGGTTTTACCTTTAACAGTGTCGATCCACCGGCATCCGTCTGCGCCAAGCGTCACAATTACATGGCGCACCGGCAATTTGTCAGGCGCCATGCCCAATGCAGCCTCAAGCTGCGCCGCTTCAACCGCATTCAGAAACAGAAACTCGATATACGGCAAAACAGCCTGAACTGCCGCCGTGTCAAAAGGTGCGGCGGCATAAGCAACCCGAAGCCCAAGGCGCGCACCCATTTCGGCGGCGTGCGTTTGGGCATTGGTTTCATTCTGGAGAACCAGAAAATCCCCATTGTCGGCACCCGATAATGCAGTCCCGATCTGGTCCTTGCTGATGGTGTGGTTTGCGCCAGCAAACAGAACAATCTGGTTTTCCCCATCCGGCGCGACGCAGATATTGGCGTGTCCGGTTGCCAGATTGCTTATCGCAATATGCGTTACGTCTACGCCATATTCCAGCAGTCGGGTTTGGGCCCAGCGCCCGTCCTGCCCCACGGCCCCGATGTGAAACACCCGTGCGGCCGCCCGCGCCGCGGCCACAGACATGTTGGTGCCTTTGCCGCCCAATCCGCGGGTCAACCGATCTGCCGCAAGCGTTTCACCGGCGACGGGAATATGGGGCACGCTATAAAAGTTGTCAGCGTTGATCGAACCCAGATTGTATATCGCCAACTCAATCTCCCTTTCAGGCCAGAATCCGGCCCTAACCGACCTTGCACGCCGCCAGAACTGCCATGTTCAGAATGTCGTTCGCTGTCGAATTGGATCCGCAGATCTGGATCGATTCACCTACCCCGCTCAAGATCGGGCCAATGACTGTCGCACCGCCCATTTCCTGCATCAACTTGACAGAAATGCTTGCCGAATGGCGCGCGGGAACCACAAGAATGTTGGCTGGTCCGGTCAGGCGGGAAAACGGGTACTGGGCTTGCGTTGCCGTGTTCAGCGCGACATCAACTGTCATTTCGCCTTCGTATTCGAAATCAACGCCGCGACGGTCCAGCACTTTGGGGGCCAAATGCATTTTATGCGCACGTTCTGATACCGGATATCCGAACGTCGAAAAGCTGACGAAGGCAACACGCGGGTCAAGCCCCATATGCCGCGCCACCGCCGCGCTGCGTTCGGCTATTGTGGCCAGATCTTCCTCATCGGGCCATTCGTGCACAAGTGTGTCGGCAATCAACACGATACGGCCCTTGTGCAGCAGTGCCGTCACACCCGCAGCCCCATGCGCGGCGTCCGCATCAAATACTGAATTTATCCTGTCCAATATATGCGACGACTTGCGCGTTGCCCCTGTAACAAGGCCATCTCCGTGGCCGTGTGCCAGCATCAGCGCAGAAAAAACATGCCGGTCGCGCGCGGCCAGACGGTGGATATCCTGTCTGTCATGCCCTTTGCGTTGCAGGCGGTTGTACAGGAATTCCTTGTAGGCATCGAGATGCGGGGTAATCGCCGCATTCACAACTTCCAACTCCTGCACGGCATCACCCAGGCCGCTGGCCTCCAGTTTTGCTTTCACATCATAATCGCGCCCGACCACCAGCGCCTGCCCCAGACCCGACCGCTGGTACATGACCGCAGCGCGCAAAACCCTTGGATCATCGCCTTCTGCGAAAATCATCCGCGCTTGCGCGGCACGCGCGCGCGCGTTCAGCCCCCGTAGGATACTGGCTGTGGGATCCATACGGGATTTAAGAGAAAGTTCGTAAGCATCCATATCTATAATCGGACGCCGCGCAGCACCTGTATTCATTCCCGCGCGCGCCACAGCTGTCGGAATCCGGTAAATCAGGCGCGGATCAAACGGGGTTGGAATGATGTAATCGCGCCCAAAACTCAGATTGCGCCCGTAAGCCAGTGCAACCTCGTCGGGCACGTCTTCTCGGGCAAGTTCCGCCAGTGCTTGGGCACATGCGATCTTCATCTCGTCATTGATGGCACGCGCATGAATATCCAATGCGCCGCGAAAAAGGTAAGGAAACCCAAGTACGTTGTTAACCTGATTGGGGTAATCGCTGCGCCCGGTCGCAACAATCGCGTCTTCCCGAACAGCGTGCGCCTCTTCGGGCGTGATTTCCGGATCGGGGTTCGCCATGGCAAAAATCACAGGGTTATCTGCCATGTTCGCCACCATTTCAGGTGTCACCGCGCCCTTGGCGGACACGCCCAAAAACACATCTGCGCCTTTCATCGCGTCATCAAGTGATCGCAGATCTGTGTTCACCGCATGGGCAGATTTCCATTGGTTCATACCTTCGGAACGGCCCTGATAGATCACACCTTTGGTATCGCACATGATGCAATTCTCATGCCGTGCACCCATGGACTTCAGCAACTCAAGGCACGCGATCCCTGCCGCCCCCGCACCATTCAGCACGATACGCACATCTTCGATTTTCTTGTTGGACAGGTGCAGCGCGTTGATCAGGCCAGCAGCACAGATCACCGCCGTTCCATGCTGATCGTCATGGAACACCGGAATGTCCATTTCTTCCTTAAGCCGTTGTTCAATGATAAAACACTCTGGTGCCTTGATGTCCTCAAGGTTGATGCCCCCGAAAGTTGGGCCCATCAACTTGACGGCCGCACAGAACGCATCCGGATCTTCGGTATCCAGTTCGATATCAATGCTGTTCACGTCCGCAAAACGTTTGAACAGAACCGCCTTGCCTTCCATCACCGGTTTAGACGCCAAAGCACCCAGATTGCCCAGACCCAACACAGCCGTACCATTGGATATCACGGCAACCAGATTGCCCTTGTTCGTGTAATCATACGCGGTTTCGGGGGCCGCGGCGATGGCCTCGCAAGGGACCGCAACACCGGGAGAATACGCCAGCGACAGATCGCGCTGCGTCGTCATCGGGACAGTTGCGGTGATTTCGAATTTTCCGGGCGTTGGCTCCAGATGAAAGGCAAGCGCCTCTTCGGCCGTCACTTTGGTTTTGGACATTTCGGATTCTTTCCTGCTGCGGGCTTGGGCGTCTTACCCCAGTGGCGCGCGCGCCTCAATCAGATTGCGTTTTCGCCTTTCGCCTATTGAACGGCCTTTGTAAGGTTCGCCACGGCCAAGTGTGGGGAAATCGCGTGTCAACGACAACGCCTATGATGGCGCAATATCTGGGCATCAAGCAGGCGCACAAAGACGCACTGCTGTTCTATCGCATGGGCGATTTCTACGAAATGTTTTTCGATGATGCTGTGGCGGCATCGCAAGCGCTTGATATCGCGCTGACCAAACGCGGCAAACACGATGATCAGGATATCCCGATGTGCGGCGTGCCTGTGCATGCAGCCGAAGGGTATCTGCTGACGCTGATCCGCAAAGGGTTTCGCGTTGCGGTTTGTGAACAGATGGAAAGCCCGGCAGAAGCCAAAAAGCGCGGGCATAAATCGGTGGTCAAACGCGATGTTGTGCGTTTGGTCACCCCCGGCACCCTGACCGAGGATTCATTGCTTGAGGCGCGGCGCCACAATTATCTGGCCGCCTACGCAGAAATACGCGACACGGCCGCATTGGCATGGGTCGATATTTCGACCGGCGCCTTTCACGTTATGCCCTTGAATCCGGCCCGGTTGGGCCCCGAACTGGCGCGGCTTGCCCCGGCAGAACTTGTCGTTTCAGAGTCTAAAGAGGCTGATTTGTACCAGTTAGTCTCTGATTTTGGCATTTCACTAACCGCTTTGTCACGCGCCACATTCGACAGCGCAGGCGCACAAAAACAGGTGTGTGATGTGTTTGGCATCGCCACGCTGGACGCTTTCGGCAGCTTTGATCGTGCGGAAGTTGCCGCCATGGGTGCAATCGTCCAGTACCTTGATATGACCCAAAAGGGGAAACTGCCGCTTTTGGCCAAACCGATCCGCGAAAGGACGGACCGCACGGTGCAGATAGATGCGGCGACCCGTCGAAATCTGGAGTTGACCCACGCCTTGTCGGGCGGTCGCGCCGGATCGCTTTTGTCGGTCATTGATCGCACCGTCACACCGGGCGGTGCGCGTCTGCTTGAACGAAGATTATCAAGCCCGTCAAGGTCCCTTCCGGACATTCAGCGCAGGCTGGACGCAATTGATTTTGCATTAGGCAATCACCCGTTGTTTCGCGATATTCGCGAACAGTTGCGCAAAGCGCCGGATCTGGATCGAGCATTATCACGTGTGGCGCTGGATCGTGCCGGTCCGCGCGATCTGGCTGCAATTCGCAACGCTCTGACTGCGGCGCAGGCGATTGCCGACCTGTTGTCTCCAACGGATGCGCCCGATTTGCTGGCAAGGGCCGCAAATGATCTTGTCGGGCATGACGACCTTGTCGCCCTGCTGGATGACGCTCTGGTTGCCGATCCACCACTTCTTGCGCGTGATGGTGGCTTTATCTCGTCCGGTTATGATCCCGATCTTGATCAGGCCCGCACCCTGCGCGATCAGGGCCGTTCAGTAATTGCGTCCCTGCAGCAGGAATACATTTCAGCAACAGGAATTCCTTCGCTGAAGATCAAACACAACAATGTGCTGGGCTATTTTATCGAAACCACATCGACACATGCCGAAAAAATGCTGTCGCCGCCCCTTTCGGAAAGTTTCATTCATCGCCAGACAACCGCAAATCAGGTCAGGTTCACGACCGTCGCCTTGTCCGAAATGGAAACCAAAATCCTGAACGCTGGCAGTCACGCTCTGGAAATCGAAAAGCGTCTCTATCTTATGCTAAGTCAGGCTGTTTTGGCCAAAGCAGCCGCGATCAACGCAACCGCGCGCAGCTTGGCAGAAATCGATCTGGCCGCAGCACTGGCAGACCTGGCGCAGGGCGAAAACTGGTGCCGCCCCCAAATAGATGACAGTCGCGCCTTTGCGATAGTTGGCGGGCGCCACCCCGTCGTCGAACAAGCCTTGCGCGCTCAGGATGGAACACCGTTTGTCGCCAATGATTGCGATTTGTCGGGCGGGGATGCGTCTAATATCTGGCTTTTGACCGGGCCCAACATGGCCGGGAAATCGACATTCTTGCGGCAAAACGCACTGATCGCGCTATTGGCGCAAATGGGCAGTTATGTTCCGGCAACATCGGCCCATATCGGCATGATCAGCCAGTTGTTCAGTCGCGTCGGTGCATCCGATGATCTGGCCCGCGGGCGATCAACTTTTATGGTCGAGATGGTAGAAACCGCAGCGATCCTGAACCAGTCAGATGATCGTGCGCTGGTCATCCTGGATGAAATCGGTCGCGGCACCGCGACCTATGACGGGCTGTCCATTGCATGGGCCACCCTGGAACATCTGCACGACGTCAACAAATCACGCGCATTGTTTGCAACGCACTATCACGAACTGACCGCGCTATCCGCGAAACTGGCCGGTGTCGAAAACGCCACCGTCACGGTTAAGGAATGGGAAGGCGAAGTTATTTTTCTGCACGAAGTCAAACGGGGCGCCGCGGACCGTTCTTACGGGGTGCAAGTGGCACAATTGGCAGGCTTGCCCGCCTCTGTTGTTGCGCGGGCGCGTGTTGTGCTCGACGCGCTTGAAAAAGGCGAACGATCCGGTGGGCCGACGCAGAAAGCGCTGATTGATGATCTTCCGCTTTTTTCGGCCACACCACAGCCCCAACCGGTGCCAAAATCGTCTGAACTTGAACAAACATTGTCAGACATCCACCCAGACGAACTGTCGCCCCGTGAAGCACTACAGGTGTTGTACAAACTGAAAGAAGCGTCACAGTCCTGACCGCGACGCTTCCTTTTTGTTGTTTGCCAATCGGCGGCTGCGCCGCGCAAAGGCAGTGATGTCTTTGCTTACTTAGCTTGCAGGCGTGGACGATACGCCAACCTGCGCCGGGCGCAGCAAACGATCATGCAACATGAAACCTTCGGCTGCGACCTGAATGATGTCGCCCGCCTTGGTGCCCGGAACCGGGGCTTCGAACATCGCCTGATGGTTTTGCGGATCGAACCTGTCGCCAACCTGCGGCGATATCAATTCGATTCCGTGCTTTTTGAAAACGTTCAAAAGCTCGCGCATCGTCAGCTCAACACCTTCCAGAAGCGCCGCAGAAACTTCGCGTTGATCTTCTGTTGCCGCTTCCAATGCGCGCTTCATGTTGTCGTAAACCGGCAGCATATCGCGCGCCAGCTTTGATCCGCCATATTGCTCTGCTTCTCGCCGGTCTTTTTCAGACCGCTTGCGTGAGTTTTCAGCATCGGCCAGAGCACGCATGAACCGGTCACGAAATTCATCCCGTTCGGCTCTCAATGTGTCTAATTCCAATGCTTCTTCATCAATTTCCAGCATCTCGTCAGCAAATTCTTCTGCCTCTGCCGTATCAATATCGTCAAGAAAGTCTTCGTTTTTCGGCTCTGCCATTTTTCACCTCTAACTCCGGTCGGAAATGAGCTTTCCAACCAGTTGCGCCGTGTAATCCACAATCGGCACAATACGTCCATAGTTCAGTCTGGTCGGGCCAATAACCCCGACCGCGCCAATTATCTTTCGGTCTGCGTTCATATATGGGGAAACCACCAAAGAGGAACCCGAAAGTGAAAAAAGTTTGTTCTCGGAGCCAATAAAAATGCGCACTCCCTCGCCACTTTCTGCGCCTTCCAGAAAATCGGCAATGTCGCGCTTGCGTTCGAGATCGTCAAACAGTGTCCGAATCCGCTCCAGATCGGCGTCTTCTTCCTCTCTGGCAAGAAGATTGGCCCGCCCGCGAACAATCAAACGCTCGCTGCGTTCACCCTCGTTTTCCCAAAGCGCGACGCCACTTTCCACCAGCGCACGCGCCAGAACGTCGATCTCCTGTCGCCGTTCGGCGATTTCACGGCGCATTACCGTGGAAAAATCGCTGAGCGTTTTACCTTCGATCAGCGAGTTCAGGAAATTCGCGGCTTCGCGCATGGAGCTGGGCGTTTGCCCCGGTGGCGGCGTGAATATCCTGTTTTCCACGTGCCCATCGGCAAACACCAGCACCACAAGCGCACGGTCCTGACCCAGCGAAACAAATTCAATATGCCGAATCGGGGCCTCGTGCTTTGGCGTCAGAACAAGGGATGCGCCCTGTGTTACACCTGACAGCGCTGATCCGACCCGATCCAATAGCCCTGCAACATCAGGGGAATTCCCCCCCATCGTTGCATCAATTTTTTGGCGGTCCGCCTGATCAAGATCGCCGACTTCCAGCAATCCATCGACAAACATCCGCAACCCCAACTGTGTCGGAACCCGGCCAGCGCTGATATGCGGGCTGTTCAGAAGACCCAGATATTCCAGATCCTGCATAACGTTGCGAATTGTTGCTGCGCTGACCTTTTCACTTAACGTGCGTGTCAGGGTCCGGCTGCCAACAGGGTCGCCACTGGCAAGATACCCCTCTACAACCTGCCGAAACACTTCTCGGGACCGGTCATTCAATTCGTCCAGCAACTGCGTACTTTCAGACATGCGTTCTTCCTTGGATGGGCTGCCATTAAAACGGGCCCGGCTGAAACGTCAATCGGGGTTGCATCTGCGTTGGCTGGGGCGGTATCCCGAAGAGAACCAAAAAGGATTACAAAATGCGCCCCTCTGGTAGAAATTTAAGCGAAATGCGTGCCGTTTCAATCGAAACCGGTGTCACAAAACACGCAGAAGGCTCTTGCCTGATCAAAATGGGCGACACCCATGTTCTGTGCACGGCAACAATCGAAGACCGCGTACCGCCATTTATCAAGGGGTCCGGGCTGGGCTGGGTGACTGCCGAATACGGAATGCTGCCGCGCGCCACCAATACCCGTATGCGCCGCGAGGCCGCTTCGGGAAAGCAAAGCGGGCGCACTGTGGAAATCCAGCGCCTGATCGGGCGATCCTTGCGCGCCGGCGTTGATCGCGTTGCCTTGGGTGAACGCCAGATTACAATCGATTGCGATGTCATTCAGGCCGATGGCGGAACACGTTGTGCATCGATCACGGGCGGATGGGTCGCCCTGAAACTGGCGGTCAACAAGCTGATCAAAATCGGCGATGTTACCAGTGATCCGCTGGTTGATCCGGTAGCGGCGGTCAGTTGCGGTATTTACGCAGGGCAACCCGTACTTGATCTTGATTATCCCGAAGATTCAGAGGCTGGTGTTGATGGCAATTTCATCATGACCGGATCAGGCCAGTTGATAGAAGTGCAAATGAGCGCAGAAGGGTCGACCTATTCGCGTGCGCAGATGAATGACCTGATGGACCTTGCGGAAAAGGGCGTGTCAGAACTTGTCGCTCTGCAAAAATCTGCTGCCGCATGACGCGCAAGTTCAGTGATAAAACGCTTTTGGTTGCGACGCACAATCAGGGCAAACTGGAAGAAATTGCGGCCCTGCTCGCACCTTTTAAGGTGTCTGTGGTCGGGGCCGCTGAAATGAACCTGCCGGAACCGGAAGAAACCGAAGCGACTTTTGTTGGCAACGCCCGTATCAAGGCGCACGCCGCAGCGCGCGCTACTGGCTTGCCCGCTTTGGCAGATGACAGCGGGATCGAGATTGAAGCCTTGGGAAATGCGCCCGGTGTCTACACCGCAGATTGGGCCGAAACACCATCAGGCCGCGATTTTATCATGGCGATGACCCGCACCCATAACGAGCTTGAGGCCGTCAATGCGCCCCATCCGCGAAAGGCCCGGTTTTGTTGTACTCTTGTTCTTGCCTGGCCGGATGGCCACGACGAAGTTTTTCCGGGCGTGATGCCCGGCCAGGTGGTCTGGCCAATGCGGGGCACTGCCGGGCATGGCTATGACCCGATATTCGTTCCAGACGGGTATGATGTGACCTTTGGCGAAATGGACCGGTGGGAAAAGAACAAAATCAGCCATCGTGCCGATGCGTTCAAAAAACTGGTCGCGGGCTGCTTTGACTGAAGACTGGCAACAGGGGGGCTTCGGCCTTTACGTGCATTGGCCCTATTGCGAGGCGAAATGCCCGTATTGCGATTTTAATAGTCATGTTTCACGCCACATCGATCAAAAGGCATGGGCGCGCGCCTATCAAAAGGAACTGGCTCGGGTCGCGACGGATTTACCGGGCCGCGTTCTGAACACTATTTTCTTTGGTGGCGGGACACCCAGCCTGATGGATCCCGATACGGTGGCTGGCGTCATTGAAACAGCCCGCAAGCTGTGGCCGGTTTCGAACGATCTGGAAATAACGCTGGAAGCCAACCCGGGTTCAGTAGAAGCAGCCCGTTTTGCCGCGTTTCACGCAGGCGGTGTTAACCGAATTTCGATGGGTATTCAGGCGCTGAATGATAATGATCTGAAACGGTTGGGCCGGATACACACCGTTGCCGACGCGCGTGCCGCGTTCGACATCGCACGCCAAGCATTTGATCGCGTCAGCTTTGATCTTATTTATGGGCGGCAGGATCAGTCCCTGAAAGCGTGGGAACAGGAATTGACCCAAGCCCTTTCCATGGCTGTTGATCACCTATCCTTGTACCAGCTGACGATCGAGGATGGCACAGCTTTTGGTGACCGGTACGCTGTCGGCAAACTGCGCGGCCTGCCCGATGAAACACTTTCAGCCGACATGTTCCAGATCACTCAGGATATTTGCGAGGCGCACGGTCTTCCGGGTTACGAAGTATCCAATCACGCGCGCCCCGGATCTGAATCACGCCATAACCTGATTTACTGGCGGTATGGTGATTATGCCGGAATCGGCCCGGGGGCACATGGGCGGATAACCGTGAACGGACGGCGCATGGCCACAGAAAGCTGGAGCAATCCGCAAAGATGGCTGGATGCCGTGAACGATGGAACCGGTGAAAAGACCCGGGAATTTATCCCGCTCGAAGATCAGGCGAGCGAATATCTGATGATGGCATTACGGATCAGGTCCGGCCTAGATGTTGGCCGCTATACCGCCCTCGCCGGACACCCGCCCAACGCTCAATCACGTGCATCCCTTGTTCAAATGGGCATGATTACAGACATGGAATCAAATATTACTGTTTCAAAACAAGGGCTTATGGTTTTGAACGCTGTGATTAGAGAGCTCTTGCCCGCCTAACGAGCACTTAGAATCCGGCAAATTTCATCCAGATCATCCAAAGACTTGTAAGAAATAACGACATCACCCGTTTCACTGTCTGCCTTGTGATTAACTGCAACACTCATCCCAAGTGCCGCAGACAGATCGCCTTCCAGCGCCTTGGTATCTGCATCTTTTTCCGTCGACCTGGAAAGCTTGGGCGCCTTTGCCTCTGATCCTTCAGAGCCTTTTGTATTGGCCTTTTTCACCAAAGCTTCGGTCTGGCGCACCGACAGTTGGCCTTTGACAATCTGCTTGGCAAGTTTGGACGGTTCGGCCGCCATAATCAGGGCGCGCGCATGCCCTGCTGAAAGCGCGCCGCCCCGGACCAAATCCAGCACATCTTCGGGCAATTGCAAAAGCCGCATCAGGTTTGCGATATGGCTTCTGCTTTTTCCCAGCGCTTCGGCCAGCTTTTCTTGGGTATGTCCGAATTTGTCCATCAATTGCCGAAAGGCTGCCGCCTCTTCGATCGCATTCAGATCAGCGCGCTGGATGTTTTCGATGATCGCAACTTCCAGAACCTCGACATCATCAAAGTCGCGGACCAGAACAGGCAGTTCGTGCAATTTTGCCAATTGCGCGGCGCGCCAGCGACGTTCGCCGGCGACGATTTCATAATTACCATCACTTTGTTTGCGCACAATCAGCGGCTGGATAACGCCTTTTTCAGAAATCGAGGCCGCAAGATCATTCAGGTCATCTTCGGAAAAGCGGCGGCGCGGCTGGTTCGGGTTGGGCACAATCCGCTCGATCGGTACAAAAAGTTCCGGGCGGCGTGGTTGTTCGGGCGCAGCCCCATCAGGTTGCGCGGACACATCCGCCATCAGTGCGGATAACCCCCGGCCCAAGCCTCTTCTTTTGTTCTTGTCGTCCGCCATGTCCATGCCTCCGATTTCTATGCTGCTGCGCCTGCGTGTTTCTTCAAGATTTCCCGTGCCAACGATCGATAAGCTTCTGCCCCTTTCGATGTTGTATCGTAGTTCAACACCGGCACCGCATAGGATGGTGCCTCGCTTACCCTGACGTTCCGTGGGATTTTTGTAGAAAACACCAAATCACCCAGATTATCACGCGCGTCCTGTTCCACCTGCTGCGACAAGTTATTGCGGCGATCATACATTGTCAGAACAATTCCTTCGATCCGCAAGTTCGCATTCGCAGTTTGCCGGACCTCGCGCACAGAAAGCATCAATTGCGAAAGACCCTCCAGCGCAAAGAACTCGGCCTGCAATGGGACCAGAACAGAATGTGCAGCGACCATTGCGTTAACCGTCAAAAGGTTTAGCGACGGCGGACAATCAATCAGGATGTAATCAAGTGCGAACGCATCCATTGCTGTTTGGCGCAAGGCATCGTGCAGCAGAAAGCTTCGCTTTTCATTTGCCATCAGATCTATGTCGGCCGAACTCAGATCAACCGTGGCCGGAATGACATACAATCCCTCATTCGACGTTGTTTGAATAATCTCATTCAAATCAACATCTTCCAGCAAAAGCTCGTAGGTTGTCAGATCCCTGTCATCAACTTCAATACCAAGCCCGGTTGACGCATTTCCCTGTGGATCCAAATCGACAACAAGAACACGGCAGCCTTTTTCAACAAGCGCCGCGGCCAAATTTATTGTCGTGGTTGTCTTTCCAACGCCGCCCTTCTGGTTGGCAACTGCGATGATTTTCGGACCTGCCGGACGAGTTGGATCAAACACGCAACGCTCCCTTGATTTTCAGAATGACGGCTCCGGATTCCGTTACACTCTTAATCGGATCACACTCAAATGACCATCTGGATCGTGCTGTTTCGACCTCTTTTTCCCAGGATCTCCCTTTTGGGAATAGCGCGGTGCCTTTTTCTGCGAGATGTCGATCTGCGTACTCCAAAAGCTGATCAAGATCGGCAAGTGCACGCGCCGACACTACATCCGCACCCTGCGGTTGGGCATTTTCCACGCGGTCCGTCAAAACGGTCGCGTTTACGCCGGTTTCGCGGATCACAGTACGCAGAAACGCCGACTTTCGTTGATCGCTTTCGATCAGCGTAAACCTTGTATCAGGTGATTTTTCTCGCGCAATACACGCGACAACCAGCCCCGGAAACCCGCCACCACTTCCAAGATCAACCCAGTGGGATACTTTTCCGGACAATTCGAACATCTGGGCGGAATCCAGCATATGCCGCGTCCACATCTCAGACAGGCTGGATCGTGAGACGAGATTGATTTTAGGATTCCATTTCTCAAGCAAGGCCGCGTAGCAGCACAGTTTCTCGGATGTTTCACGTGAAACATTCAATTCGCCAAGAACCCGTTCTTGATCTGTCATAGGGCGCGCTTTGCCCGATCCACCTGACGGACCTTGGCCAAGACCAAAGCCAACGCAGCAGGTGTCATTCCATCAATCCGGGCCGCCTGCGCAAGATTTGCCGGGCGCGCTGTCATAAGTTTGGCTTTAAGCTCATTCGACAAGCCACTTATGTTTTCAAAGCTCATGTCTGGCGGAAGCTTTTGATTTTCATCGCGTTTCAACGCTTCGACATCTCTTTCCTGCCTGACGATATAGTGGGCGTACAACGCATCCCGCTCTAATTGTACCTTTGTCGGCGTATCCAAAGCTGACAGTTCAGGGATCAGGACCTCCAGGTCCCTACAGCTCACATCGGGGAAAGCCAAAATGTCAAAGCCGGTTCTTCTCGTGCCGTCTTCCTTAACGGAAAGGCCGGCCGTGTTTGCTTCTTTCGGCGTGAAGGTGCGCGCGGAAAGGATGTCCCTTCCCCGCTCAAGATCTTCCATCTTTGCCTTAAACGAGGCATGCCGTTTTTCCGAAACACACCCAAGCGCCTGCGCTACCGGCGTCAGCCTTTGATCAGCGTTGTCGGCACGAAGGGACAAACGAAATTCGGCGCGCGATGTGAACATGCGGTAGGGCTCTGAAACGCCGCGACTGGTCAGGTCATCAATCATGACCCCGATATAACTGTCAGAACGGCTAAATATCGCCGGCTCCCGCCCTGTGACTTCCAGCGCGGCATTAAGGCCCGCGACAAGTCCCTGTGCTGCGGCCTCTTCATATCCTGTTGTTCCATTGATCTGCCCGGCAAGGTAAAGACCACCCACATCCTTAAGACTCAGGCGCGGCGTCAGGGCGCGCGGATCGACGTAATCGTATTCGATCGCATAGCCCGGTTGCATGATGACGGCCTGCTCCAGCCCAAAGATCGAGCGAACATACGCTTCCTGAACGTCTTGCGGCAGAGAGGTTGAGATTCCATTCGGGTAGACGGTCGGATCATCAACGCCTTCGGGTTCAAGGAAAATCTGGTGAGACGCCTTATCCGCAAAGCGGACAATCTTGTCCTCGATGGATGGGCAATATCTTGGGCCGATACCATCAATATGCCCGCCATACATCGCAGATCGATCAAGGTTTTCCCTAATAATCTCATGTGTTTGCGCGTTTGTATGCGTGATGCCGCAGGAAACTTGCGGCGCCTGCGGCCTGTCAGACAGGAACGAAAACATCGTTGGTTCATCATCGCCGGGCTGGGATTCCAGCGCATCCCACCGGATCGTGCGCCCATCCAATCGCGGCGGCGTACCTGTCTTTAGCCGGCCCATGGGAAGCTCGAAGGAATCTATCCTCTCGGCAAGCTTGACGGACGGCTTGTCGCCCATTCGCCCGCCGGGACGGGACACATCGCCGATGTGAATAACGCCCCGCAGAAACGTTCCGGTCGTCAAAATGACAGCGCTACACGAAACCTGACTGCCGTCTTCAAGTACAACACCACAAACCCGGTTGCCCTGCATCACAAAATCAACGACCTCACCGATCAGGATGGTCAGGTTTTCGCGGCCTTCGGTCTCCTGCAACATCGCGGTGCGGTAGATTTTGCGGTCTGCTTGCGCGCGGGGCCCTTGCACAGCGGGGCCCTTACGCCGGTTCAGAAGACGAAACTGGATGCCCGCCCGATCCGCAACACGGCCCATAACACCATCCATGGCATCAATTTCGCGAACAAGATGGCCCTTCCCAAGCCCGCCAATCGCAGGATTGCATGACATTACGCCAATGCCATCTCGGGTCAGCGTTACAAGAGCAGTCTTAACCCCCATCCGGGCAGCCGCATGGGCGGCCTCGGCCCCCGCGTGCCCACCGCCAATCACAATTACATCGAAATCCGAATGTTTCACGTGAAACATCCCCTCATTTTCCAAGACAGAAGCTGGCAAAGATTTCATCCAGCAGATTTTCTACATCGACATGCCCAACAAGAGATTCAAGGGCTCGAATCGCCGAGCGCAGTTCTTCTGCGGCAATATCATACTGATCGCTGCCCTGTCCCAGAACTTCTTGAGCTTTGGCCAACCCTGCACTTGCTCTCTCCATCGCGACCCGATGCCGTTCACGGGTTGCGACGCCAGCCTGCGCCGTTCTGGTTGACAAGGATTGACGTCAGGCGCGCAACCAGATCCGTAATACCTTCTCCGGTTTTTCCTGAAACCGCGTCTTTCTTGTTGGCCAGCGTATCCGCTTTGGGCCGCAGCACAATATCTTCGGGTTTGATTTCGATGCCAAGGGAGTCTGTGTCTTCAGTTAAAAACACCCTGATATCCGCCAGATCGGCACGCTGCACCGCCCGCGAAATACCAATACCTTCTACAAAATCATCCGTTTCCCGCAAGCCTGCCGTATCCAGCAGTGTCACAGGAAGCCCGGCCAACTCCATCCGAACTTCGATAACATCCCGCGTGGTGCCCGCGTATTCCGAAGTGATCGCAGCATCCCGCCCCGCCAATGCATTTAACAAGGTCGACTTACCAACATTAGGCGCCCCGACAATCGCAACCTCAAATCCGGATCGAATACGCTCGTTGATCTCGACCCCGACAATTTCCTTTTCCATGTCGGCACGCACAGACATCAACAGCGCGTTCACTTCTGGCGTCACATCGGTGGGAACGTCTTCATCCGCAAAGTCTATTGTAGCTTCCAGCAGCGCGGCCGCGCGTATCAGTTTCTGGCGCCAGTCTTGGGCCAGTCGGCCAAGCTCACCTGACAGGACACGCTGTGCCTGCCGCCTTTGTGCTTCTGAATCTGCATCAATCAAATCCGCCAGGCCTTCGACCTGCGCCAGATCAAGCCGCCCATTTTCCAAAGCGCGCCGGGTAAATTCACCCGGTTCGGCCATTCGCAACCCCGATTGTTGTGACAGCACGCGCAACACGGCAGATGTTACTGCAATACTGCCGTGCAACTGAAGCTCTACAACATCTTCCCCGGTAAAGCTGGCTGGTCCCTGAAAGCTCAATACCAGCGCGGTGTCGATCAAATTCCCTTCGCTGTCGCGCACATCCCGCAATGCTGTGTGCCTTGGTTCAGGCAGGGAACCGCACAAAGCAATACCGGCTTGATGGGCCAGTGGGCCAGATATCCGAACAACAGCCACACCCGCCTTACCCGACGCTGTTGCCAGAGCAAATACTGTATCCATCAATCTAACACATTGTTATTAAACAATTTTTACGTGTTCATCGAATCAAAGAACTCGGAGTTTGATTTCGTCTGTTTCAGTTTCGACAACAGGAATTCGATCGCGTCTGTCGTGCCCATAGGGTTCAGAATACGACGCAAGACAAAGGTTTTCTGCAGATCGACCTTGTCGACAAGCAGTTCTTCCTTGCGGGTGCCCGATTTCAGAATGTCGATTGCCGGGAATACACGTTTGTCCGCAATCTTGCGATCCAGAACAATCTCGGAGTTACCGGTGCCTTTGAACTCTTCAAAGATAACCTCGTCCATACGCGACCCTGTATCAATCAGAGCTGTTGCAATGATAGTAAGGGAACCACCCTCTTCGATGTTACGCGCCGCGCCGAAAAACCGTTTCGGGCGTTGCAGGGCATTGGCATCTACACCACCGGTCAGAACCTTGCCAGATGACGGAACAACCGTGTTGAATGCACGGCCAAGACGGGTGATTGAATCCAGCAGGATGACCACGTCGCGTTTATGTTCGACCAGACGTTTTGCCTTTTCGATCACCATTTCAGAGACCGCAACATGTCGTGTCGCCGGTTCATCAAATGTCGAAGACACCACCTCGCCCTTCACAGAGCGTTGCATGTCCGTCACCTCTTCCGGCCGTTCATCGATCAACAGAACGATCAGATAGCATTCCGGATGGTTCTTTTCGATCGAGTTTGCAATGTTCTGCAAGATCACTGTCTTACCGGTCCGCGGCGGCGCAACAATCAAAGACCGCTGGCCTTTACCAATCGGCGCGACCAGATCGATAATCCGCGCAGTGCGATCCTTGATGGTCGGATCTTCGATTTCCATCGTCAGACGTTCATCCGGGTACAGCGGCGTCAGGTTGTCAAACGCGATCTTGTGGCGCGCTTTTTCGGGATCTTCAAAATTGATCCGCGTCACGTTGGTCAGCGCAAAATAACGTTCGTTGTCACCTGGTGCGCTCATCACGCCTTCGATGGTATCGCCGGTACGCAAAGAATGCTGGCGGATCATGTCGGGCGACACATAGATATCATCCGGACCCGGCAGATAGTTGGCTTCGGGCGAGCGCAGGAAACCAAACCCGTCCTGCAAGACCTCGAGCACGCCATCGCCGGATATTTCCCATCCCTCATCCGCACGTTCACGCAGGATCTGGAACATCATATCGCCTTTGCGCATCGTCGAAGCGTTTTCGATCTCAAGCTCTTCCGCCATCGAAAGAAGGTCTTTCGGCGTTTTCGCCTTCAGATCGGCAAGGTTCAGTGTTTCGGGTGCTTCACCGGAAACGGGATCAACAACTTCTGTCATGTGGAACAGTCCTTAAGTCGCACAACTTTCGTGAGCGCAAAGATTAGTATTCGGAAAGTACCGGTGCCCGGACGGGCTGGATTGACTGCTGTGTAATGTGGGCAGCCGGTTCTGTCAATTCGGGCTAGAATTTCACAACGACAGACAGGACAATCACAATCAACAACACGGTCGGGACTTCGTTCATGATCCTGTAGGTCCGGCCTGTAACAGTGTTCCTGCCCGCCACAAAATCCTTGCGCCTTAAGGCAAGCCAGTGATGAAACCACGTCATGGCCAGCACCGCGATTGCTTTGGTCCAAGGCCAGACCGAACTCCAATCAACAATACCGGGGGTAAACACCAAACACAGACCAGCGATCCAGACCGCAAACATCGACGGATTCATAATCAGCCTGAGCAGTTTGTATTCCATCATTTCGAATACCGGAGAAAGCCCCTCTACTTTTTCGGCCTGCTCAACGTGATGCACAAACAATCTTGGGAGATAGAACAAACCTGCCATCCATGCGATCACCGCTATGATATGCAATGACTTCATCCATGGATAAAGGTTGGCCAGTAAATCGGTCATGTTCCGTCCTGCTCTAAGCTCTGGCTTACTTAATAATAAATAAAGAAAAGAAAAAGGATGATGATGAAGTAGGGATCGCAAATCCTGTGGATCATTGTTTTGCCCCATGTTTTATCCTCAACGGGATAACTTTTCCGGCAGTTTTAGCGGCTGGGCAAAATTCAAATATAATTATATAAAAACAATGATTTAACAGTAATACCATGGCACAAAACCTGTGGATGGTTTTGGTATAAACAATGTAAACCAAAGCTCACGCACAGAGATAGGTTTGTCCTTGTTCCATGCTTAACAAACCATGAAGAGCACCCTGAAAATCGGCTGTTTGTCCGATCTATTGTCCGCGATACGAATTTCCGGCAAACAGGCAGACAGCAAAACAAAGGCATCCAGTCAGATGCGAACAGGGTTATCCACATGAAGTCCACGCTGGTGCTGGCATCAGGGTCCGAAATCAGGGCGCAACTGCTGAAAAACGCGGGGGTTGCGTTTGTCAAAAACGAGGCGCGTGTTGATGAAGATATGGTGCGGCAAGCACTTGAAGCCGAAAAAGCAAGCCCCAGAGATATCGCTGACACATTGGCGGAACTGAAAGCGCGCAAGGTCAGCGAGAAATTTCCCGATGCGTTGGTTCTTGGATGTGATCAGGTTTTGGATTTTCAGGGAAACATATTGGCTAAACCTGACAGCCCAGATACCGCGCGGACCCAGCTGAAAATGATGCGAGGGCACCGGCATATGCTTTTGTCCGCGGCCGTAATCTATGAAAACGGGCGCCCGATCTGGCGACATGTCGGGCAGGTTCGTATGTTAATGCGTCAAAGCAGTGATGCATATATCGACGCCTATGTTGACCGGAACTGGGAAAGCATTCGTCATGCGGTGGGCTGTTACAAGCTGGAAGAAGAAGGCGTACGTCTTTTCACTAGAATAGATGGCGATTACTTTAATGTTCTTGGCCTGCCCTTGCTGGAGCTGCTGGCTTTTTTGATGTTACGAGGGGAACTCGAGCAATGACACATCCACGAATTCCGCTGGCTGGCGTTATCGGCAGCCCGATCGCACATTCAAGATCACCAGCGTTACACCGGTTCTGGCTGCGGAAATACGGCATCCCCGGTTATTACATTCCCATTGATGTGGCGACCGACAACCTGGCCGAGGTCATCAGAACCTTGCCTAAAATGGGATTTGTAGGTGTGAACGTTACAATTCCACACAAGGAATCGGTGATGAAAATTGCCGATCTGGTCACGGACAGGGCAACACTGATTGGCGCTGCGAACACTCTGATATTCAGAAAAGACGGAAAAATCCACGCAGACAACACCGACGGCTTTGGATTTATCGAAAACCTGAAACAGGGGGCTCCGTCATGGAACCCGAAATCGGGGCCGGCGGTTGTTCTGGGTGCTGGCGGGGCTGCACGTGCCGTTGTCGCGTCACTTGCAGATAGCGGTGTGTCGGAAATTATGCTGACCAACCGTACCCGTGTGCGCGCCGAAAAACTGCGGGATGATTTTGGCAAACGCGTCACTGTCGTTGATTGGGTTCAGGCCGGAAATCTTATGGAAGATGCGGCGATTGTTATTAACACAACCTCCCTCGGGATGATCGGAAAACCGGAATTGCGCGTACCACTGGACGGATTGAGAAAAGGTACTGTGGTAACGGATCTGGTTTACACACCTTTGAAAACCAATCTGCTGTCCGAAGCCGAAGCCGCTGGATGTGTGACCGTCGATGGCCTTGGAATGCTGCTGTATCAGGCGGTTCCCGCGTTTGAACGCTGGTTTGGCAGACGGCCCGACGTTGATAGCGAAACCAGATCGGCCGTTTTGAAATGACGTTCCGGCTGGGTTTGACCGGATCGATCGGAACAGGCAAATCCACAACAGCAAAGCTGTTCCAGAAAGCAGGTTGTGCCGTTTGGGATGCCGATGCGGCAGTGCATCGGCTTTACGAGGTGGGTGGAGCAGCCGTTGATCCGATCAGGGTGACGTTTCCAGATGCCATTGAAGACGGGGCGGTTTCACGGGCTGCATTGAAGCGGATTATTGAAAAAGACCCAAGCGCGTTGCAAAAAATCGAGCAGATCGTGCACCCCCTTGTTGCGCAGGACCGCGCGGATTTTCTTGCACAGTCAGACGCTGACGTAACGGTGTTCGACATTCCGCTGTTGTTTGAAAACGGGACCGATGCCCAAATGGACGCGGTTGTTGTTGTTTCGATCGACGCTGACAAACAACGTGAAAGGGTGATGCAGCGCGGTACCATGACGAAAGCCCAGTTCGAACATATTCTATCCAAACAAATGCCGGACGCCGAAAAACGCGCCCGCGCCGACTATGTCATTATAACGGACACGGTTGAACATGCGGCTTCGCAGGTACAAGATATTCTGAAAGACATTCGAGGAAATTGGGCTGATGCGTGAAATCGTGCTGGATACGGAAACCACAGGTTTTGATCCTGAAAGCGGGGATCGTATCGTCGAGATCGGGGCGGTCGAATTATACAATCACGTCGCAACCGGCGCGACGTATCACCAATATATCAATCCTGAACGTGCAATGCCGAATGAAGCATTTGAAGTACACGGTCTGGGCGATGACTTTTTACGCGACAAGCCGGTTTTCGCACATATCGCGCAGGATTTTCTTGATTTTATCGGGGATGCCCATTTGGTCATTCACAACGCAGCATTTGATATGAAATTTTTGAATGCAGAACTTAAGTGGGTAAAAAAACAGGCTCTGCCATGGGAAAGGGCCATTGATACGCTTGCAATTGCCCGCAAGAAATTCCCCGGCTCACCCGCCTCTCTTGATGCGTTGTGCCGTCGGTTTGGCATCGATAATGCGTCACGCACACTGCACGGGGCGCTTCTTGATTCTGAAATACTGGCCGAGGTTTATCTTGAACTCGTCGGGGGGCGGCAACCTGATTTTGGCCTCAGCGCCGGATCTTCGCAGACTGAAGCTGATGCTTTGGATCAGGTCTGGCGACCAACGGCGCGCCCTGGGCAACTGCCCCCAAGACTGACAGCAGAAGAACGCGCCGCCCACGCAGAGTTTATCAAAACGCTGGGCGACGCTTGTTTGTGGTCGAAAGCTTAGGCGTCCGCTTTGGGCGCAGCTTCTGCTGCCTGACGGCGCGCGATTTCACTGCGATATAGTTGCAGAAAATCGATGTTTTCGAGATTCAGGGGCGGGAAACCACCATCACGTGTAACATCGCTGACAACACGACGCAGGAACGGGAAAATCATCCGTGGGCATTCGATCAGAAGATACGGATGCATTTGATCTTCGGGAACACCTTCGACGTGGAAAATGCCAACATAATCAATCTCCAGCAGGAACAGCTCTGCGCCGCTTTCTTTGGCTTTTGAAGTGACATTCAATTTTATTGAAACCTCAAACTGGTGATCGACACCACGCTTTTTAGCATCAAGGTTCACCTGTACCTGAATGTCCGGCTGCACATCGCCGCTCACACCCTTTTGGGCCATGATGTTTTCAAACGACAGATCGCGAATGAACTGGCCCAGAATACGCATTTGTACCTGCGGTGGTTGTGCTTGTTCGTCTTTTCCTGCGGTTGCGCCATTCTCGGCCATAATAATCTCCTGATATACTGGTTTGCCCGCGCTTTATCAGCTTGATCGGGCAGTCTCAATCCTTGGGTATGCGTGAATTCTTCCAGGTGTCGGCTTCGTCTGACGGGGTTTTTACCTCTTCAAATTCACCGTCGATGACATCGCCGCCATTTGCATGGTCGCGTGGTCTGTGCTGCGGTCCGCCGCCCATTTCAAAGTTTTGTACTGTAATGCGTGATCTGAGAAACCGGTAAATTGCAGATCGCACCGGCGGAACCAGCAATGCAAACCCCACAGCATCCGTAAAAAACCCCGGAGTCAGCAGCAAAGCCCCGGAAAACAGGATCATTGCGCCATGTGCCAAAGGTTCCGTTGGGTCTTGCAGTTGTGAAAATGAAGACCGCAATTGCCCCATCGCCAATATTCCCTGCGCACGCACAAGCCATGCCCCCAAAACAGCGGTAAAAACGACGATCGCCAGCGTCCAGCCAAGGCCAATGGCACCGCCGATCTGAATAAACAGAGCGATCTCGACCAGCGGGATGGCTAAAAAGGCTAGTAACAACCACATGATCGGCGTCCTTTCGACTTGGGCATAGTGGACTTGCCCCTATCGCTCACCTACATAAGAGCGACAGTTGTATGATACCATGCCTTTTGCGCAAAATGAGGTTCCTATGAATTCGCCCATGATCCAGTTGCTGGTACTTGCCGCTATTGCGGTGTTTCTGATTCTGCGGTTGAAAAACGTGTTGGGAACCCGCGAAGGGTTTGAAAAGCCACCGGTGCCCAAGGTTGGAAGCGACGCAGGAACCCGTCGGGATTTCGAAGTGATCGAAGGTGGACCGGATCGGGATATCATTGATCACGTCCCCGAAGACAGCGATGCCGCGGTTGCCTTGGCGGAAATGAAGCGGATTGAACCATCATTCGGGGTCAGTGATTTCCTGCAAGGCGCGCGCAGTGCCTATGAAATGATATTGATGGGCTACGAGCGTGGTGATTTGTCTGCGATACAACCATTTCTGGCCGAAGATGTTTATGAAAGCTTTGTGGATGGCGTGAGTGCGCGGGAAGATCAGGGCCTGACCATCGAGGCCGAGTTTGTCGGCGTGCGCGAACTAACGCTGACAGACGCAACGCTTGACCCCGAAACCAATATGGCAGAACTGACAATCCGGTTTGTCGGAGAGCTGACCTCGGTCGTGCGGGACAAGGGTGGCGACATCGTCGAGGGCAGCCCGACAAAAGTGAAACGTCAGAAAGACAATTGGACATTTGCGCGTGTTATGGGCACCGATGATCCCAACTGGCGTCTTGTCGACACGGACGCATGATTGGGGCGGCCCGTGCAATTGCAGTTGCGGGGTGGATAATGTCCGCGACATCCTCGGGTGCCGAGCCGACCTATGATATCCTGACGTTTAACGATCTGGATGGCTGGGAAAATGATAACCATGCTGCCGCGCTTTCAACGTTCCTGAACACCTGCTCTGATCTGAAAGAACCCGATTGGCGATCACTGTGCGCTGTGGCGCAAAACCAGAAAGATGCAAAAGCATTCTTTGAATTGTTTTTCCGACCGATCCAGATTTCTGACGGAAACGCCCCCTTGTTTACCGGGTATTTCGAACCCGAACTAAACGGTTCGCTGCGGTATTCATCGCGCTACAAATATCCGGTTTACGCGATGCCGCCCGAGGCAAAGCTGTCCAATCCCTGGCTGACGCGCCGCGAAATTCTGGACGGTGACGCGATGCAGAACAGAAGGCTTGAAATCGCTTGGGTCGATGATCCGGTAGAACTGTTCTTTCTTCAAATTCAGGGATCGGGCCGGATCAAGTTGCCGGGCGGGCAAACGATCCGTGTTGGATATGCCGGTGCAAACGGGCATCCCTACCGGTCTATCGGGGTCGAATTGGTGCGTCGCGGGATCTATGATGCACATCAGGTTAGTGCCGAGGTGATCAAGAACTGGGTTCGGCGTAACCCCCAAGAAGGCGAAGAGCTGTTATTTCACAATCCGTCATACGTTTTCTTTCGCAAGGTCAGCCACGTCCCTGCCGACAAAGGGCCACTGGGCGCGATGAACCGGTCTATTACAACGATGCGCACGATCGCCGTTGATCCTGCCTTTACTCCGCTGGGTGCCCCCGTCTGGATTGAAAAGGACGGTGACAATCCGCTTAGGCGCTTGATGATCGCGCAGGATACCGGATCAGCGATCAAAGGTGCCCAAAGAGCAGATGTGTTCTTTGGTACCGGCGATGCAGCAGGAGAAGCCGCCGGCAAGCTTAAGGATCCTGGCCGCATGGTTGTATTGATGCCCATTCAGCGCGCTTATGCGATGTTGCCGGAAGGCGATCTATGAGCAGAAAAAAACTAAGCGCCGAAGATCTGGAGCTTTGGCGCAAAGTAACGGAACAGACGCGGCGCACGCAGCCCAAAAAGCCACAGAACCCGTTTTCGCCACCACCAAAGAAACAGGTTCGGGTTGATGCGCCCCGCTTTCCTGCGTTCGAAGTGGGAAGCAAACCACGCAAACAACCGGTTGCGCATGATATTCTGCCGACACTGTCAGACAGGTTGGCTGCCAAGCCGGTGCAGATGGATCGCAAGGCCTTTGGCCGGATGAAGCGCGGTAAACTTAGCCCCGAAGGTAAAATCGACCTGCATGGAATGACTTTGGAACAGGCACATCCGGCGCTGAACCGGTTTGTCATGTCTGCACATGGTGCCGGAAAACGCTTGGTTCTGGTGGTTACGGGCAAGGGAAAATCAGGCCGCGATACGGGGCCGATCCCCTTGCGCAAAGGTGTTTTGAAACATCAGGTTCCACAATGGCTGACAATGCCACCTTTGGGCCAGATCGTGATGCAGGTCACCCCCGCGCACATCAGCCATGGCGGCGACGGTGCCTATTACGTCTATCTGCGCCGCGCGCGTTAGGCGACCAAGGCAGGTTTGTACCGCGCGATTCCCGCAGCCATCATGACGGTTGTCAAAATGAAATAGGCACCGATTGCGATTAGTTGCGTGTCCCACCCCATGCCAAGATCAATCAGCAGGCCGGTGATGCCCGGCCCTATGGCTGATCCGAAAACCATAACGGCTGCAGCCATCGCCTTGATGGACCCGATGTTTTGCGTTCCGTAGAATTCGGCCCAAAAGGCATTTGGCAAGGTTGAATTGGCCCCGGTTGTAAGCGCCATAAAAAAGAACCCGATGACGGCACCGGATATGCTGGATGTCATGCCGAATATGACAAAGGCCAGAACCATCGGCAGTTGGAAAAACGGTATCAGGCGCGGTGTTCCGAACCTGTCCAACGCCCAGCCCGATATCAACATCGAACCAATGCCAAACAGGGTATAAAGTGGAAACAGGGATACCAGCTGGACATGTTCCCAGCCCTTGATTTCGGCGTAATGCACCTGATGGAAAAACAATGCGGTGCCGAATGCAGATGGCCCCAACAATGCAGGAACCATGAACCAGAACAGGGGATGTCGCAAAGTCTGGTTGCGGGTCCAATGCCGCCCGAACATGCCAAGGCTGGGGTTTTCGTGCGCCATGGATTGCGGCGTTCTTTCATTGCGCAACAGCAACGAAAGAACCGGAATGCCTGCCAGTGCGATAATGGCTGCAACAACCCACAAAAGCCGCCAATCCACAAATCCCATCAGCGCGACAAACAGAACCGGCAACAACGCTTCGCCTACAGAAAAGCCCAGTGTTGCGATCGCCAAAGCCCGCCCGCGTGTTGCAACAAACCAGCGCGCCATCGCAACAACAGCAATGTGGCTTGTCATGCCTTGCCCGGTGAACCGGAGTGCAAATATGACAAATGCCAGCGCCCATGCGGCTGTAACCGATGCCATGGCGATACAGGCGCCAGCCAGTGCCAATAGGATCAGTGCGCCCAAACCCCGAACCCGAAATCGGTCGGTCAGCGCGCCAGCCCAAATCATCGCGATGGCGGAACTGGTTGTGCCCAGCGAATAGATGCCGCCCCATTCTCCGTGGGATAATCCGAACTCTGATCTGATTTCACCGGCGAAAATCGAGATGAAAAACGTTTGGCCGAAACTGGATAGAAATGTCAGCAATCCGCCCGCGGCCAACCACGGTGCATTCAGGCGTAAAAACGGGCCCAATGTCATGTAAACAGGACCCGGATCAGTTTTGCGCCCATTATTATCTTCCGGGTTGAAGGGTGATTTGTGAAAAGCTGCCCGTGGAGTTCAGGCTGACAGGCAAAAAGTCGGTCATGCCGGAATCGCCCGCCATGAAGCCGGAATCCAGTTTTCGGGCACCTTCAAGGATTGCGATCAAGGAAGGAGAGCTTCCGACCACGAAGTGGCTGGTGTCGCTGTCATCCGAAAACGCGGTTACGTCAATCACCAATACTGGCAAATCCGATATGTCCGACGCATTGCTGATGTTGCCAAGGCGCGCTGGTTGGCCGGTTATTCTGGCTGACAACCGCAGCGCAATGTCTTGGCTGGAGACGAAGATGATGAACGGCTGAGGCGCCGGTTTTAGATGAGAAACCTGATTGCGGAATACATCGACATCGATGTCCGGTGAAATCAGGATAAGATTGGCCAAAGACCGCGCCGACCAACCCTGATGTTGCAGATCAATCTGTCGCAAGGTTTCCATGGTCAGAAAGCCGCCCATGGAATGACCGACAAGATTGAAACGCCCGATACCGCTTTCGCTGAGTGTCATCAGGAGGTTTTGCAACTCGGTGCGGGCGGCCAGAACCGAATCCTTGTCATATTCGTATCCGAATGCGCTGCCCCGGCTGGGCCAGGCAAAAGTAAGAAACTCACCCTCTACTTCCAGATCGTGTTTTAGCTGCGCAGCGCGGAAGACAGCTTCGGAGAAGCCGTTGTTATATCCGTGGACAAATACTGTTAACTCGCGCTCTTGCGATGGTTGCGACCGAAGGCCCTTTTTCAAATCCGCGATGAATGAAGATTGTGAAGAGATGGATCTGCGTTCGGCAATCACGAAATCCTTCTGCGGATTGGCGCGCTCGCCCCCTGTCGGAACCTTTCCAACGGCGCGATCGGGTGGGACGGAAATGCTCAGATCAAGATATTGAAGCGTACCCGCCCGTCCGATTGTAAACTGGCCATCAGCACCGACAGATCGGTTTGTTGCGACAAATATCCGTTCGTTTTCTCCGATATTTATGGCCTCGGGTATGGGCTGCTCATCTATGATGTTCGCACAGGCAACCAACATCAGAAGCGGGGCCAGCGAAAAAGTTTTGCGCATCACGAGCACTCTCAAGCAATTCATAGCCAAGCCGTACCTGATTGACGCGTTAATCGCTAGAGTACGTATCGGCTTAGATCGGCAGACCGTGTCAGTGCGCCAAGGTTCGCCTCCACAAAGTCTGCATCGACTGTTACGCGATCCCCTGCCCTGTCAGGTGCCGCAAATGACAGTTCTTCAAAAACCCGCTCAAGCACGGTGTACAGCCGGCGCGCACCAATGTTTTCAATTGACTGGTTCACGTCTGCTGCAATTTTGGCAAGGGCGGCGATGCCTTCAGCGGTGAATTCTACCGTCACGTCTTCGGTGCCCATCAGGGCCGTGTATTGCAGTGTCAGCGCATTGTCGGTTTCTGTCAGAATCCGCACAAAATCGGCTTCTGTCAGGGCGCGCAATTCAACACGAATTGGCAATCGGCCCTGAAGTTCTGGTAACAGATCGGATGGTTTTGCGATGTGGAATGCGCCAGACGCAATGAACAGAATATGATCGGTCTTGATCGGGCCGTGTTTGGTGCTGACAACAGTGCCTTCGATCAGCGGAAGTAAATCGCGCTGTACCCCTTCGCGACTTACATCGCCGCCACGCGCGTCAGAGCGCGCACAGACCTTGTCGATCTCATCCAGAAAAACGATGCCGTTCTGCTCTACCGCGTTCAGGGCAGCGCGCGTTACCGCTTCGTCATCCAAGAGTTTATCCGCCTCTTCTCCGATCAGAACATCATAGCTTTCCGAAACCTTCATGCGGCGCTTGACTGTACGACCGCCCATTGCCTTTCCGAACAGGTCGCCAAGGTTCAACATGCCCATATTGGCACCGGGTTGGCCGGGTATGTCGAACATCGGCATCGGGTTGGATGCATCTGCGATTTCCAGTTCAATTTCGGTGTCGTCCAGCTCCCCCGACTTAAGCTTTTTGCGGAACATCTCGCGGGTGGATTCCCGCGCGTCTTCCCCGGCAATTGCTTCAATGACGCGCGCTTCTGCGGCGGCATGAGCATTGGCCTTGACGTCATCTCGCATCTGGTCGCGTGTCATCGCGATGGCACTGTCGACCAGATCCCGAATGATTTGTTCGACATCCCGGCCCACATATCCGACCTCGGTAAACTTTGTTGCTTCAACCTTGATAAACGGTGCGCGGGCAAGTTTGGCCAAACGCCGGCTGATTTCGGTTTTTCCAACGCCGGTCGGTCCGATCATCAGGATATTTTTGGGATACACCTCTTCGCGCAGATCATCAGGCAATTGCTTGCGACGCCAGCGGTTGCGCAACGCCACCGCAACGGCGCGTTTTGCATCGGACTGGCCAATAATGAACCGGTCAAGTTCTGATACGATTTCCCGAGGGGTAAGGTCGGTCATTTTCTGTCCTTCCGGAAGCGGTACTTTGGTGCGCTGGGCCGCGCGTTATTTGGAAATGGTTTCGATGGTCAGGTTGCCGTTGGTGTAAACGCAAATGTCGGCGGCAATCGCCATTGCATGACGGGCGACCTGTTCGGCGGTGCGATCGCTGTCCATCATGCCGCGCGCTGCCGCCAAGGCATAATTGCCGCCCGACCCGATTGCGGCCACGTCATGTTCAGGTTCCAGAACGTCACCGGCACCGGTAATTACCAGCATTTCCGATCCGTCCGACACGATCAGCATTGCTTCGAGCTTTTGCAGATACTTGTCAGTGCGCCAGTCCTTGGCCAGCTCCACACTGGCGCGCGCCAGTTGCCCCGGCGTCGCCTCAAGCTTGCTTTCCAGCCGTTCTAACAAGGTAAAAGCATCTGCTGTCGAGCCGGCAAAGCCGGCGACAACATCAAACCCGCCCGGAGAAAGACGGCGCACCTTGCGCGCACTTCCCTTGATCACGGTCTGACCCAATGAGACCTGACCGTCACCGGCGATCACAACCTTGCCGTCTTTTTTGACTCCGATAATTGTGGTGCCGTGCCACCCGGGAAAGTCCTGTTTTGACATGCCTGTCTCCTGTCGCTTTGGTCTTATATGAAGGGGCGACGCCACAGGTACAAGACCCGGGCTTGTCCCGCCCCCCTGCCCCAGTTAGCGTTTACTCATGGCGGAACCAAAAATTCTCAGGGTTTATCTGGACGATGATTTGCGCCAAAGCGCAAAGCGCGGAACCCATAATTTTTTAAACAAGATTTCAACCGTGGTACGCGCAGCGGGATACAGGGTCGAGTATCTGCCAGACACTGCGTCAAA
The DNA here is from genome assembly GCA_963765555.1 of uncultured Alphaproteobacteria bacterium. Taxonomy (GTDB): domain Bacteria; phylum Pseudomonadota; class Alphaproteobacteria; order Rhodobacterales; family Rhodobacteraceae; genus JL08. Next base: position 131,629 of record CAVXWX010000012.1, read on the forward strand.
TCGTTTAAAGGCAACGCGCCGGCATGGGTATTGCATGTTTCACATGGATGGTCCGATGGCTGATAGATCGCTTATTTTCCGGCGCGTTTACAGTTATCCGTTCTGGGCCATAGAACCCAGCCCGGCACGGTGGCAGTGGCGCGTGGCTCAATCTACGTTCGAACATAAGGATGTTTCCGCCACCGACGCTGAAAAATTCTTTGGCTTCTGGAAAAACAGATTGTTCAATTCGGTGACTGAACCGGTTGAACCCCCCGGATTTGTTTTCATCCCGTTGCAGGGAAAATTGCTGGATCACCGGTCTTTTCAGGCCTGTTCGCCGCTTGAAATGATCAGGTCTGTTTTGGAATATGATCCGCATCGCAAAGTTATCGCAACGCTGCATCCGCGCGAACAGTATTCGCGGAAAGAACTGGATGCCTTGCAAGCCCTTCAAAATGAAACTGACAGGCTGACGGTGCAGAAAGGAGAGATGGCGCGTTATTTCCAGGCATGTGATTACGTGGTCACACAAAACTCAAGCGCGGCCTTCTTTGGATATTTTTTCGAAAAACCCAGCGTTCTGTTCGCGCAAATCGATTTTCACCACATCGCCCAGAATGTAATTGAGGTTGGTGCCCAAAACGCGATTTGTGCCGCGCCACAGGCGCGACCGGAGTTCAAAAAATACGTGTATTGGTTTTGGCAAATCATGTCGATTAATGCCGGCCGACCCGAGGCCGAAGCCGACATTCGTGCGGCTTTGATGCGCGCGGGCTGGCCAATGTAAAAAAGGCGCCCGTTACGGCGCCCTTTTCTGTTCCTTGAAAGCGTCGATGCTTAGATCGCGCCTTCGATCCAGCTTTGCAGCGCGGCCTTGGGTCTTGCGCCCGCCATGTTCGAAACGACTTCGCCGTTTTTGAAGATAAACAAAGCAGGAATACCGCGAACGCCCATCGCCGCTGCAGAGTTGGGGTTGCTGTCCACATCGACTTTGACGATCTTGACCTTGCCACCCATTTCTGCGGACAATTCTTCCAGTGCGGGGCCGATTTGTTTGCACGGGCCGCACCATTCGGCCCAGAAATCGACCACTACGGGAATCTCTGAGTTTTTCACTTCAGCATCGAATGTGTCATCTGTCACAGCAACGGTGGCCATTTTCGGATCTCCTGGCAGGAATGCGTTTGAGGCCTGAACCTATGTAGCGCCAAGACCATCGTCAAGATATGGTGTGCGTTTCAGGGCATCTGTCACAAGATCGTGCGGCAATCGCATAAGAGTGGCTGTGGCGGTCCACAAAATGGCCGTTTCGATTTCATGATCTGGAAAGACTTGGGATAATGCATGCGCATAGGCCCCCATCTGGCGCAAAATGCCTTCGGGCGTCTGCTTGGCCGTGTCCGGCACTTTGGCGTTGGTTTTGAAATCAATGGCTGTTACGCGATCATCCGAAATAATCAGGCGGTCAATATTTCCATGCAATCGATGCTGACCCAACGCCGCTGTCACAGGCACTTCGCGCAGCGCCGATTGCGTAAATAGGTCAGCAAGATTCGGGGATCCCAAAACGTTCAAAACCTCATCAATCAAAACGGATTCTTCTTGAGGCGTGGCCGCATCCGGACTGCTCTTTAGCAATTGGGCGACCAAAGTGGCGCGCTGGGCGGGCGCGGCATCTTCCAGATGTTCCAGCAACAGGTGGATTTGCCGCCCTTTTTTCAAGGCGCTTTCTTCATCCGCTCCGGCATCACCGGGCAATGCTTTGGCGCCGCCGAGATCGGACGGGCTGATCGTTTTTTGAACGGGCCGCAAAGCGGGTACCGGAGTGTCAAAGAAGGTAGGAAGGATCGGATCCGGTATGTGTGTTTGGGTTTCGGGTTCGATGCGAAGACTACTCCAATCGCCATGCGACAATCTAAGTCCGGCACCGCCTTCAAAATCATGAGACACCGCGCCGGCCTGTCGCATTGCATTCTGGATCATCTCATACCAACTGCTATCGTCTTTTGTCAGCTCACCCGCGGCTGCAACGATCAGCCATTTTTCCGCCCGCGTCATGGCGACATATAACAGCCGAAGTCGTTCGTTCAGTTCGGCGTTTTTCAAATTTTCCAGCGCAGATGTCAGCGCTTCGGGGGCTGTATCCGATCCCGTTTTCCAGATTGCATGCTGGCCAACAGGTATAATTTCGTTCCGGATGATGGTGGTACGTTTGGCCGTTTCAGGCAGGATAACAATGGGCGCTTCCAACCCTTTTGCACCATGCACCGTCATCACGCGGATCTGGTTGCCTGCCGCATCCATCTGGCGCTTGATGTCCAGATCATCCGTTTGCATCCACACCAGAAATCCGGTCAGGCTTGGCACCGAATTGCGTTCGTAAGACAGGGCTTGTGACAGCAGCGCATCTATTCCGTCTTCTGCTTCATGCCCAAGGCGCGCCAACAGATTTTTTCGGCCCTTATGCCGTGTCAGAATACGTTCAATCAGGTCATAGGGGCGCAAAAAATCTGTTTGATCGCGCAGGTCGCGCAGGATGGCCAGCGTTTCGGGATAGGTTTCCTTTTTGTCGCGCAATGCCTGCCAAAGAAACGATGTTGTTCGGTGGTGTGACAGATCAAAAAGGTCCTGTTCGCTCCAACCGAACAACGGTGACCTTAACGCTGTTGCCAAGGCAAGATTGTCCTCGGGCGTCGCCAGAAATGACAGCAGAGCCCCAAGATCTTTCACGGCGGTTTCGGCCCCGACGCGAAGCCTGTCTGCCCCCGCGATTGGCAGGTTTTGGCCTTTACAGGCTCTGATAATCTCGTGAAACAGTGCAGACCGGCGTTGCACCAGTACCAAAAAATCCCCCGGCTGTACGATCCGGCCGGTACCGGCGAATGCCCCCCTCTCTTCCTCTGGAATGACCGTCTTGCTATCGATCAGGTCGCGAATGGTACGCGCAATCCGTTCAGCCAGAACCACGGTGTGGTGCTTCTCGCTTTTCTGATCAAGCGGGTCGTACCATGCGCGTTCTTCGCCTTCATCGCTTTTGGCCACTACGGGCCACAGATCAACCCGGCCCGGCAAATCAGCCTTGAACGCCTTGTGACGTGCATCTTTTGAAAATCCGGCAGAGTTCTGTGCGTCAAAGGTTAGGTCAACAAGTCGCAATACGGCTTCGGAAGACCGAAACGAATACTCAAGCGTCAGGTCTTGCAATGCCAACCCGACGCCGTTCAGACGCGTCTTGAATTCGTTTTGCATACGGTCGAATTCGTTCGGGTCGGCACCCTGAAACGAATAAATGGACTGCTTTTTGTCGCCAACCACGAAAATTGTGCGGGTGGCATCTGTTCGCGCACCCTGCCCGCTAGTGAATTCCTGCGCCAGCCTTTCGATCACATCCCACTGCGCTGGGCTGGTATCCTGCGCCTCGTCCACAAGGATATGATCAATTCCGCCGTCCAACCGGTAAAGCACCCACTGCGCGACATCTGAATCGCGCAGCAACTGGCGTGCCTTCATGATCAGGTCGTCAAAATCCAACCAGCCCCTTTGTTGTTTGCGCATGTCGTAAGTTGGCAGAAACTGGCGCGCAAACGCGTAGAGCGCGTGCGTTCGTTGCGCAGCCATCAGACCCAGACGCATTTGGCGCCCCTGCTCAATGCGCTGCATCCAAGCTTCAAGGACTGGCATAATATGGGCCAGATCCTGTTGCAGCGCCTTTGTCGGAAAAGAGCCTAATTTGGCCGAATAGGGAGATTTTGCGCCGGCCCCTGTCAGGAACGCCGATTCCAGAACGGGTAAAGCCGACCAATCTAGGCGTGTAATCGTTTGCAGCTTCCGGCCCAGTTTTTGATCATTGGCCGAACTGTTTAGAAGCGGAGGGATCAGCGCATCCAAAAGCGTTTGTTCCGTCCCGTGTAGAATGGATGCCAGCACAGAATCCTCTGTGGTGTCGGGGGACAAACCAAACACGGTCAACAAGTCCTTGAATTTTACACCGGTTTGAAAAAGATCGCGATTGCGCACGATTTCATCCGTCAGTTTTGTAAAATCCTCGCCCGTGAAATGCCGGGCAATTTGGCTGACACACCCGTCCACATCCACATCAGCCAGTTCATCGACAATATCGGCGCGCAACAGGGCGGCGGCCCGGTCTTCGATCTCGGCGAATTGCGGACTGACCCCCGCTTCGAGCGGAAATCGTCGCAGCAATGATGAGCAGAAAGAGTGGATTGTTTGAATTTTCAAACCGCCGGGGGCTTCGATTGCGCGGGCAAACAGGGTTCTCGCGCTGCGCAGGCGTTCCGAGATCAAGCACACCTTCCAAACCAAGATCCAACAGGGCGGCGCGCAGGGGCGCGTCTTGCAACATTGCCCATTCGCCCAGACGCCCGAACAAGCGGTTTTGCATCTCGCTTGCCGCGGCCTTCGTGTAGGTCAGGCACAAAATATGCTGAGGCTGCACATTATCCAACAAAAGGCGGGCCACCCGATCTGTCAAAACGCGTGTTTTTCCCGAACCGGCATTGGCCGCAAGCCACGTGGATTCAACAGGATTTGCGGCCTGTATTTGTCGTTCCGTTGCTTCGTTCCGCTAAATCACGTCAAATCCTCGGGTGTTGGATCGTCGCTGTTATCCCATTCGCCAAACCGCGATAGTTGATCATAATCGCCCTTATCAGTGTCTTTTTGCATCATGCGCCGCGCCGTAAATCCTTGCTCGGGATTTTGATAGGCTGCGATCAGGTCTTTGAGCTCTTCCCAGATCTTTGCCGCTGGTTCGTCTTGAAGCGGCGCTTCGACTTCGACGGGTTTCGAACCCAGGCCGATGAAAGCGGCGCGCGCAACAGATGCGACCCCGACGTTTTCAAACCCGCCGGCCTCAATCATCGCGGCCTCAAGCAGCAATTGTTTATCGAACTTTCGCTGTTCCGCGATGCTGGGTGGTTGACCGGTTTTATAGTCATAAAGATAGACCGCGCCGGTTTCGTCTTGATCAATCCGGTCGGCAAACCCGTACAGTTCGAAACCCAATTCCGAAATCGCAACCGAACCACGCGCGTCCTTTTCGAACACAAGGGGCGTTGCGGTTTGGCGCCGTTCAGCTTCGCGTTCTAAAAACCAGTTGGCAACGCGTTCCAGTCGCGCGCGCCAGACCAGTTTCGTCGCGGGCCAGGGCGCCTGCGCATCCAGTACCTGATCTGCAATCTGCAGCAACACATCTTTGGTCAGACGGGACGGATCTTGCACGGTCTGGCGTACAAACCGTTCCAGAATTTCGTGAACCAAAGTCCCGCGCAAAGGCGCATCGGGGGATTGAACCAGCGGGTCAAGCGGGCGCAACCGCAGAACGTGTTTGGCATAAACCGCGTAAGGGTCACGGATCAGACGCTTAATCTCGGTCACCGACAATGTGCGCGGTCTTGCTGCGACAGGGGGTTTTGGCGATGGGCGCAGGGCAGGGGCAACAGGTGAAACACGTTCCAGCAATCGTGCTTTGCCAAGCCAGTCATCGCCGCGTGCCGTCATGTCTGTCAGGCATTTCACGCCGCCCTGTTCCGGCAAACCCCGCATCAGGTTGGTCAGGCGGTTAATCCACCTGGATGCAACGGTTTCCGCATCTTCGGACCGAATGGAACGCGTGAACCAGATTTCAGGTGCCGATGCAGCCTGTTGGTAATCATGCGCCGACAGTCCGATACGTCTTTCCGGCAGCAACAACCCAGCACGATCACGCAATGTACGGTTCAACCAGGGATCGGGGGTCGGGGCGGAAGGCCAGATGCCTTCGTTCAGCCCGCCCAAGATCAACAGGTCCGCACCTTGCACGCGGGCCTCAAGAGTGCCCCAGATCATAATTCCGGGCGTATTGTCATCCCGGTCACGCACTTCGCCTTGTGACAAAAGATTGCCGATCAGATTGGTGTAATCGAATGCTGACATATCACCGGCAGATGCGGCCTCGCGTTCGACGCTTTGCATTGTTTGAAGCGCCGATTGCCCGGCATTCTTGAGCCACAATTCGCCAGAGTCTTGCGGGTCTGACCCGGCTGACAGGCGTTGGGAAAGATCGATGTGTATCTGCGACCAAACAGATAGGGGGCGTGTGTCGTTGGCGACGTTTCCCAGCACCGTATTGCTCAGCCAGTCGGCCCAGACCGGTGCATCACAATGGTCATGCCGGTCTGCCCAGGTCCTGAAATCGGATGCCTGGGGGTATGGCGGGGCGGTCTTGCGCAAATAAAGTTCAAGGTCCCGTGTAAACAACAGGTGTTGGTTGCGGCCTCCTCCGCTGTGACACAACGGATGTTTGAGAAGCGTAAACAGGATTTCCGCCGTCATCTTTTGGGAAAAAAGCCGAGAAACATGGCGCAGGAACCGCCCGGGCGGAGACAGGTGCAATGGTTGGCCCGCACTGTCATCAGGGGTGATATCCCATTGATCCAAGCGCCGCTGTGACACGCCGCGTCAGCATTCTGTCGGGGGTAATCAATGCGGCCGTCTGGCCGGTTTCGGCGGCTTGCCGCAAGCGCAGCGCGATGGCCAGTGCCTCATCTCTCGGGTCGCGGGCCTGAACCAGAGTGATATCTTTTGTTGCGCCCGCAAGGTCTGGCAGATCCGGACCTTCGGCCAGCCAGGCATCTGTGAAGGGGGCAGGGCGCAATGACAGGGAAACCAACCGGTTGCGGGCTGCGATATCCGGCCCGATCACAGCGCCCCAATTTGCAATCTCGGCAGGCCGCAACCCCAAGGTCAGCATCAGTTTGCGGTATCGATATTGCGGGTGATCTTCGGATAACAGCGGATCGTCAAGATTGGACCACACGTTTTGCGGAAGATCGAAATCAAACCCCGGCAAGATCAGCGCACCTTGGGATAGCTTTGCAACGGCCTGCATCAACATCATCGTTGTGCCCCGGGACCCGGTAGATCCGGCAACGATGATCGGGTCTTGCGGTGGCGTTGATGCCCAATGCTCTGCCAGCGCGGAGACGATAAGACGCTGGCGGGTTTCCACGTCAGGTTCGGATGTTGTTCCGTCAAAATACTTTTTGATGATGGAAATGAATGTCTTGGTCCGCTCCCAATGTCCGGACTGGTCGGAAACATCCAGTGCGGATATGGCATCGGGGGAAACGCCTTCGCCATGCATTTCATCCATGAGCGCGGCCAGACTGTCGGACAGATCAAACAGGGCAGCACGGGACGCAAGATCGGGCTCTTTTTCAAGCAAAGTGCCAATCAGCTGTGACAGTTCCAACCGACGGCGCAAAGCTGGCACAGCAGCCGGAATGTCCGCAGCCACCGCGCCTTGGCCAAGGTCGGTAATGACCTGAATACGTGGCAACAACATCGGTCGGCCTGCATCGAACAGGTCGCGGATACGGCGGGCCATCCGTTGTGTGTTCACGATAATTGTGACCCGCGCCAGTTTTTCGGGCGGCTGGCCTTTGTGCCGTGAAATCAGACCATCAACCAGCGCTTTGGGGAAATCCGCCCCCAATGGCAGGCCAAAAACCCTTGGGCGATCTGACGGATCAAACATTGTGGGCCTTCAGGGCGCATTCTGCCAGCGGGATGCTTTCAGGTTGGCCCACATCACACCATGTTCCGTGATATTCCAACCCAAACAGGCGCTGCTGCTTCAGCATTTTTTCCCACACGATGTTCAGAGAGAACGCGGTTTTTCGGATATCATGCAGCAGATCGGTCTTGATGATTTGCGCGCCGGAATAAATCAGGCCTTTGCCGCGTGATAGGTGGCCAGATCCGGACAGCAAAAAATCCCCCGTTCCGGAATGTCCGACAGCGTTGTCCGGTGAAACACACATAAGCAGCGCATCCATCCGGTCCGGTTCCCACGCCTGTAACAGGGATTGCAGCGGATTTGGGCCGATCCAGATCGCATCGGTATTCATGGTAAACACCGGCCTTGTGCCCAGATGGGATAACGCGGCCCGCAATCCGCCACCGGTCTCAAGAATGTCAGGGCTTTCAAGGGACAGAATGATCCCATGATTTGAAAGATGCGCGGCCAATGCCTCGGGTTTGTAATGCAGGTTCGCGACAACCGTCTCAAACCCCATAGGGATCACCTGATCCAGCGCATGATCAACAAGCGGCCGGCCTGCGACGGGCACCATAGGTTTTGGCTGATCGGCCGTCAGGTTCCCCATGCGGGTTCCAAACCCTGCCGCGAATAACATTATGCTGGTTGGGGTGTCGCGCATTGCGTCCTTAGCTTTGAAAGGATTTCAGGATTTGGTGCGGGCAGGGGGCCGGTGATCAGCGGACCAAGATGCTGCAGCGCCGGATGCTGCAGGTTGCGCTCGATGAACTCCCACACCCGCGGGATCATATCAATGTATCCGGGTTTTCCAGACTTCAGGCACAGCCTTGCAAAGACACCAAGTATACGCAGGTTCCGCTGCAAACCCAGCAAGGCATAACTGGCACGGAAGCTTTCAGGTTCAACTTGGGCACGCTCGATGTAATAGGACAACATGGCCTGCTCCAAGGCGGGCGGAACGTCACGGCGTGCATCCTGCAGCAGCGAAACCAGATCGTAAGCAGGGTGTCCGACCATCGCATCCTGAAAATCCAGCAGGCCAACCCGCGCAACACCGTTTCTTTCTGGAAGCCAGAGCAGGTTTTCAGCATGGTAATCGCGCTGGATCAATACCGTCGGGGCCGCAATGTGATCCGTCAGCGCGGCATGAAATGCGGACCGAAAGGCAGATTTGGCCTGTTGATCTGTCTGCCCAAGCGCGCCCTTTTGATACCAGTCAAAGGCAAGTGCTGCCATATCCGTCATTATGTTTAAATCGTATGCGGCCAGCGCTGGCGGCTTTTCCGCATGAAGGGCAATCAGCGTGTCGGTTGCGGCTTGATAGAGGGTGTTTTCAAGATCGGGCTGTGCCTGCGCAACTCTGGCAAACAGATCATCCCCCAAATCTTCCAAAAGCAGAAACCCGTTTTCCCTGTCTTCTGCCAGAATGCGCGGCGCGCTTAATCCGATATCGCGCAGATAGCGCGCAATGCGCATAAATGGCGCTATATCTTCACCTTTTTCCGGTGGCGCATCCATCAACACGGCCTGCGCCCCGGTCTTTCGACCTAAGGCGTTCATACCGGCGATTTGATGCATCCCCCGCCAAAGCAGACCGCGCGCATCCGGCCCAGTCTGTGCCGGAAATAAAAACACTCGCCTTTTCTTCACGCGGGGTCATGCTGTCATCGCCTTTGATAGGTTTGCCCATCGATCATCCTGCCAACTGAAGGTCAAAGTTCTGGCAGTTTCGGTATCGCCCAGATCAAACCGGATCAAAAGCGCATCTTCCGGTACAAGATCGCCCAGACGATCCGGCCATTCAACCAGACAGATTGCTGTTTGAAACGCGTCTGACATACCCAATTCCTCAACATCATCCGGGGATGACAGGCGATACAGATCGGCATGCCATATCTGTCCGGGTTCGGTGTCATAGACCTGAACCAAAGTAAAACTGGGAGAAGGCACATCTTCCGCGCGGGTTTGTTGTGACTGGATCAGATGCCGCGCGAAATATGTTTTGCCGGTTCCGATATCACCCTCAAGCAGAATGACATCACCGATCTTTAACTGTTTGCCCAGTTTGACTGCCAAATCGGCAGTTTCAACTTCACTGGACAAATCAAAAATCAGGGAGTGTTCATTCATGCCGCCAAAGTACCGCCTGTGGCAGCGCTCGCAAGGGCGATCATGCGGTCTGGGTTGTATTCGTCGGAGACTGTTTCTTTGATCAGGGATGGACCTGGATTTTTCTGGAACCTGACAAGCGTTGAACCATTGGAAATCGGATGCACGCGGCACATCAATTCGCGACCGCAGTTCATACGGACAGGCCCTTCCCATTCCGCACGTTCGGTACAATCCAGAACATAGTCACGCAACTCGCCAAAGACCGGCGTGGCGTGGCACTGCGTTTGGAAATGCCGGATCGCATCCAGAATTGTCATATCAACAAAGCTGCTGTCCGGATCGGCGCGCCAGAGGTTTCGATACGCGATATTGGACAGGGTCAACAAACCGGCCGAAGAAAAGACCACGATCGCATCGTCCAGCGCGTCCAGTAGGGATTGCCCCTGTTCCAGTTCTGACCGGAACCGACGGGTCAGTGAAACCTCGGCGCTGATATCTTCGATCAGGAACGCGATTGCACCGTCCGGATGGGGCCGCCCGCTGACCTTGTAAGTCGGGCCAGAGGGCAGGGTCCATGTCTCAATGTAGTCGCCGTTTTTTGCACTGGCGACCAGATCGGCAATTTGCTCGCGCCAAGATTTGTAGTCTTTGGGTTCGGGCATCATTCTGTTGTCACGCAGGCGATCAAAAAAAGACAATAGATCCGGGCGCGCGCTCAGAAACTCGGCTGATAGCGCGGTCAGGTCGATCAAGGCTGGATTGAACAGCGCCAACTGCCGGTTGCGATCAAAGATCGCCAGCCCGCTGGACAGTTCTGCAAAGGTTTTGGTCAGCGTTTGAACAAAATTCCGTCGTGCGACTTCGGCGTTTACAACCATGTCTACGTTGACAGCATAACAAAAGCTCCGGTCTGCGGCCCGCGATACGAAAACGTCAAACCAGGCGGTCTGTTTTCCGCTATCAACGCAAACCGAGGTTCGGATTTTTCCGGTTTTGACCCTGTCGATTGCACCCAGATCGAAAACCGGCTCGTTTTTTGAAATTGCCAGTTTGTTGCGCAGCACATCATAGGCCGGATTGTGCCATCTTGGCATGCTGTCATCACCAATTTGCCAAACGGGATACGGTGCGTTTTCCATGGCTTCGCGCGCCATGGATTCTTCGGTTGCTTGAAGCGCCTCATTATACCGATGCACAGCGTTTTGGTGCGCCCCATCAGGCTCCAACACTTCAAGCCGGATTATTCCATTGTTCCATTCGACCGACAACCTGGCCGCATCAACGTTATCCCCGCAAGCATAGGTACAATCGCCAGATCCGGAAAACGCCTCGATACTTCGCGGTAATTCCGGAAATCGGGGGCGCAGGATTTTGCCGACCCGTGTCCAATCATCTGTATCGATATCTTCCGCAATCAGGGTTTCTGCGTCTGGGGATGCGTCGCGCAAATTCGTGCCATGCAGCAAGAACACCAAACTGTCCGGTGGAACGGAGCGGGTGTTTGACAGATGGCGTTGCGTTTCGGTGGTGGTGTGGGCAATCCAAAAAACGGCCAAGGCTGCAACGCCCGAACAGACCCCGAAAAGCAGAACCCAATCACCCCAATACCATCCCGCCACGGATCAGCCTTCCCTAGACACGGTCACCGGATTCAACCTGTCCCAAAAATGGTTAATGCCAGGTTAATTTGGGGTCTGTGAAGGCAAGATCAGATTTCGATAGGTTGATTGCGGCCCGTCGTCAAAGCAATGTTTTCAATGGCCTTTGCATCAATCCGGCCCCGCGGCCAAGTGACTTTCACAATCGCTCCGCGTTTCTGTTTTGATGTCTTTGTCGGTCGGTCGGGGTTGGATCCGTTGGCAAAGCTCAATTCGGCACCCGACCGCTCCAAAAGCGTCTTTGCAATAAACAGACCAAGGCCCATCCCTTCGTATTCCGGTCGTGCACGTCGGTCGGCCCGGCGGTTTTTTACGAACGGGTCGCCAATTCGGCCGATCAGATGCGAAGGAAACCCGCGCCCATCATCCACAATACGGACCGATATCGTTTCATCATTCCAACGGGTTTCGATCCAAATATTTTCGCCCGCAAAATCCACCGCGTTCTGGATCAGATTGCGCAATCCGTGAATGACCTCGGGACGGCGCAATATCGATGGTTGTTGCGCATCATTTATGTGGTCGCCTTCCTGAAAGTGGATGGTCTTGCCGCGGCTCATGTGTGGTTCGGCGGCTTCTTGTAAAACCGTGACCAGCGGGGCTTGTCGCAACAGCAGGTCGTCTTTTCCTGCGCGCCCCATATCGCGCAGGATGTCTCTGCACCGGTCGGCCTGCTCTCGTATCAGTTCCGCGTCTTCGCGTAATTCATCACGATCGTGCAGTTCCTCTATCAGTTCGGCACTGGCAAGTTTGATTGTTGCCAAAGGTGTGCCCAGTTCATGCGCCGCTGCTGCAACCACCCCGCCCAAATCCGTTAATTTTTGTTCCCGCGACAGGGCCATTTGCGTGGCGGCCAACGCATCCGACATCGAATGCATTTCGGATGTGACACTGCGTGCGTAGACAGACAGGAACACAATGGCGATCACCAGTGCGACCCAGTTGCCGAAAACAAACACATCCGGAATACGCAGGATGAACCCCTGCTCTGTGCGCAACGGCAAATGAAATTCCGTCAGCAGTGTTGCGATCACAATTGCCGTTCCCGCAAGAACGATGGTCGACCGTGGCGCAAGCACGGCGGCCGAGATGGTAACCGGACCCAATAGCAAAAGGGCAAACGGATTATGCAATCCACCCGAAAGATACAAAAGAAAACTGAGCTGTAGCAGATCAAACAGCACCATCAGAAAATTTTCGGTTTCCGACAGCCGTTTATTTTCGGGAAAAACAAAGATGGCGATCAGGTTGCCGATCACCGAAACACCGACAGCCATATAACACAGGCCAAGCTCCAATTGCAGGCCGTACATGCGCTGGGCAACGGTAATGGCCGTCAACTGGCCCACGATAGCGGCCCACCGCAAAAGGATCATCGTGCGCAGCCTGATCCAGTTGCTGCGATCGTCTCCGAATAAGATGCCAGTATTTGAATCGGTCATTTGTACCCTATGTCTATTGCATCAGCCGGATGGATTGATAGGTGTCTTGCGTCACCACGGTAATGAAAGTTGGATTGAAGGAAACCATATGCTTCGCGCTTTTGCAGTTGCAGCCGTTATTGCGATTGTCGCCCTTTTGGGCACGGTTTGGTTCGTGAGCCGCTCTGGTTCAGACGCGGATCAGTTTGCACAATGTCGGTCATCCCAGATCGCCGGTGGCCCCGGTTCAATAGGCGGCCCCTTTGAATTGGTGAATGCGTCCGGTGAAACTGTAACCGATAAAGATGTCCTAACGCAGCCTTCGCTGATCTATTTCGGGTATACGTTCTGTCCGGATGTGTGTCCGCTTGATACGGCGCGCAACGCGGAAGCGATAGATATTCTTGAAGAACGCGGCAAGATGGTGACGCCGGTTTTCATTTCCATCGATCCAAAACGTGACACCCCAGAAGTCGTTGGGGATTTTGCCTATAACCTGCACGAGCGCATGATCGGATTGACCGGATCACCCGAACAGGTGAAAGCGGCAAGCCAGGCGTACAAAACATACTACAAAGCGCATGACGCCGAAGATGAGTTTTACCTCGTGGATCATTCCACGTTCAGCTATCTGGTTCTTCCGGAGGTCGGTTTCGTCGAATTTTTCCGCCGCGAGATTCCACCCGAAGAAATCGCTGACAAGATACAATGTTTCGTGGACGCTGCGCAAAATTGACGCAGTGTTTGACGTTTGCACTGCGCCAGTTAATACTCTGAAAATCAATAAGGTCTGACGGGGAGAGGACTGTATGAGCGCACCAACGTCGCAGAATATCGGGGCAGACAAGTCATTGCTGCTGGTGGATGATGACGAGCCCTTTCTTCGACGTTTGGCAAAAGCGATGGAGAAGCGCGGTTTCGAAATTGAAACAGCCGGATCTGTCGCTGCGGGCAAAGCAATCGCAACTGCGCGCCCGCCCGCCTATGCCGTGGTTGATCTTCGGTTAGAGGATGGCAACGGACTTGATGTTGTAGAGGTACTGCGCGAAAAACGCCCTGATAGCCGCATTGTTGTACTGACAGGCTATGGTGCAATTGCGACAGCCGTTGCCGCGGTCAAGATCGGGGCAACGGATTACTTGTCCAAACCTGCGGATGCTACAGATATCACCAATGCGCTTTTGGCCAACGGCGATGAAATGCCCCCGCCGCCGGAAAACCCGATGAGTGCGGACCGCGTGCGCTGGGAACATATCCAGCGTGTCTATGAATTATGTGACCGCAATGTCAGTGAAACGGCACGACGTTTGAACATGCACCGCCGGACATTGCAGCGCATTCTGGCGAAACGGTCGCCCCGCTAAAGATCGAACCGCTTGCTGATCTTTCCGGTAACCCGACCGTCTGACAATGTGGCGGTCGGATCAATATGCCAGTCTTTGAACCCCATGGCGCTGTAATATGTCAGACCGCTTTGATTGTCGGCGCGGATTGTTGCATTGATCCACTTGTAGCCCAGATTTCTGCACGCATCGCAGGTTGCGGAAAAAAGGGCCCGTCCGATACCCTGACCTGTGATACCCGGTTTGACGAAACTGGCGACATCCGCCGCATCGGCGGGTAACTGTGAATGGGGTTCGGCGAATTGAAAACCGATCACTGCTCCGTCCAGTTCCGCCAGAACCCAGTTTGACGCGTCTGGGTCGTGGTTCATCCATTCCGTTATGATCGCTTCAGAAACAGGCATCAGATGGGCGGTTGTTCCGCCGATTGCAATGATTTCATTCAGAATGACCGCCAAATCCGCCGCATCGGAAAACCCGGCCGTGCGCACAATCATGTCATGGCCCCTAGCAAGACCTGATAGCGGGCGGTGAACGCATTTCGTGTTTCGACAGGTGGCCGCAATGTAATGTCCAACCCGTTTGTCAGGTTCATATCGGGTTTGCCAAACAGTTTGTTCGCCTCATCAGCGGTGAAACCAGCAATCTGCGTTGCCTCCATCCACGCGCTGATCCTGTCTGCTTTCTTGATCTGTTTCTTTATGTTGGCCGGAACCGTTGCCGGTAGACCAAAACGGATGTGTATGGCGGCGGTCAACCGGTCATCCAAAGCGCCATAACCCGGCCCGACCGCAGATTTTACCGGAGAAATCATATCGCCGATCACGTATTCCGGCGCATCGTGCAAAAGGGCCGCCAGCCGCCATTTCACCGGAACATTGGATACGATCCGGCCGAACAACGTTTCAACCAGCAGCGAATGCTCTGCGACAGAGTAGGCATACTCTCCCTTTGTCTGCCCGTTCCACCTTGCGACAAAGGCCAGCCCATGCGCGATATCCTCGATTTCGATATCAAACGGGGTCGGGTCCAGCAGGTCCAATCTGCGGCCCGATAACATGCGTTGCCATGCGCGTGGTTGTTTCATGAATACCTCTGGGTTTTGACGCGACACTACGCAAGGCGCGCTGCCATTGTCGAGACAGTAAGACAGTGCTATCTGACCCGTTAAATGATCTGCAAGGAGACCGGCCAATGCCGAAGGATTACATCGTAAAAGATATCGCTCTGGCTGCGTTTGGCCGCAAGGAACTGGATATTGCGGAAACCGAAATGCCGGGGCTGATGGCATTGCGCGACGAATACGGAGAAACAAAGCCGCTGAAAGGCGCGCGGATTGTCGGATCCCTGCACATGACCATTCAGACGGCAGTTCTGATTGAAACCCTTGTCGCCTTGGGCGCCGATGTGCGCTGGGCGTCCTGCAATATCTTTTCGACGCAGGATCATGCGGCGGCTGCAATTGCGGCGGGCGGCACACCCGTTTTTGCGATCAAGGGCCAGTCGCTGGAAGAGCATTGGGATTACCTTGATAAATCGTTCATGTTCCCGGACGGGCCGAACCTGATTTTGGATGATGGCGGTGATGCGACGCTTTACATTCTTCTGGGCGCACGCGCCGAGGAAGGCGAAGAAATTATCCCGGTGCCGACTTCGGAAGAAGAAGAAGCCATCAAGGCACAGATCAAAAAACGCATGGCGGCCAGCCCCGGTTGGTTCACCAAAATGCGCGACCAGATCGTTGGTGTTTCGGAAGAAACAACAACCGGCGTGCACCGTCTTTATGAACTTGTGCGCGAAGGCCGGTTGCCGTTTCCCGCAATCAACGTGAACGATTCAGTGACCAAGTCGAAATTCGACAACAAATACGGCTGCAAGGAATCGCTGGTCGACGGTATCCGTCGTGCGACAGATACGATGATGGCGGGCAAAGTTGCCGTTGTCATGGGCTATGGCGATGTGGGCAAAGGCTCGGCCGCGTCTTTGCGCGGTGCCGGTGCGCGGGTCAAAGTGACCGAAGTTGATCCGATTTGTGCGCTGCAGGCGGCCATGGACGGGTTTGAGGTTGTGCTGCTGGAAGATGTTGTTGGCTCAGCCGATATTTTCATCACCACGACCGGCAACAAGGACGTTATTCGCATCGAACATATGCGCGCGATGAAGGATATGGCGATCGTCGGCAACATTGGCCACTTTGACAATGAAATTCAGGTTGCGGCGCTGAAGAACCACAAATGGACCAATATCAAGGAACAGGTGGACATGATCGAGATGCCAAATGGCAACCGTCTGATCCTGCTGTCCGAAGGCCGCCTGCTGAACCTTGGCAACGCAACAGGCCATCCGTCTTTCGTGATGTCGGCATCGTTCACCAATCAGGTGCTGGCCCAGATCGAACTGTGGACCAAGGGCGACCAGTACAAAAATGATGTCTACATTCTGCCCAAGCATCTGGACGAAAAAGTTGCGCGCCTGCATCTGGACCGTATCGGCGTGAAACTGACAAAACTGGATGCAGATCAGGCGGCCTATATCGGCGTAAAGCCGGAAGGACCGTTCAAGCCGGAGCACTACCGCTACTAGGTGTACAAGGATAAACGTTCAGCTTGGAGTTAGTGAAGTTTGTGCTAGCTTTGGCCCAGAAGTCAGAGACTTGTAGGGAAACCAAATGACTACAATATCCAAGCTGGCCGTGTTTTGCGCCGCTGTCTGCATCAGTGCTACTTCGGCGCACGCCCAGAGCAACGCGTCGCAAGATTTGGCCAAAAGCCTGTCAAATCCGGTCGCGTCATTGATCAGTGTACCGTTCCAGTACAACTATGACGAAGGGTTTGGCCCGAACGGAAACGGGTCGCGCACAACGGTCAATGTGCAACCCGTCGTGCCAATTAGTATCGGCAAGAACTGGAATCTGATTTCCCGGACAATTGTTCCCTTCATCACGCAGGATGATGTGATCCCGGGAACATCGCAGTCGGGTATTGGCGATATCGTTCAAAGCTTTTTCTTTTCTCCGAAGTTACCGACATCAAATGGGTTGATCTGGGGCGCTGGTCCGGTTCTCTTGCTGCCCACGGCCACGTCTTCGGCATTGGGTGCAGATCAATTTGCCGCTGGTCCCACAGGTGTTGTTTTACGGCAAAGCGGCCCGTGGACCTATGGCGCGCTGGGCAATCACCTTTGGGATGTTGGCGGCGGGTCGACAGAGATCAATGCGACCTTCATTCAGCCGTTCTTGTCTTACACGACACCCGATGCATGGACATTCACGCTAAACTCTGAATCCACATATGATTGGGAAGCGGATCAATGGTCTGTTCCAATTAACTTTGTGGTCACAAAGCTTGTTACCATCGCGGGCCAACCCGTAAGCGTTGGCGGTGGTGTGAAGTATTGGGCAGAATCACCGACCGGTGCTGCGGATGATTGGGCTGCAAGGGTTGTCGTGACTTTCCTGTTCCCGAAATAGTCAGGCGTGGCTTGGCCGACGGGTAATTTCCCCTTTGTCACGGCACGTTTGATTGCTACCTTTCCGGTACTTGGCCTTCGGGCCGTTCACAACAGGCGGGAGATCCCAGATGGGTAAACGTGACGAGTTGATCGCGCAATATGCGGATGATCTGAAAAACAAATGCGGTATGACACCGGACATGGACCTTTTGACAAAGGTTACGATTGGCTGTGGTCCTGCGATTTACAATGCGGATGCATCGACGGTTGCCGCTTCGCAACCCAGCGAGCTTGAAACCGTAAAAGACAATTTCTTGGTCAAAAAACTGGGTCTGGCAGACGGTCCAGAGCTTATGGCGGCTATTCAGAAAGTTATTGAGACATATGGCCAATCAGAGCGGAACAAATACCGTGCGGTTGTCTATTACATGCTGACAAAGCATTTTGGTAAAGAATCCGTTTACGGCTGAACCGACCAGAAAAAACCTGAACGCCTGCTTTGTTAAGCGGGCGTTTTTTTATTGGCAGGCATTTGAAATACTCGATGATTGCCTGCGCAAGCGCATTGCATTAGGTCTGAGATCATCAGGCCAGTAAGGCCAGAACCAAATTTCGATACACGTGTGGTGGCTTTGGGAGCACGTGGGGTACGAAGGGTTCTGGCTTGCGTCAGAACCCTTCGTCAATTTTGGTCGGGCTTCAGAAAAGGGTCAGAACAAATCCGATAACGGTACAGCCGAACGTGGCATATCCGCCGTCAATCAAAAGCAGCCTTCTTGGCTTGCCGCTAAAACCGTAAAACGTAGCGATCCAGGGCGTTACAAGGAACAGCCCAATTCCGAACCCGCTGATGATGCCCTTTCCGATGCTGTCGATGCTGCCCAGCACAAAGATGTGCCGCATCATACCCGACACCAGAACACACGCAAGAAAGCTGGTTATATAGGGCACTGGATCAGATCGGTTGGCTGGTTTACGGCCTTCGGCATCCAGTTCGACCCCTGACAGTGCCATCCATGATTTCGCAAAAACCGTGTACCAGAATGCACCAAACGCAAACGATGCTATCGCTGCTGTTACAACGTTCACGAACTCCATTTCCGCACCCCCGAGTCGAAAATCGAGATTTTGCCTAAAATCTGTGCATCAGACTAGGGGGAAACTCCGCCAAGTTGACAGACAATGGCCCATTCTTCCTCGCTGACCGGCTGAACTGACAGGCGTGAATTGCGCACTAGAACCATATCGCCCAGCCTGTGATCCGCCTTGATCATATCCAGCGTCACAGGGTGTGGAAACGGTGATCCCGCCTTTATATCCACGCATTCCCAACGGTCGTCTTCGGTGGTGCTGTCCGGATGCGCCTTGGCAATGACCTCCACGATTCCAACCACGGATTTTTCAGTTTGCGAATGGTAAAAGAACCCTTTGTCGCCGATGGCCATCTGGCGCATGAAATTGCGCGCCTGATAATTCCGTACGCCATCCCATTCTTCACCGTTTTCGCCGCGGGCGACCTGCTGGTCCCAACTCCATGTGCTGGGCTCGGATTTGAACAGCCAGTAGGCCATTATCCAATCACCTTGTTCCACTGGATCAATTCGACCGATTTGAACAGGCCCGCCTTGGCATAAGGATCATTGGATGCCCAGTGTTCGGCCGCTGCCAAATCTTCAAGATCCAGCACAACAAGCGATCCGGCCATGTTTCCGCTTGCATCAAGCAAAGGCCCGGCATGAACGACGACACCGGTATCTTCGATATAACCCAGATGCGCCGCACGATTGTCCTTGCGCGTTTGAAGCGCGCCGTCCTTGTCCCGTGCTATCAAAGCGATAAGCATTTCATTCCTCCCTCAGCGGTCGCGCCAGCAACATTGCCAGCGCATCCCGAATATCTATCGTCTGGTCCAGCAGGCGCACAACCACATCTGTAATTGGCATATCCAAACCGCGCTCTGTCGCAACCTTGTGCACCGCACGCGCTGTTGCCGCGCCTTCCACGGTAATCTTCGGATCAAAACCGGTTTGCAAGCCGATCGATAACCCCAACTGATAGTTGCGCGATTGTTCTGACGTACAGGTCAGCGCCAGATCGCCAAACCCTGACAAACCCGCCAGTGTTTCAGGCTGTGCGCCCAATGTCGCGGCCATGCGCTGCATTTCGGCATAGCCGCGCGTCATCAGCGCTGCGCGCGCGCTGTCACCTAGACCGGCACCAATTGTTGCACCGCATGCAATCGCCATGATGTTTTTCAGGGCGCCGCCCAGTTCGGCACCAACCGTGTCTGACGTGCGGTACAGCCGGATATTCGGAGTGGTCAACTGGTGCTGCAGGTCCTGGCCTGTTGCTTGCAATGCGCAGGCAAGTGTCAGCGCTGTTGGCAAGCCCCTTGCTATATCCAATGCAAAACTGGGACCCGTCAGAATGGCAGGCACCGCTGTCGGAACCTCATCCGCAATAATTTGCACCGGCCCTTTGCCGGTGTTCAGTTCGATCCCCTTGCAACATGCCACCAAAGCCTTGCCTTGCAGATCATTTTCATGCGCGCGCAGCAGGTCCCGCAAGCGCTGCAACGGGACAGCCAGCAACAGCGTTTCATGCTTTGACAGATCAGAAAATTCGGACGTAACGGATAACGCGTCAGGGAAGATACATCCGGAAAGGTACCGCGCATTCATCCGCGCGGTACGCATTTTGTGCGCATGATCGGGATCGCGCGCCCACAGCGTAACGGGTTGATCATGTGCGAGGGATATCGCCAGCGCTGT
This sequence comes from uncultured Alphaproteobacteria bacterium, assembly GCA_963765555.1. Classification (GTDB taxonomy): domain Bacteria; phylum Pseudomonadota; class Alphaproteobacteria; order Rhodobacterales; family Rhodobacteraceae; genus JL08. Next base: position 151,927 of record CAVXWX010000012.1, read on the forward strand.
GCCAAAAGCACCCGCACCGATTACGCCGACCGTCATGCCTTGGCCCCTTTCTTCCCGCTGCCCAACATGGCAGGGCTTGATGTATCAAGCGGCCAACGCGGGCGCGCGGAAAGAGTGAAATCGTCACGTCGACCCGCCTGAAACAATTCCAGTCCGGCATAGGCGATCATTGCTGCATTGTCGGTACACAAAGCCAGAGGTGGTGCAAAGAATTCAACCTGCAATCTGTTGCAAACAGTCTCTAAAGCTGACCGAATTGCGTTATTTGCGGCAACCCCGCCTGCAACGGCGAAAATTGCGCGCTCCGGTTCTTCATCAAGATACAGCATGAGGGCGCGGTGCGTTTTCTCGCCCAGAACATCAGAAACTGCAGCTTGAAATCCGGCGCACATATCTGCCCGATCCTGATGCGTCAGCCCGCCCTTTTCGTCTATGACACTGTTACGGGTGCGAAGCAGAGCGGTTTTAAGGCCGGAAAACGAAAGATCACATCCCGGCCGGTCCAACAACGGCCGGGGAAACGCAAAGCGGGTGGGGTTCCCCTTTGCGGCCTCGGTTTCAACCGACGGCCCTCCGGGTTGTGGCAGGCCCAACACTCTTGCGGTTTTGTCAAATGCTTCGCCCGGGGCATCATCAATGGTGCCACCCAACCTGCTGAAATCTTCCGGGCCGCGCACAATCAAAAACTGGCAATGCCCTCCCGAAACCAGAAGCATCAGGTAAGGATAAGGGATTTGATCCGTCAATCTGGGTGTCAGGGCATGTCCGGCCAGATGATTGACCCCGATCAAAGGCACGCCCGACGCAGCACTTAACCCTTTGGCGCACATCACGCCGGACAGCACGCCGCCGATCAATCCCGGGCCGGCCGTGACGGCGATTGCATCAATATGTGTCAGGTCAACACCCGCAGTTTCAAGGGCCGACTTGACGCAAATATCGATTTTTTCGGCGTGCGCGCGGGCCGCGATTTCGGGAACGACGCCACCAAAATCACGGTGCAGGTCTGTCTGCCCGTATACAATCGAAGACAGGATTTCGGGCGGATTGCCGAAACTCTGGCGCACCACAGCCGCCGCAGTGTCATCGCAACTGCTTTCTATTCCCAGAATGGTCAGGCTTTGCGTCATAATCAGCGGCGGTCCGGATCCGTTGCAACGTTGTGTCTGCGGAGGTATCACCCTAGTTCGTAACGAACAATCCCGGGCCTTTTGATGCGTGCGTGTGAACCGATCCTGTTGCTGACCAGACCGCTGAACGCGTCACAACGTTTCGCGGCATTGATGCAGGCCAGATTACGCAATGCGGTGCGGATCTGCATATCGCCCCTTTTGGACATTGTGCCAATTCCGCAAGAGATTGATTTTGGCGATGCGACAGGTCTGGTGTTCACATCCGCCAATGGTGTCGCCGCGCTGTCGCAGATCACACAGGACCGGACATTGCCGGCATATTGCGTTGGGACAGCCACCTGTGAAGCAGCACTCAAGCAAGGATGGGCGGCCACGATTTCAGGTCAGGATGCCCAATCACTGATCGCGGGACTTGTGAAATCGGATGTCAAAGGGCCTTTGATGCACATCAGGGGCGTCCACAGCCGGGGCGATGTGGCGAAAAACCTGACAATGTCAGGCGTTCCGACATCCGAGACGGTTGTTTACGATCAGGTCGAACTGGAACTGACCCGAGAGGCGAAAACCCTTGCTGACCGGATCAGATGCGGTTTTTGTGCCTTTGTTTTCCCCCAGAACGGCGGCCTGTTTTCAACGTCAGATACCGGAAACAGCGCCAGTTTACCCTGTTGCGCTCAGTCAGGCCGTCGCTGACGAGTTGCGTTACAAATGCCCTGTGGCGGCCACGCCGGACGCGAAAGCACTGGCCTTTGGAAACAGAAAAGTTGATCAACAAGGTCTGTCCGCTTGAGGCGGGCTAGGTCGCACAGTAAGGTTCAGGTGTAGGTGGCTGACGAATAAACAGAATCGAAAGGGTGTGGTGTAGTGGCAAAGGCGACAAGATCCTCAAAAGACTCAGACGCTAAAGCTGATGATACCCTGACAGATGAAAGCGTCTGCCGCGTCCGCAATTGAAACGCCCGAACCGCCTGCGCCGTCTGACAGCGATGACGTATCAAACGATGGGTACGAAACCACAGAGAATGAAGCGGTAAGTGCGGATCAAGGTTCTTTGGACCCTGTTGACGAGGTCGAAGAGACGACACCGCAATCTGATGCGCCAAAGCCAGAATCCAAATCCGGTCTGTTTCCGATGCTGCTGGGCGGGGTCCTTGCCGTGTGCGTCGGATTTGTGGCGGCCAAAAGCCCAATGTTCGAGACGTTTTTGCCCGAAAACTGGCGAACAGTCAGCGCGGGCGACCTGAACAGTCTTTCGCAGTCGATCGATACACAAACCGCACGGATTTCGGATGTGTCAGACAAGTTGGCGGCGGTGCCAGTTCCTGACCTGTCTGGCGTTGAAACCGCCATTTCGGCGCAGGCCGGCGAAATCTCTGCCGTCGGCGCACGGATCGATGATCTTGCAGGCGCAATGGACTCCTTTGAGGCGCGATTGACGGCTTTGGAAAAACAGCCGATTTCGCAAGGTGTATCGCAAGGCGCGATTGACGCCTACGAACGCGAGTTGAAAGCGCTGCAAGATTCGGTCGCTGCCCAAAGAAGCGAAATTGAATCGCTTTTGTCAGATGCACGCGCCATGGAAGAAAACGCCGAGATGACGGCACAAGAGGCTTTGGCGCGCGCTGCCTTGACCCGCGTTTTGTCCGCAATCGACAGTGGGGGGCCTTTCGATGCTGCTCTTGGTGATCTTGAAGCTGTCACAGGCACGCAGGCACCTGAAGAACTGGCATCGGTCGCGCAAAGTGGCGTAACACCTATGATACAGTTGCAAGACGCGTTTCCCGACGCCGCGCGCGAGGCACTTTCGGCCGCGCGTTTGGCCGAACCGGATTCTGAACACAGCCTGCGGTCTTTCCTTCAAAGGCAACTGAGCGCGCGGTCTGTGACACCAAAGGAAGGGGCCGACCCTGATGCGGTGTTGTCGCGGGCAGAAGCGGCCCTGAAAGAAGGGCGATTGAACGATGCGCTTGCCGAGATTGAAACGTTGCCGCCAGAAGCAAGCGCTGCAATGGACGCTTGGGTCGCACGTGCCCGTGCGCGACGCGCCGCACAGGATGCGGCAAAATCCTTGGCGCAAAGCCTGAACAGCAATTAGGGTCCCATTATGCTTTGGTCATTGATTAAAGATTGTCTTGTTTGTCGTCGTCGTTGCGGCGCTGACCTTGGGGGCAGGATTTCTTCTGGAGACAGAAGGCGGCGTGCACGATCGACTGTCGCCGGAACGGAATACACACTCGGGCCGTTGCAATCCGTGATTGCCGTGGGTGTTTTGACTGTTGCCTTGTGGCTATTGCTAAAGTTGTTTTCGTTGCTGGTGGCCTTCTGGCGTTTTCTGAACGGTGACGAAACGGCCATGTCGCGCTATTTCGATCGCAACCGGGAGCGGAAAGGGTTTCAGGCCCTATCTGAAGGCATGATGGCGCTGGCCTCGGGTGAGGCGCGTCTTGCGATGTCAAAGGCTGACAAAGCCGAAAAATATCTGGGCAAACCCGAGTTGACGAACCTGTTGACCGCGCAGGCTGCGGAAATGGCCGGCGACAGGACCAAGGCAGAAGAGGTTTACAAGAAGCTCGTCACGAATGAATCCACGCGCTTTGTTGGCGTGCGCGGGATTATGAAACAAAAACTGGCCAGCGGCGATACAGATACCGCTTTGAAACTTGCCGAAAAAGCATTTGCGTTAAAGCCGCGACATGAAGAAACCCAAGATGTTCTGTTGAAATTGCAGGCCGGCCACCATGATTGGACCGGGGCGCGAAAAACGCTGAGCGCCAAGCTGAAGCACGGCTCCATGCCGCGGGATGTATACAAACGCCGTGATGCTGTTCTGGCCCTGTCCGAGGCAAAGGACATTGTCGACGAGGGAAATTCGATCGAGGCGCGCGAGGCCGCAATTGTTGCGAACCGGCTGTCGCCCGATCTTATCCCCGCCGCAGTGATGGCGGCGACGGCCTATATCGATCAGGGCAAAATGCGCTATGCAACACGCGTTTTGAAAAAGGCGTGGGAGGCACAGCCGCATCCCGATCTGGCTGCTGCCTTTGCGGCCATTGCCCCCGATGAAACCCCGCAGGAACGGATCAAACGGTTCACACCCTTGTTGCGGCTGAAACCGGATCACCCTGAATCCCGTATGCTGGCTTCAGAATTGCATCTTGCCGCCGAAGATTTCCCCGAAGCCCGCCGGACCCTTGGGGATTTGGTAGAAGTTGCGCCCGACGCACGCAACGTGACAATCATGGCCGCGATCGAACGGGGCGAAGGCGCATCTGACACTGTTGTTCGCGGCTGGCTGGCCAAGGCGCTTCGTGTCCCGCGTGGCCCACACTGGGTGTGTGACAATTGCCAGCATATCCATGGGGATTGGGCCCCCGTCTGCGAAAACTGTCAGAGCTTTGACACGCTGAGCTGGAAAACTCCGCCGATGTCGGAAATCGTGTCTCCGTCAGGGTTGCAGATGCTGCCGCTTATCGTCGGTGCGCTGGAAGACAACAGCCAAGACACAGGCGAGCCAGAAGAATCGCCAGACATGTCATCCGAAATACAGGATGCGGAATTGGTCGAGGATGACACCCCGGACGCACGTGATGCAAAACCTTGATCCGAAGGTACGGTTGTTTGCAAAACGCGTACATTTCTATCTGTTAAGCCCTGCGTAACGCGTTGGCTGCTACCTGTTCGCTTGGGTGAATAAAGGTGGTGACGAATGGCTGCGCAAAACAATGCGGCGCCAACAATCATCAAACGTAAAAAGGTTATCAAAGGCGGCGGGCATCATGGGGGTGCCTGGAAGGTCGCCTATGCAGATTTCGTGACTGCAATGATGGCGTTTTTCATGTTGATGTGGCTGTTGAACGCGACAACCGAAAAGCAACGCAAGGGATTGGCGGATTATTTTTCGCCGACAATTGCAATCGCTCGCGTATCTGGCGGCGGTGATGGCGCATTTGGTGGTGACAGTGTGTTTTCGGAAGAAACATTGCCCCAGAACGGAACAGGCGCGAGCAGCGACCGTCCAACCGATCAATCCCAGGCCCGGGGTGCGCGCGGCCTGGAGACGGACGGGCAAGAGACCTCTCAAAACAAGGAATTCGCTTCGGTTCAGGCGGCGCTGACAGGATATGGCGGAGAATCGCAAGTGTTGGAAAACGCTCTTCGCCAGATCGTGACCCGTGTCACCGATCAGGGGCTGGTCATCGAAATCTTCGAAACCGATGATGCACCTTTGTTCATTGGAAAGTCGTCACAGCCCACACAATTGCTGCGCGACATTTCTGAAATCATTGTGAAAGCCAGTCAAATTGTCACAAACCCGATCGCCATTGAAGCGCATGTAACAGCTGAACCGGTTATCTTGGCCCGCAGTACCGTTTGGGAGTTGTCCACAAACCGGGCAGGCGAAATGCGTATACTAATGGAGCAGGATGGCCTGCGTGCCCCGCGCATTCATCGTGTAACAGGGCATGCAGACCGCACACCGGCGATCCGTGATCCGATGCGATCGCGCAACAACAGAATTGAAGTTGTTTTGCTAAGACCGGAGCCATCCAGATAGTATTTTAGCTGTTAGCCCGATGTTAACGGCAAGGCCGGTATCTGTTGCGCCATTGTTTAGGTGGTGCAGCAGAAAGGCGTATCCATGACCATTTCTTCAGCTTTGAATGCCGGTGTCGCGGGCTTGTCGTCCAATGCGACACGCCTTGCATCGATTTCCGATAACATCGCCAATTCGTCGACTTACGGATACAAGCGTGTCGAAACGGATTTTCATTCCCTTGTCATTTCGTCCTCGGGCGGCACCTATTCGGCGGGCGGGGTTCGGTCCACGACCCAAAGGCTGATTGATCAGCGCGGCGCGCTTGTGTCGACGTCGAACGCGACAGATCTTGCGGTGCGCGGGCGGGGTATGCTGCCTGTCGCCCAAGCATCCGAGGTTGAGGTCAGCAATGGCGAAACCCAGATGTTCCTGACCACCACCGCATCCTTCCGAACGGATGCCGAAGGATATCTGCGGTCGGAATCAGGGTTGATCCTGTTGGGCTGGCCTGCATTGCCGGATGGAACCGTTCCCACCTATCCGCGCGATACTGCGGATGGTTTGGAGCCGGTGCAGATCAACGTGAACCAGTTTTCCGGTGAACCGACCACGCGGATGTCGCTGGGCGTGAACCTGCCGGCAACCGAAACCGAAGCGGGTGCCTCCGGTGATGTGCAGAATCTGGCAGTGGAATATTTTGACAATCTTGGAACTTCGGAAAGCATTCAGGTCAACTTTCAACCGAGCGTTCCAGCAACCGGGTCAACAAATGAATGGACGATGACCCTCACCGATACCGCCTCGCCCGGGGTAACGATCGGGGAATATGTTCTAACCTTCGATGACAGCCGCGCCGCTGGTGGCACCCTTGCCGCAATCACCGCAACAACAGGTGGGGCCTATGATCCGGCGACCGGAACAATCATTGTGAATGTCGGCGGGGGCCCGATGGAAATCAATATCGGGCAATTGGGCCAAAGTGACGGTTTGACCCAGTTGTCTGACAAATTTGCCCCTGTTTCTATCTCAAAAGACGGAACGCCTGTCGGGAACATGACGAGCGTGGAAGTCGACGCAAACGGCTTCGTTCACGCGTTTTTCGACACGGGTATTACCCGCACCATCTATCAGGTCCCTCTGGTTGATTTGCCAAACCCAAACGGCATGGTTGCCCTTGATCACCAGACATATCTGCCTTCTCCGGAAAGCGGATCGTATTTTCTGTGGGATGCGGGCGATGGCCCGACCGGAGACATCGTGTCTTATGCGCGTGAAGAATCTGCAACGGATGTTGCAGGTGAATTGACCGCCATGATCCAGACGCAGCGCGCGTATTCGTCCAATGCCAAGGTCATACAAACAGTGGAATTGTCTTTGGCACTGGCGATTGACTTACCGGTCGAAATCTCGCCCTGAACCTGGCCCAGATTGGCATTGATCGATTTGAGAGTCTGCAACGCGACCATTGCGCTGTTGTTGGTTAGAATGCTGGACATACGCATTTCCTTTCTTGTCAGACGCTTTGCGCCTATTGGTTTTCCACCCTTTCGGGCAAATGAGATGTCATTCTGAGCACTGCGATCGCCGGATTTCCCGGTAATGCGCCACCCGCTTTGGGATGCAGGCCATGAATGAACCCCGACGCGCTAAGGGAGTCTTAAGGCCGGAAATTCATTTACATGGCATTTGATGCAACAACCGGCGGTCAGGTCCGTTTTTCAAGGGAAACAGAGGTGTGAGCGATTGCACCAGCCTTGTTTCCATGTGAATCGTATGTGCCAAGCGAGGTTCGGATCTGTTGCAAATCCTTTAGTCTATCGGCAATGGAACGCACCCCGTGCATTGCCTGCCGCAAAAGGGTTTGGTTGCGCGACAGGTCAATGTGTATCTTTTCAATTTGTTCGAATGTTGCAGGCGGGTTCGCATTGATCCTGCCGATCAAATGTTCTTTTCGGTCGGCCATTGCAGTGATGTGCTCAAGGTCGCCATTCAACAATGCTGCGCGTTCTGCCCAAATCGCTTTTTGCAACTCGGCCATATCCTCGTCACAAGCCGCGCGGGTCATGTTGCGTTGTCCTGAAGTGCCTGAAACAGGGATTCCGCCAGTCCGATGCCCCCTGCACGGACCATTTCTTCGGCTTGCGCCTGCACCAGAAAAGACTGGAACTGGTCTTCGCCCGCGCCGCCGCCAAATGCATCTTGTGGCTTTCCCAAACCGGACGCTTTGAGCATTTCCGCCAGAAAGACAGCCTCCAGCTTTCTGAGCGGCAGCTTTAAGTGTCGCGTTTTGTCGCGCTACGTTTTTCACCAGTGGTGTCGGGTTTGTGGCAATGATGTCGGACATATGATCCCTCGAATTAGATCGATTTTCCCGACATTGCATGACAACCGGTAAAGAAGTGGTAACGGTACCTATGCCAAATATTGAAAGTCCAGTCCGGAGCTTTCATGCAGATTGACCCACCAGTAACAGTTACGATGAACGGCGGCCCGCCCTTGGGTGCTGGTGATGTGCAGATCACAAGTCAGCACTTTGATGCTGTTTTTGGCCGGGTTTTCGCCGCGTTGGAGATGGGTGAGCGGGGGGATGAACCAGACAGTGCCTTACCCGTCTTCGGCCATCCGGATCACCCGACCGGGCCGTTGGAAATTACCGAAAACACTGGTGCGATGTCATCGCGTTTGCCGGATACCGAAATGACGCAGCATGAACTACCCTCCAGTCTTGCCATCGCTAAGGGAGCAGAAAGCACGATCGACGTGCCTCAAGCAGGGATGGGTCGCGCCTTCGGCGGTGTTTCTGGCGGCGCGGCCAGCGTTCACGATTTTCGCGATACAAGCTCCATCGGGTTGCTGGCATCAGCCGAGAATCCGGACAGTTCTTTAACTCAAGTACAGGGTATCGATACAACCGAAACGGCTGCAAAAAACCAGCATGCAAGTGACCGGATCGCGCCAGACGTTACAAGGCTGCAATCAGCTAGTGAACAACCCAGTCATGAGTTCGATTTGAAACAAATTCTGAAACTGGAAACCAGCGTTCAGACCGGGTACGACAAACCGAAAACACAGATTTCATCCGAGGTGTTTGACGTTCAAAAACCCGCCCCGATCTTGCCGGTCACGCGCGGGCCGGATGTTGAACCTGCAATCCCGATAATCACTCGAATTGGTAACGCTCTACAAAGCGACCCATCCAATCCGCAGCCTACACAGCACCAGGAAAATGCGCCTTCCGACACTCCAGCGGGGCAAGGGGCAACAACTCAGTTGCTCGCGTCTGAGAACCCCAAATCGGCATGGCTCCCGGTCAAGCCTTTGACGACAGAGCCACGCCAAACAGGCGCCGGCATCAAACATCTTGAAATCCCAGACCTGTCGATGGCCACCATTGAAAAATCGGGCACCCCGGCGCAAGCATCAGAGACCGGCAAACGCCAACAGGTAAGGGCCGTTCCGCCTTTTGAACATGTGTCAGCTGTTGCGGTGTCGTCTGCATTGGTGACAGAGGCAGCGGGCGTTGGCGTTACAATGTCCGAGGAATTGGGTGTCATTGTCACAACAGCCCCGTCAGGTTCGTCAGATATACGGATGGCACCGCCGTTGTTGACCCGCGCGGACCTGCCACAGACAGTTGCAAGACAATTGATCGAAGTGATCAGAAGTAGCCCGGACACACCAGTCGAGGTTTCACTCAACCCCGAAGAACTAGGCCGTGTACGGGTGGCTTTGGCAACACATGACACTGGTGTTGTATCTGTTTCAATCGCGGCGGAACGTCCGGAAACGCTGGCTTTGCTCAAACGGCACGTTGACTTGCTGGTACAGGATTTTCAGAGCTTGGGTTATTCCGGCGCCGAATTTTCCTTTGCCGAGGATAACCGATCCCGGGGTGCAAACGTTAAATCGCCAGACAATGCGTCGTTCGCCGGACAGGAAGACATCACGTCTGATCTGCCGCTGGCTTCACCTCTCCTCCTTCAGACAACCGGTCTGGATCTTCGGCTATAAGGAACCAAAATGGAAACGAACGTAATTTCGCAACAACAACCTGTCGGTACAAGGGCGACACCAGCACCCCAATCCGGTTCTGTCCTGTCGTCGGATTTTGAAACTTTCCTGAAAATGCTGACCGCGCAAGCCCAGTATCAGGATCCGCTCGAGCCGATAGATTCGACCCAGTATGCTTCGCAACTTGCGCAGTTTTCTGCTGTGGAACAACAGGTGCTTAGCAATGATCTTCTGACGGCACTTGTCGGGCAAATGGGCGGGTCGGATTTGTCACGTCTTGCCGGTTGGGTTGGGATGGAGGCGCGCAGTGACGCGCCAGTGATGTTTGATGGCGAACCCATCGTTTTGCGGCCCAATCCGGTGGCTATTGCGGATCAGGCGTTTATTGTTGCGCGCGACAAAGAGGGCAGGGAAGTGCAGCGGACCGAGATTGCGGTCTCAGACAGCCTGATCGAATGGACGGGAACGGCCAGCGACGGCGCGCCACTGCCTTATGCGGCATACAGTTTTTCCGTAGAAAGCTTTGCGGGCGGGGAAATGATTTTAGCGGACCCTTTGGAAACCTATACCCCGATTATGGAGGCCCGTAATTCGGGGGGCCGGTTGGAACTGGTCTTGCGCGGCGGCCAGACAGTGACGCCCCAGCAGGTTACGGCGCTTAGGTCGGGCGATGGATCGCCACGCTTGGATAACTGAAGGGTTACGGCGTCTAAGCCGAATAATCGCGGCGCCCGACCGAAACGTATCCAACAAACCCGGCTTGCTGGGCGTCTTTTTCTGAATAGATGTTGCGCAGGTCGGCCATTATCGGGCGGTGCATGCGGTTTGCGAGCCGTTTCAGATCAAGCGCGCGGAATTCATTCCATTCGGTCAAAAGCACCAGGGCATCTGCATTCTGGGCGGCCTTATAGGCATCTGCCACCCAACTTACACCCGGCAACAGGGCTTCGCCTTCGCGCCGCCCTTGCGGGTCGACAACCCGCACTTTTGCGCCAGACCCGACAAGCGCAGGCACAATTGTAAGAGAGGGCGCATCGCGCATGTCGTCTGTGTTTGGTTTGAAGGTTACGCCAAGCACTGCGATCGTCTTGCCGTTTACGGACCCGCCGCACAGATCCATGATCTTGTCGGTCATCCGGCGCTTTATTTCATCGTTTACCTTGATCACTGCCTCGGTCAGTTGCATCGGCACCGCATGTTCTTGCCCGATCCGCGCCAGCGCTTTTGTGTCTTTCGGAAAGCATGATCCGCCATAGCCCGGGCCGGCATGCAAAAATTTATTGCCAATCCGGTTGTCCAGCCCCATGCCTTTGGACACCATTTTTACATCTGCGCCGGTGCGTTCACACAGTGCCGCGATTTCGTTGATAAAGGTGATCTTGGTCGCCAGAAAAGCGTTGGCTGCGTATTTGATCATTTCTGCGCTTTCCAGATCCGTGCTCATGATCGGGAATTCGCGCAGATAAAGCGGGCGGTATATCTGTGCCATGACATCGGCCGCTTTTTCATTCTCGACACCGACAACAATCCTGTCCGGCCGCATGAAATCGTCAATCGCGGCACCTTCGCGCAAAAACTCCGGATTCGATGCGACATCGAAATCGGCGTCCGGGCGTGCCGCTGAAATCACCTGTTTGACCTGTCGGTTCGTGCCGACCGGCACCGTCGACTTTGTGACGATCACCGCATATCCGGTCAGTGCATGTGCAATTTCTTGGGCGGCGGCCATGACAAAGGTCAGATCGGCATGACCATCCCCGCGGCGTGTTGGTGTGCCCACGGCGATAAAAACCGCATCGGCCCCGTCCACCGCAGCAGCCAGTTCTGTTGAAAAAGAAAGACGGCCCGCACTGACATTCTTGGCCATCAATTCATCAAGGCCGGGTTCGTAAATAGGAACCACACCTTTGTTCAGCATCTCGATTTTCGCGGGATCCTTGTCAACACAGATGACATCATGGCCAAAATCCGAGAAACAAACACCGGAAACCAGCCCGACATAGCCAGTCCCAATCATCGCAATTTTCATCACTTTACCTTTACCTTACGATCTGCCCAAGGCATGCGCGAAGCAAACTGGCCTGTCAACGCGTAGATAGATTGAATGTTGGGGCGTGTTGCCGGCTTGCGAACCGCACAGCGCTAGCGATTACAAATCGGCCAGTGTGTATGTGGCATACATCGGCAGCATGACGGCCCGGCGTGCGCGACCAAATGGAAAGGTCGTCATCGGTTTTTGCATAATATGCGGGATATCGCCGTGCCCCTGCACCAGTTCAGCCAGTTTTTTTCCAGTGTAACTGCCCATAGCAACACCGTTGCCGTGAAAGGCCAGCCCGGCAAAAACACCCGGCATATTCGGAATCGGCCCGATATAAGGTGTCAGGTTTCGGGACACACAGACCATCCCGGACCAGCTATTTGGCGTTTCGACATGGGCCCAGGCCGGGAACATTTTTTCAAAATCCCGGCGGTTTCGCTGCGCGGACCGCCGATCGGCAGATGGAGAAGACTGAAAACCGCCGCGCATGCCAAACAGAAAACGGCGATCTGGCATCAGGCGAAAGTAATGTAGCAAATTGCGCGTGTCATATGACATTTGCTGCGTCGTCCAGCCCTGAGCATTAAGCTCATCATCACTTAGCGGGCGGGTGACGATCACATTTGATTGGGTCGGCAGATAGCGCGACGCCAGCCAGTCGGGAAGATCGTCACTGGAATAGCCGTTTGTCGCAACCAAGACGTTTTCGGCCTGTATCTCATGGCCAGTTAACGACCAGACGGCATCCTTGTGATGACGACTTAAGTTTGGACACAGGGCTGTTGCGAAAAATCTGGGCACCGGCATTTGCAGCGGCTTGCGCCAAACCGGTGAGGTATTTCAACGGGTTCAAGGCAAAGCCGATCGGGTTGGTCAAAGCCCCGAAAAACGGACCACCCATTCCGTTACTCCCAAGCTCCGGTTTTTCGATCAGGGTTGGTTCTACGTTGTACTCATCACGGATGAACTGGGCCTGTTTATGCAGATCGTGCATGTCTTTGGCACGGTGCGCAAAAAGTGTTTCGCCTTTGGAATGTGTGTCTGCATCAATGGCCAGACGATCAAGCAGATCGGCAACCAGTTGCACAGACTCTACTTCGGCTTGATGAAACTCTTTCGTGTGCGCCACGCCGTGTCTGGACACCAACTCCTTGTGGCTCAGTTTACTGCCACCTAAGCAACAAAACCCGCCATTGCGTCCCGACGCCCCCCAGCCAGGGTGTTGCGCATCCATAACGGCAACATTTGCACCAGATTCCGCTAGGTGAAGCGCGGCAGACAAACCAGTGAATCCGGCCCCGATAATGGCCACATCCACTTTTTTCGGCGCATCAACAACCGGCCATTCAAGCGGCGCGCAGGTTTCATCCCACCAACAGCTATTGCGTGGTCCGGCCCCATAGGTATGCGCGGGGTAAATACGTTTCATGCTGTCCTTGCGGCGGCTTGTTCATCGCGCTGTTGGCGCACACTTGCACTTTTTGAAACAAGTGATGCCGTGATCACGCCCACGGTTACAATCCCGATCATGATAGTCGACAGGGCGTTGATTTCGGGGCTGACCCCAAGGCGCACGGCGCTGAATATCTTGATCGGAAGCGTTGTCGCACCCGGGCCAGAGGTAAACGACGCAATCACCAGATCATCCAGCGACAATGTAAAGGCCAGCAACCAGCCCGAAATCACCGCAGGCGCAATGATCGGAAGTGTCACAAGTCGAAAGGCATCAAAGCTTGAACAGCCCAGATCAAGCGCCGCTTCTTCAAGCGACCGGTCAAACGTGATCAGGCGGGAAGACACCACAACCGAAACGTAACACATCGAAAAGGTGGTGTGAGCCAGAACAATTGTCAAAACACCCCGGTCCAACCCGATGCCGATGAACAACAACAGCAATGACAGGCCGGTGATAACCTCGGGCATCACCAACGGCGCGTAAATCATGCCAGAGAACACGGTACGCCCCAGAAACCGGCCGCCGCGTACCAATACATATGCGGCCATCGTGCCCAGAACTGTTGCAAATGTAGATGACAGTACAGCCACCTTTATGGTGACCCACGCAGCATCCAGAAACGCTTCGTTCTGCAGCAGTTCGCCGTACCACTTTGTGCTGAAACCCGCCCAGACCGTCACCAGTTTGCTTTCGTTAAAGCTGTAGATGATCAGGATCAGCATCGGGATATACAAGAAGGCAAAACCCAATGTCAGAGCGGTGACATTAAACCAAGAGAAACGGTTCATTTTTCTGCCTCCGCCTGCTTTTGCTGGTTCCGCTGAAACAGAACAATCGGAATGATCAGGATCAGCAGAAGAACAACGGCCACGGCACTGGCCACCGGCCAATCGCGGTTGCTAAAGAATTCTTCCCACAACACCTTGCCGATCATCAGCGTTTGCGACCCACCCAGCAGGGACGGAATCACGAATTCGCCCAAGGCCGGAATGAAAACCAGAAAACAGCCTGCGATAATGCCATTTTTGGACAGCGGAACCGTGACCAGCCAGAACGCCTTGATACGTGAACAGCCCAGATCTTCGGCCGCCTCGATCAGGGAACCATCCAACCGGTCCAACGCCGAATAGATCGGCAGGATCATGAAGGGCAGATAGGTATAAACGATGCCGATGTAGACGGCCGTGTTTGTATTCAGGATGGTCAAAGGTTCGTTGATAATCCCGATCCACAACAGAAACTGGTTCAGAAACCCTTCCTGACTGAGGATGCCCATCCATGCATAGACCCGGATCAGGAAGCTGGTCCAGAATGGCAAAATCACCAGCATCATCAAAGTTGCCCGCCATTCTTCTGGGGCGCGGGCCATCGAATAGGCAATGGGATACCCGATGATCAATGTGAAGATCGTGGACAGGATAGCAATTTGCAGACTGCTTAAATAAGCGCGCCAATACAGATCATCCGAGGTGAGAAAGGCGAAGTTTTCGAAATCCAATTCCGCCAGAAAGGCCCATATGCCCGCACTCCACTCGAATGTCGGGGTGTAGGGGGGGATCGCAAGTGCGGTATCGGACAGCGAAATTTTCAGAACAATCAGAAACGGCACCAGAAACAGGGCCAGAAGCCAAAAATACGGGACCGAAATCAGGAAAAAGCGGCGCATGGCGTTATCGATCCAACAGGACGCCGGCAGTGGCGGTCCATGAAATCCAGACAGGATCTTCCCATGTGAAATTGCGCCGCGCGATGCGTCTTGTGTTTGCCATTTGTGATTTGATGATGTCGCCCGACGGCAATTCCACGTGGTACGTGGACAGGTTGCCCAGATAGGCGATATCCAGAATTTTGCCCTGAACGGCGTTTTCCGCATCTTCGGGTTTGTCTGTCGAAATCGTCACTTTTTCTGGCCGGATCGCAAGGTGGCATTCCTGACCTTCCGACAAAGAAAGCGATGACGACGCGTTCAACGGCGGCTGAGTCTCGCTCCAGTTCAATTGGAACATGTTTTTGCCGGCAGGGCTGACAGTGCCTTTGATCAGGTTCACATCGCCGATAAAGTCGGCCACATAAACCGAATTTGGCGTTTCATAAATTCGGTCCGGGGTCGCCACCTGCACCACGCGACCTTCGTCCATAACCGCGACACGGCTGGCCACTGTCATGGCTTCTTCCTGATCGTGGGTCACAATCACAAAAGTCGTGCCGGTTTTTTCCTGAATATCCATCAGTTCAAACTGGGTATCCTGCCGCAGCTTTTTATCCAGCGCGCCCAAAGGTTCATCCAGCAACAAAAGTTTTGGTGCCTTGGCCAGCGATCGCGCCAACGCCACACGCTGACGCTGCCCGCCCGAAATCTGGTGGGGTTTGCGCTGGGCGAATTTTTCCAGCCGCGTCAATTTCAGCATCTCTTCGACACGGTCAATAATATCGTTTTTGGGCATGTTGCCACGCCGCAATCCGAAGGCGATGTTTTCAAAGATCGAAAGATGGGGAAACAATGCGTAAGACTGGAACATCATGTTCACAGCGCGCTTGTTCGGTGGAACCGGCCCGATATCCTGCCCGGCCAGCAAAATGGCCCCTTCGCTTGGCGCTTCAAACCCGGCCAGCATCCGCATCAGAGTGGTTTTTCCGCATCCGGACGGGCCTAGCAGGGCAAAGAATTCTTTTTCGAAGATATCCAGTGTCAGGTCTTCAATCGCGGTGAAGTCGCCAAACCGTTTGGTAACGTTCTCAAACCGGATCAAAGGTTTTGCGTTGGGATCATCCCAAGGCGCGAACACTTTGTTATTCATCATTGTCCCCTTTGGTCAGTATGGGCAGGCGCTTCTTGTGTCGCCTGCCCTTTTCTTGTCAGACCGTATCAGGTCCCGGATTTGACCTTGGTCCAAAGACGCGTCACGCCGCGTTGAACCTTGGCACCATAAGGTGTCGTCGTATACAGGTTTTCCAGCGTTGCCTCGTTCGGATAAATCGCCGGATCGCCGATCACATCGTCTTCCAGAAACTCTTTGGACGCCGCATTGCCGTTTGCATAGTAAACATAGTTCGATGCCGCAGCCATGTTTTGCGCGTCCATGATAAAGTTCAGGAACTTGTGCGCACCGGCCGGGTTCGGGGCATCAACGGGAATAGCCATCTGGTCAAACCACATCAGCGCGCCTTCGGTCGGAGCGTTGTAGGCAATTTCGACACCATTGTCGGCCTCGGCCGCACGGTCACGCGCCTGCAAAATGTCGCCCGACCATCCGAACGCCACGCAGATATCGCCATTGGCCAGCGCGTTGATGTATTCCGAGCTATGGAATTTTTGCACATAGGGGCGCACGGCCATCAGAACCGGTTCGGCCATGGCAATGACATCCGGATCCTGGCTATCGGGGTTTTCACCGATATACTTCAACGCCGCCGGGATCATTTCTGCCGGAGCATCCAGGAAATGCACACCGCACTCCGCCAGCTTGGACATGTTGTCAGGGTTGAACACCAACTCCAGCGAATCCATCGGGGCGTCTTCGCCCAAGAGTTCGGTTACTTTGCCAACGTTGACGCCAATACCTGTGGTGCCCCACATGTAGTTGATCGAATGCGTGTTACCGGGATCGTATTGTTCCGTTCTTTTTTCGACAACGTCCCACATGTTTTCAATGTTGGGCAACTGCGAACGGTCCAGTGGCTGGAAAGCACCGGCGACGATCTGGCGCTGCAGGAAGGTGCCCGACGGTACGACAACGTCATATCCCGAACCGCCAGACAGCATTTTGGTTTCCAGAACCTCGTTGCTGTCGAAAACGTCGTAAATCAGTTTGATGCCGGTTTCTTCTTCGAACTTGGTCAGCAAGGCTTCGTCGATGTAATCGGACCAGTTATAAACTCGCACTTCTTCGGCCGTTGCAGCCGCGGCGCTCAGCAATAGCGATGCTGCCACCGTTAGTGTCACATTTTTCATGATATACTCCCATTGGGTTGCCGGACTTTTTGCCCGATCAGATTATATTTGATCAAGTTTTGCGTCTTTGGGCAAGATGATTTATGTTTCCATGCAGTGCAGCGATGCGCAATACACGTTGCAACAGGACAGGGCAGGCCGAATGACGATGCTGAAAAATCAGGCACAGACGCAGATTTCGACAGGTGCAAACCTGCCAGCGCACGAAGTGGTGTACCGGCAATTGCGCCGCAGAATATTGTTTGGCGATATCGCACCCGGTCAGGCGGTCACGATACAGGGTCTGGTCGAAACGCTGGGTGCGGGTATGACGCCCGTGCGCGAAGCAATCCGGCGCCTGACATCGGATGGCGCGCTCGAGTTTTTGGGCAATCGCCGGGTCTGCGTCCCGAAACTGACCCCCGAGAGCATAGAAGAGATTGCTTTTATGAGAAAATCTCTTGAACCGGAGCTGACGCGCCGTGCTGTTCAGCGGGTTGATAACGCGCAGGTCGAGGTGCTGATGAAGATCGATAACGGGTTGGATCTGGCCATTTCAAACGGCGACGTTAATGGATATCTGGAACACAATTATCGGTTCCATACGACGCTTTATGCCATGGCTGATGCGCCGGTTATGGCGGCGGTAGCAGACCGGCTTTGGCTGCGATTCGGTCCGTCACTGCGGGTGGTGTGCGGCCGGTTCGGTACGCAAAACCTTCCTGACAAACATCACGAACTGCTGGATGCGCTGTGCGCGCGTGATTCTGAACGCGCCGCACAGGCAATGAGCGATGATGTCGAGCAGGGAATGAGCCAGATCGGCGACGTTCTTGAGGCAGTTGCCACCCGAAGCTGATTCGATTGACACTTATTAATTTGATCATATTCTGGCCGTCAGCTAGACTACCCGCCAACGCGATACCCCCGAATCTAGAAAGGCTTTTCCCATGCCCGTAATTTCGAATCATATGCCGACCGCAGAACTGCAGGCGCTGGATGCTGCCCACCACATGCATCCTTTCACAACGCAGAACGAACTTGCCGAAAAGGGTGCACGCGTCATCACGCGGGCCAACGGCGTCTGGTTGACGGACAGCGAAGGCAACGAAATTCTTGACGGAATGGCAGGGCTGTGGTGCGTCAACGTCGGTTACGGTCGGACAGAAATGGCCGATGTGGCCGCGCGTCAGATGCGTGAACTGCCCTATTACAACACGTTCTTTCAAACCACACATGTGCCTGCGATTGCACTGTCGCAAAAGCTGGCAGAATTGGCGCCGGATCACCTGAACCACGTATTTTATGCCGGTTCGGGATCCGAAGCGAACGACACCAATATTCGCATGGTTCGCACCTATTGGGCACAAAAAGGTCACCCCGACAAAAAGGTGATCATCAGCCGTCACAATGCCTATCACGGATCAACGCTGGGCGGCGCAAGCCTTGGCGGCATGTCGGGCATGCATGCGCAGGGCGGTCTGCCCATTCCCGATGTCCACCATATCGGACAACCCAACTGGTGGGCGGAAGGTGGCGACATGAGCCCGGAAGAATTCGGTCTGGCGCGTGCCCGCGAACTTGAGCAGGCCATTCATGATCTGGGCGAACACCGTGTCGCCGCATTTATCGCCGAACCTATCCAGGGTGCCGGTGGCGTCATTATTCCGCCGTCAACATATTGGCCGGAAATCCAGCGGATTTGCGATGCCCATGATATCCTGTTGATCGCAGACGAGGTGATTTGCGGGTTCGGCCGAACCGGCAACTGGTTCGGAAGCCAAACCCTGAACATTCGTCCCGACATCATGACAATCGCCAAGGGTCTAAGCTCTGGGTACCAGCCAATTGGCGGCTCGATCGTCAGCGATGACATCGCCGAAGTCATCGGGGCGTGTGAATTCAATCACGGATATACCTATTCCAGCCACCCGGTCACCGCGGCGGTCGCGCTCGAGAATTTGCGCATTCTGGAAGAAGAAAAGATTCTTGAACACGTGCGCGATGTTGCCGGCCCGCATCTGAAAGCGAAATGGACATCCTTGCTGGATCATCCATTGGTTGGCGAGGCGAACATCGTTGGCATGATGGGGTCAATCGCATTGACCCCGCACAAGGAAAGCCGCGCCGGTTTCGCATCGGAAGCAGGGACAATCGGATATATCTGCCGCGAACGCTGCTTTGCCAACAATCTGGTGATGCGCCACGTCGGCGACCGCATGATTATTTCTCCTCCGCTGGTCGACGACACCGGACGAGATTGATACACTGGTTGCACGTGCGACAACGGCACTTGATGAATGTTATAGCCGGATCAAGGCTGACGGCCTGTTAAAAGCTGCGTCCTAACGCAGCTTTTCCAGCAGGGCCAAAGAGGCGTAGCCGTCCGGATCCATGCCAACACTGCGTTGGAAGCTTCGGACGGCATCAATTGTCTTTGGGCCGATCTTTCCGTCAATACCTTTGGTATCAAAGCCTTTTCCGGTAAGGCGCTGTTGCATTTCCTTACGCTCATCATAGGTCAGCGCGCGGTCGCCCCTGGGCCAGTTTGACTGGATTGCCGGCCCACCTTTGATGCGATCACTCAGATGGCCCACGCCGATCACATAGGCATCCGCAGTATTATAGCGCTCGATAACGCTGAAATTCTTGAAGATCATAAAGGCTGCGCCTTGCCCGCCCGCAGGCAACAGGATGGATGCCTGCCCGTAGTCGGGCACGGCGGCACCGGCCATGCTGATTACACCAAGCCGTGCCCACGCAGAGGGGGATTTTGTAATCTCGCGGTTCGCCAGTGCATAATCAAACCCGCGTGGCAGTTTGACCTCAACCCCCCAAGGTTGGCCTTTGACCCAACCGAACCTTGACAGATAGGCCGCTGTTGATGCCAGCGCATCGCTCGGATCTTCTGACCAGATGTCGCGTTTGCCATCACCGGTAAAATCAACAGCATAAGACAGATACGACGTAGGAATGAATTGCGTGTGCCCCATGGCTCCGGCCCAACTGCCGGTCATGTTCCTTGGGTCTGTATCCCCGTTCTGCAATATCCTGAGGGCCGCAATCAGTTGCTCTTCGAAGAATGCGCCGCGTCGTCCGTCATAAGCCAGTGTTGCAAGCGATTGGATGATGTCGTTTTCGCCGCGAAAGTGGCCATAGGCACTTTCCAGACCCCAGACTGCAACAACGATCTCTTTGTCGACACCGTATTTCGCCTCGATCCGTTCAAGAATTTTCCGGTTGTCGCGCAGCGCGCTTTTCCCGTTGGCGATACGGGTTTCAGACGCGGCACTATCCAGATAATCCCATATCGTTTTGGTGAATTCCGATTGGTTTCGGTCCCGCTGGATCACGGCACCATCGTAGCGCACGCCGTCAAAGGCGCGGTTCAGAACATCATTGCGAATTCCCTGGCTCACCGCTCTTGTTCTGAATGCCGCTACCCAGCTTTGAAATCCGGCCTCGGATCCACTGGTCTGGGGCACTTGTGCAGGCAATGTTTTCAGGTGTCGAAGTTTCGACTTTAGCGGCTGTGATGTTATCCGGTCGGCTCTCGGGGCGAATTGACTGTTCCACTGCCGAGGCGTGAACCGATTGCACGGCCAACGCCGACAGAATCGCAAATCCACATATCGTCCAACGCATTTTTGCACCGTTTTTTTCTGCTCGCTGCGATGCTAGCGCGCCTTGTTTGATCGCGAAAGCCGCAATTGTGATCAAGCGCGATCCTTTGCCGATACCATTGATCCAACGGGATCAGATCCACTTGATCCGGAAACGCCGGCCCAAGGTGAAGGATCGCAATTTCCTTCGTGGCCATTTGCCAGCAGGCCGAACGACCGCCCCGACAACGCGGCCTGAATTTGATATGCTTGGCTGGATGTTTTACTTTGGGCGCATGGGAATTTCTTTCGGCCCCTCATGCCGATCTTGTTCAGCAGTGGTGGTGCGTTAAGTGACACAACCGTTTTCAACAGACGCAGTTGCGGCAGCGTTTCGATCCATGCCCGGAAACGCCATTGCAGGATTGATGGAGTTGCGCGCCCTGATCTTTAAAACGGCCGCCCGCCTGCCCGAGGTTGGCCCCATAGAAGAAACGCTGAAATGGGGACAGCCCGCCTATCTGACGCCCGTTACAAAATCCGGCTCTACCCTGCGTCTTGGGGTTCCGAAGACGGCAAATTTCGCAATTTTTGCCCATTGCCAAACCGACATCATTTCAGGATTCGCCGCAACGTTTCCCGGGCTTGACCGGATCGAAGGCAATCGGGCAGTGCTTTTTGACGATGTTCACCAGATCGATCCTGCGCGGCACGGGCTGTTGATCCGCCACGCCCTAACCTATCATCTTTAGCGGCGCGAGCGCGTCAGCTTGCGCTTGGTTTTGTCGCTTTTGCGTTTGGCTTTGCTGACTTTCCGGCGGGGTGATCGGCCTGCGGGGGACACCCCTTTTGGCAACGCCTTTCCTTCGAGCGTCAACAACTCCAGCCCGATCCCACCGGTCACGGGGGCGGCTTCGGTCAGGCGTACAGTGGCGTGTTGCCCGATGCTGATCGTCAACCCGGTATCGGATCCCATCAATGTGCCGTTTTTGGCGTCGAAATGAAAAAACTCACGCCCCAAAGACCGGATCGGAATTAGCCCGTCAGCGCCTGTTTCGTCCAGTTTCACGAAAGCGCCGAACCGTGCGATGCCGCTGATACGTCCGGTGAATTCATTGCCCACGCGTTCAGACAGATAGGAGGCAAGATAGCGATCATTTGTATCCCGTTCCGCCATCATAGACCGGCGTTCGGTATCCGAAATATGCGCCGCAGTGGCGTCCAGCCGGTCAATATCATCCGGTGTCAGCCCGTCATCACCCCATTTGTGTGCGCTGATCAGGGCGCGGTGCACGATCAAATCGGCGTAGCGCCGGATTGGCGAGGTAAAATGCGCGTAATGCTGCAAGGCCAAACCGAAATGGCCGAAATTTGCAGGGCTGTAATAGGCCTGTGCCATAGACCGCAGGGTTGAAATATTGATCAACTCGGCGTCTTCAGTTCCTGCGGCATCATTCAGCAATTTGTTCAGGTGGCTGGTTTTCAAAACCTGACCCTTGGCCAGATTGAAGCCTGCCGCCTGTGCCGTGTCGCGCAAGCTTTCCAGTTTTTCGGGCGACGGTTCTTCGTGCACCCTGAACAACAGCGGCGATTTTTTTGCAATCAAAGTTTCGGCAGCAGAAACATTGGCCAGCACCATGAATTCTTCGATCAGTTTGTGCGCATCAAGCCGTTCGCGGAATTGAACCGACGTTACGGTGCCGTCCTCGCCCAATTCCACTTTGCGCTCTGGCAGTTCAAGATCCAGTGGTTGGCGCAGCTTTCGGGCATTGTCCAACACGTGATAGGCGGCAAATAGCGGCTTCAGAACTGTATCAAGCAATGGCGCCGTTTTTTCGTTCGGTGTGCCATCAATGGCGTTCTGGACTTCCTGATAATTCAGCGACGCGGGCGATCGCATCAACCCACGTACAAAATGATGACGCAGTTTGCGCCCGTGCGAATCCAGAACCATTTGAACGGCCACACAAGGGCGCGGGACACCTTCGTGCAGTGAACACAGATCGCCCGATAACCGGTCGGGCAGCATTGGAACAACGCGATCCGGAAAATAGCTGGAATTGCCGCGCTTTCGTGCCTCGCGGTCCAACGCCGAACCGGACGTGACATAGGCCGCCACATCTGCAATTGCCACCCAGACAATATGGCCACCGGGGTTCTTGGGATCGTCATCAGCCTGCGCAAAACACGCATCGTCGTGATCGCGCGCGTCGGATGGATCAATGGTGATAAGTGGCAAATCCCGCAAGTCTTGGCGCCCGTTTAAGCCTTGCGGTTTGGCAGCATCAGCTTCGGCGATCACTTCATCGGGAAAATCATCGGGAATTCCGTGTTGGTGGATCGCAATCAGCGATACCGCGCGCGGCGCGGACGGATCGCCCAGGCGTTCGATAATGCGCGCGCGTGGCAAACCCAACCTGTCCTTGGGGCCTGATTGTTCGGCTTCAACCAGCTCTCCGTCCTTGGCGCCATTGGTGGCACCATCAGGTACCACCCATTCGGTTTCGCGCCCCTTGTCGATGGGCAGAATGCGCCCGCCTTCCGCCTTCTTGCGAAACACGCCCAATATCCTTTTGGGGTTGCTTCCGATGCGGCGTATCAGACGCGCTTCGTAGTTGTGATCTTCTTCCTGCACATGCGTCAGTCGGGCGAGAATACGGTCACCTTCGCCCAGCGCCGGATCAGACGCCCGCAGCACCATCAAAACAATCGGTTCTACACCTTCACCGTGCCATTCCAGAGGGCGCGCAAACAAATCTCCGTCGGGATCGGGGGCCAGAACCTGCAGCACACTAACGGGCGGCAGACGGTCAGGATCGCGATAGGTCTTTTTCCGTTTTTCAAGATGCCCTTCGGCCTCAAGCTCTTTCAGAACCCGCTTCAGATCAATTCGGTCAGCGCCCTTGATCCCGAAAGCCTTGGCGATATCGCGCTTTGCGGTCAGGGTCGGATTGTTGGAAATCCATTCCAGAATTTCGGGTTTTGTGGGGATACGAGCCATGCTGCTTGCGTATCACGAGGTTATCGCGCCGTCATGCGCAAAACACGACAGATCGGCCTTTGTGTCGACATCCCGCAAAACATCAATTTTGCAAACACGTGCGTCTCTCAATCCTGCCAGGCTGTCAGATAGGGCGTGTTCGCTGGACCAGCGCACATTGGCAAATAGCGCAGGCGGAACAGGGGTGGGGCGTTTCAGACCAACCAGCCAGAACCCGCCATCAGTTGCCGGCCCGAACACGGCATCGTGACGGCCAAGTGCGCGGAAGGCTGTATTGATGTGCATGCGCCGAATGCCGGGGATGTCTGCCCCAATGATACAAACTGGGCCTGTATGCACGGTGCGAAAAAGGTGTCGCATCCGGTCGCCCAAATCGCCGGTGCCTTGCGCCAGTCGCGGCAAATGCGCGGGCCAGACCCGGCTGGCCATTCCAGCCACATCCGGGGCGACCGCCAAAACAACATCCCATCGCGGGTCCGTAATCGACCGCAACAAGAACGCGACCTGATGGCGAAACCACCATGCGGCCCTTGTCATCCCGATCTCGTGCCCCAAACGCGTCTTCACACGGCCCGGGCGCGGCTCTTTGACCATAACAACCAAGGTTTTGCGCTGCATGTTCTACAATCCCGATGGCGCGCGACACTGCGTTTGAAAGGCGCGCGTTTTAGCCAAAATAGTCCTTCAATATCCGGCTGTAGATTGTTTTGAGCTGCTGGATTTGTGTCACTTCGACCCGCTCGTCCACCTGATGCATGGTTTTGCCAACAAGACCGAATTCGACAACAGGGCAGTGGTCTTTGACAAAGCGGGCGTCTGACGTGCCGCCCGTGGTCGACAGGACTGGCGTGATGCCCGTAACCGACGCAACCGCACCGGAAACAAGTTCTGACAATTCACCCGGCGGCGTGATAAAGCTTTCGCCCGAAATCTTGACCTTTGTGTCGATCGTCACGCCAAATTCCCGCGCAACGCTCTCGGCTTCTTCTAACAACCAGTCGGTTACGCCTTGCCCTGTATGGGTGTCATTGAAACGCACGTTGACGGTTGACCGTGTCGATGCGGGAATAACATTTGTTGCAGGGTTTCCCGTATCGATTGTGACAACGGCAAGTGTGGACGGATCGAAGTGTTCAGTTCCGGTGTCTAATATGTGGCTGGACAGACGATCCATCAATCTTGCCATGGCTGGCAACGGATTGTTGGCGCGATGCGGATAGGCCGAATGGCCCTGTTCGCCGGTCACCGTAAAAAAGGCGTTTAAGGAACCGCGGCGCCCGATCTTGATCATGTCACCCAATACATCCGGACAGGTCGGTTCGCCCACCAGACACACAGTCATCTGTTCTGCATGTGTTTTCATGTAGTCCAGCAATGCGGTCGTTCCGTCGATGGCCGCGCCTTCTTCGTCGCCTGTAATGGTCAGAATGATCGCACCATCCGGTGGCGTGTCTTGCACGAAATCAATCGCCGCCGCTGCAAATGCCGCAACGCCCGATTTCATGTCGGTTGCGCCCCGGCCATACATGAACCCGTCTTTGATTTCGCCACCAAAGGGCGCCATGGACCACGCGTTTTCGTCGCCCAAGGGAACAACATCGGTGTGACCGTTGAACCCAAAGGTGCGGGCATGGCTGCGTGCGCCCCAGCGGGCAAACAGGTTGCAGACGTCGCCGCGATCTGCGCGGGCACATTCAAAACCGGCCGCGCTTAGAACGCGTTCAAGCAAAACCAGCGCACCACCTTCATCGGGTGTTACGGAGGGGCATTGGATCAGCTTAGCGGTCAGTTCGGCGGCGTCTGTATGTGTCATGGAAATCCTCATTCTTCATGGGTCGTGGGTAAATCCGTAACGCGCGTGATGCAATTGTGGCCAAAATGGCGCGTGCAGTTGCACTTGTTGGGCAACAGGCCCTTAACAGAACCGGAATCTTCGTGCTAGGATTCTGGCAATAATATGACCCGAGGCAGGGCAATCAGCAGTTGGGCCGCAAAAGGCCTTTGAAAACATAGTTGTTTTCTATTCGAAACCATGGGGGGCAAACCCTCGTGCTGATGCGTGCGCTGTCTCTTGTTGGTTCGAGTAGGGGCAGACATGGCAACGGCGACAGAGCTTTCGATTGATGAATCGGCGTCTGCCCTGGAAATGGCGCAAGCCATTTTTGGTACGGGCGTAACGATCATCACCGCATCGGTCCCGGGTGGCAGCGCCCCTGACTACGATGGTGACAACCGGTCTTCGGGTATTTTCACGGGCGGAAACACAACATCACCCGGTGTCACGCCGGGGGATAGCGGCGTAATTCTGTCGACCGGCCGTGTTCGCGATTTTACCAACTCGAACGGGTCATCAAACACAAACGTGCGCGGCAATACGTCAACCAACACCAGCGGTGACAACAACGATCCGCTGTTCAATGCGGCAGCCGGCAGCAATACGTTCGATGCCGCTTATCTGGATGTTGATTTCATTCCCACAGGCAGCGTGATGACCATGCAGTTTGTGTTTGCGTCCGAAGAATTCCCGGAATTCCAGAACTCGGTGTATCAGGACTTTGTTGGCGTTTGGGTCAACGGGGCACAAGTTGACCTGACGCTTGGAAATGGAGATGTTGATCCCGGCAACGTGAACAACAATTCCAATGCCAACCTCTACAACGACAATACAAACGATCAGTTCAACACAGAGATGGACGGTTTTACCGTCACAATGACGTTGAAAATGAATGTCGTGCCCAACCAGATCAATTCAATCCGCATCGGCATCGCCGATGTGTCCGACAACAGTTATGATTCAAACCTGCTGATCGCGGGCAACAGCATCCAGACCGATATTATCGCGCAGGATGACAGCACCAATCTGTTCCCAACAGGCACGCGGACGCTGGATGTGCTGGCCAACGATATCGACAATGGCAACACATTAACGATCACCGAGATCAACGGCCAACCTGTCAGTGTAGGCGACACCGTTACGCTAAGCTCCGGGCAGACGGTTTCGCTGAATGCTGATGGCACGCTGGAAATTGTGGGTGACGGCGATACCGAAGATTTTGCGTTCACTTACAAAGCTGACAGCGGAACAAATTCTGACATTGCTTTTGTCAACGTAAGTTCGATCCCCTGCTTTGTGGCCGGGACTTTGATCCTGACCCCCGATGGCGAGGTGCCAGTTGAAACCCTTACGCCCGGTGCCTTGGTTGTAACCCATGATAACGGAAACCAGCCGGTGCGTTGGATCGGGCAACGCACTGTCGCCTCCGAAGACAATTTCGCCCCCATCCATATCAGGGCGAACACCTTTGGAACGCACAAGGATTTGCTGGTGTCTCCACAACACCGCATTCTAATCCGTGACAGTCTGGCCGAACTTTTGTTCGGCGACGCCGAAGTGCTGGTTGCAGCCAAGGATCTGGTCAACGATTACTCTGTTCGTCCCAGAACTGGCGGAACGGTCACGTACGTGCACATCCTGTTTGATGAACATCAGGTGGTTTTTTCCGAAGGATTGCCGACAGAAAGCTTTTTGCCCGGACCGCAGACAACAAAAAGTTTCGAGCGCGATATCGTCGAGGAAATCTGCGCGCTGTTCCCTGAAATCGACCCTGAAACCGGTTCTGGCTACAGCGCAGCGGCGCGCCGCACGCTACGCCAGTTCGAGGCGCAGGTTCTGCTGTCCACACAAAAGGCTGCTTAGGGCGATGGCGTGGTTGGCACTCGCAGATCATGACGGTCAGGAATTTACGCCGACCGGTCTGGGCACCACCGGCGAGGACGCGACTGGACTTGAAACAGATGAGCTCCTGTCCAGGGGAACGTTACTGATCGAAACCCGTCTTTCGCCCGATGGCCGACCACAGGATTTGCTGGCATTTCGCGGTCAGGGTGGCTGGCTATCCGCGCTGACCCTCAAGGCCATACCCGGCGGTGGTTTGACCCTTGTGATCGCCCAAAACGGGGAAATCACACATGCAACGATCTTGCCAAATAGTGGCACGCGCACGGATGTTGTGCGTGTCACATACGCATGGGACGCACCCAGGCGCTGGGCACGGCTGGCCATAGAGCGGCCGGAAGGCAGTGACGTTTGCATGGCAAGCGTAGCGAACCCAAAACCGATTCCGATTGCAGATTTGCAAGCGCTGTTTCTTGCGCACAACCAGCGCTATTTTTCTGAAGACGTGGTGTTTGTCGCGTTGTCAGACCAGATTGAACCAATTGGCCCGATGCCGACTCTCTCCCGGTCTGTACCGGTTGAAACCTCCCAAGGATATGTGCGCACGGATCATCTGAAACGGGGCGATCTTGTTCGGACAGAACAGACAGGCCTTGTGCCTGTGCTGCATACCGTCAAACGGACTGTACCCGCGCGCGGAAGCTTCGCGCCTGTCCGTCTGCGCGCGCCTTACTTTGGTCTTCAGCAAGATATTATAGTAGCACCCGATCAACGGCTGGTGATCCGCGGATCAGAGGTTGAATACCTGTTTGGCCGGGAAGCGGTTCTTGTGCCCGCGCGGCATCTTGTGAACGGCACGGTTGCTTTGCCTCAGCAGTTTTCGCAGACAATTACATATACCCAAGTGATCCTGCCAAGACACGAGGCGATGATATTGGCGGGTGCGCCTGCTGAAAGTCTTTACATCGGGCGTTTGCGTCGGAAGCCGGACCACTTGCAGGCGAGTGTACTGGCAGATGTGAACCGCAATGATTTGCCCGAACACGGACAGGCTGCATTTCCGGTTCTACGTTGGTTCGACGCGATCACCTTGGCGGAACAACGCGCGGCCTAATTTCGAACGTCTTGATTACGCATCAGGTTTAACGTACGGGGCAATATGCGGTTCATGTTTTTAAAAGTCTTGGCATTTGTTCTGATCTGGCCATTCTGGGCCTCGGCGCAATCATTGACAATCAGTACGGTTGAACGGCCCCCGTTTTCGATGAATGTTGATGGGGCGCAAACCGGCTTTTCCATGGATCTTTGGCAGGCCCTGTCTGAAACAATCGGACGCGAATTCACCATCACGCGTTATGACCGGTTCTCGGACATGCTCGATTCTGTTCAAAACGGCGAAGCGGACGCTGCGATCGCCAACATTTCGATCACGTCGGCACGCGAAGCCAAAATGGATTTCAGCCATCCGATTTTTGAATCCGGATTGCAGATCATGACACAAGGGCAGGCCTCAACCGGGCCGTCCATCTGGCGGGCTGTTGCCTCGGTTGAACTTGTGCTGGCGGTGCTGTTGGCATTTGCCCTGTTGCTGGCGGGCGGAATGCTGATGTGGCGTTTTGAACGCCGTGCGCAGCCTTATTTCGATCGAAGCGCATCCGATGCACTGTTTCCGTCCTTCTGGTGGGCGTTGAATCTGGTCGTGAATGGCGGGTTCGAAGAACGGGTGCCGCGAACGGTCTTCGGCCGGTTGTTTGGCGTGCTTTTGGTCATATCCTCGTTGTTCATCGTGTCGATTTTCGTGGCCCACATCACGTCGGCGATGACGGTAGAGGCAATTAACGGGGCGGTGAATTCGTTTAATGATCTCTACGGCAAAAAGGTCGGCACAATTGAAAACTCCACGTCGGCCAGTTTCATGGAGCGGCGCGACCTGGATTATGTTGCGTTTACGACGCTTGATGATTTGCTAAACGCCTTTGAATCTCAGGACCTGGATGCCGTTGTTTTTGATGCTCCGGTGCTGGCCTATTACATCGCAAATGAAAGCGCATCCGTCGGTGAACTGGCCGGCGCGGTGTTTATGCGGGAAAACTATGGCATCGCTTTACCATCGGGCAGTTTGCTGGCCGAAGATGTGAATCAGGCGCTTCTGACCCTGCGCGAGAACGGCGAATATGAAGAAATCTACCGCAAATGGTTTGGCAAAAGCCCCTGAATGACGTTTGCTCGGCTAGTCGAAAAACGGCGTCACCTGCGCTATGATCACTGCGTTTTCGTCCAACGCGCGTTGCATCAATTGCCGCTCGTCCTGATCAATGTCATGTCCTTCGGCTTCGCGCTCTGACAACGTGCCATATCCGGTCACGTCCAGCGGTGCTGTGTCCGCCTGTTTCAGAATTGCGACAGTTTCACGAACCGCTTCCGCTTCGTCGATGCCGGATGCAAAACACATCAGCGCCGCACCGGTCGCCTTGTCTGGAAGGCCATCACCTTCTTTACGGCCAATCTGGACGACAAGAGTGTAAACCTGTTGCCGGCTTGGTTTCTTGTCGCCCATTCTGACCCCCGTTGGTCGCGCATAGTGCGCAACCTGTTTGATTTAATCGCGCAGCAATTCGTTGATGCCGGTTTTTGACCGTGTCCGTGCATCTACTCTTTTGACGATGACCGCGCAGTACAGATTGATCCCGTTCTTGGAGGGCAAAGACCCTGCGACCACAACGGAATAGGGCGGCACCTCGCCATAGGTGACTGTGCCAGTGTCGCGATCCACGATCTTGGTGGATTGCCCGATAAAGACACCCATACCCAGAACCGATCCTTCGCGCACAATACAACCTTCGACAACTTCGGATCGCGCGCCGATGAAACAGTTGTCTTCGATAATGGTTGGTCCGGCCTGCATAGGTTCAAGCACGCCGCCAATGCCAACGCCGCCCGACAAATGCACGTTTTTACCGATTTGGGCACATGACCCAACGGTGGCCCATGTATCTACCATTGTGCCGCTGTCCACATAGGCCCCTAGGTTCACAAAGGACGGCATCAACACAACGCCCGGCGCGATATAGGCGCTTTTGCGCACGACGCAGTTTGGAACGGCGCGAAACCCTGCGGCTTTCCACTGGTTGTCGCCCCAGCCTTTGAATTTGCTGTCGACCTTGTCCCACCAACCGCCAGCCTGCGGGCCGCCGTCTTGCTGTTCCATGTCCTTGATCCGGAACCCCAGCAACACCGCCTTCTTGGCCCATTGGTTTACCTGCCAATTGCCGTCTGTCTGGCGTTCGGCGACCCGCAACGCGCCGCTGTCCAGAGCGTTCAGCGTATCTTCGATCGCTTCACGTGTTTCGCCGCCGGTAGACGGCGTTATGGTATCCCGCGCATCCCACGCGGCTTCGATTGCGGTTTCCAGTTGAGCGTTGGACATGGCTAACCCCTTGTTGTGCTGCGACGGCTTAGACACCATCATGTGAAACCTTGCAATCACACTCTGGGCAATTCACCTCTTTCGCGATAGGTTCGCAGGCTGGAAAACATAGGTGCAAGAGAATGAAAGAAGACCGTCACAGCCCGTTTCGGGATGCGCATACCGATATTGAAACGGCCGAAGGTATTCCCAATACCCCGCAAACGCGTGCACCGGCATACAAACTTGCTTTTGCCGATGCCGATTTTCTGTGTCGGGATGAACTGCGCCCGGTTCGTCTGCAACTGGAATTGCTCAAACCCCAGATGATCCTTGACGAGCGCGGGATCGAAAGCACTGTTGTTTTGTTTGGCGGCGCGCGCATTCCAGAGCCTGCCCACAAGGACCGTGCGCGCACCAAAACGCTTGCCGATCTTTCGAAATTCTATGACGAAGCGCGTGAATTTGCGCGGCTTATGACGCTGAAATCTGTCCAGAGCTATGGGCGCGAAGATGTGATTGTCACAGGTGGCGGCCCCGGTGTGATGGAAGCAGGAAACCGTGGTGCAATTGACGCGGGCGGCGCATCGATTGGTCTCAATATTGTGCTTCCGCACGAACAGGCCCCGAATGAATATGTGACGCCGGACCTGTGTTTTAATTTCCACTATTTTGCGATCCGCAAAATGCACTTTCTGATGCGGGCCAAAGCAATTTGCATCTTTCCCGGTGGTTTCGGGACATTGGATGAAATGTTTGAATCCCTGACCCTGATTCAGACTGGGCGCATGGAACGCGTGCCGTTCCTGCTGTTTGGCCGGGCATTCTGGCAAAAGATCATAAACTGGGAGGCGCTGGCCGATGCCGGCACGATTTCAGCCGAAGACCTTGATTTGTTCCGCTTTGTAGAAACTGCGACCGAAGCAATGGACATTATCGACAACTGGGAGCCTGCGCCCCCGCGCGATAATTTGCCCGGTCGCTAATACAAATCAGGCTGCTGCAGCGTGTGGCACCATGCAAAGCGCATTTCCGAAGGGCAACTTGGTGACAATCATGCCTTCAGTTGTGTTTTCGATGCCATATCCATAGCCAGCCAACCGGTGGCGCCATTCGCGAGGCGACAGGGCCTTGGAGCGCTCTTGCGTGACAAGGCTCAGAATGGTTTCGGCTTCGAACGATTCGTTTTTGTTTACCATAGACATAAGGTTTGTTCCTTTTTTACCTTTTACTGCGAAGATCATTGCGTTTCACAATGGCCTTTATCGTCCGTGAACAGGGCAATTCAGGGGCATTCTACAGTCAATTAAGGCAATCAAACGGGCCATCCTGCGTTTCCAATGCAATCAGATGATCCAGGTCTGCAGGGCTGATTGCCCCCAGAACCAAGGTCCGGCCAATCACCGTTGCCGGTGTTCCAATCACACCCAAAGCGCTTGCCAAAACCTTGGATTTGCGCAAGCCGTTTGCAACAGGTTCACCATCGACATCGCGTATTAATCTGTCGGCATCCAGACCAAGTTCTTGCGCCATTTGGCGCAGGCCGACCGGCCCGGGTGGTAGCACTTTACGCATCAGATACCGGTGCGCGGCGACGTATTGCCCCTGTTCCGCCGCCGCAAGCGCGGCTTTGGCCGATCTGTCAGACCGGTCCCCAAGCAATGGCAGTTCGTACCAAACCAGCCTGATCGGCGCGCCGCCTTCCTGAAGCCGGATCAATCGTTCGCTTAACACAAAACAATAGGGGCAGTTGTAGTCGGAAAAAACGGCAACCGGCACATTTTGGTCTGGCGCGTGCGCTCCGTACAATGCGTTGCATGGTGCCTTCAGCAACTCGGCCCGTTCTGCGGCGATCGACGGGTCCGGCGCGTCCAGCCCGATCAGGGCGATTGGCCCTGTCGAAACCGGCCCCTGATCCAGTTTGCGAAACCCGGGAAACCCGTCCAGAGGAACAAAATCAAACGATGGAAACGCGCGACGCCATAATGGCGGCCCGCCGAAAACTGCCAGCAGAACGGCAGCAGACGCCAGAAAATCCCGTCTGCGAAGTGGCACCGCTCAGAGCCCGGCCTCGGCCTCGATCTGCTTGCGCGATTTGCGCGCGCGTTCCGTGGCTGATTTCAATTGCCCGCAGGCAGCCATGATGTCTTCGCCGCGCGGCGTGCGAACAGGGCTGGCATATCCTGCCCGATACACGATTTCGGAAAAGGCCCGAATCCGGTTGTTTGAGGACCGTTTGTAGGGTGCCCCGGGCCATTCGTTGAACGGGATCAGGTTGATCTTGGCTGGAATGCCTTCGATCAGTTTGACAAGACGGTGCGCATCTTCATCACTGTCGTTGATGCCGTGCAGCATGACATATTCAAACGTGATCCGCTCCGAATTGCTGACCTTGGGATAGGTCCGCAGCGCATCCAGCAATTCGGCAATGTTCCACCGCTTGTTGATCGGAACCAGCGTGTCGCGAACTTCATCAGTTGTTGCGTGAAAAGAGACCGCCAACTGGCAGCCGATTTCCTGCGCGGTGCGGGCAATTTCCGGCACCACCCCCGATGTCGACAGGGTGATGCGCCGCCGCGACAACTGAATGCCTTCGGGATCCATGGCAATTTTCATCGCGTCGCGCACATTTTCAAAATTATAAAGCGGCTCACCCATCCCCATCAGGACGATATTGGACAATAACCGCGCCTCGACATTGGGTGACTTGCCCGGTTCGGGCCATTCGCCCAGATCATCGCGCGCAATCATCACCTGCCCGATGATTTCACCCGCCGTGAGGTTGCGCACCAGTTTCTGCGTGCCGGTATGACAGAAAGAACAGGTCAGCGTGCACCCGACCTGAGAGCTGATACACAACGTGCCACGCCCTTCTTCGGGGATATACACAACTTCGACTTCGTGACCGCCCGCGATACGCACCAGATACTTTCTGGTGCCATCACTGCTGACCTGACGGGTTACAACCTCGGGGACTTCGATAACAAAATGTTCGGCCAGTTCTGCGCGGTAAGGTTTCGCCAGATTGGTCATCTGGTCAAAATCACGTACACCCTTTTCATAAATCCACTGCCAGATCTGGCGTGTGCGCATCCGTGCCTGTTTTTCCGGCGTGCCATGGGCCACCAGAACATCCGCCAACGCCGCACGGGTCAGCCCAACAAGGTTGATCGGCCCGTCGGGCAGTTTCCGCGGGATCGTATGAACATCCTGTGTAATCGGCGCCTTTACAGACATCGGGTCTCTCCAAGCTCAGCAATGCGCCTCTATATAGGGTCGGCTGGAAATATCAAAAGAAAACGCGGCATCAGCCGCGTTCATTTTTTCACAATATCCCGTCAAACGGGCCTCACTCAGTGCCAGCAGAGGCTGTTCAGCCTTCGCAGCGCTTTTCGGCATCTTCCAGCGCAGCCGTAAAGCCGAGCAGGGAAAAGGTATCTTTGGTCTGGGTGCCTTTGGATGAAACGGCCGTCACAACTGCTTGCGCGCCGCGCTTCATCGCCGTGATGATTTTCGCGTCATCCGCTGTTGATGCCGGCCACGCCCATTCGTTTTCAGTAAACAGTTCGAATTCCGTGCCGCCGATATCAAGGTTGACAGTCGACCCGGGTTTGAACGGATACCCGCCCGTAAACGTGACCTGCCCCTTCACTTCGGCGCCCGGACGGTAGAACACGAACAGAAGGATGTCGCCACGACGCACAGCGACAACGCGGCCATCGCGTGTATTCACTGTTTCCTTGGGCGATGACACGCCCCAGCATTCCTTTGGATCGCTTTCTACAAAAACGCTCCAGTCCGTTTTGGCCGCGACGCGGTTGGTGCTTTGCTCTTGTGCCCAGACACTGCTGGCCAGTGCCGCCAAACACAGTCCCGAAATTGCGCCCGCTAACTTAATTCCCATTTGTCCAGCCTCCAGCCGTCCTAATCCTCAACTTCAAACGCGCTTTTGCAGCCTTGTTTCGGCTGTCTGATCGTATCAACCCGTTTTCTTTTCGACAGAAGCACACTAGCCTGAAACCTGCCACAGGCGAAAGCCCGATTGGCAGGAATTCGCGCAACTGTGAGTATAAAATAATGAACAAATCCGCATCCACACCTGTTCCCATGGTGGAAATCTGGCGCGGCCCTTTTTTGGAAAGTGTTCACGCCGGTCACGCCGTGATCTGTGACGAAGCAGGGCAGATCGTTCAGGCGTGGGGCGATCCGGATGCTATCGTGCTGCCGCGCAGCTCCGCCAAGATGATTCAGGCGCTTGCCGCTGATCACATCAGGTGCCGCAGATCAGGCCGGTTTGACATCCGAACAACTGGCTTTGGCCTGCGCCTCGCACAATGGCGCGGCCATCCATACAGATCGTGTATGCGGCCTGGTTGCACGACCTCGAATTAGGCGATGATGATCTGCGCTGTGGACCGCAATGGCCCGACAACAAAGATGCCAACCACGCGCTGATCAGAGCCTATGAAAAGCCTTGCCAGATTCACAACAACTGTTCCGGAAAGCATGCGGGCTTTCTAACGCTGTCCAAACATCTGGGGGCAGGCCGCGAATATGTTGATCCGGATCATCCCGTTCAAAGGCCTGTCTTGCTGCGTTTGAAGAAACAACGCAACAGCCCAGCCCCGGATTTGGAATTGACGGATGCTCTGCACCCAACTTCGCGACAACACTGCATGGTATGGCCCGCGCAATGGCTTTTTTTGCGTCCGCCCATGGCCGCTCTGACGCCAAGAGTCAGGCTGCGACCCGATTGGCGCAAGCGATGATGTTGCATCCTGATCTGGTCGCCGGAGAAGGCCGCGCCTGTACAGAACTGATGCGCGCGATGAACGGCAAGGTGGTGATCAAAACAGGGGCCGAGGCATTTTTCATCGCGATCATTCCGGAAAAGAAACTGGGTGTCGCGCTTGAAGATCACAGACGGAACGACACGTGCCAGTGAATGTGCGATCGCTTCCATTCTGGTCAATCTGGGCGTGCTGGACGCGGAACACACGGCAACACGCAAACGGCGCTTTGCCCCGATATTGAACAGGCGGGGGATTGAAACAGGTATGATCAAACCCGCCGCCGCATTGCTTTAGGGCAGTTTACATTTCAACCACGGGCGCGACTTCTACGCTGCCAGTGCCGTTGCCAATCATCGGACAGCCTTTGGCCATTGAAACGGCCGCATCCATGTCGCTGGCGCGGACGACGGTAAAACCCGAAATCGGGTTGGCCCCGCCGTCATCTGTAACCCCCACGGCGCTGACCGTCTTTGACATGCCCACAGGGTTGCCCGGGTTGACGACAGCGTCCCCCAACTCTCCGAACCAGGCTTGCCATTTGGCCATTTCCTTGGCGCCTTCTTCGGGCGTTTCCGGCATTTTCCCGCCGTGGTAGGCAAATATAAAATCAGGCATCTTAAATCTCCTTTTGAAGGTTTCGGGTTCTAATTCAACAAGCGGGCAAGGCGCAGCAATGTTGCGGTCCATCCCGCCTCGTGGCGCGCGCCAATATCACCATCGGGCAAATCGCGATGGTCAACGATCAAACGGGCACCGGCGCTGGTGGGGACCACCGTAAACGTCACGTGGCTTTCAGCGCCGCGCTGATCCGTTTCATCGTGCCAGCCCCACGTAAAGCCAACAGATTTCGGCGGGTCCACATGGGTCACATAACCTGACATTTTGAACCGTTGTTCGTCTGTGTTGGCCATATCAAAAAACCAGGGCCCCGTTTTCGAGAAATCGATTTGTTCGTCCTGCACAATCAGCCCGTCATGGCCCCACCACTGCAGCAGGAACGCGCGTTGGGTAATGACCTCGAACAGGCGTTCCGGCGTGATCCTGAATTCCCGTTCCAGCCGGATATCAGTCATTTCTGGTTTCTCCTGACTCTGCCAGAAAGGCATCCAGCCGGTTCAGGCTGGCCTCCCAAAAGGTTTGGTGATCCATTGTCCATCCCGAAATGGCCTGCATGGCCTCGGGTCGAACGGAATAGAACCGCTTGGTCCCTTCCGCCCGTTGCCGGATGACGCCCGCTTCGCGCAGAACCTTAAGATGTCTTGAAATCGCCGGGGCGGTGATATCGGTGTTGGCCGCCAATGCGCCCGCAGGCTGTTCGCCATTGTCCAGCAACCGGGTCACCAGCGCAAAGCGGGTTTCATCGGACAGGGCCGCGAATATCTTGGTAAGTTCTTTCATGCATCATTATTAACACAAATGTTAATTAATGAAAGTGTTAATTAGAGTGCAGTGAAATCCGCTCTGGAATAGCCCTGAATGTACAACAACGCGGTCAGGTCCCCGTGGTTGATCCGGACGTCACATTCGGCCGCCACAACCGGTTTGGCGTGAAGCGCAACGCCGGTTCCGGCGCGCTTTAGCATTCCAAGATCATTGGCACCGTCGCCGACGGCTATCACATCTATCTCGGACAGGGCACGTTTCTTGGTGACATCCATCAATGTATCAACCTTGGCTTGTCGTCCAAGGATCGGCATACCGACCTGTCCGGTCAGCTTTCCATTCTCTGTTATCAGTGTATTGGCGCGGTTTTCGTCAAAACCCAGATGCAGCGCAACCTGTCCGGTGAACGCCGTAAACCCGCCGGATACCAAAACCGTATACGCACCATTGGCCTTCATCGTCGCAACAAGTTCGGCCCCGCCCGGCATATACGTGATGCGCGTTGCCAGAACATGCTGGATCACGTCTGCATCCAGACCGGCCAGAAGCCCGACACGTTCAATCAATGCCGCGTTGAAATCCAGCTCTCCGTTCATCGCCCGCGCGGTGATGTCTGCCACATGCGCGCCCACACCGGCCTCGTCTGCCAGTTCGTCAATGCATTCCTGCTGGATCATTGTGCTGTCCATATCAGCCAGCAGCATTTTCTTTTTGCGATTCTTTTCGGGCTGCACCACCAGATCGACACCCATCTTTTGCAGATCGTCCCAAACCTGCGCGTGATTGTCCGGCAGGGCGGGTATTGAAAATTCGGCCGCCACATCCGGTTCTAACCACACCGCGTCCCCACCGCCCCACGCATTGCGCAATGATTCGACAAGGCCAGCGTCCAGCATTGGCCGTGCAGGAGATGTCAGGAGGGTGGCAACAAACGGGCCTGCCAAGTTTCCGATCCACTTCAAAAAGGTCGCATTTAATCCTTCAAGCGGCGCTATAGCGGCGTTTTGGCGCTTGCACCACCCCGATTGCGCCCGTATTTCCAACGGCGGGACACCCTTCCCCAACGAAGGGCGCTTATCTGGAAGGATAGCATTTATGGCTATTGAAACACCGGCATCGCGGCCGGCTAATCCGCGGTTTTCATCTGGCCCTTGCGCCAAAATCCCCACATTTGAATTGCAAAAACTGTCGGATGCCCCGTTCGGGCGCAGCCACCGTGCAGCGGTTGGCAAGGCCAAACTGCTGGCCGCAATCGAAGAAACGCGTGATCTTTTGGGCGTACCTGCAGATTACCGTATCGGCATTGTGCCAGCATCGGATACCGGCGCGTTTGAAATGGCGATGTGGAACCTGCTGGGGGAACGCCCCGTCGAAATGACCGCATGGGAAAGCTTTGGCGCTGGCTGGGTCACGGACGCCGTCAAACAGTTGAAAATCGACGCGACAGTGCACACGGCAGAGTATGGCCAGATCGTCGATATGGCGGCGTTGAATTATGATCATGACGTTTGCTTTACATGGAACGGCACAACGTCCGGCGTACGGATGCCGAACGGCGATGCGATCCCGTCCGATCGCGCGGGTCTGACCCTGTGTGATGCCACCTCGGCCGCATTCGCGATGGACCTGCCTTGGGACAAACTGGATGTCACCACATTCAGCTGGCAAAAGGTTCTGGGCGGCGAAGGCGCGCACGGAATGCTGATCCTGTCGCCCCGTGCGATCGCGCGGTTGGAAAGCTATACACCGGCCTGGCCCCTGCCCAAGATTTTCCGCCTGACCAAAGGTGGAAAACTCATCGATGGCATCTTCAAGGGTGAAACCATCAACACACCTTCTATGATGGCGGTGGAAGACTATCTGGTTGCTTTGGACTGGGCGCGCTCGGTTGGCGGGTTAACCGGATTGATCAACCGCGCAAACGCGAACGCCGCTGCCATTGAAGCCTTCGTTGCGGCCAATGACTGGATCGCCTATCTGGCCGAAGATCCGGCGACGCGGTCCAATACGTCCGTGTGCCTGAAATTCACCGATGCCCGCATCGTTGATGGCGCAGCCTTCGCCAAGGCGGTTGCGAAACGGCTGGATACCGAAGGTGTTGCCTATGATATCGGGGCCTATCGTGATGCCCCCCCCGGACTGCGTATCTGGTGTGGTGGCACTGTCGAAACGTCTGACATCACGGCCATGTTGCCATGGCTGTCATGGGCGTTTGACGCAGAAATCGATGCACAAATGGTCGCCGCGTAACTCTGCAAACCCGGAATTTGAACATTTTTGGGGTGCGCCATGTTGCGCCCCCATTTCCCCAATTCAATATCATCAAGGAGCGCCAAAATGGCCCCCAAAGTTCTTATTTCTGACAAGCTGTCAGACGCTGCCGTTCAAATTTTCCGTGACCGCGGAATTGATGTGGATTTCATGCCCGATCTGGGCAAGGACAAGGAAAAGCTGGAGGCGATCATCGGCCAATATGATGGCCTTGCGATCCGGTCCGCTACGAAAGTGACAGAAAAAATTCTGGAAGCGGCGACCAACCTAAAAGTTATCGGGCGCGCCGGAATTGGTGTCGACAATGTCGACCGCGAGGCAGCTTCGAAAAAGGGCGTGATCGTGATGAACACACCTTTTGGCAACATGATCACCACCGCGGAACACGCGATTGCGATGATGTTCGCTGTTGCACGCCAAATTCCCGAGGCCAGCGCATCGACCCACGCAGGAAAATGGGAAAAGTCCAAATTCATGGGTGTTGAACTCACAGGCAAGACACTGGGTGTCATCGGTGCGGGCAATATTGGCGGCATTGTCTGTGATCGGGCGCGCGGTCTGAAAATGAAGGTCGTTGCCTATGATCCGTTCCTCAGCCAGGAAAAAGCCGACAAAATGGGTGTTGAAAAGGTCGAACTGGATGATCTGCTGAAGCGCGCGGATTTCATTACCCTGCACGTTCCCTATACGGATCAAACGGCCAACATCCTGTCAGCAGAAGCCATTGCCAAAATGAAAAAGGGCGTGCGCATCATCAACTGTGCCCGTGGCGGATTGGTGGACGAAGCGGCATTGGCCGAAGCACTGAAATCGGGCCACGTTGCCGGGGCGGCGTTTGATGTGTTCAAAACCGAACCAGCCGTTGAAAACCCGTTGTTCAACCTGCCCAACGTCGTCTGCACGCCGCACCTTGGGGCCGCAACCACCGAAGCGCAGGAAAACGTTGCATTGCAGGTCGCGGAACAAATGTCCGACTATTTGCTGACGGGCGCTGTGACCAACGCATTGAACATGCCATCGGTCACTGCGGAAGAGGCCAAGGTGATGGGCCCATGGGTCAAGCTGGCCGCGCATCTTGGTGCCTTTATCGGCCAGATGACAGACGAACCGATCAAGGCGATCAACATCCTTTATGACGGGTCGGTCGCGGCGATGAACCTTGAAGCGCTGAACTGTTCTGTGATTGCAGGGATCATGAAAAAGGTGAACCCCGATGTGAACATGGTCAGTGCACCTGTGATCGCGAAAGATCGCGGTATT
Organism: uncultured Alphaproteobacteria bacterium; assembly: GCA_963765555.1. Lineage (GTDB taxonomy): Bacteria > Pseudomonadota > Alphaproteobacteria > Rhodobacterales > Rhodobacteraceae > JL08. The sequence goes on from CAVXWX010000012.1 coordinate 192,428, forward strand.
CAGATCAGCACCACCAATCAGGACAAATCCGGTAGTTTTGATGGATATATCAAGGTGACGGTTGTCACCGAAAAACGCGAAAGATCAATTGCGGGCACTGTGTTCAGCGATGGAAAACCGCGCTTTATCCAGATCAAGGGCATCAACATCGACGCCGAAATCGGGTCGCATATGTTGTACACCACGAACGAGGATGTGCCCGGAATTATCGGTCTTTTGGGTCAAACCATGGGTGAAAACGGCGTGAACATCGCCAACTTTACACTGGGCCGTTCTGCCGCAGGTGGCGAGGCGATTGCATTGCTTTATGTCGATGCCGTCGTTCCTGCCCCGATCCTCAAGAAACTGTCAGACACTGGAAAATTTACCCAGGTCAAACCCCTGGAATTTGATGTCGCCTGATCCCGTTTAGCGGTTCATTCCCATAACGTCGCCCTGTCAGGGCGGCGTTATTTGTTTTATGGAACATCCATTGCCCCAGAGGAGCGCCAGAATGACAAAACCCGTTTACGCCATTGGCGACATCCACGGCCAAATCGACATGTTAAAGGCCGCGCTGGCCTTGATCGAGGCAGATGGCGGGCCGGACGCCAAGGTGGTGTTTCTCGGGGATTACGTGGATCGTGGCCCTGACAGTTGCGCCGTCGTTCAAACCCTGATCGACGGATACACACAGGGCCGCAACTGGACCGCCCTCAAGGGCAACCACGATCGCTATCTGCTGCGCTTCATGAGCGATCAAAACGTTCATGACAGCCGGACACGGCCAGATCTGATGTGGTTCAACCCGATCCTGGGGGGGGACAAAACGATGCTGTCTTATGGCGTTTACGCAAAAGATGGTGCGTCCATCAGCAATACGCACACCGCTGCCTTGTCTGCCGTCCCACAATCGCATCTTGATTTTCTGAACAACCTTGACCTGACGCACACCCAAGACGACCTGCTGTTTGTTCATGCCGGAATTCGCCCCGGCGTGCCGCTGGCCGATCAGACAGAAGACGATCTTGTCTGGATCAGAGAGCCGTTTTTAAGCGATCCACGGGATCACGGCTATCTGATCGTGCACGGCCACACCGCGTTGGACGCACCGCAGCACTACGGCAACAGGGTCAATCTGGATGGTGGCGCGGGGTTCGGGCGGCCGCTGACAACTGCGGTGTTCGAAGGGCGCGATTGCTGGTTACTGACACCAAAGGGCCGTGTCGCGTTTGGGCCGTGATTGCCAGGGCCCAAACCTTTCATGTCCAGTCCAGAACGACCTTGCCGCTTTGGCCGGATTTCATCGCGGCAAAGCCCTGTTCGAAATCATCGACTCCGAAGCGGTGCGTGATAACCCCTGATACGTCCAGCCCATTTTGCAGCATCGCGATCATCTTGTACCACGTCTCGAAAATCTCGCGCCCGTACACGCCCTTGATCGTGATGGCCTTGAACACGATGCGCGACCAGTCGACAGGTGACTTGCCCGGTGGAATACCCAGAAGCGCAATGCGCCCGCCCATGACAAGCGCCTCGACCATCTGATCCAGCGCCTGTTGGTTGCCCGACATTTCCAGACCCACGTCAAACCCTTCACGCATCTTCAGTTTCGACACTGTTTCGGCCAGATCCTGCTTTGTAACGTTGACGGTCACAACATCTGCAACCCGCGCCGCCAGATCCAGCCGATCCTGATTGACGTCGGTGATCACCACGTGGCGCGCGCCCACATGGCGGGCTACTGCCGCCGCCATGATCCCGATCGGGCCAGCCCCGGTAACCAGAACGTCTTCACCAACCAGATCAAAACTAAGCGCGGTGTGAACCGCATTGCCAAGCGGATCCAGAATGGCGCCGATATCGTCTGAAATTTCGTCTGGCAGGGGCACCACATTGAACGCGGGCAGGCGAAGATATTCGGCAAAGGCCCCCTGTTCATTCACCCCGATTCCGCGTGTTTGCGGATCAAGGTGAAATTTGCCAGCCCGGCTTTGGCGCGAGTTTTTACCGATCAAATGGCCTTCGCCACTGCACCGTTGCCCGATGTCCAAACCTTCGACATCGCGACCCAGTTCAACGATCTCACCGGCGAATTCGTGGCCGGTGATCAGCGGAACGGGCACTGTTTTCTGCGCCCATTCATCCCAGTTCCAGATATGGATGTCGGTGCCGCAAATCCCGGTTTTGTTGATACGGATCAGAACATCATCGGGCCCGATTTCTGGAACGGGCGCGCGCTGCATCCATAGGCCTTCACGCGGGTGCGCCTTGACCAAAGCTTTCATTTCGTTGCTCATTTCAGAACCCCCACGGCCTTGCCTGCCACTTCAAACGCAGCGATCGCATGGTCCAGATCCGCACGTGTCAATGCAGCATTCATCTGTGTTCTGATCCGCGCCTGACCGCGCGGGACCACTGGAAAAAAGAACCCTGAAACATAGACGCCTTCGTCGAATAATCGCGCAGCCATGTTTTGTGCCAGTTGCGCCTCGCCCAGCATCACAGGCACAATCGGATGTTGCCCCGGCAACAGATCAAATCCCAGCCGTTCCAGACCGGCACGCCAATAGGCTGCGTTTTCGAACAACTGGCGGCGTAAATCTGCGCCGTCCTCTACCAATCGGATCGCCTCGATCGCCGCGGCGACAATTGCAGGGGGCAATGAATTGGAAAACAGATAGGGCCGCGCCCGTTGGCGCAGCAAATCAATCACAGGCTGCGGGCCCGCGATGTATCCACCAATCGATCCGCCCAGCGCCTTGCCCAATGTGCCGGTCAGAATGTCGACATCCAAACCAAAGTGATCGGGTGTGCCCGCCCCGTGCGGGCCCATAAACCCGGTTGCGTGGCAATCATCCACCATCACCAATGCGTCGAATTCCTGTGCGATTCTGGTAATGGCGGGCAAATCGGCAAGCGTTCCGTCCATAGAGAACACACCGTCTGTTGCGATCATGATATGGCGCGCACTGTCTGCGCGGGCCTGTTTCAACTGCGCCTCAAGATCAGCCATATCGTTGTTTTGATACCGATAGCGTTTTGCCTTGCACAATCGGATACCATCAATGATTGACGCATGGTTCAGACTGTCTGACACAATCGCGTCTTCCGCGCCCAACAGCGGCTCGAACAGACCGCCATTTGCATCAAAACAGGCGGCAAACAGGATCGCATCATCCTTGTTCAGGAACTTGGCCAACCTCTGCTCGAGCGCGCGATGTATGTCCTGTGTTCCACAGATAAACCGAACGCTGGCCATCCCGAACCCGCGGGTGTCCATCGCGGATTTCGCCGTCTTGATCAGGTCTGGGTGATCGGCAAGCCCCAAGTAGTTGTTGGCACACAGATTGATCACCTGCCGTCCACCAACCGCGATGTTTCCACTTTGCGGGGATGTGATCAAACGCTCGCGCTTGGTCATTCCGTCGGTTTCGATCTGGGTCAGGCTATTGCGGATTTGGGATAGAAAGGCATCGTTCATGACAGGCTCCTTTCTCCCATTCTATCATAGCGGACGTGATTCCCAAATAAGAGAATACAGTATTACGGAAAAAATCCGTAATATCGGAATCAGGCGTTTTGGACCAGTAATAACGCGCGTGCCGGACCGGTTGGTGCCGTGATCCGGTGCGCAACATCCGCTGCATAATAGGCGGTATCTCCAGCCCCCAGTTCTTCGGTCGCATCCCCAGATGTCACCACGATATATCCCTCGATCACGGAAATATGCTCGCGTGCTCCGCGTGTGTGCGGCTGGCTGTCCAGAACGCCTCCGGGTGCCAGCCTCAGTTCGTAAACTTCGTTATGGCCCGCCTGATCGGGGGGTGACAGGATCAGAATACGGCATCCTTCCCCCATATTGTCGATGGTGGGCACCTGATCTGCGCGCAAAACATTGATCTGATCGCCCAAGGCATCCGCATCCAGCAGCCCTGCGAAATCGACCTGCAAGGCGCGGGTCAGGTTCCACAATGTTGCAATGGTCGGGCTGCTTTCACCGCGCTCGATCTGGCTGACCATGGAGCGTGACACACCGGACAGTTTCGCGACCGCATCCAGCGACAGGCCTTGCGCGCGCCGCGCCTCTTTCAGGCGTGCGGGCAATTTCGTCAAGATAGCGTCGCTGTTTTCCGTCATGGCGGAAACTTGGCCTGTTCCATCTGTGCTGTCAACGTCGCCCGTTGCGGATCAAATGCGGCAAAACGGTTGGATGACATCTTTGGGCTGACAACCGGAATGCGTTGATTATTATTGGCTTCGAAATCTCTCAAAGGAATCCCGACATGACCGATATCGTAATTCTTGACGGCGCCCGCACTGCAATCGGAACTTTTGGCGGGGCGCTGGCCGCAACGCCCCCCATTGATCTGGGTGCTGCCGCGGCCAAAGCGGCGCTAAGCAGGTCCGGCGTAGAAGGCGGCCAGATTGGCCATGTGGTGTTTGGCCATGTGATCAACACGGAACCGCGAGACATGTACCTGTCGCGGGTCGCGGCGATGCAGGCCGGAATTCCGGAAACAACTCCGGCGATGAATGTGAACCGTCTGTGCGGGTCCGGTGCGCAAGCTATTGTGTCGGCGGTGCAGTCGCTGATGCTGGGTGATGCGGAATTTGCGCTGGCTGGCGGTGCGGAAAACATGTCGCGATCCCCGTTCATCATACCGGATCAGCGCTGGGGCGCGAAAATGGGGGATATCCGCACCCTTGATATGATGCTGGGCGCCCTGAATTGCCCGTTCGGCACCGGCCACATGGGTGTGACGGCTGAAAACGTGGCCGCAGAGCACGACATTTCGCGTGCCGCGCAGGATGCCTTTGCGCTGGAAAGCCAGAACCGGGCGGCGAATGCCGTTGCAGAACGGATATTTCAAATCGCAAATCACGCCGGTCGAAGTGCGCGTCAAGCGCGATATGGTGCAGTTCGACGTGGACGAACACCCCAAAGCCACAACCGCTGAAGCGTTGGCGGGGTTGCGCACCGTCTTCCAGAAGGACGGCACGGTTACGGCTGGCAATGCGTCCGGTATCAATGATGGTGCGGCGGCGATTGTGCTGGCCACGGCCGATGCGGCCGCCAAGGCCGGATTGAAACCCAAGGCGCGTGTTTTGGGTTATGCCCATGCAGGCGTGCGGCCCGAGGTAATGGGCATCGGACCGGTGCCTGCCGTTGAAAACCTGTTGGCGCGCACCGGGCTGTCGGTTTCGGATTTTGATGTGATCGAAAGCAACGAAGCGTTTGCTGCGCAAGCCTGTGCCGTGAACAAGGGGCTGGGGTTGGATCCGGCCAAGGTAAACCCGAACGGCGGCGCGATCGCGTTGGGCCATCCGGTGGGTGCGACCGGCGCAATTATCACGATCAAGGCGTTGTACGAACTGGAACGCATTGGCGGGAAAAAGGCCCTGATCACGATGTGTATCGGTGGCGGACAGGGCATTGCACTGGCAATCGAACGGCTTTGATCGCACCCTATGACCGTTCAGGGGTTGGTGCACATTGCGCCAACCCCATCCGGATCAGTTCTGATCCGGAAATCCGGTAGAATGTATTGATCCGCGCCCGCCCGGTTTTCAGATACCATTCACGCAGCGGTTCCGGATAGTGGGCCGCGATCAGATGTGACCAGTATTCAAACGCGTCTGTCCGTAAATGAAACCCGTAATTCGATGGCCCGTGAAACCCAAAGCGGGTGTCTGGTAAAACACAGGTCTGCGGTAGCCCCAGATACAATGTGCAGGTTGAATAGCAGACCCGCCCGCGCAATTCGATTTTCTGGCCATTGGCACGGATCACCGCCAGCTTGGCCAATTGAGACCGGATTTTACCGCCCCGGTCATTGCCAATGACAACCGTCTCTTGCGGCGAAACCCCTTGCGCCCAGATTGGTCTGACGCCCGAAAGGTCCGGGCCAACAAGACACAAAAGACAGGCTGCAAAACAACGCAGCCAACGGCCAAAAACGTACGCGCAGGGCCGCGTACCGGCATACCTGTTGCCAATCATACATCACCTCACCATTTGTCCGGCGCCAAAGCGCACGCCGAATACCCGCGCCCCCACGACGCAAGGACAGGACAACAGACAAGAATGAACAGGGCATTGAACGAACGCCGCAAAATAGCGCTGGTTTTAGTAAACTCCCCGCAATCGGCTGGAAGGCCTAGTTGATCGCCGCCACCATGGACGTGGTCAGAAGCGACGGGGTGATTTGCTGGATCACCCGGTTCCAACGGGTGACAGGTTGTTCCGCAACAAAAATGATATCATCCGGTCGCAATTCGAACCGCGTTGCCAATGTCAGGTTGGCCGCATTTCTGGCATCCAGATGCCAGGCCGTGACCGCGCCAAATTCTCTTGGGTCAGGGGATGCGCGCAGAACGTATATTTCAGAGATATCGCCGGTCCGGACAAGAACACCATCGCCTGCGCCATAAAGCGCATCCGCCAGTGAGGCACGCTGCTCGTAAGGCAAGGTGTAGCGCATCTGGGTTTTTACTTCGCCCGTCAGATACACGTGATCCTGATCATTGGCGCCAAAATCACTGCGCACCTGAAAGTTTGATCGCGCCTCTTCCAGATTGGCCCTGCGCAAAGACACTTCTGTCAGCAATTCCTGCACTGCAAGTTCACGGGATTGGCGGCGCGCATCCTCCAGTAAAATCTGTTGTTCGAAATAGGCCTGCGCTTTTGCCAGATCATATTCGGTATCAACAAAAATCGAATCATTCGCCAGTAACGGCGTTTTCATCAAGGCAGGGTCGGAATAGAGGCGTTGCAACGGAATTTGGTACAGGCTTCCCTGACGGTACAGGCGCACCGAAGCGTAATCCTGATCGCTGACGGTGATACCCCCCGCTGCGGCAATCACCTCGTCCAGATACAGGGGTGTCAGTTTGATTGCGGCGATGGCAGGGTTGGCGACGGCCCCCCCAATCGAAACCCGATGTGCATTGAACTCTGCAACCTCAAGACTGAATGTCGGGTCGATCTGGTTGGCAACAAACGTCTGAAACAGGGTGGCTTCGGCCTGATCCACTGTCATATGTGCAATTCTGACGCGGCCGACATTGGGGATCGCAACCGCGCCATCATCCTGAACCGTATACCCGCGCCGGATGTTCGGCGCGGCACCGGGATCAGATGCGCCGGCCGCCGACAGGTATCCACCTTGTGTCGCCACAACAACCACATCGCCAATTCCGATCCGGTATGGGCTGTGTTTCACCTTGGGCGGCAGGCGTGTTTCGATCGCACCGGGCCGCGGCTGTGCCATCATCGCTCCCTGCGGGTTCATTGGCATACTGGCAGGGCCCGATCCCGTGCCAGCCGTCTGGTTGAACACCGCAGGCAAAGTTTTGGGTCTGTAGGGTGATGAATTCGCCAGCAACAGGTTTTCCCCTGAAATGGCGACAACACGCACAGGGGTTTGTGAAACCGTCTGTGTGGATATCGCAGGACTTTTGTAAATCGCGCCACATCCGCTCAGGGCCAGTAGCAGGCCAAGCATGATCGAATTCCGCATTATCAACTCTCCTGAATCATTTCGGGATCACCCGCAATGCCAACGGCCCGATAAAGGAGCCGGCCCATTGACGGGATTGCACAATGCCGCCGGAACCAGGATCGACCCAGTAGAGGTTGGTGAACCTCTGATCCGGATTGCTGCAGTCTTCCTGCATCAAACGGGTGTCAAAAACGGTATCGCCAATCCGCAGCCTGCGCGGCCCACGCGAAGAAATGGCGCAAATATAGGCGCGCGTTTCGACCTGATCATTTCCGCCCAGAAAACTGTGAAATCGCGTGGCCTGCCCTACACGTATATCCAGAACAAACGCGGCAGACATTGACACATCCGACCCCATCATATCCCCGCCGAAGCCACGCGTGGCGACCAGCATTCCCTGTGCCAGCGTCACGGTTGCGTTGTCCTGACTGATCCACGTTTCAAATGAGTTTTGCGTGACATCCCGGCGCATCACTCCAGCCACGTCCAAGTCTTCAATCCCTACCTGCAAGGCAGGCGCACCCTCCCGGGACAATTGCGCAAAACGCGGCGACGGGGATGCGATGGACGGGTCTCCGGGAAGCATCGCGTCAACCAATGGAAACCGGGTGGGAGTGCACGCCGTCAGCATGATCACCAGACCTAAGATGAATGTCCGCCGCCCAATCATCGCCAGAACCGCCCCCATTGGTTTGCCAAGGCGGGTTGTCGCAAGTCGCGCGTAACATCGAAAAGCCGGTTGCGGACATCAAGCCGGGCACCGCCATCGCGGTAAACAGGGCGAATGGTTTGTGACACGGATTCTTTTGACGGCCGTCCGGTTAGCCAGGACACGGGAATTTCCAGCCGTATGCCTTTATCAAACGATCCCTCTCCGAAAGTATCGAACGGCACATCGGTCAGGGTAACGAACCCACCCAGTTTGAAACCGTTCTTGAATTCGCGGTCCAGTGAAAACGTAGCGCCCCAATCCTTGGCCAGATAGCGGCCCACATCCAATTGGCCGAGAAACCCGTTTCCGAAATCGTAATAGGTTGAGGCATGCCCGGTGACGACGCCATAATCCTGAAAACCGAACTGCATATCAAAATCGCGCTGCACGGCGTAATTGATCTCGGCCCCGTAGGCGAAGGCGCTGTTGACCGGATTCCACAGGATTTCACCGGAAATACCGCCAAACATCGGCTCAAGATACCCGACCGTCATGCGGGCGAAAACAACCTTGGCAGGGCGCGAAAAATACTCGCCCGTCAGATAAGAAAGCCGCAGATCAGATTCTTGCGCATAGCGGAATACATTTGAACGGACAGGGGGCAATTCCGAATTGGAAACCCGCGTTGCGCCGTCAAGATTTCCGGCAATAGGCTGCCGGACACGGCCGGAAAAAATCCACCCCGGCGCAGGGCTGTATTCGGCTTCGGCCTCGATCCCGAATTCGACGCGCACCGGATTGTCTGGATCAAAAAAAGCAACCTCCAGATAACCACCCAACCCTGCATCGAAAACCGGATAAAGATCCGGAACAAGAGCAGTCTGGTCTGAGCCAAATGCATCTTTGAAACGGGCGCGCGTATACGCTTGCCATGCGGCGTCGGGTGCAAATTCCAGTGCGCCCAGATCGGCCCGGTCGATCGTGGTTGTTGTGACGTCGATACCTTGGGTGATCAGGCTGATTTCAAAAACCCTGATTTGGGGGGGGAGGGTGTTGGCCATCGTCCGCGCCGTGCGCCCGATGGCCTGTGCTTCGGCGTCAAAGCGTGTGTTTGTAATGGCGATACGGGCGGTGTCGCCATCCACGCGAAACCGATGCAGGATCAGCCCGTTCTGCCCCAGCCTGCGGGCCAGGGTTTCACGCGGCCCAGTCTTGGCCTCGGGAAGGTTCCAGCTTGCTGCGGCAACATGATGATCGGGCAATATGGCCGCTGGGGCGGGTCCGATACCTCCGGGAATCGGGGGTTGTTTGGGGTCGAGTGTATAGCTTAGCGAAATGCCTGCTTCGGATCCGTAAAGATAGTAGGCACCCAGCGTGACGCCGTTGCCCCATTTGTACTGGGCGCTCAAATTCAACGGGCTGTTCTGCCGGGTCACGCCCTTCGCCGTTTCGTCGAGATAGGCGTCGCTTGAATACTCTGCCGCGAACGACCACTGGTCGGTTGCCTGCCAGTGCACGCCACCGAAAAAAGCGGCATCGCCACGAAACCAGCTGTCAAAATCCAGTTGTCCGGTTTGTACGCCGCTACCACTGCCTTGGTCGGGGCGGGTTTTGAAACTGTCCGAAATAAACGCAAACGGCGACCCGAAACTGTTGCGCGTCGCCAGCCGCCCCCACCCGATACCCCCGGTCAGGCTGATGCCGTGCCCGATTTCCTTGGTCGCGACAACATATTCACTACTGTAAATTCCGGTGCCGCCGAAATCGCGCAGCCCAAGGGCGATGGCAGGGCGCGTGCCGGTTTCCTCGGCCAGCAGCATATGAATGTCAAAGCTACGGTCGTACCGTGTGCCGCCATCGGCATCGTATCCGTTGAGCGTTGAATACCGAAACGCCCCCTGAATACGCGGGGTAATCTGGAAGGTCAGCGTATTGCGACCGGTATTGCGAAATTGTGCCGTGCTAAGCCCGATCAACCCGTCCTGTGACATCCGCGCTGTCGGCATATCAATCAATCCGGGCGTCCCAAAAAGCGACATTTGCTGAGCTGTGGAACTGAACGCAGGCAACACAAGAACACCGGCCACAACCAGAACATATCGGGGCAAAAAGTACGGCATTTCGATAAAGAGCGACCTTTTGTTGGCACAACATCAAAGTCGTAACACAGGCGATTCGGCCAAATAGTTAACAACCAATGGTTGTTTAAAATTTAGGAAAATTCTGGGATGGAAATACAACAAACACGAAAGTGGTTGCCGCTTCCATCCTTGGCACCCTGCCACCGGTCGCCGCGGATCTGGGTGCATTCCCCGGCAAGAGTATTGTATCTATCTTACTGTTATTAATAAGTATTAACGAAAATTTTCGTTTTCGTCTTTACCCTTCATTAACCCTGCGCACCGTTAATCTGCCAGTAACCGTGATTGCAAAATCACCTATTTCTGGATTTTTATTATGCGCGACACTCATCCTTTCGCCGGGGAATTCCTGCGGCCTGATCCCACTGAACGCGCTGCACCAACCTATCTTTACGGGCGCTTGGGAAAACGGGTGTTTGATATCGTTCTGGCGCTGCTGCTTTTACCGGTTCTTGCACCGCTCATCCTGATCCTGTGCGCGTTGACACGGATTGATGGTGGCCCGGCGTTCTTTGCGCATCAACGGATTGGTCGCAATGGTGCGCGGTTCAAGTGCCTGAAAATAAGATCAATGGTCCCCGATGCGGAAAACGTTCTGAAATCGTTTCTTGAATTGAACCGGCATGCGGCGCGTGAATGGGAAATGCGGTTCAAGTTAACAGATGATCCGCGGATAACATCAATCGGCGCGTTCCTGCGGCGCACAGGTCTGGATGAATTGCCCCAGATCTGGAACGTTTTGCGGGGGGATATGTCTTTCGTCGGGCCACGTCCCGTAACCGCACCAGAACTGGGAATGTATGGCCCCCATAAGACAGCTTACCTTTCCGTACGGCCAGGGGTGACAGGTGCATGGCAAATTCACGGGCGAACCACGGGCTGTTACGTGAACCGTGTTGCGCTGGACCGATCCTATGTCGAAGGTCTGAGCCTGCGCCGCGATTTGGCGTTGATCGGGCAAACCGCATTCAGTGTTGTTAAAATGACCGGCAGTTGACCCCGTTCATGCACCGGCAGGTACTGCCGTCATGCGCATTTCTTCTGCGACATCCAGCAGGGATTTGGCGCTGTCCAGCCACGAATACCGACCCGACTGGGCAAGGCCTGCCATTTTCATCTGGTCCAGTTTGGCAGGGCCAAGCATTTGGAATTCCCGCAAACACCGCAGCATGTCATGCGTGTCATTAGGATCAAAATACATGGCTGCGTTCCCCAACACATCCGGCATCGCGCTGGTTGAAGATGAAAGAACGGGCGTGCCCAGCGCCATCGCTTCAAGTGGCGGGATACCAAAACCTTCGTACAAGGACGGCCACAAAAACCCCTTTGCCCCTTTGTAGAGTGCAACAAGATCATCATCCGGAATGCGCCCCAGATTAAGGACATTGGCATGGTCTTTGATATCTGCATTGGCCAAGCCGTTTGCCCCGCCGCCGGCTATGGCCAAAACAGGTGCGTCGGGACATTGGGCATGTGCTGCTACCAACCGCGCTATGTTCTTGTTCGGGCTTTGATTGCCGACAGTTAGAAAATACTGATCAGGCTTCAGGCCGAACCGGTCCAGACGGGCCAGATCGGGCGTTAAGTCTGCCAGATGGTCGGCGCTGTTGGGAATGACCTTGAAATCCGTCGGCGAAAGCCCGCAATAGCGCGACAGTTCGATTGCGGAAAACGCACTGACCGTGATCAATCGACGCGCCCGCCGTGCTACCCGGGGCCGTACCCAGCCATGCAAAATACGATAGGGGCGCGAAAAAGCATCCGGTATGGCATAGATATTAGCGTCATGTAGCGCCACAGCTTGGTTGTGATGCCGCATTGGGCCCGAATTGCAAAAACTGATCAGGCATCCCGCGCGGCTGGCGCGCCAAAGCGCGGTCTGTTCCCAGAAATGGCCACGCCCGCCGCGCACTGGCCGCAGCTCGATATTGTGCCATCCGGGGTCACTGATTTTTTGCCGGGCAGGGTAAAGCGCAATGACGGGACCGAGCGATCGTTGCGCCACCAGCCCGTCAAGCGCGCGGCAGATTTCAAATGCGTATCTTTGAACACCTGAAAGCGGTTGTGTCAGAAATCGTGCGTTCAAGAAGACCGGCGTCATGGTGCCACGCCATAAAGCGCTGTCGTGCGTTCGCCCAACCTGTCCAAGTCCCACCGGCTGACATCTGTGGCGCGGGTTCCCCTTTGCAGGCGCTGCCGCAGCTTCCCGTTTGTCAAAATCTGTGAAACCGCTTCTGCGGCAGCCACAACATCGGATGCGGGTGTAATCAACCCGTTCACGTCATGTTTTACAATCTCCTCGATCCCGGGCAGGGCGCTGATTACTACCGGACAATTTGCTGCAACAGATTGCACCACAACACGCGGCAATCCTTCCCTGAGAGACGTCAGAACGCTGACATCAGCCAAGGCGAACAGCGCATGAGGATCATGCCGGTGCCCGCAGAATATCACGCTCTGCGACAATCCCAGTTCAGCGACAGCGCTGCGCACGGTATTTTCCAGCGGGCCAGCGCCGGCCAAAAGCAGTTTTGCCTGTGGCGATTGTTGCAACACGATGTGAAAGGCTTTCAGAAATGCGATATGTTGTTTCCGCTGCTCAAAAGCGGCCATCATCAAAACGGTTGGCGGGCGGTTTTCCTGTCCCAGTAACTCGCGCCAGTCCTCTGGCAGGCTCGGGTTTTGAAAGGCGCCCAGCGCCATGCCTGAATAAACACAATGCGCCAATCTGGCGTCACAAATTCCCGCCGCGACATATTGCTGTGCAGCCGTTTTTGATACAGCGATGAAAAGATCGGTGTTACGCGCGGCGATCCGTTCTGCGATAATAAAGATATTGCGCTTTGGCCAGCTCGCGCCGTGGAACGGCACAATATGAATGCCATGTACGACCCGCGCCCTTGGAACCGATTGCGCGGCAATCCGGCCCAGAATACCAGCTTTGCTTTGGTGGGTGTGAATGACATCGGGCTGTAATTCCAGATACAGCTGACGCAGTTTGAAAATGGCACGGACATCCTGAACCGGACTGATCCGGTGTACCAAGTCGGGCGCGCAAACAAGCGTGACACCCGGCAGGGGCGTATGCATCCAGACCGGATCAAAATCACATCCGTGGATCAACGTCACACGGTGCCCCGCCCGCGCTTGCCACAGGCAAGTGGCGATCGTGTTCTCTTCGGAACCGGCCTGCAAAAGCCGCGTTACAACATGAACCAGATGCATTCGTTGGCCCTGCGCCAATTTGCGTCAAAAAAACCCTACGGTCACTTTGGTTAACTGATGATTAACGATCCCGAGGTTAAACCGGGAGCATCCATGGCCATTCCGGTCTGGCAAAGGATGCCCGCTTTTGAACAGCCTTGTTTACATCCATGTTCCCAAATGCGGGGGAACCAGTTTCGGGTCCGCATTGCGGCTGCGGTACTTCTATTCGCAGGCAACCATTGCGCTGAGCGACAGCCGCGCTGTGCAAAGCGCGCTTGATCCGGGGGCGCGTGGTGTGGCCCGTATAAAGGCGGAATATGATGTACGCGATGTGATGCTGGCACAACTGATGGCGCAAAAATACCGCTGCATCAGTGTGCATGCGCGCTATCATCCAGACCTGCATGACAGGTACCGTGCCACCAGTAAATTTGTGACGTTGTTGCGCCATCCGGTAGAACGTTTCCTGTCGCATTACCATTACCTGCAACGCCACCACCCAAGCGCGGATCGTGCAGCAACGCTTGATGCGTTTCTCGACAGTCAGGATGCGGCCCGTCTGGGCGCGCAGTACCTGTTTTATTTTGGCCGTGTGCTGCCCTTTGAAACCAATGATTTGGGTCAGGCCGTTGAAACTGCAAAAACTGCATTGGGGCAGTTTTCCCTAATCGGTGATCTGTCGCGCGTGCGATCCTTTCAAAAAGCGCTGAACGCGATGACAGGAATTCCGATTCCCGCGCTCCGCCGCAACAAGGCGCGTGTTCCCCGACACCCCCTAGATAAGGATCTGCTTTGCAAGCTTACCGCCATTTGCGATCCGGATATTGCAATCTATGACCATGCCCAAACGCTCAGGCAGTGCGCCTGATGCGCACCAATGTTCTCTTGCTGTCGCCGCCAGTTCTGATCTGCTTCTGTTGGGCGCTTACATTTGGTGTGGCGGGATGTGCCCTTTTTCTACCGGATGTATTTGATCTGCTTCCGGTATTCATGGCGCGCGAAGACCTGTCTACAGACGGATTCTCGGGAATGGGCAGCGTTTGGATCGCGTTGTGCCTGTTGGTTTATATGACCGTCGATTTTGGTGTGAAAACCACGCTACGGCCAAACCCACAAATGCAGATCCCGCTTGATGTGAACCGTGCGGCTCAGCTGTGTTTTCGCACCAACCTGTTGCTGCTGGGGGTCACGGCCATCTGGATCGTAACGACGGCGCAATCCGTTGGCGGGCTAAAGGCGCTGGCCGCCCTCGTCTATATTGATTCATTGGGTGCGCGCGATTTGTTGTTGCAAAACAAATTATTCACCGGGATGCGGCTGTTTTATGCGGCCTTGCCGGCCACCGGGGCCATCGCGGCCATACTGCTGGCGTTAAACGCCACCCGTCCCCTGAGCGTTGAAAACAAGCGCCTGTGCCAAATCACATGTGCCATCAACCTGATCGCATTGCTGTTGTTGCCCATCGTCATGTCGCAACGCCTGCTTTTGCTGCAGTTCCTGTTGTCGGCCTATATCGGCATCTGCATGGTACGTGGCCGGTGTGTCGGGCTGGCCTATCTGCCACTCGGCCTATGCCTTTTCCTGACCACATGGATTTTACGAGAAGCCGTCACCAACCCAAGCCTTGATCGCTCTGCCTTCGACATCGGCCTGCAAAAGCTTGCGTTCTATTTCGTGAATGATTTGTGGAACTCGTACCGTCCCCTCAAATCCGAGATCAGCCACACATTTGGTATGTTTTCGCTGCGCGGACTGCTGTTCTTTTCATTCACCGACGGATATTTTGCCACGCTTCTTTCTGATCGCTTGATGGCAATCGAAGATGTGCGTGGTGGTGGTGATTTTTCAATCTTCACAGCACCCTATGTCGATTTCGGCCCTGTTATCGGTGTGCTTTGCGTGGCCCTGATGGCGGCCGCGTTCCGCTGTGCATACTGGGCAGGGTTACACAGCCCGCTCGGCGCATTGGTTTACGGACAAATTGGGGCGTCCTTGTTGTTTTCAACGCATGGCACGTACTTTACGCATCACAATTTCTTTTTTTCCCTGATTATTCTGGTCGCCGTCTGCCACCTGTCGCGCCGGACACAGCACAGCACTCGATATGGTGTGTCACGTCATGTCTAGGCATCCGGGCATTCAACTGCTGCGGGCCCTGGCTGCGGTCATGGTACTGGTCGGTCACGTTCTGGCCGAGGTGGAACACTATTTCGAACAAAGCTTTGCGCTGACCCGTCTGCCTTGGACCCGCGGCGTTGATATTTTCTTCGTGATTAGCGGGTTCATAATAACCCTGTCTGCATCGCGGATCTGGGGCACGCGGCGCGCATCACTGCGTTTCATCAGGCACCGGATTTTGCGCGTCGTACCGCTTTACTACCTTTTCACAACACTGATGGTTGCTGCGCTTATCCTTGTCCCGACGGGTGTAAAGGACACCGTCCTTGATCCCTTGCAAATCTTCTCGTCCTATTTGTTCATCCCGTATGAACGGTATGACGGCCGTATCGCTCCGGTCCTGTCGTTGGGCTGGACACTGAATTATGAAATGTTCTTTTACGGGACTATGGCGCTTGCCTTGGCCTTGCCACGTAGAGCGGGGTTACTCGTTGCACTTGGTGTTCTGACAGGTCTGAGCGTGATGGGCATCATTGCGCGGCCAAACCAAACGATGCTGGCGTTTTGGACCAATCCGATCATCCTGACATTTGTCTTCGGTATCCTGATCGCGCGGGCGCAGATGGCAGATATGGCCCCCAAAAAAGGGGGGTTGGCTGTGTTTGTGATCGGTTTGGGCGCGTTACTGGTTCTGAACACAGTGGTATTCGATCTGCCGCGTTTCATAAGCAGTGGAATACCCGCGGCGATGATTGTTGCGGCCCCCGTTCTATTTAGCAAACAGACGTGGGCACCGCGTTTGGGATTGCTGATGGGTGATGCGTCTTATGCCCTGTACCTGTCGCACCGTTTCATACTGCGTGCGGCGACATTGGTCTTGCTACCTTTGCTGCCCGCCTCGGCACCCGGTGCCTCAATCTATACCCTATTGGTGTGCGGGGCAGCTATTTTGGCCAGTATTTGTGTCTATTTCTGGATCGAAACGCCAATGTTGCGATGGGCAGAACGGTGGCGATGAACCGTACCAACATATCGCTTGGTCTGTGGTCGATCATCCTGCAGTGGAGCAGGTTCGCCATAGCTGCAATCGTTTTCATTTGCATCGCAAACTGGTTGTCGCTTGCAGAAATCGGGGCCTTTGCGATGGCAGCTGCGCCTTTGCGGTTTCTTCAGGTGGTGCATAGGACGGGAATAACGGACGCTGTTATTGTCGCGCGGGCAAATCCTGCGAATGGTATGCAAACCGACGCGCTATTTGTGATTTCTGTCTGTGTCGCCTGCGTGCTGGCGATTGTGCTGTACCTTGCATCCGGACTTGTCGGTTACTTTAGCGAAAGCGCATTGCCTGTTGGCCCGATGATGGCATGGCTTGCACTTGTACCACTGTTCAACGGATTGGCCGCAGTGCCAGAAGGTATCTTGCGCCAGTCTCTGCGGGTCAGGGCGCTGGCGCTGCGCACGCTGGCTGTTCAATCAGTTTCGGCGGGGCTAACGTTTTTGGCGGCTTTTCACGGCCTTGGATCGTGGTCGTTGATCCTGTTTTTGATTGCAAATGCGGTTTTGGGGGCCTTGACCGCCATAGTTATCGCGCGGTGGCGTCCGTCGTGCCTGCCAAAGCCAAAATACTTGCTTGGCTCCGCGCGTCTGGTTCTTGTCCTTTCGGGACAGGCATTGGTGTCAAACGCATTGCAACCGCTACTGCAACTATCTGTTGGCTTCTGGTTCGGTTTGGCGGATGCGGGCGCATTTCAAATTGCACTCCGGTTTCTGGGGCTACTGGATGCCATTGCTGTCGCGCCGATGCGCTATCTGGCCTTGCCTGTTTTGTCGGGTTGCACGGGTACAGACGGCTGGTTCGAACGCACGGTTCCGCGCGCTGTGCGATTGTCGGCGCTTGTATCAGCGCCCGTTTATCTGGGCGCCGCATGCACAGCACCTTTGATATTGGCGATTTTTGTCGGCACCAATCACGCGCAATCCAGCGCGGAGCTGTTTCAGTTTCTTTGTATCATGGGATTGGCGAACGCCACGTCGATGATCTTGCTTCAGGCCTCTGTTGCAGCGGGGCGGGCCGATGTCACATTTTGGCGCAGCCTTGCGATGTTGCTGCTTTCCGCTGCGCTTGCATGGCCTGCGTTGGGGTATTCGGCAACCGCCGTTGCGGGCAGTGCCGCAATGGCAGGGGCGTGCGTTGCGTTTTGTGTGTTTGCAATCGTACCGACCCGCATAAACGTATCGGTCAAACAAACAGCGCATGCCGTTGCAGGGCCCGTAATCGCAGCATTGTGCATGGGGCTTATGGGGCATGCACTGGTGCAAATGCCAGCGTTTCAAACCCTTCCCGCACCCTTGCAACTTGGCTTGCTCGTTGTTTCGGGCCTTTTGATATACGCAATTCTGATCCGTCTGACCGCGAAAAAAGCGGTCATGGATCTGGCGGTGGTCCTTACACCACAGGATGGCCACCCGTGACAGCACCAAAAAAGAAGGCTGTCATCTTGACTGGCCATTTCGCATTGCAGAAAAGGCGTGCCAATATTTTGTGGTTGTCGGACGAACTGCGTGCACATGGCTGGCATGTCACGATCATCACCACCGGATACAGTTGGATTTCCCGTCTGCGTGGGGATCGGCGGTTTCAATCACTTTACACGCGGCCAAAGACCGGAACGCAGGTGATAGACGACACACTGACAAACATATTCCACTATGCCCCGATCCATCCGTTCAGCCTGCGCAATGCGTTGTTGGACAGAATTGCGCGCCCGCTGCACAAAATGTTCCACGCCTATTGGCGTTCCTGCCTGCGCACAACCTTGCCCGGGGCTGATCTTGTTGTTGTCGAAAGCGGGCCACCGATCGTTTTGGCGGACCTCGTTTCTCGCTATGCGAGGCAGGCGGCCCTTGTGTATCGGGTCAGCGACGATGTTGATCTGTTAGGGCTGCCACCTTTTGTGCGTCAGGCCGAACAGCGCCACGCCCAGTTGTTTGACCGGATCAGTATGGCAAGCCCGTTTTTGGCACGGAAATTTACCAAGCATGAAACGGTTGCAATCGATCCGGTCGGTATTCCCAAGAAACTGTATGATGCTGACTTGCCCGATCCGTTCGGGCCGGATCGCGCAGAATACGAGGCGGTATGTGCGGGCACCACGCAATTTGACGTCACGGCTGTTTTGGCCATCGCCCGGCTACGGCCCAATTGGCGCCTGCACATATTGGGCCGCTTGCGGGATAAACCGCCTTCACAATGCCCGAAAAACCTTGTCTTTCATCATGAACAACCTTTCGAAATCGCCGCCGGTTTCATCAGGCATGCCGACATTGGGCTTGCTCCCTATCTCGACCGACCGGGGGTTGAATATCAGACCCACCAAAGCAACAGGATTCTACAATACCGCTACTTCGGCTTGCCGATCATAGGTCCGAAACGGCTGTGCGATCCTTCGATTCCGTCAATCTTCGGGTATTCCGATACATCCGATACGGAGTTGGAATCGACCCTGACAAAGGCGGAAAAGCACAATTGCGCGCGCTTTGAAACGGTGCCCGATTGGCATGATCTTTACCTGCGCATCGTGTCGACCCGGAAAAGACCGGGCGCGGCATTTCAGAACGCCGAAATTGATCCGCCGCCGTAAACAGCGTTTACGCCTGCTTCGGCAATATGGCCTCTGATAAAAATAGTGCCGCCATTCGCTTCGATATCCAGATTCTCAACCGCGCCGCCCGCAGCATCGGCCCGGGTTCGCTCAAGCCAAAGGCTGGTTGCGTTCGATGATTTGAACGTCACGCAGCTGCCATCGGGGTCTCGGGCTGTTACATGCGCCCCGATCACCCACATTCTGGCGTTTTGTACCACATGCACCTCGGCCCCGTTGCGTGAATACCCGAAACGGCCGCCAATGACCGCCGCAATCACGTTGTCATGCGCAGTCACAGCGTTGCAGGACGTTGCAGAAAACGCGCCGTTCTCAAAACTCGTGCAATTGGACAAAACCACCTGCATCGTGATTGCGTCGTCTTCGTGGAAACTCCACCCGTCTTTTGCGCCACCTGACGCATCACAATCAAAGAACGCGACCAACCCATTGGTCCGCCGTATCCGCACCGCATCCAGCGGAGCCGCGGTATTGGAAGGGGATGAATACCGAAAGGAACAGGACACGCCGACCACGTTGCGGTCTGCGGCTGCATCGCAGTGTAATGCCCCCGAAATTCCACCTTCGATGTGAATATTCTCCAGATAAAGGTCATCCGAATGGTCCAGAAACCGCGCCCCGTTAAAGTTTCGGATCGCCGCGATGTCGCGCGGCCCGGGTGCGCGGCCTATGTTTACATGCAAAACAGCTCCATCCTTGAACCAGGTATTCACCGATGCCTGACAGATCGCCAGATCATTGACGTGTTCCAGTTCGGTATAAAGCCCGTTGTCGGTAAGCACATCGGTACGAAAAACCCTGTTTAGAGACGTTACTCCGGCAGAATATGTTCCGCCTGCATCAGTCCACGCGGCCTCAAACGGGCCTGTGCGGTACGAAACCGGGCCGTTCCATCCGATCACGGCGACCGGAAAGGCAGGTTCAATCTGTCCGTTCTTGGTGAATGCACTGCCTTCGTATTCACCCGACCTGATCAAAACGCGATAGGCGGCACCTGTTGCATTGCCCGCGCTGAATGCCGCGTGAATGGACCGTTTGGCATTTGAAAAATCGCCGTCCGTACTGCCAAAACCGCTGTTTTCATCATCCCCGTCTACGGCATCGACATGTAGGGCTGCGCCGGTCCAGATCGCGGGATCAACCAGTTGGCGGGGGTCCGTGTCCACGCGAAAACCACCCGAGGATATGCGCGCATCCAGTGTCAGAATGGAATCGTCCCATCCCAATCCGACTGGCGGGCCGAAAACCGATTGCTGCCGTGCATTGAACGCACAATCAAACCCCAATCCAATCATCAGTATAACCCGATGATGCCGGACGCAGTTGTCCCGCCTGCACTGCCAAGAACACGTCGCACCCGAACAGGATAGACAATGCCGGCGGCAAGCCCCGGCAAGACGACAGGGCTGCCATCCATCAGAACCACGGCCAAATCTCCTCCTGCGGCAACCATTATGGCCCGTGGCAAGACACCAAGATCGGTATCGTCGTCCGGCGAAATCGAAAAACCGCCTGTTGCCGGTGCGGATAATCCGGGCTGGAAACTTGAAAAGTGGTCAAGGATTGGCATTTCTAACTCCTGCAAAATCAGCGCCAACCATGCATTATGAACCTGTCCAAGCCGTAACCTGACCGTGACGGTGGCCGTTGCGTTGTATTTTCGATGCACCGCACCCTGCTTTGCGCCTGCCGGTCCCTTTCAAAATGATGCCAATCTGCTATTCCGAACAGGCGTACGATCGCGAAGGCGGACGTTCCAAGAACACACGGTTTTGTCAGGGTTAAATCATGCAATCAATTTATCCGGTTCTGTTATGTGGTGGGTCTGGAACCCGTCTTTGGCCATTGTCGCGCAAAAGCTATCCCAAACAGTTTTCACCATTGATCGGCGCGCAGTCATTGTTTCAGGCATCGGCCGTGCGCATGTCGGGTAAAACGCAATCGTTGTCTTTCAACGCACCGGTCATTCTTACAAACTCTGATTTCCGCTTTATCGTGACAGAACAACTGGCCGAATTTGGCATTGATCCCGGTGCAATTCTTATTGAACCACAAGGTAGAAATACTGCGCCAGCGATCCTTGCGGCTGCGCTTTACCTGTCAAATTCCGATCCCGATGCGGTCATGCTTATCGCGCCTTCCGATCATGTTGTACCTGACCCTGATGCATTTCATGCGGCCGTGGAACAGGGATTGGCCGTTGTAGGAAAGGGCCAGCTTGTTACCTTTGGCATCGCGCCGGATCGACCTGAAACAGGTTACGGCTATCTGGAGTTGACTAAAAAGCCTGATGGGTCCGGTGCGCCGATTGCCCTGACTAAATTCGTCGAAAAGCCGGATGCCGCCACGGCAAAGAAAATGCTGAAGGCCGGAAACTTCCTGTGGAACGGGGGCATTTTCTTGTGTCGCGCAAGGGACATCATCGCCGCATTCAAAGCCCATGCACCCGACCTGATCAAACCTGTTCAGTCTTCGATTACCAATGCCAAAACAGATTTGGGCTTTCTGCGGCTTGCGCCGGATGATTGGTCAAAATGCAACGACATATCAATTGACTACGCAGTGATGGAGCGGGCCGACAATCTGTCGGT
Source organism: uncultured Alphaproteobacteria bacterium (assembly GCA_963765555.1). Taxonomy (GTDB): domain Bacteria; phylum Pseudomonadota; class Alphaproteobacteria; order Rhodobacterales; family Rhodobacteraceae; genus JL08. The sequence continues at coordinate 214,283 of CAVXWX010000012.1, forward strand.
TGTTCCCTTCACCAGCGCATGGTCCGATCTTGGTGGCTGGGATGCCGTCTGGCGCGAAACCGACCCCGATCAAGACGGTGTGTCAACCAGTGGTCCGGCAACCGCTATTGATTGTGAAAACACGCTTTTGCGCTCGGAAAGCGAAACCCTCGAAGTGGTTGGTATCGGCCTCAAGAACATCATGGCAATCGCCATGAACGATGCCGTTCTGGTCGCAGACATGAACCGGGCGCAGGATGTCAAACTTGCGGTTTCGGCCCTGTCGGCCAAGGGCGCATCGCAAGCGGTGGCCTTTCCCAAAGATCACCGTCCCTGGGGCTGGTTCGAAAGCCTTGTGGTTGGCGACCGGTTTCAGGTGAAGCGGATTGTTGTCCACCCCGGGGCGGCGTTATCGCTGCAGTCGCATGTCCACCGGTCCGAACACTGGATCGTTGTGGAAGGTACGGCAAAGGTCACGATTGACGATGTGGTGCAACTGGTGACCGAAAATCAATCGGTCTACATTCCGTTGGGCGCTGTGCACCGCATGGAAAACCCCGGCAAGGTCCCGATGGTCCTGATCGAGGTTCAGACAGGTGCCTATGTCGGCGAAGACGACATTGTGCGGTATGAAGACGTTTACGCACGCGAATGAATTGTCGCCTTCACATCTGGACGCCAGCGGTTTAGCACAGGCCTTAAACAGCCTTTTGCGCTTGAAAAAATGGAAAAGTGAATGACAAAACGTGCAATGATAACCGGCGTCACCGGACAGGATGGTGCGTATCTGGCCGAACTTTTGCTCAAAAAAGGGTACGAGGTGCACGGGGTAAAACGCCGGTCCTCGTCCTTTAACACGTCACGTATCGATCACCTGTATCAGGACCCGCACGACCGCGAGGTTAAATTCAAACTCCACTACGGGGATATGACCGACAGCACCAACCTGATCCGTCTTGTGCAGGAAATCAAACCTGACGAGATTTACAATCTTGCGGCCCAAAGCCACGTGCAAGTCAGTTTTGATACACCGGAATATACCGCCAATGCGGATGGCATGGGCACACTGCGCCTGCTTGAATCGATCCGGATTCTGGGCATGGAAAAAACCTGCCGGTTCTATCAGGCGTCGACATCCGAACTTTATGGTCTGGTTCAGGAAGTCCCCCAAAGCGAAAAGACACCCTTTTATCCGCGCTCGCCCTATGCAGCGGCAAAACTCTATGCCTACTGGATCACCGTGAACTACCGCGAGGCATACGGGATGCACGCGTCCAACGGCATCCTGTTCAATCACGAAAGCCCCTTGCGCGGCGAAACCTTTGTGACCCGCAAAATCACCCGCGCTGCGGCCGCAATCAGCCTTGGACTGCAAGACAAACTTTATCTTGGCAATCTGGATGCCAAGCGGGATTGGGGCCATGCGCGTGATTATGTTGAAGGGATGTGGCGCATCGTTCAGCAGGACACAGCGGATGATTTCGTTCTGGCGACAGGGGAAACCCAAAGCGTGCGCAGTTTTGTCGACGCCGCGTTTGCAGCCGTTGGAATCTCCATCCGGTGGAGCGGCGCAGGTGTTGACGAAAAGGGCACCGATGAAAAAACGGGTCAGGTTCTGGTCGAAGTGGATTCCCGGTATTTCCGACCAACCGAAGTCGACTTGTTGATTGGTGACCCGGCCAAGGCGCGTGAAAAACTGGGGTGGACCTATACAACCACCTTGTCAGAGATGGTGCGTGAAATGGTCGAAAGTGATCTGAAAGTTGTCGCGCGCGAAAAATCGCGCAAGGATCGCGAAGGATGACGTTTGATCTGTCCGGTAAACGCGTCTGGGTCGCGGGGCATCGTGGCATGGTTGGTGGCGCTGTTGTCCGCCGCCTTGCCAGTGAAAATTGCGAAGTACTCACTGCCGGTCGCGACGTTGTCGACCTGACAGATCAGGCCGCCGTTGATCGCTGGATGGATAAAACCCGCCCGGATGCCATTGTTCTGGCGGCGGCAAAAGTAGGCGGAATTCATGCCAACAATACAATGCCAGCGGAATTCCTGCGCGATAATCTGGTTCTTGAAACAAACGTTATTCACGCCGCCTATCAATGTGGGGTCGAAAAGCTTTTGTTTCTGGGATCATCCTGCATCTACCCCAAAATGGCGCCGCAACCGATCAGCGAAGATGCTCTTTTGACAGGCCCGCTCGAGCCGACAAATGAATGGTACGCCATCGCCAAAATCGCCGGTATCAAGATGTGTCAGGCGTATCGCAAGCAATACGGCTGTGATTTTATTTCTGCACAACCAACCAACCTTTACGGACCGGGCGATAACTACAATCTTGAGACAAGCCACGTTTTGCCCGCATTGCTGAGGAAATTCCACGAGGCAAAGGAAAGCGGCGCCAAATCCGTAACCCTGTGGGGCAGCGGAACACCTTTGCGCGAATTCCTGCATGTAGATGACCTCGCGGACGCACTTGTGTTTTTGCTAAAATCCTATTCCGGCGATACTCCTCTGAATGTGGGATCCGGGTCAGAGGTCACTATTCGCGAACTGGCAGAAACAATAGCTGATGTTGTCGGCTACAACGCCGACCTGGTTTTTGATCCGTCCAAACCGGATGGCACACCCAGAAAGCTTATGGATTCTTCGCAATTACACGCCTTGGGGTGGAACAATGTGCGGTCCTTGCGTGATGGGATTGATCAAACATATCAGTCCCTAAACGGTCAGTTTTCCTGATCAGCGGCCAATTCTACGACGCAGGCGAAACCTGTGCTGCATAATCTGCATAGCAACTGCGTTTGCCCCCAAAACCATATCTTTTCATGCCTTTCAGGCTGATCTGGGTCAGGACCAGTCCAGACACATTCACACCGGTGCTTCGGAACAGTCGCAACGTTTCGCGCATTTGTACGTCAGATGTACTGTCCCATTTTACTGTCAGCAGGACGGTGTCGGCGAATTTTGCCAGGATGCAGGCATCAGGCACTGCCAGAACCGGTGGTGTATCAATGACGATGTAATCGTATTGCGCGCGTAAAGTTTGCATCAGATCGCCAAAGCGCGGCGAAGCAAACAGATCAGCCGCATTCTTGCCTGTTAAATTCGCCGCCATAATGTCAGCACTGTACCCTGCCGGGCGATGGATTGCGTCCTCGATCAAGGCTGTTTTGTTCAGGACAGACACAAGCCCCGCTTCCGGAAGGTCTTTAAAGCGTTGGCGCATTCTGCCCCGTCTTACATCGCCTTCAATAACAAGCACTCTTTTGTCCAAACCACTCAACACATCGCCCATGCTTAACGCGGTTGTGGTTTTTCCTTCGCCCGGCATTGCCGATGTAACCAGAATAACCTGCGGCTGAGCATCATCATTGGCCAACAGAACGGATGTGCGCAGGCCCCGCATGGCTTCCATGTGTCGTATATCACTGGCCGTTTTCAAACGGGCAGGCAGGTCGGGCTCACTGTCAAATGCCGTGATTTGCCCCAAAACGGGAAGGCGGGAATACGCCTCTAGCTCTGCAGCCGTACGAAATACCGTATTGGATGCTTCCTGCACCAACACGTAAAGCGCTCCGCACGTCAAACCGAACAGGGCAGCCATTGTGATGATCAGCGATTTCCGCGGGCTATCCGCAAAACTTGGGACAACAGCATGAGACAACACACGACTGTCGGCCTGCTGAATTCCTTTTTGCGCCGATGTCTCTTTTAGGCGGCTTAAAAAATGCTCGTACAATAGGCGGGTTGCGGCGGCTTCACGGGTCAGTTGCTGCAGTGAAATAAGGTCCTGACCCTGCTGATCAATCTGCAGTTCAAGGGCCGTTGCAGACGATTGCAAAGCCCCAAGCTGTTGCGTTGCTCGGACGGCTTCAATCCGAACACGCGACTGGATATCGCTGTATCGCTCATTAAATTCGGCAAAATTATCAAAGGCTGGACGCCCGGATGCCATCATCTGCTTTAACAACACATCATCCGCAACCGCGGCTTTGTCCTGCGGTGTTTGCGCGTTGGCCAGCTTTCCCAACAGGTCTTGTGTTTTGAGTGCGCGTGTTTGGGCCGCAACTGCACGCGCCCGTAAGTCCTTTAACTGCCGTTCCAATAGCTGAAGATCGGGTGCCGAAATCAATGCAGTCGAGGCCGTAAACTGCGCGACCTGCGCTTCAGCGACTTCCAGTTGTGATTGCAATTCGACAACGCGGCTTGCCAGCCATTTGGTGGCGTGTTCGGTGGCGCGCTGTTTTTCGTTCATCTGGTTGCCGATATACTGGCTGGCAATCGTATCGGCGATCAGTGCTGATTTTTCAGGCGCTTGGGTGGTTACAGAAACCCTGAAAACATGACTTCCCGGAATATTCCGTACCGAAACCTTGGACAACAGAACGTTTACGATCCTGTCCAGGTCGCGCTGTGTCCTGTCATCATTCGTGGCTGGCAGGATCAAAATTCCGGCCACCACCAAAGACAGACTCGATCCCGCTGCGCAATCGCGTTTTCAGTCCGGGTTCCCGCAGATCGGCGTTGAATTCGGGGTCGGCCATCAGGTTCAAGTGGCGCGCCACATCCGTCATCAGCGTACGTGCGCGCAACACTTCAACTTCTGATGTGACAGAGGAAGGTTCACCGGATACGGCTGCGATGACGCTGGGCAATGCCACCACACTGGTCTGGCGCGTGTCAAAAATCACCACAACGCTTGATGTATACAGCGCTGTTGCGACGGCGAAGACGTAATATGTTGTTAATACAACCGCGCCTACACTTGCCGCCGATATGATCATCTTGCCCCGCCATAACGTCAGCAGCAAAGTTCGAAACTCTGGTCGGCCCGGTGTTGTGGTCTGCCCGGAAACACTGTTCGGGTCGGGCAGGAACCGCGGTTCGTGTTGTGTCATATCGCGAATACCCCGACCAATCGGTTTGAAATTTGGTTCGTTCAAATTGCAACGATTGGGTTAACGCCAGATTAAGAAAGGTTATGCGCATGCGCATCAAAGCTGACAGGACACACCGCCTAACTGTACGAATGGGGCGAAACCTGCTTTGCAGTGTCTATGCCGCCTTCAAATCGGGCCGGATTTACCTGATGGGCGCAATCCTGTTCGCAATTTCGCCGATGATGACAAGCGCACAAACAATCGACTGTCAGGATCCGGCCAATCTGGCAAATGATGAATGTCTTGGCGTGCCACCTGATCCTGCCTTGGGGAACCCGACAAACCTCATACCGCTTTTAACGCCGTTGGTTGGTTTGGCACTTGCTGGCGCTTTGGCGGGCACCGGCGGCACCAGCACCCCCAGCACAACAAACCAATAACGCGGGGCCAGTTGTGGTCAGAAATCCGATAAATGCGCCCAGTTTTGCACGACCCAGAACAGGGTCGCACCCACGCCCCCGCCCAACACCGCCCATAACATGGCTGCGGGCCATTTCGCTTCGGCTTGCACTTCGGTTTCGTTGGATTGCCGGATCAATGCCGCTTCGACCAAACCGGGCAACCGTGGGCCAAACCGTGCCATCACCCGCGCCGTCTTTGCAAGATCACTCAAAATGGCCTTCGGCCCGATTGATTCCTTGATATAGTTTTCGACAGTCGGGCGCGCGACCTGCCAGATGTTGATATGCGGGTTCAGCGATCGCGCAACCCCTTCCACCACCACCATTGTGCGCTGCAAAAGGATCAGTTCGGTGCGGGTTTCCATGCCAAACCGTTCCGTGACCTCGAACAGATAGTTCAACAAACGCCCCATCGAAATCTGCGTTGCGTCCATTCCAAATATAGGCTCTCCGACAGCGCGCAAGGCGCGGGCAAATTCGTCGACATCCTTGTCTGCAGGTACATATCCGGCTTCGAAATGCACCTCTGCGACACGTTTGTAATCTTTGCGAATAAAGCCGAACAGAATTTCGGCATAAACCCGTCGCGTATATTCATCGATATGGCCCATGATCCCGAAATCATAGGCAATGATATTGCCGTTTTGCGCGACCTTCAGGTTGCCCTGATGCATGTCCGCATGGAAATACCCGTCACGCAATGCGTGCTGTAAAAACAATTGCAGCACCCGTTCGCTCAGCGCTTTGCGATCGTGCCCCGCCGCATCAATGGCCGCATTGTCACCCATCGGTACGCCGTCGGCCCATCCCAGTGTCATCACCCGCCGCGCCGACAAGTCCCATTTAATCGGGGGCAACTGGAAACCAGCATCATTTTTAGTATTCGCCGCAAATTCTGACGCGGCTGAGCTTTCCAGTCGCAAGTCCAATTCACCACGCACCACGCCGTCAAAATGCTCAACCACCTCCATGGGGCGCAAACGCCGCGACCCCGGTGAAAACACTTCAACCATCCGCGCAGCAAGATAGAATGCGTCGATATCCTTGCGAAACGCACGTTCGATCCCGGGGCGCAACACCTTGACGGCCACGGCCTCGCCATTGCTGATCAGCCGCGCCTTGTGCACCTGCGCAATCGAAGCGGCCGCGACCGGTGCGCTGAACTCGGAAAAAATAGTGTCGACGGATTGACCCAGTTCTTTTTCGACCTCGGCGCGGGCCTTATCCGTCGAAAACGGCGGCAGTTTGTCTTGCAACACCCGCAATTGAACAGCCAGTTCATCCCCAACCACATCAGGGCGGGTCGAAAGAACTTGTCCGAACTTGATGTAGGCCGGTCCCAACGCCGTCAGCGCGCGGGTCGCCGGTGGCATCGAAACATCACCTTTCAGACCCAGCCATTTAAATGGCCAGCCCAGCGCACGGGCCACAAACCGCAATGATTTGGGGGCCTCGAACGCATCCAGCACGACATTCATCGCGCCTGTACGTTCCAGCGTGGCTCCAGTGCGGATCAGCCGCCAGATGTTGTGCGGTCCTCGCATGGTCTAGATCTTCCAGCCGGAATGCAGCGCGGCAACGCCCATCGTCAGGTTGCGGTATTTGGCATTTTCAAATCCGGCCTGACGGACCATGCCCAGAAACGTTTCCTGATCCGGAAAATTCCGGATCGATTCGACAAGATATTGATAGCTTTCGCTGTCATTGGCGATCAGTTTTCCCATGCGCGGGATCACGTTGAAACTGTAAAGGTCATAGGCCTTTTGCAGCGCGTCATTCGGCAATTGTGAAAACTCCAGCACCATCACCCGCCCTCCCGGGCGCAATACGCGATAGGCCTCGTTCAGGGCCTCTTGCGGGCGGGTCACGTTGCGGATGCCAAAACTGATCGTATAGACATCGAAACTGTTATCGGGAAACGGCAGCGCCATCGCATCGCCCACGACCCAATCAAGACTGTCCGCCATTTTTGCAGCCTCGGCGCGTTTGCGCCCCTCGACCAGCATCGATTCCGTCAGATCCAGTACCGTCGCATGGCCGGAACCGGCCCGTTTCAGAAATCGAAAGGCGATGTCACCGGTGCCTCCGGCAACGTCCAGCAGCTTTTGTCCGGCACGGGGGGCCAGCCAATCCATCATCGCGTCCTTCCAGATCCGGTGAACCCCCGCAGACATCACATCATTCATGACGTCATATTTGGTGGCCACAGAACTGAAAACGCCTTTCACGCGCCCGGCTTTTTCGGACTCGGGCACTGTTTCAAATCCGAAATGGGTTGTTTTGTCGTCGCTGTCTGTCATCTGGTCTTGCCGCTGTGTTACATCGCTCTTGTTATAGGGCGCATGTCGCCATGCACAATGCGCCCCTTTTGCACAAAGGACATATGATGCCGGAACTCCCCGAAGTTGAAACCGTACGCCGCGGGCTGCTTTCGGTCATCGAAGGGCAAACAATCGCGCGCGCAGACGTGAACCGCCCTGATTTGCGCTGGCCTTTTCCGAAAAACATGGCGCAGCGTTTGACAGGGCAGACAATTACCGCTTTGCGACGCCGGTCAAAATACATTCTGGCCGATCTGGATGGTGGCGAAACGCTTTTGATCCATTTGGGTATGTCTGGACGCATGTTGATTTCCGGCGATCCGCTTGGGCAATTCGTGCATGATCATCCTGCTGCGGAAAAACACGATCATGTCGTTTTGCATATGCAAAACGGTGCGCGCATCACCTTCAATGATCCGCGCCGATTTGGTGCAATGGACCTGCTGGAGACGGCAACCGCCGATTCTCACAAGCTTTTGGCGGTTTTGGGGCCGGAGCCATTGGGCAATGACTTTAACGAGCCCTATCTGGTTGCAGCGTTCAAGGGAAAGAACACACCTGTCAAATCGGCTCTGCTGGATCAGAGAATCGTTGCGGGTCTGGGCAACATATATGTCTGTGAAGCCCTGTTTCGCGCCCGCATCTCGCCCAAACGCCGCGCTGGCCAGATTTCTGCGCAGCGGGTATCGACACTGGTTCCCGTCATCCGCCAGGTTCTTTCCGATGCAATCAAGGCGGGCGGATCTTCATTGCGTGATTTCCGCCAAGCTGATGGGGAACTGGGATATTTTCAGCATTCCTTTGATGTTTACGGCCGCGAAGGTGCCCCCTGCCGCAGTGCGGATTGCACCGGAACCATCGCCCGGCTTGTGCAATCGGGCCGCTCGTCTTTCTATTGTCCGCAATGCCAAAGATGACTTGAACCCGCCGCGCGTCGTGCTAATCCTTTGCGCCTGACCGGAACAAGCGAAAGCAGAATTATGGCCTTTGAGACGATCATCGTCGAAGTTGAAGACCACGTTGCCTTGATCAGGCTGAACCGCCCCGACGCCATGAACGCCCTGAACACCAAGCTGTTAGGCGAATTGTGCACGGCATTGGAAGACGCAGACCAGAATGACAAAGTCCGGTGTATCGTCATCACCGGATCGGACAAGGCATTCGCCGCCGGTGCGGACATCAAGGAAATGTCCGAGATGTCCTATGTCGAGGTTTTCCTGAAAGACCTGTTCGGCTCGGAAGGCACGCGGATTACCAAAACCCGCAAACCCATAATCGCAGCCGTCGCAGGCTATGCGCTGGGCGGGGGATGCGAACTTGCCATGATGTGTGATTTTATCATCGCGGCCGAAACCGCCAAATTCGGACAACCCGAAATCAATCTGGGCGTCGTGGCCGGAATTGGCGGAACCCAGCGTCTGACACGTTTTGTGGGCAAGTCCAAAGCGATGGATATGAACCTGACCGGTCGTTTCATGGACGCAGCCGAGGCTGAACGCGCCGGGCTGGTCAGCCGCGTCGTGCCAGCCAAGAAACTGATGGAAGAGGCCATGGGCGCCGCCGCCAAGATTGCCGAGAAATCGGTTCTGACGGCAATGGCAGTCAAAGAGGCGGTCAACCGCAGTTACGAAACCACGCTGAGCGAAGGCATTTTGTACGAACGGCGTATGTTTCATGCGATGTTTGCCACCGAAGACCAATCCGAAGGCATGGCAGCGTTCCTTGAAAAAAGAACTGCCCAGTTCCGCGACAAATAGGCAGATACCGCGATTTTCTTGTGAATAAAGCGCAAGATTACGTTTTGCGGCCCATTCATCGGGCGCACCCTGTTGACAGGGCGGCAACTCGGGCCTAAAGACGCGACTTCAGATTACACCCTACCCAAACCGTGGGACGACATAACATGGCCAATACGCCTCAATCAAAAAAACGCGCGCGCCAGAACGAGGCCCGCTTTCAAGTCAACAAAGCGCGCCGTTCGCGCATCCGCACCTTCCTGCGTAAAGTGGAAGAAGCGATTGCATCGGGCGATCAGTCTGTTGCTGTGAGCGCGTTGCGTGAAGCACAGCCAGAACTGATGCGCGGCGTATCCAAAGGCGTGTTTCACAAAAACACAGCTGCGAGAAAAATGTCACGCTTGTCTTCTCGGGTGAAAGCGCTGGGCCAAGCCTAAGCTCACCGACTAAGCGATTGACCGATAAAGGTGTCCCGGCCGGGGCGCCTTTTTTTGTTGTCCGGATTCCATAGTCCCGATTCTGACATGGGTCTGCCCGGCTGACAGATTCTTTTCGCAAAAAGCTGAGTCAAGTTTAGAGTTCAGTTGCCGCTACCGCTGCGAAGTTGCTACCAACAGTACAGCAATTCATTTCGCCTTGGGGGGACAGGCTCCACACCGGATAGATCCTATTTGCACGGATCACATATGGGTGCGGATGTGTCGGCGGTGCAACCCGATTGCATAACCACACCCTGCCGGATTTCTGGTTGATCAACCAGCTTTTCGGTCCTGTCAAAATTGTTGTGCGCGCGCGGCGTGCGGTGGATTGGTGCATAAACCGGGCAAACCGGAACACCAAAAACCGGCGTCAAGCTGTGATGATTTGGTTCGGCACCCGTTGGTGGTCGTGCTCCTTCTGCGGAGTGCGGTTAATTGCGTGGTGTTGGTAATGGGTAAGGCCGATTGGGACGGTCTGTTTGGGGGCTCATTGATGGCAACGATTAGAAAAGAAGGGCTTGGACGGGCAACTTTATGACTCAAGAAAAATGGGGACAACTCAGACAACAGCTGCTGAAGACGGTAGGTCAGAACAACTATAAAACATGGATCGAGCCTCTGGAATTTTCCGACCTCAAGGACGGTGTCGCCACATTCCACGTTCCGACAAATTTCATCGGAAACTACGTATCTCAAAATTTTGCAGACCTGATCCTGTATGAACTGAATTCAACAGGTGCATCGGTGCAGCGCGTTTCGTTCCGTGTTCCCGCGAACGCCACGGCGCGCCCGGCCAAACCTGTGTTCAAATCGGCCAAGGCCAAACCCCAGCCCAGTGAATCAGGCCTGACAGCCGCACCGCTGGATGCGCGGTTTACATTTGACAGCTTTGTCGTCGGCAAGCCCAACGAACTGGCGCACGCTGCCGCGCGCCGCGTTGCCGAAGGTGGCCCCGTAACCTTCAATCCGCTGTTTTTATATGGTGGGGTCGGGCTTGGTAAAACGCACCTGATGCACGCCATCGCATGGGAACTGCGCGCCCGCCATCCCGAGTTGAATGTGCTGTATCTGTCGGCCGAACAGTTCATGTACCGCTTTGTTCAGGCGTTGCGCGAACGCAAGATGATGGATTTCAAAGAGATGTTCCGCTCTGTCGATGTGTTGATGGTGGACGATGTTCAGTTCATCGCAGGCAAAGACAGCACGCAGGAAGAATTCTTTCACACCTTCAATGCGCTGGTCGACCAGAACAAACAGATCATCATTTCTGCTGATCGTGCCCCGGGTGAAATCAAGGATCTTGAGGATCGTGTGAAATCGCGTCTGCAATGCGGTCTGGTGGTTGATCTGCACCCCACAGATTACGAATTGCGGCTGGGCATTCTGCAAACCAAAGTTGAAAACTACCGCAGCATGTACCCCGAACTGAACATTTCGGATGGCGTGTTGGAATTTCTGGCCCACCGCATTTCGACCAATGTGCGCGTTCTTGAAGGGGCGTTGACCCGGCTTTATGCGTTTGCATCGCTTGTCGGCCGTGAAATCACGATGGAGCTGACACAGGATTGTCTGGCGGACGTATTGCGCGCTTCCGAACGCAAGATTTCGGTAGAAGAAATCCAGCGCAAGGTTTCCGATCACTACAATATCCGCCTGTCCGACATGATCGGGCCAAAGCGCGTGCGCACCTATGCGCGACCCAGACAGGTCGCAATGTATCTGTGCAAGCAGTTGACCAGCCGGTCGCTTCCCGAAATCGGGCGCCGGTTTGGCGGGCGCGATCACACCACTGTCATGCACGGCGTCAAGCGCATCGAAGAACTGAAACAACAGGACGGGCAAATCGCCGAAGACATCGAACTGCTGCGCCGCGCGTTAGAGGCGTAGCGGCGCGCGGTCTTGGCTGAATTGCTCCTGATGCTTCGGTTGGGCAATCAAATCAGATCCTGATCGTCCTTATTCTGGCGTCTGCCTGCGCAAGGCGTGCGCCAGAAACACAATTTCCCTTTTCCTGAATACTCTGACACCCGATGTACCAAGCGGCATCTTGACCCTTGCGCCAAAGCAATGGACAAACGAACACAGAACAAAAAGCTTGTACGGGGGGCACAAACCGCTAGGTTGCTCGTCCCGATAGTCCAAAGGGTGGAACACATGAAACTCAGCATCGAACGCGGCGCATTGCTCAAGGCCGTGTCTCAGGCCCAGTCGGTTGTGGAACGGCGCAACACGATCCCCATTCTGGCCAACGTGCTGATTGAAGCAGAAGGTAACGATGTGCATTTCCGCGCCACCGATCTGGATATCGAAGTGGTCGACAAGGCACCTGCGCAGGTCGAACGGGCGGGGGCAACCACTGTGTCGGCCACGACATTGCACGAAATCGTGCGTAAACTTCCGGACGGGGCGCTTGTGACGCTGACGGCGGATAATGCCGCAGGGCGTCTCACAGTCGAAGCGGGACGATCAAACTTTTCTCTTGCGACCCTCCCGAAGGAAGATTTTCCGGTGATGGCGTCCTCGGAATATGCATCCAATTTTTCGGCACCTGCGCCGGTGTTGCGCAGATTGTTCGACAAATCTAAATTTGCGATTTCTACCGAAGAAACCCGGTACTATCTGAATGGCGTTTATATGCACATTTCAGACGCGGATGGTGGCAAGGTTCTGCGCTGCGTCGCAACCGATGGCCACCGGCTTGCGCGTATCGATGCGCCGCTGCCCGATGGCGCAGCGGATATGCCTGGCGTGATTGTGCCACGCAAGACAGTGGGGGAGTTGCGCAAACTGCTCGAAGACGACGATATGCAGATTGCGGTTTCTGTTTCGGAAACCAAGGTCCGTTTTGCGACCCCCGACATCACACTGACGTCCAAAGTGATTGATGGAACATTTCCTGATTACACACGGGTCATTCCGCAGGGAAACACCCGCAAACTCGAAGTGGATGCCGCCGAATTCGCTCAGGCTGTTGATCGTGTCGCAACGGTATCGTCCGAACGGTCGCGCGCCGTTAAACTGGCGCTGGACGAAGACCGCCTGATCCTGTCGGTCAACGCCCCCGACAGCGGTGCCGCCGAAGAAGAGCTGGCCGTTGCCTATGGCGATGAACGGCTGGAAATTGGGTTCAATGCAAAATACCTGCTGGAAATTGCTTCTCAGGTTGATCGTGAAAACGCGGTGTTCATGTTCAATTCCGCCGGTGATCCGACACTGATGCGCGAAGGCAATGATACCAGCGCCGTCTATGTTGTTATGCCGATGCGCGTTTGACACAGAACAGAAAACTGCAAAAACTGCCCTGCGCCTCTACTGACGCAAACGGACATACCTGATGACGTCGCTTCATCTTTCTGAACTGACGTTGTCCCACTTCCGCTCTCACAAACTGGCGCGGATTGCCTGTGATGGCCGCCCTGTGGCGATCTTTGGGCCCAACGGCGCGGGAAAGACCAACATACTTGAAGCCGTGTCGCTGTTTTCGCCGGGCCGCGGTCTGCGGCGGTCCAGTGCCGAAGATATGACCCGCCGCCCCGAAGCATTGGGATGGAAGGTGACGGGCATCCTGCACTCGCTCGCTCAGGTACACGAAGTTGAAATCTGGTCTGAACGCGGTGCCGCCCGACAGGTCCGGATTGATGGCAAGGCGACCTCGCAACTGGCGTTGGGCCGCATTGCTCGCGTGTTGTGGCTGATCCCGTCGATGGATCGTCTTTGGATCGAAGGCGCCGAGGGCCGGAGGCGGTTTCTGGATCGCATGACGCTGAGTTTCATGCCAACTCATGCAGAAGTGTCGTTGGCGTACGACAAGGCGATGCGCGAACGTAACCGCCTTTTGAAAGATCAGGTGCGCGAACCGTCATGGTACACCGCGCTTGAGGCCCAGATGGCCAGTGCAGGGGCGACAATCCATGCCAACCGCTTGGCTGCGCTGGCGCTGCTCGCCGACGCCCAGCAGGATGCACAGACGGCCTTTCCCAGCGCCAAACTGGAACTGATGCAATCCGACGGTGACATGCCCGATACCGAAGATGCGCTGCGCGACGCGTTTGCAGAAAGCCGGTTTCGTGATCTGGTTGCCGGGCGCACCCTGATCGGCCCGCACAGAACGGATGTCTACGGCGTTTACACCGCAAAAGACGTTCCTGCGCGGGATTGTTCCACCGGTGAACAAAAGGCGTTGCTTGTGTCCCTAATTCTGGCAAACGCAAGGGCCCTGACCCGCGAATTTGGCGCGCCGCCGCTGTTGCTACTGGACGAGGTTGGTGCCCATCTGGATGCAGACCGCCGCGCAGCCCTTTATGACGAGGTCGTGACCCTTGGCGCCCAGGCATGGATGACGGGGACCGGTCCGGAACTGTTCGACACGATGGGTGCCCGTGCGATGTATCTTGAGGTGACCGAGGAATCGGGTCTTTCACAGGTGAACGAAGCGCAGCCCTGACCGTGTTCTTGCTTTGAAAACCGCACATTTCTGATTGGGCGAAATACCCCGCCAAAAGACACAAAATATAGGGCAAACGCGTGACATCCCCCCCAAGACCCGGTATAAAAAGCGAAAATAACAAAGGGATTTTCGGATGTCCGAAACCGACCAGACGCCAGAAGAATATGGCGCCGATTCCATTAAAGTTCTCAAAGGCTTAGAGGCAGTACGCAAGCGTCCCGGTATGTATATCGGTGACACCGATGACGGGTCTGGTCTGCACCATATGGTGTACGAGGTCGTGGACAACGGAATTGACGAAGCTTTGGCCGGTCATGCCGACGCCGTAAACGTTGTCATTCACGCGGATTCGAGCGTTTCCGTCAGCGACAACGGCCGCGGTATTCCGGTTGGTATTCATGAAGAAGAAGGCGTGTCTGCGGCCGAAGTCATCATGACCCAACTGCATGCGGGCGGTAAGTTTGACAGCAATTCGTACAAAGTGTCCGGCGGCCTGCACGGTGTTGGTGTGTCGGTTGTAAATGCATTGTCCGACTGGCTGGAACTGCGCATCTGGCGCAACGGCAAGGAGCACTATGCAAGGTTCGAAGGCGGTTTTACCACCGAACACCTGAAAGTTGTGGGCGAATGCGGTGACCGCACAGGCACCGAAGTGCGGTTCATGGCGTCGACAAGCACGTTTTCAAACCTTGAGTATTCGTTCGCCACGCTGGAAAAACGACTGCGCGAACTGGCGTTCCTGAATTCGGGCGTGCGCATCATCCTGACCGACGAACGCCCCGCCGAACCGTTACGATCGGAACTGTTTTATGAAGGCGGCGTGAAAGAGTTTGTAAAATACCTCGACCGTCACAAAAGCTCTGTCATGCCGGAACCGATTTTCATCACCGGAGAACGCGACGACATCGGGATCGAGGTCGCGATGTGGTGGAACGACAGCTACCACGAAAGTGTGCTGCCATTTACCAATAACATTCCGCAACGCGACGGCGGCACCCATATGGCCGGTTTTCGCGGCGCATTGACGCGCACGATCAACAACTATGCGCAAAGTTCCGGTATCGCGAAAAAGGAAAAGGTCAGCTTTACCGGTGATGATGCCCGCGAAGGTTTGACCTGTGTTCTGTCTGTCAAAGTGCCGGACCCCAAATTTTCGTCCCAAACCAAAGACAAACTGGTCAGTTCCGAAGTGCGCCCCGCTGTCGAAGGGCTTGTGAACGAAAAGCTTGCCGAATGGTTTGAAGAAAACCCGAACGAGGCCAAAATCGTTGTTGGCAAGATTGTTGAAGCTGCACTGGCACGGGAAGCGGCCCGCAAGGCGCGGGATCTGACCCGTCGCAAAACGGCGATGGATGTGAATTTTCTGGCCGGAAAGCTCAAGGATTGTTCGGAAAAAGACCCGTCCAAGACCGAAGTCTTCCTTGTCGAGGGTGACAGCGCAGGCGGATCGGCCCAAACAGGGCGCGATCGTCAGACGCAAGCCATTCTGCCCTTGAAAGGCAAAATCCTGAACGTTGAACGCGCGCGGTTTGATCGCATGCTGGGCTCGCAGGAAATCGGCAATCTGGTGATGGCGCTGGGCACCGGGATCGGACGGGATGAATTCGATATCTCGAAACTGCGTTACCACAAGATCGTTATCATGACCGATGCGGATGTGGACGGCGCGCATATCCGCACCCTTCTGCTCACGTTCTTTTACCGGCAGATGCCGGAACTGATCGAACGCGGTCATCTCTATATTGCGCAACCACCGCTTTACAAAGTGTCGCGCGGCAAATCCGAAGTGTACCTGAAAGATCAGGCCGCAATGGAAGAGTACCTGATCAATCAAGGTGTCGAAGGGGCCATGCTGAAACAGGGCAATGGCGAAGAAATCTCGGGGCAAGACCTGTTGCGCGTTGTGGATTTGGCCCGCCAGATGCGCCGCGTGCTGGAAGCGTTCCCAACGCATTATCCGCGTCACATTCTTGAACAAGCAGCCATTGCCGGAGCGTTTGCCCCTGGTGTTGTCGATGCCGACTTGCAAGGCACAGCAGACAAGGTTGCCGAGCGTTTGAACCTGATTGCGCTGGAATACGAAAAGGGGTGGCAGGGTCGCATCACCCAGGACCATGGCATCCGCCTTGCGCGCATCCTGCGCGGTGTGGAAGAGGTGCGCACCCTTGATGGCCGTATCATCCGTGGAGGTGAAGCCAAGCGCACCGGCGCCTTTACCCAAAGCCTGCAAGATGTCTATTCCCTGCCTGCAAAACTGATCCGCAAGGACCGCAGCCAGATGATTTATGGCCCGATGGACCTTTTGGATGCCATTCTGGCCGAAGGCGAAAAAGGTCTGTCCTTGCAACGCTACAAGGGACTGGGCGAAATGAACCCCGATCAGCTGTGGGAAACCACGCTTGATCCCGATGCCCGTACATTGTTGCAGGTGCGCGTTGAAGACATGGCCGAAGCCGACGATCTGTTTACCAAACTGATGGGCGATGTCGTCGAACCACGCCGCGAGTTTATCCAGCAAAACGCGCTGAACGTTGAAAATCTGGATTTTTAGGGTCCAATACGGGCGGTTTCCGGGTGTGCGAGCCCCGGTCCGCCCGTTCGTTTTCTGATCCGAACCGAGTATTGAAACTGGTGCTATACATTGCCGTGCGCCGTGCCTAACGTCGCGGTCATGCAAGGCAGCGATATACACGACAGCAGCTATTCCTGGACCCGGTTGATCATCACCCTGATCATCGCGACCGTTGCCAATGTCGGCATGTGGGCGGTGATCATCGTGATGCCCGCAGTCGAGGTAGAATTTAGCGCGGGTCGTGCAGAAGCATCGATGCCCTATACCCTTACGATGATCGGGTTTGCGCTGGGCAATCTGTTGATTGGCCGTCTGGTCGACCGTTTCGGCGTGACCGTTGCTTTGATTGGTGCCGCACTGGTCAGTGCGCTGGCCTATCTGTGCGCGATCTTGTCGGGATCGATTTTCGTTTTATCGCTGGCACATCTATTGCTGGGGTTGGGAACGGCGGTGGGTTTTGGGCCGTTGATTGCGGACATCTCGCACTGGTTCCTGCGCAAGCGCGGGATTGCCGTGGCACTGGTTGCAAGCGGCAACTACCTGTCGGGGGCCATATGGCCCACTTTGCTGGCCGATATTCTGGCGGCAGAGGGTTGGCGACACGTGTATATGATCCTTGCTTTGATGACATTGGCTGTGGTCATTCCACTGTCTTTCCTGCTCCGCCGTCGTGTTCCCGAAGATGCGCATGGCAAGGCGCAGGCTGCCGCTACCTTGCGGGCGCGCAGCACGGGGTTTTCGCCACGTACATTGCAGTATCTGCTGGGGCTGGCGGGTATTGGTTGCTGCGTGGCCATGTCGATGCCACAGGTGCACATCGTCTCCTATTGCGTGGGTCTTGGGTATGGCCCTGTTGTCGGGGCAGAAATGCTGTCGCTGATGCTGATGGGGGGCGTTGTATCACGCATTCTATCGGGCGTTCTGGCGGATAAGGTGGGCGGTGTGATTACGTTGCTGGTCGGCTCGACCTTGCAGTGCATCGCGCTGTTTTTATACCTGCCCTATGACGGCTTGGTGCCGCTCTATGTGATCAGCTTGATTTTTGGCCTGTCCCAAGGCGGTATCGTGCCCAGCTATGCGCTGATCGTGCGCGAATACATGCCTGCAAAAGAGGCGGGTGCGCGCGTCGGGTTTGTCATGATGATGACGATTTTGGGTATGGCCCTGGGCGGTTGGATGTCGGGGTGGATTTATGATGTCACCGGATCGTATCAGGCCGCGTTTCTGAATGGCATCGTCTGGAACCTGATGAACATGGGCATCATGGTGATGCTTCTGCTGCGCGGACGTCCGCGGCAGATGGTCCCCGCCTAAATCAGGCCTTGGGGCCCATATGTGTTTCGCCGCGCGACTTGGCCAATGCGATCTGCTTTTGGCGTTCGCGGAACCGGTTCTTGTCTTGCTCTGTCGTTTCGTCGACGCAGTGAAAACACGATACACCTTCTTCGTAATCGGGGCGGTCTGTATCTCCGGGCAGAATCGGGCGGCGGCACGCATGGCACAGCATATGCGGCCCCTCGGCCAGACCGTGGCCCACCGACACCCTGCCGTCAAAAACAAAACACTCGCCTTGCCAGGTGCTGTTTTCTGCAGGAACGTCTTCCAGATACTTCAGAATACCGCCATGCAGGTGAAACACGTCTTCCACACCTTGGCCCAGCAGGTAGTTGGTCGATTTTTCGCAACGGATGCCGCCGGTGCAGAACATCGCAATCCGTTTGTTGTGAAACCGGTGTTTGTTCTGTTCCCACCACTGGGGAAATTCGCCAAATGATTTTGTTGCGGGGTCGACCGCGCCCTCAAATGTTCCGATCGCCACTTCGTAGTCGTTGCGCGTGTCAATCACCGCCACGTCGGGGCTTTGGATCAACGCGTTCCAATCTGCGGGTTCGACATAATGTCCGACACGTGCGCGCGGGTCCACATCCGGCTGGCCCATTGTCACGATCTCTCGCTTCAGGCGCACTTTCATCCGGTTGAACGGCGCGTCCACAGCCGTGCTTTCCTTCCACTCCAAATTGCTGCATCCGGGAAGGGATTTGATATGTGCCAGCACGGCGTCAATTCCTGCGCGCGGGCCGGCAATTGTGCCGTTGATGCCTTCGCTGGCCAGCAGCAGAGTTCCTTGCACCCCATTGGCACAACACAGCTGCGCCAGCGGCCCCTTGATCGCCGCAGGATCTGCAAAACGCGTAAAATGATAAAGGGCTGCAATCGTATACATGCGCCGCCCAATACGATGTTGCACGCGCACGGACAAGACGTAGGGTAGTGAAAACCGACGCGACAAAGGAGCCCAGCCATGACAAAGGCGCTGATTGTGATCGACGTGCAGAATGATTTTTGCCCCGGTGGCGCATTGGCTGTTCCCGATGGGGACAGTATCGTTGCCGGTATCAACGCGGTGATGGCGGAATTCCCGACGGTTCTGTTGACGCAGGATTGGCATCCGGCAGGACACAGCTCATTCGCGTCTTCCCACAAGGGTGCGGCGCCCTACGACATGATCGACATGCCTTACGGACCACAAGTGTTGTGGCCGGATCATTGCATTCAGGGTGGCATTGGCGCGCAGTTCCACCCTGATCTACAGGTGGATCGCGCCGATCTGATCCTGCGAAAAGGCTACAACCCCGAAATCGACAGTTATTCCGCTTTGTTTGAAAACGATCATGAAACCCCCACAGGATTGCAAGGGTATCTGCGCAGTCGCGGCATTACACAGCTGACAATGGTTGGTTTGGCCCTTGATTTTTGTGTAAATTTTTCGGCTGTTGATGCGGCAAAGGCCGGCTTTGATGTATGTGTAGACACTGCGCTTTGCCGCGCGATTGATCTGAACGGATCACTGGCCGCTGCGATCAGTGGAATGGAATCTGCAGGCGTAAAGCTTCAATGAACCGCAAGGCTGTGACAGACAAAGACCCAAGGAGAACGAATTGATGGATCTTCCAAATTTCATCCGGAACGCCGGAACACTCGATTTACCATTGCCGGATGACCTTGTAACAGCAACCGGTTTCCGGTCTGAAAAAGGGCTGGTTGCCTTCTTTGTCGTCCACAAAGACTTAACTTTACCGCCCCATTCACATGGGGCCCAATGGGGCACGGTCCTCGAAGGGTCGATCACGTTGACATTGGACGGCGTCACAAAAACCTATGGCCCGGGCGAAAGCTATGACATTCCCGCGGGGGTAGAACACGGCGCCACCGTGCCGGCCGGTTCGAAACTTATCGATATCTTTGAAGAGTCCGACCGCTACGCATTTCGGGCCTGACGCGTCGCAATAATGCTTTGGCGTGCCAAGCCTTGCCACGCCACCGCGCCTTTGCTTTAACCCATCGCAACCCAAAGGACGGAGCCGGACATGGTCGATATCGCCACCCGCGTCTATAACCACAAGTGGAAGATAGATCCGATTGTCCGGTCGCTGATCGATACGGATTTCTATAAGTTGCTGATGTGCCAATCGGTGTTTCGCAACAAACCCGATACGCATGTCACGTTTTCGCTGATCAACCGATCAACCCATATTCCGCTGGCCACTCTTGTCGACGAAGGCGAGTTGCGCGAACAACTGGATCACATACGCTCTCTGTCCCTGTCGCGGGGCGAAAGCACGTGGATGCGCGGTAATACATTCTACGGCAAGCGCCAGATGTTCCGCCCCGATTTCATGGACTGGTTCGAAAACCTGTCTCTGCCACCCTATCATCTGGAACGCAAAGGCGATCAGTACGAACTGACATTCGAAGGCGCATGGCCCGAAGTGATGTTATGGGAAATACCCGCGCTGGCTGTATTGATGGAACTGCGCAGCCGTGCGGTTTTGAACGATATGGGGCGGTTCGAGTTGCAGGTGCTTTATGCACGCGCCATGACCCGCGTGTGGGAAAAGATCGAAGCCCTGCGTGACATTCCAAACCTCAGCATTGCCGATTTCGGGACCCGCCGCCGCCATTCCTATCTGTGGCAGGACTGGTGCGTTCAGGCCATGCGCGAAGGGTTAGGCCAAAAATTCACCGGTACGTCCAATTGCCTGATCGCCAAAAACCGCGAAGTCGAGGCGATCGGCACCAACGCGCATGAACTGCCGATGGTCTATTCTGCCCTGGCCAATTCTGATGCCGAACTGGCGCAGGCCCCTTATGATGTTCTTTCGGATTGGCACGAAGAGCATGACGGAAATCTGCGTATTATTCTGCCCGATACCTACGGCACAGAAGGGTTCTTGAAAAACGCGCCCGACTGGCTGGCCGGCTGGACAGGGATACGCGTTGATAGCGGCGACCCGGCAACCGCTGCGGAAATCGCAATACGCTGGTGGGCTGAAAGAGGCGAAGACCCGGCAGAAAAACGTGTGATCTTTTCCGACGGGCTGGATGTGGCAAAGATAGCAGAGCTTCAGGCGCAGTTTGACGGGCGTGTCAAAGTGTCGTTTGGCTGGGGTACGCTCCTGACCAATGATTTTCGCGGACTTGTTCCCAATGATGCGTTGGCCCCGTTTTCGCTGGTGTGCAAGGCGATATCCGCCAATGGGCGACCAACAGTCAAATTGTCGGACAACCCGAACAAGGCGATGGGACCGGCAAAGGAAATCGAACGCTACAAGGCTGTTTTCGGTGTCGGCGTGCAAGACCGTCAGGACGTCGTTGTTTAAAGCAAACGGCCCTAATTCGGCTTACGTCTTGCGCCGTCGCAATCGCCGTTCGCGCCAGACAATCATCAACCCGCCAAAGGCGATAAGAACTGCGCCGGGAAACAGATCGTCCAGCGGCGCTTCGCCAAAGAATATCCAACCGAACAGAAAAGCGATCAGAATCCCGAAATAGTTGAACGGGGCCAGATTGCTTTGTTCGGTCATCCGGTAAGAGATCACCAGCGACAGCACAGCAGATCCGCCAAATACACCCATTGCCATGATCCACGCCAAATCTTCTCCGCCGCGTATCTGTGAAAAGCCGCCGGTGGCCCATGCCAATCCAAAAGCGCCGACCATAGATGTCGCGCTGGAATAAAGGTTAATCAGCGGGCTGGGCAATTCCACATCCATCCGCCGTGCCAGAACGCCGGAAAGCGCGTATAGAAACGCTGCCGCCAGTGGCAGCAATGCATCATAGCTAAAGCTGTCTCCACCGGGTCGGACAATCATCACAACTCCGGCAAAGCCGACCATAACAGCGGCCCATCGGGCAGGGCCAACCCGTTCGCCCAGCAAAGGAACCGCCAGCGCCGTCATGAACAGTGCATTGGCATACGTGATCGTGGATGCCGTGGCAAAGGCCAGCCGCCCCAAAGACAGATAGAAAAAGAACTGCGCAAATGTTGTCAGAACCCCGCGCAGGCAGGCCATCTTCCATTGGCGCATTTTCATAATGCGACCCTTCTGATGCCAACTGCGCGACGACCAAAGCGCAATTGCACTGGGGATCAGACCAAACAGGTTGCGATAGGCGCTCAACTCGGCGGCACCGTAATAACCTGACAGCAATTTGATGATCAGCCCCATGAAATCGAACAGAACAATTGCCAACAGACTTAGCAAAATAGCCGGCACAACCTTGTCATCTCGCACGTCCACTTAGCTGCGCACCTTGAACAGACCGAAAGGCCAGTGTTTCAGATCATCCATTCCGCGACACTGGGCGACAGCGGCGCGCGCGACAAGGGTGATAGTGAACCCACGCGCACTCACATCGCCGTACTGTTCTGCCTGTGTGTTGGACCTGCTTTCCGGGGCCTAGTCTTCGCCTTGAACGCGTCCGCGCAAGGCTTTGACGTCGCCGCGCACTTTTTTCGCTTTCAAGCGACGTTTTTTAGACCCCAGCGTGGGTTTGGTGGCGACCCGCCGTTTTGGTGCAACCAGCGCGGCGCGCACCAGTTCGGCCAAACGGTCGCGCGCGATGTCGCGGTTGCGCGCCTGTGATCGGGTTTCATCGCATTGGATGACCAGCGCACCGTCTTTGGTCCAACGCCGTCCTGCCAGTCGCCGCAACCGTGTTTTCACAGGTCCGGGCAAAGATGGTGAACGGGCCGCTTCGAACCGCAATTCAACCGCTGTGCTGACCTTGTTTACATTCTGTCCCCCCGGACCAGATGCGCGGCTAAAGCTTTCGCTTAGCTCCCAGTCTTGCAGGGATATTTCGTCGGAAATGCGCAGCATGGGGGCCTTCACGTGCAGGATAGGGGCATCGTTCTGACCCTAACGCGCTTGTATCTCGGAAAAAAGGGCCGCCCCGATATGCGGAGCGGCCCTTTCGAAAGTCTGCGGAGGTGGGGTCGGTTAGATTGTTTTCCGATCCACTCGGGCGGGCAACGCCGCCAAGGATTGCCTTAGCGGGCGACCTCCCAAGCTGTTCCGACACCTCTCTCCAATACCTTTCTCGACACTGGATCACCTCCTTCCGAATTGTTTCAACTGAGGTGATTCTTGCACGGCTTTTTGCAATCGCAAAGCAAAATCTTCATTGTGATTCGGTTTGTGTGCTCAATCTGGCAACAACGATACGGAACGGTACCAGCGCCAGCAGGCCAAGCGACAGTTTGACCAACCAGTCTGCTGCCGCCAACGACACCCACAATGGTGTTTCGCCCCCAAACCCTAAAAACGGCAAACGCTCGTTCGCCCAGAGGACATCTGTGGCCGGATCGATGAACGCAAATTGTGCTGAAAAGGCGATCGAGAAAAACAGTGCCGTGTCCACCGATGACCCGACCAAAGTCGATACCAGTGGCGCTTTCCACCATGTGCTGTTGCGCAACATCGAAAAAATCGAAACATCCAGCAACTGCGCTGTCAGAAACGCGATGCCAGATCCCACCGCAACACGGAACGTTACCAATGGCCCGAATTCGCCGGTAAGCTGTGTCCCGACCAATGAACAGAATATGCCGACAATAAAGCCGACAAATACAACGCTGCGCGCAGGCCCGGCGCCATAAACGCGGTTCATGATGTCGGTGACAAGAAATGCCAAAGGATAGGTGAACGCACCCCATGTCAGCCATTGGCCAAAAAGATGCTGCACCAGAATGTTGGACGCCACAACAATGGCGGCCATAGCCAGAATACCGGGAAGATGTTCGCGTTTCATGTTGTTATGCCCGTTTTGTCAAGGTTGCGGCGACTTGGCCCGCCACATGGCAGACCGGGGCTGATTAATGTGTTGCGCGGGCGGGCGCAAGCTATTCCTGAACCACGTAATCAACGACTTCGGTGCGCTGGAAAGCCCGGAAATTGTCGTCGGAAATCATGGTGATGCGAATACGATCCTGTTCATCCTGCCATAGGGCGATACCTTCCAGATTGTCATGCTTCCCAGGAAGTGACGTAAAAAGCACAACGTCGTGTTCAAAACCTGTTGGGCTTACATCAAACCGGCGCACACGGCTGCGAAACCCGAATGGGCTGACCGCGCGTTCCAATACATAAAGCTTTCCATCAGGTCCGAAATCCGCGCCCACAGGGCGAAAAGACCCGTGCAACGTATATGAAAACGGCTGTTGCCACTTTTCCCCGTGTCTCCAACGATAAACGGGTGCGGTTTTGCGGCGGCCTTCGGGCACTGCAAACACGGTGCCACTGTCATCAACGGCCAAAGCCTCAATCCCGGCATTCGTGGCAAATGCCCTCCACGCTTTCGAATAGGAGGCCCAATGCGCCTTGTCCAAAGGTGTATCGTAAATCCACACCCGCTGTACAAATTCGAACGAAACAACAATGCGGCCATTGGGAAGCAGCGCCAACCCTTCGGAATCATGCAGATTTCCGGTTACATCCTCGCCTGCATCATTTTTCAGCAGGTTGGCGCTGGTTACGGAAATATTCCGGATTTTGCCATCTGACCGGTTGATTTGCCCTGTCACAATATGCGCGCGATCCGTGACCGCATGAAAGGATTTGCCATCCGGCGTTAGCTCAAACCCCGAAAACCCGCCAAACCAGGGATCGGGCCGCGACCAGATATAGCGATCAAGCATATGCGCGGTCGCCGGTTGGGGCGTAGTAAATGGATGCACCGACCAGGCCGCAATAGCGGACACCAGACAAAACGCAGCGATCAGCGCTGCTTTAGAACTGTGGCGCATTGTTGGGGCAAATCCGCCAGCACGTATTCACGTCTTGGTTTCGGTTTCTTCGCATTCGGGTCAGGGGGGGGTGGGTTCAGAATATCATTCACCCATTTCTGGGCATCGCCACACCCGTTGCCGGCTGGCGGCGGATCCTGATCAACGCAGCCGCGCGCGCCCTTGGGGCAGGCCAGCCGCACGTGAAAATGGTAGTGATGGCCATACCACGGGCGTACCTTGCGCAGCCATGACTTGTTGCCCTTTTCATCATTGCACATCTGCACCTTTGCACCTGGAAACACGAAAATGCGGGCAACCCGTTTGTCTTTCGCAGCCGCCTTGATGATTTCGTGATGCGCCCGCGTCCAGTTGCTGTTTACATACGCGCCTTGTGCACGTCGCAGCGAAATAGACGAAATGTTTTCCCGCTGATTGCGCGACAGGTTGAGCCGGTCCGGCGGCAACATCCAGATATCAACGTCCAACCCGATCTGGTGGCTGCGATGCCCGCTGAGCATCGGGCCGCCCCGCGGCTGGCTGATGTCACCGATGTAAAGACCTTTCCACCCCGGTTGACGCGCGGCCTCGCGGCTCAGGTCCTGGATGAAATCAACGGCATCCGGATGCCCCCAATTCCGGTTGCGTGACAGTCGCATGGCCTGCCATGTCGGGCCGGTTTCGGGCAATTGCTCTGCACCCGCGACACAGCCCTTGGCATAGCTGCCAAACGGTGCGGGGCTATGTTCGGATGCATCTTTCATTGCGCCGAACTGCTGCTTTGCCAGTTGCTGCGCGCCTGTGGCGGCGGGCCAAACACCCAACGCAGCCAACAAACACAGTGATGTCAGGATTCGAACCATTCTGCCTTGTCTCCCTTCGGATGGACCCAGCGTAACAGGATCAGGCCGATGACGAAAAGTACAATTACCGGTGAAATGCCCCAACGCGCACTGCCTGTCGCATATGTGACCATTCCGATCAGGGCAGGGGCCAGAAACGAAGTTGCTTTTCCCGACAGGGCAAACAATCCGAACGCTTCGGTCGGTCGGGCGGGGTTGGCATGGCGCACCATCATGGATCGTGACGCGGAATAAAGCGCGCCGCCCGCCCCCCCGATGGCCGCCCCACAGAAATAAAACACGATGTCGGGCAGGGCAGAACCGACAGGCAAGGGAACCCCGAAAATCTGTTCACGTGACATGCCGACGATAACGCTACAAACCGCAATCAACACATAGATCGTAGAGGTGATAACCGGTCTTGGCCCATAAGCACGGTCGGCCCGCCCGCCGATGAATGTCACAATCGCGGCTGTGACCGCGCCCACGATACCGAACACCCCGATCTGGATAATCGACCAGTTCAGAACCAGCGTCGCATAGACACCGCCAAAACCGTAAAGCGCATTCAGCGCATCACGATAAAACATTGAAGACGCCAGAAAGGCCGCAAGACTTTTGCGCCGGACCACGGATTTCAACGTAGCCCCCAGATCGCGGAACGCCGCCGGGATCGAGGCCGAAGCCGCCTTGTGCCCCGGTGCCTCGCGCACCCACATGAAAAACGGGATCATGAACACAAGATACCAAAGCGCCGTAAACGGGCCGACAAACCGCGTGCCTTCCCGCGCTGTCGCATCCAGCCCGAATAGCGGATCAAGCCCGATCAGCGTTTTGCCGGTTTCGTTTTCGGCAAATAACAGCAGCATTGCGAACAGCGAAACAACTCCGCCCCAATAGCCAAAGGCAGCCCCGGAACCGGAAATCCGGCCCACCTCTTGATCGTCCCCCAGCGATGGCAGGATCGCGTTCACAAAGATCAGGGCATATTCCGCGCCGATCATCGCAACGCCGAAACTGATCAGCGCGCCCCATAAAAACAATCCGTCCGGCATCAGAAACCAGATGCCGCAAGTGCCCCCGACATACAGAACCGAAAACGCAATGATCCAAGGCATACGCCGCCCCGAACTGTCCGCGAACGCGCCCAACACGGGCGCAGTGAAGGCAATCGCCAGCCCGATCACGGTTTGGCCCAGTGACCAAAGCGATTGGGCATTGGCGTCTGCCTGCGCCTCTGGCAGACCGGTTTCCAGAAAATACTGTGCCGCTACAGCCGCGAAATAAGGGCCAAAGATAAAGGTCAGCAGCAACGTGTAAAACGGCTGCGTCGCCCAATCAAAGGCCATCCAGCCCCAAACCCGCTTTCGCAGTGATACCTGCACCATATTCTGCCTCTTGCCGATTGTGCGCATTAGCGCAGGTGGGGCTGCACAAGGCAAGAAACGCTTTATCATGCCCGCCGTGTCATTTGATGCTCTTGCTCTTTGGTGTTCGGGGCCTTACCTCGGGATCAGAAAAAAGGATGCCGTGATGTTGTCTCTGTTTCAAATTCTGATGCTGATCCTTGATGTGGTGTGGTTTTTTATCATCGCCCACGTCATCATGAGTTGGCTGATCAATTTTCAGGTCATCAACATGCACCAGCCGCTTGTCGCCCAAATCTGGCACATGCTGAACCGCGTTCTGGAACCGATGTACCAACCGATCCGTCGCATTCTGCCCAACATGCAGGGCATTGATCTGGCCCCGTTGGTCGCCCTGATTGCCGTCTACGCGCTGCGCATCATTCTGGCGAACAACATTTCGGCTTTTTACTAACCAAACCTTAGAACAAACCGTCAAATCCTTAGGGTCAGGTGCCGCTTGGCCCTTGTTCCCCGATTCCGTGTGTGGGACAATTCTGTAAAAGAGCAGAAAACAAAAAAGGGTCGACAATGACAGGCGCTGCCACGCTGCTGCAGGATGTATTCGGCTTTGATGCCTTTCGACCTGGCCAGCAGGACATTGTCGAAGCCGTGACAGCCGGTGAAAACGTTTTGGCGATCATGCCGACAGGCGGGGGGAAATCCCTGTGTTTTCAGCTGCCCGCGCTGATGCGTGACGGGGTCACGGTTGTTATCTCGCCCTTGATTGCCTTGATGCGGGATCAGGTTCGCGCCTTGCAAGAGGCGGGCGTTGCCGCCGGTGCGCTGACATCCGGCAATACCGAAGAAGAAACCGAAGCGGTTTGGGACGCGTTGGAACAGGGCCGGTTGAAACTGCTTTACATGGCGCCCGAACGGCTGGCTGCGGGCAGTGCGATGGGCATGTTGCGCCGGATCAACGTGACGATGATCGCAGTGGACGAGGCGCATTGCGTCAGCCAGTGGGGCCATGATTTCCGCCCTGATTATCTGCGCATCGGCGAATTGCGGCGCGCGCTGAACGTGCCGTTGGCAGCCTTCACGGCAACCGCAGATGCCGAAACCCGGCAAGAAATCGTTGAAAAGCTGTTTGACGGTGGCGCCCCGCGCGCCTTTTTGCACGGATTTGACCGCCCGAATATCCATCTTGCCTTTGCCCCCAAAAACAGCCCGCGCCGCCAGATTCTGGATTTTGCCGCCGCCCGCAAAGGGCAATCCGGCATCGTCTATTGCGGCACCCGAGCCAAAACCGAAGGTCTGGCCGGTGCCCTGCAAGAGGCGGGGCATGCCGCCTGCCATTATCATGGCGGGATGGAGGCCGAAGACCGCCGAATTGTCGAACGCCGGTTCCAGCAGGAAGACGGGTTGATTGTTGTTGCCACCGTGGCGTTTGGCATGGGCATCGACAAGCCCGATATCCGGTGGGTCGCACATGCCGATCTGCCAAAATCCATCGAAGGCTATTATCAGGAAATCGGGCGCGCGGGGCGCGATGGTGCACCGGCACAAACGCTGACCCTGTTCGGGGCGGATGATATCCGCCTGCGCCGCTCCCAGATTGACGAAGGTCTGGCGCCGCCGGAACGGCGTATGGCCGATCATGCCCGACTGAACGCGCTACTTGGGCTGGCCGAAGCGCTGGAATGCCGGCGCAAAACCTTGCTGGGTTATTTCGGGGAAGAGGGCGCCGCCTGCGGCCATTGCGATCTGTGTGATACGCCGGCCGATGTGTTTGATGGCACAACGGCGGTGCGCAAGGCACTGTCTGCGATATTGCGCACCGATGAACGGTTTGGTGCCGGGCATCTGATTGATATTCTGACCGGCACCAGAACAGACAAGATTGCAGCACGCGGGCATGATGATTTGCCGACATTCGGCGTTGGCAGCGAATATGACAAAAGCGGATGGCAGGCCGTGTTCCGGCAGATGATGGGCCACGATCTCGTGCGCCCCGATCCCGAACGGCACGGGGCCTTGCGCATGACCGATAAGGCCCTGCCGATTTTGCGTGATCAGGCCACGATTGACCTGCGCCGCGATACCATCCGCGCCGCCGCCAAAAACCGTCGCCCCGCGATCAAAACACTGGTGTCCGAAGAAGACGCACCGCTTTTGTCCGCGCTCAAGGCACGCCGCCGCGCCTTTGCCGAAGCGGCGAAACTGCCCGCCTATATCGTGTTCAATGACAGTACTTTGATTGAAATGGCAGAAACCCGACCTGCCACACTTGATGACATGGCGCGCATCAGCGGAGTGGGTGCGAAAAAGCTGGAACGCTACGGTGCCGCCTTTCTTGAAGTGATCACAGGTGCCCGCGAAGAGGTGCACCCGACACGTCGCAAACTGGCCGGTCGCCCCGCCGGAGAACTGTACGACCGATTGCTGGAGGTACAGGCCGAACTGTCACGCGGATCGGCAGGTATCGACAAGCCGATCAGTTGTTCCGCGTCGCTACTGGCAAAAATTGCGGCCACACGTCCGCAGAACGCGGGTGCGCTGGAAAGGTTGCTGGGCGAACGCCGCGCAGAACGTTTTGGCGATGCCTTTCTGGACGTCCTGCGTGAGGCGGGCTAGGTCTGCCGTATCGAACAAGAGGATCAGCTATGCTCGTTGTCATTTCGCCCGCAAAACGTCTCGACTGGTCAGATACGGCAGTGCCCGGAACTGACCCCGCCTTTCAGGAAGATGCGATGCGTCTGGTGCGCACCGCGCGTAATCTTGGGCTGGGTGATCTGCGCAAACTGATGGACCTAAGCCCCGATCTGGCCCGCCTGAACCGCGACAGGTTCCGCAGCTTTGCTGAAGATCCCGATGCACAAGCAACACGGCCGGCAGCGCTGGCCTTTGCCGGTGATACCTATCAGGGGCTGGAAGCAGGCAGTCTTGACGCGGACGAGATGGAATACGCACAGGATCATTTGCGTATCCTGTCCGGACTTTATGGTCTGCTGCGCCCGCTTGACGCGATTCAGCCTTATCGGTTGGAAATGGGCAGCCGCCTGAAAACGCGCCGTGGTGGTAACCTTTATGACTATTGGCGCGATCAATTGTCAAAGGCGCTGAACGCCCAGGCCGAAACCATCGGATCCGATGTTCTGGTCAATTGCGCCAGTCAGGAATATTTTGGCGCGGTCGACCTTAAGGCGCTGAAACTGCGTGTGGTTACGCCAGTCTTTATGGAAGACAAATCGGGGACCCCCAAGATCGTCAGTTTCTTTGCCAAAAAGGCACGCGGCGCGTGCGCAAGGTTCATCGTCCAGAACCGATTGCAAACGCCGGAAAGCCTGCAGGATTTCGATACCGGTGGCTACGCCTACCGCGCGGACCTGAGCACGCCGGAAAAACCGGTTTTCGTGCGCCCCTATTCCGCCGCCTGATCGGGTTCAGCCACCAAAGGGCGCGCACCTTTCGGATGGAATTCCGCGATTTTGTCATGAATTGCCGCCTTGCGCAGCGGCTTGGTCAGGTAGTGATCCAGCCCCGCTGACAGAATGCCCTGTTCGTCCCCGTCCATCGCATGTGCCGTCAACGCGACAATCGGAACATGGCCACCATTGGCCTTCTCCAGTTTCCGAATTTCCTGTGTCGCCTGTTTGCCATCCATTTTCGGCATCGAAATATCCATAAAAATCATGTCTGGTGCAAAGCTTTGGAACAGATCAACAGCCTCAAGCCCGTTCGCTGCAAACTGCACCTCGATCTCCAGATCCTTGACCATTTTACCAAAGACAAGCTGATTGGTCTTGTTGTCCTCGGCCGCAAGAACACGCATCAAACGCGGTGTCTCGGACGCGGATATTTGCGGCAGATCGTTTGGCGGGTCGGCTTGTTCCGGTGATCCGGCAACTTCGGGTTAAAGTTCCCAGTTGCGTTAGCAGGTCATGGCGGCGCACCGGTTTTTGAACAACGGCATGTACATACCGGTACGCGGGGTCCTGTTCCGCGAAACCGGGGTTTGGGCTGAACAGGATCACCGGTACGGACCAACCCGCCTTTCGAAGCGCCGTCGCCAGTTCCATCCCGTCCATATCAGCCATGTTGTGGTCAGACAGAACCAGATCGAAAGTAGCGTTCATTGACGCCAATGCCACCGCGCCCGACGCACAGCATGTGGCGTCAATTCCCAGTTGACGCATCTGTTTTTCCACGATCATGCCGTTGGTTTCTAGGTCACTGACCACCATCACATTCTTTAAGCTTTCTGGCAGTCTGGGTGGGTCGGCCGGTGTTGCATCTTTGGTGGCCATCAAAAGATTGAACCCGAAACAGGATCCCACGCCGACCTCGCTTTCAACCCAGACCTGCCCGTCCATCATTTCAACCAGTCGTTGCGATATGGCCAGCCCCAACCCTGTGCCTTCAAACTGGCGGTTCCGGTCATCCTCAACCTGATTGAATTCCCCGAAAATATGGCCAACCTTGTCAGCGGGAATACCGATACCGGTATCTTCGATGGCAATATGGATTTTGGTTTTTTCGCCGCCGAAGGCTGGCACGCCCGTGGCGCGGATCAAGACATGGCCCTGCGTCGTGAACTTGACCGCGTTGCCGATCAGGTTGGTCAGCACCTGCCGAACCCGCCCCGCATCGCCTACAAATTCGGTTGGCAGGAACAGATCGTAATCAACGAGCAGATCAATACCTTTTTCGCGCGCCGACGTTTGCAGCAGAACCACAACCTCGTGAATGCAGCGTTCCAGATCAAAGGGTGCGGGATGCAGCACCAGCTTTTCGGCTTCGATCTTTGAATAGTCCAATACGTCGTTGATAATGACCAGCAACGCCTCTCCCGAGTTTTTGATGGTGGTGACATAAAGCTGTTGTTCTTCGCTAAGCGGCGTATCTGTCAGCAATTCCGCCATCCCGACAACGCCATTCATCGGGGTTCTGATTTCATGGCTCATATTCGCCAAAAAAGCAGATTTGGTACGGTTCGCCGCTTCTGCATTGCGCCGCGCCTCTTTTAGCTCTTGCTCGTAGCGGACGGATGCCGTGATGTTCAGACCAAGCGAGACGACATCACCGCCTTGGCCGCGCTTGTCGACCAGCCTTATGAACAGGCGGTTCCACAATTCGACAACGATAGGGTCCGGTGTCGGGGCATGCCACCGGTCGGTCATCATTGTCCGCCACTCAGCAGCTGACAGCCCGCCAGTATTCACGATCCCTTCCTCGGTCAGGGCTTGCAGGATGTGCACATAATTCACGCCGGGTCGTATGTCCTCCAACCCGTCAAAAACCGACAGATAGGCGGCATTGGCGGCGACAAGATTGCTGTCCACATCAAAGACAGCAAACCCGTCTTCGATCGTTTCGATCGAATGCCACAATCGGCGCTCTGCAATTTCGACCTTTTGATGGGCGACCGTCAGGTCGGATTTCACGCGCACGTTTTCATCCCGCACCGTTGCAACTTCGGCGCGGGTTTCCACAATTTCATCCGATAGGGCGCGCGCGTGGTTCCCCAGCTTGCGATTGGCGGCGAAAAGTTCGGCCTGTTTCAATTCCAGCAGGCGTTCCGCTGCCAGCCGTGCCCGGCGTTCTTCGGCCAGTTTGTTGGCAAGGCTCATGCCCGTGCTCCGCAAAGTCCGCGTCAAGTATTGCGGGACCGTGACGGATTACGGTGAAGATAGACTTAAAGACCTGCGGTCGCATCGTTGCCAACATTGTGGCGCCTATCCGGAGCCTGAGCAGGCAGTTTGTGATGCAACGCTCTGGAGCGTGCGCGTCGGCAATGGCGCAATTTCCCGTATTTTTGGCAAAAAGAAGCACAGGACGTGCCCTACCGCCGGCCTTCGCGCAGCCACGCACCGATGATCAGACCCGAGGCGAGAAGCAGCACGAGCCATGGCGGCAACAGAGCGGACTGGCGCACGTCACGGGTTTCATAGGCGCCACGCGGTGTCAGCCCGATCCAGCCGCGCCCGGCAGCGGGCCGCCCTTCGCGGATTGTGCGCAAATTCGGAATACCGTCTTCCAGACGCAGCACACCCCCGCGCAACGGCGCAATCAGCGGTGCCAGAATATCGCCTGTCGCAATGGTTTGTTCAAACTCGCGCGGTGCCGCAGGGCCAAGGCCGATCACCGTTTCATGCGTATCGTCGCGCAGGCGGTACAGACCGATCATCGGCCCGTCATACAAGGCCTCGAACCGGCCCGGGCCGGTTTGTGAAAGCGTGATTTCAACGTCAGGCCCCTGCGGGGGCGTGACAATCACCGGTGCGGTCTCTTCACCCAGCGTGCGCCGGATAATACGCATGGTCTGGCCAGTGGCTTCGGCCCAGAGCGCGTCTTCTTCCAGTTCGGGTTCTTTCATCATCCAGTGGGCCAGACGGCGCAGCAGTTCAAGTTGCGGGCCGCCCCCTTCATATCCGCGCCCCCACAGCCATGCGTGATCCGACGCAAGCAGCGCAACGCGGCCCTCGCCGACCCGGTCCAGCACCAGCAACGGTCGGTCATCGATCCCGGTCATGACCACATCGCCGGATTGGGGCGTCACTTCGATCTGGCGCAGCCAGCGCCCCCAATCGCCCTGATCCGGCAAATCCGTTGTCACCGGATGACGTGTGCCCAGATCGGTCACAACCGGCGCAAAACCTTCTTCCAGAACCCGCGCGCTGGGTTCGGCAGGCAGGATACGGGAAAGAGGCGATCGGTAGATACTGTCGGCACCGGCAAAATCGGGGCCCGCCGCGATCAGCACCGCGCCGCCCTGTTCGACATAGTTGGCCACGTTATCCAGATAGATCGCGGGCAGAATACCACGCCGCTTGTAGCGGTCGAAAATGATCAGATCGAAATCATCGATCTTTTCCAGAAACAATTCGCGCGTGGGGAACGCGATCAGGGAAAGCTCTCCGACAGGCACGCCATCCTGTTTTTCCGGCGGGCGCAAGATCGTGAAATGCACCAGATCGACAGAACTGTCGGATTTCAGCAGGTTACGCCATGTCCGGCCCCCCGCATGTGGTTCTCCGGAGACAAGCAAGACCCGCAACCTGTCGCGTACACCGTTCATCTGGATCAGGGCGGTGTTGTTGCGATCTGTCAATTCACCTTCAGCCATTGGCACGGTGAATTGCAGCACGTTGCGCCCGCTATGGGGCAGCGTGACCGGCAGATCAATGTCCTGGCCGATCGGAATCTGGAACACCTGTGGCGTTTCGCCATCGACGGATATTTCAAGCGGGGCCAGACGCGCGCCGTCAGGGGCCGCGCCTGAATCCTCGATCCGCAAGGTAAGCGTTACGGGTTCGCCGATGATCGCAAATGCGGGTGCATTGCGCACGATCAGGCGGCGGTCCCAGTCGTCTTGTCGCCCCGTCAACAATAGATGCAAAGGGGCCGGCAAGTCGGGCGCGCGCGCGGCATCGTGAATTTGCCCGTCGCTGAGCGCGACAATGCCTGCGATGCGCGCGCGGGGTTGTTCGGCCAGCACCTCGGTCAGGGCCGCCATCAGGGCGGTGCCGCCGTTGTCCTCGCTGTCGGGTATCGCCACGCGGCGCAGTTCGGTGTTGTCGCGCGCCGCGACCGCACGGGCCAGAGACACAGCGGCCTCGGCCGTTTGCGCGCGCCGGTCAGACAGGGCCTGACTGGCGCTCTGATCTTCCAGCAGAACCACGATATCAGTCAGCGGTGCGCGATCTTCCTGCTGAAAGGCGGGACCGGACAAGGCCCCCAACAGTACAAGCCCGGCAAGCCCGCGCAAAGCCCAGCCCGACAGACCGCGCCACAGTGCGACGGCAACACCGGCCGCAACAATTCCGGCGACAACAGCCAACACCGGCCACGGGATCAGCGGATCAAAGATGATGGTTCCGGTCATTGGCCCAACCTGTCAAGCAAGGCAGGCACATGAACCTGATCGGATTTATAATTGCCGGTCAGCACATGCATCACCAGATTGACGCCAAAGCGATAGGCCAGTTCGCGCTGCCGTTCACCGGAAAACCCGCGCCCGATCGGAAAGGCCGCAACGCCGCGATCATTCACCGCCCATGCTGCGGCCCAGTCATTGCCGCCAATCACCACAGGCGTCACCCCGTCATTCAGGTTGCGAAACGGCATACCTTCGATTTGTTGTGCATCCGGCGGCGCAGCCTCGACCCAAACCTCGCGGCTGGTGTGGCGACCGGGAAAATCCTGCAACAGATAAAACGTGCGGGTCAAAACATGATCCGATGGCAGCGGTTCAAGTGGCGGAATGTCCAATGGCCGCGCCAGATCCTGTAACTTGCGCCCGTTCGGGCTGGCCGAACCAAAGCGGGCAATATCGGCATCCCTTGTATCAAACAGGATCATACCACCCGAGCGTAAATAGGCATTCAGTTTTGCATAGGCTTCCGCCGACGGGGTCGGTTGATCGGGCGTAATCGGCCAGTACAGGATCGGAAAAAATGCCAGTTCATCGGTTTCAAGATTGATACTGGTGGGATTGGCCGGTTCGACCGAAGTTCGGAAGAACAGCGTGTCCGACAGGCCAACCAGTCCGGCGCGGGCTGTATCGTCCACCGCCCTGTTTCCGGTCAAAACATGGGCGAGCGCCAGTTCCGATGTTGCCGCCAGTGCAAAGCCATCATCCGATTGAGCATGCGCGCGATGCGCGAGGGCAGGCAACAGGGCCAGCGCCAGCACAGCTGCGGTCGCACGCGCGCCCCACAACCGGCCGCTTAACGCCAAGGACGCCAGAACATCCAGCAATAACAGCGCAATTGCACCGCTTAAAAGCGCCCCGCCCAACGGTACTTCGGCCTGAATTGTCAGGCCCGTCACAGGAATGCGCGCGGGCCAACTGGCAGGTGTCAACGTCATATCCGCCGTAACGACATTGCGCGCGATCCTGCGATCATCCGATGCGTAAACGCCGGGTTGCAAATCAGGGCCAAGCGGCGTTTCAATCAGGTCTGATCCGTCAATCCCGGGAAGATTGCCCGCGTCGGACAAGGCTCCGAAGCCGTCCAGAATTTGGACAGGCGTCCATATCGTTCCTTCCAGATCCTTTGCCTCGGGCAGACCGACTGACGACGACACGGCAAGCCGTTCCAGCATTTCCACGAACAGACCGGACAAAGGCAGGGTAGACCATTCCGCGTTTGCGGTCACATGGAACAACACCACCTGACCATCACCCACCGGTTTGCGTGTTACCAGTGGCGTTCCATCGCTTAGCGACGCAACAACCCGTTCCGCAAGGGTTGGATCGGGCTGGGCCATCACCTGCGCTGAAACCCGGACATCCGCAGGAATGGCCAGCCCGAAGAACGGAGAGCTTTGTTTGAACGGCGCAAGTTCTTTGGGTTCTCCCCAACTCATCGCGCCACCGACAGTGCGGCCCCCTGCGCGCAGCCGGACTGGCATCAACGGATGTTCATCGCTGCGGCTGACATCGCTGGCGGCCAGTCGCGGCCCGGCAAACCGCAACAGCATTCCGCCTGCATCGACCCATGACAACAGCGCCTCTTCCTCGGCCGATGACAGGGTAGCGATATCGGCCATTGCGATCACATCAGGGTTGGCTGGAAGAAGATCCATCAAGGCCCCGTTCAAAAGATCGGCCGACGGTGCCAGCGCCTGTTCCAGATAGTGTAAAGGCGACAGCAGTTCTAATCCTTCGCGGTCTTCGCGCCCTGCGATCAGGGCCACTTCGCGTCGGCGCAAACTGTCATCGGACAGACTGATGGCGCCCGCCGACCGTTGCCCCTGAATTTCAAAGCGCGTCAGTCGGGCGCGTAATTCGGCAGGCAGCGACAGGGCCGTCTGAGCCTCGTTCGCACCGTTGGCAAACGTGGCCGGAACGCTTGCGAGGACTTGCGCGTTCCCCGCCGGATCAAGACCATGTGCCAAAAACGTGATTTCCCGAGTGTCTGAAGCCCCGGACCGACGCGCCGTCAATTGCACGGCACCGTCCTCGAACGTGGCAGGCGTCAGTGCCAGAACGGCGCTCGCGTTCTGAAAGACCTGCACCGATCCGCGTGCTTCAAGTGCGCTCAGCATCGCGTCGCGGCCTTCATATTCCAAACCGTCCGAAATCCAATAGGTTTCAAAACGGTTGTCCCCAAGCGCATCAATGGCCTGTGCCACCAACGCGGGTCCGGGTTGCCAAGGTGCGGGCAGAACGCCCGCCAGACGCGTTGACCAGACATCGGCTGATTGAAACACCGGTGATTCCGGTGCCGTCAGACGCATGATCGCAACGGTACGGCCCGCGCGACCTGCTTCCGACAGTTCTGCTGTCATAAGGTCAACCTTTTCGCGCCACCGTGTGGCCCCTGCCCAACTGCCATCCAGCACAATCAGCAACGGGCCGGTGCCCGCCCGATCCTGTGACGGATTGAGAACCGGCCCGGCCAGCCCCAGAATAATCGCGGCAACCGCCAGCATGCGCAGCAACAGCAGCCACCAGGGGGTACGATCTGATACGGTTTCGTCGTCCTTCAGCCCCAATAAAAGGGCAACTCCGGGAAACCGCCGCCGGATCGGCGCAGGTGGGACAGCCCGAAGGATCAGCCATAGAATGGGAAGGGCAATCAACCCCAACAGCAACCACGGTGCGCTGAACCCGATGCCGCCCAAAACGGTCATATGCGGCCCCCGTCCAGCGCGCGGTACAACCACAGCAAGGCAGATTGCGCGCTGTCACTGGTGTGATGAACGCTGTATTGCCAACCGGTCGCCGCGCATAGCGATTGCAATTCGCCCTTACGCTCGGCCAGACGCTCAAGATAACGGGCCTTCAATTCGTTGGCCTTCAGGGTTTCGTGAACCAGCGTGCCGCCGATGCTTTCGAAAATGGTACGCCCCTGAAACGGAAAACTCTCTTCCGCCGGATCAAGGACGTGCAGCAGCGCACCTTTGACACCGCGATCTGCGGCCTTTGTCAGGGCCGTCCTTGCCCCGGTAATGTCACCCATGAAATCCGAAATGAAAACGGCGCGCGCATGGGGGATCATTGCGCGCGATTCTGGGGCAGCGTAATCCGCTTCGGAATCCAGGGAAAATGCCTCGGCCAGACGCAGGATTTGCGGGTTGCCCCGACGCGGGGGAAGCGATGTTCCGGTCAGCCCGACACGTTCGCCCCCACGCACCAGAAGAATGGCAATTGCCAACCCCAAAAGGCGCGCCCTGTCGGCCTTGTGCGGCAGATCCTTGGTTGATGCAAACCGCATCGAGGCGCTTTGATCCACCCATAACATGACAGATTGCGCGATCTGCCATTCACGTTCGCGCACAAACTGCGTATCGCCCCGGGCAGAACGGCGGTGATCGATCATGCGGCGGCTGTCGCCCGGTTGGGCGGGGCGGTACTGCCAGAAATCGTCGCCCAGACCGGCCTTGCGCCGCCCGTGATCGCCCAACAGAACGGTGCCAGCCAGATGTTCGGCCCGCGCCAGCAAAGGCGGCAGGCGGGCCGATTGTTCCTCGGCCCGCTGGCGAAGGGAAACGGGCTGTGTCACGCAGCGGCCTTTGTCTGCGCCAGTGTTTCTGCGGTTGTTTCAATCAGATCGGTCAGGCTGTCGCCCCGTGCGCGGGCGGCAAAATTCAGCGCCATCCGGTGTGACAGCACCGGGCGCGCCATATCGATCACATCTTCGGCTGACGGGGCAAGCCGCCCTTGCAGTAGGGCGCGTGCCCGTACCGTCATCATCAACGCTTGCGCGGCACGCGGGCCCGGACCCCAAGCCACAGTCTCGCGCACACGCTCCGATGCGCCCGCTTCTTCGGGGCGGAAAGCGCGGACCAGATCAAGGATCATATCGACCACACTGTCGCCGACCGGCATACGGCGCAACAGGGTCTGTGCCTTCAGCAACTCTCCGTCGCCGAACACCTGGGTCGATTGATCTTCGCTGGCCCCTGTGGTGGCCAGCAGAATATCGCGTTCGGTTTCCCGTGTGGGATAATCAACATCGATTTGTACCAGAAACCGGTCCAGTTGCGCCTCGGGCAGCGGATAGGTGCCTTCCTGTTCAATCGGGTTTTGAGTTGCCAGAACATGGAACGGTTTGCCCAAAGGCCGGTCATGGCCAGCGACGGTCACCGTTTTTTCCTGCATGGCCTGCAACAGTGCCGATTGCGTTCGCGGGCTGGCACGGTTGATTTCATCCGCCATCAGCAACTGGCAAAAAATCGGGCCTGGAACAAACCGGAAGGTGCGCCCGCCATCGGCTTCGGTGTCCAGAACTTCGGACCCAAGAATATCGGCTGGCATCAGATCGGGGGTAAATTGCACCCGCTTGCCGTCCAGCCCCATAACCGTCGATAGTGTTTCGACCAACCGCGTTTTCCCCAACCCGGGCAAACCGATTAACAACCCGTGACCACCGCACAAAAGCGCGGTCAGGGTCAGGTCGACAACGCGCTCCTGACCAATAAACCGCCGCGTTATAGACGCCTTGGCCTTGGCCAGTTTTTCTTCCAGTGCTTCGATTTGTGGCACCAGATCATTTTGATCGGTCATGGCTATCTGTCTCCTGACGACTATATTCTTACCTAAGAGTGTATCGCGCGAA
Organism: uncultured Alphaproteobacteria bacterium; assembly: GCA_963765555.1. Lineage (GTDB taxonomy): Bacteria > Pseudomonadota > Alphaproteobacteria > Rhodobacterales > Rhodobacteraceae > JL08. The sequence continues at coordinate 253,983 of CAVXWX010000012.1, forward strand.
ACGGAAATGGCAAAAGTAATGAGCGGACAAAAAACCGTGACTCCCACAGCAGAAGGCCTGATTGCATCGGTAAAGGCCACAAAAACACGCGGCTTACCGCCTGTTCACCTGTGGAACCCGCCATTTTGCGGCGATCTGGATATTCGTATCGCCCGCGATGGTACGTGGTATTATCTGGGCACACCGTTCGGACGGCTTGAACTGGTGAAACTGTTTTCGTCGATTCTCAAGCTTGAGGACGGAAAATACTATCTGGTCACACCTGTCGAAAAGGTCGGGATAACGGTGGATGACGCGCCGTTTGTGGCCGTCGATTTCGAAGTGGCCGGACAGGGCCGTGATCAGGTGTTGACCTTTGAAACCAAGGTCGGAGATTTCGCAGCCGCTGGCCCCGATCATCCGATCCGCGTTGCGCGCGACCCTGAAACAGGCGAACCGTCCCCCTATATCATGATCCGCGCGGGTCTTGAGGCATTGATTGATCGCAAAAGTTTTTACCGTTTGGTCGATATCGGGGCACACCACGACGGATGGTTCGGCTTATGGTCATCCGGCCAGTTTTTTCCCGTTATTCCGTCTGCGGAACTGCCCGACTAGCGGCGCTGCGAAATAATCACGCCCAGCCCGACCACTGCAGCCCCGAATGCCTGCTGCCAGCTCCACGCTGCGCCCAGAACCGTCATGATCACCATCACGTAAAACGGGGCTGTGTTGATATGAAGCGATGTAACAGCCACGCCAAGCCGCGCAATGGCCGCGATAAAACAGACTTGTGACAGCGCCATTGCCCCGATTGCATAGACAGCCAGCAATGCGATCTGCCGCCCGTCAACCGGTGCACGCGGCATCACATCGACCCCCGCCAGCGTTGTTCCCACAAAAAGAACAGTGACCACCATTGCGGCCCCTGAAAAGGTTAGCGTTGTACGCCCGAGGGCGGACAGATTGGGGAAGTCGCGCACGGTGCAGAAACTGGCCCATGCAAACAGAAAACAGGATGCGACCGCGGTCAGCGCGCCCAACCCGAAACCTGTCGGGCTTTGCCCCCATGTTGCAATGAACCCGCCGGTGACGGATGCCGCCATACCGACCAGAAACAAACGGCTGGGGCGGCGCACACGATAGAACAATTCAACCAGCGTAGCTGCGATGGGCATGGCAGAGGCAATCAGCGCCACGGTCACAGGATCGGTCAGGGATTGTGATATCAGCAACAGCCATGTGCCAAAACCAAAACCGATCCCGCCCACCCATATGCCGCGCCGCCAGTTTGCGTTCGCCAAAACATGCGCGCCGTCGATCATCAGCCAAAGGGGCAGCAATAATACCAGCACCATCATTAATCGCGCCGCGATCAGGGCAAGCGGTGGCCATGTCTCCAGCAGCAACTCTGCCGCGGGAAACCCTGCGGCCCAGAACAGCATCGACACCATGCCCAACGCATTACCTGACAACAGGTTGGCGCGCAGGGCGGCGGCTTCGGCCGGGCCTAAGGGCTCTGGTTGGAATGCCAAAGAAGACGTGCTTTCAAAAAGGTCAGTAATATATCCGGCGATTGGGCCGTATTTAGCCAAGCTGCCCCCGCCGGATCATGGTCGTCGCGCCCAAAATCGACATCGTGTCGGTTTCAGCCTCTTTCGGGCAGGCGCAAACCTGCGCTAAGCAGGATCAATCAAAGGAAATCCGATGCCTAAATTTGCTGCCAATGTGTCACTTCTGTTCACCGAACTGCCCTATCTGGACAGGTTTGCCGCCGCAGCCACTGCCGGTTTTGAAGCCGTCGAAATACTGTTTCCTTATGATGTCGCAGCCAAGGAAACCCGACGGGCATTACTGGCCAACGGTCTGCACCTTGTCCTGATCAACGCGCCACCCCCCAATTACACGGGCGGCGAACGTGGCTTTGCTGCCGTTCCAGACGGTCAGGCGCGGTTCCAGAACGATATCCGCCGTGTCTTGCGCTATGCAGGCGAATTGCGACCCGAATTCATTCACATCATGGCCGGTGTCGCGCAGGGGCCCGATGCCGAAGCGGCCTTTGTCGAAAACCTGAAATGGGCCGCCGATGCTGCCCCGCAGCAACGCTTTACCATTGAACCGCTGAATCCGGTCGATCAACCGGGGTATTTTCTGAATGATTATGATCTGGCGGCAAAGGTATTGGACGCGGTAGACCGGCCCAATGTCGGCCTGCAATATGACACGTACCATGCCCAGATGATCACGGGCGATGCGCTTGCCGTATGGCGTGCCTTTGGCCATCGGGCGGTGCATGTCCAGATCGGCAGCGCACCGGGGCGCCATGAACCGGGGGCAGGCCCGATGGATTTCGACGTGATCTTCGAAACTCTGGACCGTAACGGATATTCTGGCTGGGTCAGCGCCGAATACAATCCAACCGGCCTCACACAATCCTGTCTCGACTGGATGGTTTAAATCTGCGCGGCCCCTCTGGCAGTCCGCCGGATTCTGCTGCAAAACAGCCAAAAAACCACCAAAGGCTTGTTGTTATGCTTCCTGCCCGTTGTGCACCCTATCTGTTTGGTCTGATCCTGTCGGGCATGATGTCCTGTATCGTCACCGGCATAGCCACATTAAAGGCGCTGGGTCCGGGCGCGGGGTTTCTGGCATCGTGGATGGCCTCATGGAGCTTTAGCTGGCCCGTTGCGTTCATGGTTGTGCTGGTCGTGGCCCCATTTACCCGCCGGATCGTATCGAAACTGGTAAAAAGCGACGGCTGACAGACACTTTGGGGCATTGCCCCAGCGTGCTTCGGCCCAGTTTGCCCCGCGCCCCGCATCCACTGTCAGGGGAACATCCAGTTTCACGGCAGGGGCGCTGGCATTTTCCATCACATCTCTGGCCACGCCAATCACATCGTCAACGGCGTTCTCGTCCACTTCAAACAGCAATTCATCATGCACCTGCAACAACATCGTGGCGGGCAGATTTTCAATCGCGTCCGGCATCCGGATCATCGCGCGCCGGATCACATCCGCGGCCGTGCCTTGAATGGGTGCGTTGATGGCAGCGCGCTGGGCAAATCCTGCTTGCGGACCCTTTGCATTGATTTCCGGTGTATGAATTTTTCGGCCGAACAGGGTTTGCACATAGCCGTGTTCTTTGGCGAACGCTTTGGTGTCGTCCATATAAGCGCGTATACCGGGAAACCGTTCGAAATACCGGTCGATAAATCCCTGCGCCTCGGCGCGCGGGATGCGCAGGTTGCGCGCAAGGCCAAAGCCGGAAATCCCGTAGATGACACCAAAATTGATCGCCTTGGCACGGCGTCGTACCTCGGGCGTCATGTCTTCAATCGGAACGTCAAACATTTCCGACGCGGTCATCGCGTGAATATCCAACCCGTCGGCGAACGCTTGTTTCAGCGCGGGAATGTCCGCGATATGGGCCAGAATACGCAATTCGATCTGGCTGTAATCAAGCGAGATCAGAACCTTGCCCTGATCGGCAATAAAGGCCTCGCGGATACGCCGCCCTTCTTCGGTGCGCACCGGAATATTTTGCAGGTTCGGATCGGTCGACGCCAAGCGCCCCGTATTGGCCCCCGCAATGGAATAGGATGTATGCACGCGCCCTGTTTCGGGATTGATGTGATCCTGCAAGGCATCCGTGTAGGTGGATTTCAACTTGCTCAACTGCCGCCAGTCCAGCACGCGGGCGGGCAGTTCGTGTTCGGTCGCCAGATCCTCCAGCACATCCGCGCCGGTGGCATAGGCACCGGTTTTGCCTTTCTTGCCGCCTTCGATTCCCATTTCGTCAAACAGGATTTCACCCAATTGCTTGGGGGAACCTACGTTGAAGGGCCGGCCCGCCATTTCGTGAATTTCGGCCTCAAGCCCCGCCATTTTCTGGGCAAAGGCGTTCGACATCCGGCTGAGCGTGTCGCGGTCTACCTTGATGCCTGACATTTCCATTTTTGCCAGCACCGGCACCAGCGGGCGTTCCAGTGTTTCATACACGGTCGTAACCTGCTTGCGGTGCAATTGCGGTTTGAAATGCTGCCACAATCGCAAGGTTACATCAGCATCCTCGGCGGCATAGCGCGTCGCCTCGTCCAGCGGGACTTTGTCAAATGTAATCGCCGACTTGCCCGACCCCAAAAGCGGTTTGATCGGGATAGGCGTGTGGCCCAGATACCGTTCCGACAACGTGTCCATGCCATGATTGTGTTCGCCCGCGTGTAGTGCGTAGGACATCAGCATCGTGTCCTCTATCGGGGCCACAGTCACACCATTGCGGGCGAAAATCTTGGCATCATATTTCATATTCTGCCCGATCTTCAGGATTGCCGGATCTTCCAGCATCGGCTTGAGCATTTCGAGAACCCGATCCAGCGCCAGTTGCCCGTCGGCCAGTTTGTCTGATCCGAACAAATCATCCGATGCGCTTTCCTTGTGGATCAGCGGCACATAGCAGGCCTCACCGGGCGTCACGCTCATCGATATACCCACCAGATCGGCGCGCATTTCGTTCAGTCCGGTGGTTTCGGTATCCACCGCGACCCAGCCGCATTCGTAAATCCGGTCCAGCCAGCGCTGCAGGGCATCCATGTCGCGCACACATTCGTATTTGTCCGCGTCAAAGGGCACCGCATCGCGTTCTGTATGCGCCGCGTCGGCCACAACATCGGGTATTTCCGGCGCATCGACATCCAGTTTTGCAGCAATCCGCTTGGACAGCGTGCGAAATTCCATGTCCGCCAGAAAGGTCATCAGTTTCTCTGGGTCCGGGTCCTGCACTTCCAGATCATCCAGCCCGAAATCCAGTGCCACATCGCAATCCAGTTGCACCAAGGTGCGCGACAGCCTGATCTGCTCGGCATGATCAATCAGCGTCTGGCGCCGCTTGGGTTGCGGGATTTCTCCGGCCCGTTCCAGCAACGCGTCAAGATCGCCGAATTCATTGATCAGCAGGGCGGCTGTCTTGATCCCGATACCGGGCGCGCCGGGCACGTTGTCCACGCTGTCCCCGGCCAGGGCCTGCACATCCACCACCCGCTCCGGTTTCACGCCGAATTTCTCGATCACACCGTCTACGTCGATGGTCCGGTTTTTCATCGCATCCAGCATTTCGACACCGTCACCGACCAGTTGCATCAGGTCCTTGTCCGAAGAAATGATGGTACAGCGCCCGCCGGCAGCACGGGCCTGACAGGCAAGGGTGGCAATAATGTCGTCGGCTTCGAACCCTTCCAGTTCCTTGCACGCAATGTTGAATGCAATCGTTGCCTCGCGGGTCAGCGGAATTTGCGAGCGCAAGTCCTCCGGCATCGCCTCGCGGTTGGCCTTGTACTGATCATAAAGATCATTGCGGAACGTATGCGATCCCTTGTCGAAAATCACCGCCACATGCGTGGGTGCATCCGCGCCGGAATTGCCGTCCACATAGCGCTGCAGCATATTGCAAAAGCCCGAAACCGCCCCGATGGGCAGCCCGTCCGATTTGCGTGTGAGCGGCGGCAGCGCATGATAGGCTCTGAAAATGAACGCCGATCCATCAATCAGATGCAGATGGCATCCCTTTCCAAACGATCCCGACATCGTGTTCCCCTTCGGCTGATCCTTGCACCAGTCTGACACGTCTTGCAGCGCGCGGCCAGTTGCCGTGGCGCGCCGGCACTGTGCTTTATCTTTTCCTAAATACTTATCCGGCCCGTCAACGCACGCATCCTTTGCGTCGGGTGCTCAGACTTTGCCTTCAAAATCCTTGTGCACATATTTGCAATCGCAATACGGGCATTCGACCCAGCCGGTGTTTTCGGGAATTTGCAGCCAAACGCGCGGATGCCCAAGAGGGCCCTCACCGCCGTCACAGGCAATCCGGTAATTGCCGACAACCTTTGTTTCCGGGGCTTGAAGTGTCATGGGCTGTTGGTCCTTCTGGTTGTCACGGCGCCGGCATGTGGCTGACTGCTTTTATGATCCAAGCGCCGTGCAGGGGCAAGGGCTGCAATGGCCCGGGACGCCCTATAAAGGGCGGCGATCAAACCACGGCCGGGCCCGTTCCAGATCGGCACAAAGCGACATCAGCACTTCGTCTTCGCCAAAGCGGCCCGCAAGGTGGATGCCGATCGGAAGCCCGTCTGGCGACCAGCACAGCGGCACTGATGCGGCGGGCTGGCCGGTGGCGTTGAATGCGGCGGTGTAGGGCGAATAGGCAAACACACCGTCCGGACCTGTCCGGTAATTCACATAATCATCGCGATCATGGTTGAACCGTCCGATTACCGCAGGTGGTTCCGCCAGCGTCGGGGTCAGCAAAATATCGCAGCTTTGGAAAAAGGCCGCCATTTCGCGCCCGTAGCGGTGTATTTTTCCAACGCTCTGCAAATAACGGTCGCCCGCAATCGTGCTGGCGAAGGCCATGGCGCTGCGCGAAACACCTTCGATCTCGCCCTCGCGCAGCGGCGTGCCACGCTCTTCAATCTCGGCACGGATGCCCAGTGCCGTGCCGCAGGCCACGATGATCGTCCATGCGTGCATCATGCCATTTGTATCTGCCATGGGCCGCGCGATTTCGATGTGATGGCCCATATCCGCCAGCAGTTTGGCGGCGTCCTGCACGGCATCACGGCACACAGGGTCAATGGCTTCGCCGGTCAGGGATGTATCACAAAGCGCGATCTTCAAGGGCTTCGGGCTGCGATCCAGCGCTGCCACATAGCTGTCTTGCAGCGGGGGCGCACAATAGGGCGCGCCAAGGTCGGGCCCTTCTGTCGCGTCCAGCAACAGGGCGGTATCGCGCACCGACCGTGTCAGAAACCCGTCAATGGCCATTCCGGCCCAGCCTTCGCCGGCATAGGGGCCGTCGGGCAACCGCCCGCGTGTCGCCTTGTAGCCGAATAATCCGCAACATGACGCCGGCACCCGCACCGATCCGCCACCATCCGATCCGTGGGCTGCGGGCACAATGCCCGCGGCGACCGCAGCACCCGCACCGCCCGACGATCCACCCGGTGTGTGGTTCAGGTTCCACGGATTGCGTGTAGGTCCACCATAGACAGCGGCCTCGGTCACGATACCGATCCCGCCTTCGGGCGATGTTGTGCGCCCGAAATTGGCCAGCCCCGTGGCCGCCAGTCGATCGTATAGTGCTGAATTCTGGTCATAAACCGTGTTCTTGAGCAGGACAGAGCCATTGTGGGAGGGGAAATCGATGGCCTCGGCGCCCAAGTCTTTCAGCAGGAAGGGCACGCCCTTTAATGGCCCGTCAGGCAGCCCGCGTGCAATGTTCCTGCGCGCCACATCTTCGGCCAGCATCACAACGGCGTTCAAATCGCCGTTTCTCGCCTCGACCCGCGCCAACGCCGCATCCAGCAATTCGTCTGCAGTTACTTCTTTTGCGGCAACCAGAGCGGCCAGCCCTGTTGCATCATATTTTTCGTAGTCGTCCATTCTGATCTACCTGTCCTGTCGCTTAAGTGCACACTAAGCATGGAACGTTCACAGGTGCAAAGCCGACCATCGCAAAGCCGGTGAAATGATCCGCACGGGGCGGATCGACAGGTACGGGGTGTGTTGGCTCTTGCTTTGTAAAGCGTTTGGCGCAAATGTTGTGTCATGACATTCCAATCGCCAGTGTCTTCTGCGTCGTTCGCACCGTCCCAGGTGGCGTTCCAACGCAACGAATTATCGCTGATTTTGGCGCTCTATGGCCGGATGGTCGCTGCAGGGGAATGGCGTGATTACGGCATATCCTGTTTGCGCGACGTTGCTGTGTTTTCCGTGTTCAGGCGCACCGCTGAAAATCCGCTGTACCGGATCGAAAAGCGGCCCAAACTGCGCGGCAAACAGGGCCAGTATGCGGTTGTTGGCATGGACGGGCGCATTTTGAAACGCGGGTCGGACCTAAAGGCAGTGTTGCGGGTGCTGGATATAAAACTGATCCGGGCCGTCAAGTAGAACCGGTGCGTTTTCGAGTATTTCGGGACAAATGAAGCCTGCGTACGCGCATTATTCGGGACGTTTGTGGGCGATCAACGGGCCGTCACCCTGTGCATTGATCCGGTCCAGCGCCGCCTGAATGTTTTCGGTCACGACGGCCATCGGGTGCGCGGTTGCGTGAATCATCGTGTCGGGGGACAGCGCGAGTGCAACATGCCCGGTCCAGAACAGCAGATCGCCCGATTGAAACGGGCTGCCAATATCGACAGGCGTGCCCAGTTCGGCGCATTGCAGGTCACTATCGCCCGGGCAGGGCAGCCCGCAGTTCAGATAGGCGGCTTGCACCAGCGCCGAACAATCCAGACCGGTGCTGCTGTTTCCGCCCCACAGATACGGAGCCCCCAGAAACTGGCGGGCGACGTCCAGAGGGTTCTGTGCCATCTGCCCGACCGGGGTTAGATGCTGCTTTGGCACATAGCCAGTTCCGATCTCCAGAAACCCGTTCTTTTCGTCCTTTGCTGTAACCCGGGCACCCAGAGACAGCAGCATCGTATCGGCGGATTTGATATTGGCGTCGGTATAAACATGGGTGGCGCGGGCATGCACCCAGTGTGTCGGCTCTGTCGCATGGGCCCAGCGCCGCGGAGCTGACATATCCGCAATACCCGTCCTTTGTGGATTGGACATAGCTGTACCCTTGGTCCGTATCATATACTGTGACCGCATCGCCCAACAGCAACTGGCGCAGGCGCGGGCCATCCGGCGCGCGCCTGATATCGGTCAGCGCGGCAATAACATTTGCCTGCGTCCCGTCGCAGAATATTTCGGCCTCAACCTGGCCACGCAACGCGCTGGCGGCCACACGGCCATTGAAGGGCGTGGTGCGGCTGTCCATCACAGATCAAGAACCGTTGGCAGGGCCGTCAGCAACGCGCGCGCCCCTTGCATCGCACCGCCCTTGGGGCGTCCGGGGGCCGCGCTGGGCTGCCAGCCGTAAATATCGAAATGTACATAGCGCGGTGTGTTCGTGACAAAGCGGCGCAAAAACAGCGCGGCGGTGATTGATCCTGCAAAGCCACCCTTGGGGGCATTGTCGAGATCGGCAATGCCGGGTTCGATCATCTTTTCATAAGGGGTGTGAAACGGCATGCGCCACAGCGGGTCACTTGCTGTGGTGCCCGCCTGATCCAGTGCCGCAACCACAGCGGGATCATCGCTGTAATAGGGGGCAAGATCCGGCCCGACGGCCACCCGCGCGGCGCCTGTCAGTGTCGCCATCGACACGATCAGATCCGGTGTTTCCTCGTCGGCCAGCGCCAGCGCATCCGCCAGAACCAACCGGCCTTCGGCATCGGTGTTGTTGATTTCAACGCTTAGCCCCTTGCGTGACATCAGGATATCTTGCGGGCGAAACGCGTTGCCCGATACCGAATTTTCAACCGCCGGGATCAGAACCCGCAATTGCAACGGCAAATCCAGCGCCATGATCATGCGAGCCAGCCCAAGCACATTGGCAGCCCCGCCCATATCCTTTTTCATCAACCCCATCGACGCCCCGGGTTTCAGGTTCAAACCACCCGTGTCGAAACACACGCCCTTGCCGACCAGAGTCAGGGTTGGTCCGGACTTGCCCCAGCGCATGTCGATCAGACGCGGTGCACGATCTGCGGCCCGTCCGACAGTGTGGATCATCGGGAAATTCTGCGTCAGCAGTTCGTCGCCGGAAATCACGGATATTCTGGCTTTGAACGATTTGGCCAGCGTGCGCGCGGCCTGTTCCAGATCGGGTGGCCCCATATCAGACGCAGGCGTGTTGATCAGATCGCGCGTCAGACATTCGCTTTGGGCAAGAATTTCCAGTCTGGATGCATCCACACCGTTCGGGGCGACCAGTCGCGCTTTCATTGCGCCCTGATCCTTGTAGCGGTCGAACCTGTACTGTTCCAACAACCAGCCAAGACATTCCGTGTCCAACGCAGCGCCCGTCAAACCGTCTTCGATCCGGTACTGGCCCTCTGGCAGACCAGAGGCAGCGGCCGCCAAGGCAAACCGCCCGCGCGCCCGCGAGGTTGCCGTGCCATACCCTGCCAGCGCACCCGCCGGTTTGCCTGCTTTGTCAGGTATCACCAGCGACTGGCCCAGTTTGCCCGTGAACCCGTTTGCCTCGACCCAGTTTTGCGTCAGATCCGACTGACCCGACCGCCATTTTTCGAATTTGTCCTCTTCGATCACAAAAAGGGGCAGCGTGGCTTTGGTTTCGGTGGCAAAGCTGGGGAACATCGGTCTGGCCTTTGAAAATGGGTGCAAGGCATAGACTACCCCGCTTTGGCCGGCCTGCAAGCCCGATCAGACCGTCATGTCCTGCAAATCCCAGATCTGTGTCAGGGATTTTTCGCCGATGCGCAGCAACCGTGACAATGTGGCGGCTGTGGCCACCATATCCCTGTCATCGACAGCGCGGGTCACATCCGATGCGACCCGTGACAGCAATGTCATGCCGATCTGGTCGGAAATCGCCACCAGGGAACGCGCAAGTTTGCGCAAGTCTTTCCATTTTTCCTGCCGGTACATCCGTTCGCATTGTGCCATGCGGATGGCCAGTTCTTCCATGGCGCGACAGATAATATCTTCTGCACCCGCCGCCCCGAGTTGTGCGTAAAGCCCGTCCAGACGATCCGGATCGAGCAATACAGCTTCGCTCTGGACCAGTTTCGTTACGTGTTCCAAACCACTCACCTTTGTTCCCATGCCCCCACGGCACGGGCCAGATGCGCAGCAACAAGTTCCCAAAAGGTTGCCGTGGCAGACTGTTTTTGCTCGAATTGAGTTAGAATTCAGACTATCGGAGGGGCAGTAAGCCCTGAAAGACCATACCGCTATGAATTTTGCCAAACCTTTGCCCAGCTATCTTTTGCAACGCTATCATGGATGGAAGGCGACGTCGTACGCTGAAAACAAAGGCTGGTACCGGCGTCTTGCAACCGAAGGCCAGCGCCCGCGGGCAATGGTGATATCCTGCTGCGACAGCCGCGTGCATGTGACATCCATTTTTGGCGCGGATCAGGGCGAGTTCTTTATCCACCGCAACATCGCAAACCTTGTGCCGCCATACGAACCGGATGGCGATCATCACGGGACAAGTGCTGCCGTCGAATATGCGGTCAGCTTTCTGAATGTGGCGCATATCATTGTGCTGGGTCATTCCAATTGCGGTGGCGTTCAGGGCTGTCTGGACATGTGTCAGGGGCACGCCCCCGAGCTTGAGGCGCTGGACAGTTTTGTGGGGCGCTGGATGGATATTCTGCGGCCCAAATACGCAAGCGTTGAAGCCCTGAAAGACAAGGACCAGCAGGCCCGTGCGCTGGAAAAGCAATCGGTTCTGGTGTCGCTGGAAAACCTGATGAGTTTTCCTTTTGTACACGCGGCTGTAGAAGATGGCAGATTAAGCTTGCACGGCCTTTGGACAGATATCGGCGAAGGCGGTCTGGAATATTTTGACCCGCCCCAAGGCGCGTTTCTTCCGGTCTGAACCAAGTTGCCGAATGTGATAATAACGCCGAATTCTCAGGATCGAAATGTCTGATATTCTAAGCCTTGCGGCCAACAATCTGCTGTCCCCGATCATCCTGTCCTTTGCATTGGGTGTGGCGGCGTCACTTGCACGTTCGGACCTGAGCGTGCCCGAAGCGGCGGCCAAGGCGTTGTCGATCTACCTGTTGTTCGCAATCGGGTTCAAAGGCGGGGTCAGTGTTGCGGATCACGGGATCGACCTGACATTGGGCCTGTCGTTACTTGCGGGCATCGTGTTGTCTTTCATACTGCCGCTGGTGGCGTTTGCCCTGCTCAAGGTGATGAGCGGTCTTAGCCGGTTGGACGCGGCAGCGGTTGCGGCGCATTACGGGTCGATCTCGATCGTGACGTTCGTGGCAGCATCTTCGGTGCTGGAAAGCAGCGGAATCGCTGCCGAAGGATATATGGTGGCCGTTGCCGCCGCGATGGAAGCACCTGCGATCCTGTCGGCCTTGTGGCTGATATCGCGCGGCGGCGGAGAAAACGGAACGCAGCGCATGGACAGCGACCTGTGGCGCGAGATTCTGCTAAACGGGTCTATTGTTCTTCTGGTGGGCGCGTTCGCCATCGGGTGGGCCACGGGGCAGGACGGTCTGGCCGAGATCGACAGCTTTATTGTTGCGCCGTTCAAAGGCGTGTTGTGCCTGTTTTTGCTGGATATGGGCATCGTCGCAGGGCGTGGCCTGCGCGGGGGCAGTGGTGTGCTGCGGCCCGGCGTTCTGGCTTTTGGCATGCTGATGCCCCTGATCGGAAGCCTGTTCGGCCTGACGGCGGGCCTGTTGCTGGGCCTGTCCACAGGCGGGGTTGCCCTGTTTATGGTGCTGTCGGCATCCGCGTCCTACATTGCGGTGCCCGCCGCCATGCGCGTGGCCCTGCCCGAAGCGAACCCGTCTGTTTATCTGACGCTGTCACTGGGCGTGACATTTCCCTTTAACCTGACCGTTGGCATCCCGCTTTATGTGGCCATCGCCAGCGCCATGACCGGAGGTTGACCAATGCAGACCCACAAAGCCAAACGTGTGGAAATCACGATCGAATTGATCATGCAGCGCCGCCTGACCGATGCTCTGACCAAAGCGGGGGTGACTGGATATTCGGTATTGCCGGTTTTGGGTGGATCAGGGCGGTCGGGCGAATGGAGTAGGTCCGGTCAGGTCAGCCGCGCCAGTGGTATGGTGCAGGTGGTCTGCATGATCCGGCCCGACAGACTGGATGGCCTGCTTGAAGCGGCCTTTGCCGTTGTGGAACGTCACATCGGTGTGGTCAGCGTTGTGGATTGCGAAGTGTTAAGGGCAGAGCGTTTCTGACCCGCCCTTAGACTTTTTGGGGGGTTTGCCTTACTGCTGGCAGGCCGGATAGTTCGCAATATCCGCTTCTGAAACGTCAACCGGGCAAACATCGGTGATCGGTGTGCCTTGCAGGTCTGCTTCGGTCGTGTAGCCATCGTCGCAGGCGGCAAGAAGCGGCAAAAGTGCTAGAAATGCGATTTTTTTCACTGGATTTTCCCTTTTGTAAAACAACCACTCAACGATAGCGCGATTGATGGAAATGTGAACCCTGAGGGTGCCCCAAGGTTCAATCCCTTCGTCTGCCCAAGCCATGGGCAGGTCCAGTATACGGTCCAGTTCGCAAAAAACCCCGCGCTGCTTAGCCCTTTTTCAGAACCCGCGTGCCCAGTGTTTCCGCGATTTGAACCGCGTTCAGCGCCGCGCCCTTGCGCAGGTTGTCGCTGACGCACCACAGGTTCAGACCGTTATCAATCGTGCTGTCCTGACGGATGCGGCTGATAAAGGTCGCATAATCGCCGACACATTCCACCGGCGTGACATATCCGCCGTCTTCGCGTTTATCGATCACCATAACACCGGGGGCTTCGCGCAGGATATCGCGGGCTTCGTTTTCGTCCAGAAACTCTTCGAATTCGATGTTCACGGCTTCGGAGTGGCCAACAAATACCGGCACACGCACACAGGTTGCCGTGACTTTGATCGACGGGTCGACGATCTTTTTGGTTTCAGCAACCATCTTCCATTCTTCTTTGGTTTCACCGCTGTCCATGAACACATCGATATGCGGGATCACGTTAAACGCGATCTGCTTGGTGAATTTCTTGGCGGGCTTGTCATCAACCGGGTTGTAGATCGATTTTGTCTGGTCCCACAATTCGTCGATGCCCTCCTTGCCGGCACCGGATACCGATTGATAGGTCGACACGACAACACGTTTGATTTTCGCGCGGTCATGCAACGGTTTGAGCGCGACAACCATTTGGGCGGTCGAACAGTTGGGGTTGGCGATGATATTCTTTTTCGAATACCCCATGATCGCGTCCGGGTTCACTTCTGGCACGATCAGCGGAACATCGGGATCGTAACGGTAAAGCGACGAATTATCGATCACGATACATCCCGCTGCCGCGGATTTGGGCGCATAGGTTTTGGTGGCCTCCGATCCGACGGCGAACAACGCCATATCCCATCCGGCAAAGTCGAACGTATCCAGATCCTTGGTCTTGAGCGTCTTGTCGCCAAAGCTGACTTCGGTGCCGATTGATTTGCGCGATGCCAGAACGGCAATCTCGTCAATCGGGAACTGGCGTTCAGCCAGAATGTTCAGCATTTCGCGGCCCACATTGCCTGTGGCGCCAACGACAACGACGCGATAACCCATGATTGTTCTCCAGATAGGTCAGAGGTGCTGGCGTCTCTTATCCCCAACTTCGACGGTGTGAAAGGGGGCGCGTCAATCTTTGGCGTCGCGGCTGAACAGATAGATCAGAACACCCAGCAGAACGGATAGCCCGAAAAAGGCAAAAATCGCTGCATATCCGGTTTCGGGAATGTCGCCCTGAAACTGTGTATGCAACCGCCCCGATGCAAACTGCATGACCGCCGCCCCGCCAATCCCGAACAGGTTCATCAGCGTTACGCCACGCCCCATAAGATGGGCGGGAAAGAACGCGCGCGCATGGGCGATCATCACCGGAAAGGATGCCCCGAGCAGCCCCAGAAAAGCCAGCAGAACAATTGCAAGCGCAACGCCAGAACCTGCAAAGAACGCAAGGGCCAGACACACAAGACCGCAGCCCAGATTGCCCAGCAGGATCACGCCTTTTTGCGTGCCGAATATCCGATCCAGCGGGCCGTATAAAAGCGTGCCCGCAATCATCGCACACCCCATCACCAGCGTGGCCTGTCCGACCTGTCCGGTATCCATGCCATACACATCACTCAGGTAGGGGCCAATCCACAGTCCGCGCACAGCACCGGACGGGGCAAAGTTGAAAAACATCAGCGGAAAAATCGGCCACAATGCCGGAATACGGAACAGATCGCGCAACGATCCTTTGACATCCTGTTCCAGCGCGGGCGGGTCTTTGACCAACAGGAACACCCCGATTGCGATCACGCTGGCAATGCCGGCCAGCCCCATCAATGCCGCGCGCCAGCCGATGGTTTCGGCGGCCCAAGCCATTGGATAGGACGCTACCAGATTGCCAACTGATCCAACGCCGATCATGACGGCCCCCAAAGTCGCAAACTGGCGCGCCGGAAACTGACGCGCGAAAATGTAATAGGAGGCCATCAAGAGCGGGGCGCACCCGATCCCGATCAGACCCATCGCCACATTGATATGCAGCGGTGTTGTTGCCATCGCAAACAGAAGTGCGCCACCACCGCCCCCGATCAGCAACAGAGATGACGCAGTGCGCCGTGGCCCGAATTTGTCCAAAGCCCACCCAATCGGGATTTGCATTGCTGCAAATGTCAGAAACCACAGCCCCGACGCCACCGCCAGATCATCCGGTCCTGCACCGACATCCTGCTGCAGCACAGTGCTGAGAACAGCAAGAAACGCTCTGAAAAACTGGCTGAGCACATAGGCGCAGCACAGCAGGATCAATCCGGCAATCATTCTGTATTCCCCAAACGTGTCGCGCTTGCGTGCCATAGGGCGCACCCTTGCGCAAGACACGGATATGCGGTCACTGTCGTTTCAGCGCGACCCCGTTTCGACCGCGCGCGCGATCTGATGACAGGCCATGCCATGAATGCTGCCGATTTTTATGAAACGCTGCCTCGGATCGACCGGTTTGCCGATCTGTCGGACCTGTCCTGTTATCACAGCCTGCCGCGGGATTGGGCAGTTGGGGTTGCAGACATTCAGGGATCAACACAGGCGATTGCCGATGGCCGATACAAGACCGTCAACATGGTCGGCGCGGCGGTGATTTCGGCCCAGATCAATCAAATGGCGGGCCGCGCCTTTCCCTACGTGTTCGGCGGCGATGGCGCGGCCTTTGCCGTTGGTCCGGCCGATCAGGCAAGCGCGGCGCTGGCGTTGTCGGCGGTTCGGCAGTGGGCCATGGATGAATTCGCCATAACGCTGCGCGTTGCATTGGTGCCGGTGCGTGACATTCTGGCGGCGGGGCTGGCGATCAAAGTGGCGCGGTTTCGGGCGGCACGCGATGTCGATTATGCCATGTTCAGCGGTGGTGGTGTGTCTTGGGCCGAAACGCAGATGAAATCCGGCAGATACACGCTGCCCGAGGCGCAGGTCGGCGCAACACCGGATCTGACAGGGTTGTCATGCCGCTGGTCGCCGGTGCGCGCCCGAAACGGCACAATTGTGTCGCTTGTCCTGAACAGTGCCAAAGGGGCTGATCCGCAAGCGTACAAGGCGGTTGTGCAGGATATCATCGCCCTGACCAGCCGGCTTGATCGCGGTGGCCATCCGATCCCGAATGCCGGCCCCGATGCATCCTGGCCGCCCCACGGTGTCACGCTTGAGGCACACGCGCGCCATGGCACCAACCCGATCAACTCAACCCGGCGCAAAATTCTGTTTGAAACTTTCGTGGCGTGGGTTCTGATCAAAACCGGCCTGAAGATTGGCGGGTTCGATGCCCGCCACTACGCCCGTACCGTCGGGCAGAACGCGGATTTCCGCAAATTTGATGACGGGTTGAAAATGACACTGGATTGCGATGCCGATACCCTGGCCGCATTGCAAGAAAGGCTGGGCATGGCGCGTGATACTGGCATCATCCAATTTGGTCTGTTCCAGCAGGATCAGGCAATGATGACCTGCATTGTGCCGTCCATCCTGACGGATGATCACCTGCATTTCGTGGATGGCGCATCGGGCGGGTATACGCAAGCGGCGGCCCAGATCAAGTTGGGCTGACGGCCCGCTAAGATTTCCATTTTTTCGCGGTGTCCCGTGCGGTTTGTGCCAGCATCACCACATCAATACCCACGGCGACAAACTGCGCCCCGACATGCAGGTATTGCCGCGTGAAATCGTCGTTCAGCGACAGGATGCCCGGTGCCTTGCCTGCAGCCCTGATCTTTTCCAGCGCACCCAGAATAACCGCTTGCACTTCGGGGGCGGCGCTGTTGCCGCCGAACCCCATATCAGCGGCCAGATCGGCGGGGCCGATAAATACGCCGTCGATGCCGTCAACCGCCAGAATATCATCCAGCGCGGCGATACCCGCCTTGGTTTCGACCTGCACCAGCAGACAGATTTGCGCATTGGCCGTTTCCACGTAATCGGACACGCTGGAAAACCGCGTGGCCCGCGCCAGTGCCGCCCCAACGCCGCGTACACCTTCGGGCGCATAACGGCAGGCCTGCACCAGATCGCATGCCTGCTGCGCAGTGTCGACCATTGGTACCAGTACGGTTTGCGCCCCGACATCCAGCACCTGTTTGATCATCCACGTTTCGCCAATCGGAACCCGGACAACCGGATGTGACGGCGACGGTTCCAGTGCGATCAACTGGTCGCTGATCGACCGGATATCGTTGGGGGCATGTTCGCCATCGATCACCAGCCAGTCAAATCCGGCCGTACTCATGATGTCGGCGGCGTACCCGTCGGCAAATCCCATCCAGCATCCGATCTGGGTTTTCCCGTCTTTCAAGGCCGCCTTGAACGTGTTTACGGGTGCGCTCATCTGATATCCTTTGACTGTTTTGGTTGGGTATCGGGCGGTCAAATCCCAGACACATCAACCGACAATGTGGCTGCCACGGCACTTTTCCATGCGCTGTAGCGTGTGGCGCGCTTTTGCGCCTCCATCTTTGGCGTAAACTGGCGTTCCCGTGCCCATGTTGCCGCAAACCCAGCCAGATCGGGATACACCCCGGCCTGCATACCCGCCAGCCACGCCGCCCCAAGGGCCGTGGTTTCAACGCCTTGGGGCCGGTCCACAGGTGCATCCAGAATGTCGGACAGAAACTGCATGGCCCAATCATTGGCCGACAATCCACCATCGACGCGCAGCACAGGGGATGCGCCTTCATCGGGCCAGTCGGCCTGCATCGCTTCCAACAGATCGCGGGTTTGATAGCCGACGCTTTGCAACGTGGCGCGGGCAAATTCCGCCGGGCCGGAATTGCGGGTCAACCCGTACACGGCCCCGCGACATTCGGCGTTCCAATAGGGCGCGCCCAATCCGGTAAAGGCCGGGACCAGAATGACGTTTTGCGCCGGATCGGCCTGATCGGCCAATTCGGCTGTGTGGGCGCTGTGCGCTATCACGCCCAGCCCGTCGCGCAGCCATTGTACGGCGGCACCGGCAACAAAAATCGACCCTTCCAGCGCATAGGTCGGCACACCGTCAAACTGGTAGGCCACCGTTGTCAGCAGGCGGTTTTGCGATGTTACAGGGGCATTGCCCGTATTCAAAAGGGCAAAACATCCGGTCCCGTATGTGGCCTTGATCATGCCCGGTTCGAAACAGGCCTGCCCGATCGTTGCCGCCTGCTGATCCCCCGCAACCCCAAGAATGGGAATCTCTGCCCCGAAATGTGCAGTCTGTGCTTTGCCGAAATCTGCTGCGCAATCGCGCACGTCAGGCAGCATTTGCATCGGAATATCAAGCAGGTTGCAAATCTCGTCGCTCCACCGGCCTTGTCGAATGTCATACAGCAACGTGCGCGAAGCATTGGTTGCATCGGTTGCATGCACCGCGCCGCCTGTCAGATGCCAGATCAGAAAACTGTCAACGGTTCCGAACAGCAGGTTCCCGTCCCGCGCCCGCGCGCGGGCATCGGGATAGGTGTCCAACACCCATTTCAACTTGGTTCCTGAAAAATACGGGTCCAGCAACAGGCCCGTCTGCTGCGTGATCATCGGTTCGTGGCCTGCGGCGCGCAGTTCGGCACAAAGCGGTGCTGTGCGCCTGTCCTGCCAGACAATCGCATTGTGCAGGGCCTGACCGGTCTGCGCATCCCACACAACAGTCGTTTCGCGCTGGTTCGTGATGCCGATGGCGGCAATATCATCTGCGCCTAGGTTCGCATTCGCCAGCGCGTCGCGGCAGGTGGACAGCACTGTCGTCCACAAATCATCCGCCACATGTTCCACCCAGCCGGAGGCCGGAAAATGCTGTTCGAATTCCTTTTGGGCCGATGCAACGGGGTGCATGTCCGCATCAAAAATAATTGCGCGGGTCGATGTCGTACCCTGATCAATCGCCAGAATATGTGTCATGTGCCGACCTTCTCTGCCATCCATTGGCGCAATGCCGAAATCTCGTCAGCGGTCATCCTCAGCCCCAGTTTGGACCGCCGCCAGATCACGTCCTCGGCGGTTTGCGCATATTCATGTTGCATCAGCCATGTCACCTCGCGCTCTGTCAAATCGGCCCCGAAGCTGCGACCCAGATCCTGCTCAGATCCGACCCCTGCCAGCAGGGTCTCCGCGTCGGTCCCGTAGGCGCGGATCAGGCGTTGCGCCCACCGCGGCGTCAGGAAAGGATAGGCCTGCATCAGATGATCGATCAAGGCCTGCACACCGTCCACCGGAAAATCCCCGCCGGGCAAAGGCACACCCGCCGTCCACGCTTTGCTGTCGGGGTCGATTTTGGCCAGCACCTGTTGTGACAGCTTGCGATAGGTGGTGATTTTGCCGCCAAACACATTCAACAGCGGCGCGCCGTTGGTATCCAGCTGCAACACGTAATCGCGCGTGGCTGCAGTGGCGGATGCAGCACCGTCATCATAAAGCGGGCGCACACCCGAATAGGTCCACACCACATCATCCATCGTCACGGGTGTTTTGAAATACTCGGACGCGAACCGGCACAGATATTCGGCCTCTTGCGGTGTACATTCCGGTTTGGTGGACGGATCGGGATGATCCGCGTCGGTGGTTCCGATCAGGGTAAAATCAGTTTCGTAAGGAATGGCAAAAATGATCCGCCCGTCAGTGCCCTGAAAGAAATAGCATTTGCCGTGATCAAACAGGGACCGCGTTACAATATGGCTGCCCCGCACAAGGCGCACGGTATCCTTGGCATTCTGGCGCAGGACACCGTGCAGAATATCGGCCACCCACGGCCCGCCCGCGTTCACCAGCGTCCGGGCCTGATGTGTGGCCCCGTCATCGGTTGTGATGGTCCACAGGTCAGCCTTGCGCTCTGCGCTGACGACCTTTGTGCGCGTCAGTATGTCGGCCCCGCGCTGCTCTGCATCGCGCGCGTTCAGAACAACAAGGCGCGCATCTTCGACCCAGCAATCGGAATATTCATAAGCCTTTTCAAAGCGGTCCTGCAGCGGTGCACCTTCGGGCGTTCCGACCAGCGACAGGGTGCGTGTAGCGGGCAATATCTTGCGCCCCCCCAGATGATCATACAGGAACAGCCCCAGCCGGATCAGCCAGGCAGGCCGCCGCCCGCGCATCCACGGCATGACAACCGACAAAAGCCGCGAGGTTGGTGTATCGCTTTCGAACCGCATGTCGCGGTGATAGGGCAATACAAACCGCATCGGCCACGAAATATGCGGCATCGCGCGCAACAGAACCTCGCGCTCTTGCAAGGCGGACCGCACCAGACCGAATTCAAAAAATTCAAGATACCGCAAACCGCCATGAAACAGCTTTGTCGACGCCGAAGACGTCGCCCCGCCCAGATCGTCCATTTCGGCCAGCGTGACGGATAAACCACGCCCCGCGGCATCACGGGCAATTCCGCAGCCATTGATGCCGCCGCCGATGATAAAGACATCCTTGATTGTGCTGTTCCGGGTCAATTTCGGAGGTTCCCAAAGTGTTTTTGTCACGCCCGACTTTACCGGGACCGCACAGGAATGAAATAGCTACGAATAAATTAGTTTCGCGCCGGTGGGGATCAGGCCGGGTTGCGCGTTCAGTGCATCAATTGAAAAACCGGCAACCGCCTTGTACCGGGCGGCATGCTCCGCCAGATCGGCGTGGGGGATCACATCATTTATGTCGTCAAAATGGCCGCCACACAGGTCTTCGACCCTTTGAAGTATGGCATCCGGTCCAGAGCCGCGATTGGCACGGATCACGCCTGTGGTCAGCGGGCGCATCTGGTCTTCATAGCTGTGCAGGGCGCGCGGCGTGACACCATGTTCCAGAAACGCGGCCCCCAGAACGCGGGCATCCACAATGGCCTGTGTCGCGCCATTTGATCCAACCGGATAGGTCGGATGCGCGGCATCCCCCATCAGCGTCACAGGTCCATTGGTCCAAGTCTCAAGCGGGTCACGATCAACCATCGGATATTCAAAGACCGCGTCAGCGCCCCTGATCAGGGCAGGGACATCCAGCCAGTCAAACACCCAGTCTTCGAACTCAGGCAGAAAATCCGAAATGTCAGCCGCGCGGTTCCAGTCTTCCTTGTTCCAGCCACCACCGGGGTCTACCCGCAATTCCGCGATCCAGTTCATCGTGACAAGCCCACTGGCCGGATCGGGCCGCGAAATCGGGTAGGCCACGATACGTTTTGTATCATGCCCGATCAGCGCCATAGCGCCCTGCCCAAAGAACGGTTTGGCCTGCGATGTGGCGCGCCATAAAATGGCACCGCCCCAGATTGGGGGGCCTTCCTGGGGAACAATACGGTTGCGTATGGCAGAATGAATGCCATCGGCGCCGATCAGAATATCACCCGCCATGTCGCTGCGGGCACCCGTCTCGCTGTCCTCAAGGTGCAAAACGGCCTGAGTTCCCTGGGTTTCAAACCCTTTGGCACGCTGGCCTGTCACGAAACAGGCCGGACCGGCGCGTGCGATCAAGGTGTCGTAAAGCAGCATCTGCAACCGGCCCCGGTGCACAGAGTATTGCGGCCAGTCATACCCAGCCAGCAATCCGCGCGGTTCTTCCCAGATTTTCCGACCGTGTTTCGAATAAAATCCATATTGCTGTGTTTTGACGGCAATGTTGTCCAACGCAGGTTGCAGCCCCAGATCAAAAAGTTCCCGCACGGCATTGGGTTGCACGTTGATACCAACGCCAAGCGGTCGTATCTGGCGGGTTGCTTCGTAAATGCGGAATGGAACACCGATCTGGTGTAAGGTCAGACCCAGCGCCAGACCTGCGATACCGCCTCCTGCGATCAAAACGGTCATGCTGAACTTCCTCCTGTCGCGGATACTGAAACAGGCAATCGGTCGGCACGCAAGTGTCAGCCTGACGTGCGTCCCGACAGGTCGGCGCCGAAAATGTCGCCAAGGTGTTCGGCCAGATAGATTTTAAGCCACGGCGTGAACAGGTCCGGTGCGCGCACTATTTCGGCGCGCAGCTTGTCGGGATTGATCCAGCGTGTTGCCATCACTTCAACCGGGTTCGCCCGAATGTCCGGACGCTCTTGCAGGTGGATCACGAACACATCAACCACTTCGTGTTCAATCAGCCCGCCGCCAACGTCTGCACGGTATTCCAGCGTGTGCCGGTAATCGGGCATCAGATCGGTCAACCCAAGTTCTTCTGACAGGCGGCGCTGTGCGCAGTCGCGCGGGTCTTCACCCCAATGCGGATGCGTGCAGCACGTGTTGGCCCACAGGCCCGGCGTGTGATATTTTCCCAAAGCCCGCTGTTGCAACAGAATATCGCCCCCTTGCAGGATAAAGACCGACACCGCCTTGTGCCGCAAGCCGCGCACATGGGTTTCGATCTTTTCCATCGGCGTCAACGTGTCGTCGAGCCAGGCGGGGATCATGATATCTGTCTGTGCCGTCACGGCTGTGCCTTTTACTGCGATTTACTGCGATGCGCTCCGGCCGGTTAGGGCCTGATCCTGCTGAACCTGCGTTACCGTCCCCAAAAGCCAGAGGCAAGACAACGGCGGTCGCGCGCGCCGCACCCCCCGTATTTTTGGCAAAAAGAAGCCGGGCACGCGCCCTATGTCTTATTCCGGTCCGACCAGCAGGGCAGCATATCGCCTTTGGCAGCGGTGGCGTGAAACACGGCGCGCGCAATGGCGCGACTGACACAAAGAGCGGCCGCATGTCCGATTTCGGACATCAGCGGTGCTGGGGCAGCGGTATGAGATCCGGTGGACAGTGCAAAGACCAGATCGCCGTCACCCGGGGTATGGGCAGGCACTATCGCGCGGGCAAATCCGTCATGGGCTGCCACGGCCATACGCTGGCATTGCGCCTTGTCCAGCGCCGCATCGGTGGCGACGATGGCAAGCGTTGTGTTGGTCGGGGTTGTATCACCGGCCCCTGCGGCGATCATCTGTTCCATCTTGGCGCTGGTCAGATCACGGCCCAAGCCGCCCGACCGGTCAGGTCCAACACCGCCGAATTCGTCGCCGATTTCAAACGGGGCGGCCCAGAAATGCCGATCCCCTTGCGTGGTGACACTGCCGATCGGGTTGACAGCAACCAATGCGCCAACTGTTACGCCGGATGCCAGACACAAAGATGCTGATCCCAGCCCGCCCTTCAGGTTGGCGGTCAGCGCGCCGGTGCCAGCACCGACAGTTCCCAGATCAAATTGATCCGATGCCGCGTCAAAAGCGGCACGGCCCAAAGCGCGGTACGGATTTTCCGCCCAATCCTTGGACCCGCCATTCAACAGATCGAACAGGATCGCACCGGGCACCAGTGGCACACGCGCCGGCCCCACGGCAAAACCGCGCCCGGCAGCGCGCAAGCCGTCCATCACACCCGAACAGGCATCAAGACCAAAGGCCGATCCGCCAGAAAGAACCACCGCATCCACCGCACCCACCATTTTATCCGGCGCCAGCAAATCGGTTTCGCGCGTGCCCGGCGCCCCACCCATGACATGGACCGATGCTGTAAAGGGCGCATCTGCTGTCACCACAGTCGAACCGGATTTCAGCGTTTCGTCCTGCGCATTTCCAACGCGCAGGCCCGCAACATCAGTGATCAGGTTTTTGGGTCCGGGGATCATCACAGCCTCGGCTTGGCAGCGGCGGTGGCCGGATCGCCGGTGTTGGGTTCGCCCTTTGGTTCGATCAGCAGTACCTTGCATTCCCGCGCCGCGCGGGGCCGGTGCGTCTGGCCACGGGGTACGATAAACAATTCACCCGCGCGCACGGTGTGGGATTGATCGCCGATATCCATGGTCATCTCGCCCTCGAGCACCAGAAAGAAATCATCGGTATCGGGATGTTGATGAAACGGAAACTCGCCCTGGAATTTCACCACCATCACATCGTTCCCGTTATAGTCCGCGACGACATGCGGATCCCAATGGGTTGAAAACAGGGCCAGTTTTTCCGCCAGATTGACCGGTTTCATCAGATGCACCGCCCGCCGTCGACTTCCATGCAAACGCCGGTGATCATTGCTGCCTCGTCCGAGCACAGAAAACAGGCGGCATTGCCCATATCTTCGGGTGTTGAAAACCGCCCCAAGGGAATGGTGGACAGGAATTTGGCGCGCATTTCCGGCGTGTCCTCGCCCATAAAGGACTTAAGCAGCGGGGTTTCGCCCGCCACCGGATTGATCGCATTCACGCGGATGCCGTCGGGTGCCAGTTCCACGGCCATCGTGCGGGTTGCCGTAATCATCCATCCCTTAGAGGCATTGTACCAGTTCAAACGCGGGCGCGGTGATACACCTGCAGTAGACGCCACATTCAAAATGGTGCCAGCGCCATTCTCCTTCATATGGGGCACTAGGGCCCGCGCTGTCAGATAGACCGACTTCATGTTCACGTTGTAGACGCGGTCGAAATCGTCTTCGCTGACATATTCCAAAGCTGTTGGCAGATGGGTCACGCCGGCGTTGTTGACCAGAATATCCAAGGTGCCGAATGCGGACAGGGCCGCATCTGCCATGGCCTGTACGGATGGGCCGTTTGCCACATCCACCGTCTGCGCAAGGGCGGCATCCCCCATCTGTGTCGCAACAGATTGCGCTGCTTCGCCATTGATATCGGCCACCATCACGCGGGCACCTTCGGCGATGAATTTTTCAACAATTCCCGCGCCAAACCCCGAAGCCCCGCCCGTCACGATGGCTGTTTTCCCCTGTAGTCGCATATTGCACATTCCGTATTGATATCAGTTCGGGCAAGGATGCCGCCATTTGCGGGCGCGGGGCAAGCGGTTATGCGCGCCCGTTCTGTAACAGAGGTCGCCAGCTTGTGTTTTGCAAGCGCCGTACAGATACGTTAGGCATCGCGACCTGCAAGACAACACCGGAGAGCCACATATGACCCAAACGCCCGAATACACCCCGCCCAACGTGTGGACATGGGACAGCGAAAGCGGCGGCAAATTTGCCAGCATCAACCGCCCCATCGCAGGGCCGACGCATGACAAGGAATTGCCTGTCGGGCGACACCCCTTGCAGCTTTATTCTCTGGCAACCCCGAACGGCGTAAAAGTGACCGTTCTGCTCGAAGAATTGCTGGCTCTGGGCAAGACGGGCGCGGAATATGATGCGCATCTGATTGATATCGGAGAAGGGGACCAGTTCGGCAGCGGGTTTGTTGCGGTCAATCCGAACTCGAAAATTCCCGCGCTGATGGATCATGGTACAAAGCCTGCGACGCGGGTTTTTAAATCAGGTGCGATCCTGCTTTATCTGGCGGAAAAGTTCGGCGCATTCTTGCCCGCTGATCCGGCAGATCGTGCCGAATGCCTTTCATGGTTGTTTTGGCAAATGGGAAGCGCACCCTATCTGGGCGGCGGGTTTGGCCATTTCTATGCCTATGCGCCCTACAAGATGGAATACCCGATCAACCGGTTCACGATGGAGGTCAAACGCCAGCTTGATGTGCTCGACCGCAGGCTTGCAGACAATACCTATTTGTGCGGAGAAGAGTATACGATTGCCGATATCGCAATCTGGCCGTGGTATGGATCACTGGTTCTGAACCGCGTTTACGAGGCGGCAGAATTCATCGATGCGAAAACCTACAAAAACGTTTTGCGCTGGGCCAATCAGATCGATGCCCGCCCCGCCGTGCAGCGCGGCAGGATCGTGAACAAGACATGGGGGCCGCTGGACCAGCAATTGCACGAGCGTCACGAGGCCAGCGATTTCGACACGAAGACCCAGGACAAACTGCAACCCGCAGATTAAGCTAACAGCGGTGCGTGGCAGGCAAAGCCACGCACCCATGTTCATCCGTGATAGGCCGCCACGGTTTTCAATTGCGAAAACCCGTATAAAGCCTCGAACCCTTTTTCGCGGCCGTGGCCTGATTTGCCAACGCCGCCAAAGGGCAGTTCCACCCCACCACCTGCGCCGTAATTGTTGATAAAGACTTGCCCTGACCGGATCGCCTTGGCCAGCCGCATCTGGCGCGCGCCATTGCTGGTCCAGATGCTGGCGACCAATCCGTAATCGGTGCTGTTGGCGATACGGATGGCATCCTCTTCCGTATCGAAGGGGATGATTACCTGAACAGGACCGAAGATTTCATCCCGCGCCAGCGGGTGATCGACAGGGACATCGGCAAAGAGAGTGGGTAAAACATACGCACCCGTATTGATGGCCCTGTCATCCAGCATACCCTGCGCCGCCATCTCAAGATCGGCGCCTTTCTCAATAAAACCTTGAACAATTTCTTTTTGGCGCTGTGAAATAACAGGCCCGACACGCAGATCATTCAGCGCTGGGCCGACAGTCAGCGATTCATAGGCCTTAGCCATACGGTTGCGTACGGTTTCGTAAACGCCGCGCTGTACCAATATGCGCGAGGATGCGGAACAGGTCTGCCCCGCATTCTGGATGCCCGCATTCACCAGATACGGCAGGGCCGCATCCAGATCGGCATCGTCAAAGACAAGTTGGGGGGATTTCCCGCCAAGCTCCAGCGTGACAGGTACCACATTGCGCCCCGCCGCTTGCTGGACCAGCGCGCCGGTTGCCACCGATCCGGTAAAGCTGATGTGGTGCACACCGGGATGCGCCGTAAGCGCAGCACCCGCCTCGGCGCCGATGCCGGGCACCACATTCAGCGCGCCATCCGGCAATCCCGCATCTTGCGCGATATGGGCAAAGGCCAGTGCGGTCAGGCAGGCTTCTTCTGCAGGTTTCAACACCGCCGCATTGCCCATCGCCAGTGCGGCCCCGACAGATCGGCCGATGATCTGCATCGGATAATTCCACGGCACGATATGGCCCGTCACCCCGTGCGGTTCGCGCAATGTGTAAACGGTGTAGCCCTCAAGATACGGGATGGTCTGGCCGTGTACCTTGTCTGCCGCGCCGCCGTAGAATTCCAGATACCGGGCGAGCGCCACGGCATCCGCGCGCGCCTGTGTCAGTGGCTTGCCGACATCCTGCGCTTCCAGCAGCGCCAGATCATCGACCCGCTCCAAAACCAATTGCCCCATCCTGGTCAGGATACGCCCGCGTTCCAGCGCGCTCATCCGGCCCCAATCACCTTGCAAGGCCGTTTGGGCCGCATCGACAGCGGCATCGATATCTGCCGCCTCGCCCCGTGCAATGTTGCACAGGATCGCCCCATCAGACGGGTTGACCAGTTCAAGTGTCCGCCCGCCGACCGGGGCAAACCATGATCCCCCGATCAGACAGAGTTCGGGATCAAACCAAAGACCTTGGGGCATCAGACAGGTTCCTTTTTCAGGGCATCAAGATCGGGCAAGCGGGGCGCGGCCGCGATCAAAGATTGGGTATAGGGATGTTGCGGATTTGAAAAGACAGACGCGGTTTCCCCCTGTTCAACGATTTGCACCGGCTTTCATAACCAGAACGCGGTCGGTGATGGTGCGCACGACGCCCAGATCATGGCTGATGAACAAATAACTAAGCGGGTAGACCTCGCATAGCGCAGCAAGCAGATCAAGAATCTGCGCCCTTACAGACACATCCAGCGCCGAAACGGCCTCGTCAAACAGGATCAGATCGGGGCGGATGATCAGGGCGCGGGCGATAGCGATGCGCTGGCGCTGACCACCGGAAAACTCGTGGATATATTTGCCGGCATCTGCGGGGCGTAATCCGACCGCGCTCAATGCCTCGTCCACCGCGTGCTGGCGATCCTTGCCAACAGGCGGGGTGTCAAGCAGATGAAACGGTTCCGTGATCAACCGGTCAACACGGTGGCGCGGGTTAAAGCTGCCATAGGGGTCCTGAAACACGACCTGCATGCGCCGCCGCACAGCGGGGTCGGGGCGTTTGCCGGAAAACACGGGCCTTCCGTCCAGCAAAATCTGCCCCTCTTGCACAGTCTCCAACCCCAGTATGGCACGCGTCAGGGTGGATTTGCCGCATCCGCTTTCTCCAACCAGCCCAAGCCGTTCACCTTTGTGCAGGGTAAAACTTACCGTGTTCACAGCGCGGAACACGGCCGGACTTGAAAACAATCGCACGCGCGGCAACGGATAATCGCGGCTGACGCTGTCCACGGTCAGCAACGGTTTCGGGGCAGGGGCGATCGGTAGATCAACTTGATGATCGGACGCCTCGAACAGCATTCGGGTATAGGGATGTTGCATGTGGGCCAGTAAATGGCGGGTATCCCCCTGCTCCACGATACGGCCCTGACGCATCACAATGATCTGGTCCGCGATGTCTGCCACCACCGCCAGATCATGCGTGATCAGCAGCAACCCCATGCCGAATTCGTCCACCAACTCGCGCAGCAGCGCCAGAATTTGCGCCTGCGTCGTCACATCAAGCGCGGTGGTCGGTTCATCCGCGATCAGCAATTTGGGCCGCAACGCAATGGCCATCGCAATCACAACGCGCTGCCTTTGCCCGCCGCTTAGTTCATGCGGATAGCGGGACAGCGGAAATCTGTCCGCTGGCAGGCCAACCCGGTCCAGCACGGCGCGCGCCTGCTGTCTGGCCTGCGCACGGGGCATCGCGTCGTGGATCAGGATGGTTTCCATTACCTGATCACCGATGGTTTTCACTGGGTTCAGCGCGGTCATCGGTTCCTGAAACACCATTCCGATGTCGTTGCCGCGTATTGCGCACAATTCCGGTTCATTGGTTGTTAACAGGTCACGCTGATCCAGTAGAATTTGGCCGGAACACTGGGTGCCCTGCGGCAGCAGTTGCATGATCGCCAGCGCCGTCATCGATTTGCCTGACCCGCTTTCGCCGGTGATCGCTACGATCTGTCCGGCATCCACCCGCAGATCGATTTCGTGCAGGATCGGCAGGCTGTGGATGGCCGCAGACAGTTTGGTAACAGCCAGCAACGTCATGACCGCGACACCCGAATATGCGGATCCAACGCGTCGCGCAGGCCGTCCCCCATCAGGTTCAGCCCCAGCACCGTCAGAATGATCGCGCCCCCGGGTACCAGCGCAAGGTGTGGCGCAAAGCTGATCATGGTTTGTGCATCGGCCAGCATGCGCCCCCAACTGGGCGTTGGGGGTTGTGCCCCCAGACCTGACATAGGACAGCGCCGCCTCGGCCAGAATGCCAAGGCTGAACTGAATTGTGGATTGCACGATCAGAAGGTTCAGAATGTTGGGCAGAATATGTTCAATCGAAATCCGCATTGTCGATTTGCCCGCAACCCGCGCCGCCAGAATGAATTCCCGTTCCCATAATGACAGCGCCGCGCCGCGACTGACGCGCGCGAATACGGGGATGTTGAAAATACCGATGGCAATAATGGCGTTGATGGCACCGGGGCCGAATACCGCCGTGATCAGGATGGCGATGACAAGGCTGGGAAAGGCAAAGACCAGATCGTTGCCGCGCATGATCACCTCGTCCAGCAGACCGCCCTTGGACGCTGCGGCCAACAACCCCAGCGGAATGCCCGCGGCCATACCGATACCCACCGCCACCAACGCAACCGCGATAGATGTTCGCGCCCCGACCATGATCATCGAAAACACATCACGCCCGAAATGATCGGTGCCAAACCAGTGTGTTGCATCGGGCGCTTTCAGCTTATTGGCGATGTCCATTGCGGTGACATCAAACGGCGTCCAGACAAACGAAAGAAGTGCCGCACACAGAAACACGGCCGACAGAACGCCCCCCAGCACCAGATTGCGTGACCCTGCCAAACGCCCGGTCATCTGCGCGCCCTCAGCCGTGGGTCAACCGCCGCATAGGCCAGATCGACCAGAAAGTTGACGACAATCACCGTGAACACCAGCAGCATGACAACACTTTCCACGACAATCAGATCGCGCTGTGAAATCGACTGGAACACAAGCCGCCCCAAACCGGGCAGGAAAAACACCTGTTCGATGATGATCGCGCCTGCCAGCAAAAACGAAAATTGCAATCCGATAATTGTCAGCACCGGTATCAGCGCATTGCGCAGCGCGTGGCGCCACAAGGCCTGCCTTTGGCTCAGGCCCTTGGCACGCGCCGTTCGCATGAAATCCTGCGAAATCGTATCCAGCAAGGAAGATCGCATGACCCGCGCCAGAATGGCCGCCTGCGGCAACGCCAACGCAATCGCGGGCAGGGTCAGCGCCTTTAGCCCGGTCAGAATACCCTGATCCCAGCCCGGAAACCCGCCCGCTGAAAACCATCGAAGCTGGATCGCAAAGATCAGCACCAGAATCATGGCAAACCAGAAATTGGGGATCGCCACGCCCAGTTGTGTGGCCCCCATCACGGCCATATCCCCCGGCCCGCCGCGTCGCGCGGCGGCGTATATCCCTGCCGGAAAGGCAATCAGCGTCGATAATGTCAGTGCATAGACCGCCAGCGGCAGAGAAACCCACAACCGGTCGCCGATCATCTCGGCGACAGGGGTGCGATAGGTATAGGACGTTCCAAAATCGCCGCGCAGCATACCGCCGACCCAATCCAGATAGCGCTGGAATTTAGGCACATCGAGCCCAAGCTCTGTGCGCAGGGCAGCGACGGTATCGGGTTGCGCATTCAGACCCAGCATAAATGCTGCCGGATCACCGGGGGCCACTTCGATAACGGCAAAAATGACGATACTGGCCACCAGCAGGCTCAGACACAGGGACAGCAAACGTTTGAGCGAATAGCGCAGCATGATCAAACGCTAGCCTTGGTTTGCCTGCGGGTCCAGCAAGATGCGGACCACAGGCAAGCCGTCAGGCGATTGTCGCTAGTCCGCCCAACCCACCGCCGTAAGGTCGGTGGCCTGTGTCGGCGCATTGGCCCATAATCCCTGAACACCGGCTTTGGCCACGGTCAGCTGTGCAAGCTGGAACAGATAGCCGTTCACACAATCAGTCGCGATTTTGCGTTGTGCATCCTGCATCAGGGCCTTGCGTTTTTCAGGATCTGTTGTGCGGTTCAATTCTGCCATAACCGCCTGAAAATCGGCGTTGTCATACTGGAAGTAATATTCGGGATTGGCATAGATGCCGATGTCCATCGGTTCGGTATGGCTGACGATGGTCAGGCCGAAATCCTTGCCGCGAAACACTGTTTCCAGCCACTGCGCCCATTCGACATTGATGATCTGCGCCTTGATCCCGACCTGCGCCAGTTGCGCCGCGATAATCTCACCGCCGCGTCGCGCATAAGACGGGGGTGGCAAATGCAAGGTGGTTTCAAACCCGTCGGCAAAACCGGCCTCGGCCAGCAGGGCGCGGGCCTTTTCCGGGTCATGCCCGCTGTTCCCGGTCAGATCGACATAGGCGGGATGATGCGGCGCAAAATGGGTGCCGATCGGCGTGCCATAGCCAAACATCGCCCCGTCGATAATGGCCTGCCGGTCGATCGCGTGCGCAACGGCGGCGCGCACTTGCGGGTTGTCGAACGGTGGCGTCTTGTTGTTTGTCGACAGGATGGTTTCCCCTTCGGTCGATCCGACCAGAACCTGAAATCGCGGATCGGCTTCGAACTGGGGCAGGTTTTCGGGTGCGGGAAAGCCGGTGAACACGTCCACGTCTTCGGCCATCATGGCGGCAAAGGCGGCCGTTGGATCGCTGATGAACTTGAAGGTGGCGGTTTCCAGCAGGGCGGGTGTTCCCCAATAATCAGGGTTGCGGGCGATATCGATTTTGTCCCCTTGCACCCAGTTCACGAATTTGAACGCGCCGGTGCCAACAGGGGCGGTTTTGATGGTTTCAATACTTTCGGGCGCAACGATCACGGCATCGCCCCACGCAAGGTTGAACAGCATATTGCCGTTGGGTTCACCCAGTGTCAGTTGCACCGTCAAAGGGTCGACAACCGTGACATCTGTGATGCCTGCATAAAGTGCCTTTTGCGCATTTGTGCTGTCTTCCGCGCGCGCCCGATCCAGCGAGAATTTTACATCTTCCGCATCCATCACAGTGCCGTCATGGAACGTCACGCCATCGCGCAAAGTGAAAGTATAGGTCAGACCATCTGCCGAAATTTCCCAGCTTTCGGCCAACCCGGGCACCACCGACCCATCTGCCATGAAACGGGTCAACCCTTCGAACACGTTCGAATAAAGAACGGAATCAATCGCCCCTGCCGCCGCGCTTGTCGGGTCCAGATGCGGGGGTTCCAGTTGCATCGCTACGGTGATGTCCGTCTGTGCCTGCGCGCCGAAACCCGCTGCCAAAAAGACAGCGGCAGCAAGGCTTGTTCTTGTGATCGACATGTGTGTTCTCCCGTCCGGTGGAACGGCGCAACAGGATGTGGCCCGATCCTTGGGCGAACTCTTCCAACAAAAACGCAGGCAATCAAGGCCAATGCCATGCCCTTTAGGCTAGATTTTCACGCGGTGCATTGCTATTTCCCGCGCAAAGTTGGTCGGGAAAGGGCCTAAAGATGAGCGCGACCGCCAAAAAAAGGGCCCCGATGCCGCAGGATATCCGTGCCCGCAAAGGCGGTGTGCCCCTTGTCAGCCTGACTGCCTATACCACCCCGATGGCACAAATGATGGATGCGCATTGTGATTTCGTGCTGGTCGGCGACAGCGTCGGCATGGTGCTGCACGGTCTGCCCTCTACACTGGGTGTCACCATGGAAATGATGATCCTCCACGGGCAGGCCGTGGCGCGCGGCCTGTCGCGCGCGATGATGGTGATCGACATGCCTTTTGGCAGCTATGAACAATCACCACAGCAGGCCTTTGCCAACGCGGCGCGTTTGATGGCAGAAACCGGCGCCGGCGCTGTCAAGCTTGAGGGCGGGCGCCACATGGCGGACACCATCGCCTTTCTGGTGGCCCGCGGTATTCCGGTAATGGCGCATGTCGGGCTGACACCGCAGTCCATCAATACGCTGGGCGGGTATACGGTGCAGGGCCGCGATGCCGGTGCACAGGCCGTGACAGAAGATGCAAACGCCGTCGCACAGGCGGGTGCTTTTGCGGTTGTTCTGGAAAAAGTACCGGAGAAACTGGCCGATACCATCACCGCAGAGGTTGATATTCCGACAATCGGTATCGGAGCATCCGCAGGCTGTGACGGTCAGATTCTGGTGGTGGACGACATGCTGGGCCTGTTCACCGCGTTCAAGGCGAAATTCGTAAAACGCTACGCTGAACTGGGTGGCACCGCCGAAGCGGCGATTGCGCAATATGCCAAAGACGTGCGCGCCCGCAGCTTTCCTGCTCCCGAGCATGTGTTTTCCGATACGACACCTGCGCCAAAGGACAAGACATGACCGCACCGATCCTGCGCACCCTGACCGATCTGCGCGACTCGACAGCCAAGTGGAAACGCGCTGGTGAAACCATCGGTGTCGTGATGACGATGGGGGCATT
The DNA here is from genome assembly GCA_963765555.1 of uncultured Alphaproteobacteria bacterium. Taxonomy (GTDB): domain Bacteria; phylum Pseudomonadota; class Alphaproteobacteria; order Rhodobacterales; family Rhodobacteraceae; genus JL08. Next base: position 287,321 of record CAVXWX010000012.1, read on the forward strand.
GCATGACGGGCACCTGAGCCTTGTCGCTGCCGCCAAGGAAAGCTGTGACCGGGTGATCGTGACAATCTTTGTGAACCCCAAGCAGTTCAACGCCGCGTCCGATCTGGACAATTACCCCCGCACCGAAGCCGAGGATGCGCGCAAGTTGGAACGCTTTGCGGTGGATGCGGTTTATGTGCCGGCGGTTGACCAGATATATCCCGACGGGTTTGATACCACTGTTTCTGTCGGAAAAATGACCGATGTGTTGTGCGGCGTTCATCGTGTCGGGCACTTTGACGGCATGGCAACAGTGGTGACAAAGCTGTTTTTGCAAACATCTGCGGATAAATCGTTTTTCGGCGAAAAAGACTTTCAGCAGTTGCAGGTTGTACGCCGTCTGGCGCGCGATCTTGATATCCCTGTCGAAGTGGTCGGCTGCCCCACAATCCGGGAAGTCGACGGACTGGCGATGTCATCGCGCAACCTGCTGCTTTCGGACCGCGCCCGCGTCAAGGCCGCGCGCCTGCACGAGGTGATGACAGATGTGGCCGAACGCCTGGCGCAGGGCGACGCGTTCGCACCGCTGCAAGCGGACGCGATGGACCGTTTGCAAAAAGCCGATTTTGGCGAAATCGATTACTTCGAACTGCGACGTTGCGAGGATCTTGGCCTGTTAACCCATGCAACCGCGCCCGCGCGCCTGTTTGCGGCGGCGTGGTTGGCTGGTGTCCGGCTGATCGACAATATCGACATTCCCGTCGCGCGCTGATCCCTATCGCACCAACAGGCTGACCAGACTGTGCGCCATCACCTTGGCACCGTCGATCATGTCATCGACACCGATATATTCGTCGGGTTTGTGCGCCAGTTCCAGAATACCCGGACCATAGGCAATGCAGTTTTTCAGCTTGCCGATCCGGTCGATATGCTTTTGATCATAGGTGCCGGGGCTGGCGACATAATCCGGCGCTTTGCCCATCACATCCTGAATCGCCGCAGCCACGGTTGCCACAACCGGCGCCGACCGGTCCGTCATTGACGGCAGAACGGAATTCAGTTCGGTCAGTTCAAAATCGAAATCGGCGCGGGTGGCGCGCAAACCTTCCAGCAGGGCGGTGACCTCGGCGCGGACCTGATCCAGCGGTTCTTCTACCAGAAACCGCCGGTCGATCACGATCCGGCAACTGTCGGGCACGCAATGGGCGGGCAGACCGGTAAAATCGGCATCTTGTTCTTTTTGCCCGCCGTGAATGGAATTGATATTCATGGTCGACTGTCGCGCACCATCCGGCACCACCGGCATATCCGTGCGCCGCGCGGCCATCGCCGGATAAAGCTTGTCTTCGAATTCACGCAGAACTGCCCCCATATGCCGCACGGCGCAATCGCCCAGAAACGGCATAGACCCGTGCGCGATTTCTCCTTTGGTTTCAATTTCGGCCCACCAGCCACCGCGATGCCCCAGACAGATACGATCCTTGTTCAGGGGTTCGGGTATGATCACATGCTGCACCCTTTCGGGGTTAAAGAATCCCTGTTCTGCCAGATAGGCGACACCGCCATAGCCGCCTGATTCTTCGTCTGCGGTGCCGGAAATCTCGACAGCGCCGCAAAAATGTGGATGCAGTTCCAGAAACGCTTCGGCTGCGATGATGGATGCGGCCAACCCGCCCTTCATATCGCAGGCCCCGCGCCCGTAGATCCTGCCATCCACCAAATCACCGCCAAACGGGTCCATGCTCCAGCCGTGGCCCACTTCGACCACGTCTGTATGGCTGTTGAAATGCACACACTCGCCACTTTGTGCGCCGTCGCGCCGCGCAATGATGTTCCAGCGCGGGTAGCGGGTGCTGTCCCCGGGGGCACCATGGGCGCGGATCAGTTGGGTTTCAAACCCCGATGCAGATAGCCGCCTGTCGAGATAATCACAGATCGCGCGATAGTTTTCGCCCGGCGGGTTCAGCGTGGGAATACGGATCAGATCCTGTGTCAGCGCGATCAGATCATCGCGTTTGGCATCAATCCGGTCGGACAGGGAAAGGCGGGGTTCAGGCATGAGAGCAGTTTTGGTCAGGCGCGCGCACAAGGCAAGCGCTTTGGCAAATATAGCGCTGTCGGAGTTCGAGTATTTTGGGACAAATGAAGGATCGTTCAGGACCAGCGCGCCAGAACGGTTTCAATCGTTGTGTGTCCCGCATCGCCATGAGTGGGCGGGTCTGCGGGGGTGGTGGAAAACCGCGGTGCCGGCCCCGGCTGCAAGATCCCGTCGGTATCGACAAAGGTGGCGCGCGCGACATTGTGGGGGTGGTTTGGTGCAGCCTCCATCGACAGAACGGGGGCGCAACAGGCATCGACCTCTTCCAGAATGTCGCGCCAGGCATCCCGTGGTTTCGTCAGGAAAATGCGGGTCATCTCCGCGTGCATCGCGGTTTGCGCGTCTGGCGCGTACTGATCGGCGAACACGGGGTTTTCGGCACAGCCCAGATGGTCCAGCAAGGTCGCGAAAAACTGCGGTTCGATCGGGCCAAGCGCGACATAGCCCCCGTCTTGTGTTTCGTAACACCGGTAATAGGCCGCGCCGCCATTCAAGACATTGCCGCCCCGTTTGGTATCGTCCCAAAGGCCTGCCGCCTTCAGCCCGTATTGCAGGACCATCATCAGGGCAGCGCCATCGGACATGCAGGCATCGACGATCTGCCCCTGTCCGGTGCTGCGCGCATTCAGAACCGCCGCCAGAACGCCGGACAGCAGCATCATGCCGCCACCCGCCAGATCGGCGATGATATTCTGGGGGGGCGGCGGTGGCTGACCCGCAGGCCCGATCGACCAGAGTGCGCCCGAAATCGCCATATAGGTCAGATCATGCCCGGCGCGATCACGGAGCGGGCCATCCTGCCCCCAGCCTGTCATGCGCCCGTAAACCAGCGCAGGGTTGCGCGCCAGCATCGCATCCGGCCCCAGATCCAGCCGTTCCATCACACCCGGGCGGAACCCTTCGATCAGAACCTCGGCGCGGTCGATCAGGGCACAGGCCTTTGTGTGCCCGTCCGGCGTGCGCAAATCCAGTTTTACGCTTTGACGCGAGCGATCATAGAGATTGTGTTTCTGCGCCATGCCGAACAGCGGCTTTTGCCCGGGTCGCGCGATCCGCACCACCTGAGCGCCCATGTCCGCCAGCATCATACAGGCGAACGGGGCAGGCCCGAGCCCGGCCATTTCCACCACACGCAGCCCTTTCAAAGGGCCATTCCGGTCCAGCATCTGCATCCCCCCGTTTACAATGGCATTGAGCCGGAGCATCTGGGCAGGGTCAAGTATTCGACCGGTTTGATATATCAGAAATTGGTCGGGCTGAGAGGATTCGAACCTCCGACCCCCTGCTCCCGAAGCAGGTGCGCTACCAGGCTGCGCTACAGCCCGACCGTGGCGCCGCACATAAGACAGGGCGCGCAATTTGGCAAGATATCAATCACACCGGCGGCGTTTATCGTCACCCCACCGGCGTGATTGCAAAGCCGTTACAGGCTGGCGTCAAGCGCCGCCAGAATGGCATCCCCCATTTCGGTGGTGCTGGCCGGTTTGGCGTCTGAATCCGCCTGCATCAGGTCGGCTGTGCGCACGCCCTGGGCCAGAACGCGTTCAATCGCATTTTCCAGACGGGTGGCCTCGTCGCCCTGATCAAAGGAATAACGCAGCGCCATCGCAAAGCTGAGGATACAGGCAATCGGGTTGGCCAGCCCCTGACCGGCGATATCGGGCGCAGACCCGTGCACCGGTTCGTACAATGCTTTGGGCCGTCCATTGGCCATCGGTGCCCCGAGCGAGGCAGAGGGCAACATGCCAAGGCTGCCGGTCAACATGGCGGCCGTGTCAGACAGAATGTCACCGAACAGATTGTCCGTCAGGATCACATCGAATTGCTTGGGCCAGCGGCACAACTGCATTGCGCCGGCATCGGCATACATATGGCTCAGCTCGACATCGCTGTAGTCCTTGGCGTGTACTTCGGTGACGACATCACGCCACAGAATTCCGCTTTCCATCACGTTTGCCTTTTCCATCGAACACACTTTGTTCGACCGGCGGCGCGCCAGTTCAAAGGCCGAGCGCGCAACGCGGTCAATTTCGGATTCGGTATAACGCTGTGTATTGATGCCGACGCGTTCATTGCCTTCCTTGAAGATGCCGCGCGGTTCCCCGAAATAGACGCCCGATGTCAGTTCGCGCACGATCATGATATCCAGACCGGCCACGACATCGCGTTTCAGCGATGAAAAATCGGCCAGCGCATCAAAGCACTGGGCGGGGCGCAGGTTGGAAAACAGGTCCATTTCCTTTCGCAGGCGCAGCAGGCCGCGTTCCGGTTTCACGCTGAAATCCAGCACATCGTATTTTGGCCCGCCAACGGCCCCCAAAAGAACGGCATCCACCTCTTGCGCGCGCGCCATTGTATCGTCGTGCAGCGGCGTGCCGTGCTTGTCATACGCGGCCCCGCCCACCAGATCTTCGCTGACGTCGAATTTCAGATCACGCTTGTTGCCATACCAGTCGATGATACGGGCGACCTGAGCCATGACTTCGGGGCCGATACCGTCACCGGCGAGGATAAGAAGGGAAGGGTTTGTCATCTGTTTGGCGTCCTTGTCCGAGTTCACCGCCGGACCTATCGCCGTTCCGTGAAAGGGTCAAGAATGGCGCGGTCGGGTTTGCGGCTGCGACGGCGGCGGGCCGCGTGTCAGTCTGCGGCCAGATCAACCCAGACGATGCGGTGGCGGCTGGCCGTGGCCACGGATTGCGCCAGCGCATCTGCAGGCAGGGGCCAGAAAACGCCTGCATCCGTGACCGTCCAATCAGACGAAGGCAGAACATAATCAACACGCAGGTTTCCGGGAACCGGATCGTCCCAGTCGGCGGTATCAAAGGCAGGATCGCCGGACTGATCCGCATTTGCCAGTGCCCGCCCGCCCGCGCTGGCAGGTTCGGGATCCTGGAGCCGGGGATCACTTAGGATCTTGCGCATTGCGGCATGGCGGCCGTCGCTGTCTTGCGGGTCCAGATTGGCATCGCCCATCAAAACAAAACGGGCTGTCGGGGGCGGGCCATATGAGCCGTTCAGATAATGCTGCCAAAATATGATTTCATCATGGTTGCGGCGTCCATTTCGGTCTTCTGGTCCGTCAAACACCGGCGGGGCGGCGTGAAATGCCAGAATGGTCAGGGTTTGACCATCCGGTAGCGTGAATGGCACAACCCAATGCCCGGAGGATGACAGCCTTTGCTCTGCTTGCGCCTCTGTGCTGGGAAACGGGGTGCCGTCCATCACTGGCAACAGCGCATCCGGCAGAGTGCGCCACAAGAGTTCCGAATAATCCTGAACTGCATTCAACTGCACCGGAAATCGCGACAGGATCGCCATGCCACCTGCACCGGAAAAGGCACCAAATCCCTGCGCGTCGCCCGGGCCGCCTGTGACACCATCGCCATCCATATCCAGACCGGTCTGCAGTCCGCGATTGGATCGCAGCGAAAAACGAACGGGATAGGGCGCGCCTGCTTGTGTTACGACATCGGCCAAGGCATTCAGCGCCAGCGCATCCAGATCGTAATCGATCCCCTGCAACACAATGATATCGGCGTTGATATGCGCGATCACCTGTGCAGCAGCGGTGATTTGCGGGTCATCGCCCCGCAGAATATCGCGAAGCAGCAACCCCGGCCCGTCACGGCCCAACTCGGTGTTGAAGGTGGCCACCCGCAGCGTTTCCGCGCTTGTTGGCAAAGTGGCGGCCAAAACACAGGCCGCACCTAAGATCAGGCGGGTTGCATATCTTCTGCATCCGCATAGGCGCGGCGGCGTTTTTCCTGGATCATTTCGGCGACGCGCCCCATTGCGATGCCGCGCATGATCATACTTGCGGGAAGAAAGGCCCATGCGGTCATTGTCCAGATCAGGGTTTGCGGGCTTTCCAGCGTGATCGGATCAATCAGGTCAGCGGCCGCCTTGACCACTGCAGGAATAAGGAAAGGCAGCAAAAAGCCAAGGGCGATGTTGACGCGGCTGTCGCGTTGCAACCGCTGCAGAACGTCGCCACCGGCGGTGGGGTCGAACAGCGGAAGGTTGATCCAGACGTTGAACGCGCCGTTGCGTGCGGGCCAGCCAAGGATACGAACCAGCACCAGAAACAGGGTCATCGCGATCAGCGAGATCAGATAAGCGAGACCGGCGGCGGTGCGCACCGATGCAATAACCGCTTCGGGCGCGTCAGACGGAAGCATCAGAACAACCAGACGAACCGGCGAATAGGGGAAATCAATTGCATTGCCCAGAATTGTGCCGATGGATGTCAGCGCATTTGTCATCGCTGTCGGGTCTGTTTTGCCTTTGGCAATGACAGTCAGGCAGAACACGGTCACAAACAGGGTGACAAACCGCAGCCGGTTAAACGGCGGCGCATCGCGGAATTCGACGATGCTGGGAAAAGTTGAATTGTATTCGACGAAAGTTAGCCCAGCGGCCAGAATTGCGAACAAGGCAATCATCTGGGTTGCGTCGGCGGCAACATACGGCAACATCAGCGCAGGTGTTGCAATCACCAATGCAACAAGTACCGCGCGCATAATTGCGCCTGTCAGTCGTGCTATCACTGTCCGAACCCCTCAAACTGGAAAGGCCGAGTGCTTTTTTGCACCTCGTTTCCACCTTGATTGCGCCAATTGTGGCGGCTTGCCTCATTTTTGCCCAATTTTTGCCTTCTTTCGCCACAGTCCTCAAGTCGTGGTTAAAAAGACATAATATTTACGGCGAATTCAGGGAGGAACTGGTGCGACTTTGCATCATTAATGGTGCAAAAATAAGGCGATAGACCACATCTTGTGGTTGGGGCGAAACCACACACAAGAATTGTTCGGATATCTGAATAAATAGGGGGCCGGGCCGCTTTTTGATGATGTTCAGCGGCCCGAACGATTCTAGACCCAGGGACGCTGGGCTTTGGCCTGTGCCTCGAACGTGTCGATTGCGGTGGCTTTGGCCAATGTCAGGCCGATGTCGTCCAGACCTTCCATCAGGCAATGTTTCTTGAAGGCATCCACCTCGAAATGGAAGACGTCGCCGTCAGATGTGGTGACAGTCTGCGCTTGCAGATCAATGTCCATCCGTGCGTTCGCGCCTTTTTCGGCGTCTTTCATCAGCACATCAACCTGCTCTTGCGGCAAGGCGATGGGCAAGATCCCGTTCTTGAAGCAGTTGTTGTAAAAGATATCTGCAAAGCTGGGTGCAATGACACAGCGGATGCCGAAATCCTTGATCGCCCACGGGGCATGCTCGCGCGAAGACCCGCAGCCGAAATTGTCGCCCGCGACCAGAATCTCTGCCTCGCGGTATTGCGGCTTGTTCAGCACAAAATCTGCGATCTCGGCGCCATTATCGTCATAGCGCATTTCGTCAAACAGGTTCACACCAAGGCCAGAGCGTTTGATGGTTTTCAGAAACTGTTTCGGGATGATCATATCTGTGTCGATATTGATCAGCGGCATTGGCGCGGCAATGCCCGTCAGGGTGGTAAATTTGTCCATTAACTTGTCTCCGTCGGGGGGCGGGCGAACCTCACCCCCCTTTAAGGGTTACTTGGTGAACCGCTGTTCCAGCTTGTCCCGTACCGCGCCTTTGGCCGTGCGCAAGAAGAATGCAAGCGCGATCAGGCTGGCGCCGTTCATCAAAAGCTCGATCCCCAGCAGAATGCCCAAAAGGCTTAGCGCCAGTGCCGAGAAATTGGCGAACACATATCCAGCCAGCAGGATAGAAATTCCACCGGAAATCAGCATTAACCAGAAGAACGGCGTTTCACGCATCTGGAATGCAGTAATCAGACGCGAAACACCGCTTGCCCCGAACAGGATACCGACAAGCAGGGCCAGCGAAATAACGCCTTGCAAGGGATGGAACAAAAGCGATCCGCCCAACAGCACCATCAGCACGCCAAGCGCGATGCCCAGAACCTTGGCCATCGTCCCTTCTTCGGACAGGCCGGCCCACACTTGAAAACCACCAGAGACAACGAACATGATCCCTGCCAACGTGGTCACGGCGATTGATGCAGCCACAGGATTGGCCAACACAAAAATACCAAAGGCAACTGAAATGATCCCAAGGATCAGCCACTTAACCCAAATTTTCATCGCGTCGTTCCTTTTTGAATGTTTTCATTCTGAATCATTACATCATGTCCCGCACATCTGTCAGCCGTCCTGTGATGGCGGCAGCTGCGGCCATCGCGGGTGACATCAGGTGTGTGCGCCCTCCGCGCCCCTGACGGCCTTCGAAATTGCGGTTCGACGTTGCGGCGCAGCGTTCCCCGGGTGACAGTTGATCCGGGTTCATCGCCAGACACATGGAACATCCCGCAAGACGCCATTCAAATCCGGCCTCTTTAAAGATATCGGCCAGCCCTTCCTCTTCGGCTTGGGCGCGCACAAGCCCCGATCCGGGTACAACCATGGCCCGCAAGCCGTCCTTGATTTTCTTTCCCTTCAAAATCGCAGCAGCGGCGCGCAGGTCTTCGATGCGGCCATTGGTGCACGATCCGATAAACACGGTATCGATCGCAACCTCGGACAGGGGTGTTCCGGCTGTCAGGCCCATATATTCCAACGACCGTTCGACGGCACCCACCTTGCCGCCTTTGAAATCGGACGGGGACGGCACGGATGCGGTAATGGGCAATACGTCTTCGGGCGATGTGCCCCACGTGACCAAAGGCGCAATGTCTTCGCCCTTGATGGTCAAAACCTTGTCCCACTGGGCGTCATCGTCGGAATACAGGGTTTTCCACCACGCCAGCGCGGCTTCCCACTGGGCGCCTTTCGGGGCGTGCGGGCGGCCCATGCAGTAATCAAACGTCTTTTGATCCGGTGCGATCAGACCGGCGCGCGCGCCGCCTTCGATCGCCATGTTGCAAACCGTCATACGGCCTTCCATGCTCAGATCGCGGATCGCTTCGCCGCAATATTCGATGACATACCCTGTGCCGCCTGCGGTGCCTGTGGCCCCGATCACCGCCATTGTAATGTCCTTGGCCGTGACACCGGGGCGTAATTTTCCGGTGATTTCGACCTTCATGTTCTTCGATTTCTTCTGGATCAGCGTTTGCGTGGCCAGAACATGTTCAACCTCGGATGTACCGATGCCATGGGCCAGCGCGCCAAACGCACCATGTGTCGCGGTGTGGCTGTCTCCGCACACCACTGTCATGCCGGGCAACGTCCATCCCTGTTCCGGTCCGACGATATGCACAATACCCTGCCGGACATCGGAAACCGGATAGTAGTGAATTCCGAAATCCTTGGCGTTCTTGTCCAGCGCCTCAACCTGAATTTTGCTTTCGGGGTTTTCAATACCCTTGGCACGATCCAGCGTTGTGGGCACGTTGTGATCCGGCACCGCAATGGTTTTTTCCGGTGCGCGCACGGTGCGCCCCGCCATACGCAGCCCTTCAAAGGCTTGCGGACTGGTCACTTCGTGAACCAGATGACGGTCAATATACAGCAGACAGGTGCCGTCATCGGCTTCGTGGGCCAGATGGGCATCCCAGATTTTATCGTAAAGTGTCTTGGGGGACATGGGTCCTCTCCCGTATCAAATCATGTAAGGGTGGTGTCGAAACGATGCGCGCTCAGGCCCGCGCCCAAACCGTGCGGGTTGCCCCGAAAAAGCGTTCGCGCAGGCGTGCGCGGTCATCCAGATCGAAAACCAGTGTCATGATGTCCAGATACATCCGTCGCCGCATTCTATCAAGGGCCGCGTGCCCCTTGTTTTCTTCGCAATGCGTGCCAAATAGAGCAATTCAAGCAAGAGCAGGAAGCAAGAGATGTTCAAAACAATCCAATTGGGCCTGATCGGCCTTTTGGTCGGCCTTGCCTTTGCAGCGCAGGCGCAAGCACCGCTATTTCAGGATGAATCCCCGGACGCGGCGCAAACAGGTGCTGGCGTGATCCACCAGATTGCTGATCTGTTGCACATTTCGGGCTGAACCTTTTCCGTCTCGGGCCTGTGAATGGCTTGATCGCAAGGCCCCGACCGTGCCAACCTGCTATAAAAAGGCAAGGGCATGGATCCGCAAAGCACACCTGTTACCCCACAGCTTGATGTTCCGATGGATATCAGTCAGGTGTTCATGCCTGTCTGGATTGATATTGTTACCTTTTTCCAAGGTTTAATCACGCCGGGATGGCGTCAAAACCAGCTCCTGATCATTGTTGGTTTATTTGTGTTGGCCTACCTGCTCAGGATCGCCACCGAACCCATGGTCGAAAACTGGGCGCGCAGCCGTGAAGGCTGGCCCAAATGGCGTTTGCGCACACTGGTCCAGATCCGGCGGCGTTTGGTGCTGATCTATTTCGCCATTGGCGCATGGATTGTCTATTTGACCATGCAGCAACTGACCTGGCCATCGCGCAGTTATATGGTTGGCCTTGTTGCTACCCTGGTTACGGTCTGGCTGTTCATTGCGTTCGCCGCCCGCGTTGTGCGCAATCGTTCGTTGCGGCGTTTGTTGATCTGGGGCCTTTGGGTTTACGCCACGCTTCATTACCTGACCCTGATTGACGAAGTTGTCGCATTTCTGGACAGCATCGCCATAGAATTCGGCAATTTCCGATTGTCTGTTCTGACGCTGATCAGTGCCCTGGTCATTGTCGGTGCGCTGTTTACGGCGGCGCGGCTTGTGTCCAACCTGATCGCGGGGTCAATCCGCCGGAACGAAGATATTTCACCCTCAATGCAGGTCTTGGGCATCAAGGCCATTCAGGCCGCGTTGTATGGCCTTGCCTTTTTCGCCGCGATCGAAGCGGTCGGCTTTGATCTGACAGGGCTGGCCGTGTTGTCCGGTGCGATCGGTGTTGGTATCGGTTTCGGCCTGCAAAAGGTGGTGTCCAACCTTGTGTCGGGCGTCATCATCCTGCTGGATAAGTCGATTAAACCGGGCGATGTGATATCCTTGGGTGAAACCTTTGGCTGGATCAATTCGCTGGGTGCGCGCTACGTTTCGGTCGTGACCCGTGACGGGCGCGAATATCTGATCCCGAACGAAGACCTGATCACGGGGCAGGTGGTCAACTGGTCCCATTCCAATGAATTCGTCCGGCTGGATATCTATTTCGGCACGTCTTACGGCTGTGATCCGCACGAGGTGCGCAAGATCGCGATCGAGGCAGCCGCGAACGTGCAGCGCGTGCTAAGTTCTCCGAACAAGCCTGTGTGCCATATTGTCGGCTTTGGTGACAGCAGCGTGGATTACATCCTGCGGTTCTGGATCAGCGATCCGACATCGGGCCTGACCAACGTGCGTGGCAATGTGTATTTGTCGCTTTGGGATGCGTTTCAGGCCCATAACATCTCGATCCCGTTCCCCCAGCGCGAGGTGCGCATGCTGGGCGATGATGAAAAAGCTGCGGCCAAAGCCCTGGATTAATCCTTGCTTCACGCCCGGGCGGCCCTAATTCGTCGCGTCTGATAGCGGCGGATATACAATGCAAAACAACATCGTTCTGATCTTGGGCAGTGGCCCGAACGCAGTTCAGGCCGGTCAATGGGGTGCCACGGCCCAAAACCGTCACTTTGACCGGATCGTTGCCATCAACAACGCGTGGCAAATCCGGCCCGATTGGGATTTCCTGATCCATCCCGAAGATTTCCCGCCAGCACGCAGGCCTGACACCCTGCAACCGGCGCAAAAGATCGTCACAGCCGACACCTATGTCGCAGCCCAGAATGCGTTGGGCGGCTTTGTCTACGCAGGCGGGACCATGGCATTTACCGCCGCCTATTGGGCCCTGCACACGCTTGCCCCCAAGGTTCTGGCGTTTTTAGGGTGTGACATGGTGTATCCACGCAGAGGCCCAACCCATTTTTACGGCACCGGCACCGCCGATCCGTTACGCGCGGATGTGACCTTGCAACATCTGCCGTCCAAATCCGCACGTCTTGCGCTGAAGGCCGCGCAAACAGGTTGCCATTGCGTGAACCTGTCGCGTGACACATCCAATTTGCTGTTTCCGCGCGCTTCTCTTTCTGATTTGGAGGCGCTGTGTGGTGCGCCGACTGTGGCGCTGGATCAGGCTCTGATAGATCAGGCCGAAGCGTGTGAAAGCAGCTTGGGCTATTTTGTGCCGTCGGGCCGGTACTGGGAAGATTTTGACCGGTTCAGCGCTGCGGCACTGGCAAAACTGGATGCGTTATGGCTAAAGGCTTACGAAACGTGCTGAGTGCAAAGCTGTAAATTTGCGACAATCGTCACGTCATTGCGCGGGCGATACACCACTGCTTCATTGAAATGTCATGATCGGCTTGCTACGTTACTGTTATCCCCAGCGCCGGGGGTCTGTCGGCGCGTTCTAAGGAGGACAATGTCCTGTCAACCTACGCAGACGCGGCCGCAGCCGCGAATACACAGGCCCCTTTGATGGCCGCCCAAGCCCAGCCAAGTAGTGAAGAACTGCTGGCGCGCATCCTAACCTTACTTGAAGACGACAAGGCCGAAGATATCGTGCAGATTGACCTGCGCGGGAAAACGGCCATTGGCGACTTTATGGTTATTTGTTCCGGTCGTTCGACCCGTCAGGTGTCGTCCATCGCCGAAAAGCTGGTGAATTCTCTCAAGCAGGAATTCGGCCGGCTGAGCAAGATCGAAGGCAAAGACATCGGTGATTGGGTGTTGATCGATACGGGCGATGTGATCGTGCATGTGTTCCGCCCCGAAGTTCGGGAATTCTATCAGCTGGAAAAAATGTGGATGCCGGCCACCGCCGCCGCGTCCACCAACTAAGCTGATCAGATGCGGGTGCAGATTTGCGCAGTCGGGCGGCTGCGCACAGGACCCGAACGCGCCCTGATTGATGACTACCTGACCCGATTTGACCGCACCGGCCGCGCATTGGCGCTGGGCCCTGCTGCGGTGATCGAGGTGGACGACCGCAAAGGCGGCGGTATGCAGGGCGAAGCAACGCTGCTGCGCCGCGCGATCCCGGCCGGTGCATTGATATGCACACTGGATGAACGCGGAACAGTGATGTCATCCCCCGATTTCGCCGCAAAACTGGGCCAGTGGCGCGATGGGGGACGCAGCGATCTGACCTTTGTCATTGGCGGTGCAGACGGGATTGACCCGGAGTTGCGCAAGGACGCCGGTTTCAGCCTGTCTTTTGGCAAAATGGTTTGGCCGCATATGCTGGTGCGTGTGATGCTGGCTGAACAGCTTTATCGCGCGGCATCCATCCTGTCGGGCGGGCCGTATCACCGTGAATAACCGTCAGGGCAATCTGACGGTTTTGGTGTTGCCCGACCAGCCATCGACCGAGCATCGCGCCTGTATCTGAACCTGATTGACCCCGTCGGGTATCACCACACCGGACAGCGACCGGGTAAAGGGCTGTTCGTCGACATGTGGGTGGTGCAAAACGCGCATTCCCAGCTCGGCCCCGTTCATATCCAGAATGCGCCATGCATCGGTATAGTGATCCCATCCCGTATCGGGATGTTTCACAGTCACATCGAATCGCCATGCGCCACCCGTTTGGGTGGCGGTAACGGCCTGAATCGTGGTCGGGTCCGCCATCGCGGAAGTGCCCAGCATCATCAGAATTGGTATCAAAGCGCGTTTCATGACGCGGTTCTAGCAGGTTCTGGGCCTGCGTACACTCACGTCTGTGTGCGGGTTGTGTTTGCCAGCAGAATACTGCGCGATCGGGAGGCGAATTCGCGCCGCCACAGCACCAGAAAGGTCAGCACGACAGCAACCATCAACGGGATCGCCCCCAGCAACCACGCGGCACTGGCCAACCCGAAATAGATCGACCGAAGCCCTTTGTTAAAGCCACGCGCCGCGGTGATGCTGATTTCGGCGGCTTGAGAGGCGCGGGCAAAGGCATCGGGGTCCTTCGGATCATTCGGCACCGCCGCAATCAAGACCGAGCAATAGCCGAACAGCCGGTGCGACCACACGAATTTCAGAAACGAGTTGGTGACAAAAAGCAGCATTACCAGCAACTTGATCTCCCAAACAAAGGTCGGGTCGGTTTCAAGGGTCAGATCGTTGGCCAGCCCGGCGACGCGTTCCGCATTGCCGATCAGCGCCAGACCACCACCAATTGCGATCATACAGGTCGATGCAAAAAATGATGTACCCTGACGCATGCTCGCGACGATCTGGGCATCGAAAATGCGCGGATCGCGCCCGACCATCTGCACCATCCATTCCCGCCGGAATCCGGCCATCAGGGTCGAAACCGACGGGCGGCGCGCGGAGGGATGCTCGATCATCCAGTCGATCGCCGCCCAGACAACAAAAAGCAGGGCCAGCGCAACCACATCAAGCGTCGAAAAAAGGGCGAAACGGTCAGTCCATGTCATATAGAAACCATAAGGTGCTATGATAAAACTTGCCAGATGCTCAAATTGGTTATATTTTCTTACCAAAGGGAGATCAGCCATGGAAATGCCAATACCCAACCCCGCCATTCTGGCCCGCAAGGCGCGGCTGGTGGAACGGTTAAGCGAAGTGTTGCCGCGAGACGCCGTGATTGATGATCCCGCAGAAACCAAAGCCTATGAATGTGATGCGCTGACCGCCTATAAATGTCCGCCACTTCTGGCGGTATTGCCCGCCAGTACGCAGGAAGTTTCGGATGTGCTGCGCATCTGCCATCAGGAAGGCGTGCCAGTGGTGCCGCGCGGGTCCGGCACATCGCTGGCGGGGGGCGCGATGCCCACAGCGGACAGCGTTATTCTGGGCGTTGCGCGCATGAACGACGTGATCGAAACCGATTATGCCAACCGTGTGATCCGCGTTCAGACCGGCCGCACCAATCTGAGCGTGACCGGCGCGGTCGAGGAAAACGGGTTTTTCTATGCGCCCGATCCTTCCAGCCAATTGGCCTGCGCCATCGCGGGCAACATCGCGATGAACAGTGGCGGGGCGCATTGCCTGAAATACGGGGTGACGACCAATAATCTGATGGGCGTCAAAATGGTGCTGATGGATGGCAGTATTGTCGATCTGGGTGGTAGCCATATGGATTCCGGCGGGCTTGACCTGTTGGGTGTGATCTGCGGATCCGAAGGGCAACTTGGCGTCGTGACAGAAGCCACTTTGCGTATCCTGCCCAAGCCCGAAGGTGCGCGCCCGGTTCTGATGGGCTTTGACAGCGCCGAGGTTGCGGGGGCCTGCGTGTCAGACATTATCAAGGCCGGCGTTTTGCCGGTTGCGATCGAATATATGGACCGGTTGTGTATCGAAGTGACCGACAAATTCGCCAAGGCCGGATACCCGGATTGCGAAGCGCTGCTGATCGTCGAAGTCGAAGGCGCACCGCAAGAAATTGACGAGCAACTGGGCGTCATCATGCAGATTGCGCGCAATCACAATCCGGTGGAACTGCGCGAAAGCAAATCGCCCGAGGAAAGCGCGAAAATCTGGCTGGGTCGCAAATCTGCCTTTGGTGCCATCGGCCAGATCAACGATTACATGTGTCTGGACGGTACGATCCCCGTGTCGGCGCTGCCTTATGTTCTGCGCCGGATCGGCGAATTGGGCGCACAATACGGTCTGCAAGTGGGCAACGTGTTTCATGCGGGCGACGGCAACATGCACCCGCTGATCCTGTTTGATGCCAACAAACCCGGCGATCTGGAGCTGTGCGAAGCAATGGGCGCGGACGTCTTGCGCCTGTGCGTGGAAGTGGGTGGGTGTCTGACCGGCGAACACGGTGTTGGCATCGAAAAACGCGATCTGATGCTGGATCAATATGATGCCGCCGATCTGGAAGTGCAGATGGCGATCAAGGATGTGTTTGATCCCGCTTGGCTGCTGAACCCTGCCAAGGTGTTCCCGCTGGCCGTCTCTGCGCCGCGGCGCGAACCTGCGATGGCCGCCGAATAAACGGGGGCGTTGCCCCCGGACCCCAAAAGTATTTCAGAAAAGATGAAACAATGACCCCTAAAACAGAGGCCGAATTGGCCGAGATGATCGCGACTGCGGATGCGCCGCTGGCTATTAGTGGTGGTGGCACAAGGGGCTGTTCTGTCGAGGGCACCCCGTTGTCCGTGTCCGGCCTGTCGGGGATCGAACTTTATGAACCGGGGGCGTTGACCATTGTGGCCAAGGCCGGAACCCCGATGAGCGAGATCGAGGCGGCACTGGAACAGGAAAACCAGCGCCTGCCGTTCGAACCGATGGACCATCGCGCCCTGCTGGGCACAGACGGCGAACCGACCATCGGGGGTGTGATTGCAGCCAATGTAAGCGGTCCGCGCCGGATACAATCCGGTGCGGCGCGTGATTACATGCTGGGTGTGCGGTTTGTGGACGGGGCCGGTACGATCCTGAAAAACGGGGGCCGGGTGATGAAAAACGTCACCGGCTATGATCTGGTGAAACTGATGACCGGATCCTACGGCACGCTGGGCGTGATAAGCGAGGTGGCGCTGAAGGTGCTGCCGCGCACCGATGTTGCCGCCTGCATCATGCTGGACGGCCTGAGCGACGCGGATGCGGTGCGCGCCATGTCCGACGCGCTGGGATCGCCGTTTGAAGTGTCGGGTGCCGCGCATCTGCCGCGTGGACCCGAAAACAAACCGGTGACGATGATCCGGATCGAGGGCTTTGAAGGATCTGTCAAATACCGGTCGGGCAAGCTGGTGGACTTGCTGTCGGGATATGGTGCTGCGCGGGTCGAGGCAGACCCTGAAAAAACAACCGCGATGTGGGCGGAAATCCGGGACGTTGCCCCGTTTCACGGCGTTGACGGTGATGTCTGGCGAATCTCGTGCACACCGTCCGATGGACCACGGTTAAGTGCGGCCCTGTCCGCGACCGATACGCTGCTGGACTGGGGCGGTGGATTGATCTGGGCGCTGACGCCCGAAGGCACGGATGCGCGGGCCAGGCTGGGGGCCTATGACGGCCATGCCACCCTTGTGCGGGCAAGTGCCGAAACAAAGGCGCGGCTTGGACCGTTCCAGCCGCAACCGGCACCGATCGAGGCAATCACAGCGGGCTTGCGCGCCAAATTCGACCCGAAGAACATTCTGAACACCGGGTTGATGCAACCCCGTCAAGAGGGCTGAGCGGATGCAGACAACCTTTACACCGGAACAGTTGAGCGATCCTGCGATTGCGCGGTCAAACGAGATTTTGCGTACCTGTGTGCATTGCGGATTTTGCACCGCGACCTGCCCGACCTATCAGGTTCTGGGCGACGAGTTGGACAGCCCGCGTGGCCGCATTTACCTGATCAAGGACATGCTGGAAAACAACCGTGTTCCGGATGCAAAGACCGTGAAGCATATTGATCGCTGCCTGTCATGTCTGGCCTGTATGACAACCTGCCCGTCGGGCGTGCATTACATGCATCTTGTTGATCATGCGCGGGAATACATTGAAAACACCTATAAACGCCCGCTGAGCGACCGCGCCCTGCGCTGGGTACTGGCGCGTATTCTGCCTTACCCGATGCGGTTTCGGATTGCCCTGCTCGGGGCCAAGATCGGACGGCCCTTTGCCCGCCTGATGCCTGATGCGCGGCTGCGTGCGATGCTGGAAATGGCGCCCAAGGTGATCCCGCCGGTCAGCCGGCAATGACGATCCGCAAACCTTTGCATCCGAAGGGCCGCGCCGCAAACGTGTGGCGCTGATGACAGGCTGTGCGCAAAAGGCGCTGAACACGGATATCAACGATGCCACGATCCGGCTTTTGAAACGGCTGGGATGCGACGTGGTGATTGCCAAAGGCGCGGGGTGTTGCGGCGCGTTGACCCACCATATGGGCAAGACCGATGAAAGCCATGCGACGGCCGCAAAAAACATCACGGCCTGGGCGGCAGAGATGGATGGTGACGGTCTGGATGCCATCGTGGTCAACACCAGCGGATGCGGCACAACCGTCAAGGATTACGGCCACATGTTCCGGCATCATGCGCTGGCCAAGGATGCCGCGCGGGTTGCGGATATCGCGATGGATGTGTCCGAATTGCTGATGCAGCTGGATCTGCCCGAAGGCGATGACAAGGGCCTGATCGTGGCCTATCACGCGGCCTGTTCGCTGCAACACGGCCAGCAGATCAAGACTTTTCCGAAGGATTTGTTGCGCAAGGCCGGATTTGGCGTGGTGGAACCTGCCGACAGCCATTTGTGCTGCGGTTCGGCGGGCACCTATAACCTGATGCAGCCCGCGATTTCCAAACAGCTGAAAGAACGGAAAGTGCGCACATTGGAGGCCCGCAGCCCCGACATTATTGCGGCTGGAAACATCGGTTGCATGATGCAGATCGGTGGGGCGACGGATATCCCGATTGTCCATACCGTCGAATTGCTGGATTGGGCAACGGGCGGCCCCAAGCCACCCGCCTTGGACGCGAGCGGAAAACGCGTGCCTCAGATCCCTGTTTTGCGGTAGAAACCCGGTGGACGCCCTAATTTTGCCTTAAGTCGTCTTTAGTTCAAACGCGAACGAACAAGGAGACGCGCGTGCGGCGTTGGATGTCGATCTCACTTATGGCGCTGGTCACGACGACCGCAGCTTTTGCGCAGGATGCACGGCTGAGAAGCCTGGATTCGGTGGATGACGGCCGCGCATGGGAAGCCGTCGGGCGGTTGGACATTGATGGCACAGGGTTTTGCACCGGCGCGTTGATCGCACCCGATCTGGTACTGACCGCCGCGCATTGCCTGTTCGATAAGACATCCAAGGAACGCATCAATCACGAAACGGTCGAATTTCTGGCAGGCTGGCGCAACGGGCGGGCCTCGGCCTACCGCAAAGTGCGCCGCGCTGTGGTGCATCCCGAATATGTGTATGACGATGCGGCGTCTTCGATAAGGGTGCGTAACGATATCGCCCTGCTGGAACTGGAACGCCCGATCCGCAATACCACAGTGACCCCTTTTGCCACGGCCGCACGCCCGCAAAAAGGTGATCGCGTTGGCGTGGTGTCTTACGCCAAGGACCGGTCCGAAGCCCCATCGCTGCAAGAGGTCTGTGGCGTTCTGGCGCGACAGGAGGGGGTTCTTGTGATGACATGCAATGTTGATTTCGGGTCTTCCGGAGCGCCGATTTTTACCTTTGAACAAGGTATCCCGCGCATCGTATCGGTCGTGTCGGCCAAAGCCGAAGTGCAAGGCACCAAGGTTGCGCTGGGCACTGCATTGACTGAACCCCTTGAACAATTAAAGGCGGCGCTGGCCGCTGGAGAAGGCGTGTTTCAACCGGCAGGGCCGGTCGTAAAGCGCGTATCTGTCGGTGGCACCAGAAATGAAACGGGTGCCAAGTTCGTCAAGCCATGATGGGCTCTTCGGATGGTCCTGTCTGCACTGGTGTGCAGCATGATTGCCAGTCTGGCGATGGCCCAGACCAGTGGATTGGCCCGACTAAGCGATCGCGAAGATCTGCTGGGATGGGAAGCGGTTGGCCGGATTGACATGGCGGGGGCCGGATTTTGCACCGGCACCCTGATCGCTTCCGATCTTGTGCTGACTGCGGCGCATTGTGTGTACCATCCAGAAACCAAAGCATTGGTTCAGGCCGATCAGTTGATGTTCAGGGCAGGTTTGCGCGATGGCACGGCAATTGCGGAACGTGTTGTGGCCCAGATTGCGGCGCATTCGGGTTATGACCCGGAAGGTGCATTTAACGGTGAAAATGTGCGCTATGATGTGGCGCTGCTGCGTTTGCGCGATCCAATCACAACCACACAGGCAAACCCGTTTGTCTTGCATAAGGGCGCAGTGCCCGGATCAACCGTCAGCGTTGTGTCTTACGGCCAGGGCCGGGCCGAAGCGCTGTCGCGGCAACGTGAATGCAGGATGGTTGGCAATTACGATGATGTGATGGCTTTTGATTGCAATGTCACCTTCGGATCGTCCGGCGCGCCGGTTTTCGCGCGTACTGGCAACCGTGGGCGCATCGTTTCGGTGGTGTCGGGCATGACGATCATAAACGGCACGAAATTGGCGGTTGGCATGTCGCTGCCCGCCGTTGTTGACCGGTTGAAACGGGATATGCGGGCGCAACAACAGCGCCCAACAGCAAATGTGCGCCGCGTGACCGTGGGCGACAACCGCAGTGGCACAGGGGCCAAATTCGTCAAACCCTGAAACCCTTGAAAGCGAAACAGCGAATTCCCAAATTAAGAAAGTGAAAGTGCCGATACCGGGCTTTCACGCCAACCGGCCTGTCCCGAATGGGAAGGTCAAATTCAATTCGTACTCGCTCAGAAAGAGGATGACGACACATGAGAAGTTATGATTTTGCCCCGCTGCACCGTGCCAGCATCGGTTTTGACCAGATCGCCGATCTGATGGATCGCGTGATGACCAAAGAAGCACCACAACCCAGCTATCCACCTTACAACATCGAAAAAACCGCCGATGATGCGTATCGCATTTCGATCGCCGTTGCGGGATTTTCAGATGCCGATCTGGGCGTTGAAGTGAAGGAAAACGCGTTGATCGTGACCGCAAACAAGGCGGACAGCGGCGAAGACAAGACATACCTGCATCGCGGGATCGCCACACGCGCCTTTGAACGCCGGTTCCATCTGGCCGATCATGTAAGGGTGACAGGCGCATCCCACGTGGACGGCATGTTGCATATCGATCTGCAGCGCGAAGTGCCCGAAGCGCTTAAGCCGCGCCGCATTGAAATTGCTTCGACCAAGGCGGTCGAGGCTGACGTGGTTGACGCGAAAGCCGTCAACTAAGACCTGACCCCAAGGTCTTACCCTCGGACACCCGGTCGTTTCTGCGACCGGGTGTTTTTCGTTTGTTATTCCCCGCTCAGGCTTTGGGCCAGCCGCATCAGGCGGACAGCTTCGCTGCGATACCCGAATTCATCCGCCCCTTTGTTGGCATTGGCCAATGCGATGGCATCGCCATAGGTCCAGCCTTGCAGATAATCACTGCCGCGCAGCAATTGTCCGAACCCCGCAATCGCCATGGCAAAGCCGGTGTCGGGGATGGCCGGTCCGTCTGTGGTAATCGGGGTTTCGATCAATTGGCTGTCATCCGCGCCGGGCAATTTGTAGCGGATACGCAGGAACCCCAGTTCGCCGCTGTCTGAAGCCGGTGCCGATGTGCCATAGCGCAACGGCTCACTTAGCTGTGCAGGGGATCCAACCGGCGTTACTTCGTATAATGCCGTCACAGAATGACCTGCGCCAATATCGCCTGCATCGACCGCATCATTATTGAAATCCTCGCGCCGCAAGGCACGTGTTTCGTACCCGATCAGCCTGTATTCGGCGATCTCGGCCGGATTGAATTCAACTTGAATTTTCACGTCATTGGCAATCGGGAACAACGCGCCGGTCAACTGGTCCACCAGAACCTTCTGCGCCTCGCTCAACGTATCGATATACGCCGCCTGCCCGTTGCCGTTCTGCGCCAGCGCCTGCATCGTTGCATCATCCAGATTGCCGCGTCCGAACCCAAGAACGCTCAGATACGTGCCGCTGTCGCGTTGCTGCGCAATATAGGTCTTTAACGCTTCGGGATCAGACAGCCCGACGTTGAAATCCCCGTCGGTGGCCAGCACAACACGGGTCACTTCACCGTCTTGCGCCATAGCATCCGCAACCAGATAGGCCTGTTGCAATCCGGCCTGTCCGGCCGTTGACCCGCCCGCTTCCAGACGGTCCAGCGCGGCCAGAATGGTGCCGGTGTCGGACGCGTCTGTCGGGGCCAGAACCTGCCCTGCACTGCCCGCATAGGTGACGATGGCAACCTGATCCTGCGCGCGCAACTGTCCCAGCATCAGGCGGAACGATTGCTTCAACAACGGCAGTTTGTTGGGCTGGTTCATTGATCCTGACGTATCGATCAGGAACACAAGGTTCAGCGGCGGGCGGTCTGCCACATCGGGCAGCACGCCCTGAATGCCGATATGCACCAGTTGTGTATCGGGGTTCCACGGTGTCCGGGCAACAGACACGGTCGGCCGGAACGGGGCATCCCCCGTCGGCGCCGCGTAATCGTATGGAAAATAGTTCACCATTTCTTCAACGCGCACGGCATCCGGATCGGGCAAGGCCCCGTTCATCAGCGCATTGCGCACAACCGCATAAGACGCGGTATCAACATCAATCGAAAATGTTGAAACCGGGTTCTCGGCTGTAATCTGCAGCGGGTTCGGGGCTGCATTGGCAAAGGTTTCGGTGTCAGGTTGCACCTCAGGTATGACGGGTTGCTCCAGAAGAACCATGCCTTGTTCTTCAGAAAACGCATGTAGTTCAGCTTGCGGCGCTTGCGTCAAGGCGGCGACGCCGTCGCTATCCTTCTGTTCGCGGCTTAACGCTTTGGGCGCTGCGGCGGGGGCGATGCTGTCGGCCTCGGCCCTTTGCCTTTGCGCCAAAGACCTATCGTTTACACCAGCAGGTGCTTGCGACACAGGGACAAGGCCCGGTGCAGGGGGGACAACAGATCATCCCCCAACGGTGTCAGCAATACGAATCCGATCGCCACAAGTGCGGTTGTCGCGGTCAATGCGCCGCGCGATGTCATTCTGTCCAGCATGGTTTTCATCCCTGTCCAAAGGCCCGAAAACGGGCGATTGGATATAGGACGCGTCGCATGCGCCGATCCTTGGAGGCGGGCAAAATTTTCCTGTGCCAGCGCCAGATGCGCGGCTTTTGTCGCGGCATCGGGTGCCGGGGTTGCGGCGTCCATCGCCGCCTTCAGGTCATCAAGATCATCGCTCATGTCTGATCCTCTTGTTCGCGCAGGGCGCGCAGGTGTTTCTTGGCTTCGGATATCCGCCAGCTGATCGTACCTTCGGACACGCCCAGAACGGCGGCGGCATCGCGATGCGTCATATCATCCAGCACCAGCGCCAGCGTGTCGCGCAGATCGTCTGGCAATGCGGTCA
Organism: uncultured Alphaproteobacteria bacterium; assembly: GCA_963765555.1. Lineage (GTDB taxonomy): Bacteria > Pseudomonadota > Alphaproteobacteria > Rhodobacterales > Rhodobacteraceae > JL08. The sequence continues at coordinate 310,214 of CAVXWX010000012.1, forward strand.
TTGCTGTGGTCAGCCAATCAATCTGTTGGGCGGTGTCGGCATCGGCCCCGCGCCGGTTCAGTTCCCAATCACCCCACCCATCGGCCGCGCGCGCATGGGTGGCACGTCTGCGCCGCCTGTCATGGGCCGCGTTGACCACAACGCGATACAACCAAGTGGTCAGCTTTGCATCACCGCGAAAGGCGCGCAGTTTCGCAGGCAGGGCGGCGCAGATATCCTGCGTCAGGTCTTCCGCTTCATGTTGTGATCCGGTCAGGCGAAAGGCCAGCCGGAACACACCGTCATAGCGCCGCGCCAACAGCGCCGCAAAGGCGGCGCCATCGCCACCTGCGGCCGCAAGGGCCAGGTCATCGTCGCTTGCATCCATTCGCATCACCTTTGTTGGACGCAGGCGGTTGGTCAATCCTTGGGGGTGCGATGATATTTTTTTCACCTAATTGGGTGTTGGCCGTCAGGGCGCGGGAAAGCGCGCCAGCATTGTGTCCAATGCGCCGCTGTCGTCCAGAACCAGTCGCACGGGCAAGGTGATCACGTGCCTGCGGAACTCGGGCGGTAACCGGACGGCATCTTTTTCCGTCGTCACCAGTTGCGCACCCTGTTGCAACGCATCAGCTTCAAGCCGGCGCATCAGGGTCGGGGTCAATTCCTGATGATCATCCAGCGCTTCGCCGTGGACCACGTCGGCCCCCAGATGGCGCAGCGTTGCAAAAAACTTTTCCGGATGCCCGATCCCTGCAAAGGCCAGATAACGTCCATCATTCCATTGCATGCCGGTGTTCAAAGGGATCAGCGCGCCGGTGATGTGGGGCACGGTCACTTTTGCCCCCCACTGTTGTCTGAACCGCGTTTGCGACTCATCCGAACCGATCGAAATAACCGCATCCGCGCGCGCCAGTCCGGTTTCAACCGGTTCGCGCAACGGCCCTGCAGGCAGGCATTTTCCATTGCCGAACCCTTTGTCTGCATCCACCACCACCAGCGCCAGATCGTAGACCAGCGCAGGGTTCTGAAATCCGTCATCCAGCACCACGATGCTGGCCCCGGCCTGAACCGCACGGTCTGCCCCTGCTGCGCGGTCTTCTGATACCCAGACTTCGGCGAAGGCGGCCAGCAACAACGGTTCGTCGCCGACCTGATGCGCCTTGTGGGTGGCGGGATTGACCTGAACCGGCCCTTTTAGCGTTCCGCCATAGCCGCGCGACACCACATGCACCACATGGCCCCGATCACGCAGCCGTTCGATCAGGGCGATCACGGTTGGTGTTTTTCCGGTGCCGCCCGCGTTCAGATTGCCGACACAGATCACCGGTACATCCATCTTTTTCGGTACGCCCTTGGCCAACCGCCGCGCTGTTGCCTGCGCATAAACAGCCCCTAACGGGGCAAGCAGGACCGATTGCCAACTGCCGGACGAATACCAGAATTCGGGTGGGCGCGTCATTGGGATGTCTCCGCGTCCAGCGCATCCTGCATCAGATCGACCACACGGTCGGTCAGTTCGGCACCTTCCGATACAATCTCCCAACCGGCATGTGCCATCGACGCGGCAAGATCGGGCGCGATCAAACGCAACACCGACGTTCCCAACCCGTCAGCATCCTTGACGATACGTGCGGCACCGGCCGACGCAAGGCGGGAATAGGAATCCAGATGATCCCCCACATTCGGTCCGTACAGGATTGCTGACCCAAGTGCCGCAGCAACAAACGGATCACGCCCGCCATATCCCGACACCAGAGAACTGCCGACAAACGCCAATGGCGCAAGCCGGTACCACAGGCCAAGATCGTCGGGGGAATCCACCACAAGGACTTGTGTCAATTCGTCAGCCGCATTCCCATGCGCCCAGTTCGACACGCGCAAGCCCTGAGACGCAACGCGATCGGCCAGTTTTTCATTCGGTGTTGCCGACACCAGTATCAGAAGCAGGCGGTGCGCCAGTCGGGCGGCGGTGCGGTGCGCCTGAAGAACCAGATCAACTTCGTCGGGCTGCACATCGGCGGCCAGCCAGATCGGGCGTCCGGCCAACTGGTTTGCCAGATCATCCAGTTCGTCCATGTTGCAGGGCAGCGCCTGACCGCCGGGGCGAAGCAGGGGCGTAAGCTCGACCGATTTCGGGGTCAATCCAATTTTCAAAAGTCTTTGGCGTGCCGTATCCGATTGCGCCATGATTACGGAAAAACATTTCAAAAGCTGTCGTGTCACTTCGGGAAACCAGCGTTCCTTGCGGCTGTCAAAGCCGTTTTCGCTGGCATCGATCAGAAACAGCGGCACTTTGCGATCAGCCGCATTCAACACCATGTTGGGCCGCAAAAAACCCCCGGTCCAAAGGCAGACATCAGGGGCCCAATGATCCAGAAATCGCGCCACAGTTGCGGGATGATCCGCAGGCAAAGCTTCGGTGATGATTTCTTTTTGGGAAATCGTCAGTTTGTCGATCCGTTTCTGGCTGACCAGCGCCGGATCATATGTGATCAATATCGTGATCGCGCCACGTTGCGCAGCCAAGCGACCTGTCAGATCGACAAGCGCAACAAGACGCGTGGGGCTGGTGGCGTGCGCCCAGACAAGTTCCCCCTTGGGGCGTGGCCTGACGGGTGTGTAGTCGGGAACGGGCCCACGCTTTACATATGCGCGATAGGCCGCAAGGCTGAGTGATCGCGCCATCCGGCCATTATTCCAGTTCTTCGGTCGAAGACGCTTCGGCCTCTTCATCGCGCAAGCGGTGCAGATGCGCGATGAAATAACGCATATGTGCATTGTCGACTGTGCGCTGCGCTTCGGATTTCCACGCATTATAGGCGCTGTCGTAATCGGGGAAGATGCCGACAATATGGATGTCGTCGACGTCTTTGAACGTATTGCGGGTTGGATCGACCAACTCGCCTCCAAAGACAAGATGCAGGCGTTGGGTCATATCGCGTGTCCCTTTGGTTACAGTGTTTCGATTGTGCGCCAACCTACGGAATTGGCCTGTCGCGTCAAGCTGCAGGGCGGGGCGCATGCCCCAGTGCTGTCATGATCTGGCTGTGAACAGCGAAACCGCCGGACACAACGCCATTCAACATCGGGCGCGCGTTATTGAACAGCAATTGCGCGCCGGTCTTGTCGGTACAAATGGCCCCTGCCTCGTTCAGAATCAGATGACCGGCGGCGATATCCCATTCCCAGCTGTCGCGCAGGGTCAGCATGGCATCGAACCGCCCTTCGGCCACCAATGCCAGCCGATAGGCCAGCGACGGGCGATAGGCGCGTGTGATTTGCGGAACACCAAGCGGCCAGTGAACTTCGGAAAGATTGGGACGCGCGGCCAGAACCTGCGCGCCAGCCAGATCGGCCGTGTCCGTCGCGCGAATGGGCAGGCCGTTCAGAAACGCCCCTTGCCCCTGCGCCGCACTATAAAGTTTGTCGCGCAAAGGCAGGTATATAACCGCTGCCGTAACAACGCCCTTATGCGCAATTGCAAGGGCATGCGCCCAAGTGCGCGATCCTTCGACAAAACTGCGCGTGCCATCGATCGGGTCTATGATGAATACCGGTCTCTTTGTCCAAACGCGCGGTGGTGTCTTCGGTTTCTTCCGACAACCAGCCATAGTCGGGCCGCGCGGGGCGCAATGTGCGTTCCAGCATATCATTCACCGCCAGATCGGCCTCGGTCACAGGGCCGGCGCCATCGGGCTTGTCCCATCTGACGGCATCCGCGCCGGTGAATTTTGTCGCAATATCCCCTGCGGCCCGTGCCGCATCGATCAACAGCGTCAGATCATTTTCCGGCAAGGGTCATCCCTTCTACCAGAACAGACGGCACCACACGGCTAAGATGCGTGCGCGCATCGTTCGCGGGGATCAGACGGGCCAGCATATCGCGCAGATTTCCGGCTATGGTGCATTCATTGACCGGATGGCTGATCTGTCCGTTTTCGATCCAGAGCCCTGCCGCCCCGCGCGAATAATCACCCGTGTTGGGGTTGATCGTTGACCCGATCATGGATGTCACCAGCAATCCGGTGCCCATATCGCGGATCAGGTCTTCCTTGCTTTGCGTACCTTGGGTCAGCGAGATGTTCCAGTTTGACGGAGAAGGCGGGCCGGATGTGCCGCGCGCGGCGTTGGCCGTGGATGCCATGCCCAGTTTGCGCGCCGTTGCCAGATCAAGTGTCCAGCCGGTCAAAACGCCGTTTTCGATGATGTTGCGCGGTCTGCGTTGCCAGACCTTCGGCATCAAACGGGCGCGATCCGGATGTGCGGACGCGATGCGGGTTTTCGACCAGCGAAAGATGCGCAGGCAAAACGCTTTGGCCCAACCCATCGCGCAGCCAGGATGCACCACGGGAAATGGCCATCCCGTTAATTGCTGACAGAAGATGGCCGATCAAAGATGATGAAATACGTTCGTCAAACAGCACCGGATAGCTGCCGGTCGGGGGTTGTACCGCACCAATCCGGGCCAGCGCGCGCAGTCCGGCGGTTTCGCCAATATCTTCGGGGCTTCGCAAATCTGACTGGAACAGGCGGCTGTCACCATCATAGTCCCGCTCCATGCCCGTTCCGGTTCCGGCAATGGCAACGCAGGACATTGCGCGATCTGTGCGGCTATACCCACCGGAAAACCCGTTTGTCGCCGCCAGATGCACCTGACGTGCGCCATAGGCGGCGGTAGCGGATTGGACTTGCGTAATCCCGTCGACAGCCAGCGCTGCCGCTTCGGCGCGTTCGGCGTCCTGTTGCAATGCCGCCGGATCGGGTTCAGCCGTCAGGATCAGCCAGTTCCAACGCTGCAATATCCCAGTCGCGTGCCAGGTCTGCAGGGTCCGCCAGCCCGATATAAGGGTCTTCCGGGGCCTCGCGCGCCATTGCAACGGCGCGTTGCGCCATTTCCGTCAGGGTTTGCGGCCGCGTATCGGATGCAGACACGTTGGCCTGTCGTTGGCCCACCAGAACCCGCAGCCCGATATCGATGCCTTCGGATCGCTCGGCCTGTTCAAGCCGCCCCGCGCGCACGTCGATTGACACGCTTGTGCCTTGCACCGCCATCGCATCGGCGCTGTCTGCACCTGCCTTTTGCGCCGCCTGTAACAGGTCGTTCGTCAGTTGCTCCAATGATTGGGTCATAATCTGCCTTTACCGGTTTCAATCCCGAGGTAGCGCCGCTTGGCCCCGCTCGCAAGGGGACAGGGTGGAATGGAGCTTGCAACCGCAGCGCATTCTTGACGTCCTGACGGGTCTTTGCCCGCGTTTGGAAACCTTGCGTGATCAAAAACACGTCTTCCTTTAAGGAAAGCGCGCAAAAATTCTGCAGTGCAGAATAATTTGTCATGCAAATCTGTTTTTATCAGAGAGCACCGCTATTTTAACGGTCAGGAGACTGACACATGATCCCTGATACTGCGCAAGATCTGCTTATTCGCCGACTTTGGGCCGTTGACCAAGAGGCGATCAGCAACCACCTTTTGCGGCTTGACGCCGAAACGCGCCGCGTCCGCTTTGGGGGTGCCATCAATGATGAAAGCGTCAAGGCATATGCGAGCCGTATTCTGCGCTACGACAGCATCGTGTGTGGTGCCTTTATCAACGGCACCCTGCGGGCGATTGCAGAATTGCGCGGCCTCTACCGCTCTTGGCCCGCAATGGCCGAAGCTGCTTTTTCGGTTGAACCGGATTGGCAGAATGGTGGCATCGGCGATGCCTTGTTCGAGCGTGTGATTGCCTTTGCCCGAAACCGGGGCGTCAAGACGTTGTACATGACATGCCTGCGGGAAAACGAACGCATGAGGCATCTTGCCGCCAAACACCACGCGCAATTGTATTTTTGCCCGGGTGAAGTGGAGGCAACTCTTGACCCGAATTGGCCAACTCCACTTTCGCTGGCGATGGAAATTGCGGACGAAACCCGGGGAATGACACAAGCCATGTTTCGCTGGCCTGCCCTGTGGCGCAAATCGCATTTGCCAAACAAGGCCGGTTTTACGGACAAGGCTGAAAAACAAGGCTGAAAGCGGGAAACAAAAAGGGGCAACTGAGTGTCGCCCCTTTTCCGAACATTGCTAAGGGAATAGCCTACTGAATGCGCTGTCCATTGGCCAGAACGTGGCCCTGATCGTTTATTTCGATCTTGGAATTCAGCGTATCTGCGCCTTCGCCCGGAACGGCGAACAGGCCCATCATCATGCGCGCGCCCATCGCCTGTTCTTCGGGCAGCATGCCCATACCCACCAGTTTGTCGATCAGCCCGTTGCCGCCCACCAGTTTCAGATCAACCGAACCGGTCGGTTTCGGCATCCCGTTGAATTCCTGCGTATTGTCAAAGGTAAAGCTGCCCTTGCCGGTCAACGCAGCACCGGCCACCGACACCAGAAGGTTGCGCAGTTCCAGGGAATTCAACTCTCCCGGCACGGCACCGGAGGCTTCCATGGCGGCAGCAGAGTCGGGGTCCATGAAATCAACCAGAACCTTGGCCTTGCCCGCCAGATCGATATTGATGGTCGCGGGATCACGCGGCAGCGCACCGGATGGATCGATCATGTTCCACAACGTTTCATCCACCGCGAAATTGCCCAAAGTGATGGCCATGCCGAAATCCTGCTCCTCGTCGGATTTGGCAATCGGCATGGACAGTTTGAACAGGGTTTCGTCCATGGTGGCCGACAACCCGAACGGAATTTGCGCGCCAATGATGTTCATCGCCGAATTACGCGATGTCACATCATAGCTGAGTGTCGACCCGTCCATTGATGCCGCCAGCGACCCGCCCTGAGACGACGTGGTGCCGCTGAAATCGCCATCAACAGGGTCCTGAACGTTGAATTCCGAATTTCCGCTTTGATAGTCAAAGCCGCCGCTAAACGCGAAACCATCCTTGAACATCGCCGCCACATCAGAACTGTCCATCACAAGCGGCAAAGTTCCGGTGCCGTTTGCGGTGATCCCGTTCATCGTCCCTTTGAACGCGCCACGGCCTTCGTTTTCAGGGTCGGATACGTCCAGTTCGTAAGAAATCGTGCCAATGCGGCTGTCTTGGTTGTATGTGCGGATATCGTCTGTTTTCATCACATGGGTGCCGGCAATATCGGCCACATCCACGCGAAACCGAACATCTGCTTCGGAAATGTCTTCACCTTCGACATTCAGGCTGGCCAGCGCCATCGCCATGCGTTCCGCGCTGTAGGTATAGGTCACATCATTGGGCGCGCCCGATGCCACCATGTCGAATCCGGATTGTGAATAATCAATCTGCGCAGTGGCTGGCGATCCGGTTTCGTCAGCACCGGTGATCTTGATCGGCATGACCTCGGGAAACTGGATAGAGACAGTGCCATCGCCATTTTCAGAGAAGGAAATCGTGTCTAGCTCAATCGCAATCGTGCCTTCGGCATCGGGCAAAACCATCGACATTGTGATGTCCGAAACGGTCAGGTCACCGCCCGACGCGTTTTCAGTCGCGTCAACGCTATATCCCATGCCTTCCAGATACCCGCGCCAGTCAGACCAGATTTCCGCAGCGGTTACATCGGCAATGGCGGATTGGGCACCCAGAATAAGGGCCAGGGCGCTCGCAGTGCCCACGTGTTTTGAAATAAGCATTGTGAACCCTTTCTCGGTCAAATGATGCTTCTATGCTCAGGCTATGGCAATCAATGGTCAAGAGGGCAAGGGCTGGACCCTTGCAGATGCGCGGTTTACCACTTTGTGACCGTTCACATAAAGGTGCGGTGGCAAGAACAGGTAGGTGACACATGAACATGACAGGCAAAACGGTAATGATAACTGGCGCAAGCCGTGGCATCGGTGCTGCGGCGGCCCGTATTTTTGCAGATGCCGGGGCCAATGTGGCGCTTGTGGCGCGCAGTCAGGATGCGATTGCCGGACTTGCACAGGAAATAGGGGATGCGGCTTTGGCCATTCCCTGCGACGTCAGCCGCTACTGGGAGGTAGAGGCGGCGGTGAACGCGACGGTCAAAACTTTTGGCGGACTGGATGTGCTGATCAACAACGCCGGTGTGATCGAACCTATTTCGCACCTGTCAGCAGCCGATCCCGAGGCTTGGGGACACGTGATCGATATCAACCTGAAAGGTGTCTTTAACGGCATGCGCGCGGCGCTTCCGGTGATGGAATCTGCCGGTGGTGGATCGATCCTGACGATCAGTTCGGGCGCGGCCCATGGGCCCGTCGAAGCATGGAGCCATTATTGCGCGTCCAAAGCTGCCGTTGCGATGCTGACGCGCTGCGTCGATCTGGAATCTGCGGACAAGGGCATTCGCGCGATTGGCCTGTCACCCGGTACGGTTGCCACAGAAATGCAGCGCGAAATAAAGGCCAGTGGCGTCAACCCCGTCAGTCAGCTGGACTGGGATGTACACATCCCCGCCGATTGGCCTGCCCGCGCCCTTTTATGGATGTGCAGTGCCGATGCGAACGACTGGCTTGGTCGTGAAATCTCGTTGCGGGATGAAGACATCCGCAAACAGGTGGGCCTGATATGATCCGGCTGCACAAGGATGGCGGTCTGTGGATTGCCACCATAGACCGGCCGGACAAGGCCAATTCGCTGACGCATGCCATGCTGAGCCAACTGGCCGATATCGCCGAGGCTGCGCAAGATGCGCGGGTTCTGATCCTGACGGGCAAGGGCAATGTATTCAGCGCCGGTGCCGATCTGGAAGAGGCGCGCGCCGGCCTTGCCACATCCGGTATCTGGGAACGCCTGTCCGGTGCGATTGCGGCGTTGCCGGGGCTGAGCATTGCGGCCCTGAACGGCACGCTTGCGGGCGGCGCGATGGGTATGGCGCTGGCGTGCGATCTGCGCCTTGCCGTGCCCGAAGCACGGTTTTTCTATCCTGTGATGAAATTGGGGTTTTTGCCGCAACCGTCCGATCCTGCGCGCATGGCGGCCCTGATCGGTCCCGCGCGCGCCAAACTGATCCTGATGGGCGGGCAGAAAATTTCGGCGGCGGACGCGCTGTCCTTTGGCCTTGTCGACCAGCTTGTTCCGCATGACACATTGCTTGATACCGCGCGCGCCATCGCGGCCGACACCTTGGCGGCCAAGCCCGAAATCGCGTCCGGGATCAAAGGTCTGTGCACGGCCAGTCAGGCCTGAACTGTTTTTATGGTGCGCGTGTTTTACTTAGGGTCTTTCGATGGAATTTGATCTTCAAAGCCAGCCTGAAATTGTGCAACAGGCTGCGGGTTACGCCCGCGAGGGATGGGACCTGCTACAGGGCTGGTTGCTAAGCCCGGCAGCATGGTCGCAATTCGGCCTGTTGCTTGTGGCCTTTGCTCTGGCGCTGTTGGCTGTGCGGCGGTTGCGCCCCGCCATAACCCGGTTTTTGTCACCGCCGGACGATCAGACGGGTATCATCGCTTCGGCGCGGCGGTTCCTGCTGGGCTTTGCGCCCTTGCTGCTCCCCTTGCTGGCCTATGTGTTCACCGCCATCGGGGAAAGTGTGGTTGTATCGCTGTTTGACAGCGGTGCCGTGATTGCCTTTGGCAAACGTGTTTTCCTGTTTCTGGCCGCGCGCATTCTGGTGCGCGAAGTGATCAAGGACCCGTTTCTCAAACTTTTGGGAAAATACGTGCTGCTGCCCATTGCCGCCCTGCACGCCGTCGGGCTGCTGGATGAGGTGATGGACGGCCTGTCGGCCATGAATGTGCAATTGGGCAATATTTCCCTGTCCCTGATGGCACTGGTGCGCGGGTTGATCGCGGGCAGTCTGTTGTTCTGGCTGGGCCGGTGGTCAAACGATCAATCTGCGGCTCTGATCAGCCAGCAAAAAGAATTGCGCCCTGCCACCCGTCAACTGGCCGTCAAAGCCGCCGAGATTGCGATTTTCGGCCTCGCTTTCATTCTGTTGATGAACATCATGGGCATCTCGCTGACCTCGCTTGCGGTTCTGGGCGGTGCCATCGGTGTCGGGCTGGGCTTTGGCCTGCAAAAGATCGCGGCCAATTTCATTTCCGGCGTGATCCTGCTGCTGGAAGGGCAGGCAACGGTGGGCGACTATGTTGCTTTGGATGGTGGCGAATCCGGCAAGATCGTCAAGATGACGGCCCGCGCCGCGATTCTGGAAACGTTCGACGGGCGCTGGATCGTGGTGCCGAACGAAGATTTCATCACCACCCGCGTCGTCAACTATTCCGACAGCGGATCGGCCAACCGGTACGAGGCAGAATTTTCCGTCAGCTACGACACCGATATCAATCTGGTGCCTGATATCGTCGAACGGGCCGTGGCGACCCACGCCGGCGTGCTGGACAAACCCTACCCCCCGGATTGCGAATTGCGCGGGTTCGGCGACAGCGGCATCAATTTCGCGGTTGAATTCTGGGTCAACGGGCTGGACGACGGACCCAATAAATACACATCGGACGTGTTGTTCCTGATCTGGAACGCACTGAAAGACAACAATATCGAAATTCCGTTTCCACAGCGTGTTGTCGAACTCAAAGGTGAAGTGCGGACAAAAAGCATATGACAGATGCGTTGGTCATCGGGGCGGGGCCTGCGGGGTTGATGGCCGCCGAAATGCTCGCATCCGCCGGTCGCTCTGTCACCATTTGCGATGCGAAACCTTCGTTCGGGCGCAAGTTTCTGATGGCGGGAAAATCGGGCCTTAACCTGACCAAAGACGTGCCGGTTGATGACCTGTTGCAGGCCTATGGCAACGATGCCCCGTTGCTGGCCCCGATCCTTCGCGCCTTTGATGCCGCCGCTGTACAGGATTGGGCGCGGGGGTTGGGGCAGGACGTGTTCACCGGTTCGACAGGGCGGGTGTTTCCCACCGTTATGAAGGCATCGCCACTGTTGCGCGCATGGCTGGCACGGTTGGACGGATTGGGCGTGGTCCGCCATACGCGCTGGCGTTGGCAGGGCTGGGACAACGGCGTAACGGTTTTTGACACGCCTGAAGGGCAAAAGCGGCTTAAGACCCGCGTAACAGTTCTGGCGCTGGGCGGGGCCAGTTGGGCGCGCCTTGGGTCAGATGGCGCATGGGCGGCTTTTCTGGCGGAAAAGGGCGTGCCATTGGCCCGGTTCCAGCCCGCCAATGTCGGCTTGAGCATTGGGTGGTCTGATCACATGGCGCCTGTTCTGGGCCACGCGTTGAAAGGGGTGGCCTGGCATGTCGGGGATCACGTGTCGCGCGGCGAGGCGGCGATTTCCGCGCGTGGGCTGGAAGGCGGCGGTATCTACACCCTGACGCAATATCTGCGCGACGGACAGCCGCTGACAGTTGATCTTTTACCGGATTGGGATGTTGAAAAAGTCACGGCGCGTCTGGCGCGCCCGCGCGGCAAAACCAGTATGTCCAACCACCTGCGCAAGGCGCTGAACCTGAACAAGGCGCAGATCGCCTTGTTGCAGGAATTCGGCAGGCCGATGCCACTGGATCCGGTGGCGTTGGCGCATCTGGTGAAAGCCTTGCCCGTCCTGCACGCGGGCCTGCGCCCGATGGACGAAGCCATTTCAACGGCGGGCGGCGTACCCTTTTCCGCGCTGGACGACGCGTTGATGCTAGAGGCCCTGCCGGGGGTTTTCTGCGCGGGAGAAATGCTGGATTGGGAAGCCCCGACAGGCGGTTACCTTTTGACCGCCTGCCTTGCGACAGGGCGTTGGGCCGGACAGGCCGCCGCGCAATACGATCCGGGTTAGGCGCCTTGGCGCGCGGTCGCGTAAGCCGGACGCGCCCGCATCCGGTCCAGATAATCGCGCAAGGGGGCGGGTGCGGGATCAAATTTGGCGGTGGTGGCCCAGCCAAGGCAATGGGTCAGCACGATATCGGGCAGGGTCATCGTATCGCCCATCAGGAACGCGCCTGTCATCTGGTGCGCGATCCGGTCAAGATTGATCGCCATTTCCCATTTCAGAGAATCCTTGATGCCCGCAACGCGGTATTCCATCGGCAACACGAACCCGTGGCGCGCCGCGGTCCACAACAGCGCATCGACCTCGTCCAGAACCTGGTGGGTCAGCGCATCCTGGCGCGCGCGCTCCAGCGTGCCGGCCGGATAGGTCAGTTTGCCGTGTTTGTCCGCCAGATAGGTAATGATGGCCGTGCTGTCGGTCAGCACCGCATCACCCTCGCGCAGCACTGGCACCTTGCCCGACGGGTTGACCGCTTTAACGATATCCGAATGCGGGCCGGTATCGGTATGTGTGTAGGGCTCGCCCAGTTCTTCCAGCATCCACATCACGCGAAAGGCGCGGCTTTTAACGGTTCCGATCAGTTCGTACATCACGTTCTCCTATGTGTTTCGCCGGTTGCCCAGCATCGCCAAACGGATCAGCGCCCGTTCGACCAGCGCCAGAGCCGGTGCGTTCTGTCCGGCCGAGCGCAATTGTAAATCCGTATCCGTCAGCAGTGTCAGCGCCGCCTCAAGATCCGCAACGCCCCAGTTTTGCGCCTGTCGCACCATCCTGTCGCGCCGCGGCCCGAAGACAGGGGGCCGCACCTTGTTTATTCCGCTGCCCGGTCCGCCGGGGTCGGATGCGGCCACATGCAGCGCCCTGAAATGGCGCATGGCCCCGATGCACAGGCTCACTGCATTTACGCCTTGGGATTGCAACTTGCGCAGCACCGGACCGATTTCACCTGCGTTTGCATCGGCCACGATGTTCAGAACATCGTCCAGCGCCGCCTCGGTCGATGTGGGTGCGCAAGCCAGCAGGTCCGCACCGGTCAGCGGCGTGGTGTCGCCGCGCTTGTACAAACCCAGCTTGTCTATCGTCTGGCGGAAATCACCGGGGTCAAGATCACGGGCCAGCGCCGTTATCTGCGCCATCACATCGCCCGACGGTGCCGCAATGCCGGCATCGGCCAATGTCTTTTCAATCTCGTCGCGCGTGGGCGGATCATCATAGATGCCAACCGCAAACGCGTTTTTGTGGGCCTCGAATGCCTTGCGCAGCTTTGATGTCGCTTTCAGCGTGCCAGCGGTGACAATGATCTGCGCGTCCCCGTCCTGCCATTCCGCAAGGGCGGCTACAACAGTGTCCGCAATGGTGTCATTGGCCTCTTCCACAAAGGCCACGCGCGGGCCGGGAAAAAACCCGATCGCCTTGATCGCATCCAGCAACAGGGCGGGGTCTTTGCGCAAATCTCCGGCCGTAATGCGGGTCAGGCGCATTTCTTCCTCGCCCGTTGGGCCAACCAGCGCGGCAATGACCTGCTGCCGTTTCAGGGCCACGCGCATCGCGTCCGCGCCATAAATCAGCACGCCGGTGCGGGCCGGATCGGGTTTGGCGAAATATCCCGGTGCCTCTCGTGGGGACAGTTTCATGACGCGGGCGTAAATGTGGCTTGCAAGCGGGTCACCACCAGATCGGCCAGAATGATCATTAGCCGTTCCTGCGCATCCCGTTCAGCGGCGAGGCTGGCAACTGACGTGCCGGTTGCGGAATAGCCGGTAAAACTTTCGACATCGCCGGAGGAAACAACCGTTTCGGTGGCCGTATCACGCAGTTCATATGTGGCGCGCCCCAAAACGTCGTAGCGTTCGATATTGCCCTCTTGGTTCACGGCAATGCCCTGCTGGACGGTCGTAATGTTATACACCAATGCGTATTTCGCATTTCCCGAACGGCCCATGCGTTCTTCGAATCTTTGGGTAAACCAGTAATCATTTCGGCTTTGCGGTTCGTTGACGGTGATCTGGTTCTGCAATGCAGTTCCAGCGCCATTCGGGCCATAAACCGGCGTAAACCCGCAGGATGCCAAAAGCAGCATCAAACCCGGAACAAAAAGGCGGCGGTTAAACAACAACGTTTACGATCCTGCCGGGGACAACGATGATCTTTTTGGGCGCGGCCCCGTCCAGCGCCCTTTGCACAGCGTCTACTGCCAGCGCGGTTTTTTCAACCTCTGCCGCGTCCATGTCGCGCGGTACGCTGATTTCAGCGCGCCGTTTGCCGTTGATCTGAATGGGCAGCGTTACGGTATCGTCGACCAACAGGGCCGGATCGGCCACTGGCCACGCGGCTGTCGACACCAGACCGTCGCCGCCCAGTTGCGCCCAGACATCTTCGGCCAGATGCGGCGTCATCGGCGACATCAACTGAACCAGCGTGCGTGCGGCCTGTTTTTGCACGGCTGCGCCAGCCTTGGATTTGGACAATGTGTTGGTGAACGCATAAAGCCGCGCGATCGACGCATTGAACCCAAAGGATTCAATGCCGGTTGTGACCTCGTGAATGGTTTTGTGCATGTCGCGCAGCAAGGCGTCATCTTCGGGCTGCGCCCCGTTATCGGCCATTTCGGCAATGTCTGTGGTGATGCGATAAACACGCGACAGGTGCTTATAGGTTGCTTCCGCACCTGCGGCGGTCCATTCGACATCACGCTCGGGCGGGCTGTCGGACAGCATGAACCAGCGGGCTGTATCTGCGCCGTAGTTCTTGATGATGCTGACAGGGTCCACCACGTTTTTCTTCGACTTCGACATTTTCGCTGACGGGATCACCTCGACCATCGGGCCGTCTGCGCCCAATCGGGCACCTGATTCCGTCCATTCGATATCTTCGGGCAGGTGATAGACAGGGCGGTCCTTGTCGTCGCGCGTGGCATAGATTTCATGGGTCACCATGCCTTGGGTAAACAATGCATCAAACGGTTCGATCGCCGATTCGGGCAGATGCCCCGTCAGATGCATAGCGCGGGCAAAGAAGCGGGCATAAAGCAGGTGCAGGATCGCGTGTTCGACGCCGCCGATATACTGATCCACATTCATCCAATAGGCCGCATCTTCCATATTGGTCGGCGTTGCGGCATCGGGTGCTGTAAAACGCGCGAAATACCACGAGCTGTCGACAAATGTGTCCATCGTATCGGTTTCGCGCAATGCGGCACCCCCACAGGACGGGCAGGTGCAATTGCGCCATGTCGGGTGCCGGTCCAGCGGATTGCCGGGCGTGTTGATATCCACGTCAAACGGCAATTCGACGGGCAGGTTTTCCTTTTTCTCGGGCACAACGCCGCAAGTGTCACAATGCACCACAGGGATCGGGCAGCCCCAATAGCGTTGGCGCGACAGGCCCCAATCGCGCAAACGATACTTGGTCACACCCTGACCCACGCCGTTCTTCTCGCAAAAGTCGATTGCGGTTTCCACGCCCTCGCTTCCGGTTTGCCACGCCTCGCCCGCAAAACCGCGGTTGTAAAACACCTTGTCGGTTTTGGGCGGTACAAACGCCTCGGTCAGATCATCCGCGCTGTCCTCGGACGGCAGATAGGTCGAAATAATCGGCAGATCGTATTTCGTGGCAAATTCAAAATCGCGCTGGTCGTGGGCGGGGCAGCCGAAAATCGCGCCGGTGCCGTAATCCATCAGGATAAAGTTGGCGATGTAAACCGGCAGTTCCCAAGCGGTATCAAACGGGTGGCGCACCCGTATGCCGGTGTCCATGCCCAGTTTTTCCGCCGTTTCAATGGCCTCTTCCGTGGTGCCGCCCTTGCGGCATTCCGCGTTAAAGGCCGCAATATCCGCGTTTTCGCGTTCCAGATGCTTGGCCAGCGGATGATCGGGCGAAATGCCGATAAACGATGCCCCCATCAACGTGTCGGGGCGTGTTGTGTACACCTCGATCCGGTCATGCCCGTCCGGCGCATCAATTGTGGAAAACGCAAATTGCAGACCACGCGATTTGCCGATCCAGTTGGCCTGCATCAGCTTGACCTTGGCAGGCCAGTTGTCCAGCCCGTCCAGCGCGCCCAGCAAATCTTCGGCCATGTCGGATATTTTGAAGAACCATTGCGTCAGTTCGCGCCGTTCCACCAGCGCGCCAGACCGCCAGCCGCGCCCCTGTTCAACCTGTTCGTTGGCCAGAACTGTCATATCGACAGGGTCCCAGTTGACCACGGCGTTCTTGCGATAGACCAGTCCCGCCTCAAGCATATCCAGAAACAGCGCCTGCTGCTGGCCGTAATATTCGGGGTCGCAGGTGGCAAATTCGCGTGACCAGTCGATCGACAGGCCCAACGGTTTCATCTGGGCGCGCATGTCTGCGATGTTGTCATAGGTCCATGTCTTGGGGTGGCCACCGATGGCCATCGCCGCGTTTTCCGCAGGCATTCCAAACGCATCCCAGCCCATCGGGTGCAAAACATTGTGCCCTGTCGACAATTTATAGCGCGCGACCACGTCGCCCATCGTGTAGTTGCGCACATGGCCCATATGGATGCGCCCCGAAGGATAGGGAAACATTTCAAGCACATAGTATTTCGGTTTGTCCGCACTGCGCGTGGCGGTGAAAATACCGGCCTTGTCCCAGGCGGCTTGCCATTTCGCTTCGATCTCGGCGGCAGAATAGCGGGGCATGTTTAATGGTCCTTTACGGGAAAACGCCGGGCGATCAGGCCCGGCGCTTTCTTAATGTCAGTTTCAGGCGGATGCCAGTGCATTGCCGACCGCAGTTCTAGAATTTGGCGTCGGCAATCCGAAGCTGTCGGGCGCGCGACAAGATCGCATCTTCTATGGCGCGCACTGTGGCCGGATCGGCCGGTCCACCGCCGCTGGTTTGCAACGCGACGCTTAACGCGCGCGCATCCAGCGCGGGATCATCGATCAAAACGGTTGCGCGATAGGATCGTCCGCCCCCCGGAGGCGTGCCATACCCAGTTACGATAACGCCGGTGAACGGATCAACCGACTGAATAGGCAGGAAATTCAGCACTTCCAGCGAGGCGTTCCAGATGTAGCGGTTGACCGAAACGGAATTTTCCGTCGATGGCTGATTGAAATAGGCCCAGACGGTATCGGATTCCTGCGCGCTGGGCGGGTTTTCATTGTCCAGCGGGCTGGGCGGCGCTTCGCTGTTCAGGGTGCTTTCCGGCCCGATGCGGCCAAGACCACCCCCGCCGCCGCACGCGGACAGCAGAAATAATGACGCACCTGCCGCCATCAGAATGAGCTTTGATTGGTGTTTCATTCCACTTGCCCCATGCATTCCGCGTGTTTTTCTTGATACTGTCCTACCCAAGCCGCTGAAAGGGAGCAAGGGCTATGTCACGTTGCTTCGCAGGCTGATGGCGCGTGTTTGCCAGTGTATACAATGCGCCATATAGATGCAGCAGATTTGCCGCGACTGGCCGCAAAAACCGACTGTGGCAAAGCTGCACCATCCTGAACCACTTTACGATCATGATGCGCCCAATCCTTGCCAAGACAGGCCAATCCAAGCGAAAGACACATCCATACCCTCACCGGATTCCCCGGTTTGGGCGTAACTTTTTAAACCGAGGGAAAAGACTATGAAAAAGGTTCTCTTCGCTACGACTGCTCTGGTCGCCACCGCCGGTGTCGCAGCAGCAGACGTGACGTTCGGCGGCTACGGCCGTTTCGGTGCGATCTACACCGAAACAAAAGGTACGGCTGGTACAGCAGCAAACGGTTCAACAGCCAGATCATCGTCGGCTCAGTCGGCTCTGTCATCTGCTCAAACCGCTCTGGCGGCAGCAACGTCGGCGTACAACGCATGCGGTTGCAGCCGGCACAGCGACCGGTGGCTCAGTTGATCGCGGTTCAGGACGCACAAGCCGGTGTTGACGCCGCAGCAGTCAAGCTGCTCGACGGCTGACTGCAGGTGTAGCATCTGACGATGGCGTAGACATCGAAAGCCGTTACCGTCTGATCATCACAGCAACAACCGAATCGGATGTTGGTGTGACATTTGGTGCGATGGTTCGTATCCAGCAGAACGAAAACGAAGCTGAAGCAAACGACAACGGCATCAACGCCGCACGTTTCTTTGCACGTGCCGGCAACCTTGAAGTCGGTGTTGGTAACATCTTCGGCGCTCTGGAATACATGTCCGGTCAGTACGTCATCGACCTGGGTTTGACAGGTCTGGGCTACGAATACGTTGCCTATGACGTCAACGGCGACTACTACTCGTCCGGTTCGGCTGGTTCCGCACCGAACGCGGTTGAAGTCATCTACTCCATGGGCGACTTTGCGTTCCACGCATCTGCTTCTGACGTATTCGATCGCCGCGCGATCGTTGCTCAGTACACAGCAAGCGACTGGACATTTGCTCTGGGTTGGCAGGACTCCGACAACGCAGGCGACACCGAGCTGGACCGCATCGGTCGTTGGTTCGCTGGGCATTGCCGACGTAGGCTTTGCATGGGCTGACAACGGCACCAACGGTGACCGTTACGTTCTGTCCGGCCGTGTTGAAGTTGGCGCGTCGACAGACGTCGAAGGCTACATCACATACGTTGACGGTGGTGACACTGTAGAAGACACAGGCTACGGTATCGACTTTAACCACAGCCTGGGCGGTGGTGCATCGATCCGTGGTGGTGTTGCTCAGCGTCTGAACGACACAATCATTGCTGACTTGGGTGTTCGCTTCAACTTCTAAGTTGAACAACCAGACAGTTTGAATTTGGGGCAGGCCTTTGGGCTTGCCCCTTTTCTTTTGTGCCATGATGTTATCTTTGGTCCTGAAGAACAGGGGATAAAACCATGGCACTGTCCGACATCAAAACGCGAATCGCAAAAGCCGAACAGGCCGCAGGCCGTGCCCAGGGCGCGGTGCAGCTGATCGCCGTGTCCAAGGTGCAACCCAATGCACGGGTCCAGAACGTTCTGGAACAGGGGCATCGCATCTTTGGCGAAAACCGCGTGCAAGAGGCGGCATCGAAATGGCCCGCCTTCCGCGAACAGTTTGACGGGATTGACCTGCACCTGATTGGCCCGCTGCAAACCAACAAGGCACGGCAGGCGATGGAGCTGTTTCAATCCATCCATTCCGTTGATCGCCCCAAACTGGCGAAAACACTGGCACGTCTGGCGCAGGAAACCGGCGGGTGCCCCGATGTGTTCATTCAGGTGAACACGGGCGAAGAACCGCAAAAGGCGGGCGTTCTGCCCGCAGATACCGATGCGTTCGTGGCCGACTGCCGCGCACTTGATCTGCCGCTCTGCGGGTTGATGTGCATCCCGCCTGCCGATCAGGATGCAACGCCGCATTTTGCGATGCTGGCCGACATGGCCGCACGCAACGGCCTGACCGGTTTGTCGATGGGGATGAGCAGCGATTTCGAAACAGCCATCGCAATGGGTGCCACCCATATTCGCGTTGGGTCGGCCATTTTCGGCGAACGCACACCCGCGCCCCCCGCGTGATCCTATCGCACGATCAGGCGGCTGCGCAGGGTCAGGCGCGCCGCGATTTTTTGCAAATGATCACGCCGGAACCCGATGCAGCCTTCGGTCGGGTAACACGGCCTGCGCCACTGATGGATAAAGATCGCTGATCCCCGCCCCTTGACCGCATAGGGCCAGTTCCAGTTGGTCAGAATGACCAGATCATAAAGCGGGTCCGCCCGCCGCAGGGTTTCGTGGCTGAACGGATAGGGGGCTTTGACCATCATATTGTAGTCTTCTGCCTTTACAGCATCCGACCACAGATCACCGGGGCGGATTGCAACGGCCCATGGCGCAGGCCGCGCCATCCGGTCAGGACGATACAGCATGCCCACGATGGTATGAACACCGCGCGGCGTCGCGCCGTCGCCTTCCTTTTTACGTGCCGTGATGCCGGTTTTCCCGATTGTGCAGGGATAGGTTTGCCCCTGAAACCGGACACCCTGCCGCGTCAGAACCAGATCATCGCGGGTCACAGGATGTGGCCGGATTTAGCCGCCTTGGTGGCCAGATAATTCCGGTTCTGCGCGGTTTGCCCGACCTTTAGCGGCACACGTTCCACCACTTTGATGCCGGTGTTTTCCATGGTTGTCACCTTGGCCGGATTATTTGTCAGCAACCGGACAGATGAAAACCCCATTGATTTCAATATATTGGCACCAATGCGAAAATCGCGCTCGTCATCTTCGAACCCAAGGCGGTGATTGGCCTCGACCGTGTCAAACCCCTGATCCTGAAGCGAATAGGCGCGCATCTTGTTGGCCAACCCGATCCCGCGCCCTTCCTGATTGAGGTACAACAGAACCCCTGCGCCTTCGGCCCCCATCTGGGCCAGTGCGCCCCGCAATTGCGGGCCGCAATCGCATTTCAGGCTGCCCATCAGATCACCGGTAAAACAGGCAGAATGCAGGCGCGCCAGTACCGGTTTTGTGCGATCAGGTCGGCCGATTTCGATGGCATAATGTTCTTCGCCACCATCTTCGGGGCGATAAATATGCAGACGCCCCGCTTCGGATACATCCATCGGCAGGCGCGCGCTGACCACGGGATGCAGCGGGCTGGAGCGTGCCAGCAACGGCTTCGCCAAGATCGCAGGCACAACAGTGAGCGAATTTTTCGATGCAAAATCAGCGGCCTGCGACAATTCCAGAATCAACGCGGCGGGCAGCAAACGGGCCGTTTTCACCAGATCGACGGCCATCCGGTGCAAGGCCGCATTGCCGTCACGCTGCGCGATCAATGGCCCCTTCATCGGTGATTTCAGATCGTCCGCCGGATCGGCCACACCCAGAACCCACGGCAAACCGGCATCCGGTGGCAATACGATCCGCGCAATTTCACCGTCATAAGCGCGCGCCTTTAACGTTTCGGCCCGCCGCGCGGTGATCGCCAGCACTGCGGTGCCACCAAGGGCGCGCAAATCGGCCAGCCGCTGCGCGTCGGCCGTTTCGGCGGCCATGGCCAGAACCGCCTGACCGTCGGTGCCCACCAGCACAACAGGCACCCCCATGCGCAAATCTGAACGGGCGCGGGCCAACAATTCGGTAATGTCAGGTGCAAAACTCATCAGGGCTCTTATCTTGGCGTGCTTGCATCAGTCTACTGTGTCCTGCAACAAGATGAAACATTTGCCCCGCTCCTAACACGAGGGCGTGAAAAGATGCAGCAAATCTTGCCGAATTCGCGGGGTGACCTCATTTGATAGGCATCAGCAGCAGGAGGCGCCGCAATGGGGCAACTTAAAAAGATACTTTTGGTAGATGACGATGACGATCTGCGCGAGGCGCTGAGCGAACAACTGGTCATGACCGAAGATTTCGACGTGTTCGAGGCCGGCAATGGAAGTCAGGCCATGGAACGCGCCAAAGAGGCGCTTTACGATCTGGTGATTCTGGACGTGGGGCTGCCGGATACCGACGGGCGCGAACTGTGCCGTCTGATGCGCAAGCAAGGCGTCAAAAGCCCGATTGTTATGCTGACGGGTCACGATACCGACGCAGATACCATTCTGGGTCTGGATGCCGGCGCCAATGATTACGTCTCCAAACCGTTCAAGTTTCCGGTACTTCTGGCCCGCATCCGCGCGCAGTTGCGCCAGCATGAACAATCCGAAGATGCCGTATTCACCTTGGGGCCATACACGTTCAAGCCCGCGATGAAGATGCTGATCACCGAAGATGATCGCAAAATCCGGCTGACGGAAAAAGAAACCAACATTCTGAAGTTTCTGTACCGGTCCACAGACGGGGTTGTCGCGCGCGATATTCTGCTGCACGAGGTGTGGGGATACAACGCCGGTGTCACCACACACACGCTGGAAACGCACATCTA
Source organism: uncultured Alphaproteobacteria bacterium (assembly GCA_963765555.1). GTDB lineage: Bacteria > Pseudomonadota > Alphaproteobacteria > Rhodobacterales > Rhodobacteraceae > JL08. The sequence goes on from CAVXWX010000012.1 coordinate 331,691, forward strand.
TCGCCTGCGCCAGAAAATCGAGGCCGATCCGTCAAACGCACGGCTTTTGGTTACGGAATCAGGTGGATACCGGCTGGTCGCATAAGATGACCGTTCGGTCAAATTATTGACCCAGATCAAAGACGCAATCCGGCGTCATGTTTAGATCATAACCATACCGCGCATGTCCGGTGGCTTGACATGCACCTCCCTGTTGGACTTGGCCGGGCCTTGCGCCCGGTCTTTTTTTGTCTGCCAATCCTTCACGGATAAAAGGGCGAAAGTTTTCGACAGGTGCCATGGCGCGGGTTGAGGCCGCAACAAGGTGCGGATAGGGTCGCAGGATCAAAGACCGGAGCCTGCCAAAATGCCATTTACCCTTGCCACGTGGAACATCAATTCGGTCCGGCTGCGCGAACCTATTGTATGCAAACTATTGGCGGAACACGGGCCTGATGTTTTGTGTTTGCAGGAATGCAAATCGCCCGTAGATAAAATCCCGCGCGATGCGTTTTCCGCACTGGGCTACACCCACATGGTGGCGCGCGGCGACAAGGGCTATAACGGCGTTGCGATCCTGTCAAAATTGCCGATGGTCGAGGCGGGCGCACAGGATTTCGCCGCACTTGGCCACGCACGCCACATTGCCGGACGTCTGGAAAACGGTGTGACGATCCACAATTTCTACGTGCCCGCGGGGGGGACGTTCCCGATCGTGATGTGAACGAAAAATTTGGCCAGAAGCTGGATTACCTGACAGACATGCGCGACTGGTTCCATCGTGAACCGCCGCAAAAATCCATTCTGGTGGGTGATCTGAACATTGCACCGCGCGAAGACGATGTCTGGAGCCATAAGCAACTGCTGAAAGTGGTCAGCCACACACCGGTTGAGGTTGAACAGTTCGCCCAGACACAGGATGCGGGAAACTGGGTGGATATCACCCGGCAGGATATTCCCGACGGGTTGTTGTACAGTTGGTGGTCTTACCGTGCCAAAGATTGGTCAGCCGCCGACAAGGGGCGGCGTCTGGATCATGTCTGGGCAACGCAGGATATTTCGAATGCGGGCCATTCCAGCCATGTTTTGCGCGATGCACGCGGATGGGAAAAACCCAGCGACCACGCACCGGTTTTTGCGAGTTTTGACCTTTGATTCCGCCTGCCGCACCCTCATATAGGCACAAACACTGCTAAAACGATTGCAAGGATGACATTATGATTGATCTGGGACTTTCCGGCGCACCCGCTGCCGATGCCAATCTGATCAAGGACGGAACCGAAGCCACTTTTATGGCGGATGTGGTGGATGCTTCCGCCGAAACGCCGGTGATCGTGGATTTCTGGGCGCCGTGGTGCGGCCCCTGTAAAACACTTGGCCCGATGCTGGAAAACGCCGTGCGCGCCGCCAAGGGCGCGGTCAAAATGGTCAAGGTCAATGTGGACGAGGCGCAGGCCATCGCAGGTCAGTTGCAAATCCAGTCGATCCCGACGGTCTATGCGTTTTACAAGGGGCAGCCGGTTGACGGGTTTCAGGGCGCTGTGCCCGAATCCGAAATCAAGGCGTTTGTCGATCGCGTGATCAAGGCCGGTGGCGGTGAAGCGCCGGGTGAAAGCCTGAATGAAGCGGTTGAGGCTGCCGAAGAAATGCTGGCCGAAGGGGCGGCAACCGATGCCGCGCAAACCTTTGCTGCCGTTCTCGGCGAAGACCCGAACCATGCAGGGGCGTATTCCGGTATGGTGCGCGCCCATATTGCCATGGATGATCTGGATCAGGCCGAAGCGATCCTGAACGGCGCACCCGCTGCCATTTCCAATTCGCCCGAACTTGAGGCCGCCCATGCCCAGCTTGAACTGGCGAAGCAGGCGGCCAGCGCGGGGCCGGTTGATGATCTTAAGGCGGCGGTCGAGGCCAGCCCGGATGACCATCAGGCGCGATTCGATCTGGCCCTTGCCCTGCATGCTGCCGGTGATGTTCAGGGTGCGGTGGATGCGTTGCTGGAAATATTCCGGCGCGATCGTGAATGGAACGAAAGCGCTGCAAAAACCCAGCTTTTCACCATCTTCGATGCGTTGAAGCCCAATGACCCTGTGGTGTTGAACGGGCGCAGAAAACTCAGCTCAATGATATTTGCCTAAAGCGGTGGCTGGGCTAGGTTTGGTGAATGACAAAAGCAACTGATCTTCCCGATATCATCCCGGTTTTTCCTTTGCCCGGGGCATTGCTTTTGCCGCGATCACGGTTGCCGCTGCACATCTTTGAACCGCGCTATTTGCAAATGTTCGAAGATGCCCTGAAAACGCCGGGTCGCCTGATCGGAATGGTCCAGCCGAACGAAGTTCCGGGCCGCGACGGAACCGGTTTGCATACCATCGGTTGCGCCGGACGGATCACCCAGTTTTCCGAAACCGAAGATGGCCGGTACATGATCACGCTGTCGGGTATGTCGCGGTTTCGCGTTGTGTCCGAAGTAAAGGGATTTTCGCCCTATCGCCGCTGCGAGGTGAACTGGGACGGGTTTGATCGTGATCTGGGCCGCGAGGAAAAAGACGCCGCTTTCGAGCGCAAAGGGTTTCTGGATCTTCTGGGCCGCTATTTCAGCGCCCGCGATCTGTCGGCCGATTGGGAAACTCTGAAAGAGGCGGAAGACGAATTGCTGGTCAATTCACTGTCGATGCTGCTGGACTTTGATCCGGAAGACAAACAGGCTCTGCTGGAGGCGCCATCGCTGTCGACGCGGCGCGAAACGCTGGTCACGCTGATTGAATACAAACTGCGCGCGCGGTGACGGCAAGGACATGATGCAATGAATGACGAACCGCCCAAATTCGACCGCCGGATGCTGGAGGCTTTGATTTGCCCGCGCACCCACGGACGACTGGAATACGATGCCAAAGCACAGGAACTGGTGTCCAAAGCGGGCAATCTGGCCTTTCCGATCCGCAATGGTATTCCGGTCATGCTGATCGACGAAGCCCGAGCGCTGGACTAGGCCTATATCGCTTTGCCCTGCATCAGGCGGGGCACATCGCCGGTTAGGCCTGCCGCCTCGCGGATAAATCCGCGCCTCAGCGACGGGATTGCATTCACGATACCCATGCCAATGTCACGACCTGCTCTCAATAGGGTATTGTCGTTTGAAAACAGCCGGTTGAACGCATCGGTCGCCGCGGCCAGCGTGGCGGTATCAAACCGGCGCCATTGTTCGTAGCGTTCCAGAACCAGTGGTGATCCGATATCTTCACCGCGCCGCGCGGCCAATGTCAGCGTTTCCGCCAATGCCGCGACATCACGCAATCCGGCGTTCAAACCTTGCCCCGCAATCGGGTGCACTCCATGCGCCGCATCACCGATCAGGGCCAGCCGCGCGGCCACAAACCGGTTCGCGATGGTCAGGTTCAGCGGATAGGTAAACCGTTTTCCGGCCAGTGAAATTTCGCCCAGAAAATCGCCAAACCGCGGGCGCAACACGTCAAGATATCCCGCATCATCCAGCGCATTGATCCTTTGGGCCTCTGCATCGGTCTCGCTCCAGACAATGGAACAGCGGTTGCCGGTCAGCGGCAGGATGGCCAATGGCCCCGGCGGCATGAAAAACTGGTGCGCGATACCGTTGTGGGGCTTTTCATGGGCCACGGCACAGACCAGCGCGGTTTGCCCGTAGCCCCAGCCTGTGCGTTTGATGCCCGCCCGTTCTGCCGTGCCGCTGGCGCGCCCGTCCGACCCGATCAGAATGGATCCGGTGAGGATTGTGCCGCTGTCCAGTGTCACGCTGGCCGATGCAGGCCCAATCGTTTGCGCAACAACGGTTTCGCCCGACAGATGGGTGATATCCGGCGACGCGGCCATCGCATCCAGAAATGCGCGGCGCAAATGCCGGTCTTCGACCATATAGCCCATCGGACCTTCTTCGATCTCGGCGTGGTCGAAATGCATGAAAAACGGGGATGGCCCTTCACCGGCGCGCCCGTCTGTCACTTTGATCTCAAGCATGGGTTGGGCATGTTCGGCAACATCCTGCCACACACCAATGCCATCCAGCAGGCGCTGCGATGTCAGCGCCAGCGCATAAGACCGCCCGTCAAACGCAGCGTTCCGGCGCACTTTTTCGCTCAGGGCGTCGATAACGGAGACAGAGAACCCTGTCTGCGCCAGCGCCAGTGCCAGTGCAGGTCCGTTCAACCCGCCTCCAACTATGATGATATCGCTTTGTTTCTGCATGCGTCTGAATATGACTGCGCGAACGGGATTGTCCATGTGCGGTGCTGTCGCTACCCTTACGTCACATGGTTTCGGGGGAACAGGTATGCAGGACTGGTTAAGGACGAGTGCCGCTGATTTGGGGCGTGGTATCGCATCGGGTGAAATTGATCCCGTTGCTCTCACGCAAACCTATCTGGATGCCATTGATGCACACCCCTTGCGCGACCGCATTTATGCCCGCGTCACCCATGATCGCGCGCTGGCCGAAGCAAAGTCTGCCGCCGCGCGCGCGCAATCGGGGCATCGTATTTCGCCCTTGGATGGTGTGCCGGTCAGTTGGAAAGACCTGTTTGACAGTGCAGGTGTCGCAACCGAAGCGGGCAGCGCGCTGTTGAAAAACCGTGTGCCGGATACCGATGCCGTTGTTCTGGCAAATGCAACGGCCATGGGTCTGGTCTGTCTGGGCAAAACCCACATGAGCGAACTGGCTTTTTCCGGTCTGGGCTACAATCCGGTCACGGCGACACCCCCGTCCGTCAATGACCCCGACAGCGTTGCCGGTGGATCGTCATCCGGGGCTGCGGCGTCGGTGGCGTTTGGTCTGGCGGCAGGCGCTATCGGGTCCGATACCGGCGGGTCGGTGCGCATCCCGGCCGCTTGGAATGATCTGGTCGGTCTTAAAACCACGGCGGGGCGGGTGTCGTTGGAAGGGATTGTGCCGTTGTGTCTGCGCTTTGACACGGTCGGGCCGCTGGCCCGCACCGTCGAGGATGCCGCCCTTCTTCTGGCCGCTGTAGAAGGCGGTAAAGCCGCCGACCTGCGCGGTACCTCCCTGAAAGGCAAACGGATCGCCATGCTGCAAACATCGGCGATGGACGATGTGCGCGACGCCCCGATGGCCGCCTACGAAGGCGCAATTGAAAAGATCGCGCAGGCGGGGGCCGTGATCGAACCGTTGCACGTACCGGAGCTGGCAGATGCCATGGCCTTGACCGGGGTGGTTTACACCACCGAAGCCTATGGGTTGTGGCGTGATGTGATCGAAGCGAACCCCGACCTGATGTTTGCCGAAATCCTTGAACGGTTCCGGTTGGGCAAAGCCGTGTCTGGCCCTGATTACGTGGCCGCGTGGGCCAAGCTGGAAACCTGCCGGATGGCCTATGATCAGGCCACTGCTGGCTTCGATGCCGTTGTGTGTCCGACAGCCCCGATTTTGCCGCCCAATCTGGAACGTTTGCAAAGCGATCATGACTATTATGTCACAGAAAACCTGTTGGCCCTGCGCAACACCCGCATTGCCAATCTGATGGGAATTACCTCGTTAACGCTGCCCACAGGCGTGCCCAGTTGTGGAATTCAGCTCATGACACCGCCCGACACCGAAGAACAACTGCTGCGTCTTGGGGCGGCTGTGGAAATGGCGTTGTCCTAAAAACCACATATCCCCTTCAATCGCACCACTTTTTCTGGACGCAGCCGCATCGCTTGGGTACTTTGGGCCAAACGGGACGACAATGATCCCGACCCTGAGGCAGTTTTGATGAAGTTTCCCGAGCGGTTTTCGAACCTTCCGGCCCATGCGTGGCCCCGTTTGCGGGCCCTTTTGGATGTGCATTCGCCCGGTGGCGATGTCATCAACATGACAATTGGTGAGCCCAAACACACCTTTCCGGCATGGGTGACGCAGGTCATTTCCGACAATGCGGCAGGCTTCAACAGTTACCCGCCCAACGAAGGGTCGGATGCGTTGCGCGGTGCCATCGCGGGCTGGATCAAACGCCGCTACGGCGTGGATGTCGATGCTGCCAGCCAGATCATGGCGCTGAACGGCACGCGCGAGGGGCTGTATAATGCCGCCATGGCGCTGTGCCCCGAAACCAAGAACGGCAAACAACCGGTCGTTCTGACCCCGAACCCGTTTTATCAGGTTTATATGGTCGCCGCGATTTCCGTTGGCGCAGAACCGGTTTATGTGCCTGCCACGGCTGAAACCGGCCATTTGCCCGATTTTGCCGCCCTTCCGGCGGATGTGCTGGACCGCACGACGATTGCCTATGTCTGTTCCCCCGCCAATCCGCAGGGCGCTGTCGCTGATGATGCCTATTGGCGCGGTCTGATCGACCTGGCCGAAAAACACGATTTCCAGATTTTCGCTGACGAATGTTATTCGGAAATCTACCGCGATACCGCCCCGACGGGTGCGATCGAGGTGGCCAACGCGATGGGGGCCGATCCCGAACGCGTGCTGATTTTCCATTCGCTGTCCAAACGATCCAACCTGCCCGGATTGCGATCCGGCTTTGTGGCGGGCGGCCCCGAAAGCATCCGGCGCATCCAGCAATTGCGCAATTATGCGGGCGCGCCGCTGCCGTTGCCGTTGCAGGCGGCTGCCGCAGCCGTTTGGGCTGACGAAGACCATGTGATTGAAAACCGCCGCCTTTACAGCGAAAAATTCGATCTGGCCGACAGGATATTGGGCAACGTGGCGGGCTACCGTTCGCCCGAAGCCGGATTTTTCCTGTGGCTTCCCGTGCCCGATGGCGAGGCTGCGGCGCTGAAACTTTGGCAGGATACAGGCGTTCGGGTGCTGCCCGGATCGTATCTGAGCCAGGATGTGCACGGGCAAAACCCCGGTGCCGGATATATTCGGGTCGCCCTGGTGGCCCCAAAAGAGGACACGCAACGCGGGTTGGAAACCATCCGCGATTGTCTGTTCCAATAAAAGACGAGGTATAGAGTATGGCATATCAGACACGCGGTCGCGATCCATTGCTGGACAGCACAACACAAGCTGCAATTGAAAAGCGTGGCAAGGAACTGTTCGGCATCTGCCTGATGGTTCTGGGTGCAATGGCCTTGGCAATGGTGTGGTCCTACACGCCCGATGATCCCAACTGGATGGTGTCGACCGATGCGCCGGTGCAAAACTGGCTGGGTCGTATCGGGGCTTCGGTTGCGGCACCGTTGTTCATGATTGTCGGCTGGGGCAGCTGGGGCATCGGTGTTGTTCTGATGGCGTGGGGTGTGCGGTTTGCCATGCACGCAGGCGAAGACCGTGCGATCGGCCGCCTGATTTTTGCGCCGATTGCGATTGCGCTTTGTTCGATTTACGCTGCCACACTTGAACCGGGACTGGCGTGGAAACAAACCCACAGCTTTGGTCTGGGCGGGTTGTTCGGTGATACGGTGATGGGGGCCATTCTGACCGTGCTGCCGATCGGATCAACCTTTACTGTCAAACTGATGTCGTTCCTGATGGCCATCGGGATCGTGGCGCTGGGGGCGTTCGTTCTTGGCTTTACCCGCCCCGAACTGAAACGGATCGGGCGGTTCTTGCTGATCGGCCTGATCATGCTTTATGCTGGTCTTATGAATGTTCTGGGCCGTGGCGCCAGCGGTGCCGTCAGCGCCGCTCAGGGGTTGCAGGCCCGTCAGGCAGAGAAACGCGAACGCGCCCGTTTGGAAGCGGAAGAACAGCTTTCCTATGCGGCGGCCCACGCCACCGTACCGGGCCCGGATGCGTCGCTTTATGCGGATGAATACCCTGTTGAAGAAAAACAGGGGTTTCTGGCGCGGATGCCGTCGCTGATCAAACGCCCCGATCCCTTGCCCGAACCCGAACTGGTTGAACCGATTTCGGTGGCCCAAGACCAACCGATGCCCGGCGATGACCGTATTCGCGCGAAGATTGCCGATGTGATCAAAACCCGCGTGCGCCAATTGCCAGCGATGCAGGTGGAAACAGCGGCCCCGCTGACTAAAGGGCGTGGCCGTGGCCCCGATCCGTTGTTGCTGGATACCAGCGCCCCTGTGGGAATGCGGGCAGAACCGCCGTTAACCGCTGCCCGGATGGCGCAACCCGCCGAACCGGCAATCAGCGCGCAAAACCATGATGATCTGGCGCAGGACTGGGATGAAGACGAGGCCGCACCGTCGCCGCTGCCGCTACAGGAATCCGCGCGCGTCGTTTCTGCCATTCCGGCTGCGGAACCGCGCAAGGTGGTACAGAACCCCGTGCGCAAACCGCCAGCCCCATCCCGCCGCGCACAAGCCGAGGCACAACCCGGTCTGGCGTTTGAAGACAACCAGATCGCGTATGAACTGCCGCCGCTGAACCTGTTGTCCAGCCCGTCAACGATCAAACGCCACCACCTGTCCGATGACGCGCTGGAAGAAAACGCGCGCATGCTGGAAAGCGTGCTGGACGATTACGGTGTCAAAGGTGAAATTGTTTCGGTGCGTCCCGGCCCCGTTGTCACCATGTACGAACTTGAACCGGCTCCGGGTTTGAAAGCCAGCCGTGTGATCGGGTTGGCCGATGATATCGCGCGGTCCATGGCGGCCCTGTCTGCACGTGTCAGCACAGTGCCGGGCCGGTCGGTGATTGGCATCGAACTGCCCAATGAAAATCGCGAAATGTGCGTGCTGCGCGAAGTGCTGGCCGCCCGAGATTTCGGCGACAGCAACATGCGCCTGCCGCTGGCACTGGGCAAGGATATCGGCGGCGATCCGATTGTCGCCAACCTTGCCAAAATGCCCCACCTGCTGATTGCGGGTACAACCGGTTCGGGTAAGTCGGTGGCGATCAACACGATGATCCTGTCGTTGCTTTACAAGCTGACACCCGAAGAATGCCGCCTGATCATGATTGATCCGAAAATGCTGGAACTCAGCGTTTATGATGGCATTCCGCATCTTCTGTCCCCTGTTGTAACCGACCCGAAAAAGGCGGTTGTCGCGCTCAAGTGGACCGTGGGCGAAATGGAAGAACGCTATCGCAAGATGTCCAAAATGGGCGTACGCAATATCGAAGGCTATAATGGCCGCGTGCGTGATGCCCTGTCCAAGGGTGAAATGTTCAGCCGGACGGTGCAAACCGGATTTGATGATGAAACCGGCGAACCCGTGTTCGAAACGGAAGAGTTCGCACCGGAATTGCTGCCCTACATCGTCGTCATTGTAGACGAGATGGCGGACCTGATGATGGTGGCAGGCAAAGAAATCGAAGCGTGTATCCAGCGCTTGGCGCAGATGGCGCGCGCGTCGGGCATCCACCTGATCATGGCCACACAGCGCCCGTCGGTCGACGTGATCACCGGTACGATTAAGGCAAACTTTCCCACGCGGATTTCGTTTCAGGTAACATCGAAAATCGACAGCCGCACCATTCTGGGTGAAATGGGGGCCGAACAACTGCTTGGCATGGGTGACATGCTGTATATGGCGGGCGGTGCCAAGATCACCCGCTGTCACGGCCCGTTTGTGTCTGACGAGGAAGTGGAAGAAGTGGTCAACCACCTGAAAGGGTATGGCCCTCCGTCTTACGTTGATACCGTTCTGGACGGCCCCAGCGATGACCGCGAAAGCGATATTGATATGGTTCTGGGCCTGGGCGGCAACACCGATGGCGAAGACGCGCTTTATGACACGGCCGTGCAGATCGTGATCAAGGATCGCAAATGTTCGACCAGCTACATCCAGCGCAAACTGGCCATCGGCTATAACAAGGCCGCGCGTCTGGTGGAACAGATGGAGGAAGAGGGTCTTGTTTCCCCCGCCAACCACGTTGGAAAGCGCGATATTCTGGTGCCGGAACAGCATTGATAAAACAGTTGCAAAGGCGGGCCGACCCTGCCTTTGCCCGTATCGGCGGATCGCAGCTATGTGAGCAGACGGGGGGTTTAAACCCAGCCGGGAATGCGTATTTAGAACGCATGAAAAACACGTTTCTCAGTAGCGTCATTGCCTGTCTGCTTGCCCTGCCTGCGCAGGCCGAAATTCTGCCATTGTCCGATATTTCCAGATACCTGAATGATATTGGCACGGCGCAAGGCGAATTCACCCAGATCAATGATGACGGTACGATTTCGACCGGCCAGATTTATATCAAACGCCCCGGCAAAGTCCGGTTTGAATACAACCCGCCCGAAACCGCGCTTGTCGTGGCGGGCAGTGGGGCGGTTGTGATCGTCGACACGAAATCAAACCAGCCCCCCGAAAGTTATCCGCTGAACCGCACGCCATTGTCGATTATTCTGGCCAGCAAGGTGGATCTGGATCGCGCCGATATGGTGGTTGGCCACAGCTATGATGGCACGGCAACAACCGTGACTGCCCAAGACCCCGAAAATGCCGAATACGGCAACATACAACTGCTGTTCACCGGAAATCCGGTGCAATTGCGCCAATGGGTGATCAACGATTCAGGTGGCGGGCAAACCACCGTTGTTCTGGGTGATCTGAAAACCGGCGGCGCACTGAAAAACGATCTGTTCGATATCAGGGCACTGGGCGTCAAGCGCGAACGCTGAACGCCTAGCCTTTCGCGCGCCGCGGGCAGGTGTTCAACTGCGCCTGATACATGTCTGCGCGTGCATCCACTTCACCGGCCACCCGTAACAGCCAGCTTTTGCTGTTGTAACTGCCGCGTGCATAGCCTGTGTGGCCTTCGTGATAGGCCAGATACTGGTTGCGCGTGTCTGTGAGGGCAATGCCGTTCTTGTCGCGGCTTTTGGTCATGTACCAGCCCATGAAATCGGTTGCATCGCGGATACGATCGCGTTTGGCGCTCCGTTTTCCTGTTTCACGTCTGTATTCGTCCCATGTGCCATCCAGTGCCTGCGAATACCCGTACGCACTGCTTTGCCGCCCCATCGGGATCACACCCAATGTATAGCGGAACGGCGTGCGCGCGTTTCCGATATATTTGCTTTCCTGATAAATCGTGGCCATCTGCACGTGCACCGGCACGCCCCAACGGCGTTCGGTGGCGCGGAACGCCTTGATGTAATCGGGGCGCTGGCTCAGAATGCTGCAGGCGTTATCCAGATTGCGCGGGGCGGAATATTCGCCCCGTCCGCACGATACGACCAATAGCACCAGTACCAATGCGCGAAGAGCTCTGCTCATCTGCCTCTCGCTTTTGGTTATTATTTTTTCTGCATTGTAACCGATTGTGTTCCACAGGGAAATCACATTTCCTGCAGGGCCCGATTTCAGCCCATGACCTGCTTGCATCTGGGGCGGGATCGCGCAAAAAAGCGGAACGGGGACGTGGCGGGTTTCGGTTGCGTCCGTTTGACATGAATTACCGGCAAAGGTGGCCCGAATAAATGGCCCGATCCCAACTGTTCAAATCGCGTTCACAGTCTGTTTCCAAGAAAAACAGCCCCGAATGTTGGACAAACGAATCGATAGAGTCTACCAACCAAGGTGTAGGGGCTATTGTATTGTTATGATTAGAACGCGTGCAAAATACCATTTGGGACAGGTTGTCCGTCACAAGAAACACCCGTTTCGGGGGGTGGTTTTTGACGTGGATGCTGTGTTTTCCAACACCGAAGACTGGTACGAGGCTATTCCCGAGGAAAGCCGCCCGGTCAAAGACCAGCCGTTCTATCACCTGCTGGCCGAAAACGATCAAAGCTTTTATGTCGCCTATGTGTCGGAACAAAACCTTGTGGCCGACTATTCCGGCCAGCCGGTCGAACATCCCGATATTCCGGACCTGTTCGGCCCGTTTGAAGACGGCCAGTATCCGCTCCATTTCCAACTGAACTGAAGACCGCCGATCTGTGTGATCGCGGCCCCCGTGTGGATGGGCCGCGACTTTCGTGCCTTTAGTAACCGATGGCGCAACCGTCCTTGCGCGGGTCACTTGCCCCTTCCAGAACACCGTTTTCGTGCATCAGAATGGCTTGCGCACCGCCGATCGGTTTTATCGGAACCTCGATCTTGTGCCCAAGATCGGCCAGCTCCTGCCGCACCTGATCCGAATATCCGCGTTCCACCTTCATCACGCCCGCATCTGAAAAGCAGCGCGGCATATCAATGGCGCTTTGCGGGTTCAGCCCGAAATCAACCATGTTGCTGACAACGCGCGCGTGCCCGTTGGGTTGGTATCCGCCGCCCATTACGCCAAACGGCATGGTCACACGCCCGTTCTGGCGCAACATCGCCGGAATGATCGTGTGCATCGGGCGCTTGCCCCCCGCCAGTTCGTTGGGATGCCCCTGTTCCAGCGTGAAACCCGCGCCGCGGTTGTGCAACAAGATCCCGAATTTTTCCGAAGCGATACCCGATCCCCATGCCTCGTAGATGGAATAGATCAGCGATACGGCCATCCGGTCCTTGTCGACCACGGTGATGTAGACAGTGTCCTTGTGCACCGTTTCGCTCAGGGCGGCGGGGCTTTGCATGGCTTTTTTCGGATCGATCAGCGCCGCAAGCTGACGGGCTGTTTCGGATGAAAGCATATGATCAAGCCGCGCCATGTGATCGGGATCGGCGATGAACCGATTGCGTGCATCATAGGCCAGTTTGGCCGCTTCCGCTTCGATATGGGCGCGCATCGTGCCAACAGGGTCCATGGCTGCGATATCGAAATGCGACAGAATGTTCAGCATCAACAATGCGGTCGCACCCTGGCCGTTGGGCGGGTGTTCGACCAGTTCGATATCTTTGTATGCCCCGATAACAGGGACGGTCTGTTCCGTATGTGTCGCGGCAAAATCATCCATCGCGTGCACGCCACCCAGTGCCTGCACAGCGGCCAGCATATCTTCGGCAATTTCGCCGGTATAGAACGCATCGCGTCCGTTGTGCGCAACGCGGCGCAGAACTTCGGCCTGTCCGGGCGCACGAAACACATCGCCCAGACCCAGTATATTCCCATCCTTCAGATAATGGGTGCGCCCGTGCCCTTGCAGCGTTTTGCTTTCGTGTTTCCAGTCAAACGCCACCCGCGGCGCCACAGCGATACCGTCGTCCGCATATCGGATCGCGGGGTCCAGAACCGCCCCAAGCTCCAGTTTGCCCCAGTTTTCCGACATGTGGCAAAACGCGTCGATGGCACCGGGAATTGTAATGGCATCGGGTTCGAACGGGGGAACAACCTGCGCACCTTTGGCCCTAAGCGCTGCGGCGGATGAGGCCATTGGCGCGCGCCCTGACCCGTTGATGCCGATAATGTCGCTTTGGCCGGGGAGCGCGATCAGGGCGAAACAATCGCCCCCGATGCCCGTACTTTGCGGTTCGCACAGGCCCAAAAGCACTGCGCCCGCAATCGCCGCATCCATGGCATTGCCGCCCTGTTCCAGAATGGAAACCGCCGTCTTTGCAGCCAGCGGGTGCGATGTGGCGCACATTCCGTTGGTGGCATAAACCGCAGATCGACCCGGGCTGTGAAAATCACGCATCTTGCATCCCCTTGTTCGTGTTCGTCGGAACAATAGAACCGGAATGCCGGAATGCAATCCGGTCATGCTATTTGAAGTTTGGGAAAAGGTTTAAACCTCGGCATCGCGCACTGGGTGGGGGCTGTGAAACGCGACGCCGAGGGAAGCCATATGCAGCTACATCATCGTTTATGCCGGAACATTCAGGCGCGAATGCGGACTCATTAAGGCGCTTTTGCGGCGCTGCCGCAAATCGGTTGGGCTGGCGGACGTCATTGCGCCTGTTTCGGTCCGGTGGGCCTGCGGCTGCAAAACTGTGTAAAAACAGCGTCAAATACCCTGAAACGGGATCGTGAACACCAGAGAATTCCGTCCGTTCCTGCGCCGGTACGTTAGATTTTGCGTCAGGCGCCGAATGATAAACCAGCCAAATCCGCCTTCGGGCAGGGTTTCAATGACGCCATGCTGTCGTGGCAGAACAGAATCAGGCACATTGCCCCCCTGCAGGGGCGCGCCGTTATCTGTCACCCTCATCTGCGCTCCGCCTTGTCCAAACTTGCAAGATACCTTGATCATGCTGCCTTGCCGGTCGTGGCAGGCATGTTCCACGATATTGTTCAGCACCTCGGCCAGCACCAGTTCCAGTGTTGCGAGATCATTTTTGCCGATCCCCCGCCTTGCGGCAAATCCGGTCACATCCAGCAGCGCCTTGCGCACGCCAAATGCTTCAGAGCGCACGACGATACAATAATCCGAACGACCAGCTGCAAGGCCCGTATTGCGTTGCTTTTCGTTGTCAGGTCGCGCAGGCATCAAGCGCCGATTGCAAGGTTTTGAAAAGCCGGAAAACGCTGTCCATCCGGGTCAGTTGAAACACCTTGTCGACAGCCGGAGTAAGCCCCGCCAGATCCAGCCTGCGGTCGGGCCCAAGATGTTTCATGGTGGCGACGATCGCACCCAGACCGCTGGAATCAATAAAATCAACCTGCGTCAGATCCAGAATGATGTGATCCGGCCCGCCGGCCGTCTGCGCGCGCACGGCCTCCTTGAACCGGATTGCCACGGCGGCATCGATCCGGTTTTCGCACACGGTCACAATGCGGCTGTTTTCGTGATCGGAACTGATGATATTCATGCTGGCAGACCTGCGGCAATTGACTGTACCCTGCGGTCTAGGACCAAGACATTACCAATCCGTTTGCAGCGGCAAAACAATAGGTGTGACATGCAAGACGTTTTTATCGCCGGCGCGGCGCGAACGCCCATGGGCGGCTTTCAGGGTGTGTTTGATACTGTACCCGCCGCGCAATTGGGTGGGGCCGCCATTGCGGCCTGCCTGCAACAGGCCAAATCCGCCATTGTCCAAGAGGTGCTGATGGGGTGCGTTCTGCCCGCCGGTCAGGGGCAGGCGCCAGCGCGTCAGGCCGGTTTTGCCGCGGGTCTGGGCGAAGATGTGCCTGCCACCACACTGAACAAGATGTGCGGTTCGGGCATGAAGGCAGCGATGATCGGCTATGACCAGATCGCACTGGGCCAGACGGATGTATTGGTGGCGGGTGGCATGGAAAGCATGTCGGGGGCCCCGTATCTTCTGCCCGCCATGCGCGGGGGCGCGCGCATCGGTCATGCCAGCGCACAGGATCATATGTTTCTCGACGGGCTGGAAGATGCCTATGACAAGGGCCGCCTGATGGGCACCTTTGCCGAAGACTGCGCCGAAGCGTTCCAGTTCACCCGCGCCGCGCAGGATGACTACGCGCTCACATCCCTGTCCAACGCACTGGCGGCGGAAAAGAACGGCGCATTTGATCGCGAGATAACGGCCTTTACCGTGTCCGCACGCAGCGGTGACCAGCGCATAGATCGTGATGAGCAACCCGCCAAGGCGCGGCCGGAAAAAATTCCGCACCTCAAGCCGGCTTTCCGCAAGGATGGCACTGTGACAGCGGCCAATTCCTCGTCCATTTCCGATGGCGCGGCGGCGTTGCTGCTGGCCTCGGGCGATGCCCTCAAAGCCCAGAACCTGACACCGCGCGCCCGCATCGTCGGCCATGCCAGCCACGCACAGGCCCCGGGCCTGTTCACCACCGCGCCGGTGCCCGCTGCACAAAAACTGCTGGCCGCAATCGGCTGGTCCAAAGACGATGTCGACCTGTGGGAGGTGAACGAAGCCTTCGCCGTCGTTCCGATGGCATTCATGCATGAAATGGGCCTGCCGCGCGACAAGGTCAACGTGCATGGCGGTGCCTGCGCGCTAGGCCATCCCATCGGTGCCTCCGGTGCGCGCATTATGGTGACATTGCTGAACGCACTGGAATATCACGGGTTGAAGCGCGGTGTGGCTGCCATCTGCATCGGGGGCGGTGAAGGCACGGCCATTGCGATAGAACGTGTATAACATCATCTTTTCAAAAATACTTTCGGGGGTCCGGGGGCAGACAGCCCCCGAAACCGATCCGTGAAGGAAAGCGCGAACATGCAGGTCAATTACGACACACTCGCCGCGACAATCGCGTCTCTTACAGAAGGCGAAACCGATCCTATCGCCCTGATGGCCACGATCGTGTGCGAGGTGCACCACGCCGACGACCGGTTCGACTGGACGGGGTTTTACCGCGTGACAGAACCCGAAGTGTTGAAAATCGGCCCCTATCAGGGCGGGCACGGCTGTCTGGTCATTCCGTTCAGCCGTGGCGTCTGTGGCGCGGCGGCGCGCACCGGGCAGGTTCAGCTGGTGCCCGATGTTATGGCCTTTAACGATCATATCGCCTGTGCCGCCTCGACCCTGTCGGAACTGGTCCTGCCGGTGCGCAACCGCGCGGGCGATCTGATTGCGGTGTTCGATATCGACAGTGATCAACCGGATGCATTCACCCGCACGGATGCCGACCGGTTGGCCGGCATTCTCGATCAGGTTTTTGCCGGCGGAGCAGACCGATAGGCTGGTGCGCGCGTGGCGCTCTGGATCGGCTCTTGATTTCCCGGGTTTGAAATCCACCTCTCGCCTATGAAATTACGCTTGATACTGGGCGATCAGCTCAGCCCGAACATATCCGGTCTGGCCGATGTTGATCCGGAAAACGATCTGCTTTTGATGTGCGAAGTGCGCAGCGAAGCCACCTATGTAAAACACCACAAGAAAAAGATCGCCTTTCTGTTTTCGGCCATGCGCCACTTTGCGGCCGATCTGTCCGACAAAAACATGAACGTGCGTTATGTGCGCTATGATGATCCCGACAACACCGGTTCGTTGCTGGGCGAGGTGTCGCGCGTTGTGGCTGAAACCAAGGTAACAGAAATCATCCTGACGGCACCCGGCGAATACCGGTTGCGCGCCGAAATGGACGGGTGGTCCGATACGCTCGGTCTGCCTGTGACCATCAGGGAAGATGACAGATTTCTGTGTTCCACAGCCGAATTTGCCGATTGGGCCAAGGGGCGCAAGCAGTTACGGATGGAGTATTTTTACCGCGAAATGCGGCGTAAATATTCGGTTCTGATGGATCAGGATGATCCTATCGGCGGGCAATGGAACTTTGACGCCGACAACCGCAAACCACCCGCTGGCGGACTGGACATACCCGATACCTATCGCGCCCGGCCCGACACCATCACGCAAGAGGTGATCGAACTCGTTGAAACCTGTTTTCCCGACCATTTCGGCGATCTGGCCCCGTTTCATTTCGCCGTGACGCGCACGCAGGCCCTGACCGCGTTGGATCAGTTTATCACCAAACGCTTGTCCCTGTTCGGTGATTATCAGGATGCGATGATCCAGGGCGAACCGTGGATGTTTCACAGCCACATCGGTCTTTATCTGAACTGCGGTCTGCTTGATCCGCTTGAATGTATCGAACGGGCCGAAGCCGCCTATCACAAAGGAAACGCGCCCCTGAACGCTGTCGAAGGTTTCATTCGTCAGATTCTTGGGTGGCGGGAATATGTGCGCGGCATCTACTGGCTCAAAATGCCAGAGTACAAATCCGAGAATTACCTGAACGCCACACGACCCCTGCCGGAGTTTTACTGGACGGGCGACACACGGATGAATTGTGTGCGCCAATGTGTCACCGAAACGAAGCAAAACGCCTATGCGCACCATATCCAGCGTTTGATGGTGCTGGGCAATTTCGCATTGATCGCAGGGCTCGACCCTGACGAGGTGAACGAATGGTATCTGCTGGTCTACGCCGATGCCTATGAATGGGTCGAACTGCCCAATGTGACAGGGATGATCCTGTTCGCCGATGGCGGGCTTCTGGGGTCAAAACCCTATGCCGCCAGCGGGTCTTATATCAACAAAATGTCGAATTACTGTGGCTCCTGCTCCTACAAGCACACGGTCAAGAATGGCCCGAAGGCGTGCCCGTTCAATTATCTTTATTGGGATTTTCTGGATCGCAACAGCGACAGGCTGCAGGGCAATCCGCGCATGGGGTTCATGTACAAAAGCCTTGATCGCATGAGTGATGAAAAACGCCGCGCCATTCAGGATGACAGCCGCCGGTTCTTCAACGCGATTGCCGAAAATGAAAAAGTCTGACCTGCCACAGAAAATCTGTGCCACATGTGGCCGTCCGTTCAATTGGCGCAAGAAATGGGCAAAGGTTTGGGACGACGTGCGCTATTGTTCTGAAAGATGTCGCAGGTCGCGTGCGGCCAAACCGGATCGCGATGCCAAGGCACCGTGAATGTTCAATCACTGCGATCAATGCGCAGCCATGCTCCTAGATCAGATATGCACGGCCAAAGGTGAAAACGGCAAACGCCAGCACCAGCACCTGCATCACCACAATAGCATTCAGCTTGCGTGCAAAACTGCGTTTGCGCGTTTTGTGTCGAAACCGGCGGCGTGCGGCCAGTGCCCCCAACGTGCCGCCAACGGCGCATAAGAACAGCAGGTTATATTCGGAAATCCGCGATTTGCGCGCCGCTGACCGCCGTTTGTCCAACCAGAAAAGGGCCCACGTCACAGCATTGATCCCCAGCAGATAGGTGGCCAGAACAAGCGCCGTCAACGCGGCAGGTGAAAGAGGCGGCATAGCGTTCATGGCGCCGTTGTGACAGCGACGGCGTGGGGAACAAGCCCTGATATGAAAAAACTATTGTTTTTTTCACCGACTCGCCGCATCGTGAAATTATAGATCATTTTTTCATGAAGAGCCGATGCTGCATCAAGACCCTTCCAAGGCCGAGACCCTCGGCGCCGACCTGCGCGCGTTGCGCAAGGCGCGCGGGATCACGCTGGCCGATCTTGCGGGAACGCTGGGGCGGTCCGTTGGCTGGCTTAGTCAGGTTGAACGGGATCTGTCGGACGTGTCTGTGACCGACTTGCGCCAGATCGCCAAGGCGCTGGATGTGTCCCTGTCGATGCTGTTCAGCCACAGCGCCGCCGTCGCGGACGAGGCGGGATATGTTGTGCGCAAACATACGCGCCGCCCCATCGGATCAAACGCGGCAGGCCTAGTCGAGGAATTGCTGTCCCCCGATCTGACGGACGATTTTGAAATGGTCTATTCCACCTTCGAGCCGCACAGCCAACGGGTTGATCGGTTTTCCCGCCCGACACAAGAGGTGGGCTATCTGGTATCGGGCCGGCTTGATCTGGAAATCGGCGCGCGCCGTTTCACCATCCACCCCGGTGACAGTTTTCGCATTCGTGGCGAGCCTTTCCGCTGGATCAACCCCTATGACACACCCGCCGTTGCGATCTGGGTGATCGCACCGCCGGTCTATTAGGGGGCAGGGGATGAGTTTCGAGGCATGGATCGTGTTTGCCCTGTTCTGGGTGGTGTTTGTCACCACGCCGGGGCCAAATGCGGTGAACTGCATCAACAACGGCATGACATTGGGGTTCAGACGGGCGCTGATCGGGGTTCTGGCGATCCTGACACAGGCCACCCTGTTTCTGATCCTGTCCGCGCTGGGCATCACCGCACTGATCGCGGCATCGCCCACCGCGTTCCTCATGGCCAAACTGCTGGGGGCGGCGGTGCTGATCTATCTGGGCGTGCGCGGCTGGATGAATGCGGCAAAACCGGTGACCATCGAGCAGCGCCCCGCCAAATCGATCTATCTGCGCGCGCTGGCCATCGCCACCATCAACCCCAAAAGCGTGGCGGGATACCTTGCTGCGTTTTCGCAGTTCGTTCAGCCGGATGTGCCGATCTGGGACCAGATGATCGTGATCATGCCCACCGCACTCACGCTGACCGCGCTCAGCTACACAGGGTTTACCGCTTTGGGCGCGGGTATCGGGCGCGCGGCTTTGGGTGCGGTCTTCAACATCTGGGTACGCCGCATTATGGCGGCCTGTTTCATCGTTTACGGGGTGCTGCTGGGCAGCACCTCTGCACCGCAAGGAAGAGTGTGATGTTAAAGGGAAGCTGCCTCTGTGGCGCGATCAGGTTCGAAGCGACCGGCACGGCGCGCGACCCTGCCGCCTGCCACTGTGGCCAGTGCCGCAAGCAATCAGGCCATTACTGGGCCGCCGTCAACGTGCCCATGTCCGGTTTCACCTGCAGCGGTGATGTACGCTGGTACGCAGCAAGCCCTGTGGCACAGCGCGGCTTTTGCCCGACCTGCGGATCATTCCTGTTCTGGAAGGCCCATGACGAAGACGAAATAGGCGTCGCGCTTGGCGCGCTGGACGCCCCGACCGGCCTTCGGCTCGAACGTCACATCTTTACCGCCGACAAAGGCGATTATTACGACATCACGGATCAAGTCCCGCAAGAGGAGCAAGAAAATGGCTGAATTTCCGACAACTGCACGAGTGGTTATCATTGGCGGCGGGGCGGTTGGCGCGTCTGCGCTCTATCATCTGGCGCAGGCAGGCTGGACCGATTGCGTTCTGCTGGAAAAGAACGAACTGACTGCGGGCAGCACATGGCATGCGGCGGGCAACGTACCGACATTTTCGACCAGCTGGGCGATCATGAACATGCAGCGCTATTCGACCGAGCTTTATCGCGGGCTGGCGGAAAAGGTCGACTATCCGATGAACTACCATGTCACCGGATCGATCCGTCTGGCCCATTCCAAGCAACGCGTGCAGGAATTCGAACGCGCCAAGGGGATGGGGCGGTATCAGGGCATGGACATCGAAATGATGTCCCCGAAAGAAGCGCAAGAGATTTATCCGTTCATGGAACTGCATGATCTCAAAGGCGTTCTTTATGATCCCAATGATGGCGATATCGATCCCAGCCAGCTCACTCAGGCGCTGGCCAAGGGCGCGCGCGATCTGGGTGCGCGTATCGAACGCTTTTGCCCTGCGACCGGTGTGTCACGCGATGGCGATGAATGGATCATTCACACGGACAAGGGCGATATCCGCTGCGAATATGTGGTCAACGCTGCAGGCTACTACGCCCAAAAAGTGGGTGAGTGGTTCAAGCCCTATGGCGGGCGCACCGTGCCGATGATGGTGATGAGCCATCAATACCTGCTGACGGACGAAATCCCCGAAATTGCAAAATTCACCGCCGATCATGGCAAGCTGCCACTGCTGCGTGATGTGGATTCTTCCTATTACCTGCGGCAGGAAAAAACCGGCTTGAACCTTGGCCCGTACGAGCGGAACTGCAAGGCGCATTGGATCACGCCCGAAGATCCGTTTCCCGAAGATTTCAGCTTTCAGCTTTATCCCGACGATCTGGAGCGGCTGGAATGGTACATCGAAGACGCAATGGCGCGGGTGCCGCTGTTGGGCAGCACCGGTATCAACAAGGTGATCAACGGCCCGATCCCCTACGCACCCGACGGGTTGCCGCTGCTGGGCCCGATGCCGGGTGTGCCGAATGCGTTCGAGGCGTGCGTGTTTACCTTTGGCATTGCCCAGTCGGGTGGCGCGGGCAAGGTGCTGGCCGAATGGATCACCGAGGGCGCGACCGAATGGGATATGTGGGCGGTCGATCCGCGCCGCTACACCGATTACACCGATGCCGATTATTGCATCGCAGAAAGGCATGGAAACCTACGGCCACGAATACGCGATGCATTTCCCGTGGCACGCGTGGCCCGCGGGGCGCGACAAGAAACTGTCGCCCGTCCATGACAAGGTGATTGCGGCTGGCGGTGTTATGGGCGCCTATAACGGCTGGGAACGCGCCAACTGGTTCGCGCAACCGGGCGATGATACTTCGCTTGACGCGACCCACACCTGGGAACGTGCTGGCCCGTGGGAACAGCGTATTCGCGAAGAATGCGAGGCGGTGCGCGATAGTGTCGGCGTGCTCGACCTGCCGGGATTTTCCCGCTTCAACCTGAGCGGTGAAGGCGCAGCAGAGTGGTTGCGGGGCATGATCACCGGCGGATTGCCCAAAATCGGGCGGATGAACCTTGCCTATTTCGCCGATGATCGCGGCCGCATCCTGACCGAGATGAGCGTGCTGCGTCACGGCGAGGATACCTTTACCCTGATCACCGCCGCCACAGCCCAATGGCATGATTTCGACGTGCTGAACGCGGCCTTGCCCGCAGGGTTGAGCCTGACGGACCACACGACAGAGTATTCCACCCTGATCGTGACAGGACCAAAGGCGCGCGCCCTGTTCGAACAGATTGCCGAGGCTGATCTGTCGCTGGGGTGGCTGTCCCATCAGCGCGCCAAGGTCGCAGGCAAGAACGCAGCGCTTGCGCGGGTCAGCTTTGCCGGTGAACTGGGGTGGGAAATCCACGCCGCCAACGCGGACATGCCTGCGATTTACGATGCAGTGATCGCGGCCGGGGCGAAACCGTTCGGCATGTGGGCGCTGAACAGCTTGCGCATCGAAAAGGGGTATCGCGCGTGGAAGGGGGATCTGTCGACCGACTACACCCTGTATGAGGGCGGGCTTGACCGGTTTGTCAAACTGGACAAACCGCAGGATTTCCGCGGCAAGGCAGCTTTGCAGAACGAAAAGCAACAGGGCAGCAAAAAGCGGTTTGTTACCCTTCTTGTCGATGCAGGTGCGGCAGATGCGCCTTACATGTCCACGCTGTGGCATGACGGACAGGTTGTTGGCGAAACCACATCAGGCGCTTGGGGATACCGGATAAACGGTTCGGTCGCGCTGGGCATGGTACGCACCGATCTGGCGGTGCCGGACACCCGGCTTGAGGTCGAGATTTACGGAGAGCGCCGCCCCGCAACCGTGCAAGCAGACGCGCCCTTGTGGGACGCGGAAAACGAAAGATTGCGTGCATGACGTTTGAAACATACCTGTTGTACCTCGGGGTGCTGGCCGCATTCTTTGCGACCCCACCCGACACAAGCCAATTGCTGATCATGTCAAACGCAATGCGTCACGGCTTGAGGCGTAGCCTTGCAACGGTTGCGGGCGATCTGTCAGCCAACGTCTTGCAGATGAGCGCGGCCGCCTTTGGCCTGACGGCTGTTATCGCGGCCTCGGCGGATGCGCTTTGGATCGTGAAATGGCTGGGCGTGGCCTATCTGGTCTGGATCGGTCTGACCCTGATGCTTTCCAAACCTGAAGCGGTGCGCACAAACGCAGCGTCACAGGCCCGCCTTGGTATTCTGTACCGGCAGGGCTTTCTGACCTCGTCGGCCAATCCCTATGCCGTGGTCTTTTTCGGCGCGCTTTTCCCGCAATTCATTGACCCGGGTATGCCGGTGTTGCCCCAACTGCTTGTTCTGGGGCTGACCTATCTTGTTGTCGATGGCGCAACGCTGGTGTTGTGGGGGTGGCTGGCGCAGCGGACGCTTGGCCGCATCCGGCTGCTTCAAGGTGTCTGGCTGAACAGGCTCTCGGGCGCATTGATGATCGCGGCCGCCGCCCTTTTGGGCAGCCGTGATTTGGCGGCGGAGGCGGGAAGATGACAGATGTGATCCTTCTGGATGGCTCCATCGGGCAGGAACTGGTCAGGCGCAGCGCCGATCGGGCCACGCCGCTGTGGTCCACGCAGGTGATGCTGGACCATCCCGATATGGTTGGCGATGTGCACCGCGATTATTTCAATGTCGGGGCCACGATAGCGACGGCCAACACCTATGCCGTTCATCGCTCGCGTCTGGTGCGGGTTGGGCTTGAGGATCAGATGCCGGTTTTGGTCCACACCGCACTGGATCAGGCCCGTACGGCACGCGATGCCCATGGCAGCGGGCGTGTCGCGGGTGCGCTTGGCCCGCTGCTGGCATCCTACCGCCCTGATCTGAAACCGGACATTGAGGATGCCGCCAAAAAATTCGCCGAACTGGTCGCTATCATGGACGACAAGGTTGACCTGTTCCTGATCGAAACCGTGTCGTCAGTGCAAGAGGCGCTTGGCGCATTGCGCGGCACGGCAGGCACGGCCAAACCGGTCTGGCTGGCGCTGAGCGTCGAGGATGATGACGGGACGCGCCTGCGATCGGGTGAGCCGGTTGACGACATGCGTCAGGTCATTGACGCATACAAACCCGACGCTGTCCTGATCAATTGTACACGGCCCGAAGCGGTGGCCGCGGCGCTGGACATTATCAAAACCTTTGGCCTGCCGTTCGGCGCCTATGCCAACGGGTTCACCAAAATATCCGACGGGTTCAAGGCGGATGCCCCGACAGTGGATGCGCTGGAACAGCGCACCGATCTGGGGCCGGCGGCCTATTCCGGATTTGCCATGGGCTGGATCGCGCAAGGCGCCACCATTGTCGGCGGCTGTTGCGAGGTTGGCCCCGATCACATTGCACAACTGGCCCGCGATATCCGCGCGGCAGGTCATTCCATCGTATAGGATTTCGATATGAATACTCTTCCCTCTTCGGCCCGCGTGGTCATCATCGGCGGTGGCGTGATCGGATGTTCCGTGGCCTACCATCTGACACAACTGGGCTGGCAGGATGTTGTCCTGCTGGAACGCAAGCAACTGACATCTGGCACCACATGGCATGCCGCCGGTCTGATCGGCCAGTTGCGCGCGTCGTCCAACATGACAAAGCTGGCGAAATATTCCGCCGACCTTTATGCGCGGCTTGAGGCAGAAACCGGCGTTGCCACCGGCTTGCGGCAGGTCGGGTCCGTATCCGTCGCCCTCACGGATGCCCGCAAGGAAGAACTGTTCCGCAATGCCGCGATGGCCCGCGCCTTTGGCGTACCGGTCGAAGAAATCTCGCCCGCGGAAATCAAGGAACGCTACGAACATATCAATCTGGACGGGGTCAAGGCGGGCGTCTGGTTGCCCACCGACGGGCAGGGTGATCCGGCCAATATCGCGCTGGCGCTGGCCAAGGGCGCGCGCCAGCAGGGCGCGCTGATACAGGAACGCGTCAAGGTCACGGGCATTGCCCGCGATCATCGCAAGGTGACAGGCGTGGACTGGACCGATGAAGATGGCAACACCGGCCACATGACCTGCGATATGGTGGTCAACTGTGCCGGAATGTGGGGCCATGATGTAGGCCGGATGCTGGGCATCAACGTACCGCTGCAAGCCTGTGAACACTTTTACATCGTGTCCGAACCGATCGAAGGCCTGACCCAGATGCCGGTGCTGCGGGTGCCGGACGAATGTGCCTATTACAAGGAAGACGCGGGCAAGATGATGCTGGGCGCGTTCGAACCGGTCAGCAAACCATGGGGCATGGATGGCATCCCCGACAGTTTCGAATTCGATCAATTGCCCGAAGATTTCGACCATTTCGAACCGATTCTGGAACAGGCGGTCAACCGGTTGCCGATGCTGGGAACGGCCGGTATCCACACCTTCTTTAACGGACCGGAAAGCTTTACCCCCGATGACGCCTACCATCTGGGTCTTGCGCCAGAGATGGACAATGTCTGGGTCGCGGCGGGGTTCAATTCGATTGGCATCCAGTCCGGTGGCGGCGCGGGTATGGCGCTGAGCCAGTGGATGCATACCGGCGAAAAGCCGTTTGATCTGGGTGATGTGAACATCGCGCGGATGCAGCCGTTTCAGGGCAACAAGAAATATCTGGTCGAACGTGCGACCGAAACGCTGGGTCTGCTCTATGCCGATCACTATCCCTACCGGCAAAAGGCCACCGCGCGCGGCGTGCGCCGCACCCCGTTCCACCACCATTTGCTGGAACAGGGCGCTGTTATGGGTGAAATCGCCGGATGGGAACGCGCCAACTGGTTCGCCAAGGCAGGCCAGACACCCGAATACGAATACAGCTGGAAACGGCAGAATTTCTTTGACAACGTCGCGGCCGAACACAAAGCGGTCCGCACCAATGTCGGTATGTACGACATGTCGTCTTTCGGCAAAATCCGTGTCGAAGGGCCGGATGCAACCGCGTTCCTGAACCATGTGGGGGGCGGGCAATATGACGTGCCAGTGGGCAAGATCGTCTATACCCAGTTTCTGAACGTCACCGGCGGGATCGAAGCGGATGTGACCATCACACGCCTGTCGGAAACCGCCTATCTGGTTGTCACACCGGCGGCCACGCGGCTGGCAGATCAGACTTGGATGATGCGCCACAAGGGTGATCACAACGTCGTGCTGACCGACGTGACCGCGGGAGAGGCGGTGCTGGCCGTGATGGGCCCCAATGCGCGCAAACTGATGCAAGCCGTTTCACCAAACGACTTTTCCAACGAAACTAACCCGTTCGGCACCGCACAAGAGATCGAACTGGGCCTTGGCCTCGCCCGTGTTCATCGCGTGACCTATGTGGGCGAACTGGGTTGGGAGATTTATCTGTCGTCCGACATGGCGGGCCACGCGTTTGAAACGCTGCACGCCGCCGGTCAGGACATGGGGCTGACGTTGTGTGGTATGCACATGATGGATTGCGCGCGGATCGAAAAAGGCTTTCGCCACTTCGGGCATGACATCACCAGCGAAGACCACGTGCTTGAGGCCGGGCTGGGCTTTGCTGTCAAAACTGACAAGCCCGCGTTTATCGGGCGCGATGCTGTCCTGCGCAAGAAAGACGAAGGTCTGGCCAACCGCATGGTGCAATTCAAGCTGACCGATCCCGAACCGCTGCTTTATCACAACGAACCCGTGATCCGCGACGGAGAGATCGTCAGCTACCTGTCGTCCGGTGCCTACGGCCACCATCTGGGCGCGGCCATCGGTATGGGTTATGTGCCCTGCAAAGGCGAAAGCGCGGCGGATGTTCTGGCCTCGACCTATGAAATCGATGTGGCCGGAACACGGGTCAAGGCCGAGGTGTCATTAAAGCCGATGTATGACCCGTCTGCCGAGCGCGCCAAGGCCTGATGCAATAACGCGGACGGTTGTGCGGGGGCGATAGCCGCGCTACTCACCCCCAATGACCGTCCAGTCCGAATATACGCCGCCCGACAGCCCGCTGATGGTGCTGCACCGTGATCCGTCTTTTGTGATCGTCGATAAACCGGCGGGCCTTTTATCTGTTCCCGGGCGGGGGCCGCATCTGGCGGATTGCCTGATCGCGCGGGTGACAGAAGTGTTTCCCACAACCTTGCTGGTGCATCGTCTGGATCGTGACACATCCGGCATAATGGTCTTTGCCCTGACGCGCGCCGCGCAAAAGGCATTGGGCCAACAGTTTGAACGCAAAAAGACCAGCAAAACCTATGTGGCCCGCGTGGCGGGGCAGGTGCAAGGCGATAGCGGGCAGGTTGATCTGCCGCTGATCGTCGACTGGCCCAACCGCCCGCGTCATATGGTGTGCCAGGACACCGGCAAACCGGCCCAGACCGACTGGCAGGTGATCGCGCGGGAAACGGGCGAAACCCGCATGCAACTGACGCCCAGAACCGGGCGCACGCATCAGTTGCGCCTGCATATGATGGCGCTGGGTCACCCCATTCTGGGTGATCCGTTCTATGCCACGGGTGCGGACGCAGATTACGACCGCATGATGCTGCATTCACAAACGCTCGGGTTTGATCATCCGGATACCGGCGAACCCGTTCTGTTCCAATCACCTGCGCCGTTCTAGGGTTCAGATGCGAAACCAGCGGTCTGGCAGAATATCGGGGTTTTGCAGCTTCGGGTCGCCAAACCAGTTCGACGGCCCCGCCACCCGTTTGTCAGGGTTTGCGTTCAGCCAAGCGGCCCACCAAGAAAACGAAGAATTGGCGATAATGTTGTGCTGGCACAGGCTCATCAATCGCATGTCTTCGTAATCGGCATCCGGCCCGTTGAAATCAATCACGACCTTTTCATAGGGCAGGGGCAGGTTGTCACGCGCCCAATCGGGATCATCCGAAAACACAAACACGGTCGGCGCACTATCCAATGGCGCGGCGACCTGTTGCAACGCGGCATCGTAATAGGCCTGATCACAGATCGTGTGGGCATCAAAGGTCAGGTAATCTCCACGCCGCACATGCAGCGAAATCGACAGGGTGTCGGTAATCTGCGCTGCCATCTGTTCATTCGCGCGCGACGGCGGCACACGGAACACAAACTGCCTGCGCATGTCATCGGCGATATGGGCGAAATAGCGTTCCGACTGCCAGTAGCCGTGCAAATAGACATCATCGGGCCATGTTTCGATTGTGGTATTATACTCCAATCCGCGTTCCCGTTTGAACGCAGGCGCGGCCCCGGTTGCACGCCATATACCATAGCGCACCGGTGCATTATGTCGGGCCGGGGGCAGGGCCTTGGGGTCTGCAACATCCAGATCAAACACCCGCGTCAGCACACCTTCGCCGCGATGCAGGGCGATACGGGTATCCAGCGCGACCTGCGTTTTGTGACGTGCCGCCAGACCACGGGCGGCGGCGTATTGAAACATCTGGTTGCCCAAGCGGCCATGCAGACGGGAATAGATCATGGAATGGGCGAACCTTTTGCCAGTGTCCCGTGTGTGTTTAGGCCGATTAAAGGCGCGCGGCCAGACGCAAAAGGCCGCCCCGACAGGGCGGCCTTGCACTTGTCTTATGGCAGGGGTCAGGCGCGCTTACGCGTCAGACCATCCCGAAACGGCCTTGATCTCAAGGAACTCTTCCATTCCGAACACACCGCCTTCGCGGCCGTTGCCCGATTGCTTGTAGCCGCCAAATGGCGATCCTTGGGCAAAGCCCTGACCGTTGGTTTCCACCATCCCCGAGCGGACACGCCGCGCCACGCGGCGGCGTTTTTCAACATCCTGCGTCTGGATGTAATTGGTCAGACCGTAAGGCGTGTCATTGGCAATCGCGATGGCTTCTTCTTCGGTGTCGAACGGAATGATCGACAACACAGGGCCAAACACTTCTTCCTGTGCGATGGTCATGTCGTTTGTCACATCCGCAAACACGGTGGGTTTCACGTAATACCCGCGGTTCAATCCGTCAGGGCGGCCCAGGCCACCGGCGACCAGACGGGCCTCGGATATGCCGACCTCGATCAAGCCCTGGATCTTGTTGAACTGCGCTTCGGACACGACGGGGCCGATATGTTTGCCCTCTTCCGATGCCGGGCCAACGCGCGTGTTGTTGGCAACGTCTGCCGCCATTTCCACCGCTTCGTCATAGCGCGACCGTTCAACCAGCATGCGTGTCGGTGCGTTGCACGACTGGCCCGAATTGCGGAAACAGCGGATGGCACCTGCTTTGGCGGCGTTGGGTTCGGCATCGGCGAAGATGATGTTGGCCCCTTTGCCGCCCAGTTCCAGACTGACGCGTTTCAATGAATCCGCAGCTGCTTTGGAAATCGCGATCCCCGCGCGGGTTGATCCCGTAAAGCTGACCATATCCACATCGGGATGCGAAGAAAGCTGGCTGCCCACGCCCACGCCGTCGCCGTTGACAAGGTTGAACACGCCTTTGGGAAATCCGGCCTGATCGACGAATTCGGCAAACAGCAAACCCGACAAAGGCGCAATTTCCGACGGTTTCAGGATCATCGTGCAGCCTGTCGCCATCGCAGGAATGGCCTTCAGAACAATCTGGTTCATCGGCCAGTTCCACGGCGTGATCAGCGCACAAACACCGATCGGTTCGCGCAGGGTTTTTTCGGTCGCGGTGAAATCTGTTTCAAAGCTGAAGTTTTCGAACGCTTTCAGGAATCCGCCCAAGTGCCATGTGCCGGACCCGACCTGTTGCACACGGGCCAGATCAATCGGGGCACCCATTTCAAGGCTGATCGCATCGGCCATTTCAGACTGGCGATCTTCATAGACTTCGCCAAGACGACGCAACAGCGCCATCCGTTCGTCCTTGGTGGTCTGCGACCAGCTGTCAAATGCCGCCCGCGCGGCCGCCACGGCAGCATCCGTATCCGCCTGATCACCCAGAGAAATGACAGCGCATTTTTCTTCTGTCGACGGGTCAACCACATAAAAGTCGTTGGCCTTGGCGGGGGCAACCCACGCGCCATTGATATAAAAATCTCGTTTCTCGATCATCTCGGTTCTCCGCTTGCAGAAATCTTGATCCGGCCTGCATGGCCCGGAATTCCGGCGCACTCTGTCATTGCAGACAGAAAGGGGCAAGAGAGGGGATGTAACCGGCACCTGAAAGGTTTAGATTACGACTCGGAATGGTTCAAAACCGAACATGAAGGAGAAGATCATGGGTTTGCGCATCAACGACACGGTCCCGAATTTCACCGCAGAAACGGATCAGGGCACAATTCAGTTTCATGACTGGATCGGCGACAGCTGGGCGATTCTGTTTTCGCATCCCAAAGACTTTACGCCGGTCTGCACAACGGAATTCGGCGCAGTGGCGCAACTGGCCGATGAATGGGCCAAACGCGGCACCAAGGTGATCGGTGTGTCCGTGGACGGTGTTGAAGACCACAAGAAATGGAAATCCGATATTGAAATGGTTGGCGGGGCCAAAGCCGGCTTTCCGATCATCGCGGATGAAGGTCTGGCCGTGTCCAAAGCGTTTGATATGCTGCCTGCCGAGGCGTACCTGCCCGATGGCCGTACCCCCGCCGACAGCGCGACGGTGCGCTCTGTGTTCATCATCGGGCCGGACAAACAGTTGAAACTCAGCATGACGTACCCGATGACCGTTGGCCGTAACTTTGCCGAAGTTGTGCGCGCGCTGGATGGTTTGCAGATGTCGGCCAAAGGTGTTGCCACACCGGCCAACTGGGTCCCGGGCGAGGATGTGATCATTCCGCCATCGGTCAGCAACGAAGATGCAAAAGCCAAGTTTGGCGAATTTGAAACCGTGCTGCCTTACCTGCGCAAGACCAAAGCGCCGACCTAAGGCTTTTGCGGGCGCAGGGCGACCTGCGCGCGATACCATGCCCGTTTGAATTCCCGCGCCAGTTTCCCGCTGGCGCGGGTTTTCGTTTGGATGGTGGACCCACCGATTTGCGCGGCCACCTCCTTGTTGCCGTTGGGCAGGATGGCATGCACCGGCTGGCCCGTTGCCCAGTGCATTTGCAACAACGTATCCACCGGCCGGTCAATGTCGCTTGTGCATTCCAACAGTCTTTGCGCGGCATCGCGCCCGACGATCTGGCAGATACATTGCAACCCGATCACCCGCGGCAGGATAAACGCCATGTCCCCGTTTTGCGCCAGCGTGGCCTGCGCCGTTTCGCGCGCCTTGACAGGCAGGCGGACATACATATCGGGGGTGGCATGTTCGGCAACCAGTTCAAGGGCGATGGCCAGACGGTCCGGATCAACCTGTAAATCATCTTCGGCGATCAGGGCATAGTCCGCGCCGCTGTCGACCAGCCTTTGCCAGCAGGCGCGGTGGCTGGCAAACACCCCGATTTCCGCAGGGCGCAGGGCAAACGGATAATGCGGGGAAAACAGGGCTCCGGCGTGGGTCCGGATATGGGCAATCTGCGCAGGATCGCGCCCGTTCACAGCTTCGATCAACTGCGCATCCGGCAATGTCTCCAGCAAACGCTCTGCATTCGCGCGCCGTGCGGTGCTGGATGACATATGGATGATGTAAGACTGCATAGTTTGTGTGTGTAGCGCGCATTTGCAACCGGTGAAAGCGGTGCTGCAACGCAAAAGCCCCGGCACACTGTCCGGGGCTTGATCGGGGGATTGTGCGGTTGGATCAGGCGGCTTTGGCCCGTCGGCGCGCGGCAAACCCCGCCACCGCGACAACCGACAACAACATCGGAAGACTTGCCGGCAGCGGCACAGGCGTCAGATTGGCCGCAATCGCGCTTGCTGCACGCTCGGCAGCGACAGAATGGGCAACACCGTTGGGATGCACGCCATCGACAAACAGCAACAGGTTCGGGTCTATCCCAAGCTCGACGCAATTGGGCGACGGGTTGCTAAAATCCGGATCAAGCGGAGCGCCGATGCTGACCGTACACGGGGTAGACGTGTCTGCGATGCCAAAGGAAAACGGATTGGCGATGATGTCCGACACCAACTGATTTGCATCCCATTCGATAATGTTCAAACCCTCGTTTTTCAGATCAAGGATGTTTTCACCCAAGCGGCTGTTGAAGGCGACGGTGGCTGCCGTCGCGGCGTTGGACGCTGCGGTGACGTCATCCGCTGATCCGCCCTGCGCCGCGATCAGAAGATTATAGGCCGGTGTCGCGCCCAGATCAGGCAGGTTCACGACCAGAAAATCATCGAACGTATGGCTGGAAATCGCGGCGATCGACCGAATACCGTTTGCCACGGCATCTGCGGCGGCTTCGATATCATCGGGCACGAAACTGGCGAACAGGTCATTCGCCCCGAACCAGACTGACACCAGCGGGTTGTCGCCGGGGTTTGGGCCGCTTGTGTTGGGTGCAATCGGAAGGCCAAACTGCAACGACCCTGCGAAGGCGGCGATCTGCCCGCCAAATGTCGAAAGTGGCGTCGCCGGTGTGTCCTGGTCCCCCGCCGTGGCCCCGCCAATGGCAAGGTTCGCGGTGTCGCGCCCAGCGGCGATGAACTGATCCTCGATCCGTTCGGCCCAGACCAGATCATTGCTGAACCTGCCGCCAAGGCTCGGTGCATCAAGGGCTATAAACTTGCCATCATCACTCAGGCTGTCGCCGAATGTGTAAAAGCTTGTGTACGTGTCGGTGATCGGACTTGCCAAAACGGCCGACGGTAAAGAGAGCGCCAAAACGGCGGCGATTGATTTAATATACATGAAACCTCCCAGTTGTCCGCGGACGGTAATGCAGAGCGCGTCACAAACAACCGGTTCGGCCATATAACCTTGGGTCACTTTTCGGGAAATGCCGTTTTTACGCGGTTAATCGGCTGCAACACAGGCGCGATATAGCCGGATGCGCCGAAAAAGCGCCCGACGGTTGCGTCGGGCGCTCCAGTGCTGTGTCAGGCTTTATTCCCCGTCAAGCAGGCCGGACCGGAACAGAATGCCTGCCGCAATCGCACCGACGATGGGCGCGACGATGAACAGCCAAAGCTGTGACATCGCGGTTCCGCCCACGAAAAGCGCAGGCCCGATGGACCGTGCCGGATTAACCGAAACACCCGTGATGTTGATGCCGACAAGGTGGATCACAACAAGGGTCAGACCGATGGCCAGACCGGCCATGGCGGCCGGTGCACCTGCGCCTGTTGCGCCCAGAATGACGACGACAAACAGGAAAGTGGCAACCGCTTCGAACAGAAATGCCGATCCCATGGAATATTCACCATTGTACCCCGCACCCCAACCGTTGTGGCCCAACCCGGAAACCGCCGTATCATATCCGGCAGCCTGGCCCGATACGATCATCAAAAGGATCATTGCGGCCACAACAGCGCCAGCCACCTGTGCAATCATGTACGGAATGGCTTCGCCAATTGACATGCGCCCAGCCGCAACCACACCCAGCGTCACCGCCGGATTGATGTGACAGCCCGACACCGCCCCGATACCATAGGCCATCCCGATCAGCGCCAGACCAAAGGCAAAACTGATACCGGCAAATCCTATCAGATCGCCCGCAATCACGGCCGCACCACAGCCGAACAAAACAAGGGTAAATGTACCGATAAACTCGGCGACAGGTTTCTTCATAATTACCTCCATCATGCCGCTTGCTGCGGCTTGTGATCCTGTTTTAGTCCGGCAAGGCCAAATGTCTTGGGGAATTCTTTGTGTAGAATCGCAAAAAAAACGGCCTGCTGGCAAAAATATCATGCCGGCCTTATCTGCCTGCATCGCGTGGATGAGGTTGCGGCGATATCGGTGATATGATGTTGACAACACCCAAACAAAAAAGCCCCGGCGCGATGCCGGGGCTTTCTGTTCAGACAAAGAAACGTCGGCTTATTCTGCCGCGTTTTCTTCTTTCTTGATCTCTTCACCGGTTTCCTGATCGACCACTTTCATCGACAGGCGCACCTTGCCACGATCATCAAAGCCCAACAGTTTGACTTTGACTTCCTGACCTTCCTTCAGAACATCCGACGGATGGTTCAGGCGGCGGTTTTCGATCTGGGACACGTGCACCAGACCGTCGCGCTTGCCAAAGAAGTTCACGAACGCACCGAAATCGACGATTTTCACAACCGTACCGGTGTAAACCGCGCCTTCTTCCGGCTCTGCCACGATCGAATAGATCATGTCATAGGCCTTTTTGATGGCTTCGGCATTGGGCGATGCGATCTTGATGATACCGTCGTCGTTGATGTCCACTTTGGCACCCGACACTTCGACGATCTCGCGGATCACTTTACCGCCCGATCCGATCACTTCGCGGATTTTATCGGTAGGCACTTGCATGGTTTCAATGCGCGGTGCGTGGATGCTGAAATCAGCCGCCCCTGTCAGCGCCTTGGACATCTCACCCAGAATGTGGATCCGGCCGTCTTTGGCTTGCGCCAGTGCCTTTTCCATAATCTCGGGGGTGATGCCAGCAACCTTGATGTCCATCTGCAAGGATGTGATCCCTGCTTCGGTTCCGGCCACTTTGAAATCCATATCGCCCAGATGGTCTTCGTCACCCAGAATGTCGGTCAGGATCGCATATGATCCGTCGTCTTCCAGGATCAGGCCCATCGCAACACCGGCCACCGGCGCCTTAAGCGGCACGCCCGCATCCATCATCGACAAGGAACCACCACAGACCGACGCCATCGACGACGATCCGTTGGATTCGGTGATTTCCGAAACAACACGCACAGTGTACGGGAAATCGGTCGGGGCAGGCAGAACGGCCTGCAACGCACGCCATGCCAGTTTGCCGTGACCGATCTCGCGACGGCCGGGAGGGCCAACGCGACCCACTTCGCCCACCGAATAGGGGGGGAAGTTATAATGCAGCAAGAAGTTCGATTTGAAATTTCCGTGCAGCGCGTCGATGAACTGTTCATCATCGCCGGTGCCCAGCGTGGTTACGACCAACCCCTGGGTTTCGCCGCGCGTGAACAGCGCCGATCCGTGGGTCCGTGGCAACAGGCCGGTTTCGCACACAATCGGGCGCACGGTTGTTGTGTCGCGACCGTCAATACGCTTGCCGGTTTTCACAACGTCGCCGCGCAAAATGCTGGCTTCCAGCTTTTTCAGGGACGAACCAAGGTTCGCATCGCCCTGCTGCTCTTCGCTCAACGATGCCAGAATGGCTTCGCGGGCGGCGGCAACGGCGGCGGTGCGCTCTTGCTTGTCCTGAATGGCAAAGGCCGCGCGCATGTCTTTCTCGCCTGCTTTCTTCACGGCCTCGTAAAGGTCGGAATAATCGACAGGTTGGAAATCAAACGGTTCTTTCGCGGCGGACTTCGGCCAGTTCGACGATCAGGTCAATCACCGGCTGAATGGCATCATGGGCAAACTTCACCGCACCCAGCATCTCTGCTTCGGTCAGTTCGTAAGCTTCAGATTCAACCATCATCACCGCATCTTTGGTTCCGGCCACAACCAGATCCAGACGCTGATCGGGGTTCATGCGCAGATTGTGCATGTCATCCACGGTCGGGTTCAGAACATATTCGCCTTCGGTGAAACCGACGCGGCAGGCCGCGATCGGGCCCATGAACGGCGCGCCGGAAATGGTCAGCGCGGCACTGGCGGCGATCATCGCAACCATATCGGGATCATTGACCAGATCGTGCGACAGAACGGTACACATCACCAGAACTTCGTTTTTGAAGCCGGGCACAAACAGCGGGCGAATGGGCCGGTCGATCAGACGGCTTGTCAGCGTCTCTTTTTCCGACGGGCGCGCCTCGCGCTTGAAAAAGCCGCCGGGCACTTTGCCGGCCGCATAGTATTTTTCGTTATAGTGAACGGTCAGCGGAAAGAAATCCTGACCGGGTTTTTGGGCGCGCGCATACGTCACGTTCGCCATGACGCTGGTTTCGCCCAGTGTTGCGATGACCGAACCATCGGCCTGACGGGCAACTTTGCCCGTTTCCAGTGTCAGCGTTTCTTCGCCCCACTGCATTGATTTTGTTGTTACGTTAAACATCTACGTTTCCTAAATGCGAGCACTCCCGCCCCTGCGGGTCTCGCGTTTGCATGGCGGCCCCATTGCCGCCGACCCCAATCCTGTTCATGCGCCCGGGGTCAAAAGCGTCACGTCTCAGATTGGGGGCGCATACATCAGTTTGGTGCAGAATGAAAGAGTAGTGTCGGATTGAATTGGATACTTGCCCGCGTGGCAAACGCACGCGGTTCAGGCGGCCAGCTCACCACCTTGGTTTTCCTGTTGCAGATGATCCTTGAGCGCGGAAATGTCTGCAATTCTGATCTGACGGTTCAGGCTTTTGACACCCAGAGGTTTCAGCCGTCCAAAGGCGCGCGACAGGCTTTCGGGCCGCATGCCAAGCTTGCCCGCCAGAACAACCTTTTCGAAAGGCAATTCCAGATCGCACCTGTTGTTCTGCGTATCGCTTAACAGAACCAGAAACTCCAAAAGCCGTTCGGCCCCTGTTTTGACTTTCAATTGCTCGACATCGTTGCGCAGGGCATTCAGATGGCGCGAGGCGGCGGCCAGAACGATCTGGCTGATTTCGCGATAGGCGTTTTCGCAGTTGCAAATCGCCGAAAGGTCAATGTGCATCACCATGCAATCGCTAAGTGCCTCGACGGAAGACGGGCTTTTGCCGCCATTCAGGGCCTCAATTTCCTCGAAACTTTGCCCTGCGGTCAACGTGGCTAGCACCGCTTCGTCGCCATTGCGTTGAACACGATACAATTTGACCCAGCCGCTTTGCACAATTTTTAGCGTTTTCGTCTGATCACCCTGCAAACAGATCGTCGCACCCCGAAAATACTTTTGCAGCCGCGATTTTGCGACGATGCAGCTTCTGACCGCAGGGGACAACTGGTCCAACAACGAAATAGGGGTTCCGGTTGTTGTAAGTGCAGTGTTCATTCTGGCTATTCTCTTGTTCGCTGGATCAAGCCTAGGTTGAAGACCGCAATCCCGATTTGATGTAAATCAAAGTCATCATTCAGGGTGTCGTTCTTTGCCGAATCTGTTTCTATCGGTCTGAAATCACGCCATTTTTTTTATTGGTTTCTCTTACGTCACCTTGCAAAAAAGCAAAACGCCCGCCGTAAGGCGAGCGTTTCAGATCGGGATAGTCCGGCAGTTTTTGTACTGGCCGGTTGTCTTAACGGCGCAGGCCCAGACGCTTGATCAGGTCCTGATAGCGTGCTTCGTCTTTGGCTTTGGTGTAATCCAGCAACTTGCGGCGCAGGGCGACCATTTTCAAAAGGCCACGGCGGCCGTGGTTGTCTTTTTTGTGAGTTTTGAAATGCTCGGTCAGCGTCGCGATGCGCGAGCTGAGGATGGCAACCTGTACTTCGGGCGAACCTGTGTCGCCTTCTTTGGTTGCATATTCTTTCATGACACGTGCTTTTTCTTCGGCAGTAATCGACATCGGGGTCTCCTTTTAAAAAGGTTGATATGAATGGCGCAGGCCGGGATGTCGTCCAGCTCAGGCCCGTGGAGAAGGTCCGCAACAGACAGAATCTGTGGCAGATGCGGGCGTATAGGGGATAAAACCGACCATTGCAAAGGGTTATTACCTATCCTTTCGGGCGGATCGGCCCGTCTGGCATACACCTGCATCCGGCTGGACGTTTTTCCCCCGATACGCCATCGTTTCCACAAAAGCCAAGGGAGCGGCAGATGGAACCGATTGTCTTTGTTGCTGTCCTGCTGGCGGCGGCCTTGCACGCGCTTTGGAACAGTCTGGTCAAGGGCGGGGCCGACAAACATCTTTCGATGTGCGCGGTAGTGTTGGGCCATATGCCCATTGCGCTGTGTGCGGTGTTTTTTGTGCCATTTCCCGATGTGGCCAGCTTGCCCTATCTTGGGGCAGGCATTGCGCTTCATCTGGGGTACCAGTTTTTTCTGTTGCGCGCCTACCGGTCCGGTGATCTGACGCAGGTCTACCCGATCGCGCGCGGCGCGGCCCCGCTGATCGTGGCAGGCGTGTCGATCCTGTTTCTGGGTGTCACGCTGCAACCGATGGAACTGCTTGGCGTCGCGGTGATTGCCGCGGGTATCATCAGTATCAGCCTCGTGCGGCAGGGGGACGGCGCGCGCAATCTGCATGCGGCGCAGCTGGCCTTGGTGACAGGGTGCTTTATCGCGGCCTATTCCCTTGTCGACGGGATCGGTGCGCGGCTGGCGGGCACGTCGCTGGGGTTTTACAGTTGGCTTTCCATTGGCAACGGCATCCTGTTCGCCGCCTTTACCGCGCGGTCAGCCCCGCACCTTTTGCCGCGCGTATTCACAACCGGGCTGCGCACGTTTGTTATCGGCGGGGCTGCGTCGTTCGTCGCCTATGCGCTGGTGATCTGGGCGTTTACGCAGGCCCCCATCGCGCTGGTCACGGCGCTGCGGGAAACCAGCATCGTGTTCGCGCTTTTGATTGGTGTCGGATTTCTGAAGGAACGTCTTGATCTGGCCAAAGTGCTGTCCACGATGATCACACTGTTCGGGGCCGCCATTCTGCGGATCGCAAAGTAGCGGCACGGCCTTTATTCCATCTGCAACAGCGCCATAAGCGCTGGCGATGCCGCCCCAGCCAGCACCTGACTATGTGCAATCAGGATAATGGCATCCGAATCCAGATCGGGCGCGCCGCTGACACGGGCAATGTCCTGACCATTCAATAGAATACGGGCCTCCTGCGGTTGGTTTGCATCCTGTGCAATTTCCAGATGCGGCGCAGCAGTCGTGGCGTCATCCCAGACGACAATGATCTTGTCGTCCTGCGGGTGGTAATCGACAATGCTGGCGGGTTGTCCACCCGTGATCCAGTCGCCCAGAACAAGTGTGTCGGCCCCGTCGCCCGATGTTACAACATCGTTTTGACCGGCCAGTATCGTATCATCCCCGCCGCCGCCGTTCAGAAAATCGCGCCCGTTTCCATCGTCGGACGGGGTTTCGCCATGCACGCCTGACAGAACGTCACTTCCCCATCCGCCGAACAGAGTGTCCTGCCCGTCGCCGCCGACAAGGATGTCGTCACCCAATCCGCCGTGCAGCGCATCATTGCCGCTGCCCCCGTCCAGATGGTCCTGCCCATCACCACCCACCAGAACATCGCTGTCCGCATCACCGCGCAAAACATCATTGCCATTGTGGCCGTAAATCTGGTCCTGTCCCGCGCCGCCCTGCAAAACATCCTGCCCGTTCTGCCCATTCAGAACATCGTTGCCGGTGTTCCCGTGCAGCGTGTCGTTCCCGCTGTTGCCGAACAGGTGATCATCGCCGGCGCCGCCTGAAATATGGTCATCACCGCCATAGCCGTTGATCTGGTCGTTCCCGCCCAGCCCGAACAAAATATCCGCGCCTGCCGTGCCGGACATAATTGCTCCGTCTTCAGACAATGGCGCGATGGGGTCGGTTTCCGGCGTCGTGTCGTCTGGTGTTTCCGGTTCTTCGCCGGTTGGCACCAGCATAACCGATCCGACAGCAACAAGGCCCAACAGCCCGGCAAGCAAAAACATGACACATATCCCACAACGCAACCACCCGCCAAAACTAAGGCATGGCGCGCGTGGATCGGTCAAATGTAATAGTATCAATTGGTTAACACAGATTAACCTTACTTGCGGTCTTATTGCTGCGTGGTATCCATCGAATCCAGAATTTGTGTCGCCCAGTTGCCGAGGATCGGAACAAATTCGACCTGGCTGAGCCACCAGGCAACGACGGATACCAGCAGACTGGCCCCCAATGCCGTGCCCAGACCAAAGGCAAGCCCGCGCGCAAGCTGAAACCACAACATGCGCCAGAACGAATTGTTGACCCGCAAGAACCGGTGGCTGTTGAGAGTTTCCAAGGCCTCGGACATCCGGTTCATCGCCTCGGCGGTTGGCATGTCCTGTTGGGTGTGTTCGCTCATGGTTCGGCTCCGTTCTTGATGCCCCAGCGTTGTGGCTGCTGGGAATAGGCAATGTACAGCGGATGTTTGGGGTGGCCATCCTTGCTCAGCCCCAGATGAAACACCGGTGTGCCGGTGTTGTGCAATAGGGTGGCCATCTGTGCCCCGCGCCCCAGATGGGCGCCATGCGTGCCCCACGCGGCCACGACCTGATCGGCCCAGTGGCATCCTTCAAGTATGGCGGCGTCGTTTTCCGGCCCCACCGGATCGGCTGCGGCCCGCATCCGGCGGGGATCGGTGTCGCGCCATGCAAAAATATTCGTCACCCGAAACCCGCCAAAGCCCAAGGCGCGCGCGCGCCGCTCGCACCGTTCCACGGTTGGATCGTTTTGAACTTCGGTTGCGGTGGACGGGTTCAGCATCACAAACATCACGCGCTGGCCGGTTTCGTCCCAAATGCGGGTCAGGCTATAGCGGTAGCGTTCGCATTCTGAATAAACGGCCACGGACGGGGCATCGCCCTTGGTATGGGTGCGTGTAATCATGCCCCGTGTTGTGGCACCCCTGCGCGCGGGGTTCAACGGCAATGAAAAACCGCCCCACAGGAAAGGGGCGGTCAACCGGTGTGAATGTCAGAACATCGTCCGGATCACGGTGCCTTGACGGTCTGCAGGCGCACCACATCCTGAAACATTCCACCGGGGGTCAGTGCAGAAAAACGCGGCTTGGGTGCAGTTCACCGGCTTTGTAGACACCCACCGCAACGGCGCGCCCGTCCAGCGACGCCCAGCATTCTTCGCCGTATTCCACATCCGATGCGATCACCATTCCGGGGTTGCCATTGCGCAGGCGCACCGCGCCTTCCGGGGTGCAGCGCAGTTCCGGCAGATCGGCCAACCCGATTTCCAGCGGTTGCAGATGTTGGTCCAGTTCAGGCGTGCGCGCGATGGCATCCAGTGCGTCCAGCGTCAGCGCGCCGTCTACCTCGAACGGGCCGGACCAGATGCGCCGCAGTGACACGACATGCCCCAGACAGCCCAGCGCCTTGCCCAGATCACGCGCAATGGCGCGCACGTAACCGCCCTTGCCACAGGTCATTTCCAACACCGCATGATCCGCATCGGGCCGGTCTGTCAGAACCAGTTCCTCGACCCAAAGGGGGCGGGCGGCAATGTCCATGGTTTCACCGTCGCGCGCCAGTTTATACGCGCGTTGCCCGTCGATTTTCACAGCAGAAAATTGCGGCGGCACCTGTTCAATCTCGCCCACAAACGCGGACAGCGCCTGTTTGATCTGGTCGTCGGTCGGGCGCGTGTCGCTTTGTGCGATCACTTCGCCCTCGGCGTCGTCGGTGTTGGTGGCCTGTCCGAACCTGATCGTTGAAGGTATAGGCCTTCAGCGCGTCGGTGATGTAGGGCACGGTTTTCGTGGCCTCGCCCAGTGCCACGGCCAGAACACCGGTTGCATCGGGATCAAGCGTTCCGGCATGGCCTGCCTTTTTGGCGTCGAACGCCCAACGCACCTTGTTCACCACGGCTGTGGATGTCGGCCCTGCCGGTTTGTCGATCACGACCCAGCCTGAAATGTCGCGGCCCTTGCGTTTGCGTGCCATGTTCTGCCTCTGAATGATTGTCAGGCTGCGCCCTTACACGCCGTGCCGCAGTGTCGTCAATTCGCGCGACGCGGCTATTGTGCCAGCGGCACAACCGTGCCCACGATCGGGCCCAGCCGGAACCCCGCATCGTTGCGTTCAAGATCGGGCGCATAGAGCCGCGAAATGTTACCGTCGAAATACAGCGCATTGGGCAGGTTCAGCCCGTCGCGGAACAGTTCACCGAATTCATGAAAGGTGACGGGCACGCTGGAAATTGCGAACACGGCGCGCGTGCCATCGGCGCTGGTGCCCACCCCGTTGCGGATGTAGCGCGATGTACTGTCAGGCAAAAACCGCGGGTGCAATTCCCCATCGATCACCAGCATCGGGCCGGATTGTGTGGCAAACCGGCAGTCTGGCGCGTCTTCAACAAAGCGCAGCGTTTCAATCACATCGGCGCGGCCGTCGCGGATGCAAAAAACGCCATTGGGCAGCAATCCGAAATTGCCCGGTCCGGCATTGGTGATCACCCGCATCTGTTCGCGCCCGTTTTCCACGTAATGCCCGACCGGCGCGCGATCTTCGTGATACATTCCGGCATTCATCGCAAAACCCAGTTGCAGGTTCTGGTCCGCCAGATGCCGGTTGATGGTCGAAAAATGCCCGTATGGCGCGCCACCGTCCGCATAGAGAAAAAGGCGCAGATCGCTTTGCGTCAGATCAGATTCGCAAATCGTATACGGCACATCCAGATAGGTCACATCGGTGCAGCTGTCCGCCAGCGCAGGCGCGGCCCACATCATCAGCGCCAGCAAGGTTGGCGCCGCCTTCATTCCGGTGTGTCCGGCGTTTCTGTGTCACGGCGCACATTGTCCTGGTTCAGCATCCTGCGGGTATCATCCATCCGGTCGAATGTTTCATCCAGCTGGAACCGCAGGTCCGGTGCGAATTTCAGGGCCAGTTTCTTGGACACCGCGCGGCGCAATTCACCCTTGTTGCGTGCCAGCAGCTTGATCACCTCATCCTGCCCTTTGCCGCCCAGTGGAAGCACATAGGCCGTCGCGATACGCAAATCGGGCGATGTGCGCACTTCGCCCACGGTGATGGACATACGGTTCAGGTCCGGATCGTGCACATCACCCCGCGCCAGAACCTCTGACAGGGTCCTGCGGATCAGTTCGCCAACACGCAGTTGTCGTTGCGACGGGCCGGGGCCATCATGAAACTTGTTCTTTGCCATAGTGCCCATCTAAGGGTTTGCGCAGCCTTTGCCAAGCGCCGCGCGCTTCGCTAGACAAGGCGCAACGCAACGAAAGGAACATCACATGAGCGAGTTGCCGGGGATCGTCGTCACAGGGGCATCGGGCCGTATGGGCCGCATGCTGATCGAAACGATTGTGTCCAGCGACAAGGTGCGTCTGGTCGGTGCGATCGAACGCAAGGGCCATGACTGGATCGGTCAGGATGTTGGCGTTGCCATGGGGCGCGGCGCGCTGGATGTTCCGGTGGAATACGATCCGCTGGATGCGTTTGCCCGCGCGCAGGCCGTGATCGATTTCACCGCGCCCGAGGCGACGCTGGAATTTGCCGCTCTGGCCGCGCAGGCCCGTGCGGTGCATGTGATCGGCACGACCGGTATGACGCCCGAACAGGTTGCAAAGCTTGAACCGGCAGCGCGCCACGCCGTGATCATCCGTGCCGGCAACATGAGCCTTGGGGTCAACCTTCTGACGCAACTGACCCGCAAGGTCGCCGCCGCGCTGGATGACGATTACGACATCGAAATCATCGAAGCGCACCACAATCAAAAGGTCGATGCGCCATCCGGTACGGCCCTGATGCTGGGGCAGGCGGCGGCAGACGGGCGCGGCGTGGAACTGGGCGATGTGTCTGATCGCGCCCGCGACGGCATGACAGGCGCGCGCAAGCGTGGCGATATCGGATTTGCGGTGGTGCGGGGGGGCGATATTGTGGGTGAACATGATGTGATGTTTGCCGCATTGGGCGAACGCATCATCCTGCGCCATGTGGCAAGCGACCGCTCGGTTTTTGCCCGTGGTGCGCTAAAAGCCGCCATTTGGGGGCAGGACAAGGGCCCGGGCCAATACGATATGCTTGACGTGCTGGGCCTCTGACAAATATTTTGTCCGCAAGTGATCCAATGCGGCCTTTGGCCCGTATCTTTGTGTAAATGACTTCTTTGAGGTTTGACATGATCCGCTCACTTGCCATTGCACTCGCAACCGTTTTTTCAGCAGCGCC
Source organism: uncultured Alphaproteobacteria bacterium (assembly GCA_963765555.1). Taxonomy (GTDB): domain Bacteria; phylum Pseudomonadota; class Alphaproteobacteria; order Rhodobacterales; family Rhodobacteraceae; genus JL08. The sequence continues at coordinate 375,012 of CAVXWX010000012.1, forward strand.
TGCTCTTGCCGATTTTACCAAGGTCGACGAACGTGAACATTTCGTCAAACTGATCAGTGGCAAGCAACTGACTTTGCCGCTTGTCAATCTTGAGGTGGACCCCAATGGCAAGATCACGGGCAAAGGTGCGCGTTGGGCCGTGAACGGCACATGGAGCTGGCAAGACGGTTATTTCTGCCGCGATATCAACTGGGGCGGCAGCGATCTTGGCTACAATTGTCAGGCGGTCGAGGTCAAAGATAGCCGCGTACGTTTCATCTCGGACCGCGGCCAGGGCGACTCTGCCACCTTCCGTCTGAAGAACTAACGCAAGGCGATCGCGTCAAAAATCGATCGCGATCCCTTTTTTCTCCCAATCTCCATAGCGGACAGGCTCTGGCCCGTCCCGACCACCCAGTTCCTTGGGCAGTTTTTTATCGTCTGATGCTGCACGGCGGGCTTCGGCCTCGGCCAGCGCGCGTTGTGCGGCGGGGGGCAGTTCATCTTTTTCGGGCGTGTCGTCGGCCATCTCGGGGTTCCTTTTGCGCTGTGCCCTTGATATATGCGCCCGTCCGACTTGGGCAAGCCACCAAAAAGGCGCGCAGCGATGGCCAAACCACCCACAGCTTCCGATACCGGCGTCGCGGCGCGGCGCAGTGCCGTTTACCTGTTGGATCAGATTTTGGGGCAGGGCCGCCTGATGCCCGAACTGGTCGGGGCTGGCGCGCTGGATCGCTTGCCCGCCGATGATCGCGCCCGCGCGCAACGCTTGGCGCTGGACACGTTGCGCGGACTGGAGCGTGCGGATCGTCTGTTGCACAAACACCTGCGCAAACCCCCTGCGCTGACGGTGCGCAACGCGCTGCGTCTGGGCACGGTTGAACTGTGTCAGGGCGGCGCGGCACATGGTGTTGTCAACGCGCTGGTCGATGTTGTTGCCAGCGACCGTCGCAATGCCAAGCTGAAGGGGCTGGTCAACGCCGTTCTGCGCAAGATTGCGACCGACGGCCCCGAGGCTTGGGCCGCGTTGCGGGTGCCACGCCTGCCCAAATGGCTGCGTGGCCCTTTGGCCGATGCGTGGGGCAGCGAAACCATCGCGGCCATCGAAGCCGCCCATTTTGCCGGCGCGCCACTGGATTTGACGGCCAAAACCGATCCGCAGGCTGTGGCCGCCGCAGTGAATGGTATCGTTCTGCCCACCGGATCTGTGCGGGTGGCCGACGCGGGCCAGGTTACCGCGCTGGCGGGATATGCGGCAGGTGACTGGTGGGTGCAGGATGCGGCAGCGGCGCTGGCCGTACGCATTCTGTCGCCCAAGGCGGGCGAAACCATACTGGATATGTGCGCGGCACCCGGCGGCAAAACCATGCAGATTGCCGCCAGCGGCGCGCAGGTTACGGCGGTCGATGATTCTGCCACGCGCATGGCCCGCGTTCAGGACAATCTGGACCGCACCGGTTTAAAGGCCGATCTGGTCGTTGCCGACGGGCTGACCCACAGCGGCCTTTATGATGCCATTCTGCTGGATGCACCCTGTTCGGCCACCGGAACCATCCGCCGCCACCCCGATCTGCCCTTTGCCAAGGACGGATCGGAATTCGGCGCGCTGATCGAACTGCAATCGCAGATGATCGACCATATGTGGACCCTTCTGAAACCGGGCGGGCGCATGGTGTTTTGCACCTGTTCGCTGCTGCCCGACGAAGGCGAAGTGCAAATAGAAGAGGCGCTGGGCCGTCACGCCGATATGCAGGTCGAGCGGGCCGCGCTTGACATCGACGGTGTTGATCCGGACTGGGTCACATCCGAAGGCGGGTTGCGTCTGCGCCCTGATTATTGGGCCGCGCAGGGCGGAATGGATGGATTTTACATGGCGTGCCTGCGCAAGATGGGCGGATGATCGCCAAGCTGTTTTGCACGTTGGGTATCTTGATCGGTGACACTGACCCGATAGCGCAGTAACATGCGCCAAACGCCAGCAGAGCGTATGAGGCAAGCAGATGTCCAGACCAGAACGATTTTCGGTGCGACGCACGCAATTCATGAACCGCTTTTACGCGCGTCTTGCAGCGCGTTCCAAAGCCGCCAAGGGCTTTGTGTCGCAACCCGAACCACGCACCATCGGCAGCTTTGCACGCGGTCGGCAACTGGTTGCGGGGAATTGCCTGTTCGCCGGATACCTGATCGAAGCCCCCAATGGCGATGTCTGGGATCAGCGCTCGCCGGATCGCGCTTATGAAAGGGAACTGCATGGCTTTGGCTGGCTGGACGATCTGGCCGCCGTCGGCGATGGCGCGGCACGGCTAAGGGCGCAGAACTGGTTGTGGGGCTGGATCGAGCGCTATGGCAACGGATCGGGGCCGGGCTGGTCGCCGGATATGACAGGGCGCCGCCTGATCCGCTGGATCAACCACGCTATTTTTCTGCTGCGGGGGCAGGATTCGGCGCAAAGCGATGCGTTTTTCATGTCGCTTGCGCATCAGACGCGGTTCTTGTCCAAACGCTGGCACAGCGCCGCGCCGGGCCTGCCCCGGTTCGAGGCGCTGACCGGCCTGATCTATGCGGGCATGTCGCTGGAAGGCATGGAATCGCTGGCGGAACCGGCCATTCGCGCGCTGGCGCGGGAATGTGGCAGCCAGATCGACGCACAAGGCGGCCTGCCCACACGCAACCCCGAAGAATTGCTGGATGTGTTCACCTTGCTGACATGGGCTGCGGCCGCGCTCCGCGAAGCGGGACGGGATGTGCCTGCCGGCCATATCGGCGCGATCGAACGGATTGCCCCCAGTTTGCGCACGCTGCGCCACAGTGATGGCGGACTGGCCCGATTTCACGGCGGCGGGCGCGGCTTGGAAGGGTGGCTGGATCATGCGCTGGCGGCCAGCCATGTCAAAACCCGGCACCCGGACGGAATGTCGATGGGGTATGCACGTCTGTCAGGCGGGCGCACCAGTGTGATCATGGACGCCAGCCCGCCCCCCAAGGGCAAGGCATCTTATAACGCGCACGCATCGACCCTTGCGTTCGAACTGACGTCGGGGCGTCGCCCGCTGGTGGTGAACTGCGGATCGGGTGGCTCTTTCGGGGCAGACTGGCGTCGGGCCGGGCGCGCCACACCGTCCCATTCCACCTTGTGCCTTGATGGCTATTCCAGCGCGCGATTGGGCAGCCTGACCCGTGGAGAGCAGCAAGAGGCCTTGATCGACGCGCCCCGCCATGTGCCGATTGAAATGTCCATCGCGTCCGACGGGATGCGGCTGGAAAGCGGCCATGACGGTTATGTCCCGACCCACGGCCTGACCCATGCGCGTATTCTGGAAATGACCTTTGATGGCCGCGGTATGGTGGGCGAGGATATGTTGCTGGCAATCGATGACAGCAGTATGAAAAGCTTTGATATGGCGCTGGAAAAGTCCGCGTTGATGGGCGTCGGCTTTGACATCCGGTTCCATTTGCACCCCGAAGTGGACGCAGCGCTTGATCTGGGCGGGTCGGCCGTATCGATGGCGCTGAAAAGCGGTGAAATCTGGGTGTTCCGGCATGATGGATCGTACAAACTGTCGCTGGATCCCAGCGTTTATCTTGAAAATGGCCGTCTGAAACCACGCGCGACAAAACAGATCGTTCTATCTGGCCGCGCAATCGAGTATGCGACGCGCGTACGCTGGTCCCTGTCCAAGGCGCAAGACACCGCAATCGCGGTGCGCGACCTGAAACAGGATGACCTTGATGATATCGACTAAGCCTTTAAGGACACCTGAATGACCGATCTGCACCCCATCCGCCGCGCCCTGCTTTCTGTTTCCGATAAAACCGGGCTGATCGAACTGGGGCAGGCGCTGGCCGCACACCACGTTGAATTGCTAAGCACCGGCGGAACAGCGGCGGCCCTGCGCGCCGCGGGTCTGGATGTGACGGATGTGGCCGAGATTACCGGCTTTCCCGAAATGATGGATGGGCGCGTCAAAACCCTGCATCCGGCGGTTCACGGCGGATTGTTGGCACTGCGTGACAACAAGGATCACCAAAGCGCAATGGCCGAACATGGCATCGGCGCAATCGACCTGCTGGTCGTCAACCTTTATCCGTTCGAGGCAACGGTGGCACAGGGCGGCGATTACGACACCTGTATCGAAAACATCGATATCGGCGGCCCCGCGATGATTCGCGCCGCTGCAAAGAACCACCGCTTTGTGAACGTGGTTGTCGATGTGCAGGATTACACCGCAGTGCTGGACGAAATGTCCGCCAACAGCGGCGCAACCACCTATTCTTTCCGCCAGACATTGGCCCAGACCGCCTATGCGCGCACAGCGGCCTATGATGCGGCTGTATCAACATGGATGGCGTCCGCGCTGGACGTTTCCGCACCGCGTCGGCGCGTGTTTGCAGGCGCATTGGCGCAATCCCTGCGCTATGGCGAAAACCCGCATCAGTCTGCGGCGTTCTACACCGATGGCAGCACCGCGCCCTGCGCGGCAAATGCCACCCAGCATCAGGGCAAGGAACTGTCCTATAACAATATCAACGATACCGACGCCGCCTTTGAACTGGTCAGCGAATTTGCGCCGGAAAACGGCCCGGCCTGTGTGATCGTGAAACACGCCAATCCCTGCGGTGTGGCCACGGGCGAGACACTGGCGCAGGCCTACGGGCGTGCCTTTGATTGCGACCGCACCAGCGCGTTTGGCGGCATCATCGCGCTGAACCAGCCGCTGGACGGGGCCACAGCGGAAGAAATCAGCGGTATCTTTACAGAAGTTGTCATCGCGCCCGGCGCAGATGCCGACGCCATCCGTATTTTTGGCAAAAAGAAGAACCTGCGTTTGCTGACAACCGACGGTCTGGCCGATCCACGCGCCGCCGCGCAGGTGGTGCGGCAGGTTTCGGGCGGGCTGCTGGTGCAGGACCGTGACAACGGCCATATTGACGCTGCCGATCTGAAGGTGGTGACACAGCGTGCCCCGAGTGCCGCGGAACTGGCCGATCTGCTGTTTGCCTGGCGGGTGGCCAAGCATGTGAAATCCAATGCAATCGTCTACGTCAAGGACGGCGCGACCGTCGGCGTTGGTGCAGGCCAGATGAGCCGCGTGGACAGCACGCGGATCGCGGCGCGAAAAGCGCAAGATATGGCCGAAGCGCTGGGGCTCGGCGCGCCCCTGACGGTCGGGTCTGTTGTGGCCTCGGATGCGTTCTTTCCGTTTGCTGACGGTTTGATCACAGCGTCCGAGGCAGGAGCCACAGCGCTGATCCAGCCGGGCGGTTCGATGCGCGATGACGAGGTGATTGCCGCAGCCGATGCGGCCGGACTGGCGATGGTGTTCACCGGCATGCGCCATTTCAGGCACTAGGTGAATGTATTGAGCCCCATGCGCACTGTCATATGGGCCGCACTTGCGGCGGTGCTGATCGACCAGATCACCAAGTACTGGGTCATTCATGGTCTGGCGCTGGCGCGGGTGCGCGCCTTTGATGTCTGGCCGCCGCTGCTGAATTTTCGCTATGGCGAAAACCGGGGGGTGAATTTCGGCCTGTTTGATCAGGGTTCAGAGCTGAGCCGCTGGGTTCTGATTGCCGTGGCGCTGATCATTATTGCCGCGATTTCCTATTGGATACGGCGATCCGAAACCGGCCTTTGGGGCTATTTAAGTGCCGGTTTGCTGATCGGTGGCGCATTGGGCAATGTGATTGACCGGCTTTGGTACGGGTATGTGCTTGATTTCCTGAACATGTCCTGCTGTGGCATCCGCAATCCCTTTGTGTTCAATGTTGCGGATATTTTCATTTTTGCGGGGGCAATCGGGTTGGTTTTCTTTGTCAAAGACGGCAAAAAGGCCCCGTGACCTTGGAAGACGGATAGGCTAGACCTGTTTCAAACAGTCAGGAGTGCAGCAATGCGCCTTATGCGCAGTACGGTATTGGCAATTACATCGGCCGTGGTTTTGGCGGGCTGCGCAGACACCGGTTTGCGCGACCTGAAAAGTGATTCAAGCGGGCCTGATGAATTTCAGGTGCAAACCGTGAAGCCGCTGCAGCAGCCCGCAGGGCTGACAACGTTGCCGGTGCCCACACCGGGCGGCGCAAACCTTGTGGACCAGCGCCCGATTGACGATGCAGCCACGGCGCTGGGCGGGCGGGCCGCCGGATCACCGACCGGACCGATTCCGGGATCGGACGGCGCGGTTGTCACATATGCCAGCCGCTTTGGCGTGGCCCCTGATATCCGCCAGTCTCTGGCGGCAGAGGACGCCAAGTTCCGCAAGAACCGCGGGCGGTTTACGCAAATCCGGATCGTGCCGGTGGATCAGTATAACAAGGTCTACAAAAAGTTTGCGATCGACCCGTTCGAGGTGGCCGACAGCTTCCGCAGGGCCGGTATCAGAACACCATCTTCTCCACCCTAGGCTGCGCCCGGCCTTTCTCACAAAATCGACAGGACCGCTTGAACACGGCGGCTTGCAACGTACTTAAGTCTCAGAACCCGCGAATGGAGTGGTTATGCGTCGACTTATTACTGTTTTGACCGCCGTCTGGCTGGCCGCGTCCCCCGCGCTGGCCAAGGACATCACCGAACTTGTGACCCACTTTACCCTTGATAACGGCATGGACGTGGTCGTGGTCGAGGATCATCGTGCACCGGTGGTGCAACACATGGTCTGGTATCGCGCGGGGTCGGCGGATGAACCCAAGGGCGCATCCGGTGTGGCGCATTTTCTGGAACATCTGCTGTTCAAGGCCACCGATACAATGGAAGCGGGCGAACTGTCTGCCACGGTGGCCGCCAATGGCGGGCGCGACAATGCCTTTACCAGCTATGACTACACCGCCTATTTCCAGCGGGTCGCGGCAGACCGGCTTGAGTTGATGATGCAGATGGAAGCGGACCGGATGGTCAACATCCGCCTGACCGAGTCCGATATTATCACTGAACGCGATGTCATTATCGAAGAACGCAACCAGCGTGTGGAAAACAATCCGCAATCCCTGTTCAACGAACAGATGGGGGCGGGGCAATATCTGAACCACAGATACGGCGTGCCGATCATCGGCTGGATGCACGAAATGGAAACGCTGGATCTGGATGATGCGCTGTCGTTTTACGATATCTATTATTCGCCCAACAATGCGGTTCTGGTTGTCTCGGGTGATGTTGATCCCGAAAACGTGCGCGAACTGGCCGAAAAGTATTATGGCGCGATCCCTGCCAATCCCGCCTTGCCCGAACGGCTGCGCACCATCGAACCGCCCCAGCGCGCCGAACGGCGTTTGACGATGCGGGATGCCCGTGTGGCGCAACCCTATGTCAGCCGGTCCTATCTGGCACCGGAACGTGACAGCGGCGCACAGGAACAGGCGGCGGCCCTGACCATGCTGAGCGAGGTTTTGGGCGGCGGGCAGACATCGGTGCTGACGGAAAAGCTGCAATTCGAAAGCCAGATCGCGGTCTATTCCGGTGTGTTTTACAATGGCATGTCACTGGATGACACAACCTTTGATGTCGTTGTCGTGCCCAGCGCAGGTGTGTCCCTGCAAGAGGCCGAGGATGCAATGGATGCGGCGATTGCCGAGTTTATGGAAACCGGTGTGGACAGCGATCAGCTGGACCGGATCAAGATGCAGTTGCGCGCCGCGCAAATCTACGCGCGCGACAATGTTGACCGGATCGCCAACCGCTATGGCCGTGCCCTGACATCGGGCCTGACAGTGGCGGATGTTCAGGCATGGCCCGACCTGCTGCAAGCCGTCACAGAAGACGACATCATGCAGGCGGCCCGCGATGTATTTGATCGCAATGCATCTGTCACAGGCTGGCTGATGCGACCCGAGGAAGGGGTGCTGCAATGAAACATCTGCTGGCAGCGGCGCTGACGGTTCTTCTGGCCTTTCCGGCCTGGGCCGAAATCAAGATCGAGGAAATCACATCGCCGTCGGGCATTGACGCGTGGCTGGTGCAGGAACCGTCGATCCCGTTTGTGGCGCTTGAAATCCGCTTTGCCGGTGGCGCGTCGCTGGATGCGCCCGACACGCGCGGCGCGATCAATCTGATGACCGGCTTGCTGGAAGAAGGCGCCGGTGATCTGGATGCGCGCGCCTTTGCCCGCGCGACCGAGGCGCTGGCCGCGTCGTTCAGTTACAGCGTTGATGACGATTCACTGGGCATTTCCGCGCGTTTTCTGACCGAAAACCGCGACGAGGCGGTCGCCTTGTTGCGGGCCACGATCAAGGAACCGCGCTTTGATGCGGACGCGATTGAACGGGTGCGCGCGCAGGTGATCGCCAATATCCAGTCCAACGCCAAGGACCCCAACGATATCGCGGGTGATGCGTTCGCCGCGATGGCGTACGGGGATCATCCCTATGGCTCTGCCCTGTCGGGCACCGAAAACAGTGTGGCCGCCCTGACGCGCGATGATCTGCTGGCGGCGCACAGGGCGGTGTTTGCCCGCGATCGTCTGTATGTCAGCGCGGTGGGTGACATCACGCCCGAAGAACTGGGGCAGTTGATTGATACGTTGTTGGGTGATCTGCCCGACACCGGTGCCCCCCTGCCGCAAGAGGCGGATGTAACCCTTTCGGGTGGTATCACCGTGGTTGATTTCGATACGCCGCAATCGGTTGCCCTGTTCGGGCAAAAGGGCATCAAACGGGATGACGATGATTTTTTCCCCGCCTATGTGATGAACCATATTCTGGGCGGTGGATCATTTGAAAGCCGTCTAATGACCGAAGTGCGTGAAAAGCGCGGCCTGACCTATGGTGTCTATTCCTATCTGGTGCCACGCGATTATGCAGCCACCTATATGGGATCGGTTGCATCGGCCAATAACCGGATTGCCCAAAGCATTCAGGTGATCCGCGATGAATGGGCGCGCATGGCAACCGAGGGCGCAAGCGAACAGGAAGTGGCCGACGCCAAAACCTATCTGACGGGGGCCTACCCGCTGCGCTTTGACGGCAACGGCCCGATTGCGAACATCATGGTGGCCATGCAGATGCAGGGCCTTCCGGTCGATTACATCGCCACCCGCAACGATCAGGTCAACGCCGTGACGGTGGACGATGTCAAACGGGTTGCGGGCGAATTGCTGGACCCGGACGGCCTGCACTTTGTGGTTGTCGGCAAGCCCGAAGGCCTGCCGGACGTCACGCAATAGGGGCGGGGCAACCGGTCCCTATTCGCCGTAAGGCACCCAGATATTCTTGATCTCGGTCGCGGCCGCCAGAAACGGTTTGCCTTGCGCGCCAGGCGCGAACCAGTCCGTATCGCGGGCGTTGTTCACCCATGTGCGTTTCAGGTTGCTGGCCGAGGCACGTTCCACCACGCCGGACAGATCCGAAGATGAAAACGACCAGACCGCATCGATGTTCATGTGCCCGGCCAGTGCCGGGGCAAGTTCTTCATGCGCGCCGGTCAGGATGTTCACGACGCCTGCAGGCACATCCGAAGTTTCCAGCACCTGAATGAAATCCGTCGCCGACAGCGGGAACGGCTCGGACGCGACCAGCGTGATGCAATTGCCCATCGCAATCGCGGACGCCATCACCGAAACCAGCCCCAGCAACGGGGCGGTATCAGGGCACAGCGCGCCGATCACGCCCACCGGTTCCTTCATCGCCAGCGCGACACCGCGGATCGGCACGCCATGCGCCTGCCCGTCATATTTGTCGGCCCATGCAGCATAGGTAAACAACCGCTCGACGGTGGCGTCGACCTCGGCCTTGCCAGTGCGGGTGCCTTGCATCTTGTTCAACCGGTCGGCAAATTCTCCGGCCCGCGCGGCAAGGTTTTCGCCGATATAATACAGGATTTGCGCGCGCAAATGGCCGCTGGTCTTGCCCCATGCCTTGGCGCCATGGGCCGCTTCGATGGCGTTGCGCACATCCTTGCGGTTGGCCAGCGATACATGTCCCAGCAGCGCGCCGTTCTTGCCATGAACAGGGCGCGAATAGCCCCCGTCGGGCCGCGCCTGTTTGCCCCCGATATAAAGCTTGGCCGTCCGGTCAATCGGATCGGCAGGCGCACCATCACCATCAAAGGCGGCAACCGGTTTCAGGCGCTTTCCCTGTGACTTGGGTTTGGTATAGGCGGCCAACCCTTCCCATCCGCCTTCGCGGCCAAAGCCGCTTTCGCGCACGCCGCCAAATCCGGCGGCGGCATCAAACAGGTTGGTGGCATTCACCCACACCACGCCGGCGGCCAGTTTCGGCGCGATATCCAGCGCAAGGTTCACGTTTTCCGTCCATACCGTGGCGGCCAGCCCGTAGCGCGTGTTGTTGGCCAGTTCGACCGCCTCGGCGGGGGTGCGGAATGTGGTCGATACCAGCACGGGGCCGAAAATTTCTTCCTGCATCAGCGGGTCTGATACCGTCAGGCCGGTGATCAGGGTCGGCGGATAAAAACACCCCTCGACCGGCATTTCGATCTTGGCCTGATAGGTATCGCCTGCGGTATGTCCCGCGACCTTTTGCGTGATCATGTCCAACTGCTTGGCGTCCACAATCGCGCCGACATCAATGCATTTGTCCAGCGGGTTGCCGATGCGCAGTTTATCCATGCGCGCGCGCAGTTTTTCGTAAAACGGCACCGCCACACTGTCCTGCACCAAAAGGCGCGACCCGGCGCAACACACCTGTCCCTGATTGAACCAGATCGCGTCCACCAGCCCTTCGACAGCGCTGTCCAGATCGGCATCGTCAAACACGATATAGGGCGATTTGCCGCCCAGTTCCAACGTCAGCGCCTTGCCCGATCCCGCCGTCGCCTCGCGAATGTGCCGCCCGACGGCCGTGGATCCGGTGAACGCGATCTTGTCGATGCCGTCATGCGTCACAATCATTTCGCCCACGGCCCCGTCACCGGTGACGATGTTCACCACGCCCTTGGGCAGGCCCGCCTGACGGCAGATATCGGCAAACAGCAGCGCCGTCAGCGATGTGTATTCCGCCGGTTTCAGCACAACGGTGTTGCCCATCGCCAGCGCCGGCGCGATTTTCCACGCCAGCATCAGCAGCGGAAAATTCCACGGGATGATCTGCCCGCAGACGCCAATGGCCTGCGCATCGGGCAGTTCGCTTTCCATCAATTGCGCCATACCCGCGTGGAAATAGAAATGCCGCTGCGCCAGTGGAATATCGATATCGCGGCTTTCGCGGATCGGTTTGCCATTGTCCAGCGTTTCCAGAACCGCAAACAGGCGCGCATGTTTTTGCAGCAACCGGGCCAATGCATAGAGGTATTTCGCCCGTTTTGGCCCGCCCATGTTCTGCCATTTGCGTTGCGCGGCCCGCGCTGCGGCCACGGCCGCATCCACATCGGCGGCACTGGCCTGGCTAATCGTGGCCAGAACCTCGTTATTGGCGGGGTTGCGGCTTTCAAATCCGGTGCCGGGGGCGGTAAAGGCCCCGTTGATGAAATGGCCGAACCGGTCGCCCTGATCCACCAGCCACGCAAACGCCTCGGCCGCGCTTTCGGGGGCGGGGCCGTAGTCCATCGATTCATAAATATCTGCCACGCTCATACTCTGCCCGTTCCCTTGGTTTCAGGTGTGGTGTGCATAGATCACCCCACAGGATGACGGTAACCGGCCGAATACTGCCCCGTCACATAATGTTCCAATTGCCGCTCGATATCGCCCAGCAACGATGATGCGCCAAACCGGAACAGATCGGGCTGCAACCAGCGGTCGCCCAATTCGTCCTTCATCAGCGCCAGATACACCAGCGCGTCCTTGGCCTTTGATATCCCGCCAGCGGGTTTGTACCCCACGCGATAGCCGGTGCGGTCATAATAATCGCGGATCGCGCGCACCATCACCAGTGTCACCGGCAATGTCGCATTCACGCTTTCCTTGCCGGTCGAGGTTTTGATGAAATCCGCCCCTGCCATCATACACACCAGCGATGCGCGCGCGACATTGCGCAAGGTGCCCAATTCACCCGTAGCCAGAATCGCCTTGACGTGGGCAGGCCCGCAGGCCGCGCGGAATTGCGCCATTTCGTCATACAGCGCCTGCCAGTCGCCGTTCAGCACATGGCGGCGCGAAATCACGATATCGATTTCCTGTGCGCCCGCCTGCACGCTTTCGCCAATCTCGGCCACGCGCAAATGAAACGGCGACAATCCGGCGGGAAAACCGGTGGACACGGCCGCCACCGGAATGCCGCTGCCCTTCAGGGCCTCAACCGCCGTCGCAATCATATCGTGGTAAACACAGACCGCGCCTGTGGTGATCGGGCCCATCCCCAGTGCGGCCAAAATGTCGGCGCGCACCGGTTGGCGTGCCTTGGCACATAACCGGCGCACCCGCGCCGCTGTGTCATCGCCTGACAGCGTGGTCAGATCGATGCAACTGATCGCCCGCAACAACCACGCCGCCTGATAGTCTTTCTTGACCGAACGACGCCCCGGCAGTGTGGCGGCGCGGCGTTCGATGGCCGATGTGTTGGCCTGCACCGCACGCACCCAGTGCAGGTCCAGCGGCAAACCGGGATTGCGCGCTTCGGTGACCAGCGGCAAATGGGTGGTCGGGGTCTCTGTCTGGCTGTGCATGATGGCTCCCTGCCACGTCGTTCTGTCGCAGCGTGTCACGGCTGGGAAACCAAGGCAAGATGGCCGTCGGGTCCACTTTGCGCCAATCCGACAGGCGGATTTTGGCGCATTTGCAGTTGCGAATTATTCGCAATTTCATTGACTTTTCTGCGAATGGCTCTCATATTCAATTGCAACAGGGCGAGTCTCCTCGCGGAAAGAGTAAATTTATGATGTTTCGACGTTCATTTCTGGGTTTGACGATGGCGGCGGCAGTGCTGGCTGGCATCGGGTCCGCGGCTGTGGCGCAGACGCAGATCAAGGTTGTGGCCACCACCGGCATGATCGCGGATGCCGCACGCGTTGTCGGCGGTGATCTTGTGCAGGTGCGCGCGCTGATGGGGCCGGGCGTTGATCCGCATGCCTATCGCCAGACCCGCAGCGATATTGTCGCCATGACCCGCGCCGATCTGGTGCTGTGGCACGGTCTTTACCTTGAAGCGCAGATGGAAGATTTCTTTCACGATCTGGCGCGCAACCGCAACGTGGTGGCCGTGGCCGAAGCCATTTCAAAAGACAGGCTATTGGCACATGACGATTATGCCGACAAATATGACCCCCATGTCTGGATGAACCCGACGATCTGGGCCGATGTCGTGGCCGAAGTGACCCGCGCGCTGAGCGAGACCTACCCCGATGGCGCGGCTGTTTTCGCGCAAAACGCCGCCGCGTATACACAAGACCTGACGCAACTGGCCACCTACGCCGATGACACCTTGTCCGGCGTGCAGCCAGAGGCCCGCGTTCTGCTGACCGCACATGACGCCTTCGGCTATTTCGGCGCGGCCTACGGGTTTGACGTGATCGGAATTCAGGGCATTTCCACCGAAAGCGAAGCGGGCCTGAACCGGATCAGCGCGCTGGTGGATATGATCGTGGAGCGCAACATCGGTGCTGTGTTTGTCGAAACGTCCGTGTCTGATCGCAACATGCGCGCCCTGATCGAAGGCGCGGCCGCGCGCGGCCACACCGTGCGTGTGGGCGGCGAATTGTTCAGCGATGCGATGGGCGCCGATGGCACCTATGAGGGCACCTATCTGGGCATGATTGATCACAACGTGACCATCATTGCCGCCGCCTTGGGGGCCGATGCCCCGTCCCGCGGGCGTCTGGGTAAATTGTCGGCGGGGTTTTAAGTGATGCAACTGGAATTGGCCGCACAAAACGGACAGGTCACACCCCAGCAGGGTGTCAGCGACAGCCCGTTGGCGATCCGCGGGCTGACCGTATCTTATGGCCAGAAACCGGCGGTGTTTTCGGTTGATATGACCGTGCCCGCCGGATCAATGACCGCCATCATCGGCCCCAACGGCGCGGGCAAATCCACATTGCTCAAGGCGGCATTGGGCCTGATCACGCCACTGTCGGGCCGTATCACGGTCTATGGTGATACCGTCGCGCGCCAGCGCCACCGCATCGCCTATGTGCCCCAGCGCGCCAGCGTCGACTGGGATTTTCCAACCCGCGTGATCGATGTGGTCCTGATGGGCCTTTACCGTGATCTGGGCCTGTTGGGCCGCCTGCGTGGCACCCACAGGAAAATCGCGCATGACTGTCTGGATCGTGTCGGCATGGCCGATTTCGCCACCCGCCAGATCGGCCAGCTTTCCGGCGGGCAACAGCAGCGCGTGTTTCTGGCCCGCGCGCTGGCGCAGGATGCCGACCTGTACCTGCTCGACGAACCCTTTGCCGGTGTCGATGCCGCCACCGAAAAGGCGATTATCGCAGTGCTGCACACCTTGCGCGCCGAAGGCAAAACCGTGGTCGCCGTACATCACGATCTGACCACCGTGCCGGATTATTTCGACAACGTGTTCCTGATCAACACCACCCGCATTGCCGAAGGACCGGTCAAATCCGTGTTCACATTCGACAACCTGCAAAAGGCCTATGGCGGGCGTCTGGCCGGGGCGCAGATGGATCAACTGTCCGGCGTGGCGGGGTAAGCTGCCATGCTGCGCGACGCGCTGCTGCTGGGGTTGGGCTATAACGCCGCCCTTGTGGCCATCGGGGCCGCCCTGTTGGGTATTGCCGCCGGTGTTACCGGCACGTTCCTGTTCTTGCGCAAACGCGCGCTGGTCAGCGACGCGATCAGCCACGCCACCCTGCCCGGTGTCGGGCTGGCCTTTATCGTTATGGTGCTGCTGGGCGGGGACGGGCGCAATCTGGCCGGTCTGATGCTGGGGTCTGCCCTGTCTGCATGGCTGGGCCTGTTATGCGTCAGCTGGCTGACCCGCAAGACTCGACTGGCCGAAGATGCCGCCATTGGCGCGGTGCTGTCTGTGTTCTTCGGTTTTGGCATCGTCTTACTGACCGTGATCCAGAATATGTCCAGCGGGCGGCAGGCCGGATTGGAAGGGTTCCTGCTCGGCTCGACCGCGGGGATGCTGTGGGCCGATGCGATGATCATTCTTGTCGGCGGCGCGGCTGTGCTAGCGCTGGTGCTGCTGTTGCGCCGCCCGATGACGCTGGTGGCGTTTGATCCCGACTATGCGGCGTCAACCGGGATGAACGTGCGCCGGATGGATCTGGCGATGATGGGTCTTGTTATGGCGGTGACCGTGGTGGGCCTGAAAATTGTCGGGCTGATCCTGATTGTGGCCCTGCTGATCATTCCGCCCGTCACCGCACGGTTCTGGAGCGATCGCACCGATCATGTTGTGCTGCTGTCAGGCGCGTTGGGCGGGGTGTCGGGCTATGTGGGTGCGGCCATTTCCGCATCGGCCCCTGCGTTGCCAACGGGGCCGATCATCGTGCTGGTCTGTTTCGTGTTGTTCGCCCTGTCACTGTTTCTGGCCCCCAATCGCGGTGTTCTGGCTGCATTTCTGCGCCATCGCCGGTTCCAGAAACAGGTGCATTTGCGTCAGGGTCTGCTGGCACTCGCACAGGGCCAGCCGATCTATGAAAAGCTGACATTGCGCCTGTTGCAGAACGCCGCTCTGGCGCGTGCCGACGGTGTGGCCACCGATCAGGGCCGCGCCCGCGCAGCCAAGGCGCTGCTGGATGAAAAACGCTGGGAAATCGTGCGCGCGGACCCGTTACAGGAAACCGCCGCTGCCCATTATGACGGGCTGACCGGTATCGAAACCGTTTTGACCACAGACCAGATCAGGGACGTGGACGCGCAACTGGCCGCGCCGCGCACGGTGCCGGTATGATGGGGGCCGAATTTGTGCCGCTGTCGCTGCCGCCGCTGCTGATCGGCACGTTCGCGGCGATTGCCTGCGCCTTGCCGGGCAATTTTCTGGTGCTGCGCAAACAGGCGCTGATCGGCGACGCGATCAGCCATGTGGTGTTGCCGGGCATTGTGGTGGCCTTTCTGATCACCGGTGTCGTGTCCACATGGCCGATGATGCTGGGCGCGGGCGGGGCCGCGCTGATCGCCGTTGCCGCGATCGAGGCGGTGCGCCGTCTGGGCGGCATCGAACCGGGGGCCGCGATGGGCGTGGTGTTCACCACCATGTTTGCGGGCGGTGTCCTGTTGTTGGAACAATCCGATACATCCACGGTGCATCTGGATGTGGAACACGCCCTGTTCGGCAATCTGGAAAGCCTGATCTGGCTGGACGCGACCGGCTGGCCCTCGCTCTTTGATCCTGTCGCGCTGGCGACGCTTCCGGTCGAACTGATCCGCATTGCGCTGGCCCTGATCGGCGTATGCGCCTTTGTCGGGCTGTTCTGGCGGCCCCTGAAACTGTCCACCTTCGACGAAGGTTTTGCCCGCTCTGTCGGGATCAACACCAACCTGATCGGCCTTGCGCTGGTGGTTGTGGCCGCAATCGCCGCGGTGGCCGCCTTTGATGCGGTGGGGTCGATCATCGTGATCGCCATGTTCATCTGCCCGCCCGCCGCCGCGCGTCTGATGACCAACCAGCTGGAACACCAGATCGCATGGAGCGTTGGGTTCGCCACGCTGGCCTCGGTTCTGGGCTATGTTCTGGCAGGATACGGCCCCTTGTGGCTGGGCGCTGACGACGCGGTCAGCGCGGCAGGCATGATCGCCACCGTTTCGGGTATCATTCTGGCCCTGACGGCCCTGTTCGGGCGTCACCGCACCCGCGCAGGGGCGCCCGCCGATCTGTCCTGACCCTTGGCGGGCCTTCGGCCTGCCAATTAAGGTGTTTACCGCTTTTTTTGAAAGTCACTGGCGATTTTATGGTTTAGTACAGGGATCAAAGGACTCCTGACATGACACGTTATCCCAGAAACATGATCGGCTATGGCGCAAACCCGCCCGATGCCAAATGGCCGGGCGGCGCGCGCATCGCCGTGCAATTTGTGCTGAACTATGAAGAAGGCGGCGAAAACTGCGTTCTGCACAAAGATGCCGGATCCGAAGCGTTCCTGTCCGAAATCGTCGGGGCTGCATCCTGGCCCGGGCAGCGCCACTGGAACATGGAAAGCATTTACGAATATGGCGCGCGCGCCGGTTTCTGGCGCCTGCACCGCCTGTTCACCAAATCGCGTATTCCCGTTACCGTCTACGGCGTCGCATCCGCCCTTGCCCGCAGCCCCGAACAGGTCGCCGCCATGCAAGAGGCCGACTGGGAAATCGCCAGCCACGGCCTGAAATGGATCGACTACAAGGATTACACCGAAAAAGACGAAGCCGCCGATATGGCCGAAGCGATCCGCCTGCATTCCGAAGTCACCGGCACAGCGCCGCGCGGCTGGTACACCGGCCGCTGTTCGGAAAATACCGTGCGTCTGGCCGCGCAAACCGGCCAGTTCGATTATGTGTCCGATGCCTATGACGATGATCTGCCCTATTGGCTGTCTGTCGACGGGCGCGATCAGTTGATCATCCCCTATACGCTGGATGCCAACGACATGCGCTTTGCCACGCCGCAGGGCTTTAACGCGGGCGATCAGTTTCTGTCCTACCTCAAGGACAGCTTTGACACGCTCTATGCCGAAGGCGCGGACGGATCGGCCAAGATGATGTCGATCGGGCTGCACTGCCGCCTGATCGGGCGGCCGGGCCGCGTACAGGCGCTGGCGCGGTTCATCGACTATATTCAGGGGTTCGAAGGCGTCTGGTGCCCGCGCCGCATCGACATTGCGCGCCACTGGCAAACCCATCATGCCCCCGCCGCGTCCGACCGCCCCAAACCGGGCGCGATGGACAAACAGACATTTGTGAAAACCTTCGGCAGCGTGTTCGAACATTCCCCATGGATCGCCGACCGCGCCTATGCTCTGGAACGTGGCCCTGCCCATGATACAGCGGCGGGCCTGCATTCGGCCCTTGCCCGCATGTTCCGCTGCGCCACGCGGGATGAACGGCTTGCCGTGCTGACAGCGCACCCCGATCTGGCGGGCAAACTGGCCGCTGCCAAGCGTCTGACGGATGAAAGCACCGCAGAACAGGCGGGCGCGGGCCTTGATGCGCTGACGGCAGAGGAACACGCAGCCTTTTCGACGCTCAATCAGGCGTATGTCGAAAAGCACGGCTTTCCCTTTATCATCGCGGTGCGTGATCACACCAAGGCCGGTATCCTGAACGCGTTTCGCGCGCGGTTGGACAACGACACCGACACCGAATTTGAAACGGCCTGCGCGCAGGTCGAACGCATCGCGTTCCTGCGCCTCAAGGACATGGTATGACCTATGCATTCCCCCCCGGCGGTTTGCCGGACCAATCCGTTCACCCCGATGGGACGGCTGTGTTTACCGATGCCTATGCGGTGATCCCTGCTGTTACCATGCGCGATATCGTGACCAGCAAATTGCCCGGCTGGCAGGACACCCGCGCCTGGATCATCGCCCGCCCGCTTAGCGGATTTGCCGAAACATTTGCCCAATACGCGGTTGAACTGGCCCCCGGCGGCGGCAGCGACACCCCCGAACCCGATCCGGATGCCCAAGGCGTTGTGTTCGTGACGCACGGCACCCTGCGCCTTGTGCTGAACGGTCAGGAACACCTTTTGGTCGCGGGCGGCTATGCCTATATCCCGCCCGGCACCGATTGGTCGATCAGGAACACCGGTGACGGGGTGGCGGGATTCCACTGGGTCCGCAAACAGTATGAACCGGCACCGGGGCTGGATATGCCCGATGCCTTTGTCACATCCGATCAGGATGTGGCCCCCGTTGAAATGCCCGATTGCGATGGCGTCTGGGCCACCACCCGCTTTGCCGATCCCGATGATCTGCGCCACGACATGCATGTGAACATCGTCACCTTCCAGCCGGGCGGGCGCATTCCCTTTGCCGAAACCCATGTGATGGAACACGGGCTTTATGTGCTGGAAGGCACGGCGCAATATCTGCTGAACACAGACTGGGTCAATGTCGGACCGGGCGATTTTATGTGGCTGCGCGCGTTCTGCCCACAGGCCTGCATTGCCACCGGATCAACCCCGTTTCGCTATCTTTTGTACAAAGACGTCAACCGGCATCCCCTGCTTTAACCGGCACACCTGCGACAAGCTGACTGTCGCGTTTATTCCAAAAAGGGAATATAAAGCCTCCAACTCAATTGGAGGTTTGATATGTCTGCCAATGTAGGAAAAATTGATCGCGTTTTGCGCACCCTTCTGGGCCTTGCTCTGGTCGTCTGGGCCTTTGTCGGGCAGGCCCCGATGTGGGACAATGCGATATTGATGTGGGGTGCGGTTATTGTCGGGGGGGTATTGATTGCCACGGCAAGCATGAAATTCTGCCCGATGTACCGGATTCTGGGCGTCAATACCTGCCAAAGATAACGCGCGCGCCCTTGGGTCGATAGGCCGCGCCATCGCATCATTCCGGTGGCAGAATCGGCACGGCCTATGCTAGGTATTGCGGTATGGCCCATCCAAACCGCAATATCGGCGAAAATCGCCCCGTCATCCGGCAACTTGATGATGCCGCAATCAACCGCATTGCCGCGGGCGAGGTGGTGGAACGCCCCGCCTCGGCGGTCAAGGAACTGGTTGAAAACGCGCTGGATGCCGGTGCGGTGCGTATCGACATTGCCATTGCCGACGGCGGCAAGACCCTGATCCGCGTCACCGATGATGGCTGCGGCATCGCACCTGATGATCTGCCGCTGGCCCTGTCGCGCCATGCCACATCCAAAATCGACGGCACCGACCTTCTGAACATCAACACCTTCGGCTTTCGCGGCGAGGCTTTGCCATCGCTGGGCGCGGTCGGGCGGTTGACCATCACCTCGCGCACAGCGGGGCAGGATGCCGCCGCAATCACCGTGCAGGGCGGGCGTTTGGGCGCGACGAAACCGGCAGCGCTGAGCGCGGGTACCGTCGTTGAACTGCGCGATCTGTTCTTTGCCACACCGGCACGGCTGAAATTCATGCGCACCGACCGCGCCGAGGCTCAGGCGATCACCGATGTGGTCAAACGTCTGGCGATGGCCGAACCCTTTGTCAGCTTTACGTTGCAGGATGTGTCGGGCGGCGGGGCAGGGCGCACAGTGTTTCGTGCCGATGCCCAGTCCGGTGATCTGTTCGATGCGCTGCACGGGCGGTTGTCTGCTGTGATCGGGCGCGAATTTTCCGACAATGCGTTGCAGATCGACGCGCAGCGCGACGGGTTGCACCTGACCGGCTATGCCGCGCTGCCCACCTATTCGCGCGGGTCTGCTGTGGCGCAATACCTGTTCGTCAATGGCCGCCCCGTGCGCGACAAACTGTTGGTCGGCGCGCTGCGTGGTGCCTATTTCGATTTCCTCAGCCGCGATCGCCACCCTGCGGCGGCCCTGTTTCTGGACTGTGATCCCCATCTGGTTGACGTGAACGTGCATCCCGCCAAATCCGAAGTCCGGTTCCGCGATCCCGGTCTGGCGCGCGGGTTGATCGTGTCGGCCCTGCGCCATGCTTTGGCCGGCGCGGGGCACCGCGCCTCATCAACCGTAGCACAGGCCACATTGGGCGCGATGACGCCCGGAACCCACCGGCGCGCGTGTCTACCAGATGGATCGCCCCTCTGCGGGCATCATGCAACCGGCGTTTCACGAGGCCGCACCGGTTTACGGGCGTGTCGATGTTGTCGAGGAAGAACACCGGACCCGAGGCGGAAACGCCACCCATGGATTATCCGCTGGGCGCGGCCCGCGGGCAGGTGCATGAAAACTATATCATCGCCCAAACCGCCAACGGCATGGTGATCGTAGATCAGCACGCCGCGCATGAACGTCTGGTCTATGAACGGCTGAAACGCCAGATGGCCGACACTGGTGTGGCGGCGCAGGCGCTTCTTATCCCTGAAATCGTCGCGCTGTCGTCGGGTGATTGCGCGCGTTTGCTGGAACATGCGGACACCTTGCAGAAATTTGGTTTAACCATTGAACCATTTGGCGGTGACGCCATTGCCGTGCGCGAAACCCCCGCCATTCTGGGCGAGATCAACGCCCGCGCGATGATCCTCGATATCCTTGATGAACTGTCCGATCAGGGCGACAGCCTGATGGTGCAGGCCCGGATCGAAGCCATCCTGAGCCGCATCGCCTGTCACGGATCTATCCGGTCGGGGCGGCGGATGCGGGCCGAAGAAATGAACGCCCTGCTGCGCGAGATGGAGGCCACCCCCCATTCCGGCCAGTGCAACCACGGCCGCCCCACCTATGTGGAGCTGAAACTGGCCGATATCGAACGTCTGTTTGGTCGCACATGATCGAAATCGCCGGGCAAACATATGCATTCAGCGACCCCGTTGTCATCGCCGCCCTGTGCGCGGCGGGGCTGGTCCTGTTCATTCTGATCCTTCTGGTCATGGCCGTACGCGCAGCAAGGGATTCCGCCAGACTGGCGGCCCCGCTTTCGCAGCAAATGGGGGTTCTGGGCCAGCATGTGCAGCAACTCGGTATGGGGCAGGAACAGTTGCGCGGCGGCTTGCAAACCGTATCGGACACGCAGGCCAACGCTCAGTCACAGGTGATCCAGACGATGGAACTGCGCCTGTCCGCCGTGCAACAGCAGATGAACGACCGGCTGGCCGACAATGCCGCCAAATCTGCGCGCGCGCTGAACGACATGCAGGAACGGATGCGCGAAACGCTGCATGGCAATTCCAAGCAGACAACCACATCGCTGACCCAGTTGCAGGAACGGCTGGCGACCATCGACAAGGCACAGGAAAACATCACCAAACTCAGCGGCGATGTGCTGTCGCTTCAGGATATCCTAAGCAACAAACAGACGCGCGGCGCGTTTGGCGAAATCCAGTTGAATGACATTGTGTCCAAGGCGTTACCCAAAGACAGCTATGCCTTGCAGGCCACCCTGTCCAACGGCAAACGCGCCGATTGCCTGATCCACCTGCCCAATCCGCCCGGCCCCATCGTGATCGACAGCAAATTCCCGTTGGAAGCCTACGAAGCCTTGCGCAAGGCCAACACAGATTGGGAAGCGAACGAAGCCGCCAAGGCGATGCGCGTCGCCGTCAAGGCGCATATCAAGGCGATTTCCGAAAGATATATCCTCGAAGGTGAAACCGCCGATGGCGCGCTGATGTTCCTGCCGTCCGAGGCGGTCTATGCCGAATTGCACGCCAATTTCCCCGAACTGGTCCGCGAAGGTTTCGCCGCGCGGGTCTGGATCGTGTCGCCCACCACCTGCATGGCGACGCTGAACACGATGCGCGCGATCCTGAAAGACGCACGGATGCGCGAACAGGCCGGCGCGATCCGCACCACGCTGAAACACCTGCACCGCGATGTGGAACTGGTGGTGGAACGTGTGGGCAAACTGGATACCCATTTCAATCAGGCCCGCGCCGATCTGGACAGCATCAACACCGCCGCCGAACGCGCCGGAAAACGCGCCGCGCGTCTGGACAATTTCGATTTCGAAGAACTGGCGCCAGATGATGTGGCCAACGTCGTGCCCCTGTCCAAACCGGAAAAATAATCACCGCGCGGCACCGCGTCTTGTGTGCCGCACCAGATGCACCAACACGGCGGCAAACACGATTGCCCCGCCCAGCAGTGTTTCGCGCCGGATCACTTCGCCGAACACCAGCCAGACCCAAACCGGGGCCAGCGGCGCGTCCAGCGCGGTGATCAGCGCGGTTTCCACGGGCGGCAACAACCGCGACCCCAGCGCAAACAGCGCCAGACCCAGCGCGGAATTGACCAGACCGAACAGCGCCAGCAGGCCAAGCTGATCCGGTTCAACGATCAAACCATCTGCCACAGGCAGCGCAATGATCCCGCTGAGCAGCGCGGACAGGCAGGCGGCCTGCAGCGTCAGCAAATCCGGAAAGCGGCGCGAGATTACCATCATCACGGCCAGTGCCATCGTCATCCCGAAGGCAAGCAGATCCCCAGACAGCGTCCCGTCTGTACCCAGCCCGACCATGATCGTCACACCCAGCAGGGCAAACAGGCTGGCCACCACTGCACTGCGCGCCGGACGTTCGCGCAAAATCACCCAGCCCAGCCCCGCCGCCACCAGCGGCACGGTTGCATAGATGATCGACACATGCGCAACCGTCGTCAGCCGCAGGGCCGTGATAAAACAGATCATGCCCAGACCGGACACCACCGCATAGGCCCACCCGACACGGCCCAACCGGGCAAAGGCGGCGATCCCGTTGCGCCCCTGCAGGGCACAGATCACGGCAAAGATGCCCACCGCCCCGAACACGCCGCGCCACACCAGCATGGTGCCGGTGTCGACGCTGATCCAGCGGGTAAACAGGCCCGCAACGCTCCACGCCAGCGTGGCGGCGGTGATCAGGACAAGGCCCAGCCCGTAGCTGTGTCTCACCCGGTTTTCCAGTCGCCGGATGTGTTCCACCACCGGTGCGGATTGTCGCTGTCGTCCAGCCCGTTGCAGTTGCTGCGCAACACGTCCTGCACGATGATGACCGGCTCGTAATAGCTGTGGACCGCATAGATCGCTTCGATCACGCGGGTCAGGGCATCGGTGTCACGGGGCAGGAAAAGACGCATTTCATCAACGTCGGGCCGCTGCCGCACGTCTTGTTCCGCACCGGTCGGGGTGCCGGCGCGCGGGCGGTAATATTCCGTACCTGCGGGCGCGCGATATCCGTTGTTATCCGTCTTGCCATGCACCAGTGCTTCGCTTTTGCGGATTTCGTCAAAGATCCGGTCAATATCTTCGGCGGGGGCCTGATAGGTGATCAGCCACATCGGCTGCATGGTGATCGGGCGGGTTTCAAACCCTGTTTGCAATATGTCGGTGGTCATGGGCGCACTCCGTATCGGGGGTTGTGCGCTGGTCTTATCGCAGCACTGCTGACATATGCCTGTCAGCAGTGATCTGGTATGGAAGGATCAATCAGGAAAAGGGCAGGTGCCATGCGATCCATCCGGATGTTCGACATCATTCAGCTTTTGCGCAAGGCGACGCAGCCGTTGACCGCGCAACAGATGGCCGACGCGCTCGAGGTGACAAAGCGCACGATTTACCGCGATATTGCTGCCCTGCAATCCACCCGCGTTCCGATCGAAGGCGCGGCGGGCATCGGCTATATCCTGCGCCCCGGATTTGATCTGCCACCGATCAATTTCGATGTGGAAGAGGCCGAGGCGATCACCGTCGGGCTGAGCATGATCGCGCGCACCGGCGACAAGGGGTTGGAACGCGCCGCCGCCCGCGCTGCACGCAAATTGTCGGACGCCACCGAACTGAGCGAGACGCTCTATTCCTCAAGCTGGGGGGCCAAGGCACCGGCGGGTGTTGACCTGTCCGCCATCCGCGATGCCATACGGCAGGAAGCCAAGATCGAATTGTCTTATTGTGATGTGAACGGGGCCGCGAGCGCACGCATCATTCTGCCCGTGGCCCTGATTTATTATTCCGAAGCTGTCGTTGTCGCTGCATGGTGCGAAATGCGCCGCGATTTCCGCCATTTCAGACCCGACAGGATGATCGCATGCACGATTTTGCCCGACCGGTTCACCGGACAGGGCCAAGCGCTGCGCCGCGAATGGGCGGCACAGCACACGGCCGATTTGTAAACGGTAAAAAGCTTCAGATGCGCAGGAAAGGTTGCGCAATCCGCGGGATCAGGCCCTTGAATGTCAGCGGTGCATCCGTGACAGCCAGACAGATGCACGGTTCGCCTTGGGCCGCGACAGGCGTGTGGTGCAGGTGTTCGTCTGCTGTTTCCACGTCGCCGCGCGCGAAATAATCATCGTCATCCTGAAACGCGCCTTGCAACACCAGCGTCAGTTCCATGCCCTTGTGCCCGTGATCGGGCATCGCGCAGCCGGCGGGAATATACAGCAACCGCGCCGTGGCATCCGTTGTCGTTGGCAAAATCGCCTGTTTCACACCCATCCCGACGGGGCGCCATTTGATCGCGTCCAGATCACCGCCAACATAATCCTGCACCGGTCCGGGCAAAACGCCCGGCGTGCGGGTGTGTTTGATCTGCTCGGGCGCGCCCTGCGCGATCAGAGCCAGCGTTGCATCAAGGCTTCCGGCGCTCAGTTCCACGCTGTCGTCGGTTTCCAGCAGCGCACCGCCCACAGCGTCATAACTTTCCGCAGCCGCGCGACAGGTATCGCACAGCGAAACATGCGCCGCGACGATCAGGTTGAACGCCTCGGGCAGGGTACCGGCGGCATAGGCCATCAGCACATCTTCGTTCAGGTGGTGTTTGATATCTTGTGTCATGGTCATTTCACTTCATTGCGTGGCGCAAGCGGTCAAGCGCCAATCTAATTCTCGATTTGATGGTGCCCAGTGGCAAACCGGTTTTTTCTGCAATTTCGCTATGCGACAGGTCGCCGAAATAGGCCTGTTGGATCAATTCGCGCTGCGCTTCCGGCAGTTCTGCGATGGCCTGCGCGAGGTGTTCGCTTTCCTGTTGCAGGGTCAAGAACGTCTTCCTGATCGGGTTCGTGTTCGGGGCCCCATGTCAGGTCTTCGGGTTCGGGGCGGCGCTGCTTGCGCAATACATCGATGCGCCGGTTACGGGCGATGGTAAAAATCCACGTCGCCACCGACGCCCGTGTCGGATCAAACAGATGCGCCTTGCGCCACAGCGTCGCCATCACATCCTGCGCGCATTCCTCGGCCAGCGCATGATCGGCACCGGATTTCATCAGAAATGCCTTCACGCGTGGGGCGAAATGGGCAAACACCTCGGCAAAAGCCGCCTGATCCTGAGAGTCGCGGATTCGCGCAACATGATCTGCCCACATCAATCTGGCGTCGGAATCTTTGCTGGTCACTAAAGTCTGTCCCGTTATACGTCTTTTCGGTTTCCCGATTTCGGGAAACATAGCCGCCACAGGGGGGACTTTAAAGTCCGGCAATCTGTCCAATTCAGTGATCATATGTGGCTTACGTGCCGCAGGTCGGGTTGGATCACCAAAATTGTTTTATTTGTTTTACATCCGTTTCGATCCCCACGGCGTAACAACTACCAATACAAACCAGAATTGTCGGAGCGGGACACGCATGCCTTTCGAAGCCGGTGCAATGGCACCCAAAAAAATAGCCGTCATCGGCGCCGGAATTTCCGGCATGGGGGCAGCACATATGCTGGCCGATGAACATAACGTCACTTTGTTCGAATACGAAAATCGCCTGGGCGGTCATGCGCGCACCGTAATGGCCGGAAAAAACGGCGATCAGCCGGTCGATACCGGTTTTATCGTCTTTAATTATGCCTGCTATCCGCATCTGGCCGATTTGTTTGCCCGCCTCGACGTTCCGGTCGTCAAAAGCAACATGAGCTTTGGCGCGTCGATTGATGGCGGCCGGATCGAATATGGGCTGGCCAGTCTGTCGGCGTTGTTCGCACAGAAATCCAATGCGCTGAACCCGCGCTTTCTGGCGATGGTGCGCGATATCGCACGTTTCAACAAACACGGTTTGGACATGGCGCAGGAACCGGACCTGACGGTCGGTGGGTTGCTTGAAAAACTGGGCACCGGCCCGTGGTTCCGCGATTACTATCTGCTGCCGCTGTCGGGCGCGATCTGGTCGACCCCGACGCAAAAGATCATGGATTTTCCCGCCTACGCGATGATGCGGTTTTTTGAAAACCATGCCTTGCTGAACGTCTATGGCCAGCACCAGTGGTATACGGTGCAGGGCGGATCGGACCAGTATGTACGCCGTCTGGGCACAGCGATGGAAAAACAGGGTGTCACCTTGCGTCTGGGCTGCCCCGTCCAATCGGTGCGGCGCGATGAAACCGGCGTCTGGATCAAGGCGCACGGCGCGGACGAAGACCGCTTTGACGAGATCGTGTTTGCCACCCATTCCGATGACAGCCTTGCGCTGTTGTCCGATGCCTCTGTCCCGGAACGCACGGCGCTGGGCGCAATTGCCTACCAGCCCAACGATATCGTGCTGCACCGCGATGAAACGCTGATGCCCAAACGCCGCGCCACATGGTCAAGCTGGGTCTATACCGAAGACGCGGGCCCGCGCGAGGACAAGATCGACCTGACCTATTGGATGAACTCGCTGCAACCGATCCCGATGGACGATCCGCATTTCGTGACCCTGAACACCAAACGCACCATCCGCGAAGACCTGATCTATGATCAGGTCACGCTGCGCCATCCGGTCTATGATCTGGCGGCGCTGGACGCACAAAAAGACATACACGCCTTCAACGGCACCAACCGCACATGGTTCTGTGGCGCGTGGATGCGCAACGGCTTCCACGAAGACGGTCTGGCCAGCGCGGTCGATGTCGTTCAGGCGATGCGCGAGCGCACAGTGCAGGTGCTGGCGGCGTGATGGACCGTGTCGATCATATCGCAGGCCAAACCTTTCACGGGCGCAAGGGCGATGTGCAAAACGCATTTCGCTATTCGGTGGATTACGTGCTGCTGGATGCGGAACGCGATGTGCGCACCCCCGCGCTGTTCTCACGCAACGGGCGCAACCTGACCGCGCTGGATGATGTGGATCACGGCGGCGCCCCCAAGGCGGGGCGCGGTGCCGTCTGGGTGCGCGAAGTGCTGGCCCAGCACGATATCGGCAATGTCGATCGCATCCTGCTGCTGGCACAGCCGCGTACATTCGGCCATGTGTTCAATCCGGTCAGCTTCTGGCTGTGTTACACAGCGGCCAATGATCTGGTCTGCGTGATCGCCGAGGTCAGCAATACCTTCGGCGATCGCCATTCCTATCTGTGCCATCACGCCGATCTGTCACCGATCCTGCCCGATCACCGGCTCAGCGCGAAAAAGATTTTCCATGTTTCGCCGTTTCAACCCGTCGAAGGCGGCTATGTGTTCCGCTTTGACATCAACGACGACCGCATCGGCATCTGGATCGATTACAACCGGCCCAAAGGCGGGTTGCTGGCGACCCTGACAGGCCCGCGCAAACCCCTGACCAACCGGGCCATCCTGCGCTCTGCCTTGCGCCGTCCGCTTGGGTCGCGCCGCGTGCTGGGGCTGATCCACTGGCAGGCGCTCAAGCTGTGGACCAAGAAAGTATCCTACCGTCCGCGCCCCGCGCCCCCGTCCCAAGAAGTGTCGGGCCAGTGACCGCCGCCGCGCTGTCTTCCGCGCCGCAGGCCGTGTCTGCGACCTCTGCGCGCTTGCCGTCTTATGCGCTGTTCGCGGCCCTGCTGGCGGCGGCAGGCCTGCCGATCTATATCCATGCGCCGAAATTCTATGTCGATGAATACGGCGTGTCGCTGGCGGCATTGGGCGCTGTGCTGTTCGGCTTGCGCCTGCTCGATGTGGTTCAGGATCCGCTTTTGGGCCGCCTGTCGGAAAAGCTGCGCCATCACCGCGCGCAGGCCGTGGCTGTCGGCCGCCCTGATCATCGCCCTGTCGATGGCCGGTCTGTTCGCCGTGACCCCGCCGATGGCCCCGCTGGTCTGGTTCGGTCTGATGCTGACGCTGGTGTTTTCCGCGTTCAGCTTCCTGACCATCAATTTTTACGCCCAAGGCGTGTCCAAGGCCGCCACGCTGGGCGCGCAGGGGCATTTGCGTCTGGCCCGCTGGCGCGAAACCGGCGCGTTGCTGGGCGTTTGCGTGGCCGCGATTGCCCCCGTTGTTCTCGGGGCCTGGATGGGCGCGCCGTTTACCGGCTTTGCCATCGGATTTGCGGTTCTCGCGGGGGCCTCCGTTCTGGCGATGCGCTTTGAATGGGGCGTGTCCGCCGCGCTGCCGTCCACCGGCTTCGGCCCGATCCTGCGTGATCCGGTGGCGCGCCGGCTGCTGTTGATCGCGCTGATCAATGCGGCCCCCGTGGCCGTCAGTTCCACGCTGTTTCTGTTCTTTGTCGAAAGCCGCCTTGCCGCGCCGGGGATGGAGGGGCCGCTGTTGCTGCTGTTCTTCCTATCCGCCGCGCTGGCCGCGCCGTTCTGGGGCATGCTGGCCGAACGCTGGGGCGCCAAACGCGCGCTGATCCTTGGCATGGTCCTGTCGATCATCGCCTTTGGCTTTGCGATCACGCTGGGGGCAGGCGACTGGCCGCTTTTTGCGCTGATCTGCATCGCCTCCGGCGCAGCGCTTGGCGCAGACATGACCCTGCTGCCGGCCATTTTCGCCAATCACATGGCACGCATTTCGCCCACTGCCGCCGAAGGGTTCGGCCTGTGGTCGTTCGTTTCGAAATTCACGCTGGCCTTTGCCGCTGTCACCCTGCTGCCCCTGCTGGACGCCGCCGGGTTTCAGGCTGGCGCGGACAATACGCAAACTGCACTTGGAACGCTGGGGCTTTTGTACGCCGCCGTCCCTTGTGCGCTCAAGGTGCTGGCCATTGCCCTGCTGATGGCCACCCGATTAGAGGAGAGTTGAACGATGGAACCGTTTTTGCTTGTGATGCTGGGTGTTGTGCTGGTTCTGGGCCTTGTCCTGATCCAACGCCGCTACATGGGGTTTACCGCGCAGCAACCGGCCGATTATGACACCGGCCAGCCGCAATTCGATTTGCGCCACCATTTGAATGGCCCGATTGTTTGCGAAGGCGTCATTTTCGGGCCAACAGGGCGTGTGACATCCCGATTTGTCGGCGATTTCGATGCAAAGTGGAACGGCAATACCGGCGTGATGAAAGAACATTTCGCCTATGACAGCGGCACCCATCAGGATCGCGAATGGCATTTGCAGATCGGCAATGACGGCCGCATCAAGGCCACCGCGCCCGATGTTGTGGGCGAAGGCACCGGCTGGCAACGCGGGTCATCGGTGCAATTGAAATACCGCATCCGCCTGCCCGACAGCGCGGGTGGCCATGTTCTGGACACGGTCGACTGGATGTATCTGGCCCCGAACGGAACCATCGTGAACCGCAGCCAGTTCCGTAAATACGGGATCAAGGTGGCCGAACTGGTGGCCACCATGCGCCAAAAGGAAGCCGCATGACGGATTGGAACGGAAAACGCTACTGGCTGGTCGGGGCCAGCGACGGCCTTGGCGCCGCCCTTGCCCATGTCCTCAGCAAGGCCGGCGTTGAAGTGATCGTATCCGCCCGGTCCGAAGACCGCCTGTCCGCGTTGGTCAACGACCTGCCCGGGCCTGCCTCGTATCAAACAGTGGATGTCTCCGACACAGACAATGTCACCGCAGCAGCGCAGGCCATCGGGCCGGTGGATGGTGTGGTGTTTCTGGCGGGCGTCTACTGGCCGATGCCCGCAACACAATGGGATCCGCAGCAGGCCACCGCGATGGCCGATATCAATTTTACCGGCCTTGTGCGGGTGATGGGGGCCGTGGTGCCCGATATGGTCGCGCGTGACAGCGGCCACATCGTGATCACCGGCAGCCTGTCGGGTTTTCGCGGCCTGCCCGGGGCCATCGGCTATGCCGCGTCCAAGGCGGGCACCATGGCGCTGGC
The DNA here is from genome assembly GCA_963765555.1 of uncultured Alphaproteobacteria bacterium. Taxonomy (GTDB): domain Bacteria; phylum Pseudomonadota; class Alphaproteobacteria; order Rhodobacterales; family Rhodobacteraceae; genus JL08. Next base: position 405,315 of record CAVXWX010000012.1, read on the forward strand.
CGAAAGCATGTATGCCGATCTGCGCAAAACTGGCGTGCGCGTGCAGGTCGCCAATCCCGGTTTCATCAAGACCCGCCTGACCGAAAAAAACGATTTCACCATGCCGTTTATCATGGAGCCCGAGGCCGCCGCGCAGGAAATGTTCGACCATATGAACGCCGATCATTTCAAGAAAAGCTTTCCGCGCGTGTTTTCGTGGTTGTTCCGTCTTAGCCAGTTCATGCCCGACTGGATGTACTACCGCCTATTTGCGTGAGATCAAAGACGGCCCCGCCCGATCCGGTGTCAACTTATCCGACACGTGCGAACAGGAGGGTCAGGCATGCTGGAAATTTCCACACAACAGGTGGCGCAAGTCATTCTGATGGGGCGCGAACTGGGTCGCGCCGAAGGCGAACTGCGCGGCCTGATCGACAGGTTAAGCGAAGATGCGCAAGCCGAACTGGTCGCCCTGATGTGGATCGGCCGTGGCAGTTTCGAACCCGAAGACCTGCCCGAAGCCATCACCACAGCCCGTCAGGAGGCGACAACCCCGACCGCAGATTACCTGATCGGCACACCGCATTTGTCCGAACATCTGGAAAACGCGCTGGACGCGCTGGGCATTTCCGCCACCGATGAAGAAGACGATCTGATGTAGGGCGGCGGCGCCTGTTGATCTAAACGCGTTCAATCTGCGCCACATAGGTCGCCTTGGCCCGGCCCCAGACACCCGCATCAAGATCATCCAGCGTCAACAATGACGGCAACAATTGCGCGCCGTAGTCTTGCGAGCTTTCGACAGGCAGCATCGATGGCAGATTATCAATCGCTGTCACATCAAGGGGCGGAGCCTCATGCACCCGCAACGCCGGTGCATCCCATGTGGTGGTGCGATCATAAACCTTGATGGGTGAAAAATCGCTGTCCGGATCACAGGCGATATCGCCGATAACGCGTAACCGCCGCGCCGCTGCGCCCGCATCGGCGGGTACAAAAACCGGCGTGCCGGGGCGGGCCAGAATACAGTTGAAAAACAGATCATGGTCCAGAATTTCGGGAAACGGCCCGCCATCGGCGGTTTCGGCCATATCCCATTTCGTCGTTGCCACATTCATCGCCGCGCACAGATCGGCCACGCCGTGGCCCACCCGCCCCAGCGCCCCGATGATCAGCGCATCGGGCCGCGCCTGTTCTGTGCTGTCCAGATCACGGACCAGATCGGCGCACATCGCCTGCGCACTGTCATAAACGCCGACCGGTCCGGCAATGCCCCCGCGCTGTTGCGCGGCCCAGCATTTCAACGCCACCGCCGCGCCCGCATATCCCGCCCAATAGCCGAATGCGGCCACACGCCGCCCGTCCGGATCAACCAGATATTCCAGATCGTATAATGTGCCACCACCGGCCTTGAACCGCCCCAGCAAGACCTGCCCCGCCGGCTGGCCCTTGTAGGCGTGGCCGAACAGAATATGGCGATGCACCAGCGGCGTGCCGTCTTCGGGCAGTTCTTTCAGCCCGAAGATAATCGCATCGCGCGGCGCGTCGGGCCAGCTGTTCTGCGGCGCGATGGTGCATCCGGCGGCGCGGTAGCCATCAATGCCAATCGCGCGGTCTGCGCTGTCCTCGACCGTGACCTGAATACCGGCGGCAATCAGCTGTGCCGCACCTTCCGGCGTCAGCCCGACCCGTTGTTCATTGGCGCGTTGTTCGGCGCGCACCCAAAGATGTGTCATTCTTCTGCCCCCGCAAATATCCCGTCGGCCAGCGCCTTTTGCACCGATGGCCGGTTCAACATCCGGCGCTGAAACGCATGCAAACGGGGATACTGTGCGATCCGCACCCCGTCAGACGGCAGCCACGACAGGGCCGTAAACAGATAGGCATCGGCCAGCGTGAACTGCGCGCCCACCACAAAGGGGCCTTGCAGCGCCTCGTCTTCGACATACCGGCAGTTGGCGCTGATGTTTTCCGTGACCTTCGATTTCAGATCGTCAAAGCTGCTTTGCTGTGTGGCCCAACGGGCACCCCGTCCGCCCATCGCATGGTTCACATGCCATGTGCTGGCCAGATAGGTCATCAAACTGCGCATCTGCGCGGCCTGAAACGGATCATCGGGCACAAGCCCCGCATCGGGGTAAAGCGCCGCGACATAGTCCAGCAGGGCACTGGTTTCGGTCAGAACACCGCGCTCCGTGACCAGAGCAGGCACGCGGCCCTTGGGGTTGATCGCATGATAGTCCGGCTTGGTTTGTGCGCCGCTGGCGAAATCGACCGTGACGGTGTCATAGGCGGCGCCTGCCTCGTTCAGGGCAATCGCCACGGCCGTGGAAACAGAACCTTTGGAATAATACAGGGTCAGCATATCGCACCTTTGTCAGATATGGGTTTGCGCCGCGCGCCGGTCGGCGCGATCCAGATGCGGCACTGCATTGAACAATACGGGCGACCAATGCCCGCCAATCGGAAACAGCCGGTGCATCGAAGTGTGCATGATCGCCAGCGCCATTCGCGACATGGCCGGAATATCCAGCCCCATCGCCTGTCGCATCGCCATCGAAATCAACCCGCCCGACGTGATGACAAGCGCCGGCCCGTCGCCTTCGCTGATGTCGTGCAGGGCCGATTGCACGCGGTCTTCAAACGCCTGAAAGGTTTCGGGCGGGTTGCCGATATGCCCGTCCTTCCACCGCCCGAACAAATCCGGCAGATGGTTGGTGAACGTGCCCGGTTCAACCGGAAACGGCACGCCGTGCTGGTCTTGCAGCAACTTGGACAGCGTGAAATATTCCAATTCGTTCAGTCGCGCATCGCGGACCGGTTCCAGCCCCGTCTGCATCGCATCCGCGGTTTCAATGTGGCGCGTCAGCGTGCCGGTATAAAGCCGTGCGTAATGCTGGTGCGTGTCCTTCAGATGCGCACCCAGCCACGCCGCCTGTTCGTGGCCCAACGGGCTAAGGCGGTCATAACTCAATTCGTCACGGGCGGCGGAATTGGCCTGACCATGCCGGATCAGCGTGATGTGGGACATATGACGTTCTCCTGTTGCCCATTCTTAGGACAGGGGCAGGGCAGGGGAAAGGGCCAAACCTTGTGATCAGGCACCGCAAACGGCACTGGGGTGCGTTGAAACCTGTCTGTCGCCACGATAACGATAGGGGCACACGGACGTGCCGTGCCCCCATACACCAAACCGGACCCGACCCGATGATCAACCCAGACCGTTTCCTGTCAGACCTTCACCACCTGCGCAGTTTTGGTGCGGCGGGGGTGGGCAACGGGGTGATCCGCCCTGCCTTCAGCGCGCCCGATATTGCCGCGCGGCAGTGGTTGGCGCAGCGGATGCAGGATGCGGGGTTGCAGGCGCATATCGATCCGGCGGGCAATGTGTTCGGCCTTGCGCAAGGGCCATCCCTGCTGATGGGGTCGCATTCCGACAGCCAGCCAACGGGCGGGTGGCTGGATGGCGCGCTGGGTGTGATTGCCGCGCTTGAAATTGCGCGCGCCATGCAGGAACAGGGCGGCCCGCCGGTCTCCGCCGTCAGCTTTCAGGATGAAGAAGGGCGCTTTGGCACCTGTACGGGCAGCATGGTATGGTCCGGCGCGATGTCTTTGCAGGGTGCCGATGCGGTGACAGACCGCGATGGCATCTCCTTTGCCGATGCCCGTGCCGCGATGAAAGGCAAGGCCGATACGTTCATTCCGCCAGACCGGTTTTCCGGTTTCATCGAACTGCATATCGAACAGGGCCCGAAACTGGACGCCGCCGGCGAACAGATCGGCGTTGTGACCGATATTGTCGGCATCCGGCAAAACCACATCACGTTTGAGGGCCAGCAGAACCACGCAGGCACCACGCCGATGGCTGCGCGCCGCGATGCGTTTCAGGCGCTGTCCGCGTTCAACACGGAACTGAACGACCGGTTTCGCAACATCGTCACGCCGCAAACCGTCTGGACCATCGGCCATGTCAGCCTGACGCCCAACGCCCCGTCCATCGTACCGGGCAAGGTGGTGTTTTCGATGCAGTGGCGTGATGGCGATCTGGACCGGCTGGACCGGATGGAAGCGGTGATTGATCAGGTTGCCGCACAGATCGCGGCCGATCACGGCATGGCCTTCACCAATACCCCGCGCCCCGCGATGGTGCCTGTCGCGATGGATGCAACCCTGCGCACCGCACTGGAAAACGGCGCCGAAGCTATTGCACCGGGGCGCTGGCGCACCCTGCCGTCCGGCGCGCTGCACGACGCGACCAACGTGTCTGCCGTCCTGCCTGCAGCGATGCTGTTTGTTCCGTCCATAAACGGCATAAGCCACGCGTTCGAGGAAGACACGAGAGAGACCGATCTGGTCGCCGGCCTGCGCGTGCTGGATCACGCGGTGCGCGCGCTGGGGGGATAATTCCAGGGTTCGCAACAAAGTCATATCCGCGGATTGCCCGCTCTTGTTTTTCGCTCGACATGAACCTTGCGCGACCTACTGTCCCTTGTTAGCGTTCAACATATTTCAATTTTAGGAGGAACCGATGTTACGAACTCTTGTGGTTTCGGCGCTGGTGTCTGCGTTGCCGATGATGGCACTGGCGCAGGACGATCAGAAGCCGAATATTCTTGTGATCTGGGGCGATGATATCGGCCAGTTCAACATCAGTGCGTTCAACCGTGGCATGATGGGCTACAAGACGCCGAACATCGACCGTGTCGCTGCCGAAGGGGCGTTGTTCACCGACTGGTATGGCCAGCAAAGCTGTACCGCGGGCCGTGCCGCCTTTGTCACCGGTCAATCCCCGATCCGCACCGGTTTGACCAAGGTTGGCCTGCCCGGCGCACCCGAAGGCATGCAGATCGAAGACCCGACCATCGCGGGCCTGCTGAAACCGATGGGCTATATGACCGGCCAGTTCGGTAAAAACCATCTGGGCGACCGTGATGAAATGCTGCCGACCAACCACGGCTTTGATGAATTCTTTGGCAATCTCTATCACCTGAATGCCGAACAGGAACCGGAACATCCCGACTATCCGAAAGATCCTGCCTTTCGCGAACAATTCGGCCCGCGCGGCGTGATCAAATCCAGTGCCGATGGCAGTATCGAAGACACCGGCCCGCTGACCAAAAAGCGGATGGAAACCGTGGATGACGAAGTGACCGCAGGCGCGCTGGATTTCATGACGCGCGCTGTTGAACAGGACAAGCCGTTCTTTTTGTGGTGGAACTCGACCCGGATGCACATTTTCACCCATCTCAAGGAAGAAAGCGAAGGCGTGACCGGATTGGGCATCTATGCCGATGGTATGGTCGAACATGACAAACATGTCGGCCAGTTGCTGGACAAGCTGGATGACCTTGGCGTCGCCGACAATACCATCGTGATGTATTCCACCGATAACGGCGCGGAAACCTTTACATGGCCCGATGGCGGTACAACCATGTTCAAGGGCGAAAAGAACACCCAATGGGAAGGCGGCTATCGCGTGCCCGCAATGATCCGCTGGCCCGGCACCATCGAACCGGGCACCGTAATCAACGATATTGGCGCGCACGAAGATATGCTGCCCACGCTGCTTGCGGCGGCGGGTGATCCCGATATCAAGTCCAAGCTGCTGGAAGGCGGCGTCGAAGCGATCGGACGGACCTATAAAGTCCATCTGGACGGCTATGATCTGGGCCCCGCCCTGCGCGGCGAAGGAGAGTGGCCGCGCAGCGAATTCATCTACTGGACAGATGACGGCGAACCGGCGGCCTTGCGCTATAACAACTGGAAGATCACCTTCCTGGAGCAAAGCGCGGAAGGTCTTGATGTGTGGCTGAACCCGTTCACGGTTCTGCGTGCCCCGCTGATCACAAACCTGCGGATGGACCCGTTTGAACGCGCGAAAGAAGAAAACGCGATGGGGTATCAAAAGTTCTATCTGGATCATATGTTCATTGTGGCCCCGGCGGCGGCCTATATCGGCAAATGGATTCAAAGCTTTGCAGATTTCCCGCCACGCCAGAAACCGGGCAGTTTCAACCTGTCCAATGCGATGGAAGCGGTGACAGCCGGATCACAGGGCAACCAGTGATCTGAAAACGCGAAAGCTTCGAACACCAAGGGGGGCGGCCATCGGGCCGCCCCTTTTCGTGGCGGCGGTGGTAATCCGCCAAGCCATCAAATACCGAAGGGCACACCGCCCGTCACAGGCAGGTTGATCCCTGTCACATATCTTGCGTCCGGCCCCGCCAGATAGGCCACCGCACCCGCCACATCATCCGGCACGCCAGCATCGCGCAGGGCCACGTTGGCATAGCGTTTCTGTTTCATGTCGGTCACCGCAATACCCTGTTCGCGGGCCAGACGCGCATTTGCGGCCATGTGCATGTCTGTCGCGATATATCCCGGGCAGACCGTATTGCATAAAATTCCGTCCGGCCCGAATTCGGCGGCAAGCGTTTTGGTCAGACCGACAAGCGCGTGTTTCATCGCCGTGTACGCGCCAAAACCGGGTTCCGCCCCAAGGCTGCCGGTTGACCCGATGCTGATGATCCGCCCGCCCCCCACCTTGCGCATCTGCGGAATGGCAGCTTGCGACAGCATCATCGGGCCCAGAATGTTCACCGCGAAACTTGACTGCCATTCATCCGGCGTGGTGCGCAGAAAATCATCCGATCCCGCCAGTGATCCGGCGTTGTTCACAAGGATATCCAGTCGGCCGAGGCGCGACACGATCTGCGCCACGGTGGTTTCAACATCCGTTGCGGATGTCACATCCAGTGTCAGGGCAATCGCCTGACCGCCCGTCGCTTGAATGTCGCGCACGATGCCGTCCAGCAGATCGGCGCGTGGCACCTGTTGGCTGTCCACATCAGCAAACCCGCCGATATCCGTCACGACAACGGCCGCCCCGTCTGCGGCCAGACGCAGTGCAATCGCGCGCCCGATGCCCTGTGGCGCAGACGCGCCTGTCACCAAAGCGACCTGTCCGGTCAGTGGTTGCATGTGTTCGGCCTCTCGTACCAATGGGCATGCGGTGCAGCGCACCACCAAACGCGCGGGGTTTCAAGGGTTCAACCGCCGTTTGACGACGGTTTCGCAATGTTCGGACAAAACGCAGGCCCCCCGTGCACGGCATCGATCACTTGTGTCACGCGCCCAAAAACCCAATAAGGTCACTTGCAAGCAGTAGAACACCGCACTCCCCCGACTGTTCCGTTTCCGGATTGTTTCGGGCAGGGCAACGGATAGATAACAGGTATCGGTCACGGGTGCGCCCCGATCCGGCGAACAAGGACAAGCCGAGTGTTCAGAACGGATATCGAAGGTCTTCGGGGCATCGCGGTGCTTGCGGTGGTTCTGCACCATATGAACGCGTCCGCCCTGCCGCATGGCTATCTGGGTGTCGATATCTTCTTTGTCATTTCGGGCTATGTGATCACCGCGTCCATCGCCTCATGGGACTGGGCAGATTTCGCACCATCCGCGGCACGCTTTTTCGGTCGTCGCTTCAAACGGCTTGCGCCTGCGCTTGTGGTTTGCCTTGTGCTCACCACAGCGCTCAGTTCCCTCGTTATTCAGGATATGGGGGAATACATCGAAACCGGCTATTGGGCTGCGTTCGGGGCATCGAACATCTTTCTTTACCTGCAACAGGCCGATTATTTCGGATCGTCGGTCGAACTGAACCCGTTCACCCACACATGGTCCCTCGGCGTGGAAGAACAGTTCTACCTGTTGTTTCCCGTGCTGGCCTGGCTGGCGCTTTCGCCGCGTTTCGGCACCGGAACGCGCGCCGGTCTGCGGTGGGGCGCGATCCTGTTAACCCTGTGTTCGCTGGCCGCCTTTGTCTGGGGCACCCGCGATGCGCCCAATGCCGCGTTTTACCTGCTTCCCTTTCGGGCGTGGGAACTGGCCATCGGGGCGGGTGTTTTCATATTGAACGCGCGGCTTGGTCGCACAGCCCCGCCTTGGATGCCGTCGGTTGCGGTTTTGCTGGCTCTGGTCGCTAGTCTGGCCCTGCCGCCTGAAACGGACCGGTCTGTCCTGACAGGTCTGGCGGTCCTCCTCACGGCTCTGTTGTTGTGGGATACCCGTCAGGGCGGCGGCATCACCCTGCTTCTGGCAAACCGCCCGATCCGCTATTTCGGGCGCATCTCGTATTCGCTTTACCTGTGGCACTGGCCGGTTGTTGTTTTTGCAAAATGGTCCGTCGGCATCACGGCTGTCACAGCGCCGGTTCTGATCGTGATCATGCTGGCGCTGGCTTCGGGCTCTTACCGGTTTGTCGAACAACCTTTGCGCCATGTGCAATGGGGGGCCAGACGCCGCACCGCCGCGCTCAAAGGAATGTCGGGCCTTGTCGCGGGGCTTGTCCTGCTGTCGGTGTTCGAAGGCGTTCTGAAAGAGCGGTTGTATCTGGGCGATCCGGCCCCGTTAGAGCATCGCGGGTCCGAAAGTCTGTTGATCCCGCTTGCGGACGGCAACGGCAACACTTGGCAGGGCGCACCTTGTGTCATCGATACACCAAGCCGGATTGGCCAGCCGATCCGGATCGATCAGTGCACGTTCGGCGCGTTCCAGACGGCAGAGCGCAGGGTGTTGGTGCTGGGCAATTCATTCACCGCCGCGTTTTCCGGCACGTTTCAAACGATTGCCGATACCGAGGATATGGCGATCACGCTCACATCGTCCTGGGGCTCGCCCGCTGTCCCGCCTCTTGACGGGAAATATGACGGGCCGTGGATGAACGAAAATCGGTATTACTGGGCAGATGTCGTGCCCGATCTTGTTGCCAGCCTGCGCGCCGGTGACATCGTGTTTCTGGCCAGCGATCTGGCCTATATCTTTTCGGTCAATGGCGCGCTGTCGCAGGATGCGCTGACAAAATATACTGACGGCGTGCGCCGGTTGACTGCCGATCTTGGCGCACGCGGCATACGTCTAGCGGTGCTGGGCCCGATGCCGCTGGTGCGCGAGGCGAACTGCACCCCCGATACCGCCGTCAGCCAGTGGTTCGCCCGGCAGGGTGGCCCGTGCCATTATTATTCAAGAACCGCCACGCTGGACCGCCTTGCCCCGCTGCAACAGGCGCAGCGCGAACTGGCGCAGGACAGTGGCGTGATCCTTGTCGATCTGTTCGATTTCTTCTGCCCTGACGCGGTTTGCAATTACGGCAGCCGCGACACCATCGTTCTTTATCGCGATGAATGGTCCCATCCCTCACTGGAGGCCGCGCGCGCCGTTGCGCCGGATGTGTTCCGTCAACTGACCACACCCTAGCGCCGCCACCTGTCACCCCGCCGCATAACTCCCGTCGGGCTGGTGCACCTCGTCGCCTTGCAACGCAGGGGAAAACACACAGATCAGGCGCACCGGCTCATCGCCGATCACGCGGACTTCGTGTTTGTCATGGGCGTTGGGGGCATAAAGCACACCGGGCACGATACGGTGGGTGGTGCCGCTGTCTGTCTCTGTCACCTCGGCCGCGCCCGACAGGCAGTAACAGGCTTCGATATGGTTCTTGTAATGAAGGTTCAGCACCGCACCGGGCAGGATTTTGGTGTCGGTCATGGAAAACCCCATACCGTCGGATTTCACCAGCAGCCGCAGGCTTTCCCAGCCCGGGCCACGTGCATCGCGCGGGCGTGGACAACAGGGCATTTCTATCAGCGATGATCATCTAATTTCTCCATCAAGGGGGCAGGCGGGGCGCATAGGGTGCACTGCATCGCGCCCCGCGCATTACGCACCAAGTAAACCCTAATGCGCCGATCAAGAACAGGTCACTCGAACCTGACCGGCTGCATTGGCACTTTTACCCGTCTTTTCCATAGCGCGCGCGCCGAAATCTGCGCCGCAACCGAAAACGCAGCCGCTGCCACGGCGTGTATTCGTCGGGAAATCTATGCAGGGTTCTGGGCAGAACCTGCAGGCTCTTGGGGCCCAACTGCATGCCATGCCACAGGGCTTTGACCGGACCGGTTGACAGGATCTCTCCGTTATATCCGGCGAAAACATAGCTTACGTGTTTGTCTTCGGACCGCAGTTGGCCAAGTGTCGGTTGGTCGTCGCCGATCACGGCATGCGACAGCGCGGCGTCGACAAAAATCAGATTCACATCTGTTGCAGCGACCAGATCATATCCCTTTTGCGCGGCAAGATCACACAGGGCGCGCGCGCTGTTGCCATGTCTGATCGTGAAATCCGCAGGCTGGACATAAGACACGCAATTCGGAATGGTCGGATTGAATTCGATACAGACAATCTTTGGCCGGTAGGCCTCGATTGATTGCCAAACGTGCCAGTCACAGCTGTCGATGTCTATCGACAGCACGTCAAAATCCTGCGGGATCGGGGTTTCCGCCAGAATGGTTTCCAGTCGTCCTTCGCCCGAAAGCGATACCCAGCGGCAAAACTTGAGCACACGGTCTTCGGGCAGATTGCGTTGCAGTTCCTTGAAGCGGTCTGCGTCCCCTTCGATAAGAACCGCAGAAAAGCCGTCTTCGCGGATCAGCTTGCAGGTATTGGAAAGATAGACACCGTCCCACGCCCCGAACTCGACACACCATTTATCCAGCTCGGTTGAAACAGAAACCCGTGACAGGCATTCTGCAAGTATCCCGTCCTCTCCATATTGCGAATAGGTGTTGCTGGCGAATGCGGACAAGGCTTTCTTGACGGTCTTGCTCATGCACTTTGCCTCCGGTTGCGAACAGGCTTTTCCTAACCGCGAAGTTGAACAATATCAAATTCCGTGATCCGCGCAGCGTTTTCGCGCCTGACATGAAACACCCGTTGCTGTCGTTCCATACCCTCCACAGCAACGATCCGGCGGTGTGCGCTAACCGAAACAAGGAAAATTGTCAGGGTTTCCGTAACACAGGGGCAACCCCGCCTCAGCGCGCCCTGACGATCATGGCTGCGATGTCCCGGGCCTCTTGGGCCGGGGCGGGATCATGGGACATGGCGGCAATCACGATCGCGCCTTCCTTCAGGATCAAAAGCTGGCGCGCGATTGCGCGCGGGTTCGGCAAACCTGCGGATTTTGCCAATTCCGTGAAATGATCGACAAGAAGTTCCTTGTGCGCATAGGACTGTTTGTTGATGGCATCGTCTTCGTTCTGGTACTCGGCGCTGGCCTTGATGAACATGCAGCCCTGAAACCCGTCGGCGACAAACCATTCGCCAAGCGCATCGAACATGGCCAGCAACTGGCCCTCGGGCGTATCGGCAAGGTCTGCCATGCGGCGGAACAACCAGTTTCTGAACTGTTCATCCCGCAGACGCAGCACCGCAAGGATCAGTTCTTCCTTGGTTCGAAAGTGTTTGTAGATCGACGTTTTCGACACGCCGGTTTCTTTCGCCACCAGATCCATGCCGGTAGCGTTGAACCCGTTCCGATAAAACAGGGTCAACGCGCCACGAATCAAATCTGCACGTTTGCTTTGGCTCATTCAGGCACCTTTGGATAACTGATCTGTACATATCATCCATCTTAAAAGTCTCAAGGAAATTCGCATTAAATCGGGGGTTTATCCCCGTTTTGTGACGAACATCAGGCAATGTGATGCCCCTTATCAAACATTTTTACTTGCAAACATTAACCGAACGGTACATGTTGATCGCAACATTAACCGATCTGTAAACCTTAAAGCGGAGCGCATCATGACCTTCCTGTCCCCAACTCTCAAATCGCACCTGACCTCACTTGCGCTGGCCGCGTCCATGGCCCTCAGCCTGACCTCTGCCGCCCTTGGGCAGGGTGGACTGCCCGATCCCGGTTTTGACGTGACTCTTGGCAACACCGCCCTGCTGGTCACTGACCCTCAGAACGACTTTTTGCACCCAGATGGCGTGGCGTGGGGTGTTGTAGGTGCGAACGTCGAAGAAAACGGAACGGTCGAAAATATCGAGGCGCTGTTCAAAACCGCGAAACAGACCGGAATCCCGGTTTTCGTGTCGCCGCACTATTACTTTCCCCACGATCATCACTGGAAAATGGAGGGCGCGCTAGAAGCGCTGATGCACCAGATTGGAATGTTCGACCGCAGCGGGCCTCTTGATCTGCAGGGCTTTGAAGGATCGGGCGCTGACTGGCTGGATCGCTACAAACCCTTCATCGAAGACGGAGCCACTGTTGTTTCCAGCCCGCACAAGGTGTTCGGACCGGAAACCAACGATCTTGTGCTGCAGCTTAGAAAACAGGGCATCGACAAGGTGATCATTGCGGGCATGTCGGCCAATCTTTGCACCGAAAGCCACATGCGCGAACTGCAGGAACAAGGCTTTGAAGTGATGGTTGTGACCGATGCCACTGCCGCCGCGCAACTGCCCGGGCTTGACGGATATGCCGCCGCCCTCACGAATTTCCGCATGATTGCCAGCCACGTTGCAGACACCGGGGCGACCGTCACCGCCATGCTGGAAGCGCGCTAACCCCCGGGGCCCGCTTCGCAAGCCCCCGGCCGGCCCACCTCCCTCTCCCCGTTTTGGGCTGGCCGGGGATGACCTCCCTACCTTTTGAAAGCTGATGCCATGACCGATCTGTCACGCCCGCCATTCCCGCCCTTCACGGCAGAATCTGCCCGCCAGAAAGTCCGCACTGCCGAAGACGCATGGAACAGCCGCAACCCCGATGTCGTCACGCCCGCCTATAGTGACGATTGCCAGTGGCGCAACCGCGCCGAACAGTTTCAGGGACACGCCGCGATCCACGCGTTTCTGACCCGCAAATGGCAACACGAACTGGATTATCGCCTGATCAAAGGCCTTTGGGCCGTGTCCGCAAACCGCATTGCCGTGCGCTTTGCCTATGAATGGCACGATGCAGACGGGCAATGGTTCCGCTCGTTCGGAAACGAAAACTGGCAATTTGCGCCCGATGGCCGAATGGCCCGCCGCATCGCGTCAATCAATGACCTGCCGATCAAGGACTCACACCGCCTGTTTCACTGGCCTGCCGGTCCCCGCCCCGCCGATCACCCCGGTCTGGACGACCTGAACCTGTAAAGGAAAAATCCCATGGCTATTGCATTTGCAGATATCGCGTTCACCCCCTCGGTCCTGCGCACGCAGGAACAGAACGGGTCCGGCCGCTATGCCGGGTTCCTGTCGGAAACGCGCAGTGGTGGCGACCGGTTGGGCGAAGACGAACGTGCCTTTATTCAGGCGCGCGACGGGTTCTATCAGGCCACAGTGTCCGGAACCGGTTGGCCCTATGTTCAGTTTCGCGGTGGGCCAGCCGGGTTTATCCGGGTTCTGGATGACCAGACCATCGCCTATGCGGACCTGCGCGGAAACCGCCAGTATATCTCGGCGGGCAACCTGTCTGACAATGATCGCATTTCCCTGATCCTGATGGATTACCCGAACGCCCGACGGCTCAAGATCTGGGGGCGGGCGATGTTGACCGATATCGATCAAGAAACCCCCGATCCGGCCCTTGCTGGCGTACCCGCCGAACGGTGGGTGCGGATCAGCGTCAAGGCGTTCGACTGGAATTGCCCCCGACATATCCCCCGCCGCTTCACAAGCGAAGAGGCCGGAAACGAGATCGCGGCACTGCGCCGCGAAAACGCGGCCCTCAGGGCCGAAACCAACGCTCTGCGCCGCACTCTCTTGCGGCCGGATTCCCCTCAGCCCCAAAGCCGCTGAATTGCGGCTCCAGACAAGGACCAAACCGATGAACACCCGAATGATCCACACCACCTTTGCCGCGCTTCTGGCAAGTGCCACATTCTTGCCGGTCGCGCTGCCAAATCTCGCAGGTGCCGCCGAAAGCCCCTTTGCCGTTCAAATGAACAAGATGGAAATCGACGGATTGAACATCGCCTACCGCGAAGCCGGTGATCCGTCGAACCCGACTGTCCTGTTGCTGCACGGCTTTCCGACTTCGTCCCATATGTTCCGCGAACTGATCCCCGAACTGGCCGATGAATATCACGTCATCGCGCCGGATTATCCCGGTTTCGGGGCCTCTGACATGCCAGCGGCCAAAGATTACGACTATAGCTTTGCCAATGCCGCCGACGTGGTGACCAAGCTGATCGATGCCAAGGGTGTCAAGGATTATGCCGTGTATCTGATGGATTACGGTGCCCCTGTCGGATACCGGATGTTTGCCAATGATCCTGCGCGGGTCACAGGGTTTATCATCCAGAATGGCAACGCCTACGAAGAAGGCCTGCGCGAATTCTGGGATCCGATCAAAACCTATTGGGCCGAACCCAGCACCGAAAACGGAGATGCACTGCGCGGGTTCCTTACCCTTGACGCCACAATCTGGCAGTTCACCCACGGTGTCGGCGATGTATCCAAGGTCAACCCCGACAATTACTGGCACGTTCAGTACCTTCTGGACCGCCCGGGCAATCAGGAGGTACAGCTCGAGATGTTTCTGGACTACGGGACCAATGTTTCCGAATATCCGAAATGGCAGGCGCTGTTCCGCGAATATCAACCGCCCGCATTGATTGTCTGGGGCCAGAACGATCACATCTTTCCGGCCGAAGGCGCCCACCCCTATACGCAGGACCTGACCGATGTCGAATTTCACCTTCTGGATACCGGCCACTTTGCGCTTGAGGAATATGGCGATGTGATCGCAGACGAGATGACCGAATTTCTGGGTCGTATCCACGACTGAACGGGCCCGATTGCCGCGCCTGCCTGTTGCGGGCGCGGCAACATCCAATTTGCACGAAACGCCGGACAAGACCGGCCCCCCGAAAGGACCGATTATGTTTAATCCAGATATCCACCGTATTGCCGCCTTTTCAGACGGAACAAAGGGCGGAAACCCCGCAGGCGTTGTCGTGGCCGAAACGATGCCGGACGCCGACCAGATGCAGCGTATCGCAGCCGAGGTTGGCTATTCCGAAACCGTGTTCGCCGCCCCCGACAAGAACGGTTGGCGCGTGCGCTACTTTTCTCCCTCTGCCGAAGTTGCCTTTTGCGGACACGCAACCATTGCCCTTGGCAATGTCCTTGCCGATCAGAAGGGCGCGGGGGTCTTCCCCCTGACACTCGGCACCGGGCAAATCACTGTCGAGGCGAAGCGCGACCAGAACGGGATGTCTGCCACCCTGACATCGCCCCCGACACAAAGCCGCGCCGCCGATCCCAATCTCGTGACCCAAGCGCTGGAGCTGTTCTCGCTCTCACCGCATGACCTTGATCCTGCCATTCCGGCGGGCCTTGCCAATGCGGGCAACGATCACCTGATCCTGCTGTTGAAAGACCGCCAGACCTTGGCCGGAATGAACTATGATCTGGCCGCAGGCGCAGCTTTGATGACGCGCCATGGCCTGACCACGATCAGCCTGCTTTGGGCTGAAACGCCGCGCCTGTTTCACAGCCGCAACGCCTTTGCCATTGGCGGCGTTCTGGAAGATCCGGCAACCGGTGCAGCGGCGGCGGCCCTGTCGGGGTATCTGCGCGATCTGGGCTGGCCGCATGACGGGTCGATCAACATCGTTCAGGGCGAGGATATGGGCGCACGCTCGCTCCTGCATGCAGAAATTGGCGCGCAACCCGGGTCCGGTATTCGCGTTTCGGGCGCGGCCCGCCCGATTGACGCGTAAGACCTTAGCCCTGTCTCTCTACCCCGCCAAAGCCGGCATAAGCCGGTTCCGGCGGGGTTTTTCATGTTTGCGCGCCCTTGGCTCAGGCGACGTTTTGGCGTGCCACCGGTTCGTCGGTTTCGCCAAAGCCCTTTGGCACCGGCAGGTCGGGCAACGTCGCGGCGCGTTTTTGCAAGGCACGCCCGATCACCACACGGCTGATTTCGGTCGTGCCATCCACGATCCGCAACATCTGCGCAAGGCGCGACAAACGGTCCAGCCCATAGGGCTGCAACAGGCCCATTCCGCCCAGAACCTGGGTGCAGGTGTTCGCGGCTTTCACGGCGGCATCCGGTACAAAGCGTTTGGCGTGGGCCGCCATCAGCGGTCCTTCGGGCGTGCCCAGTGCTTCGGCGGCCTTGCGATACAGCAGGCGCGACGCTTCAAGGTCTGTCGCAACTTCGCCCAACATCCACTGAATGCCGTCTAGGTCCAGATTTTTGCCCCCGAACATCTTGCGGTTCTTGGAATAGGACAACGCCGTATCAAGCGCGGCCTGCATCAGCCCGCAACACCCCGACGCGATCGAAACCCGCGCGATATCAATCGCCATAAGCGATCCCTGAAGGCCCTGACCAACCGGCAGGATGATGTTGTCTTCGCTGACAACAACCTTGTCCATGTACATTTCGGACATCGGCAGGAAGTTATAGGATGGCGTTTCGTACATCGGGCCAAAGCTCAGGCCCTCGGCATCGGCAGGAATGGCGATCATTGCCATATCCTTGTGGCCGGGCGCATCGCTGGTCTTGACGACGGTAAAATAAACATCGGCCTCGGTGGCAAGGCTGACCCACGCTTTTGATCCGCTGATGGTCCAAGTGCCATCGCCGTTGATCGTGGCGCGGGTATACATCTGCATCGGGTCCGAACCCGATTGGGGTTCGGTCAACGCAAAATTGGCAAGCTTGCGCCCCGACGTCAGATCGCGCGCCCATTTTTCCTTGAAGGCATCGGTGCCATAACCGCACCCTGCAAAGGTACAGATATTGTGCATCGACAACGCAAACGCATAAGCCCCGTCGCCCAGACCCAACTGTTCGTAAACCTGAATGCCTTCCGACAGGGGCAGGCCCTGACCGCCGAACTCTTGCGGGGCATAAAGCCCTGTCAGGCCCGCCGCGCCGGCCTTGTCCGACGCATCGCGGGGCCATTTTTTTGCGGTGTTCCAGCGGTCAACATTGGGTTTGATCACCTGTTCCGCATGGTCGCGGGCCGCTTGTAGAATGCTGTCCAGATTGGTTGTCATCGGGGTACCCTTTTGTTGTGCGTCATTGTCCAATATTGCCGTGACGCATGGCAACAGGATCGCTGCCATGACACGCGGACGGAGTGGAAAATACGGCTAAATTCAGTTTATGCGATATTTTAGCAAGTCACGGCCAAAAGCGAAATCTCATAGGCTGACAGGTTATTGTCCGAAAGTGACAAACTGTTGCGATCTGGCTTTATCTCTGCCGGTACGATCTGGGTGTGCCACCCGTCCACCGGTGAAAGGCGCGGTGAAAATTCGCAGCAGATGAAAACCCGACATCCTGCGCGATTTCCTCGATGCTTTTGCGCCCGCCCTGCAGATCGCGGATCGCAATGTCACGGCGCAACCCGTCCTTGATCGCCTGAAAGGATGTGCCGTCCGCATCAAGCCGGCGCATCAGCGTGCGCGGCGTCATATGCATGGCCTGTGCGGCATCAGCCAGCGCGCAATTGTTCCAGTCAGCCTGCGACAGGTACGCGCGCACCCGCAGCGATTGCGTGTGTTCGCGCGAACTGGTGAAAATCCAGTCGCGTGGCGCGTTCTTCAGAAAATCATCCAGATCGGCGGTGGTGCGCGCCTGCACGGGGCCAAGACGGGCCGGATCAAACGCGATCGATGTTGCCGCCGCACCGAACCGAACGGGTGACGGAAAAATAATGGCATAGTCCGGCGCGAATTCCGGGCGCGCGAACGCAAAACTGACGGCCTTGACCGGTACTTCGTACCCCGCAAGCCACGACAACAGACCATGGGCCAGTTTCAGGATCAACATATGCCCGAACCGCTGCACCGGCGCAGGCCCAAGCGGCTTCAGCGTCAGCTCCAGACGGTCATCCATGTCGATCAATTCGAACTGGTAATCATCCAGCAGCAGGTTCCAGAACGTCGAAAACCGGTACAGCGCCGACGACAGCAAAGCAGCCTCGCGCACCGATGTCAGCAGGTGTTGCAACGCACGCGGTCGGATCGGGCGGCTCCACAGCCCCATCATCTCGTCACCGGTTTCAACAGCGGCTGATTGGTAAAGGCGCACGATCTGATCCAGCGTCACCCGCCCATTGGGTTGGTTGTGTTCTGCCACCATCCCCGATCGGTGCAAAACCGAGGCCATCTGCGCATCCGTATACAAAGAGCGTAAAGCCACCAGCCAATCGTCGATAAACGTGCTGGAAACGGTTGAAAGTATGCTGGGCGCAACGTGGGTCATGTTGCGCATGTGGTTATCACCGCGCGCGATCTTGTCAAAGCGCGCTGATCCCTCGCGCCGGACGGCTGGCGGGGCGTGTGACAGGGCAGGCCGTTACCACAGACCTGCCCCGCCACTATCCGATAGCGCCTTGTGTCAAAGCGCGGTCCAAAGCTGGAACAATAACCCGCTGGCAAAGGACCCCGTCAGGGCGATGCCAAGATAAAGGAAAAAGACCTGCCGCTTGACCAGCGCCCAGACCGCAATGGCGGCTGGCAAGGAACTGACCCCGCCGGCAACCAGAAACGCCAAGCCCGCACCGGGGGCCATGCCTTGCTCCATCAGGCCGCCGACCAAAGGCAGGGCCGCATAGCCGTTCAGATAGGCCGGTACGCCGACAAGCGTTGCAATCGCGATCGGCGCGATGCCGGTGCCACCCAGCGCCTGCGCCACCAGATCGGCGGGCAACCATGCCAGCATCAGGCTTTCCAGAATAAACGCCAGCGTCAGCCATTTGGCCAGAAACAGGGTTGTTTTGATCGCTTCACGCCAGAATTTCGCGATACGCGCGTCCTCGCCCCAGAAGGCCCAGACAACAGGTTGGGCCGCGCGAACCTTCGACCCGCCGCAGCCGCCATCGCCGACACCGTCCCGCAACGGATCGGCCAACCCGCCCGCGCGCGAAACCGCATGAACAACAAACCCGCCAAACACGCCCAGACTGATGGCTGTGATCGTCTTGGCAACGGCAAATTCAAATCCCAGCACACCGGTGGTCAGCGCGAACATGGAAGGGTCCATGACCGGCGATGCAAGCCAGAAGGCCATCACCGCCGACAGCGGAACCCCCATCGCCAACAGCGCGGCAATCAACGGGATCACGCCACAGGAACAGAACGGAGATATCCCGCCAACCGCCGCCGCGATCAGGATCATCACCGCCGGTGAACCGGTAAAGGCACGCGCAATCAACCCATCCGCGCCTGTCGCGCCTGCATAGGCCGCGACCACGACGGAAAGAACAAGAAACGGTGCCACATTTGCAAGGTTCTGCGCCGCAAAGGCCACGGTAGAGACACCCAGCGTGGGCGCCAGAACCATCAGGGCGGCAAGAATTCCAGCCGACAAAAGCCAGACCCGTTCCTTTGTCCAGATCCACTGGGCTGTATCAATCGTCCATGATCTGACGCCAAGAGCTAGTTCAGTCATTTCGAAATCCTTAATTATATAGTTGTTTAAAGCCAAGAAAAACGCCCATGCCCGTCATGCCGCATCCTCCTGTGTCAACGTTACGCCTGTGCAGCATTCTGCGGTCAGGAAGGACAGCGTTTGATGCATCACATCAAAATCAACCCGGTTGATGATCTGCCGTCCCTGACGTTCCTGCGTTACCAGCCCCGCGTCCACCAGCGTTTTAAGGTGATAGGCAAGGGTCGAGGCCGCCATGCCCAGATGTTCACCGATATCGCCGATATTCAGGCCGTCATTTCCGGCCCGCACCAGCAACCGAAAAATGGTCAGACGGGTTTCGTGGCCAAGGGCGGCAAGTGAAAGTGCAGTCGAAGACAGGTTCATCATGGGTCCAATAAAACTATAAATATAGTTTTGTCAACCTCTGTCATGCCGTGGATGCTGCCACAACCGTGCCTGCCGACCGGCCCAGATCAGCCAAGCGCGGCGCGCAGGGCCAGTTCGGGCGAGGCAAACACCGGCATCGCCAGATCACCCAGCATGGCCGCCGCCCCCGCCATCGACGCCTGCGCCAGAACCACGGCGGTGATGTCGGGGTGGTCAGCTACATGGGCCTTGACCGCAGCGGCAATCACGGCGCGAAACGCATCCTGTTCACCCGCTTCGAACAAGGGCCAGAAACGGCCCAGATGCAGGGATGCTATCGCGGCAGAGTTTTCGGCTTCGTCCATCTGCGCGCGCAACAGGTCGCCCGATGGCGCGGCGGTGCTGTCCAGACAATAGACCAGCAGAACCGGCCCGCCGGTCTGTGCCGCCGCCTGCATCATCGGCGCATCAATGCGGATCGCCCCGGCATCTGCGGCCACCGCGCCGATGGTGGTACAGGTACACAGCACCGGCCCTGATACGGCGCGCACCTCTGCGCCAATGTCGCCTGCCAGGGCCGCGTCTATTCCGCCTTGCGCCCGCTTTAGAAAATCGGGGCGCACCAGATGCACCAGCCTGGTGTCCGGTGCGATCCGGTCGCGCAGCGCATCAAACGTGTCCGCATGCACCTGCGCCGTGTGCAGCAGGGTGATCACCCCGCGATCATTTCCGACTGGCGCACAATCACCTCGGCCTGCTTGATCGACGCGATGTCAACCAACCGCCCCTTGTAAACGGTCGCGCCTTCGCCGTTGGCCTTGGCGGTTTCCATCGCGGCAAGGATTTCGCGCGCTTCGGCCACGGCCTCGGGCGAGGGGGTGAACACATCATTGGCCAGCGCGATCTGTTTGGGGTGGATCGCCCATTTGCCCACCATGCCCAGCGTCGCCGACCGGCGCGCCTGCGCGATGAAACCCGTCATCATCGGAAAAATCGCCAAACGGGCCATCGACCGGCAACAGCCCGTGGGTGCGACAGGCCGCAACAATCGCCGCCTGCGCCCAGTGCCACGGATCGGACCAGTGCTTTTGCCCGTCATGGATCATGTAATAGTTCTCCTGCGTGCCGCCGATGCCGGTGGTCTGCATCCCCATCGATGCGGCAAAATCCGCCGCACCAAGGCTCATCGCCTGCAAGCGCGGGCTGGCGGCGGCGATCTCTTCGACATGGGCGATGCCTGCCGCGCTTTCGATGATCACCTCGAACGAAATCGGCTTGGTCCGGCCCTTGGCCGCCTCGATCGATGTGACAAGCGCATCAACCGCATAGATATCGGCCGCACATCCGACTTTCGGGATCATGATCTGGTCCAGCCGGTCGCCCGCCTGTTCCAGCAGATCGACCACATCGCGATACCACCACGGGCTGTCCAGCCCGTTGATCCGCACCGACAGGTATTTGTTGCCCCAGTCCACATCCGAAATCGCCGCGATCACATTGGCGCGGGCGGCGTCCTTGTCGGTGGGGGCAACCGAATCTTCCAGATCAAGGTTGATCACATCCGCCGCACTAGCCGCCATTTTTTCAAACAGCGCCGGGCGCGATCCGGGGCCGAACAACTGGCAGCGGTTGGGGCGGGCAGGGGCGGCGGGTTGTAAACGGAAACTCATATCTGGGCGGCCTTTCGGATCGGTGAAAAAGGAAATTCTGCGCGTTGGACGTAGTCAACCGGCGGGGGGCGCGCAAGCGAATAACCCCGCCTGCGACGCCGTGGCGATCTGCACCAATCGGGCAAGGTGATCGAAGAAACCGCCATTCTGCCCGCAAGCTGTGCAAAAATATTCAGCATTTCGCGGAAATTCGGGCCAAAATCCGCGTCCGGGCCGCCCGAAACACACATTTCGCAATACCCTTGTGGCCCTGTTGGGGCACTCTGCGCGCGATATCTGCACAGTCTGACGGGGGCACTTTACCATGATCGAAACACCATATCTTCTGTTTCTGGGCGACGCGCCCGACCAGCTGGCCGCAAAAGTGGCCCAAGGCATCAAGGACTGGCGCCCCGAAAACGCCATAGGCCAGTTGCGCCTGCCGGGCTGCGGCGCGGATGTGGGCCTGACCGATATGGGCCTGAAAGAAGCACAGGACGCAGGCGCCAAAACGCTGGTGATCGGTGTCGCCAACCGGGGCGGCGTGATCAGTGCCGCGTGGAAAGAGGTGCTGATTGCCGCGCTGGACATGGGTTATGATCTGGCCAGCGGCTTGCACAACCTGCTGCGCGACGAGGGCGATCTTGTGGCCGCGGCGCAAACCCATGGCGGCACCCTGCACGATGTGCGCGTGCCGACCGACGGATACCCGATTGCCAGCGGGGTGAAACGCAGCGGCAAACGGGTGTCTGGCCGTGGGCACCGACTGTTCGGTGGGCAAGATGTATACCGCGCTGGCGCTGGACGCATCAATGCGCGCCAAAGGCATGAAAAGCACGTTTCGCGCCACCGGCCAGACCGGTATTCTGATCACCGGCCACGGCGTGCCGCTGGATGCGGTGATCGCCGATTTCATGGCCGGTTCAATGGAATATCTGACACCGGACAATGACGCCGACCACTGGGATATCATCGAGGGACAGGGCAGCCTGTTCCATGTGTCCTATTCGGGTGTGACACTGGCGCTGATCCACGGCGGCCAGCCCGACGCCCTGATCCTGAGCCACGAACCGACCCGCGCCCATATGCGCGGCCTGCCCGGATATACCCCGCCCAGCCTCGAGGCGTTGCGGGATATGGCCCTGCCACTGGCCCGCGTCGCCAACCCCGCCTGTCAGGTGGTGGGCATCACGGTGAACACGCAGCATATGTCGCGAAGACGAGGCACAGGCCTATCTGGCCGAGGTCGAGGCGCGTATGGGCCTGCCCACGGTTGATCCGTTCCGCCACGGCGCGGATCGGCTGGCCGACGCGCTGGCGGCCCTTTAGACGTTGCACGCCCCGCCTGCGCGGTGCAATTTCCGTATTTGAGGCAAAAAGAAGGGACGGCCTGATGGAGATCGAAGTCACGCGCGACGTGTTCAAGCTGGCGCAGGTGTTCACCATCAGCCGCGGATCGCGCAGCGAGGCGCAGGTGCTGACCGTCACCCTGACGGATCGGGGCCATACGGGGCGGGGCGAATGTGTGCCCTATGCCCGCTACGGCGAAACGCTGGAGTCGTGTGAGTGACGCAGATTGCGGGCCTGCCCGACACGTTTGATCGTGCGGCGCTTTATGATCTGTTGCCCGCAGGGGCCGCGCGCAACGCGGTGGATTGCGCGTTGTGGGATCTGGAGGCGAAACAGGCGGGCCAGCGGGTGTGGGACATGGCCGGGCTGGCGCCGCCAGGGCCCGAGATCACGGCCTATACCCTGTCGCTGGAAACGCCCGAGGTGATGCAGGCGCAGGCCGCCAAGAACGCGCATCGCCCGTTGCTGAAGATCAAGCTGGGCACGCCCGATGACATGCCACGGCTTGAGGCCGTGCGCGAAGGCGCGCCCGCCGCCCGCATCATCGTCGATGCGAACGAGGGCTGGTCGGCCGAGGTGTATACCGATCTGGCCCCGCATCTGGTGCGGCTGGGGGTGGATCTGGTGGAACAGCCGCTGCCCGCCGGAGAGGACGACGCCCTGATCGGCATGGCGCGCCCTGTGCCGGTCTGTGCCGACGAAAGCTGCCATGACCGCGCCAGTCTGGCGGGGCTGAAGGGCAAATATGATGTGGTCAACATCAAGCTGGACAAGACCGGCGGCCTGACCGAGGCGCTGGCCCTGCAAGAGGCCGCATTGGCGCAGGGATACGGCGTGATGGTGGGCTGCATGGTGGGCAGTTCGCTGGCAATGGCCCCTGCCGTTCTGGTGGCGCAGGGCGCGGCGGTGGTGGACCTTGACGGGCCGCTTCTGTTGGCCGAAGACCGCGACAACGCTTTGGTATTTGACGAAAACGGCGTGCATCCCCCCGATGCCGCCCTGTGGGGATAAGAAGGATCACAGACATGCGCACGGTTTATGTAAACGGAACCTACCTGCCCGAAACCGAAGCCAAGGTTTCGATCTTTGACCGCGGGTTCCTGATGGCGGACGGCGTTTACGAGGTTACGTCGGTGCTGGGTGGCAAGCTGATCGATTTCGACGGCCACGCGGTGCGGCTGGCGCGGTCTTTGAAAGAACTGGACATGCGTGCGCCGGTCGACAAGGACGAATTGCTGGCCATTCACCGCGAACTGGTCCGGGTGAACGGCATCGACGAAGGGTTGATCTATCTGCAGATCACCCGCGGATCGGACGGCGACCGTGATTTCGTCTTTCCGGCCCGAAGACACCGAACCGACAATTGTGATGTTCACCCAGAACAAGCCCGGCCTGGCCGACAATCCGGCGGCCAAGAAGGGCGCAAAGATCATCAGCATCGAAGACATCCGCTGGGGACGGCGCGATATCAAGACGGTGCAGTTGCTGTACCCGTCGATGGGCAAGATGATGGCGAAAAAGGCCGGTGCCGATGATGCGTGGATGATCGAGGACGGGTTTGTGACCGAAGGCACATCCAACAACGCCTATATCGTCAAGGGCAACAAGATCATCACCCGCGCGCTGAGCAACGACATTTTGCACGGCATCACCCGCGCCGCCGTATTGCGCCTTGCGCGTGAGGCGCAGATGGAAGTCGAAGAGCGCAATTTCACCATTGACGAGGCCAAGGCGGCGGACGAGGCGTTTACCACATCGGCCAGCGCCTTTGTCATGCCGGTGGTGGAAATTGACGGGGTCGCGCTGGGCAATGGCACACCGGGCCACGTGGCGCTGCGCCTGCGCGAAATCTATCTGGACGAAAGCCTTAAGAAAGCGGTCTGACTCGGGGCGCGCGGCCCCTCTTTGGATATGAACGCCGTGACCCCTGCGGGATGTGCTACCCTGCCCTGACTATGCAACAGGACATGCAGAAAGGCGCGCGCGATGACATATGACCGGGAACTGATTTCCAATGGCAACCCGATGGAGGCCATTGTCGGGTTCAGCCGCGCAGTGCGCGTGGGGCCGTACATTTCCGTCGGCGGCACCGCGCCTGTCGGGCCGGACGGAAAAACCGTCGGCGTGGGCGATGTGGCGGCCCAGACCCGCCAGTGCATCGAAGTGATCAAGGGCGCGCTGGAACAGGCCGGATCAGGGCTGCACGACGTGGTGCGCACACGGGTGATCCTGACCGATATCAATGACTGGAAGGCCGCCATTGATGTGCGCAAGACCTATTTTCGCGACATCCGACCGGTGGATACGATCATGGCCGTCACACGGTTTGTGAACCCCGAATGGCTGGTCGAGCTTGAGGTGGATGCGGTGATTGGCAACTGGCGCGGGCCGGCGGGCTGATCGGGCGCCCTGATTGGCGCATGTAGCGCACCTTTTGCCATTGAGCGGCCCCATTGTTGCCAAAATGGGGCGCTATCCAGTGCGCACGCAAGACAAAGGCGCCGCGCATGGACACGTTACTCGGTTACTTCCAGTACTCGTTGCAAACCTTTTTTAATATGAACGAGCGCGTCGCGCTGTTTTATCTCGGCTGTACGCTGTTTCTGGCGCTGGCGGTGTGGTGGTATCGCGGCAGACAGGGGTCATTCCTGAGCTTTCTGCTGCCTGCACGTGTCTATCTGCACCGGTCCAACCTACTGGATATCAAGCTGTTTTTCACCTTCCGCGCGATCGGCTTTTTCGGGTTGATGAGCAAGGTGTTCTTTCCCGCAACCGTCGCGTTTTATGTACTGTCATGGCTGTCGGGGCCGTCGGCCGATACGTTTGTGGCACCGCCCACCGGTTGGACACGCAGCCTGCTGGCGACGCTGATTATCGTGATGGCGTCGGATTTCTGCAAATACTGGGCGCACCGCTGGCACCATGAATGGAAAGTGCTGTGGCCGTTTCACGCGGTTCACCATTCCGCCGATGTTCTGACCCCGCTGACGGTTCAGCGGACGCATCCGGTTGAACCGATCATCCGCAACCTGCTTATCACCGTCATCGTCGGGATTGTGCAGGGTGTCATGCTGTTCCTGCTAATCGGACAGATCGACATTGTGACGCTGGGCGGGGCCAATGCGATGTATGTTCTGTTCAACATGCTGGGATCCAACCTGCGCCACAGCCACATCTGGCTTAGCTACGGGCGGGTGATGGAACATGTTTTCATCTCGCCGGCACAACATCAGGTGCATCATTCTGTGGCCGTTGAACATATCGACAAGAATTATGGTTCGATGTTCGCGATCTGGGACTGGATGTTCGGCACGCTTTATGTGCCCGAAAAGGTCGAAGACATCACCTTTGGTGTGTCCGATGGCAAAGGCAATCCGATCGCGCAACCCTATACCACCCTGCGCGAGGCGCTGTTGAAACCGTTTCGCGAAAGCTGGGAGGCGATCTGCAAAAGCCGCGCGGCGCGGGCGCGCGCGCGCGCAGCATTGCCGCCCGCGGTGATGTCGCAGGGGTTTTCCATCTGGCTGGACGTGTTGCGCGCGGGTGCGGCGCTGACCGTGCTGTTCGGGCATATGGCCCATATCCGTTTTACCCGCGGCGATTACTATGTGCTGCGCGATCTGAACGTCGCCAGCGATGCGGTGATCGTGTTCTTTGTATTGTCCGGTGTGGTGATCGCCTATGCGGCGTCGCGCGATGCAACACTGGAACGGTTCGCCTTCAACCGACTGACGCGTGTGTGGTCTGTTGTGGTGCCCGCGCTGGTGCTGACGGTGATCTTTGATGCCATCGGCACGCGCATCCGCCCCGAAGCCTATCCCGAGATGTTCTATAATCCTGTGTCTGTGTCCGAAATGGTGCTGCGCGGGTTGACCTTTACCAGCGAATGGCAGGGGATTTGGGATCGTGTGCGGCTGGGCACAAACGGCCCGCTGTGGTCGCTGAGTTATGAGGTCGGGTTCTACATGCTGTTCGGCGCGGCCCTGTTCCTGAAAGGCGCGTTGCGCTGGGTGATGCTGGCGCTGCTGGTGCTGCTGGTGGGCGTGCCCATTCTGGCGCTGCTGCCCGCGTGGTTGCTGGGGGTTCTGGTCTGGCACAGCGTGCGCCCGTCACCGGATGCGCCGGCGCGCCCCGCCAAGGACTGGGCGTATGCGATTCTTGGACTTGCGGTGCCGGTTGTGTTGAAACTCGCAGGGCTGCCCGCCGCCCTGACCGAAATCACAGTGCAAGCCTTTGACCCGGTCAGCCATCATGCCGTGCTGGGGTATTCCGACGAAGTGTTGTGGAACACGGTCATCGCAGTGGGTGTGGCTGTGCATCTGGCAGGTGTCAAACACATCGCCGACCGTCGCGCACCCCGCCCCGAAGGCCGCGCAACACGCGCCATCCGCTGGGTCGCTGGCGCAAGCTTTTCGATCTATGTGATGCATTATCCCACGCTGCACCTGCTGGACGCGACGCTGCCCGAAACACTGCCCGCCTATGATCTGTGGTTGCTGACGATCACACTGCTGGTCTGCTTCGGTTTTGCCGCCCTGTTCGAACGCCCGCTGAAACGGTTTCGCGCCCTGGTCGAACCGACGTGGAAAATGGCGGGGGCCCCGTTTGTGGCCCCGCGCTCCTCGACGCTGTGATCAGCCTTTTCCGACGTTCTCGGCAAACGCCTTTTTAAAGGCTGTTTGCTGGTCGTCGGTCGCCTCGGTCTGGTACTTGGATTTCCATTCGTCCATGCTCATCCCGTAATAATGTTCGCGGGCTTCGTCCTTGGACATTTCAATGCCGCGTTCCGCAGCGGCTTCCTGATACCAGCGCGACAGGCAGTTGCGGCAGAATCCCGTCAGGTTCATCATGTCGATGTTCTGCACATCGGTGCGGTCCTGCATCAGGTGTTTCTGCAACCGGCGAAAGGCGGCGGCCTGTAATTCGATTTCGGTTTGGTCATTCATAAGGTTTGGTCCGTTCTGATTTGAAAAGGTTGTCGGGTGTGTGAAGGAAGTTGCGATCTTTTGAAGTGGGCAGATCACAGATCACGACAGATGGTCAGTGTTCGTTGCGATCCGCCCCTAGATCAGTTTCAGCGCAAGGTAGGGAACAAAACTGGTGACTAGCGCCAAGACTTTGTAATTGGCCAGATAGCTGAAATAGGCGCGGTTCAGATCATCTTCCGAAAGGTTCGACACTCTGGCGTGGATGCTGAGCACGCCCGGACGAAACAGGGTCAACGCGAGTGTGGCAGCCAGCAGGAACACAAAGTTCAAAACGGTCATCCATCCAAAGAATGCGGTCCATGTTTCGAGTGTCATAGTGCTCTCCCTGCCGGGCATCCGGCTATTTGTGATACGGTTAATATGGGTATTCTTGCTGACCGGGCAACGGCAACAGGCACAAATCAGTTGAAAAACGCCGGTGTTGCGGGTTGCCTGAACCGGTCAGGGCAGCCCGTTCGATTTGAGCGCTATAAACCGGTTTCCAGCAAAACGTCTTGCAACACAGGGGCCAATCGCGCGGCCCAGTTTGCCTGATCCGTCGCTGTGCGGATCAGATCGTTGCGCAATTCGATCAGCACGTTGGGGCGGCCATGTTGCAGCGCATGGCGTTCGACGGCATCACCGGGCAGGTGGCCGCCATAAGGTTCGTTATCGCCCACCGGCGCGCCGCCCTGCGCCTTCAGCGCCGCGATCAGCGGTTTGGACAGGCGGTCGTCATCGGCATGCAGCACGCCGATTTCCCACGGGCGCACGGGCCGCCCCTCAAGCTGGCGGGTAAAGCTGTGGATCGACAGTAAAACCGTGTCAGGGCGCGCCGCCAGTTCGGCCAGCGCACGGTGATACGGGCGATAGCACAGATCAAGCCGCGCCTCGATTTCGGACGCGTCGACATGGCGGTTGCCGGAAATGATCGTCCCGTCATAGAGCTTCATCACCAGTGTCGGGTCGTCCTCTCCGCGGTTGGGATCAATCACCAGCCGCGAAAAATTGGACAGGATCGCGGTGCTGTTCAACGCCTTGGCCAGTTCCAGCGTGACCCCCGCCGCCCCCACATCATAGGCGATGTGGCGGTTCATGTCCGCATCCGACAGGCCCAACGTGCCGCCATTGACGGCGGCAGGGATCGTATTGGCCGCATGATCACACGTGATCAGCCAGCGACCGGGCCGGTTTTCGCCATGGATAGAAAATGGGGTATACGTCATATTGGTGTCACCTGTTTTCCCGCAGGTTTAGGCCAGTTGCCCACGGAATGGAATTGGGTGATAACAGGCTGCGCGGTTAGCGTTAACATAGACGACAAGGAAAACCGGATGAGACGACTGCGGAACGTAAAAATTGTGGCCACGCTTGGTCCGGCTTCGGACAGCTATGAAATGATCCGCGCCCTGCACGAGGCAGGGGCCGATGTGTTCCGCCTGAACATGTCCCATGGCAGCCATGCGGAAATCGCCAAGAAACACGCGATCATCCGCCAGATCGAGCAGGATCTGGACAGCCCGATCGCAATTCTGGCCGATCTGCAGGGGCCAAAACTGCGCGTCGGCACCTTTGCCAAAGGCGAAGAGGAACTGGAACAGGGCGCGGCGTTCCGGCTGGACCTGAACGAGGCCGAAGGCGATGCGACCCGCGTGTGCCTGCCGCATCCGGAAATCTTTTCGGTGCTGCAATCGGGGGCCAGCCTGTTGGTGAATGACGGCAAGATCCGCTTGCAGGTCAAATCCTGCGGGGCCGATTTTGCCGATTGCACGGTGATTGCGGGCGGCACCATTTCCGACCGCAAGGGCGTGAACGTGCCCGATGTGGTGCTGCCGCTGGCCGCGCTGTCGGCCAAGGACCGCGCCGATCTGGAATTTGTCTGCGAACTGGGCGTTGACTGGCTGGCGCTGTCCTTTGTGCAGCGCCCCGAAGATGTGGACGAGGCCCGCGCTGCTGGCCAAAGGCCGCGCCGCGATCCTGTCCAAGATCGAAAAACCGTCCGCCGTGGAACGGTTCGATGATATTCTGGCCGTCAGCGATGGCATCATGGTCGCGCGGGGCGATCTGGGCGTGGAACTGCCGGTGCAGAACGTGCCGCCGATCCAGAAACGTCTGGTGCGCCGCTGCCGCAGCTGCCGCCAAACCGGTGATCGTGGCCACGCAGATGCTGGAAAGCATGATCGAAAGCCCGATGCCCACCCGCGCCGAAGTCTCCGACGTGGCGACCGCAATCTATGAAGGCGCCGATGCGGTCATGCTGTCGGCGGAATCAGCCGCGGGCCACTATCCGGTCGAAGCGGTGACAACGATGAACAATGTCGCCGTCGAGGTCGAAAACGATCCGACCTACACCCAGATCATCGAAGCCTCGCGCACCGCCAACCGTGCCAGCGTGGCCGATGGCATCGTGGCCGCCGCCCGCGAAATTGCCGAAACCACCGATATCAAGGCGATCTGCTGTTTCACCCAAAGCGGCACCACCGCGCTGCTGACCGCGCGCGAACGTCCGCGCGTGCCGATCATCGCGATGACATCGGTGCGCGAGACCGCGCGCCGTCTGGCGCTCAGCTGGGGTACGAATTGCGTGATGACGGGCGAGCTTGAGCGGTTCAAGATGGCCGTTGTCAACGCCGCGCGTGCCGCCCGCGCGGGCGGCTTTGCCGAACCGACCGACCAGATCGTGGTGACAGCGGGCGTGCCGTTCAACGTACCGGGAAGCACCAATATCCTTCGGGTTGCGCCCTGCGACGAACGTTTGATTTTCAACACCGATCCGGAGTAACCTTAGCCCGAGATATAAAAAAGGGGCAGGGCGATGGAACCGGATCTGGCGCTTGTGATCGGGCTTGTGATTGCGGGGTTTTCAATCCCGTCGATGATGTCGGCCGTCACCGACGGGCGCGCGCCGCGGGCGTCGGCGCTGACGATCCTGATATCCTTTGCCCTGATTTTTTACGCCGTCTATCAAAAACCCGGCGGCTACAGCATGTCCGAAATCCCCGATGCCTTTGTGAACGTCATGTCGCAGTTCTTCCGCTGACCGGCCGCGCGCCGGGAAATTGTCCTTTCCCTCTTGCCCTGTGAAGCATTGCCGCCTATACGGCGCGTCTGTTCGTGCGTCCGGCCAATATGGCATGCCGAGTCGTGCGTGAACCGACCCAAATACGATAGGAGACGGAAATGCCCAAGATGAAGACGAAATCGAGCTGCAAAAAGCGGTTCAAGGTGACGGCCACGGGCCGCGTTCTGACGGCCCAGGCCGGCAAGCGCCACGGCATGATCAAACGCACAAACAAATTCCTGCGCAACGCGCGCGGCACAACGACACTGTCGGCCCCTGATGAGAAAATCATCAAGTCGATGATGCCGTACGCACGCTAAGGAGGGAATGATATGTCTCGCGTAAAATCCGGCGTTGTCACCCACGCCCGCCACAAAAAAGTCATCAAAGCCGCCAAAGGCTATTACGGCCGCCGCAAAAGCACCTTCAAGGTCGCCGCGCAGGCCGTGGACAAGGCCAACCAGTACGCCACCCGCGACCGCAAGAACCGCAAGCGCAATTTCCGCGCCCTGTGGATCCAGCGGATCAACGCCGCGGTGCGCAGCCATGACGAGGCGCTGACATACAGCCGCTTCATCAACGGCCTGTCGCTGGCCGGTATCGAAGTAGACCGCAAGGTTCTGGCCGATCTGGCCGTGCACGAACCTGCCGCCTTCGGTGCAATCGTAGAACAAGCCAAGGGCGCGCTGAGCGCGTAAGCGTAAAAGCCACCGTTGGTAAGAGAAAAGCCGCCCCCTGCTCGGGCGGCTTTTTGCTGTGCGGGGTCGGCGAGTTCACACCCATCGGGCTTGCATAGTTAAATGAAGCAACAGTTGCCGAAGGTTTCCTCGGGAGCGATAGGTGGGTGTTGGGTGTGCGGACAATTCTGCCGTTGGACATAATTGCTGCAATGTCCGGTTTTGTGCGGAGATTGCGGTATTTTGGCCATCCAGATTATGTTCTTTTTCGCTTCCAGCAGATGTAAGCACCACCCGTCAGGAAAATAATTCCACCAATTGATGCGAACATTTTACCGAAAGTCTTGCTCCACTCAGTCATCGAAATACTTCTCATTTCACCAGTTGGCCAATCGACAAGGCCAGCTACAACATCGCCTTGGTTGTGGGGCTTCGGACTAACCCACGTGTTTCCAGAGTACCTAAGCTTCTTGCCGTCGGTAGTGGTTGCTTCAAACCAGGGGCGATATACTTGACCATTATCGCTTCGCTTGCTTTCAACCTCAACTACTAGCAATTCAGCTTCGGTTGCACGTGAATTGAACGACGCCGCAGACCATACCATATAGCTTCCAAAAAGAAAAAAAATCGTTCCATTTAAAACGGCAACATACGGGACCGTGCGAATACACTTGATAACGAAATCCGAAAAACTTGTTGGCATGGAGAGCATTGGTGGAAATTTTCCTAAATTTTTTTTCCGCTGCAGCAGGATATAGATATTCCAACATCAACGGACAAAAGTCGAACAAAGTCATATCAACACTTGTTCTCTAAACTAACCATGTGTGAACTCAAGCGGCGGTTCATTATTGAGACGAATGAAAGCGGACTTTCTTGCACGTCGCAGCATCTGTTAAAGAGACCTCAAACCGGACATCGCGCTTCAAGCCTTGCTCTCCCTGATCTGCACCCTTCACGGCAAAGCGCCGCCCCCTGCTCGGGCGGCTTTTTGCTGTGCGGGGTCGGCGAGTCTCAAACCCGTTGGGTTTGCAAAACCAGATCAGGCAACCGTTGCCGCGTTTTTCTTCGGGAGCGATAGGTGGATGTTGGGTGTGCGGGGCGAAGGTGCCGTTTGACTTCAATTAATTGGGCTTCGAGATAGCGAAGCTAAATCGCCCCGTCGAAAAGAAGTGCTCACCGCGGTCGTCCAACTCGGCTTGTTCGTTCGACCAGAGTTCCAATTCTTCCATCGGGATCGAATTTTGTGAGCTGACATAAGCCTTGATAAAGGGGACGATCATCGCCCCATAGCAACCTTCGTATCTGTCAACGTTAACGATGGGAAAATAGGTCACATCATCGACAACCAAACCGGATTTTTGAAGCCTTGCCGCCAGAGTTCTGGGTAGACGACTGTCCGCGCAATGGGGCGCAAAGGCTTTCAAGACACGCTCCATGCGCTCGGGGTTTTCACTATGCCAACAAACGGCATCCCAATCTGTCGCAAGAATTAAGCCACGCCCATCTGGTTTCAATACGCGGTAGATCTCTGAGCAAAATGTTTCAATATCAGGAACGTATTCTGCGACCTGGGTACTTACGACCACATCAAAGCTCTCGTCTTCAAAGGGCAGTTCGGTCGCATCGCCAACTTGGTACGACACCCACGGGTGCGATGCGTTTGATGCTGCGCGGTCAACCATCTGTTTTGATATATCAATACCAACGACCTTGCCGGAAGGGCCGACCGCGTCTGCCATCGCCGTCGCTAGAAACCCTGGACCGCTTCCAATATCCAGCACATTTTCGCCATCAGTTACCGAAAGACGCCTTAACGTATCCTTTCGCTGAGCGACAACATCCGGCCCAAGGTAAACCGCTTCCAGACGCTCCGCCGCCGCTTCGTCGTATTCCAATCCCGACATCGCACCGTTCCAAATTTTTTGTGTTTAATGACATCAAACTAGTGTCATCCGGTCTTTTTGGATACGGGCAATTCTTCAAGCCTCGCTCTGCACCCTTCACGGCAAGGCGCCGCCCCCCCTGCCCGGGCGGCTTTTTACTGTGCGGGGTCGGCGGAATTTTCGAAAAATTCCGGCCCGCTTTATGGGACATAAAGCGCCTTGTCCGTGCCGGTGTGCCGCCTATCTGTCGGGCAGCGCCTCAAACGCGGGCACGTCCGCTGCGATCACGTGGAAGGGTTGTTGGTCCTTGGTATAGATCGCCGCCTGCGGCGTGCCGAACTGCGTCGGATCGTCCAGCGCGCCGGCCTTCAGCACAACCTGATCATAGCCCGCGATCCGTGTCAGAATCGGCGTACCGCAGGTGCCGCAAAACTCGCGCGTCACCGGATTTTCCAGATCGCTGCGCGCAAAGCTTTGCGGTGTGCCGCGCACATAGCGGACCCCGTTAGCGGGCATCATCATGAAAAAGTTCGGCCCGCCGCCCGAAATATACTGGCACGGGCGGCAATGGCATTGCCCCCGAAACCCCGGTTCGCCCTCGGCCTCGAACCGCAAGGCGCCGCAGTAACATCCACCTGTCAGTTTCATATCGGTGTTCCTTTGTGCAAATCTGTGTGGGGACTGTGCCGCGCCGCCACGCCAAAGGCCAGCGCGCCCTTGCTTTCACGCGCCCTTGTGATAGCAGAGCGGGGATGAATTTCCGGGGGGTCCGTGATGGACGATCTTAAGCGCAAATACCTTGATCAGATCGCAAATGCCGCAGATGAATCCGCGCTTGAGGATATCCGCGTCGGTGCCGTCGGCAAAAAGGGCGAGGTTGCGCTGAAGATGCGCGAACTGGGCAAGATGACGCCCGAAGAACGGCAGGTCGCCGGCCCCGCGCTGAACGCCCTGAAGGACGAGATCAATTCCGCGCTCGCCGCGAAAAAGGCCGCATTGGGCGATGCCGCGCTGAACGAACGGTTGCGCACCGAATGGCTGGACGTGACATTGCCGGGGCGCACCCGCGCGCAAGGCACCATCCATCCGGTGTCGCAGGTCACAGAAGAACTCACCGCGATCTTTGCCGAGATGGGGTTTTCCGTGGCCGAAGGGCCGCGCATCGACACCGACTGGTATAATTTCGATGCGCTGAACATCCCCTCGCACCACCCCGCGCGCGCGGAAATGGATACGTTCTACATGCACCGTGCGGACGGCGACAACCGCCCGCCCCACGTGTTGCGCACCCATACCAGCCCCGTGCAGATCCGCACGATGGAAGCGGAAGGCGCGCCGCTGCGCATCATCTGCCCGGG
The DNA here is from genome assembly GCA_963765555.1 of uncultured Alphaproteobacteria bacterium. Taxonomy (GTDB): domain Bacteria; phylum Pseudomonadota; class Alphaproteobacteria; order Rhodobacterales; family Rhodobacteraceae; genus JL08. The sequence goes on from CAVXWX010000012.1 coordinate 439,839, forward strand.
CGGCGTGTACCGCGCCGATTACGACCAGACCCATACGCCGATGTTCCATCAGGTCGAAGGGTTGGCGATTGATAAAAACATCAGCATGGCCAACCTGAAATGGACGCTGGAAGAATTCTTTAGCGCGTTTTTCGAAATCGAAGGCATCAAGACCCGCTTTCGCGCGTCGCATTTCCCGTTCACCGAACCGTCAGCCGAGGTTGATATCCAGTGTTCATGGGTCGACGGGCAGTTGCGCATCGGCGAAGGCGACGGCTGGATGGAAGTACTGGGCAGCGGCATGGTGCACCCCAAGGTGCTGGCCGCAGGCGGCATTGATCCCGAAGCGTGGCAGGGCTTTGCCTTTGGCATGGGGATCGACCGGATTGCGATGCTGAAATACGGCATCCCCGATCTGCGCGCGTTCTTTGATTCAGACCTGCGCTGGCTGCGCCATTACGGATTTGCCTCGCTGGACCAGCCGAACCTGCATGGCGGGTTGAGTAGGTGAGTGAGACGATCACCGTCGTGCCAAAACATTTGTTCAGATTTTGCTTGGGTTGCGCCGGCTACCGAATGGCTAAGAAACTTGCAATTGTTGTTGGCGTGTTCGTCGCTTGGCGGCAATTGGGGCAGTGGCGTACTGAGAAAGTCGCCGTCAAACGAAGCGAACTTGGCGAAGAACTAATTTCTGGTCTCAAATGAAATATTCTTTAAAATCAAATCTATCAGATCACCGTTTGGATATGGGCCGCCTGACGGAGAAGTTGACGATGGTACTTTCGATTTTGTCCGTAGACTCAACGAACTTGCTGCACTTGACGACGAATTCGCGAAACTCAGCCAATTGACAGGTTCGAGCAAGGGCTTGGCTAGGATGATGCATCGTTGACGAAATCAATCGAGGAACTTGTTTGAGGCACGCGTAAAGTTGATCTCGGGTTTGCAGGGGATGATTCGACATACTCGCGGAGAGTTGCGATACGGCACGAAAATACTCTGCAGAAAATACAGCAGTGCGGGTTAAGAGATATGAAGCACTAATATGGGAAGATTGAAGAACAAGACATGGATCCAATTAATTCGCTTTTAGAACCTGCTCTAAGAGATATTGAGGCAAGGTTAATCCCCCTGATCCGGCTAGAGCTAAAGCACTGATCCCAAACCCCACACGAAATCCCCACCTCCGGCATCTCACCGGGGCGGTTCCTGTCTGCATCTTCGCTCTCTGCACGCTCTGAAACTCTGCCAGTAAAGGGCGGCGCCGCCGGTTCGGACGGAAAAGGGAACGGGAAAACCCGCGCCCCGACCCATGGGGCAAGGCACCCCGCGTCACCGGGGCCGGATGTCCTGTGGCTACGACAACGGGCGTGTTGGCACCCGTCGAAGGATCGATCGCGGCAAGGTTTAGTGCGCTTGGGTTAAACATGCCCTACAGCGGCGTACGCCGCCGCATTTCTTGACAGATTGCGCGCGCGCGGTCAGCCTTGCCCCCGTGACCCAACAACGGGGAGAGGGACAGATGAAAGACGCAAATCCCGAATTTTCGCTGCGTGCCCGCAAGACGGGCGGCGGCACCGCGACGCTGAATTCATGGGGGGCCAATTCCGATTACGGCACCTTGCGGTCGGTCATGCTCGGCCCGATCGAAAATTACCGGTGGTTGCAGACCAGTTCGGTGTCCAAGAAAACCCTGCGCCGTGGTGTGCGCTTTGACGCCGATGTGGCCCGCGCCCAGCACGGCGAAATGGTATCGGCCTATCAGTCGGCGGGGGTGGATGTGCATATTCTGACGCCCGATCCCGAATTGCCCTATCAGGTTTATGCGCGCGACAGTTCGGTGATGACGCCCTATGGCGCGATCATCACCAATATGGCGCAGTGGTGGCGGCGCGGCGAAAATTACCGCGCCATCGAAACCTACCAGAAACTGGGCATCCCGATTTACGATTACGTGACCGCAGGCACATTCGAGGGCGGCGATTTCAACGTGATCGAACCGGGCTGTGTCCTGATCGGCTGGGAAGGCGACGAGGGGCGCAGCCAGGAACAGGCGGCGCGCCAGATCAAAGGCTGGATGGAGGCCGAAGGCTGGGAGGTGATGCTGGCCGATATCGACCCGTTTTATGTGCATATCGATCTGATGGTGGTGATGCTGGCCCCGAAACTGGCCGCGGTCTGTCTGGATTGCACCGATCCGGCCATCGTCGACTGGCTGCGCGCCAAAAAGATCGAGATCATCCCGGTGCCGTTTCAGGAAACCGTCGCGCTGGGCTGCAATGTGGTGGCGCTGGGCGAGGATCGCGTGCTGTTGCCCGCCGCGTCGAAAACGCTGAAACAGGCGTTGAAGGCGCACGGATTTACCATTTTCGATCCCGATCTGTCGATGATCACCCAAGGCGGCGGCGGGGTGCATTGCATGTGTCAAAGCCTGATCCGCGATCCGGTGTAGTCGCCCCCTTTCACGCGCAGACGATATCCGGTACATGCGGCGGGAACATTCCGAATTGCCGCAGGACCCTGTATAATGAAATTCACGCTTTCGTGGTTGAAAACCCATCTGGACACCACGCCAGCCTTGATGACATCCTTTATGCCCTGACCGATCTGGGGCTTGAGGTGGAAGAGGTGATCAACCCCGCCGAAAAGCTGCGCGATTTTACCATCGGCAAGGTGCTGGAGGCGGAAAAGCACCCCGAAGCGGACCGGTTGCAGGTGTGCAAGGTCGACACCGACGCCGGCGAACTGCAGATCATCTGCGGCGCGCCGAACGCGCGCGCGGGCATCACCGTGGTTGTTGCCAAACCGGGCGTCTATGTGCCGGGCATTGATACCACCATCGGCGTTGGCAAAATCCGCGGCATCGAAAGCCACGGCATGATGGCGTCCGAACGGGAACTGGACCTGTCCGAAGAACATGACGGCATCATCGAATTGCCCAGTGGCGAAGTCGGGCAAAGCTTTACCGATTGGCTGGCGGGAACATTTCCCGTCCAAGGTGGACCCGGTGATCGATATCGCGATCACCCCCAACCGCCCCGATGCGCTGGGCGTGCGCGGCATTGCCCGCGATCTGGCGGCGCGCGGCCTTGGCACGTTGAAACCGCAAACGGTCGAGCCTGTCGACGGGGCGTTTTCCTGCCCCGTATCGGTGCAGATTGACGAAGATACGCTGAACGGTTGCCCGCTGTTCACAGGGCGGGTGATCCGCGGTGTCAAAAACGGGCCGTCGCCCGAGTGGTTGCAGGATTTGCTGCGCGCCATCGGGTTGCGCCCGATCTCCGCGCTGGTCGATATCACCAACTTTTTCACCTATGACCAGAACCGCCCGTTGCACGTGTTCGACGTGGGCAAGATGGCGGGCGGATTGCGCATCCATCGCGCGGCAGGGCGGCGAAACCCTGATGGCGCTGGATGACAAGGAATACACGTTCCAGCCCGGCATGATGGTGATTTCCGACGAGACCGGCCCCGAAAGCATTGCCGGTATCATGGGCGGGGCGGCCACCGGTGTGACGGCTGAAACCACCGATGTGTTTCTGGAAAGCGCCTATTGGAACAATGTGCAGATCGCGCTGACCGGTCGGGCGCTGAAAATCAATTCGGACGCGCGTTACCGGTTTGAACGCGGCATTGATCCCGCATTCACCGAAGCGGGGCTGGAACTGGCCACGCAGATGGTGCTGGACCTGTGCGGCGGCGAGGCATCGGATGTGGTGGTGGCCGGTGCGGTGCCCGACACATCGCGCGCCTACCGTCTGGACACGGCGCGGGTGCAATCGCTGGTCGGCATGGACATTCCCGAAAGCGACCCAGCGCCAGACGCTGACGGCGCTGGGCTTCCGGCTGGAAGGCAACATGGCCCATGTGCCCAGCTGGCGCCCCGATGTGGATGGCGAGGCCGATCTGGTCGAGGAAGTGGCGCGCGTCGCGTCCCTGACCAAGCTGGAAGGGCGGCCCCTGCCGCGCCTGAACACCGGCATGCCCGAAACCGGTCCTGTCACCGGCGCAGCGGCGCGAACAGGCCGCGCGGCGCACCTGTGCGGCGCTGGGATACAATGAATGCGTCAGCTATTCCTTTATCGATCAGGCCTCGGCCGCGCTGTTTGGCGGCGGCACCGATGCGACGATGCTGGAAAACCCGATTTCAAGCGAGATGAGCCATATGCGCCCCGCGCTGTTGCCGGGATTGTTGCAGGCGGCGGCGCGCAATCAGGCGCGCGGTTTTGCCGATCTGGCCCTGTTCGAGGTCGGCCCCGCCTTTCACGGCGCGGAACCGGGTGAACAGCATTTGCTGGTGTCGGGCCTGCTGGTCGGGCGCACCGGGCCAAAGGATGTGCACGGCACATCGCGCGCCGTGGATGTGTTTGACGTCAAGGCCGACGCCGAGGCGGTGCTGGCCGCGATGGGCGCACCGGCCAAGGTGCAAATCCTGCGCGGCGCATCCGAATGGTGGCATCCGGGGCGGCATGGCATGATCTGTCTGGGCCCGAAAAAGGTGCTGGGCGTCTTCGGCGAACTGCACCCCAAAGTGCGTGTCGGCGATGGGGATCAAGGGCGCCGCGATGGCGTTTACCCTGTGGCCGCACGAGGTGCCGCTGCCCAAGAAGACCAAGGCCACGCGCCCCGCACTGGTGATGCACGACCTGCAATCGGTTGAACGCGATTTCGCCTTTGTGGTGGCCGCAGATGTCGAGGCGACTGACGCTGGTCAACGCCGCCGCAGGCGCGGACAAGGCGCTGATCGACGATGTGCGCGTGTTTGACGAATTCATCGGCGGATCGCTGGGCGAGGGGCAAGAAATCACTGGCGATCACCGTGCGGTTGCAACCCACGGCGGCGACGTTGAAAGAGGCCGATATCGAAGCGGTCGGCGCCAAGATCGTGGACAAGGTTGCCAAGGCAACCGGCGGTGTGCTGCGCGGCTAATGGCGCGCAGCCCCGTATTTAAGGCAAAAAGAAAGGAACTGTCATGACATTGAACGTCTACCTGTCCGGAGAAATCCACACCGACTGGCGCGAACAGATCATCGACGGGGCGGCCGGGCTGGATGTGGCATTTGACAGCCCCGTGACCGATCACGGGGCCAGCGATGATTGCGGTGTTGCGATACTGGGGGCCGAGGCCGACAAATACTGGCACGATCACAAGGGCGCGATGGTGAACGCGATCCGCACCCGCAAGGGGATTGCCGGTGCCGATGTTGTGGTGGTGCGCTTTGGCGAGCAGTACAAGCAGTGGAACGCCGCCTTTGATGCCGGATATGCAGCGGCATTGGGCAAATCGCTGATCATCCTGCACGGGCCCGATCATGCGCATGCGCTGAAAGAGGTGGATGCCGCTGCGCTGGCCGTCGCGCAGGAGCCGCGTCAGGTGGTCGAGATCTTGCGCTATGTTCTGACAGGCGCGTTGCCGGGCTAGACCGGGCGCGGTTGGCGCGCCCGATCTGCCGCGAAACGATCAGTCGCGCGGCGGGGTGACAAGGCCGGTCTGCACCGCAGGGCGGTCCAGAAACCGGTCCAGATAGGCCACAAGGTTGGGGTGATCGGCCCACCCAAGCACGTCGCGCGCCCCGTAAAAATCAAGCGTGCGCAGCCATGGCGCGATGGCGATATCGGCGATGGAATACTCGCCCGCGATCCAGTCCTTGCCGTCCATCTCTTTTTCCAGCACGGACAACAGGCGTTTGGCTTCGCCGATATAGCGGTCGCGCGGGCGGGGGTCTTGGATATCGCTGCCGGCGAATTTGTAGAAAAAGCCGAGCTGCCCGAACATCGGGCCCAGACCGCCCATCTGGAACATCAGCCACTGGATGATTTTCGCCCTGTCAGTGGCGGTCTTGCCGATCAGCTTGCCGGATTTTTCCGCCAGATAGATCAGGATCGCACCGCTTTCGAACAGACCGATCGGCGCGCCGTCAGGGCCGTTGGGGTCGACGATGGCGGGGATTTTGTTGTTGGGGTTCAGCGACAGGAATTCGGGGCTTTTGACGTCGGCATCCGACAGCGTCACCTTGTGGGCCTCGTAAGGGATGCCGGTTTCTTCCAGCGCAATCGATGCTTTGACACCGTTGGGCGTGGGAAAGGAATACAATTGCAGAATATCTGGGTTCTGGGCGGGCCATTTCCGGGAAATGGGAAAATCGGCAAGGCGGGACATGATCTGATCCTTTATGAATGAGGTGCCAACCTAAGAACTTTTCCCCGTAAAAACAGCTTAGGGAGTGTGCGCGCATATGCTATCGGCTGTGTCATTATGAACAGAGCGCGAAACCGGACCTTGGGAAAACCCGTCAGGTTCTGAAAATAGGGACAGACAATGATTCAAGAATTCAAAGACTTTATCGCCAAGGGCAACGTCATGGACATGGCCGTGGGGATCATCATCGGCGCGGCCTTTACCGCGATTGTGACATCGCTGGTGGGTGATCTGATCAACCCGATCATCGGTCTGGTGTCGGGCGGTGTGGACTTTACCAACAATTATGCCGTGCTGGGCGGCGACGTGCCCGCAGGTGCCTCGCTTGAGGCGGCGCGCGAAGCCGGTGCATCGGTGTTTGCTTATGGCGCGTTCATCATGGCCGTGATCAATTTCCTGATCATTGCATGGGTTGTTTTCATGCTGGTGAAAATGGTCAACCGCGTGAAAGACGCCGCCGCCGCCGAAGAAGAGGCCGTGGAAGAAGCGCCCGCAGGCCCGACCGAACTGGAGATTCTGATGGAAATCCGGGACGCCATGAAAAAGGCCTGAGACAAACCATCAGACCCAAAGGAAAGCCCGCCCTGTGCGGGCTTTTTTGTGCCGCGCGCGGGGAGGACAGAGGTGCGCTCTGGCCCGTTGCATTGACATTGTGGCGCGCGCGGAAATATCAGGTGTCCCGCGGGGGCACGCGCCGCCGAGGGATTGTATTGTCTTGCGCAGGAGATCGGACACGTGACTGAAATAATGGAATATCTGGGCGAATTCGCCCCCCTTGCCATCAATGCGCTGAAGGCGCTGGTGGTTCTGATCGTCGGCTGGATGATCGCTGGCCGGATCGGTGGTGTCGTAAACCGCCGCCTGAACGCGCTGCCGCAAATGGACCCGACGCTGGCGAATTTCCTGTCCAGCATGGCAAAGTGGCTGGTGTTGCTGGTGGTCGGCATCGCCGTTCTGAACATTTTCGGGGTCGAGGCAACCAGCCTTGTGGCCATTCTGGGCGCCGGTACGCTGGCCATCGGTCTGGCGTTGCAGGGCACGTTAAGCCATCTGGCGGCGGGGTTCATGCTGGTGCTGTTCCGGCCTTATAAGCTGGGTCAGTATGTTGAAATTGCGGGCACGGCGGGCACGGTCAAGGACCTGAACCTGTTTGTGACCGAACTGGTCACACCGGACAATGTGCAGATCATCATCCCCAATGGCGAGGCCTGGGGCAGCGTGATCACCAACTATTCCGCGCATGACACACGCCGCGTCGATATCGTGTTCGGGATCGATTACGGCGACAGCGCCGATGCCGCGATCCAGATCATTCTGGATATGGCCAAGGGCGATGCGCGCGTATTGGACGATCCGGCCCCGTGGGCGCATGTGACCAATCTGGGCGACAGTTCCGTCGACATCACGACCCGCATCTGGTGCAAGGCCGATGATTACTGGGCGTTGAAATTCGACATGACCAAAGCTGTGAAAGAAGCGTTTGACGACAAGGGTATTTCGATCCCCTATCCGCATTCTGTCGAAATCCAGAAAGCGGGCTGATCAGCCTTTTCCAACGGGGGGCGGTGCATGCAATGTGCCGCCCTTTTTTGTGCGCAAATGGTGCCCCGAAGGCCGCAGAATTGCCGGTACCTGCGCTTTTCGGCTTTCGGGGCGCGGTGCGGGGCACCGCATTCGCAGGTCAGGAAAACCGCAACGACCAGACCGAACGGCGCGGCATCGGCGTCCTTTTGGGGGCCAGCGCCTTGATCATGCTTTGGGCCTGTTCCGCACGTTTCTGGCGGCCGATCTGCATATAATATGCCGTGTCGATCGACCCGTCGGGGCGGTATCTGATTGCGGTGTTTTCATCTGGATGTTTCATCTGTCATGTCCTTTTGCGGAATAGGCCCATTCAGACAGAAACGGCGCAGGGCTGCTTGAAGAGGGTCTTTAGATTGTCTTGTCATTTCGCCCGAACGGTTGCTGTTTGCTGAAAATCCTTGTGTGACACGGCCGGACAATCGTTCAATGGCGCATGATTTATCGTTTCGCGACATGCACGCTGGATACGGACACGCACAGGTTTATGCGCGCCGGCAAGCCGGTTCATGTTGAACCGCAGGTGTTCGATTTGCTGCGTGTGCTGGCAGACAGCAACGGGCGGTTGGTGACGAAAGACGATCTGGTGGAAACGGTCTGGCGGGGTATGAGTGTATCAGACTCGACCATCAGCGCGCGGATCAACGCGGCGCGCACGGCTGTCGGGGATACAGGGGCGGCGCAGGTGATTATCAAAACGGTGCATGGGCGCGGGTTCCAGTTGATCGCAGAGGTCGGAACCGATGCGGCGGCGTCTGCACCGCAGGTGGCGACCAATCCGGCAGAGCGCCAAAGCATCCGGTTTGTGCCTTCAACGAAAGGTGCGAGGATTGCCACGGCCCAAAGCGGCAGCGGCCCGCCGCTTGTGCGGGTCGGGCACTGGCTGTCGCATCTGGAACTGGACTGGCACAGCCCTGTGTGGCTGCCGCTGTTGCAGGCGCTGGGGCAGGACAACACGCTGATCCGTTATGACCAAAGGGGCACGGGCCTGTCATCGCGCGATCTGGCGGGCGCGGATCTTGAAACATTTGTCGATGATCTGGAACGGGTGGCGGATGCGCACGGCTTGGACCGGTTTCCGGTTTTTGCCGCGTCGCAGGCGGTGCCGGTTGCGATCCGGTTTGCCGTGCGCTGCCCTGACCGTGTCAGCGGGCTGGTGCTGTATGGCGGCTATGCCCAGGGGCGCGCGCTGCGCGATCTGGCACCGGACGATATCAAGGAAGACACGGTGCTGGGCCTGATCCGCGCGGGATGGGGCAAGGCCGACAGCGCGTTCATGAACGCGTTTTCGACCCTGTTCATGCCTGATGCCACGCCTGCGCAGATGGATGATTTTGTTAAAATGCAACTGGTCACGATTGCGCCCGAAAACGCCGCAGAATTGCGCCAGATCGTGGACCGCTTCGATGTGCGGGCGCAATTGCCATTGCTGCGCGCGCCAACACTGGTGGTGCATGCATTGGGCGATGCGATCCAGCCGATTGAACAGGGGCGGATATTGGCCAGCGAAATCCCCGATGCGCGGTTTTTGCCGCTGGACAGCCGCAACCACATACCGTTGCCGCAACAGGGCAGTTGGGCCCACATGATGCAGGAAACAGGGCAGTTTCTGGAAAATATGTGCAGGGCCCGATAACGGGGCCAACAGCGCTTGGGCCACAAAAAAGGGCGGTGCAGATGTGGTCTGCGCCGCCCGATTTCAAACTGTTACGACAGGTCAGACCAGCGAATGCGGATCGACAAAATCCAGACCCAGCGCAACGCCCACGGCCTCGTATGTCAACTGGCCGGCATGCACGTTCAGACCGTTCAGCAGGTGGCGGTCATCGGCGCAGGCCTTTTTCCAGCCCTTGTCGGCCAGTGCCAGCATGAACGGCATGGTGGCGTTGCCCAATGCGATGGTCGATGTGCGCGCAACCGCGCCGGGCATGTTGGCGACGCAGTAGTGCATGATGCCGTCCACGTCATAGATCGGGTCCTGATGCGTGGTGGCTTTGGATGTTTCGAAACATCCGCCCTGATCAATCGCCACGTCCACAAGGGCCGCACCGGGTTTCAGTTCGGACAGTTGTGCACGGCTGATCAGTTTGGGGGCCGCCGCACCGGGGATCAGAACCGCGCCGATGATCATATCGGCCTGACGCGCCAGTTCGATCGTGTTGCCCGCGCTGGCATAGCTGGTTTTGAACTGCCCGCCAAAGACATCATCCAGATAGCGCATGCGCGGCAGGGAGCGGTCGAGCACAGTCACATCCGCGCCCATACCGGCGGCAATGCGCGCCGCGTGGGTGCCGACAACGCCGCCGCCGATCACCATCACACGCGCGGGGCCCACACCGGGCACGCCGCCCATCAGAACGCCGCGGCCACCATTGGCCTTTTGCAGCGTCCATGCGCCGACCTGCGGCGCCAGACGACCGGCCACTTCGGACATCGGGGCCAGCAACGGCAGGCCACCGGCCGCGTCGGTGACGGTTTCATAGGCGATGGCGGTACAGCCTGACGCCAGCAGATCGTGGGTCTGGTCGGGATCGGGCGCAAGGTGCAGATAGGTAAACAGCAACTGGCCGTCGCGCAGCATCTTGCGTTCGCCCGCTTGCGGTTCCTTGACCTTGACGATCATGTCGGCGGCGGCGAACACCTCGGCGGCGGTGCCGATAATTTCGGCACCCGCGGCGCGGTAGGCATCGTCATCAAAACCGGCACCGATGCCCGCATTGGTTTCGACAATCACGCTGTGGCCACGGTTGACGGCCTCTTGCGCGGCGTTGGGGGTCATCCCGACGCGGAATTCCTGTGGTTTGATCTCTTTGGGGCAACCGATTTTCATGGCGCGACTCTCCTGTTGTTTTCAATTTGCCCAAAAATGAGGCATCCGCGACGCAATTCCTGTGATATCTACCCTCGTCAAGCAGGGTATTTTTCGAATAGTATGCGAAGAAATGACCCTTTGACGCGAAAGTTTTGCACGTATGAGCCTTGATGCAATTGATCGTCGTATTCTGGCGGCCCTTCAGAAACGCGGCCGCATGTCCAATTCCGATCTGTCGGACACGGTAAACCTGTCCCCCTCGGCCTGCCACCGCCGCGTGCAGCGGCTGGAAACCGACGGCTATATCAAGGATTACGTGGCGCTGCTGGATGCGCGCAAGATGAACGTGCCGACAACCGTGTTTGTGGAAATCACCCTGCAGGGGCAGGCGGACGAATTGCTGGATGCGTTTGAAAAGGCGGTGGCGCGAATACCGGATGTTCTGGAATGCCATCTGATGGCGGGGAGCGCGGATTACCTGCTGAAGGTGGTGGCCGAAAACACCGAGGATTTCGCCCGCATCCACCGCCAATATCTGGCCCGCCTGCCCGGCGTCGCGCAAATGCAAAGCTCGTTCGCGCTGCGCACCGTGTTCAAGACAACGGCGCTGCCGGTTTAGGGGGGGAGCCAGAAAAACGGTGCGATCTGGTAAGATGTCGTTGATATGTTCATCTGCAATGTGCATGTATGACACAACGAAGGATGCGACTAATGACTAGAAAGACCACTGCTTTCGCTTCAAAGAATACCGTTGGTAAACAGGTAAAAAAGGTTGGTAGAACCGTGGCTGCCAGCTCCTTGACGCAGCGCACTCAGTCCAAGTCACTCACCCTTGATCCCGTGTCGGGGAAAGTCATCAGTCGCACGATGACAACCCATAGGGACGCCCTCAAGCGATTGGCAGATAGGTAAGCGCCACTATAAAGTATCGCTTGCGGATGCGGTGCACGCGAACCACGTGTGTGTTGAAGAATTTGGCGGCCTTCAAGGCGAACATGATGTGAACAAGATATTGGGCGCGCTGGGGCGTCCGTATCACGGGTATCATAGACGTATCTGGGCCAAAGGTGCCGCGCTTCTTCATGCTGTGGCGACCTGCCACGGGTTTGCGGACGGCAACAAACGGACATCGCTTTTGATGTTGTTCCTAATGTATGAACGCAGCGGTTACGCGCTGGAAACGCGCGAGAACGACCGCTGGGACGATGTGGTAGTGGCTGTGGTCAATGGTACAATGACCCAAGACCAGCTTGAAATATTCCTGAAGAACCGAACGATGGCATTAGAGTAGAGTTGAAACATTGCAACGCTGCCGGCTTAGGGAAGGTGCTGGATGACGGCTATGATGCCGCTTTGCCCTATGCTGCAGTCAGGACGACTGGCAGCAATGTCCCGCTCTAGCCGTCCCGTCCTGGCTCATTGGGATTGCTGGAGAACACTGCGATCTTGTTGCCTTGCGGGTCGCGCAGGTAGCCAACATAAAAACGGGGCCCATAGGAAGCACGAAAACCGGGCTGGCCTTCGTCAAGACCGCCAGCGGCAAGGGCTGCGGAGTGAAGATCACGCACCTGCGCCTGATTGCGCGCCTCGAATGCAATCATCGTACCGTTCCCGGCCGAGGCCGGACGCCCATCAAAGGTTGGTTTGACGTAGAAATCGGGCAGAACAACCGACTGTCCCGGTTGCACGGGCAGCGCAAAGCTTAGTCCCTCGGGGCCTTCCTTGAGCCCGTAGCCAAGCGCGGGCAGGAACGCAGAGTAGAACCGTTTCGCGCGGGCGATGTCGTCGGCACCGACGGTGACATAGGCAATCATTCTGTGTGTTCCTTTTGGGCCGGTTGGTTATCGGTGCAAGGGTGCCTTTACTCCTTGCCCCAGAACAAGGCCCGGTTCGCGGGGTTCAAAAAGATCGACAGGGCCAGAACGGAAAACCCGGCCTCGTAAACTTCCCATTGGCGGGGCAGGTCGATCCACAGGATGATCGCTGTCATCCCCAAAGTGATCGCAGCATGGGCCGGTCTGGGCACCGGCACCATCAGGGCGCGCACAAAGGCCTGCACCCAGGCAAAGCGCGGATACATCAGCGGCAGCACCACCAGATACATCAGCAAGGTCACCGTCAGCACATTGCCAAACAGGAACGACGCAAGGCTGACATCGGCCACCACCAGATTGTGCAGGGTGATTTCGGCCTGTTTGTTGTTTTCCATGAAAAATTCATTGGGTTGCAGATCAAAGATGCGCTGGCCCCACGATATTTCCTCGCCCGCGGCGAAAAAGAACAACAGCCCGTAAAACCCCAGCAACAGCGCCGGACGCCACAGGGCGGCGCGGCGGGTGTGGCCCCACAGGACAACCGCGCTGACCAGCAGGAACACCGCTGTCAGATATTCAACCAGCCCGTCTTCGGCGGCATAGCGCAGGGAAAACCCGTCAGGGTCTGTCACCGCGACAAAACACGCCCCCGCCAGAATGACGGCAATGATGGCGAACAGCAGATAATCGGTTTTGGACAATCCGGACACGGTGACCCCCTTGGGCAAATTCGGTAATGCGCGCCATATAGGGCACGCGCGCCCCCATAAAAAGACATAACCCCGCGTGCCGTCGGGCAAGCAGGGTTAAATCTAGTCTGACAGTTCCGAGGGGATGATTTACATCATACCTTCGCGCTGTGCTTTTTTCCGTGCCAGTTTACGGGCGCGGCGGATCGCTTCTGCCTTCTCGCGCGCTTTTTTCTCGGACGGTTTTTCGAAATGCTGCTTCAGCTTCATTTCGCGAAACACACCTTCGCGCTGGAGTTTTTTCTTCAGAGCCCGAAGGGCCTGATCGACATTGTTGTCACGAACACTAACCTGCATGTGGTTTTCACCACCTTTCTAGTAAGAGTTGCAAGGATTTGCAGGAAGTGGCCGTATAGCAAAGCGCCCCTATGTTGTCTAGTATTGTCGAACACCACGCAGGAGCACGAAATGACCGGACCGTTACAGGATGATGCAAAGGCGAAACTGCTGGCGGCGGCCCTGACCCATGTGCCGTTTGACGGCTGGTCCGAGGCGACGCTGAAGGCCGCGATTGCGGACACCGGCATGGACGCGAGCGAGGCGCGGGCGATGTTCCCGCGTGGCGCAATTGATCTGGCGCTGGCCTTTCATGCCGCTGGAGACGCTGAAATGCTGGCCCGTCTGGCATCGGCGGACATGAGTGATTTGAAATTCCGTGACAAAATCGCACTGGCGGTGCGGTTGCGGCTGGAAGCGATCGAAGACAAGGAAGCGGTGCGTCGCGGCGCCACCCTGTTTGCGCTGCCCCATCATGCCGCCGACGGGGCCAAGGCGGTCTGGGACACGTGCGACAAGATCTGGACGGCGCTGGGCGACACATCCGACGATGTGAACTGGTACACCAAACGCGCCACGTTAAGCGGCGTCTACAGTTCCACCGTGCTGTATTGGCTGGGCGATGATTCGGTTGATCATCAGGCCACATGGGCGTTTCTGGACCGGCGGATTGAAAACGTCATGCAGTTTGAAAAGTTCAAGGCGCAGGTGAACAGCAATCCGGCGCTGAAGCGGTTGCTGGCCGGTCCGCTGTGGGCGCTGGGCAAGGTGCGCGCGCCGGCGAAAATGCCCGACGTGAACCTGCCGGGAAGCTGGACCGCGCCCCGATAGCACAATCCCCCGTTTCACTGATGGGCGCGCGATGCTAAGACATCGCAAAACGACAGGAGCGTGCCACCCATGAAACAGACCATGCGTGCGATTGAAATCACCGAACCGGGTGGCCCCAACGTGTTGCAGATGACCAGCCGGCCGATGCCGGAACCGGGCTATGGCGATGTGCTGATCCGTGTGGCCTATGCGGGGGTGAACCGGCCCGACGCGTTGCAGCGCGCAGGGGCCTATGCACCACCGCCCACCGCCAGCGACCTGCCCGGACTGGAAGCATCGGGTGAAATTGTCGCGCTGGGCGCGGGTGTTTCGGACTGGCAGATCGGCGACGAGGTGTGCGCCCTGTTGCCCGGTGGCGGCTATGCCGAATATGTCACCACACCGGCGGCGCATTGCCTGCCCGTACCGCACGGCATGGACCTGAAACAGGCCGCCTGCCTGCCCGAGACTTTTTTCACCGTCTTTTCCAACGTGTTCACCCGTGGCAGGTTAATCGCGGGGGAACGGTTTCTGGTGCATGGCGGATCGTCGGGCATTGGCACAACCGCGATCCAGCTGGCCCACGCGTTCGGTGCGCGGGTGTTCACCACCGCCGGATCGGACGAAAAATGCGAAGCCTGTCTGGCGCTGGGGGCGGAACGGGCGATCAATTACCGCGACGATGATTTTGTCCCGGTTATGAAGGAAGAAGGCGGCGCGCATCTGATCCTTGATATGGTCGGGGGCGATTACATCCCGCGCAATATTTCGGCGCTGGCGGATGACGGACGATTGGTCCAGATCGCGTTTTTGCAGGGGCCGAAGGTCGAACTGAACTTTGCCCAGATGATGATGCGCCGCCTGACGATCACCGGCAGCACATTGCGCCCGCAAAGCGATCTGGCCAAGGCGCGCATTGCATCCGATCTGCGCGAAGCCGTGTGGCCGATGCTGGCGACCGGCCAGATTGCCCCGGTGATGGACAGCGAATTTGATCTGGCCGATGTGATTGCCGCACACGAGCGGATGGAAAGCAGCACCCATATCGGAAAAATCGTGCTGAACGTGGCCTGAGCGACGCCACAAAAAGGAGGACACCATGGCAAAAACAGTGATGATCGACGCGTTTGGCGGACCGGAAAATATGGCGCTGGTCGAGCGGCCCGTGGGCGAGCCTGCTGCCGGCGAGGTACGGATTGCCCACAAGGTCTGCGGGCTGAATTTTATCGATATCTACCAGCGCACCGGACTGTATCCGCTGGACCTGCCCCATGCGCTGGGGATGGAAGCCGCCGGTGTGATCGAGGCCGTGGGCGAGGGCGTGACCCATCTGAAGGTCGGGGACCGCGCCGCCTATGCCGCCACCCCGCCCGGTGCCTATTGCGAGGCGCGCGTGATGTCGGCGGCGCAGGTCTGCCCGCTGCCGGATGATCTGACATTCGAACAGGGCGCGGCGATGATGCTGAAGGGCATGACGGTCGAATACCTGTTCCACCGCACCACCCCGCTGAACAAGGGCGATACGGTTCTGTTTCACGCGGCGGCGGGCGGTGTCGGGCTGATTGCGTGCCAGTGGGCGCGCTCGGAAGGGATCACATTGATCGGCACCGCCGGTTCGGATGAAAAATGCGCACTGGCGCTGGAGCATGGCGCACATCACTGCATCAACTACCGGACCGAGGATTTTGCCGCCCGGGTGCGCGAGATCACAGGTGGCAAAGGTGTGGATGTGGTGATGGATGCGGTGGGGGCCGATACGTTCGAGGGATCGCTGAACTGTCTGAAGCCGCTGGGCATGATGATTTCGTTCGGCAATGCCTCCGGCCCGGTGCCGCCGTTCAGTGTTGGAATACTGGGGGCCAAGGGATCGCTGAAAATCACCCGCCCGACGCTGTTTACCCATATCGGGGATCACGACACCTGTCAGGCGATGGCGCGGCATCTGTTTTCCAAGGTGCAATCGGGCGAGGTGACCATCCGCATCGATCAGCGCTTTGCGCTGGACGAGGTGCAGAAGGCGCATGAAGCGCTGGAGGCGCGCAAGACCACGGGCAGCACGGTGTTGACGGTGTAGGGATCGAGTATTTCGGGACAAATGAAGACGGGTGTTGTGCCCCTGTTTGAGCGGCTGTGATCAGCGCACCGGTGTGAACAGCGCGTTTTTTGACGTGCAGTCGCGCACCACGTCCTGACCGCAGGGCACAGGGTCAAGCGATTTGGACAGGCACAGACGCGCCTCTTGAATGTGGTTGTTCTTGCAAGTGATGGTGATCATATCACGCTCCAGCCCGGGGTTGGACGCGAGGAAGGCGTCTTCGACCACCGAGGCGGGCAGGCGGACCGCCTGATCAAGGCCGCGGAACACCGGCGGGCGGGTGATGCGTTCATAAGCCTCGCGTGACAGGGCGTAATAGGCGCTGGCAGAAAGCCCTGAACAGGTGCCGTGTTTCTTCCACTGGTACCATGCGAGGCCGCTGGTGCCCATGATATCGGCCATATCGTTTGTCATGCTCCGTGTCGGGGGGCGTTCTGTGCTGCCGGCACAGGCTGGGAAAGCCGCGATGGTATTGCGGCCAGAGCCCGTGCAATATCCAGCCGTGATCGTGGCGCGCATCGCATTGATCGGACTTGCGCGCATCACCTTGCAGCGCGCACCAGTTCGGCGACCAACTAAGCGACAGGACGTAATAGTCGAATTCCCCCGCTTTTTCGCCATCCGCAACGGCGCCCGAGGCGAGTGTGATCCAGACCAACAGCCAGCGCATTCTGCTCTTTCCTTATCGTGCAAGCCCGACTATACAGCCTGCAAGTTCCCCCACAATGGTAACCCGTCCCGATCCCGGGGCCGCCTGTTTCAGGCATCGGGGAAGATATGCGTAAGGAGACGTGACATGGCAAAACCGCTTATGGCCAAGGCGACCGCCGTCTGGCTGGTTGACAACACCACCATCAGTTTCAAACAGATCGCCGATTTCGTCGGCATGCACGAACTGGAAGTGCAGGGCATTGCCGATGGCGATGTGGCGACCGGCGTGAAAGGGTTTGATCCGATTGCGAACAACCAGTTGACGCAAGAAGAAATCACCGCTGCGGAAACCAACCCGCTGCATGCGCTGAAGCTGAAGTTCAACGCCGCTGCCGAGGGCGAGGAAAAGCGCCGCGGGCCACGTTATACGCCGCTGTCGAAACGGCAGGACCGGCCAGCATCGATCCTGTGGCTGGTGAAGTTCCACCCCGAGCTGACCGATGCGCAAGTGTCCAAGCTGGTGGGCACGACCAAGCCGACGATTCAGGCCATTCGCGAACGCACGCACTGGAACATTTCGAATATCCAGCCGATCGATCCGGTGGCACTGGGCCTGTGCAAACAATCCGAACTGGACGCCGCCGTTCAGAAAGCCGCCGCCAAGAAAGCCGCAAGCGGCGAATTGATGAGCGATGACGAGCGCCGCAAGCTGGTCAGCACCGAACAGTCGCTGGGCGGAGAGCCGGAACCGAAAATGCCAACCGCGATTGAAGGGCTTGAGACCTTCACGCTGGGCGGGGGCGCGTCGGACGAGGCAGAGGACGAGGACGACAAAGACGCCGCCCTGGTCGATGCCGACAGCCTGTTCAACCTGCCTGCGGGCGGGGACGACGAGGATGACGACGACAACCGTTAAGAGCGTTTTGAACGTGACTACAAAAAGCCCCGGTGTAACAGCGCCGGGGCTTTTTCGTTTCAGATTGCCTTGCGCGCCCTGAGCGCTGCCGAAATCGTGCCGTCATCGAGATAGTCCAGCTCTCCTCCGATCGGCACGCCTTGCGCCAGCGAGGTGACGGCGCACCGGTGCCATCCAGCTGGTCGGCGATGTAATGGGCGGTGGTCTGGCCATCGACCGTGGCGTTGAGGGCAAGGATCACTTCGCTGATGTTTTCGCTGTGCACGCGGTCCAGCAGGCGGGGAATGCGCAGGTCGTCAGGGCCGATCCCGTCCAGCGCGGACAGGGTGCCGCCCAGAACGTGATAGCGCCCCTTGAACACGGCGGCGCGTTCCATCGCCCACAGATCGGCGACATCCTCGACCACGCAAATCTCGCCGTTGGCGCGCTTTTCGCTGGTGCAGATATCGCAGATGTCCGTGCGTGCCGACATTGCCGCAATTCAGGCATTCGCGGGCCGTGGCGGCGACGATCTGCATGACATCGGCCAGCGGCGTCAGCAACAAGGCGCGCTTGCGGATCAGGTGCAGCACCGCACGGCGCGCCGAGCGGGGGCCAAGCCCGGGCAGCTTGGCCATCAGCTCGATCAGGGCGTCGATGTCTTTTGTGCTGCTCAACTTGGATGTTCCTGCGCGGGCGCGTCTGGCGGCAAGACCGCGATCTAGAACGGCAGCTTCATGTCTTTGGGCAGGCCCATGCCTTCGGTCAGCTTGCCCATTTCTTCCTGTGCCTTGTCCGCTGCCTTGGATTGCGCGTCCTTGATCGCGGCCAGGATCAGGTCTTCGACCACTTCCTTGTCGTCGCCGTTGAAGATCGACGGGTCGATATCCAGCGTCTTCAATTCGCCCTTGGCGGTGCAGGTGGCCTTGACCAGACCGGCGCCGCTTTCGCCGGTGACGATGATGCTTGTGCATGTCTTCCTGCAGCTGCGCCATCTTGGTCTGCATTTCCTGCGCGGCCTTCATCATCTTGGCCATGTCGCCAATGCCGCCTAATCCTTTGAGCATTGTAGTACTCTCCTGTTTGATACGGTTCGTTCGGGCCAGAGATACGCGCGCGGGGGGCGTGCTACAAGGGGGCGGGCATCTGGCAATGTACATCAGTCGTCTTCGAACGGGTCCCATTCGTCGTCGACTTCGGGCAGGGCCTCGACCTCGACACTCGGCGGCGATCTGGTCGGGGGTGCGGATATCGGTGATCCGCGCCTTTGGAAAGTGCGCCAGAACGGCCTGAACCAGCGGGTGCGCCTGCGCCTGCGCCTTGCAGCGCGTTTTCCGTCGGCATCGCGCAGATCGGCGATGGTCGGCGCGCCGCCTGTCGTTCACGACGGTGACGGCCCAGCGGTTGCCGGTCCACAATTGCAGCCGCTGGCCCAGCGTTGCGCCAGATCGGCAGGGGCGGCATCGGTGGGCACAAATTCGATCCGGCCGGGTTGGTACTGGGCCAGTCGCAGGGTGGTTTCGACCTCGACCAGCAGTTTCACATCGCGGTTGGCGCGGATCAGGTCGACCACATGGTCAAAGCTGGGATAGCGGGCCAGTGCCGCGTCGCCCTGCGGAGCAAGGGCCGCGACCGGACCGCCGCCACCGCCGGATGACGGGGCGCCGGTGGTTGCTGTGGCATGTGTCTGGCCCCCGCCGGACACCGGCGCGGCACCGGTGACAGGTGTGCCCCCGCCCGCAGGTGCCGGCGCCGATGCCGGTGGAACAGGCGTGTCTTGCAACTTGCGCACAAGGTCTTCGGGGCTGGGCAGGTCGGCCACATGGGTCAGGCGGATCACGGCCATTTCGGCGGCCATCATGGCATTGGGTGCGGCGGCGACCTCGTCCAGCGCCTTGAGCAGCATCTGCCACATGCGTGTCAGTGCGCGCATCGGCAGATCTTCGGCCATCTGCACGCCGCGCACCCGTTCATCAGGGCTGATCGGTGGGGTCGTCGGCGGCATCGGGGGTGATCTTGACCACGGAAATCCAGTGGGTG
Organism: uncultured Alphaproteobacteria bacterium; assembly: GCA_963765555.1. Lineage (GTDB taxonomy): Bacteria > Pseudomonadota > Alphaproteobacteria > Rhodobacterales > Rhodobacteraceae > JL08. The sequence continues at coordinate 459,741 of CAVXWX010000012.1, forward strand.
ATCTCGGCCAGATCGCGCAGCACCGCCATCGGGTCGGCGCCGTCGGCATATTGGCGCCCAGTTCTTCCAGTGCGGCGGCGGCATCGCCGCGCATGATCATGTCGAACAGGTCCAGCACCCGCCCGCGATCGGCCAGCCCCAGCATGGCGCGCACCTGATCGGCGGTGGTTTCGCCCGCGCCGTGCGATATCGCCTGATCCAGCAGCGATGTGGCATCGCGCGCCGATCCTTCGGCGGCGCGGGTGATCAGCGCCAGCGCATCATCGGTGATCTCGGCGCCTTCACCGGCGGCGATCTTGCGCATCAGGGCGATCATGTCTTCGGGTTCGATCCGGCGCAGATCAAAGCGCTGGCAGCGCGACAGAACCGTCACCGGCACCTTGCGGATTTCGGTGGTGGCAAAGATGAATTTGACGTGGGCGGGCGGTTCTTCCAGCGTTTTCAACAAGCGCGTTGAAGGCCGAGGTGGACAGCATGTGCACTTCGTCGATGATATAGATCTTGTAGCGGGCCGAGGCGGCGCGATAATGCACGGAATCGATGATTTCGCGGATGTCGCCGACACCGGTGCGGCTGGCGGCATCCATTTCCATCACGTCCACATGGCGGCCTTCCATGATGGCCACGCAATGTTCGCATTGGCCGCAGGGGTCGGTGGTGGGGCCGCCGGTGCCGTCCGGCCCGATGCAGTTCATGCCCTTGGCGATGATCCGTGCGGTTGTGGTTTTGCCGGTGCCGCGGATGCCCGTCATGATGAACGCCTGCGCGATCCGGTCCGCTTCGAACGCGTTTTTCAGCGTGCGGACCATGGCCTCCTGTCCGACCAGATCGACAAAGGTCTCGGGCCGGTATTTGCGCGCCAGAACGCGATAGGCTGTCGGGGTGTCTTCGGTCATGGGCCTGCCATTGGGATTCGCATCAATGCGGTAGGGTAAAGCGGGGCGCACGCCGCGTCCACCGGCGCTGCGTCGAATTATCCTTTCACCGGTGCGACCAGTCGCGGTATGCTGACGGCAAAGGCGACTGCAAGGATGGTGTGATGCGACTACGGGGTGTGAAATCCAGCCGGAATGTGGATGACCGGCGACGCGCGGGTGGCAGGCGGCGCGGCGGGGGTATTGGCCTGTTTGGCGTGCTGATTATTCTGGCGATCGGGTATTTTGCAGGCATTGATGTAACCCCGTTGCTGAATCAGACCGCCGCACCGTCGCAATCACAGGCCACATCGGCAGAACAGGATCAGGCGGCGGATTTTTCCACGCGGGTTCTGGCGACAACCGAAGAGGTCTGGGACGATATTTTCGCCAACCAGCTTGACCGTGACTATACACCGCCCGTGCTGGTGCTGTTTTCGGGCGTCACGCAAAGCCCCTGTGGCGGTGCGTCCGGTGCGACCGGCCCGTTTTACTGCCCGCTGGATCAAAAGGCCTATCTGGACACCGATTTCTTTGTGGTCTTGCAGCGCCAGATGGGGGCAGGGGGCGATTTTGCCGCCGCCTATGTGATCGCACACGAGGTGGCGCACCATGTGCAGAACCAGTTGGGCATTCTGGCACCGCTGGAACAGGCCCGCCGTCAGGCGACCAAGGTCGAGGCGAACGCGCTGACCGTGCGCTTGGAATTGCAGGCCGATTGTCTGGCGGGGGTGTGGGCGAACCAAGTCGGCGAATTGCTGGAACCCGGCGATATTGACGAAGCGTTGAATGCCGCCGCCCGCATCGGGGATGATCATCTACAGCGTCAGGCCGGACAGGTGCCGCGCCCGCATACGTTTACACACGGAACATCCAAGCAGCGCGCGGGATGGTTTGCACGCGGGTATCAAAGCGGGGACTTGTCGCAATGCGATACGTTCGGCGCTGCCAACCTATGACGGAGGTTCAAACATAGCGGCCAGAGTCCTGAGCGCATCCGATGACCGGCGCGCGCGGGCCAGCGTCCAACCGCCCTGAATAACGGCGAACATCTGTTCTGCGCGTGCGCGGGCCTGCGCGGGATCAATGCCCAGACGCACGGCGTGGCGTTCGCCCGCATCTATCCAGCTTTCGAACAATGTGGCGGCGCGATCGCGGAATTCATCGTTGTCAGGCGCATCAAACAGGGTGGCCGACACCGGGCATCCCGCCTGCTGTCCGCTGAGATCGAACAGTTTGGCCAGTTTGTAACACAGGGTGCGGGCCCCGTCTTCAAAGCTGGGGGCATGGTTGAACGCATCCTCGATCACGCCCAGCATCAGCCCGGACGCCCAATCGGCGGCGGCAAGCGCCAGATCGGGTTTGCCATTGGGAAAGTGATGGTAAAGCGACCCCTTCGGCACCTTGGCCGTGTTCAGAATCTCGGCCAGACCGACGCCGTGATATCCCTTTTGCTGGAACAGTTGGGCGGCCGTGACGGTCAGACGCTGCGCGGTAGAGTTGGGGGCATGAGGCATGGCGCGAGTATATTGGCGCTAGACTGATTGGTCTAGTGATGTTATTAGACCGAACGGTCTATTTCTGACGCTTGCGAAAAGGACATGCAACATGCTGATCACGGCAATCGGGCAGCCCCAAGACAGGTCTGGCGCGGGCGACGACGAAGTTCGGGTTATGCAGGTCACGTTCAAGGCGGGCGGGCATGTTCTGGGCGGGACGTTTTTCAAGCCCGCAAAACGGCCCCGTGCGGTGCTGGTTCTGAACGGGGCGACCGGAGTTAAGCAAACCTATTATCGCGATTTTGCGCATTGGCTGGCCGAGACACAGAATCTGGCTGTTCTGACCTATGATTATCAGGATTTCGGGGCGTCTTTGGAAGGGTCGCTGCGCGATTCGGATGCCACGATGGAAGGCTGGGCGCTGGTGGATCAGCCAGCGGCGCGGGATGCCGCGCGCGCCCTGTGCCCCGACATGCCGCTCTGGGTGCTGGGCCATTCGCTTGGGGCGATGACATTGCCGATGCAGCGCGGCATTGAAGATATCGAACGGGTTGTCGCGGTGGCCTCGGGCTTTGTTCACACCAGTGATCACCCCTGGCCCTATCAGGGGCTTGCCCGCCTGTTCTGGCACGGGCATTTTCCCGTGCTCACCAAGGTTTTGGGCTACCTTCCGGGGCGAATGTTGGGGTTTGGTGAGGACCTGCCCGCCGGTGTCTATTGGCAGTGGCGGCGGTGGTGCACATCGCGCAGCTATTTCGTTGACCGGATTGCGCACGGAACCCTGCCAGCGCCGCGCTGGGACAGGTGCGGCGCGCCGATGCGCCTTGTTGCGGTGTCCGATGATGCGGTTGTCCCGCCCGCGATTGTGGCGCGGTTGGCCGAAAAATATGCGCATTGCGCTGTAGAGCACAGCGTGCTTGATCCGGCAGAGTACGGGTTGGACACGGTTGGCCATCTGGCGGTGTTCCGCAAACGCAATGCTGCGATGTGGCCCGATCTGATCGGTGATGCGGCGCAGTAGTTTTGTTCGGGTGTCCGGATTGTCCGGAGCAACGTGACCGTGACAGGCAGCGCCATGTCTGCGGCGTTGCGAGGTGAGAGGCTGACAACGACCCAAGCGGGGCTCGTTATGGCTGCTTCCTTCCGGATCTGACCAGGTTGGCGAGGCGCCTGCCCGCGCCAACCTCTCGACCGTGGATATAGGCATGCGGGCGCAGATTCGCAAGCGGCGCCACAGCGCGGGCCTAAAGCGTGAGGCGCAACGTCAGGAAACCCTGATCGTTCAGGCCCAGCGGGACGGGCGCAAAGCTGGCGATGTCATCCAGATGCGCCATTGCGCCGGGGCCGGTTTCAAACACGGCATGTGTTCCGCCAAGCGGGCGCAGCGCCCAAGGGGCGGGCCACGGCAGGATGTCCGGTGCCGCGGTCTTCAGGTCTTGCAGGATGCAATCGACCACTGTTTTGTTGGAATTATAGATAACAGGTGCGGCCGCAAGGCCGGGAAATTGCCCGCCGCCACCCGCGCGATAGCTGTTGACCGCAACGACAAAGGACTGATTCGGCGTGACGGCTGTGCCGTTCCAGCGCAGATTGCAGATGCGCCGTGCCGCAGGGTCGCGCAACAGGCCATCCGGTGAAAACCGCGCCGGGCTGCGCAGGTCGATTTCATAGCTTACCCCGTAAATCACATCGAAATTATACATCGGATAATCGCGCACCAGCAGCGGTTGCGCGGTGGGGGTGTTTGGCACAGGGCTGTGAAAACATAGCGCCGACATTTCAAGCCAGTCCGCCAGAGTGACGCCGCTGATCCGGATCGCGGACAGGCGGTTGGGAAACACATAAAGATCGGCGACATGGCGTTGCAGCAGCGGGCCTGCAGGAATGTCGGTGTAGTTCAGCGGCCCTGCGCGCCCGCCGGTTTTGAACGGGGCGACCGCCGAAAGCAGGGGCAATCCGCCCGCTTCTGTACCGTCAAGGGCCGCGCGCACGGTTCGGGCTTGCGCGCGCGCCACAAGCGCCAGCGCATCCGATGGCATCAGAGGTGTAAAGTAGCTGTGCAGCTTGGTGTCGGTCTGCCCGACACGGGCGCGCATCCGCGTCAGCGTTTTGGCGTGATACGGTGCAAAAAGGCGTGACAAGGGCGCATCATCTGCCACGTTTGCGCGCGTTCGGCCCGAAGGCGTGCGGCGCGCGATCGGGCGCAATGCGCTGCGGTGCTGCGCGACGCGCCAGCCGGTTTCCGTCTGTTCCAGCGTCAGATCCATCACCCCCAGAACCGAACCGCGCGCCCCCGGCATCAGCGCCGGAACAGCGCCCAATGTCCCGCTTTGCGCATCAACATCGGGCCAGCCGGCGTGATCGGGGCCGGGCAGGTGCAGATGTGTATGCCCTGCGATCAGCGTATCGATATCGGCGGTTTTTGCCAGCTCCAGCGCCGCGTTTTCGGGGTTTGGCCCGTTGCGCGGATCGGCAATACCGGTATGGGCCAATGCGATCACCAGATCGGCCCCGCCGCGCCGCAGGGCGCGCGCCGTTTCAACCCCGGCAGGCACGATATCCCGCACCGCGATCTGACCGGACAGGATTTGGCGGTTCCATTGCATGACCTGTGGCGGCAACAGTCCGACTATGCCGATACGGAGTGTATGGGGGTGCCCGTTCTGGTCTGTGATGGTGCGCGACAGCAGGGCATGATCGGGCCACGCCGGCGCGTGCAGGCGTGTGGCATTGCTGGACAGGATGGGAAACTGTGCCTGTGCCAGAACCCGATCCAGATAATCCAGCCCGAAATCGAAATCATGATTGCCCAGCGTCGCCGCGTCGTACCCCAGTGCGTGCATCGCGGCGATCAGCGGGTGTGGCCCCTGCGACCGGGTCAGCACATCGGCCATGGGTGTGCCTTCCAGAAAATCGCCATTGTCCAGAAGCACAACGGACATGCCCTGATCCTCTGCCTCGGATCGGGCCTGCCGGATCAATGTGGCCGTGCGCACCAGCCCGACCGCATCATCGGGCCTGTCGTTGTAATAGTCATAGGCCATCAGATGCAGATGCAGATCGGTCGTTGCCAACACGCGCAGTCGCAGAATGGGGGGATTGGAGGGCATGATATGTCCGGTAACAATCAATTTCTTAAAATACAACTTTAGGTTTAGTACTTTGGGGCGGGCGGGGAAAGCGCACCGGCGCAGAAAGCCGCGCGCATGTGTGAAAACAGATACAATCGCGCCGCCATTGCACACCGGTGCCGTGCATGCGATGCCCTAGACAAATCGGTTTTCGGACAGGCGCGGCATGAAACAGGCAGAAACAGTAACATTCGGTGGTTCGGGGTTGGATCGTGCGGGCGAATTGCGCACCAATGTGACCGAACTGGCGATGGCGGCTGCCGATCCGCTGGCGCGCGCAATCCTGTTTTGGCGCGGAAAACCGCTGCTGTGCGGAAAAGGGCGCGACGGGGTGGCGCGATTGGCGCTGGACCATCCGGTTCTGGATCAGGCATCGGACGAACGGGTGTTTCTGGGCCGCGAGGACGGGCACGCGGTGTTTGCCTGTGTGCTGGACGGTTGGCAGCCAAAGGACGTGGACGAAGCCAAGATGGGTGCGTTTTTCGACCCCACAGAACAGCACCATCCGCTTTTGCCACCCGACCATGTATTCGCCGAACTGCGCGGGGTGATGACCCGCCTTTCGCCGCGCGATGCAGAACTGGCCGCCACCGGCAAGGCCGTGTTCGCGTGGCACGAGATCCACCCGTTCTGCGCCAAATGCGGCGCTGCGACCGACATGGCCAATGCCGGATGGCAACGCGATTGTCCGGCCTGTGGTGCGCACCATTTTCCGCGCACCGATCCGGTGGTGATCATGCTGATCACCTATGGCAATGCGGTTCTGATGGGGCGGTCTCCGGGCTGGCCGGAGGGCATGTATTCGCTGCTGGCCGGATTTGTCGAACCGGGCGAAACGCTTGAGGCGGCCGTGCGCCGCGAGGTCAAGGAAGAAGCAGGCATAGATGTGGGCGACGTGACCTATCTGGCCAGCCAGCCATGGCCGTTTCCCGCGTCGCTGATGTTTGGCTGTGCCGGTGTTGCGACCAGCCGTGACATTACGATTGATCCGCTTGAAATCGAGGATGCGCTGTGGGTGTCGCGCGAAGAGATGATGGACGCGTTTGCCGGAACCCATGCCAAGCTGCATCCGGCGCGCAAAGGGTCGATCGCGCATTTTCTTTTGCGAAACTGGCTTGCGGATTCGCTGGATTGAGGCAACATTGGCGTCAGGGACTAAAGGGCGCGGGGGGCGGTCAGATTTGACCACCGCTTGAGACACCACCGGGCGGGCTATGAAATTTTCGACCAGAGAAGACATCGACGCACCGATTGATCAGGTGTTCGAAATGCTATCGGATTTCGACGTTTACGAACGCAATGCGTTGCGTCGGGGTGCAGATGTGCGCCGCGTTGATGACTTTAAGGCGCCTGCGGTCGGGATGCAGTGGAAAGCCGCGTTTACAATGCGCGGCAAGCCGCGCGATCTGGAAATCACGCTGGTCGAATATGACCGGCCCAATTGCCTGTTGTTCCAGTCGAAATCGGCAGGCATCGAAGGCGCGCTATCGATGGATTTGATGGCGCTGTCACGGGGTCGCACGCGGCTGTCGGTCGCGCTGGAGCTTAAGCCGAAGAACCTGTCGGCGCGACTGCTGGTGCAATCGCTGAAACTGGCCAAGTCAAACCTGACAATGCGGTTCAAACAGCGGGTGGCCGATTATGCCAAGGTGATTGAAGACCGCCACAATACGGCCGTTCAAACCCATTGATCAGTACCGTCCGGGATCTGCCGGATAGACACCCAGAATTTCCAGCATGTCGGTAAAGTAATCAAGTTCGTCCAGCGCCAGTTTGACGTTGGGATCATCGGGGTGGCCTTCGATATCGGCGTAAAACTGGGTCGCGGTGAACGATCCGCCCACCATATAGCTTTCCAGTTTGGTCATGTTGACGCCGTTTGTCGCAAACCCGCCCATCGCCTTGTAAAGCGCGGCGGGAATGTTGCGGACCTGAAAGACAAAGCTGGTGATCATCCCGTGGTCGCCACGCCGCGATGTATCTGCGTTGCGCGACATGATCAGAAATCGGGTGGTGTTGTTTCCCTGGTCCTCGATATGGCGGGCCAGAACATCCAGGCCGTAAATATCACCGGCCAGTTCGGATGCCAGCGCGGCCATTTCCGGATCCCCCGCCAGCGCGACCTGTCTGGCCGATCCGGCGGTATCCGCGCCGGTGACACGGTGGATACCGTGCTGTTCCAGAAACTTGCGGCACTGGCCCAGCAGCACTGTATGGCTCATCGCGCTTTTGACATCGGCCAGTTTTGTACCCGGCAGGGCCAGAAGGTTGATGTGCACGCGCACAAAAGCCTCTTCGATGATGTGCAGGCCGGATTGGGGCAAAAGGGAATGAATGTCGGCCACGCGCCCGTAGGTCGAATTTTCGACCGGCAGCATCGCCAGTTCCGCTTCGCCAGTCGCGACCGCCGAAATTGCATCCTCGAACGTACGGCAGGGCAATGCTTCCATATCGGGGCGTGCATTGCGGCATGCCTCGTGTGAATAGGCGCCGGGTTCGCCCTGAAACGCAATTTTATGGGTCATCCTGCCCTCTTTCCTGTGCAATCGCGCCCCGGAAACTGACCGGTGGGCGTTTGGTCGCGGTAACTACACCTTGCCACAGCCAAGGGGAAGCAATAGATACGCGCAAAAGCAGTTTATGGAATGCGGATCAATGCTCGACACGATGACGTTCACTAAAATCGCCGGCGGCCTTTGTGCGGCTCTTCTGGTCTTTCTTCTGGGCAAGTGGGCGGCAGATATCCTTTACGGAGATCATGGGCACCACGATCAATCCTATGTGATTGAAACCGGCGACGAAGAAGGCGGCGCAACCGAAGAAGCCGGACCCAGCTTTGAAGAGCTGATGGCGTCGGCGGATATCGAAAAAGGCGCTGGCGTTTTCAGAAAATGCAGTGCGTGCCACAAGCTTGAGCAAGGCGCCAACGGCACAGGCCCCTACCTTTATGGTGTGGTTGGCCGGGAGAAAGCGGCGGCAGACGGCTTTGGATATTCCGATACGCTGGCCAGCATGGACGGTGCGTGGACACCGGAAAATCTGGACGGGTTCCTTGAAAAGCCCAAAGATTACGCACCCGGAACCACAATGGCATTTGCCGGTTTGAAAAAGCCGCAGGACCGGGCCGATCTGATTGCCTATCTTGACAGTCTGGACAACTGATCTTCGGATCAGACAGAATTGGGGCCGCTTTTGCAGACGCAAGGGCGGCCTTTTTCATTTGCGTGTGTCGCAACCGGTCAAATCCGCTTGTATCGCGCGCCTTGGGTCTTGAATATTGGCAAGCGCGCCCTTTAGCTTAGATAGATGATAACGCAGGACGAGCTGCGACCACCCGACAGGACAAAGGAAACCCCCATGACCCGATCCCGCGTACGCGCCAAAGCCCTGCCCGATCTTCGCGCAAGGGCGTTTTTGACGGCGGGCATCATGCTGGCGGCGTTGGTGATCTGGGGCAAACAGGTGGCCGCGCAAAGCGACGAGATGATCGTGTCCCACGGTTATTCGTTTTATGGCGATCTGACCTATCCGGCGGACTACACGCATTTTGATTATGTGAACCCCGATGCGCCCAAGGGCGGCGAGATTTCGTTTGCCGCGCTGGGCACGTTTGATTCGATGAACCCCTATTCGCGCAAGGGGCGGCGCGGGCAGTTAAGCTGGATGATGTATGAAAGCCTTTTGGGCGACGGGCCGTCCGGTGCAACCGTACCCGCCGATACCTATGGCGAAGGCTATGGATTGTTGGCCGAACGTCTGGAATACCCCGCGTCCAAGGACTGGGTGATCTTTTACATGCGCAAAGAGGCGCGGTTTTCCGACGGCACACCGGTGACGGCGCATGACGTGTTGTTCAGCCACAACCTGTTGCTGGAACAGGGCCTGCCATCTTACGCGGCGGCGGTGAAAAAGCGGATTCCCAAGGCCGAAGTGCTGGATGACCACACGATCAAGTTTTACTTTACCGAAGATATTTCGCGCCGCAGCCTGATTGATCAGGTGGGCGGCGTGCCGGTCTGGTCGAAAAAATGGTTCGAAGAAACCGGCGCGCGGCTGGATGAAAGCCGCATGGAAACATCGCCGGGGTCCGGCCCCTACATGATCGACAGCGTCGATATCAACCGGCGCATCGTTTACAAACGCAACCCTGACTATTGGGGCAACGATCTGCCGTTCAATGTGGGCCGCAACAATTTCGATCGCATCCGCATCGAATATTTCGGCGATGACACATCGGCGTTCGAAGGGTTCAAGGCGGGCGAATACACATTCCGCACCGAGGGCGATTCCAAGAAATGGGCCACGTCCTATGATTTTCCGCGTGTGGCCAAGGGCGAGGTGGTCAAGACCGAGCTGCCCGACGGCACGCCGCCCACCCCGTCCGGTATCGTGTTCAACCTTGGGCGCGAGGTGCTGAAAGACAAACGGGTGCGTCAGGCGATCGCGTTGGGGTTCAACTTTGAATGGACCAACGAATCCCTGCAATACGGGCTTGTTCAAACAGCGGGCATCGTTCACGCAGGATACACCGCTGATGGCCACCGGCGTGCCGGAAGGGGATGAACTGGCATTCCTGCAATCGCTGGGCGATATCATCCCGCCCGAACTGCTGAGCGAACCGGCGGTCATGCCGCACACGTCCAAACCCGACCGTCTGGTCGACCGGCGCAACCTGCGCGCCGCGATGAAGATGCTGGACGAGGCCGGATGGGCCGTGGGCAGCGATGGCAAACGGCGCGATGCGTCAGGCCGCCCGTTGCGCGTGACATTGCTGTTCAACACGGCATCGGATGGCACGTTAAGCGGTGTGATCGAAAATTTCATGTCCAACCTGACGGCGATGGGGCTGGATGCGGTTCTGGAAAAGGTCGACCCTGCGCAATACACGCTGCGCGAACGCGACCGCGATTATGATCTGGTGTTTGACAGTTATGCCTCGTTTCTGGGCACTGGAACCGGTTTGATGCAACGCTACGGGTCTGAAGATGCCGCTGTATCGCTGTTCAACCCTGCCGGACTGGCCAGCCCGATGGTGGATGCGATCATTCAGGCATCGTTGCAGGCGCAAAGCACGGAAGAGGAACAGGCGTCCTTGCGCGCGCTGGACCGTGCCCTGCGCTATGAGTTTTTCATGATCCCGGTCTGGTACAATGACAGTTATTGGGTCGCTTATTATGATCAGTATGAATACCCTGATCCCCTGCCGCCCTATGCGCTGGGCCAGCTGGATTTCTGGTGGTTCAACGCCGACAAGGCTGCGGCCTTGAAGGCCGCTGGCGCGCTGCGGTAAGTACAGCCACATGGGCGCCTATATCCTTCGCAGGTTACTGCTGATCATTCCGACATTGTTCGGCATCATGGTGGTGAATTTCACGCTGACCCAGTTTGTGCCGGGCGGGCCGGTGGAACAGGCCATTGCGCGCGCGCAGGGCGAAGGTGACGTGTTCGGCGGCTTTGCCGGTGGGGGTGCGGGCGATGCAGGCGCCACCGATTTCGCCGCCAGTGACAAATATGTCGGCGCGCGCGGGCTGCCGCCGGAATTTATCGAACAGCTTGAAAAGGAATTCGGCTTTGACAAGCCGCCGCTGGAACGGTTCGGCAATATGTTGTGGAACTATATGCGGCTGGATTTCGGGCAAAGCTATTTCCGCTCGATCAGCGTGATTGATCTGGTGATGGAAAAGCTGCCCGTGTCGATCACCCTTGGCCTGTGGTCGACGATCATTGCCTATCTGGTGTCGATCCCGCTGGGCATCCGCAAGGCGGTGAAGGACGGCACGCCCTTTGATACATGGACCAGCGGTGCGATTATCGTGGCCTATGCGATCCCGGGGTTTTTGTTCGCGATCCTGTTGCTGGTGCTGCTGGCGGGGGGATCATATTGGCAGATATTTCCGCTGCGCGGCCTGACATCTGACAATTTTTCCGAACTGTCCACATGGGGCAAGGTGGTGGATTACTCGTGGCACATCACGCTGCCGGTTCTGGCCTCGACCATATCGGCCTTTGCCACGCTGACATTGCTGACCAAGAACAGTTTTCTGGACGAGATCAAGAAACACTATGTGATGACAGCGCGGGCCAAGGGCTTGTCGGAACGACAGGTTCTGTACGGGCATGTATTCCGCAATGCGATGCTGATTGTGATCGCCGGTTTTCCGGCGGTGTTTATCGGCGTGTTCTTTGCCGGATCGCTGATCATTGAAACGATCTTTTCGCTGGACGGGCTGGGCCGCCTTGGGTTCGAGGCGGCGGTGGCGCGGGATTATCCGGTGATCTTTGGCACCTTGTTCATCTTCGGGCTGATTTCGCTGGTTGTCGGCATTCTGTCGGACATCATGTATGTGCTGGTGGACCCGCGCATCGATTTCGAACGGCGCGAGGGATAATGGCACTTTCTCCGCTGAACCAGCGCCGCTGGCGCAATTTCAAACGCAACCGGCGCGCCTATTGGTCGTTGATGATCTTTTCGGTGCTGTTCGGCCTGTCGCTGTTTGCCGAATTCATCGCCAATGACAAACCGATCCTTGTGTCCTATCGCGGCGATTTTTACATGCCGGTGTTCAAATTCTATCCCGAAACCGAATTTGGCGGCGATTTCCAGACCGAGGCGATCTATCGCGATCCCGAAGTGGCGTGCCTGATCGAAACCGGCGGGCTGGAGATATGTCTGGATGATCCCGAAGCCACGATCGAAGATGCCGCCGATGGTGTGGTTGACGGGGAAGCGATCGAAAAAGGCTGGGCGATCTGGCCGCCGATCCCCTATTCCTACAAAACCGCCGTGGACCGCCCCGGCGCGGCCCCGCTGCCGCCCAATGCGGAAAACTGGCTGGGCACGGATGACACCAAACGCGATGTTCTGGCCCGCGTGATCCACGGATTCCGCCTGTCGATCCTGTTCACGCTGATGGTGACGGCGGCGGCATCGCTGATCGGCATCGCGGCGGGCGCGGTGCAGGGGTATTTCGGCGGCTGGCTGGATCTGGTGTTCCAGCGGATCATTGAAATCTGGTCATCCACACCATCGCTTTACGTGATCATCATCATGTTCGCGGTGCTGGGGCGAAGTTTCTGGTTGCTGGTGTTTCTGCTGGTGCTGTTCAGCTGGACCAGTCTGGTGGGCGTGGTGCGCGCCGAATTCCTGCGGGCGCGCAATCTGGAATATGTGCGCGCGGCCAAGGCGCTGGGCGTGGGCAACATGACCATCATGTTCCGCCATATGCTGCCCAACGCGATGGTCGCGACGCTGACCATGCTGCCCTTTATCGTGACCGGCACCATCGCCACGCTGGCCAGTCTTGATTATCTGGGGTTCGGCTTGCCTGCCTCCTCCCCGTCGCTGGGCGAATTGACGTTGCAGGCCAAACAGAACCTGCAGGCCCCGTGGCTGGCCTTTACCGCGTTTACCGTCTTTGCGGTGATGCTGTCGCTGCTGGTGTTCATATTCGAAGGCATCCGCGATGCCTTTGATCCGCGAAAGACATTTACATGACGGCGTTGCTGGACGTGCAGAACCTGACCGTGTCCTTCCGGCAGGACGGGGCGCAAACCCATGCGGTGCGCGGCGTCAGCTTTGCGCTGGAACGGGGCGAAACCGTTGCCCTTGTCGGCGAAAGCGGATCGGGCAAGTCGGTCACCGCGCTGAGCACTGTTTCGCTGCTGGGCGACAGCGCGGTTGTCGGCGGTTCCGTCACCTATGACGGGCAACAGATGATCGGCGCGGACGAGGCGCTGTTGCGCAAGGTGCGCGGCAACGACATCAGTTTCATTTTTCAGGAACCGATGACATCGCTGAACCCGCTGCACACGCTGGAGCGGCAGTTGACGGAATCGCTTGCCCTGCATCAGGGGCTGACGGGGCAGGCGGCGCGCGACCGGATTGTCGAACTGCTGACCAAGGTGGGCATCCGCGAGCCTGAAAGCCGGCTGGGGGCCTATCCGCACCAGTTGTCGGGCGGGCAGCGCCAGCGCGTGATGATTGCCATGGCGCTGGCCAACAAGCCCGATGTCCTGATCGCGGACGAACCGACCACAGCGCTGGATGTGACCATTCAGGCGCAGATCCTGGACCTGTTGAAAGAGCTGAAAGACAGCGAAGGCATGGGCCTGCTGTTCATCACCCACGATCTGGGCATTGTGCGGCGCATCGCGGACCGTGTGTGCGTGATGAAAGACGGTGAAATCGTCGAATCCGGCCCCACGGCCGAGATTTTCGAAAATGCGCAACATCCCTATACGATCAAACTGTTGGGCGCCCACGCGGTGGGCCAGCCCGATCCGGTGCCACAAGACGCGCCCGAGATCGCGCGCACCGAGCATCTGAAAGTGTGGTTCCCGATCCATCGCGGCCTGCTCAAGCGTACGGTCGGCCATATCAAGGCAGTGAATGATGCCAGCATTTCGGTGCGGGCGGGTGAAACCCTTGGAATCGTGGGCGAAAGCGGATCGGGCAAGACCACGCTGGCGCTGGGTATCATGCGCCTGATCGCGTCCGAGGGCGGGATTACCTTTATGGATCAGGATGTGCGCCAATGGTCGACACGGGAATTGCGCCGCCTGCGCAAGGACATGCAGATCGTGTTTCAGGATCCGTTCGGATCGCTGAGCCCGCGCATGACCTGCGCGCAGATCATTTCCGAAGGGCTGGCCATCCACAAGGTTGATCCGGCGCGCGCGCCGCGCGATCTGGTGGCCGAGGTGATGGTGGAAACCGGCCTTGATCCGGCCATCGATGGATCGCTACCCGCACGAGTTTTCCGGCGGCCAGCGCCAGCGCATCGCCATCGCGCGCGCCATGGTGCTGCGCCCCAAGCTGCTGGTGCTGGACGAGCCGACATCGGCGCTGGACATGACCGTGCAGGTGCAGATCGTCGATCTGTTGCGCAATCTTCAGGCCAAATACGGGCTGGCCTATCTGTTCATCAGCCACGATCTGAACGTCGTGCGGGCTATGTCGCACAAGGTGATGGTGATGAAACAGGGCGATGTGGTGGAATACGGGGATGCGGAGACACTGTTCGAGCGCCCGCAGACCGAATACACCAAGGCGCTGATGAAGGCCGCGCGTTAAGGCGCGTTAAGGCGGGGGCCCCGCACTGGGTCCGCGCCGGATTTTTCGAGTATTTCCGGACAAATGAAGAGGTGCGCTGCGCCCCGTTCAGATGGCCGAACTGTGCCCTGCCTTGTCAAGATCATAGGCATCCAGACTGCGCGCCATCATGCGTGTCAGCGCGCGCGCCTTGGGGGGCACGAACAGGCCGGTTTCATCGACATGGACCATATCGGGAAACTGGGTGGCGACCCCGTCCAGCATCTGCATCACCTGGCTTTGGCTGGTGCCGAAACGGTTGGTGATATCGGCCAGATCAATGCGGAAATCGCACATCAGCGCCTCGATCATGCGGGCGCGCAATTTGTCGTCATCGCTGAACACATGGCCGCGCGCGGTGGAAAACCGCCCGTCGCGGATGGCGCCGGTATGGGCCGAGGTGGCGGGCGCGTTCTGGGCATAGCCTTGCGGGAAGCGCGAGATCGAGGACGCGCCGACGCCGATCAGAACATCGGAGGTGTCATCGGTGTAGCCTTGGAAGTTGCGCCGCAACGTGCCGGCCTTTTTCGCACGGCTGAGCCCGTCGGATTTTGTGGCGAAGTGATCGATGCCGATTTCTTCGTAATTGTCCCACATGAACAGGCGGCGGGCGGTTTCGAACAGGTCGAGCCGTTCGGCGGTGTGGGCAGCGCATCGGACGGGATCATCGACTGGCGGCGTGCCATCCACGGCACATGCGCATAGCCGTAAAGCGCAACCCGGTCCGGGTTGAGCGACAGGAGTTTCTGCACCGAGGTTGTCATGCGTTCCTGCGTCTGATGCGGCAGGCCGAACAGGATATCGGCGTTCAGGCTGGCCACGCCGCGTTCGCGGATCATGTCGGCGGCGTCGCGGGTGACGTCATAGCCCTGAATCCGGCCGATCGTCTGCTGGATTTCCTCGTCAAAATCCTGCACCCCGATCGAGGCGCGGTTCATGCCCGACGCGGCCAGCGCATCAAGCCGCGCTTCATCGATTTCGTTGGGGTCGATTTCGACCGAGAATTCGGCGTTTTCGCCCAAGCGGGGCGACATCGAATATCGTGCCGGCCAGATCCTGCATCATGGAAGGGGCCAACAAGCGTCGGCGTGCCGCCGCCCCAGTGCAGGCGGTTCAGCGTCACACCCTGCGGCAATGCCTGTTTCAGCAGGGCCAGTTCCGATTTGAGGGTTTCGAGATAGGCCTGCACCGGTCGGTCGCTTTGTGTGCCCTGGGTGCGGCAGGCGCAAAACCAGCACAACCGGCGGCAAAACGGCACATGGATATAAAGCGATATGGAGGCCCCGGGAGCAATGGCGCGGACCCAATCTGTGAAATGATCCGCACCCACATCATTGCTGAAATGGGGTGCCGTGGGATAGCTGGTATAGCGTGGCACTTTCGCGTCAAAAAGACCCAGCTTGGCCAATTGTGTTTTTGTTTCCATGGGAATACTTTAGAAGATGTACGACCGGTACTTCTTTGACCTAGATCAAGCGCGAACAGAATATGCCCCAGGCCAAGACAACGCAGTTGAATGAATTGTCGCAGGAATGCAGCGACTGCCCGATTCGGCATCGGGCTGTCTGCGCGCGGTGTGAGAGCGACGAGTTGGAACGTCTGGAAGATATCAAGTATTACCGCGTCTTACGAAGCCGGACAGACGATTATCTGGTCCGGCGACCGGATGGAATTCGTCGCCTCGGTCGTGAGCGGGATCGCCACGCTGACCCAGACGATGGAAGACGGGCGCACCCAGATGGTGGGCCTGTTGCTGCCATCCGATTTTGTCGGGCGTCCGGGGCGCGAGGGTGCGGCCTATAACGTGATTGCGACAACCGATCTGGTGATGTGCTGTTTCCGCAAGAAACCGTTCGAGGATATGATCCAGACCACCCCGCATATCGCCCATCGTTTGCTGGAAATGACGCTGGATGAACTGGATGCGGCCCGCGAATGGATGCTGGTGCTGGGGCGCAAGACGGCGCGCGAAAAGATCGCCAGCCTGCTGAGCATCATTGCCCGCCGCGACGCGACGCTGAAAGTGGTCGGGACAGACGGGCCACTGGTGTTCGATCTGCCGCTGACCCGCGAGGCGATGGCGGATTATCTGGGTCTGACGCTGGAAACGGTCAGCCGCCAGATGTCGGCGCTGAAGAAAGAGGGCGTGATCCTTCTGGAAGGCAAGCGCCACGTCACCGTGCCGGATATGTCGCGTCTGATGGACGAGGCGGGCGACGACAGCGATGGCGGTATGCTGGCCTGATCCGTTGACCGGCGCGGTTCTGCGACGGGCGCGCCCTGAAGATTTGCAAAACATGAGTACGCTGTGCCTGCGATCCAAGGCACATTGGGGGTATGACGACCGTTTCATGGCCGCGTGCCGCGTGGAACTGACGTTGACTCCACAGGATATTCAGAACAGTGCATTGGCCGTTCTAGAGGACAAGGCCGCTCTGATCGGGGTTGTACAGGTCGCACGGCATGGGGGCGAAACCCATCTGGAAAAGCTGTTTGTCGATCCCGACCATATGGGGCGGGGGCACGGCACACGCATGATGCACTGGGCCGTGCAACAGGCCCGCGCGGCAGGGGCCGACGCGATGATGATCGAGGCCGATCCGGATGCAGCAGCGTTTTACGAAAGATACGGCGCGCACCACATCGGGTCCGCGCCGTCAGGGTCTGTCAAAGGGCGGCGATTGCCGCTGCTCCGCTTGCCCTTGTCGGGCGTCAGTGCGCCATGAACACCGGCACTTTGGCCTGTTCCAGCATATAGCGGGTGGCCCCGCCCAGGATCGCTTCGCGCAGGCGGGAATGGCCATAGGCCCCCATCACCACCATATCAGCGTCCACATCGGTGACGTGCCGGTTCAGAATATCCGACACCCGCGGCATGGTTTTGCTGAGCACGTCGATTTCGCAATGGACGCCGTGGCGCGACAGCATCTGTGACAGCGGCCCGCCCGGATCGGACCGGTCCTGTCCGTGGGTGGGCGGATCGATCACCACGATATGGACGGCATCCGCAGCCTTGAGCAAGGGCAGAGCGGCGCGGATTGCCACAAGGGCTTCGGCGCTTTGGTTCCAGCCGACCACGATACGTTTGGGTTTTGTGAACGGGGCCTTGCCCATCGGCACGACAAGAACCGGTGCGCGACCTTCGAACAATGCGGCCTCGACCACGGCTTCGACCTCGGGGCCCTGTTCGTTTCCGTAAGGCTGCGGCAGGATCACCAGATCGGAAAACCGCGCGGGCAAGGCCACATGGCGGCCCAGATCGGCCAGTGCGGCCACAGCCGTGTCACTGGCCCAGCGTGCATCGGACTGTTTCAGCTTTTTCCTGGCCAGCGCATCCAGTTCTTCCGCTTCGTTCTGGGCGCGGGTGATGGTTTCCTGCAGGATCATGGCGTTGGCACCGGCATAATAATACCCGACCTGACTGCGATCCACGCCCAGCGACAACACGTCGATATGGGCGTCTTCTGTACCGGCAAGCGCGATGGCCTGATCCAGTGGCTCGTTTAAAAGCTGCGTATCCGTCAGCACGGTCAAAAGCGATTTGTAGCTCATGGACCTCTCCTTTGTTGGCTTTCTGATTCGACCCTAGTGCGCCGGCGCGTGCGCTACCTTGACTCGGATCAATACGAATGCGCCGCAGTGTTGATGCAGATCAAGGCACCGGGACGGTGTTCGGCCCAAAACACCCCTAGTCTAAATCCGTTTTTCGCGACGACGAATCGCGAACGACATGACGAAGGGACGAAGGATGTCGAATTATATCAAGCTTGTAGCGCTTGGTCTGGTCACGCTGTTTGCGATGATCGCGACCAATTATGCGCGCGATGTGGCGTATCAGGTGCACGCCGTTATCATCATGTTGGTGGCAGGCGGTCTGTTTTTGCACACGCTGCGCCGTACCGGCGAAGCGATGGTGCCTGCACCGGCCAACGAATACATGGACGGAGTTGTACGGGCAGGGGTTATTGCCACGGCACTATGGGGGGTCGTCGGCTTCCTTGTTGGCGTTGTTATTGCCTTTCAGCTTGCCTTTCCGGCGCTTAATCTGGACCTGCTGCAAGGCTATGGCAACTTTGGCCGCCTGCGGCCGCTGCACACATCAGCGGTGATTTTCGCGTTTGGCGGCAACGCCCTGATTGCGACATCGTTCTTTGTTGTGCAGCGCACCAGCGCGGCGCGGCTTTGGGGCGGCAATCTGGCTTGGTTCGTGTTCTGGGGCTACCAGTTGTTTATCGTACTGGCCGCAACCGGCTATCTGCTGGGCGGAACCCAATCCAAGGAATACGCCGAGCCTGAATGGTATGTCGATCTGTGGCTGACCATTGTCTGGGTCGCCTATCTGGGCGTGTTTCTGGGCACCCTGATCAAACGGAAAGAGCCGCATATCTATGTGGCCAACTGGTTCTACCTTGCGTTTATCGTCACGGTGGCAATGCTGCATGTGGTCAACAACATCAGCATTCCGGTGTCGATCTGGGGGTCCAAATCGGTACAGGTGTTCAGCGGTGTGCAGGATGCGATGGTGCAGTGGTGGTATGGCCACAACGCCGTGGGCTTTTTCCTGACAGCCGGTTTCCTTGGCATGATGTACTACTTCGTGCCCAAGCAGGCCGAACGCCCCGTGTTCAGCTATAAACTGTCGATCATCCACTTCTGGGCGCTGATCTTCCTGTATATCTGGGCCGGTCCGCACCACTTGCATTACACCGCGTTGCCGGATTGGGCCTCGACCCTTGGCATGGTGTTCTCGATCGTGCTGTGGATGCCCAGCTGGGGCGGTATGATCAACGGTCTGATGACGCTGTCTGGCGCATGGGACAAGCTGCGCACCGATCCGGTGATCCGGATGATGGTGATTTCGATCGGGTTCTACGGCATGTCGACCTTTGAAGGTCCGATGATGTCGATCCGCGCGGTCAACTCGCTGTCGCACTATACCGACTGGACCATTGGCCACGTGCATTCCGGTGCTTTGGGCTGGAACGGCATGATCACCTTTGGTGCGCTGTACTATCTGGTGCCGGTGCTGTGGAAACGCGAACGTCTTTATTCGCTGTCTCTGGTCAGCTGGCACTTCTGGCTCGCCACGATCGGTATCGTTCTTTATGCGGCGTCGATGTGGGTGACAGGCATCATGGAAGGCCTGATGTGGCGCGAAGTGGATGCCAACGGATTCCTCGTGAACTCGTTCGCCGACACTGTGGCTGCCAAATTCCCGATGTACGTGGTGCGCGGTCTTGGCGGGGTCATGTTCCTCGGTGGGGCGCTGATCATGTGCTATAACTTGTGGATGACTGTGAAAGGCAGCCCGGCCAAAGAGGCCAGCCTGTCCACAGCCGTTCCGGCCGAATAAGGAGGCCAGACAAAATGGCAATTCTCGACAAACATAAAATCCTCGAGACCAACGCGACCCTTTTGCTGATCTTCAGCTTTCTGGTCGTGACCATCGGGGGGATCGTGCAGATCGCCCCACTGTTCTGGCTGGAAAACACCATCGAGGAAGTAGAGGGCATGCGCCCCTACACCCCGCTGGAGCTGACCGGCCGCGACATCTACATCCGCGAAGGTTGCTATGTGTGCCACAGCCAGATGATCCGCCCCATGCGGGACGAGGTGGAACGCTATGGCCACTATTCGCTGGCGGCTGAATCGATGTACGACCATCCGTTCCAGTGGGGCTCCAAACGGACCGGGCCGGATCTGGCGCGGGTCGGCGGGCGCTATTCGGATGACTGGCACGTGGACCACCTGCGTGATCCGCAATCGGTTGTGCCGGAATCGGTGATGCCGAAATACGGCTTCCTCGAGCGGACGATGATCGAGCCGGCCTATGTGGCAGACCTGATGTCGACCCATGCGCTGGTTGGTGTGCCCTACACCGACGAGATGATCGAAAACGCCGCGGCGGATTTCGAGGCGCAGGCCGATCCCGACAGTGACTATGACGGGTTGCTGGAACGCTATGCCAAGGCGCAGGTGCGCAATTTCGATGGCAGTCCCGGTATTTCCGAAGCGGATGCGCTGATTGCCTATCTGCAGATGTTGGGCACGCTGGTCGATTTTTCGACCTTCACGCCTGACGCAAGCCGGTAAGGGGGACAGATCCAATGGAAACCTATTCTCTGTTACGGGAATTTGCCGATAGCTGGATGCTGTTGCTGTTGTTCACCGTGTTTGTGGGGGTTGTTCTTTGGGTGTTCCGCCCGGGCAGCACCGCCACCTACAAGGATACGGCCAACATCCCGTTCCGCCATGAAGATAAACCCGCCACATCCAAAGAAGAGGAGGCGCGGCCATGAGTAAACCATCCAAAAAGTTCGACGACGATCCGAACACCACAGGTCACACTTGGGACGGAATCGAGGAATTCGACAATCCGATGCCGCGTTGGTGGCTGTGGACCTTCTATGCCACGATCGTCTGGGCCATTGGCTATACCATCGCCTATCCGGCATGGCCGATGGTGTCCAAGGCAACGGCGGGCGTACTGGGCTATTCCACCCGCGCCGAAGTGGCCAAGGACATTGCGGCCGTCACCGAGGCGAACGACGCGATCAACACGCAGCTTGCCAGCGTCGATATCGCCGACATTCCCGGCAATCCGGAACTGGAAAACTATGCGATCCAGGCCGGTGGCGCGGTGTTCCGCACATGGTGTGCGCAATGCCACGGGTCCGGAGGTGCAGGTGTGCAGGCGTCGGGCTATCCCAACCTGCTGGATGACGACTGGCTTTGGGGGGGCGATATGGAAGCCATCACCACCACCATCCGCCACGGTATCCGCAACGAGGATGACGATGATGCGCGCTGGTCGGAAATGCCTGCCTTTGGCGACATTCTGGAGGCCGAAGAAATCGAGCAGGTGGTCAACTTTGTGACCTCCATCTCGGGCGGTACTCCGATGGATGCGGGCATGGTTGAGGCCGGTGCCGTTGTGTACGAAGACAATTGTTCGTCGTGCCACGGTGAAAACGGCATGGGCGACCGCGAACAGGGTGCACCCAACCTGACCGATGCCATCTGGTTGTATGGCGGAGATCACGACACGCTGGTCGAAACCGTGGCCTATAGCCGTTTCGGTGTCATGCCGCCGTGGTCCGAACGTCTGAGCGAGGCGCAAATCCGCGCTGTTGCAACCTATGTCCACTCGCGCGGGGGCGGCGAATAACGCCCTTGCGATCCTGATACCTGCGGATTGTCCTTCGGCGATCTGCAGGGTCCGGCACCGGCTTTGCGATCTGTTCGCGCGTTTCCTGCAAAGCCGGTGCCGTTTTCTTTTCTCACAGGGCTGGAATGTCGTGGTCTGATTGGCCGCGCTGTTGCGTGGTCAGGATCCGGCCAGCCCGATCAGCATCGCCGCAAGTGCGACGACATGGATCAGAACAATCGCGCGATCCTGCCACAGCACCCCGACAGACAGCCACCCGACCAGCCCGACCAGAAACAGGTAGATGTTCAATGGCGTCGCGCCAAAGGCGGTGGCGGTGTAGCCCGCGATCTGCACGATCGACGCGGCCCATTTCAGGGTAAAGGTGAAAGCGGCACGGTCCCAACGGGGCCGTGCCAACAGGGCGATACTGCGCATTACAAGCTGTCCAGATCGATGTTTTTGAACGGCGTGACCCACCAGTGCCCGACGGGCAACCAACGGCGTTTCGGTGCTGTGGTGGCGGGGGCAGGTACATCGCGCACCTTGACGGTGTGCGCGTTTGTGCGGGTCGCGGTCATGAAACTTTGGGCATAGATGTTCAGCATGGGCTTGATCCTTGTCTGATGTTTCCTCTGCCCTGATACTTGATCATCCGCCCCAAAAATGCGACTCAGGAAGAATTCTGTTATGTAAGTCAGGATTACATATGAATTGGCTTCAGATGCCGCCGTTATCGGGTTTGCGTGCCTTCGCCGCCTTTGCAGAGGCCGGAAATATCACGGCAGCAGGGGATTCGCTGAATGTAAGCCATGCTGCGATCAGCCAGCAGTTGCGCAATCTGGAAACGCATCTGGGGGCCACGTTGCTGGACAGGTCGGGGCGGGCGCTGGCGCTGACCGCGCAGGGGCAGCAACTGGCCGATGCGCTGGCCTTGGGGTTCGGCGCCATCGAAAGCGCGCTGCGCGAGATCACGCAGGCCGATCAGGCCCGTCCGGTGCATATTTCTTCGACCCCGATGCTGACATCGGCGTGGCTGCTGCCGCGCCTGTCCGAATTTCGCGCCGCCCACCCGGATATCGATCTGATGCTGAACCCGTCATCCAAGCTGGTGACGCTGGAGCCGGGGGGCATTGACGTGGCGCTGCGCTATGGCGCGGGCACATGGGCGGGGTTGGACTCGGTACCGCTGTTTGATTCCCCCATGGTGATCGTTGCCGCCGAAAGCCTGATCGCCGGGCGCGAGATCAGGGAACCGGCCGATCTGGCCGATTTTCCGTGGCTGGACGAATACGGCATTTCCGAAAGCAGCCGCTGGCTGGAATCCCACGGGGTTGCGCCGGATGCCATCAAGGGGCGCATCCAGTTGCCGGGCAATTTTATGCTGGAAGGCGCGCGCGACGGGCAGGGGGTGATCGTGACAGTCCAGAAGTTTGTGCAGAACGATCTGGACGCGGGGCGCTTGCGCGTCTTGTTTCAGGGGCGGTCGGGCGGTGGATACCATATTGTCACCCGACCCGGTGTGCTGCGCCCTGCGGTGAAAACCTTTGTGACATGGCTGCGCCGGCAGGTGGCCGACGCGGTTTAGCCGCGGGGCAAAGACCGGCGCGGGATGCCCCCTGCGACAAAAGATGACTGTACAATGCGCTTTTTGACCCATGTCAAAGTTGGAATGTCATTCCTATGTGACAAGCATGACAACATTCTAACGAACGGGATTCCCTCACGTGAGCAGTACAGACCCCGCCCCCAGCCTTTATGCCGCCCGCGAACCGATTTTTCCAAAACGCGTTTCGGGCAATTTCCGCAACCTCAAATGGATCATTATGGCGGTCACTTTGGGGATTTATTACATCACGCCGTGGATTCGCTGGGATCGGGGCGCAACCCTGCCCGATCAGGCGGTTTTGCTGGATATGGCGAACCGCCGGTTCTATTTTTTCTGGATCGAAATCTGGCCCCATGAATTCTATTTCGTCGCCGGCCTGTTGATCATGGCCGGTCTGGGCCTGTTTCTGTTCACATCGGCATTGGGCCGCGTCTGGTGCGGCTATGCCTGCCCGCAAACCGTGTGGACCGACCTGTTCATGCTGGTGGAACGCTGGATCGAGGGCGACCGCAACGCGCGCCTGCGCCTGCACCGCCAGAAAAAGATGGATTTCCGCAAGTTCCGCCTGAACATGACCAAGTGGATTGTGTGGCTGCTGATTGCGATGGCCACGGGTGGCGCGTGGGTGTTTTATTTCGCCGATGCGCCGACCCTGTTTGTGGACCTGTTCACGCTGAATGCGCATCCGATTGCCTACACAACTGTGGCATTCCTGACCGCGACCACCTTTTTCTTTGGTGGGTTCGCGCGCGAACAGATTTGTATCTATGCCTGCCCGTGGCCGCGTATTCAGGCGGCGATGATGGACGAAGACACGCTTGTCGTTGCCTATCGCCCGTGGCGCGGGGAACCGCGCAAACATTCCGAAGAGGTCAAGGCGGGTGAACCACAGGGCGATTGTATTGATTGTATGGCCTGCGTGAACGTATGCCCGGTGGGCATCGATATTCGCGACGGGCAGCAACTGGAATGTATCACCTGCGCGTTGTGCATCGATGCCTGTGACGAAATTATGGAAAAAACCGGCAAGCCGCGCGGTTTGATCGATTACATGGCGCTGAGTGATGAACCGCGCGAACGCGAAGGCCAGCCGCCCAAAAACGTCTGGAAACACATCCTGCGCCCGCGCACGATCATGTACACCAGCCTGTGGTCGATTGTCGGCTTTGCGTTGGTGTTTGCGCTGTTTATCCGGCAGGATATCGAAATGACAGTGGCCCCCGTGCGCAACCCGACCTTTGTAACCCTGTCCGACGGGTCGATCCGCAACACCTATGATGTGCGGATTCTGAACAAAAGCGGGACCGACAGCCAGTACAGTATCTTTGTCAAAGGCGATCCGACCTTGCGGGTCCAGCTTGAAGGGACACCTTATGGATCGGTTCAGGTGGCCGCCGATACGCAAAAACTGCAACGGGTCTATGTGATTTCACCTGCGGGATCAGCCCCGACAACATCGGACCGGACGGAATTCCGCTTCTGGGTCGAAGATTTGGGCAACGGGGATCGGGCC
Source organism: uncultured Alphaproteobacteria bacterium (assembly GCA_963765555.1). Classification (GTDB taxonomy): domain Bacteria; phylum Pseudomonadota; class Alphaproteobacteria; order Rhodobacterales; family Rhodobacteraceae; genus JL08. Next base: position 484,645 of record CAVXWX010000012.1, read on the forward strand.
TATTCTGATTCCGTTTTCAACGGACAAGCGAGAAACTGATGCAAATGACACGTGAATTTACCGGCCGCCACATGGCCATTGTCGTCGTCTCGGCCTTTGCCGTGATCATTCTGGTCAATCTGGCGCTGGCCTATAGCGCGGTCAAAACCTTTCCGGGGCTGGAGGTGAAAAATTCATATGTTGCCAGCCAGAATTTTGATGAACGCCGCGATGCGCAAACCGCGCTGGGCTGGGATGTGCGCGCCGATGCCATGGGCGGGCTTGTCATTCTGGCGATCACCGATGCATCCGGCGCGCCGGTTCAGGTGCAATCGCTTGAGGCGGTTCTGGGCCGCGCCACCCATGTGAAAGACGATGTATCGCCCGCGTTCGAATTTGACGGCACCGCCTATGTCGCGCCGGTGGAACTGGGCGCGGGCAACTGGAACATCCGCATGACCGCGCTGGCGCCGGATGGCACGGAATTTACGCAGCGCGTTGTCCTGCATGTGAAACGCTAGGACAATGGCGGCGGTTCTTCAAAGCTCGGGCGCGGCCTGTCCCGGCTGCATTGCAGCCCCCGCCCAGATGGTCGAGGTGCCCGCCGCCGAAACCGGACGCCTTGCGCTGTCCCTGCCGACCATTCACTGTCAGGCCTGTATTTCCAAGGTCGAACGCGCGCTGGATGCTGTCCCGGGCGTGAACAGCGCGCGGGTGAACCTGACGCTGAAACGCGCGATGATCGACGCCGACCCCCGACGTAACAGCAAATGATCTGGTCGCCGTGCTGGATGGCATCGGTTTTGAGGCCCACGAACTGGACAATGCGGCCCTGCAAGCCACCCAGAGCGACCGGGCAGGGCGCGAATTGCTGATGCGTCTGGCGGTGGCCGGATTTGCATCGATGAACGTGATGTTGCTGTCTGTGGCGGTCTGGTCAGGGGCCGAAGACGCCACGCGCGATCTGTTCCACTGGATATCCGCCGCCATCACCCTGCCGGCCATCGCGTTTTGCGGGCAGCCGTTTTTTCGCAATGCCTGGGCCGCCCTGTCCGTTGGGCGGCTGAACATGGATGTGCCGATCACGCTGGCGATCCTGCTGGCGCTGGCCACTTCGCTGTGGGAAACATCGCTGTCGGGGCATCACGCCTATTTTGATGCGGCGCTGACGCTCACATTCTTTCTGCTGGCGGGGCGCTATCTGGATCACCGCACCCGTGCGGTGGCCCGGTCTGCCGCGCAGGAACTGGCCGCGCTGGAAGTGCCGCGCGCGTGGCGTGTTGCCGATGATGGCACGACAGACCGAAGTACAGGTTGGCGAACTGGCGCTGGGTGATCTGGTGCTGGTCCGTCCGGGCGGGCGGATGCCGGTGGACGGGATCATTGAAACCGGACGTTCCGAACTGGATCGGTCCCTGCTGACGGGCGAAACCGTACCTGTCTTTGCCGAACCGGGCCAGAACGTCAGCGCGGGCGAAGTGAACCTGACCGGCCCGCTGACCATCCGCGCAACGGCCGTGGGGCAGGATACATCGCTGCACCGCATGGCCGATCTGGTCGCCATCGCCGAAAGCGGGCGGTCGCGCTATACCTCTCTGGCGGACGCGGCGGCCAAATTATACGCGCCCGGCGTACATATCCTGTCCGCGCTGTCCTTTCTGGGCTGGCTGTTGTGGTCGGGCGATTTGCGCATGGCGCTGAATATCGCCGCGGCGGTCCTGATTATCACCTGCCCCTGTGCCTTGGGTCTTGCGGTGCCTGCGGTCACAACCGCGGCGTCCGGGCGCCTGTTTCGCAAGGGGTTGCTGATCAAACACGCCACCGCACTGGAACGGCTGGCCGAGGTGGATACCGTTGTGTTCGACAAGACCGGCACCCTGACCGAAGGCACGCCGGTGCTGACCAATCTGGACGCGATCACCCCGCAGGACGCCGCCGTTGCGCTGGCACTGGCCGAGGCTTCGGCGCATCCGCTGTCTTGCGCATTGGCCCGCGCGGCCCGCGCTGCCGGTGTCGTCCCCGCCACGCTGACCCGCATTGTCGAAGTGCCGGGTTATGGCACCAAGGCGATGCTGGACGACACGGTGGTGCGGCTGGGGCGCGCCACATGGGTGGGTGCCCCCCAAGCCGCGACAACGTCAACCTTTTTGCAGATCGGCGATCAACCGGCGCGTGGCCTTCTCCTTTTCCGACACGCCGCGTTCCGGTGCCGCATCAGGCGGTGGCCGCCTTGCAACAGGCGGGTCTGGATGTGGTGATGATGTCGGGGGACAGCCCGATGGCGGTAGAACATCTTGCCCGCCAACTGGGCATCACAGACTGGCACGCCGAAGCGTTGCCACAGGACAAGGCCGCTGCCATTGCCGCGCTCAGCGCGCAGGGCAAAAAGGTGCTGATGGTTGGTGACGGTCTGAACGATACGGCGGCGCTGGCGGCCGCGCATGTCTCGATCTCGCCCGCGTCGGCGCTGGATGCGGCGCGTGTGGCCTCGGATATCGTGCTTCTGGGCAGCGATCTGGAGCCGATCCCCGAGGCGCTGGGCGTGGCGCGCAAGGCAACCGCGCGCATTCGCGAGAATTTCCGCATTGCCACGCTATACAACGTGATCGCGGTGCCGGTGGCGGTGATCGGGCTGGCCACACCGCTGGTCGCGGCCTTGGCGATGTCGCTGTCCTCTATTACAGTATCGCTCAATGCATTACGCTTGCGGTGACACCTGATGGATGTGCTGACCTTTCTGATCCCGATTTCGCTGATTCTGGGGGCTGTGGGCCTTCTGGCCTTTGTCTATACGGTCCGCTCGAACCAGTATGACGACCCCGAAGGCGACAGCCGCCGGATTCTCAGCAACGAATACGACGATCACCCTAAACCCTGAAACACGGCACTGCCGCGCTTCTTTTTGCCGAAAATACGGGTTGCATGACCTGTGCCGCCGGGCGTGCGATTCACAGAATGTGCACGCGGGCCTCGGACAATCCATCGATTGCCACAGTACAGGTTTCGCCCCGCGCCACCGGCCCGACACCGGCAGGGGTGCCGGTATAGATCAGATCACCGGGGGCCAGCGTGACCAGAGTAGAAAGATAGGCAATCACGTCTGCAACGGGCCAGATCATTTCGGAAATATCGGCGTCCTGCCGCAGGTCATCGCCGACATGAGCGGTGATGCGGGCCTGCGCCAGATCGCCGGTTTCGCTGCGTGGGTGCAGCGCGCCGATGATGGCGGAATTGTCGAACCCCTTGGACATATCCCACGGACGGCGTGCGGCTTTGGCCGCGGCCTGCAGATCGCGGCGGGTCAGATCATTGCCTGCGGCAAAGCCCCAGACATGGGCCATGGCGTCCGCCACGGCGATATCGCTGCCACCGGTGCCGATGGCGACCACAAGTTCGGCCTCGTGGTGCAAGTCCTCTGTGGCGGGCGGATAGGGAATACTGCGCCCCGAGGGAATGACCGCATCGGCGGGTTTGGTGAAAAAGAACGGCGGTTCGCGATCCGGGTCATGGCCCATTTCGCGGGCATGTTCGGCATAGTTGCGCCCCACGCAAAACACGCGGCGCACGGCGAACTGTGCGTCGCTGCCGGCAACGGGAACAAGGGTTGGGGTGGGGGCGGGAAAAATCAGATCAGTCATGGCCCAGATATGGCGGGCTTGGCTGCGCAAGGCAAGCGGGATCAAGGCCGGTTTCGTCGCGTTTGGCCCGTTTCTGGATCGGTCTTGGACCGGTTTTAGCCCGGGCCGACCATAAAGCAGGAGACATTGCGCGCCTGTAGCCTGCGGCAGGCCAGATCTGCGCTTTCCTTGGTCATGCCGAGGAAATTTGCATCAAAGCCCTGTGGCCGTTTCACGACCTTGCGCAGGCTGTTGTCAAGCGTCGACATTTCGGCCAGCGCGGTTTTCAGCAGCACGCGCTCTGCCTCGTAGCGGGTGTTGTAGCGGCCCACATTGATGCCCCAGTGGCGCCCGCCGGATGTCGATACGCGGGTGACGACTTCGGGGTCTGACGACAGGGTGGCAGAGGTATCGACACTGGCCAGCACGATATCGCTGGGGCGCGCTTCGGGGCGCACCGATGTGGCGGCGGCCAGCTCTGTTGCGGTTTTCAGGCTTTCGGCTTTGGTGGCGGCCAGTTGCAGGGTTTCTGTTTCGGTCAAAGGTGTCTGGATCGGCTTGGCTTGTCGTGCATTGTCTGCAACGGCCACGGCCACAGCCTGATCCACGGCGGTTGCGGTCGCTGCCGCAGACGGGGCGGGCGTTGTGGATTGAACCTGCGCCAGTGCGGCGCCGATCTGGTCGCGGATCGCCGCTTCGTCTGCCTGTGCTTCGGCCACCAGAACCGGTTCGGTTGTCGGGCGCGCCTGTGGTCTCAGGCTTTTGGGAACGGCCGTGACCAGCCGGATGGTTTTGCCATAGGCGCCGCTGGCGCTGCCCGATGTCGCATCGGAACCTGCGGGATCCTTGGCCTCGGCTACATAATTCGGGCTGGCCGGTTTGACGGTTTTGGCGCGCGACGGCGCGCGGCGGAAGCCAAGATCAAGCAGTTCGGCAACCTTGGCGTTGCGTTGTGCGGTGGACTGGCCGCCAAAGACCGTCGCGATGATACGTTCGTTGCCGCGCACGGCGGACGCGACAAGGTTGTAACCCGCGGCGCGCGTGTAACCTGTTTTGATGCCGTCGGCGCCTTTGTAGGCGGCCAGAAGGCGACGGTTAGTATTCGAAACCTCGCGAATGCCTGCATGCGTCGACGTGCGTGAAAACAGGTTGTAATATTCGGGATAGTCAAACAGCAGATGGCGCCCCAGCAACGTCATGTCGCGGGCGGTTGAAAGATGCCCGCTTTCGGTCAGGCCGTGGGCGTTTTTGAACGTGGTACGTGTCATCCCCATCGCGTTGGCGGTGCGGGTCATGCGGCGGGCGAATTTGGCTTCCGACCCCGAGATTGCTTCGCCGATGGCGGTGGCGGCGTCATTGGCAGATTTGACGGCCGCGGCGCGGATCAGATAGCGAAAAGCAATGGTCTGGCCCGATTTGAGGCCAAGTTTGGAGGGGGGCTCGGACGCGGCATGCGACGAGATTTTAACCTTGGTATCCAGCGAAATCTCGCCATTCCGGACCGCTTCGAACGCGATGTAAAGGGTCATCATTTTGGTCAGCGATGCGGGATGCAATCGGGTATCGGCATTGCGTGAATGCAGCACCTCGCCCGATCTGGCATCAACAACCATGGCCGCATACGGGGCCGCGGCCACGCTGAGCGGCACGATGATAAACATCCACAAAGCTGCGAATACGAATAGCCCTATTCGGGCCGGCTGGATACGCCGTACCTTCACGATTGAACTGCCTTCTTCTGCCTCATGCCGCCGGTTTTCCGGTCTGGCTTTTGTTATATAGCGGACGCTAGCACAAAGTCGCGCGCAAATAAACCCTTTGATTCAAATGAATTAGAGGTGGTTTTTGACCTTGATTGCGCAAGATGTAGCGCTGGATCGCGTGTCCGCCGCTAGGTGTTTGATTGTGTCAGGAATGTGGCATTTGCCGCTGCGGTTTGCGCAATGCGACTCTCTGATGCTGTGGCGATGGTAGACAACATATGCTTGCGGGGTCATTCTGGGCCGGAAGGAACAAACCGGGCCAATACGGGGTTGCACGAACCAACCATGACACGCAACGCCGCATCCCTGATCATGCAGGAGCCCGCGAGGCGCGTGCTGCCCTGGCGTTTGGTGATGATCCCGTTTGTGGTGATGTGCGCCGTGGCGCTGGCTGCGGCATATGCGTTCGGGCCGGTCTATGCGTCAGGGGCCGGCGCCGGTGTTGCGCTAGGGTTTTTTGGCACGCTGTTCAGCTCGGGGCGAAAATCCATGCTGTGTGCACTGGCCGTGGTGGTCGCCACAGGGGCGACACTCTGGTGTCCCGAATGGGTGCGATTTGCAATCATCATTCCGGCAATGGCCGCGGTTGCGGGCAGAGAGTTGGCGCAAGACGGCACACGCACTTTCATCTTTGCGATCATCAGCTGGATTCTGTTGCTGGGGCCAGTGCTGAACGGGGCCGATGCCGGAATTCTGGTGCTGGTTTTTGTTCTGTCGGCGGGTGTCGGGGCCGCGCTGGCGGCGGGGATGGGCGCACAGGGCAAGGTGCCCCCGACCGATGTGGAAACGGGCTATGCCGTGGCCCACGCAACCGCGCTGGCCATCGGGCTGGCGCTGGCGCTTTTGATTGCGAAACTGTTTGATGCCCCGCAAACGCATTGGATTGCCATGTTGTTTGCCGTTCGTGCGCTTGACCCGCCGGGCCAGCATTTGCACCGCGCGACACGTCGCGGCTTTGCCACCGTGATCGGGGCGGGGGCGGCGGGTTTGCTGGTCTTGTTGCCACTTTCGCCCGTGGCTTTCAAACTGATCGGCGCGGCCTTTTTGCTGGTGGGTATCCGTTATTTAACCAGCGGGGCGGCGCGATCCACTGCGTTTATGTCGGCGGGGGTTGTGCTGGCCACGGCCCCGACCACCGAAACCGCGCTGTTCCGGATCGAGGCGGCGCTGATTGCGGCGGCGCTGGTTGTCGGGCTGTTTTTATTGGTCGATTTCGTCCGGTCGCTGTTCAAAACCCGTGCCGGTCCGGTGCCTGATGAATAGTGTCCACAAGATCGCCCAACGATCCCAGATTATCCAGCGTGACATAGCGGTCTGATCCGACAGGCGGATCGGCCTTTTCAATTTCCCATTCCAGCCCGTGGGGCACAAACACGCCCCAGCCGCCGCTTTCGATCACCGGAAGAACATCGGATTTCATCGAATTGCCCACCATCATGGCCCGCGCGGCCCCGTCGCCGTGGCGCGCAAAGATGTCCTGATAGATTTGCGGCTGTCTTGTGCGACACGATTTCGACCGCGCTGAACAGATCGCCCAGACCGGATTGCGCCAGCTTGCGTTCCTGATCCAGCAGATCGCCCTTGGTGATCAGGATCACGCGGTGCCGGTCGGCCATCTGTTCCACAGCCGCGCGCGCATGCGGCAGCAGTTCGATCGGGTGGCGCAGCATCTCGCGCCCGGCCTCCATCAATTCGGCAATCACCGATGCGGGCACGTTTTCTTCGGTGACTTCGATGGCGGTTTCGATCATCGACAGAACAAAGCCTTTGATGCCGAACCCGTAATGCCCGATATTGCGCCGTTCGGCGGCCAACAGCCGTTCGGCCAGATGATCGGGGTCGGCGTGATCGGCCAGAAGTTCGGCAAACCGCGCCTGTGTCAGGTGGAAAAACCGTTCATTGTGCCAAAGCGTGTCATCGGCATCAAAGCCGATTGTGGTCAGGGTTTGGCCCATATCGTGTTGCTTCCTCTTTTCTAAATCGCAAGACAAGTTATATAACCATCATTCTAGTAGGGGAATCGAGCGCGCAATATGGTGCAATCGCAGATCACACTGGCCGGACGACCGGATGACGGAGACAATGATTTGTCTGTCATTCTGGATGTGCGCCCGAAAACCAAGCGGCCGCCGCTGTACAAGGTGATGCTGCTGAACGATGATTACACCCCGATGGAATTTGTCGTGCATGTTCTGGAACGGTTTTTCGGCCTGAACCATGCGCAGGCATTCGAAATTATGCTGACCGTGCACAAAAAGGGTCTGGCCGTGGTTGGCGTGTTCAGCCACGAAATTGCGGAAACCAAGGTTACGCAAGTGATGGATTTCGCACGTCGGCATCAGCATCCGCTGCAATGCACGATGGAAAAAGAAGAATAACCCAAAAATGTCCGCACGGTTGATCCTGGCGCTGAACGCGGGCGGTCTTGTGCTGCCCGAAACGGGTATGATCGCGGTTTTTCATCCGCGAGATGCTGCCGATCTGTCGGGATTGCCGATGGACCGGCTGATCGTGATACAACCGTTTCGCCCGGATCATGATGCACTGGCTGACGCCGGATACGATTGCCGGACCGATGGTGATACCCTTCCGGCATGTGCGGCGTCTTTGGTGTTTCTGCCACGCGCAAAGGCGCTGGCGCGTGCGCTGGTGGCCAAGGCCGCGACAACCAGTGAGGGTATGGTGATCGTGGACGGGGCCAAAACCGACGGGATCGACAGTATTTTGCGCGACGTGAAAAAGCGCACGGATGTGTCGGGTCCGCTGTCAAAGGCGCATGGCAAACTGTTCTGGTTTGATGCAAAGGCGGCCGACTGGTCGGACTGGTCCGCGCGCCCCGCCCAGATCGCAGAAGGGTTCCAGACCGTGCCGGGTGTCTTTTCGGCGGATGCGATCGATCCGGCCTCGGCGCTGCTGGCGGCGCACTTGCCTGTACATCTGGGGGATGTTGTGGCCGATCTGGGGGCGGGCTGGGGATATCTGTCGGCACAGGTGCTGGCGCGTGCCGATGTGCGCGCTGTGCATCTGGTTGAGGCTGATCAGACGGCGCTTGATTGTGCTACGCGCAATATCACTGATCCACGCGCGGTGTTTCACTGGGCTGATGCGACCGCATGGCAACCGCCTGAACCGGTGGATTGCGTGGTGATGAACCCGCCCTTTCATACCGACCGGCGGGCAGACCCCGAACTGGGCCGCGCCTTTATCCGTGCGGCGGCCCGTATGTTGACGCGGTCGGGCCAGTTGTGGATGGTGGCCAACCGGCACCTGCCCTACGAGGCGCTGTTGGGCGAACTGTTTGCCAAGGTTGACGAAACGGGCGGCAACACCCGCTTTAAGATATTGCACGCGACACGGCCCACTCGCCGTGGGCGCTGAAACCCGCTACAATCCTACCGCCAAGACGGAGAACACATCATGTCCTTTTCGATAGCTGGCAAAACTGCCATCGTGACCGGGGCCGCCAACGGGATCGGCCGCGCCATAGGGCGGCATTTTGCGGATCAGGGCGCGAATGTCATGTTCGCCGATATGGACGACAAGGCACTGGCCGAAGAGTTCGGGGAACAGGATGATGACAGCAATACCCGTTACTTTTCGGGTGATTTGCGGGAAAAACTGACCATCGCCAATCTGCTGTCAGCCACAATAGACGCGTTTGACCAAATTGACATTCTGGTCAATGCATCGCGCCAGATGATCCCGTCCGATCCGCTGAACCATGATGACACTTCGGTGGAAACCTTGCTGAGCCAGAACCTGATGACATCGCTGCGCCTGTCCCAAGCGGTAGCAAACCGGATGATCAAACAGTCGGCGGATAAAACCGAAGGTCAGGCCGGTTCGATTATCAATCTGTCCTCGATTGCGGCCCGCCGCACGACACCCGAATTGCTGGCCTATTCGGTGTCGACCGCCGCGCTTGACCAGATGACGCGCAGTCTGGGCGTGGCGCTGGCCCCGCACCGTATTCGCGTGAATGCGATTGCGTTCGGATCGGTGATGAGCGCGTCTTTGCAGGAAACGCTGAAGGAAAATTCGGATTACCGCGATGATATCGAAAACCACACACCATTGCACCGGATCGCCGGGCCGGGTGAACTGGTTGACGCCGCGCAGTTTCTGGCGTCGGACGGATCGGGGTTTATGACCGGCCAGATCATGACAGTGGATGGCGGGCGCACCCTGATCGATCCGGTCGCGTCACCTGCACATTAACAAAAAGCATCCGAACAGGCCAAGCCCATGACAGATACATTCACATCCGAAAAAACCCGTGCCGCAGACTGGTTCCGCGATCTGCGCAACCGGATCGTTACCGCGTTTGAAGGGCTTGAAGCCAGCCACGACACCGGCCCGCTGTCGGACCAGCCTGCAGGTGTGTTTGATGTCAGCGAAACCAAACGCGCATCAGAGGACGGATCGGATGCAGGTGGCGGTTTGATGAGCGTGATGCGCGGCGGGCGTGTGTTTGAAAAGGTCGGGGTCAACATCTCGACCGTGTATGGCACCTTGGGCGAACGGGCGCAGGCCGCGATGGCCGCGCGCAAGGGGTTGCCGGGCATGGCCGATGATCCGCGGTTCTGGGCGTCGGGCATATCGCTGGTCGCGCATATGCAGAACCCGCATTGCCCTGCGGTGCATATGAACACCCGCATGTTCTGGACCCCGCACGCCTGGTGGTTCGGCGGCGGGTCCGATCTGAACCCTTGCATCGAATATGACGAAGATACGGCCCATTTCCACGCCACGCAAAAGGCGCATCTTGATCCGCACGGTCCGGATATCTATCCGCGTCTCAAGGCGTGGGCGGACGAGTATTTTTACATCCCCCACCGCCAGCGCGCGCGTGGTGTGGGCGGCATTTTCATGGATGATCATTGCACCGGCAACTGGGACAGCGATTTTACCCTGACGCAGGATATTGGCCGCGCCTTTTTACCTGCGTTTGTTCCACTGACCGAAAAACGCCGCGTGCAAGACTGGTCGGACGCGGACAAGGACGCGCAACTGGTCCATCGCGGGCTTTATGCGGAATATAATCTTGTTTACGACCGTGGCACCAAATTCGGCCTTGAAACGGGCCACGATGCCAACGCCGTGCTGATGAGCCTGCCACCCTTGGCCAAGTGGGTCTGAGGGGTTTCAGGTAACCCCCGCCCTGCTCAACTATGCCAGTCGAAAAACCCCGGTCCTGCGCGGTGCAGCAGACGGGCGGCCATGGCGCGGCCCAGATCGGCGCCATCTTCGATCGGGGCATCGCCCGCATCGCTTAACCGGTCAGACCCGTCGGGGCGCAACACCTCTCCGCGCAAGTGTACGGTGCCGCCCTGCAACTCTGCCAGACCGGCAATCGGGGTTTCACACGATCCGTCCAGCGCCGCCAGAAACGCACGTTCCGCCGCCAGCCGCTGGCCGGTGACCTTGTCGTGGATCGCCTCGAGCAGGGCAGCGGTTGCGCTGTCATTTGCGCGCCGTTCAATGCCGATGGCCCCTTGGGCGACGGCAGGCAGCATGTCCGATGTGGCCACCGGTGTGGCGGGCACATCGCTGCGGCCCAGACGGTTCAGACCGGCCATTGCCAGAAACGTACATTCGGCCACGCCATCAGCCAGTTTTTTCAACCGCGTTTGGACGTTGCCCCGAAATTCGACCACATTCAGATCGGGGCGCGCGTTCAGCAATTGCGCCTTGCGCCGCAAGCTTGAGGTGCCGACAGTGGCCCCTTGTTCCAGATCCGCCAGTGCGGATTTGGTGGCCGACACAAACCCGTCGCGCGGGTCTTCGCGGGGCAGGTACGTATCCAGCAGCAAGCCATCGGGCTGCAACACCGGCATGTCCTTCATCGAATGGACCGCAATGTCGATCTTGCCCGCGATCAAATCTTCCTCGATTTCGCGGGTGAACAGGCCCTTGCCGCCGATTTCCTTAAGCGGGCGGTCCTGTACTGCATCGCCGGTCACCTTGATGACGATGATGGCAAACGCATCTTCGGGCAGATCGAACGCGGCCATCAGGCGGGCGCGGGTCTCGTATGCCTGCGCCAGCGCCAGCGGAGAGCCGCGGGTGCCGATTTTCAGCGGTGAATCGGGGCTTGGGAGTTTTGAGTTCATTCGACCTCTTTATTCGCGTCAATTTGACCTGACAACCGTGTGTGGCTTGACAAATTGCCGCCCGGGCGAAACCACAGGGAAGAAACTTGCACATCCGAGGAACGAAATGGCCCAGAACAAGACGATCTTGCGCGCCCTTGCGGGGGAAACACAGGCGATCCCGCCGATCTGGATGATGCGGCAGGCCGGGCGATACCTGCCGGAATACCGCGCCACCCGCGCGCAGGCAGGCGATTTCCTGTCGCTGTGTTACAACAGTGAACTGGCCGCCGAGGTCACGTTGCAGCCGATCCGCCGCTACGGGTTTGATGCGGCGATCCTGTTTGCCGATATTTTGCTGGTGCCACAGGCGCTGGGCGCGGATTTGTGGTTTGTCACCGGCGAAGGCCCGCGCCTGTCCACGATCACCACGCAGGCCGATTTTGATAAATTGGGCCCGGCGGACGAGATTGATGCCGTTCTGAACCCGATTTACGACACCGTGCGAATCCTGTCGCGTGAATTGCCCAAGGAAACCACCTTGATCGGTTTTGCCGGTGCGCCGTGGACCGTGGCCACCTATATGATTGCGGGACGCGGTACACCGGATCAGGGGCCCGCGCATGCGCTGCGTGAAGAAAATAACCCCCTGTTCGAATCGCTGTTGGCGCGGATCACCCAAGCGACGATTCTGTACCTGTCGGCCCAGATCGAAGCCGGGGCCGAGGTAGTCAAAATCTTTGACAGTTGGGCCGGATCGCTGAAAGGCGATGATTTCCGCAAATACGCATTGGAGCCCGCGCGCGAGATTACGGCCGCCCTGAAGGCCAAGTACCCGCATATTCCGGTGATCGGGTTCCCGCGTGAAGCAGGTGACAACTATATCGGGTTTGCCAAGGCCACCGGTGTGGACTGTGTGGCGCTGGACAATTCGGTGTCTCCCGACTGGGCCGCGCGCAACGTGCAGGTTGATGGCTGTGTACAGGGCAATCTTGCGTCCTATCACATGGTCAGCGGTGGCCAGCCCCTGATTGATGAAACGCGCGCGATAGTAAAAGCGTTTTCCAACGGCCCGCATATTTTCAATCTGGGCCATGGCATCACACCGGATGCCGATCCGGACAATGTGCAATTGATGATCGACACGGTGCGCGGCGCATAATCAAAGGGTGGGGAATGTATGGTGGCGTGAGGTGGACTTGAACCACCGACCCCAGCATTATGAGTGCTGTGCTCTAACCAGCTGAGCTACCACGCCATACACTGGCGCTGCGATACGAAACCGGCGGCGCGGTGTCAAATAGAAAACGGCGGTTTTTTGGGGACGGATCGCGAATTGCGTCCCTTGCGCGTGGTGCGATATCAGGCCCTGCGATCCGCGCGGAAAAGATCAACCGGTCCTTGGGTGATCACCTCGATGAACTGCACGGTGAAGGCCCACACCTCTTCGGTATGCACCAGATGGTGCGTCAGCAGGCCGAAGGGTTCGGAGGCATCGCTGTCACCGGTTCTGCGATCCCGCAGTTGGGCCACTATACCGGCAATCAAAATGTCCGGGGCAATCAGGCCGCGTGTGCCGCGCCAGTCGATCGGATCAACATGCGCGTTGATCTGGGTCAGATGGGGCACCGGCTGCACAGCTTTTCGCGGTGTAAACGTCGACAGCATGTCAAACCCCGCCACAACCAGATCAGGATAAAGATCGCTCGCGATCCGGTTCCAGGGTGGCACGAACATCGGGGCAAGGCGGGCCCCGAACAGATCGCGCGCCGTACTGACTGCAAGCTGGATGTCGTGGCGGGCACGGGGCACGGCGGTGCCGAATTCCGATTTCTTGGCATCGGGCAGGGCGTGGTTTTCATGGGCCCAGCCATGCACAACCGGAATCAGCGTCAGCGTGTCGGCAACACACTTTGCCAGATCGGCTGTGGCGTGCCGCGGCACAATCGCCAGATGCACAGGCACGCCTGTGCGGGCAGACAGGTCTGTCAGACGGGACAGTGCGGGGGTGGGCGCAATCGCATCATCGTCGCGCCACCAGAAGGGCAGGCGCAACCCCTGTGCCTGCCATTCTGACAGTTCTGTGTGCAGATCGGACCAATCGATATTCATCCGCGCCCCCGTTGCAACGTGACTGCAATTTCGACCGAACGTTGCGCGCCGTCAAAGTGCAGGGCCAGCCCCGCAGGTCTGCGGTGATTCTTGGTGGTCCGCACCGCCTGTATCAGGGTTTCGGGCGACAGATCGGATGTTTTCACGGCAGTGATGCCATCCAGACGCGTCAGGCTTGCCGCGCGCAGCGTCTGTTCCACTTCGCCGCCATCGTCAAACGGCACCAGAACCGCAGGGCAGCCCGATTGCAAGATATCCAGCGCGGTATTGTAGCCGCACATCGTCACCGCGCAGTCGGCGTGGTAAAGCAACTGGCGAAAATCGGGGCGCACGGGTTCGACAATTGCGTTGCCGCCCGACAGGTCAAGCAGGCGCGCGATACGCGGTTCCGGATGCGCGCCGCCCACCAACAGGCGCCATGTCATGGCGCTGGGCTGGCGCGCGGCCATGGCGGCGGTTTCAAATAGTGCATCTCCAACCGATCCGGCACCGGCGGCAACGATCACCTCGCCCTGTCCGGCGCGGTCGGGGTGCGGGCCGGCGGCGGGGGGGGCGACATAGCCTGTGTAATGCAGTTTGGGGCGTAACCGGTCGGACACCGGCCAGCTTTGATCCAGCGGGGTGCTGCGTTCATCGGAATGCACCAGAATACCGTCGTAATACCTGTCGATCACATCATCGGCGGCAGTGGCCCGTTCGGGTTTGGACGGTGGCGCAAGAATATCGCGGATCGACGCCAGAACAAGAGGGCGGCGGGGCAAGGACCGGGCCGCCTGCAACAGGGCCAGAAATTCGTGGCGCAACACACGCCGCCCGAACGGGTAAAGTTCGGTGATCAGGATATCTGGCTGCACCTGCGTCAGTGTTTCAAGCAGCATTTTCCGGCGCGCTTGCATCGCCGCCTCGGTCACGGCTGCGCCATCCTCGGTCAGCAGATGGGTGAAATTCGTCCCGTCCGAATGGAGCGGGGGAAGCTGCACCACATCCACGCCGGTCCTGTCAAAATGCGGCACAGGCCGCCCGCCGGAGACCAGCACTGTATCGTGTCCCTGCGCCGCAAAAGCGCGCGCAAGGGTCAGCGCGCGGCTAAGATGCCCCGCGCCCAGCAGATGGGTGACACCCACCATCACCTTCATGGCGCGCGTTCCGTCAGGCGGACAATGGCGGGATCGGACAGATGCAAATTCGGGGCCAGTTCGATCACGAACAACCGGTTGCGTTTGATCTGGAACGGGGCAGGGCCGGAAAAATCCCACCCTGTGGCGCGGGCCAGCAAAACACGCATGATACCGATATGGCAAACCGCCACGCTGTCGTCGTGCACCGTTTCCAGCCACGGGCGCAGACGATGCCAGACCTCCAGCGGAGATTCGCCGTTGGGCGGGCGATAGTCCCACCCCCAGTCTTCGATATCGCGAAAGCCGCTGGCCGGATCGGCGCGCAGATCAATGCCTTTCAGGCCTTCCCAATCGCCCCAGTTCATTTCGATCAGCGCGGGGGATGTGTGCGGTGCACGCCCCGCGACAAGCCGGGCCGTGTCCGCCGCGCGCAACAGCGGGCTGGACCACAGATCGGCATCCTGCCACCCGTCCGGCAGGCGCAAGGCACCAAGGGCTGCGGCGGCATCCGGTTCCAGCGCGATATCGCTGCGGCCCTGAATGCGGCCCGCGCGGTTCCACGGGGTGTGGCCGTGGCGCAAAAGGGCAAGGCGGGTCATGCGGGCTCTCCAATCAAAGGCAGAATGGCGTTGGTGAGTGTGCGGGTTGCGGCGGGTTGCAAATGCTGCGCGTCAACAGCGGCACGCCCGACCGCCCCCAGATGCGCCCTGTGCGCGGAATCCCCCAGCAATTCATCGATTGCGGCGGCGAAATCCTGCACATGCGCCGGATCACACAAAACCCCGCCATGCACCACATCGCGCACGCCGTTCCGGTCTTGGGCCACCACCGGCAGGCCATGGGCCTGCGCCTCAAGATAGGTCATGCCGAACGCTTCGTTCACGCCGGGCCAAACCAGCATTGCGGCACTGTCATAAACCTGCGCCAAAGCGTTTGCGTCCAGTTGGCCGGTGAACTGCACGCGCGCGCCGAATGGCGCAAACGCGGCGTGTACCTCGGGGCGGGCGGGGCCATCGCCGACAAGGATCAGCTGCCAGTTAGGTGTTTGCAGCAGGGCCACTGCACCCGCAACAATCCGGTAGGATGCCAGCTTGTCGCCCGTCCGCATCATACCGACGCACAGCAATGTGCGGGGGTGGCGTTCGGATAGGCCGCTGACGGGCAGATCGGTTTGCGGCAGAAACGGTGCAAGCGGCAGAATCGTTTGGTTTGGCGTTTTGTGCTTGATCAGGGTTTCGCGGTCATAACGTGTCATGTGGAACACAAGATCGGCCTGATCGCACGCGGCCTCGGCCTGTTTGGCAAAGGCTGCCCATGGTCCAGTCAGGCGTTTGTGCGCGCGGCTGGCTTCGATCTGGATATAGGGAATGGACAGGGTGGCGCAGATCGCAGGGCCGATCAGATCGGGGGCCTTGTAATAATTGTGATAGGTCACCCATGCGCGCCAGCCGCCTTGGGGTGCGGTGGCCAGCAACCGGTCGATTTCCTGTTGTGCCTTGGCGTGCAGATCGGCCTGCACAGTTGCGTCGCCGGTGCGGTCCAGAGTTCGCAATTGTGACACCAGATCGGTTTTGAACGGCCCTGCATCCAGCGCCTGCATCACGGCCCGCGCCATCGCGCGGTCGCCCGACGGCACAGGGTGGCGCGGGGATTTCAGCGGGGCAAAAAACGCGATCGGGATCATAGGCTTGCCGATGCGCCCATCGCCGTCAGGCGGCGTGAGAGTTGCGCAATCCCCGGGGCAACTGCGAAATCCGATGTCAGGCGGTCCAGCGCGGCCTGCGCCATGCGGGCCGCGGTTTGCGGGTCATCGACGATTTGCATCATCGCCCGCGCCAAAGCGGCAGGGGTGTCATCCGTCAGGATGCCATGCACACCACTGTCGATGAATTCGGGGATCGCGGACACCGCCGTTGATATGATCGGCAACCTTTGCGACGCGGCCTCCATCAGGACATTGGGCAGGCCGTCGCGATCGCCGTCTGCGGCGACGCGGCTGGGCAGAATGAACAGATCGGCGGCGCGCATCGCCTCGATCACTTGCGGCTGGTTGCAGGCACCGCGCCAGTCGATGCGGTCCGCGATGCCCAGTTCTGCCGCCTGCGTGGCCAGTTCATCGCCCATGCCGCCGCCACCGATATGCACCCAGCGCCAGTCCAGATTCATCGGGCAACAGGGCCAGTGCGGCGATCAGGCGGTCAAACCCCTTTTTTTCCACCAGCCGCCCGACGGAGAGCAGGGTAACAGGATCGCCTTTGCCGCGCAGCGAACGCGCAGGTGGCGTGGGAAACCGTGACAGGTCCAGCCCGTGATAGACCAGATCGATGCGCGCCGGATCGCTGGACAGGGCGCGCAGGTGGTGCGCGCCATAAGCGGTGCAGGTGGCGCCAAACTGCGCCCCTGTCGGCGGGGCGGCCAGTTTTTCGCGCAATTCCCATTCCGGCGATGTCCAGATATCTTTGGCATGGGCCGAAAACCCCCACGGATCGCCCCGCAGGATCGCGGCATAGCGCGCGACAGAGGACGGTGTGTGCAGAAAATGGGCGTAGAACGCGATGTCACCGGCGGGCAGTTCGGTGGCCAGAACACAGGCCTGTCCGAAGCGGCGGATGCGGTTGCGTGTCCGGTCGCGGGCAAAATCGGCCTTCCAGATGCCGAACGCAGTCGCAAATCCGGGCAGGCGGCGCGCGGCCAGCAGGGCGGTTGCCACGCGCTTTGGTTCCTGATGCAGGTATTCAGGCAGGTAATGCACGCGCGCTGTAATCTGATCGTGCAGGGGGTGGCGTTTTTTATCGGTGGGATGACGGAGCGACCAGATATCAAAGTGGTGGCCTGCCGCCTCGAGCGCGGCGAGTTCCTGCGCGATAAAGGTTTCCGACAGGCGCGGCCACCCCTTGACCACGATGGCCAGTTTGCGGGGCGGCGATGTCATTCTGCGGCAGGAACCGTCGGTTTGGTGGCCATCAGGGCGCGGGCGCGATCCACCACAACATCCAGCCCGTCCAGCAGGCCGGGAATATAGCTTTGCGATGGCAGTTTCTGGAACGGCAGGTTGCGGATCGCGTGGATCATCGATTGCGGGGTCAACTGGCCCTGATCCTCGTCCAGCATTTGCACCAGCCCCAGCGCCTTGCCGCGACTGGCGCGAATATGCTGTTCACGGCGCGGCACGGTGCGCGGCACGATCACGGCGCGCTGGTCAAAGGACAGTACCTCGCAGAATGTATTGTAACCGCCCATGCAGACAACGCCCTGCGCCCCCGCAAAAAGCGTTTCGATCTGCGATTCAAAGCCAACGGCGCGCACCCGACCATTGAGGTTGCGCACCCGCCGTTCAAACAGTTCGCGCGTGTCCCCCGACAGGAACGGCCCGTAGACCAGCACCGCCTTTGGCGACAGGTCGGGGTCCTGTTCATAGGCGGACAGCACCAGATTGACCATCGCCTGCCCGTCACCGCCGCCCCCCGGCGTGACCAGAATATAGGGGTCTTCCAGCGCGGGCGCGTCGACGTGATCCTCGCGCCGCAGATATCCGGTATAGGTCATGCGGGCGCGGGTTTGCGCGTTCAGATCAAGGCCGCTGGTCGGGTCATAGAAAGACCGCAGGCCATAGACCCAGATTTCATCGTAATAGCGTTCTGTCGCGTCGATCCCGCCTTTGCGGTCCCATTCGCTGCCCATGATCTCGGGGCTGTCCAGAACATCGCGCAGACCCAGCACGAGTTTTGTTGTGCCGCGCTCTTTCAGCATTTGTAGGGTCGGCAAAACCTCGCCGCGAAAGCCTGTGGGTTCTTTATCGACGATCAGCAGATCGGGCTGGTATTGTTCGGCGGCGGATTTGATCAGGCCGGCGCGCATGGCGGTTGTCTGATCGATGCCCATATCCAGCGATTGCGACACATAAGACCCGTCTGCCTGTTTGGTCACACCCGGCAGGCGTACGTGATCTACCCGTTCGGGAAACGCGAATCGCCCGGCCACCGGTGATCCGGTCAGGATGATGGCCGTGGCATGCGGGTCGGCGGTGGTGATGGCCGTGGCCAAGGCGCGCGACCGGCGCAGGTGGCCCAAACCGAACGTATCATGGCTATAAAGCAGAACCCGCCGCGATTTCTGCGGTTGTGTGCTGAGGCAGGTCGGCGACAGGGCGGCAATATCCATAGCTACTCTTCTGCTTTACAGTCTTAGATCGGAACCGGCTTTACCAAGAACACCCTTGATATCATAGACAATTGCGTCCGGTTTGCCCAATGCCCGAATGGCAGTTGCGCCCATATCGACAAATTGGCGATGCGCCACGGCCAGAACGATCGCGTCATAGCGCCCGTTTTCCGGTTCGGAAATGGTGCTTATCGCGTGTTCGGCGTGCATGGTTTCGGGTGTAACCCACGGTTCGTAAACATCGGTCAATACAGAATAGGACCGCAGTTCCGACACGATATCGGCCACCTTGCTGTTGCGCGTGTCGGCGCAGTTTTCCTTGAACGTGAACCCCATGATCAGAACCCGTGCTTTTGTCAGGTCAACGCGGCGCGCCAGCATGGACTTGATCAGTTCTGATGCCACGTGCCGCCCCATGTGATCGTTGATCCGGCGGCCTGCCAGAATAACCTCGGGGTGATAGCCCAGCTGTTCCGCCCTGTGGGTCAGGTAATAGGGATCGACCCCGATGCAGTGGCCCCCGACCAGACCGGGGCGAAAGGGCAGAAAATTCCATTTGGTTCCGGCGGCTTCCAACACTTCCAGCGTATCAAGCTGCATCCGCGAAAAGATCAGCGAAAATTCGTTCACCAGCGCGATATTCAGATCGCGTTGCGTGTTTTCGATCACTTTGGCGGCTTCTGCCGTTTTGATCGAACTGGCTCGGTGCAGGCCTGCCTTGACCACGGTGGCATAGATCGCTTCGACCCTGTCCAGCGTGTCGCCATCTTGCGCCGAAATGATTTTTACAACGCTTTCAAGGGAATGTTCCGCATCGCCGGGATTAACCCGTTCGGGCGAATACCCCAGCTTGATCTGCGTTGTCAGGGTCAGGCCGCTGGCGCGCGCCAGAACCGGGCCGCAGATGTCTTCGGTGACACCCGGGTAAACCGTGCTTTCGACCACCACCAGCGCGCCATCGCTCAGATGGGGTGCGATGGTTTCGCAGGCCCCGATCAGCGGGCCAAGATCGGGTTTTTTCGCATCGGTGATCGGTGTCGGCACCGCGATGATGAAAACGGAACAGCCCGACAGGCTGGAAGGATCATGCGAAAACCGGCATTGCGTGGCCGCAAGCGAGGCGGGGCTGACTTCGCCGTTGGGGTCGTTGCCTGCATGCAACGCATCGATCAGACCTGTGTTGGTATCAAAACCGACCGTTTCAAACCCGGCGCGCGACAAGGCCAGTGCCAGCGGCAGGCCGACATAGCCCAGCCCCAAGACGGCAATTCGTTCCGGTAAGGTCGTGGCAGTCATCCGGCGTTCCTGTTCGTTCGTCGCAAAGCCGTTTCAACGCGGCGCTGCCGATATTGGCGCTTTCCTAGTGAAACATGTGCCAAATGCAAAGGGCACATCATCACTTCAAATCATCACACCACATCTTGTGCGCGGCTGTGCAGTTCAATTGCGCGTGCCAGCCATTGCGCGCTGCAATGGCTTGGCCTAGCGTGGCCAGAGCAAACTGGAAAGCCCGTTTTATGCCTGTGTTTATTGTTCGATTCCTCAGCGTTGTTGTTCTTGCGATCACGCTGGGAACGGCCAGTCAGGCCCAAAGTGTGACATCGATGTCGAGCGCGCAACCCGCTGAAGCGGGGTCCGGATCGCAACCATCAGAGCAGTTTGCCGAAACATTGCGGCTGGCGGCAGAAAATGGCGTCAACGTCATTGTCGTCGATTCGACAGGCCAGGTTCTTGCGGAATCGCAAGCGGACAGCCCGGCACCGGGCCCCGAAAAAGCCGAGACCGGCGGATCAAGCCTGATGAAACTTCAGGCGCAGGGTGATCGTTTTCGCACCATTCTGAAAAACAAGCTGAATGCGCTTCCTGTCGCGTTCAACGAAGTGACGTTCATTCTGCGCGCCAGCAGCCCGGACGGGCGCATCATGACCTTTGTCGAGGCGTTGTTGTTCAGTCTGGCCCTGTTCGCGCTGGGCAATCTGGTCGAGCGTGAGGTGTACGGCAAACGCATCGTCAAAAACTTTGTTGTCGGTCGCATCAAGGAAAACCCCGAAGGCTATTCCGAAAAACTGCCGTTTCTGGTCTTCCGGTTTTTCATGGGAGTGATTGGCGCACTGGTGTCGATGGCTGTGGCCTATATTGTCGGATCGCTGATCTTTGGGCCGCTGCAAGATACAGCGATGCAGTTCACCGTGACGGTCATTTACACTGCCTATTTCGCGTCCCGCTTGGTGGCTGGCATCTGGCGTATGGTGTTGTCCCCCTTCCTAAGCCAGTACCGCATTCCACGTTTTTCGGATCACGACGCCAAAAAGCTGCACAGGTGGCTGTGGATTCTGGCGGTTGTCGAAATCTGGTCACTGAATTTTACCATCTGGATTCGTGAACTGGGCCTGAATTACGACGTGTATGCCGTAATGGGGTCTTTGTCGTCTTTGGTTCTGGTTGTGCTGAACATCACAATGGTTCTGACCAACCGGCAGGCGATCACCAATGCAATTTTGAACGGGCGGGAATTGGCCGAGGTTCCCACAGCAACGCGCATCGTTGCCGGAACCTGGGCACTGTTTTCGATCGCCTATTTTGTGTTTGCTTGGTTCGAACTGACCTATGAACTGGTGATGGAGTTGGAGCAATCCATTCCGCTGATTGCAGGGGCGTACGGCATTCTGATGTCGATCATCGTGGTATACGGTGTCATCAATTACCTAATCGAACGGTTTTTCCAGCGCTCGCGCGCCCTGAAGGAACTGAACGAAGAGCTTGAGAATCCTGACGAGGCCTTGAGCGAGGCAGAGGAAGAAGCGCTGATCGAGGCGGCGCATGCCCATCAGGCCCGCGAAATGCACAGTTTCGAGGATCTGGCGCGGCGGGTGTCCGGTGTTCTGGCGCTTGTCGCGGGGCTGTGGGCCTTTGTTTCGGTCTGGGGTGTCAACAGCGACATGATCGGTGAGTCTTTACTGGACCGGTTTACCGATGTGATCGTGATCCTGTTTCTGGGCTATATCGTGTACCATGCCTTTCGGATCTGGATTGACCGCAAGATCGACGAAGAAGTGGGCGACGCGCCGGAAACCATCCTGGGGGACGAGGGCGCGCATTCTAGCGCCAGCCGACTGGCGACCTTGCTGCCGCTGTTTCGTAATTTCATTCTGATCGTCATTCTTGTGACGATCGTTCTGATCGTGTTGCTGGAACTGGGCGTGAACGTCAGCCCGCTGTTTGCCGGTGCCGGTGTTGTCGGTCTGGCTGTCGGTTTCGGCTCTCAGGCATTGGTGCGCGATGTGTTTTCAGGGGCGTTTTTCCTGTTCGATGATGCGTTCCGCAAAGGCGAATATATCGATATCGGTGATGTCAAAGGCACGGTCGAAAAAATCTCGGTCCGGTCGTTCCAGTTGCGCCACCATCGTGGGCCGCTGCACACGATCCCGTTTGGCGAAATCCGGTTTCTAACCAACTTTTCCCGCGACTGGGTGATCATGAAACTGCCGTTGCGCGTGACATATGACACCGATGTCGAAAAGGTGCGCAAGCTGATCAAGAAACTGGGGCAGGATTTGCTGGACGATCCGGTGATCGGCAAGGATTTTCTGCAACCGTTGAAATCGCAGGGCGTGATTGAAATGCAGGACAGCGCGATGATCATTCGCGTCAAGTTCATGACTACACCCGGTGAACAATGGATGATCCGCAAGCGCGTGTTCGAGGAAATCCGCGACCTTTTCGAACGCGAAGGTATTAAATTTGCGCACCGCGAAGTGACCGTGCGCCTTGCCGATGGCAAGGTGGATGATTTGACGGAACAGGAAAAAGAAGCGGTCACCGCCGCCGCACAATCCGCGATTGAAGATGCCGAGGCTGAACAAGCGCCCAAAGGTGGAAAGCCCTGAAGGCATTCAGCGAAGGGCGCGCCCTTTTAATATGGCATCGCTGCCAAAACGTTGCCGGATCTGATCGGTGGCTTTTTCGGCCTTGCTGCGCCGCACGGCATCAGGATCAAGCAGATCACCGGACAGATCGGCGGCAGTTTCGGCGCACAAATCAGACAATCCGCACCCCAAAAGGCGGTATGGCCCCTGATCACCAACCTGATCAAACAGGCCGCGCGCAGTGCGATAGACCGTATCGGCAAGCTGTGTTGCATCGCGCAGGGCAACGCGGCGCGACAGCAGCGAATGATCGGATCGCTTGAGTTTCAGCGTGACGACGCGCCCTGCCAGCGCCTTGGCCTTGGCGCGGTCTGCCACCTTTTCGGCCATGCGCCACAGATGCCCGTCCAGAATATCGGGATCGCTGGTATCATCGTGAAACGTGGTTTCGTTGGAAATGGATTTCATCGGTTCATGTGAAGACACGCGCCGTTTGTCCTGCCCGCGGGCCAGATGCCACAACCGGTCCCCCATGGATCCGAACCGCGCGCAAAGATCTTTGCGATCCCAGCGCAACAGATCGCTGAAGGTGCGGATACCGGCCTTGTCCAGCGAAGCCTGCGTGGCCTGCCCGACCCCCCAGATCATCCGCACCGGTTTATCCCGAAGGAACGCGGCGGTTTCGGCGGCCCCGATCACCGAAAACCCGTGCGGTTTGTCCATATCCGATGCCACCTTGGCCAGAAATTTGTTGTGGCTCAGCCCGATTGATCCGGTCAGGCCCAGTTCCGTGCGCATCCGGCGGATCAGGCGCGCCAGCATCACGGCCGGGGGCACGCCGTGCAGTTTTTGCGTGCCGGTCAGGTCCAGAAACGCCTCGTCCAGGGAAAGCGGTTCGATGGCGGGGGTCAAATCCTCCATCATGGCGCGGATGGCCCGGGAGGCTTCGACATAGGCGTCCATGCGCGGTTTGATCACCACCGCATCGGGGCACATTTTCAGCGCTTGAAACATGGGCATTGCCGATTTTACGCCCCGTATGCGGGCCACGTAGCAGGCGGTGGACACCACCCCGCGCCGCCCGCCGCCGATGATAACCGGTTTGTCCACCAGCGATGGATCGTCGCGTTTTTCCACGCTGGCATAAAACGCATCGCAATCCATGTGTGCGATGTTCAGATCAAACAATTCGGGATGCGCCACAATGCGCGGGCTGCCACAGGACGGACACCGGCGGGTCGTGTCAAACGGGGTCAGGCAATCGCGGCAAAGGGATGGCATGTGCGGATGGGACCAGACGGCAGATATCGGGGCGATGGCCGCAGTATACGGCCTGCGCCGCATGAAACAAAACAGGGAAATTCCTGTACCCCACATAAAGCCCCCCGCGACTTGATGCGGGGGGAGTTAACGAACCGCAGGAAGAACCGGCCCGTTGGGGAGTATCACCTAACGTCAACTGTGCGTCAGAAGCCCCATTTTCCAAAGTAGGGAATACCGTACTTTCGGCTTATCCTGTCGTCTGTGCCCGAATAAGCACACTTATAGCGAGAATCATGCCCGAATAGAGTAGGCGCTGGACTTTTTGCGCCACAATGTGACCGCGATCAGGGCAATTCGGTCAAAATGGCCTCGGCGGCCTGTTTCGGGTCCGATGCCTGCCAGATGGGGCGGCCCACCACGATATGATCTGCGCCATCGGCGATGGCGGCGGCGGGTGTGGCCACCCGTTTCTGATCCCCCAGCGCGGCCCCCGCCGGGCGCACACCCGGTGTGACGATCAGGCGGCCCGCCGCTTCGGGCAGGGCGCGGATCATCGCGGCTTCTTGCGGTGATGCGATCACACCGTCCGCCCCGGCCTGAAAGGCCCGTGCGGCGCGTTCGGCCACAATCTGTGGAATATCACCGGCGCGGATCAACCCGTCGTCCAGATCGGACCTGTCCAGCGATGTCAGAATGGTGACGCCCAGAATTTTCATGGTGCTGCCGCTTGCACCTTCTTTGGCGGCGCGCACCACATGCGGATCGCCATGGACCGTCAGAAAATCAAGATCGAACTGGGCGAGGCCGCGCACCGCCGCTTCGATTGTCGCGCCGATATCGAACAGTTTCATATCCAGAAAAATGCGCTTGCCGTGGTCCTGCTTAAGCTCGTTGGCCAGCGCCAGCCCGCCACTCGTCAGCATACCCAGCCCGATTTTGTAAAACGAAACGGTCGATCCAAGCCTTTCGGCCAGATCAAGGCCATGCACAGCCGAGGGAACATCAAGCGCGACAATCAGGCGGTCATCAGACATGGGCAAACCTTTGGTTGGGGTGTTTGCGCCTGCCTAATCTGTTCGGGACGCCCTGTCTATCGGGCGTGCGTCTCGCCGGTGCCTTGGGTGTCAGGCGATGCGGCGGCGCAAAAAGCCCGAATGGCTCCAGCGACGGAAAATCCGGACCGGATTTAAGTCGGGTTCGGGCCGCAGGGCCGAGTGCAGCGGTGCCATGCTGGCACGCAACCCGGATTGTGTTTTCTGCTGTCTGCGGGCCTGCGCGATCAACCGGCGTGTCGCGTCTTCGAACGACATGGTGATCGGGGCGGGCACGGTGCAGGCGTGTTTTACCGCAGTGTTGTTTTCATACAAAGTGACCGTTGCTTCGAAACTTTGGTTCGCAGCGTTATATATCACGTCGGACACGCGCACTTTGGGAAACGGGAAACGAAAATGTTTCATCTGCTTATCCTAAAAATTGACGTTGCTACTCTGTCAACGCGCTAGATAGGAATCGGGTTCAAAGGTTTTTATGGGTCACACGGCCAAGTGACTCGGCGTAACATTGTTTGAGCGTGTTTTCGCCCATGGCTGTGTCAGACCAGCTTGCGCGCAACATCAGGCAGGGCACCGGGTGCGAATGTCAGGGTTTTCTTATCACGCGGGCTTGCGTTCAGGCGGTGCAGCTGACGGATGGCATCGCTGATCAGCGCAGAGGCCACCGCATGTTTCGACTGTTCGGGTGCCAGAAAGGCGGCGCAATTCAGCGTCACATCCGTATCGGGGCCGACAAGGTGGATTTTCGCAATGTGGCAGTTGGATGCCGTGTGATAGGCAATGTCATCCAGATCAATGTGATCAACGCGCATGGGTACTCTCTCACTCGTTTACGATGTGAAAGCTATTGCGCGTCACAATGGCAAAAAAGGGGCGATGTGCCGGATTTTTCCCCCAAAGTGGTCGGTTTCTGATTGCGCCTACTTGAAGCCGAAGCGGTGCTTTCACATATTAGTGACAAGGCCCGAACAAAGCGTGCTGCATGTCAGGCGTGAATAAACTGGGCGCTTAGAAAAGGAGACAGACCATGGACTTAAGCAAGTTCACGGAGCGGTCGCGCGGGTTCGTGCAAGCCGCCCAAACGATCGCAACACGCGAAAATCACCAGCGCTTGACGCCGGAACACATTCTAAAAGCATTGATGGACGACGATCAGGGGCTGGCCAGCAACCTGATCAAACGGGCCGGCGGCGCACCCGAACAGGTGGTCGAGGCACTGGAACTGGCCCTGTCCAAGATTCCGCAAGTGACCGGAGATTCCGGACAGGTCTATCTGGACGGCCCGACTGCAAAGGTGCTGACCGA
The DNA here is from genome assembly GCA_963765555.1 of uncultured Alphaproteobacteria bacterium. Taxonomy (GTDB): domain Bacteria; phylum Pseudomonadota; class Alphaproteobacteria; order Rhodobacterales; family Rhodobacteraceae; genus JL08. The sequence continues at coordinate 510,973 of CAVXWX010000012.1, forward strand.
AGCAGAAGCGCTGGCCAAAAAGGCGGGTGATAGTTTTGTACCTGTCGAACGCATTCTGATGGCGCTGTGTATGGTCAAATCCAAGGCCAAGGATGCGCTGGATGCCGGTGCCGTGACGGCGCAGGGGCTGAATGCAGCGATCAATGATATTCGCAAGGGCCGTACCGCAGATACAGCAAGTGCCGAAGAAGGTTATGATGCGCTGAAGAAATATGCGCGCGATCTGACCGAAGCGGCCGAGCAGGGCAAGATTGACCCGATCATCGGGCGCGACGAGGAAATCCGCCGTGCGATGCAGGTGCTTTCGCGCCGTACCAAGAACAACCCTGTGCTGATCGGGGAACCCGGTGTGGGTAAAACCGCCATCGCCGAAGGCATGGCGCTGCGCATCGTCAACGGCGATGTGCCCGAAAGCCTGCGCAACAAGAAATTGCTGGCGCTGGATATGGGCGCGCTGATCGCCGGTGCGAAATATCGCGGTGAATTCGAAGAACGCCTGAAGGCGGTTCTGAACGAAGTGACCGCCGCAGCCGGTGAAATTATCCTGTTTATTGACGAGATGCACACCCTTGTGGGCGCGGGTAAGGGCGATGGCGCAATGGACGCCGCCAACCTGATCAAACCGGCGCTGGCGCGGGGCGAATTGCACTGTATCGGTGCGACCACTTTGGACGAATACCGCAAATACGTTGAAAAAGACGCGGCCCTGGCCCGCCGGTTTCAGCCTTTGGTGATCGCGGAACCCACGGTCGAGGATACGATCAGTATTCTGCGCGGGATCAAGGAAAAATACGAACTCCACCACGGGGTGCGGATATCCGACAGCGCGCTGGTTGCGGCGGCAACGCTAAGCCATCGGTATATCACCGACCGGTTCTTGCCGGACAAGGCGATTGATCTGGTTGACGAAGCAGCCAGCCGCCTGCGCATGGAAGTGGACAGCAAACCCGAAGAACTGGATGCGCTGGACCGCGAGATTTTGCAAAAGCAGATCGAAGCTGAAGCGCTGCGGCTGGAAGACGATGCGGCCTCCAAGGACCGTCTGGAAACACTGACCAAGGATCTGGCGGAATTGCAGGAACGCTCAAGCGAGATGACAGCGCAATGGCAAAGCGAGCGCGACAAGCTGGCCAGTGCCCGTGATCTGAAGGAACAACTGGATCACGCCCGTGCCGAACTGGATATCGCCAAACGCGAAGGCAATCTGTCCAAGGCCGGAGAGCTGTCGTATGGCGTCATCCCCGAGCTTGAGAAAAAGCTGAGCGCGGCAGAAGGGGCCGAAAGCGAAGCGATGGTGGCCGAGGCCGTGCGCCCCGAGCAGATCGCAAGCGTGGTTGAACGCTGGACCGGTATTCCGACATCCAAGATGCTGGAAGGGGACCGCGAAAAACTGTTGCGGATGGAAGACCAGCTGCATGCGCGCGTGATCGGTCAGGACAGCGCGGTTCGGGCGGTTGCAAATGCGGTGCGCCGTGCGCGGGCGGGCCTGAACGACGAAGGCCGCCCCTTGGGCAGCTTCCTGTTTCTGGGGCCGACCGGTGTGGGTAAAACCGAACTGACCAAAGCCGTGGCCGAATTCCTGTTTGATGACGAACACGCAATGGTGCGCATCGACATGTCGGAATTCATGGAAAAACACGCTGTGTCGCGTCTGATCGGGGCACCCCCCGGATATGTCGGATATGACGAAGGCGGTGTGTTGACAGAAGCGGTGCGGCGCAGACCCTATCAGGTGGTGCTGTTTGACGAAGTCGAAAAGGCGCACCCGGATGTGTTCAACGTGCTGTTGCAGGTGCTGGACGATGGTGTTCTGACCGATGGTCAGGGACGGACGGTTGATTTCAAGCAAACGCTGATCATCCTGACATCCAACCTTGGGGCGCAGGCGCTAAGCCGGTTGCCCGACGGGGCCGATGCATCCGATGCGAAACGGGATGTGATGGATGCCGTTCGCGCGCATTTCCGGCCCGAGTTCCTGAACCGTCTGGATGAAACCATCATCTTTGACCGTCTGAACCGCGACGATATGGATTCGATCGTGACCATTCAGCTGGCACGGCTGGCCAAACGTCTGGTGGGTCGCAAGATCACACTGGATCTGGATCAGGCGGCGCTGAAATGGCTGGCCGACGAAGGCTATGACCCTGTCTTTGGCGCACGTCCGCTGAAACGGGTGATCCAGACCGCGTTGCAAAACCCGTTGGCTGAAATGCTGCTGGCGGGGGATGTGATGGACGGCGATACCATTACGGTTTCCGCCGGTGCCGACGGGTTGCTGATTGGTGACAGGATATCGCGTTCGAACCGCACACCGCCCGAGGATGCCGTGGTGCATTGACCCGCGGGATTAGAACGACGCACAAAGGCCGGACAGAAATGTCCGGCCTTTTTTATGAAAGACAGGTGAGTATGGCACAGCCGAAACTGGTGATTTTTGATTGCGACGGCGTATTGGTCGACAGTGAACCGCTGACCGATGCCGTGATGCAGAAATCGTTCGCGCATTACGGTCTTGATCTGCCGATCACACAAATCAACAGCCTGTTTGTGGGCGGAACGATGACAGGCGCAATGCATCAGGCCCGCGCGCTGGGCGCGGCGTTGCCGGATCACTGGCTGAAAGAGATTTATACCGAGATTTACAGCGTGCTGGAACAAAGTGTCGAACTTGTGCCCGGCGTCACCGGTGTGTTGGATGAGCTGGATCGTGCGGGGATCGGTTATGCCGTTGGATCAAACGGGCGGACTCCGCAAAATGGAAATCACATTGGGGCGCACCGGCTTGCTGGAACGGTTTCAGGGGCGGTTCTTTTCCGCGCAGGATTGTTCTGCACCGAAACCTGCACCGGATGTGTATCTGAAGGCCGCCGCACATGCAGGGATCGATCCGGTTGATTGCGTGGTGATCGAAGACAGTGCGACAGGGGCCAAGGCGGGGCAGGCTGCGGGTATGCGGTGTTTCGGATACTCTGCCGAAACACCGCGTGACATGTTGCGCCCCTATTGCGATGCCGTGTTTGACGATATGGCCGAATTGCATGCGCTTTTGGGGTTGCGCACATAAGGCTGTGTTCACCACTGAAAAAGCCCGCACATTTCTGCGCGGGCTTCCGTTAGACCATCTTCATTGCTGTCCGGTTTTATTCGGCAGGAATAAGAACCGTGTCGATCACGTGGATCACGCCGTTGGAGGTTTCGATGTCTGCAGTTGTGACTGTCGCAGTGTTCACCATCACACCGTTGTCCAGATCAATCGTGATCTCTCCGCCCTGAACGGTCGCGGCTGTCATGTCGTCGCTCAGATCGGTGGACATCACTTTACCGGCGACCACGTGGTACGTCAGGATTGCGGTCAACTGGTCTTTGTTTTCCGGTTTCAGCAACGTTTCAACAGTGCCTTCCGGCAGCGCTGCAAACGCTTCATCTGTGGGGGCGAAAACGGTGAAGGGGCCTTCGCCCTTCAAGGTGTCGACCAGACCGGCCGCCTGAACCGCAGCCACCAGTGTGGTGAACGATCCGGCGTCAACGGCGGTGTCGACGATATCTTTGGAATGGCCGTCTGCAAACGCGGCACCCGCGATGAAAGTTGCAGCCGTTGCGAAGGCAAAAGTTGTAGAGCGAAGCATGTCGTTCTCCCTTATGAGAATATCGATAATACCTTGTTGGTATCGGGGTAGATACGACGCTGGCGCAGGGCCGGATCAGCGGGGATTCCCGCTGATCAGAGATTGTTGTGGCTTGACGGAACAAGCGCCCGCGCTAAGCCGCGACCGTTCGATCAGACAATTCAAATAAACGTGATAAACAGGTGCATTATTCGACGCCGATTGCGGCCTTTGTGATGTCATCCAGCAGGGTCTGGACCTCTTGCATCGGGCCGTCGGGGAACGTGCGATAGCCGATCATGGTCTGATCCGGTGCATCGGGGCTTTGCGCGACAAAGATCGTATAGGGGCAATACATCAGGTTCATCGGGTCCGCTTCCATCACCTTGCGTGACAGGGACGCCGAACAGAAGCTGTAGACATCTGCCGCCAGAAACACAGTAATATCCGATCCCACATCGGGGCCGGTGCGTTCCAGCATGTCACCCACATGGTTGATCCCTTCGATCACCAACCCCTGATCCAGAATGGCGTTTTCAAGACCAAAGATCACATCGTCAAAGCTGTCATCGGTCATATAGGTCACAACATCGCCGGCCAACGTGGCGGTGGCCGTCAGGCACAGGGCGGTTGCGGCTAAAAAATGTCTCATGCTGATCCTTCCATTGCGCAGCAGGGCGGCTTGCGACACTGTTCCGGCCATCAACGGTCGGGCCTTACGCCTGATCCGTAAACCTAAATCACCGTGCCACAGCACAAGTATCGGAGAACACATATGGGTTTTGCAATGACTGCTTTGGAATTCATGGTCTTTGCCTTTGTCGGGCTGGTCGGAATTGCGGTTCTTGCCGTGCTGGTGTTCTTTGTGGTCGACCGGACGCAGACCAGCGATGCGATCCGCCGGAACTATCCGGTGATCGGGCGGTTCCGTCATTTGTTCTCTGCGCTGGGCGAATTTTTCCGGCAGTATTTTTTCGCCATGGATCGCGAAGAATTGCCGTTCAATCGCGCGCAGCGGGAATGGATCAAACGCGCCGGCGAGGGCGAAGGCAATACCGTCGCTTTCGGATCAACGCGCAACACGTCTGTCGTGGGCACGCCGATTTTCGTGAACGCGGCCTTTCCGCCGCTCGACAACCAGTTCGCCAGCACGGAACCGATGATCATCGGGCCGGGCGCGCGCATCCCTTATGTTGCGCAATCCTTTTTCAACATATCGGGGATGAGCTATGGCGCGATTTCAAAACCCGCGGTGCAGGCGTTAAGCCGTGGTGCCAAAGAGGCGGGCGTCTGGCTGAACACGGGCGAGGGCGGGCTAAGCCCGTTTCACGTAGAAGGCGGGTGCGATGTGGTGTTCCAGATTGGAACAGCGAAATACGGCGTGCGCACCGAAGACGGCCATATGAATGATGAGAAACTGCGCAAGGTGGCCGAACACGAAACCGTTCGCATGTTCGAGATCAAGCTGGCGCAGGGGGCCAAGCCGGGCAAGGGGGGTATTTTGCCCGGCGCGAAAGTATCGGCTGAAATTGCCGCCATCCGCGGCATTCGCGAAGGGCAGGACAGCATATCGCCCAACCGCCATATCGAAGTGGACGATTTCGGCGATCTGCTGGATATGATCGCCCATGTCCGCGAGGTGACAGGCAAACCTGTCGGGATCAAAACGGTTGTCGGCGCGCAAGAACCGCTGCGCGCGTTTTTTGATATGATTGTGCAGCGGGGCGCAGAGTGCGCGCCGGATTTCATCACCATCGACGGGGGCGAAGGCGGCACAGGGGCCGCGCCGATGCCGCTGATTGATCTGGTGGGCATGTCCGTGCGCGAGGCGCTGCCGCTAGTCGCCAACCTGCGCGACGAACACGGGCTGAAGGATCGCATCAGGCTGGTGGCGTCGGGCAAGCTGGTCAATCCGGGCGATGTGGCATGGGCGCTGGCAGCGGGGGCCGATTTTGTCACCTCGGCACGCGGGTTCATGTTTTCGCTGGGCTGCATTCAGGCACTGAAGTGCAACAAGAACACCTGCCCCACCGGCATCACCACCCATGATCCAAGATTTCAGAAGGGGCTTGTGGTGGAAGACAAATATGTCCGCGTGGCGCGCTATGCCAAAGAGATCATTCACGAGGTTGAAATGATCGCGCATTCTGTCGGCGTCGCCGAACCGCGCCTGATGCGCCGCCGCCATGTGCGGATCATGCAGGCGGACGGACGGTCGATCCCGATGAACGAGATTTTGCCAAGTTACAGTCCGGTCGCCAAGATGTGAGACAACGTGGTTTGGCGCGCCGCGCTGATCACACTAAGTATGTCGAAAGACCGACACAGGAGAATTGAATGGCGAACCGTTGGAAATCCGACCTGACTGAAAATGATGTCACACCGGAAGCGACCTATCTGAACCGGCGTCAGTTGATGACAGGCGTGGCCGCTGGCATCGGATTGGCGGGGATCGGGCAACAGGCTGGCGCGGCGACAGGTGATCTGACTCCGAACACATGGGAAGAGATTACCAGCTACAACAATTTCTATGAATTCGGCGCTGACAAAGGTGACCCCGCCCGCCATGCCGGCAAGATGACGATTGATCCCTGGTCGGTCGAGATCAATGGCATGGTCGACAAACCCGGCAACTACGCATTCGAAGACATCATGAAGGCGATGACCATCGAAGAGCGCATCTATCGCCTGCGCTGTGTCGAACGCTGGTCTTTGATCGTGCCGTGGAACGGGTTCGAGCTGGCCGATCTGCTGAATATGGCCGGTGTGCAATCGGGTGCGAAATATGTGGCGTTCCAAACCCTGAACCGCCCCGAGGAAATGCCGGGTATGCGGTACCCGATCATCGAATGGCCCTATGTCGAAGGATTGCGTCTGGACGAGGCGATGCATCCGCTGACGATTATGGCCACGGGTCTTTATGGCAAGGACATCCCGAACCAGAACGGTGCGCCGTTGCGTTTGGTGGTGCCGTGGAAATACGGGTACAAATCCATCAAGTCGGTGGTGCGGATCACCCTGACTGATAAAGAGCCGCCCACCGCATGGGGCAAATACAGCGCGTCCGAATACGGCTTCTATAGTAACGTGAACCCGAACGTGGATCACCCGCGCTGGTCACAGGCATGGGAACAGCCCATCGGCGGTGGCCTGTTTGCCAAAAAAGTGCCGACGCTGATGTTCAACGGGTACGAGGAAGAGGTCGCTTCGATGTATGCGGGTATGGATTTGGTCAAGTATCACTAGATGGGTGTAGACGGCGCAAACGGCCTGATCCGGCGTGTTCCGGTTTGGCTTGTATATATAGTGTGCGCTTTGCCCGCGCCCTATCTGCTGTATCTGGGCTTGACCGGCGGTCTGGGGGTGGAACCCATCAAGGCGCTGGAACACGAACTGGGCGCACTTGGCCTGAAATTCCTGGTGGCCGGTTTGGTCATTACCCCGTTGCGCCGCTACACCGGTCTGAACCTGATCCGGTTCCGGCGCGCCATCGGGTTGGTGACGTTCTATTATATATGCCTGCATCTGCTGGTGTGGCTGGTTCTGGACGTCCAGATCCCCAGCGAGATTTGGGCTGACATTGTGAAACGCCCCTATGTGACGATCGGCATGGCCGCATTTCTGATGATGGTGCCGCTGGCGATCACGTCGAACAACTGGTCGGTGCGCAAACTGGGCAGGGCGTGGCGCACGCTGCATATGGCGATTTATGGAATCGCGATTCTGGGCTGCGTGCATTTCATCTGGTTGTCCAAGGGATTTCAGATCGAACCGCTGGTCTATTTGGCCGTTGTTCTGGCCTTGCTTGCGCTCCGGTTGCCCAAACGGCGCAAATCACAGGCAGCTTAACAGCGCTTTGCCTGTAATCCGGGCGGAATCAAAACCGCCCAAACAGACAGCTGCGCCGGAATCACGCCGAAAACCGTGCAGCTATATACTGCGGATATCGGAAATAATGCGGATCGGCATCTGAATCGCGGCGAGTTGGGCAGTAAATCGGCCTTGTCAGGGCGACGAGTTGGGCCCAAATCGCCCTCACTTGGGGGTATGTCTGTGGATAACCCAATATGTAGTTGTTTGATTCCGTCGCCAGCGGGCGCCGCAGCATAACAATCGATCCCGTAGGCGGGTTTTTTCGCAATTTTAGCAATGCAAGCTATTGAATTTAATGGGTAAAGTGAAAAAATGAAAAAAAGATGAGATTTCTTAAAAAAAGCGCTTGCGGCTTTCTGCGACTAAGCCTAGAACCCACTTCACCGGCGGCGCAGAGATGCACCAACGGGGCGCCAGACGGGCCAGACACACTGGACGGCAACGAGGCGGAAGAATAAAATCAGAGGTAAACGAGGCGGGGCGCGCCATAAAAGATAGGGCGCATCTCAGTCATTTTTGTCTCTACGCTTTTTGAAATTGATAGTTTCTGAAGAGATATGTGGGCGGTTTGGTTCATTCGATGGATCAACCTCGACATATCGCGCTAGTAGACCTTCGGGTCGATGATCTAGTGTCAGCTTCACTGTTTGGACGGTTTCTTGTTTTCTTATGAAAACCTGAAGCACAACAAACAGAGACTGAATTTGTTTGAACAACAAATTCGATGTGCAGAGGTTCGAACGTCAAGGATAAGCTAGCAATAGCTTTTCAACTTGAGAGTTTGATCCTGGCTCAGAACGAACGCTGGCGGCAGGCCTAACACATGCAAGTCGAGCGCACCCTTCGGGGCGAGCGGCGGACGGGTTAGTAACGCGTGGGAATATACCCTTCACTACGGAATAGCCTCGGGAAACTGAGAGTAATACCGTATACGCCCTTCGGGGGAAAGATTTATCGGTGATGGATTAGCCCGCGTCTGATTAGATAGTTGGTGGGGTAATGGCCTACCAAGTCTACGATCAGTAGCTGGTTTTAGAGGATGATCAGCAACACTGGGACTGAGACACGGCCCAGACTCCTACGGGAGGCAGCAGTGGGGAATCTTAGACAATGGGCGAAAGCCTGATCTAGCCATGCCGCGTGTGTGATGAAGGCCTTAGGGTCGTAAAGCACTTTCGCCAGGGATGATAATGACAGTACCTGGTAAAGAAACCCCGGCTAACTCCGTGCCAGCAGCCGCGGTAATACGGAGGGGGTTAGCGTTGTTCGGAATTACTGGGCGTAAAGCGCACGTAGGCGGATCAGAAAGTTGGGGGTGAAATCCCAGGGCTCAACCCTGGAACTGCCCTCAAAACTCCTGGTCTTGAGTTCGAGAGAGGTGAGTGGAATTCCAAGTGTAGAGGTGAAATTCGTAGATATTTGGAGGAACACCAGTGGCGAAGGCGGCTCACTGGCTCGATACTGACGCTGAGGTGCGAAAGTGTGGGGAGCAAACAGGATTAGATACCCTGGTAGTCCACACCGTAAACGATGAATGCCAGACGTCGGGCAGTATACTGTTCGGTGTCACACCTAACGGATTAAGCATTCCGCCTGGGGAGTACGGTCGCAAGATTAAAACTCAAAGGAATTGACGGGGGCCCGCACAAGCGGTGGAGCATGTGGTTTAATTCGAAGCAACGCGCAGAACCTTACCAACCCTTGACATCCTAGGACAACTCCAGAGATGGAGCCTTCCTTCGGGACCTAGTGACAGGTGCTGCATGGCTGTCGTCAGCTCGTGTCGTGAGATGTTCGGTTAAGTCCGGCAACGAGCGCAACCCACATCTTTAGTTGCCAGCAGGTTAAGCTGGGCACTCTAAAGAAACTGCCCGTGATAAGCGGGAGGAAGGTGTGGATGACGTCAAGTCCTCATGGCCCTTACGGGTTGGGCTACACACGTGCTACAATGGTGGTGACAATGGGTTAATCCCAAAAAACCATCTCAGTTCGGATTGGGGTCTGCAACTCGACCCCATGAAGTCGGAATCGCTAGTAATCGCGTAACAGCATGACGCGGTGAATACGTTCCCGGGCCTTGTACACACCGCCCGTCACACCATGGGAGTTGGGTTTACCCGAAGGCCGTGCGCCAACCTTTCGAGGGGGCAGCGGACCACGGTGAGCTCAGCGACTGGGGTGAAGTCGTAACAAGGTAGCCGTAGGGGAACCTGCGGCTGGATCACCTCCTTTCTAAGGATGTTTCTAGTCAGATTAGCTTGCTAATCTCGTGAAACACTTAGCAACGATCGGCAAACAAAGCCGATCAACATCGGACCGGACCGTCCTCATATCTCTTCAGACAGTAATCACAGACCTACCGGTCTGTCTTGGGTCGGTAGCTCAGGTGGTTAGAGCGCACGCCTGATAAGCGTGAGGTCGGAGGTTCAAGTCCTCCTCGACCCACCAAAATTTTGGGGCCTTAGCTCAGCTGGGAGAGCGCCTGATTTGCATTCAGGAGGTCAGCGGTTCGATCCCGCTAGGCTCCACCAACACCACATACGATTTGACCGTTAAGCACTGTTTCAAGTGTTTAACCGTCCAATCGGACGAATTGACATCGTAAAGAGAGATACAAAATCAACAATGTTTGGTTTTCCCGAGTAAGGGAAAAACCTCAACTTTGTGCCGATGCCTTCGGGCTGACGCGAGCGTTTGACGTGGCTGTTTCCTCGGCCGCCCAAGCGTATGCATCGTTGAAAAGAACATGTTGTCCAAGTCAAGTACACTAACCCGAACGATCCGCACGGATCGTTCAATTGTCCGCTTCACCGACATGAAGCGGGCGGGAAAGTATGCTTTTGGTTCAGAATAAAGATGACAGTTTCTTACCAGCTTCTGTTGTCGCGATTGACGCAAGTCTTTCTTTTTCTGGATCAAATCAAGCGCGAAAAGGGCGTTTGGTGAATGCCTTGGCAGTAAGAGGCGATGAAAGACGTGATACTCTGCGATAAGCCATGGGGAGCTGAGAATAGGCTTTGATCCATGGATTTCTGAATGGGGCAACCCACCTGATACTTTGTTATTACTGCTCTTCGGAGCAGCTAATAATGAGGTAAACCAGGTATTTATAGACTGAATACATAGGTTTATAAAAGCAAACCCGGGGAACTGAAACATCTAAGTACCCGGAGGAAAGGAAATCAATTGATACTCCCCTAGTAGCGGCGAGCGAACGGGGACCAGCCGAGCCGTAATTGTGATTAGAACGTGTTGGAAAGCACGGCCATAGCGGGTGATAGCCCCGTATAAGAAGCATGATCGGACGTATTAAGTAGGGCGGAACACGTGAAATTCTGTCTGAAGATCGGAGGACCACCTTCGAAGGCTAAGTACTCCTTACTGACCGATAGTGAACCAGTACCGTGAGGGAAAGGTGAAAAGCACCCCGACGAGGGGAGTGAAACAGTACCTGAAACCGAACGCCTACAATCAGTCGGAGCTTGACTGGACTCTAATAACAATCTGCTTCATCACAGTGAAAAAACAAATCACTGAGGGATGAGCATGTCGGATTTAGCATTTATAACGGACGGGACGTTCGCCGTATTAACATTGGTCGCAGGACTGATTGATATGGGCGTTAACCACTGCCCGTATAATGGCTGCCTCGCCACAAACGAGGTACAGTCATATGCTAGTCTTTCTGCTGGCCAGACCGTCTTTCAGGACGATCAGGTGGGCGAAGAGATTTATTTTCGACGGGATACAAGCGTTGCAAGCGGCCCGTTTCAGTGGATTTACGGCTTTTCAGCCACCACTGACGGAGAGCTTTGGGGCGGTATAGGCTCGGCCTACACCCTCTCGGACAGCCGCAGCGGAATGTTTGTTCAGCTTCACACAATGGCAGGGCTTTATGCACCTGGCAGCGGCGTGGATCTGGGCGGCCCGATCGAATTCAGATCCGGACTGGAAGTCGGATATCAGACACCCAAAGGCATTCGCCTTGGCCTGTCTGTCGATCACAGATCGAATGCCGGCATCTACAGCAGCAACCCGGGACTAGAAACGGTTCAATTCCGCGTTTCAATCCCGACAAATTGATTGTTATCAGTGTCCAGTCTTGTGACGGCGTACCTTTTGTATAATGGGTCATCGACTTGGTCTCACGTGCAAGCTTAAGCCGTTAGGTGTAGGCGCAGCGAAAGCGAGTCTTAATAGGGCGTCGAGTTCGTGGGATCAGACCCGAAACCGAGTGATCTAGGCATGGCCAGGCTGAAGGTAAGGTAACACTTACTGGAGGGCCGAACCCACATCCGTTGAAAAGGATCGGGATGAGCTGTGCCTAGGGGTGAAAGGCCAATCAAACTCGGAGATAGCTGGTTCTCTGCGAAATCTATTTAGGTAGAGCGTCATCCGAATACCCTCGGGGGTAGAGCACTGGATGGGTAATGGGGCCCCACAGGCTTACTGATCCTAACCAAACTCCGAATACCGAGGAGTACTAGATGGCAGACACACGGCGAATGCTAACGTCCGTCGTGAAGAGGGAAACAACCCTGACCTCCAGCTAAGGCCCCTAATTCATGGCTAAGTGGGAAAGCAGGTGGGACGACCAAAACAACCAGGAAGTTGGCTTAGAAGCAGCCATCTTTTAAAGATAGCGTAACAGCTCACTGGTCTAAATAAGTTGTCCTGCGGCGAAGATGTAACGGGGCTCAAGCCATGAGCCGAAGCTGAGGATGCCGTAAGGCATGGTAGCAGAGCGTAGTGTGACATAACTCCTAGTCTCTTTAGCCACTTAGGTGGTTCCGGAGACAAGGAGTTTTCTGTGAAGCCGGCGCGTGAGCGATCCGGTGGAGAGATCACTAGTGAGAATGATGACATGAGTAGCGACAAAGAGTGTGAGAGACACTCTCGCCGAAAGTCCAAGGGTTCCTGCTTAAAGCTAATCTGAGCAGGGTAAGCCGACCCCTAAGGCGAGGCCGAAAGGCGTAGTCGATGGGAACCAGGTTAATATTCCTGGGCCAGGAGGATGTGACGGATCGTGAAGGTTGTTCACCCTTATTGGATTGGGTGGGCCGCTGATCGGTTCCAGGAAATAGCCCTCCATTAGATCGTACCCTAAACCGACACAGGTGGACTGGTAGAGAATACCAAGGCGCTTGAGAGAACTATGTTGAAGGAACTCGGCAAAATACCTCCGTAAGTTCGCGAGAAGGAGGCCCGGTTCCTAGGCAACTAGGGGCTGGGGGCACAAACCAGGGGGTGGCGACTGTTTATTAAAAACACAGGGCTCTGCGAAGTCGCAAGACGACGTATAGGGTCTGACGCCTGCCCGGTGCCTGAAGGTTAAAAGGAGAGGTGAGAGCCTTGAATTGAAGCCCAGGTAAACGGCGGCCGTAACTATAACGGTCCTAAGGTAGCGAAATTCCTTGTCGGGTAAGTTCCGACCTGCACGAATGGCGTAACGACTTCCCCGCTGTCTCCAACATAGACTCAGCGAAATTGAATTACCTGTCAAGATGCAGGTTTCCCGCGGTTAGACGGAAAGACCCCGTGCACCTTTACTACAGCTTCGCACTGGCATCAGGCACGATATGTGCAGGATAGGTGGTAGGCTTTGAAGCAGGAACGCTAGTTTCTGTGGAGCCTTCCTTGAGATACCACCCTTATCTTGCTTGATGTCTAACCGCGGTCCGTTATCCGGATCCGGGACCCTGCGTGGCGGGTAGTTTGACTGGGGCGGTCGCCTCCTAAAGCGTAACGGAGGCGCGCGAAGGTTGGCTCAGAGCGGTCGGAAATCGCTCGTTGAGTGCAATGGCAGAAGCCAGCCTGACTGCGAGACTGACAAGTCGAGCAGAGTCGAAAGACGGCCATAGTGATCCGGTGGTCCCGAGTGGAAGGGCCATCGCTCAACGGATAAAAGGTACGCCGGGGATAACAGGCTGATACTGCCCAAGAGTCCATATCGACGGCAGTGTTTGGCACCTCGATGTCGGCTCATCTCATCCTGGGGCTGGAGCAGGTCCCAAGGGTACGGCTGTTCGCCGTTTAAAGAGGTACGTGAGCTGGGTTTAGAACGTCGTGAGACAGTTCGGTCCCTATCTTCCGTGGGTGTAGGATACTTGAGAGGAGTTGCCCCTAGTACGAGAGGACCGGGGTGAACGATCCACTGGTGGACCAGTTGTTATGCCAATAGCAGTGCTGGGTAGCTATGATCGGAAAGGATAACCGCTGAAGGCATCTAAGCGGGAAGCCCCCCTCAAAACAAGGTATCCCTGAGAGCCGAGGTAGACCACCTCGTCGATAGGCCAGAGATGTAAGTGCAGTAATGCATTCAGTTGACTGGTACTAATTGCTCGATAGGCTTGATTTGATCCAGTAAAAGTCAGACTTTTACAGACAATCAAAAGCATACACATACAATCAGCGTATTTGACTTGGAATTTTCAGAGGTTTTTTCTCGGTTTGGTGGTCATAGCACAAGTGAAACACCCGATCCCATCCCGAACTCGGCAGTTAAGCACTGTTGCGCCAATGGTACTGCGTCTTAAGGCGTGGGAGAGTAGGTCACCGCCAAACCTAGTAAAAACCTTTGGAACACGATGTCCGGCCCGCCCTGACATTGTGAACGTATCTCTCTTTCGATGCTTCCCTAACACCTCTTTTGATTAGGGATTCGCTTTGGCGCGGGATGGAGCAGCCCGGTAGCTCGTCAGGCTCATAACCTGAAGGTCGTAGGTTCAAATCCTACTCCCGCAACCAACGATAATTGCTTGACCGCCGATGGCCCGTAAGCCGTGGCGGTTTTGCTTTTTGACCCACTTGCTACGGTCAGTATCCCCGCCAAATCTCCCTGAAGATCAATGCTGTAGCCGTCAGTCTGCGGCGTGAGCACGATCTTGTTGATCAAACCACGCAGGCTCTGCGCAGCGTCCGCCTGCGCTCCAGGTATACTTAGAGCATCCGCGAGGTTGCTGACTTTCTCGCGGTAGAGAGAAGCAAGGTTCGGATGCAGGGCATGCGGCGGCGCTGTGCGGTTGGTCAACTCGCCCTCAAGCTTGGCGCATTTGGCCTCGAGCTCTTCCATTTTTGCGGTAACGCTGGCAGCCGGAGCGCCGTCGATCAGGGCCTGCACCAATCGCTCCAGCGCGCGCTTGCTCTGTGACAACTCTGTTTCCTTGGCGGCCCAGGAGGCACCTGCGGCGGAGCGAAGTCGGTTCGTCTCGGCCACGAACTCTTCGCAGAATATAGCGTACAGTTCCGGATCCATCAGCTTGCTTGAAAGCGCCGTCAATATTCGGCGTTCAACATCTTTACGGGCAATCGACTTGCGGTTGTCGCACGTGCCCTTGTTGCGCGCAGTCGAGCAGCCAATATGCGTTTGCGAAATCACCGACATGCCTCCGCCGCACCGTCCACAAGTCATGAGGCCAGACAGCAGATACCTTGCACGTCGGGTCTGGCCCATTGCGGTGCCGCGATTGGTGCGCTTGGGCAGGGCAGCCTGCTCCTGACGTGCCTTCGCCGCATCCCACAGATCCTGCTCAATGATTTGAAGCTCAGGCGTCTTGACGATCACCCACGCGCTCTCAGGATTAAGGCGCGACACGCGCCGACCAGTATCGGGATCCTTGATGTACCGAAGCCGGTTCCAAACCAGTCGGCCAATATACAGTTCGTTGTTCAGAATACCTGTGCCGCGCTGTGCGTTGCCGTGAATGGTCGACGATCCCCAGGCTGTCCCACGCGGGCCAGGAACAGCTTCGCAATTCAGCGCCTGTGCGATTGCGCGCGGGGAGGTGCCGTTGACATAGTCTTGGAAAATTCGACGCACCACAGCGGCCTCAGCGGGGTTTATCCTACGTTCTCCGGTGGCTTGGGTTCCGTCGGCCTCCAGGCGGCGCACAACATCGTAGCCATAGCTTTTCCCGCCGCCTGATCGCCCGGCTTCGACCCGGCCGCGCAGGCCACGCCGGGTCTTGTCGGCCAGATCCTTCAGGAACAGTGCGCCCATCGTGCCTTTGAGACCGATATGTAACTCGCTGACATCGCCTTCTGACAAGGTCACGATCCGAATGCCCGCAAAGCTCAGCCGCTTGTAGACGCCTGCGATATCTTCCTGATCGCGTGAAATCCGGTCGAGCGATTCCGCCAACACAACTGTGAAGCGGCCTTGTTGCGCATCTTCCAATAGCGCCTGGATACCGGGCCGGATCAGAACTCGCACCTGAAATCGAGCGGTCGCTGTAGCTATCCGCGATCCTCCAACCTTCCCGTGCGGCGCGCTCGCGGCACAGGCGCAGCTGATCTTCAATCGACGCATCGCGCTGATTGTCTGAGCTGTAGCGTGCGTAGAGGGCAACAAGCGGGGCAGATGATGTGATCATTGGTCAAGCTTCTCGAGTGAAAGATAGGTGTGCGGCATGGGGGCAGGTGGTCAGTTAGCTGGCATCATCACCGTAAGCTTCGGCGCATCTTGGCCATCACGTCAATATGCTTGCGCCCGGCCTGAAGTTGACAAGCCTGGTTGTAGTGCTTCTCGGTCATCTTGGGATGGGTGTGCCCAAGCATTGGCGTTGCCAGTCGGACATTCTCGGGGCTGTCCTGGGCGAGTGTCGTCGCGGCGCAGTCGCGGAAGAAATGCGGTGATATGGGGCGACCGAACGCCTTCCCGGTGCGTTTTGTGATAGCCTCGGCCAGAGCTTTTGGCTTCAGAGCCGATCCATCGTTGGAAATCCATAGTGCGCGGCCCGGGTCTGAATGCCAGCGACCACGAAGACGCAGTAATTGTGGACGGACCTGATTGAGATACTGATCCAAGGCGGGAAGCAGAGAAACAGGGAAGTCCGCTTCCCAATGCCGGCGCGTCTTTGAAAGCTCCGGGGGGATGATGATCTTCCACCCGTTCCCAGAATGTACCAGATGTTCGCCAATCTCCAGCGAACCAAATGCGCGTATTCGCAGCGGTCGGAGCGCCAAAAAGGCGATGGCGAGCCCGTCGCGAAATTGCGTCAGGGGAAGCCGCGGATCTTGACCTGCCATGGTATAAGCGTTGGCCATCAGCGTCTGGCCGAGTTCGCTTAATTCCCGGATGGGCTTGAGGCGGGACCGCTTGTCCTTGGTTGGAACCGCCCGCCATCTGAGTGACCGTTCAGCCCGTTGCAGGGCCCTCCGATCTTGGTTCGGCCAAGCAACCCGACAGTACTCAACGAGATCGCGGAGATGCCCATGGGCGGTGATGGGCGCGACCCGGTCGCGCAGCCAATTGGCATAGGAGCGGATGGTTTCCTCTGTCGCGCAGTCGGGCAAGGCGACGAGCATGTCATCGTGGTGATCAAGGACCCATCCAAGAAACCGACCGACAGCCTGCTCGACCAGCCGACGAGTTGGATCTCGCCATTTGCTGGCGAGACCTGAGCCGTCGAAGATATCACCGTTTCTAGTCGCGGCAGCCCATGCCTCTTGGTCCCGTAGTGACCAGTTTGAAACCGGCAGGCAACGCGGCAGGCGGCGTTCAGGTCTCATAGTGAGTTCCCTCGGCGTTTGCGACTGGGCGCAAATACAACTTCGTCATACCGTTTGGCCGCCGCGGCAATTTCCATACCGGCATAAAACTGGATTGTCGTCTGAAGGGATTTGTGGCCGAGAAGGACACGTACAGTCTCGTAGTCGCCGGGGCACGCCTTGAGATACAGGTAACCTGCAATGTGGCGAAACTGGTGCGGGCTAATCCGCACGCCAAGCTCGCGTTCGGTGATCTTTGCGATTGCCATTCCGAAGCCTACCTTGGAGCGCGTCTGGCCATCCCGGCCGGGAAACAGATCCGTGCAGCCGGGTTGTGCCAGAACCGGCCACGCTTCTTTCAGATACCTATCGAGCAGATGAACCGTTTCTGCCGCCAGGGGCAGTTCAATCTCAAGATCATTTTTGACTTTATGCGCTGGAAACCAAAGCGAGACCTTTGCGCGGCTTCCGGTGCCAAGGCGGACGATGTTCCTATTGATATTGATATTGGCAAGGTTCTCGATCCGGATCGGTGCGTTGATCAAAATGGCAATGGCGAGTGCTTGTGATGCGAGATAGGCATCGCGCTTGCTGATCGTCGTGCCCCCGACGCCGCGCCGCATCAGGCGCTCAGGCAGGCACAACAGTTCGCGTGTCAGCCGTTCATCGTCGAACAATCGCAATGTGTCGCGGTTCTTCTTGGTCATGCCTTCGGACTTCACCCGGCATTTACCGCAGATCGCGTTGAGCCTTTGCACTGAAACGTCGTCAAGTTTAACCCAATGACGGGCCAATGGCATCAACGCGGCACTTACATCGTGCGTTTGCTTGGACGGTTTTCCATCTTCATTGCGGCTCAAGAACCAACGCAAAATCAGTTTGGCGTTCTCCGGCTCTACTAAGACCGAAAGGTCAATGATGCTGGCGACCTCAATGCCGCTGCGGGTGAGCGCCGAAGCACAGCGCAGGATGCATTGCCGATGCCAATCGACGCTGACTGGCCGAAGAGGTTTGAAGGGCTGGTCATCCAGAAGATCGGACCCTGCCAGCCGGTCACACCACGTATCCAGGTCCTGCTGGAAACTTTCTGGAAAGCTGGCCTCGGGCAGAATAAAAACCTTCCGCCGATTTACGACTGTCAGTTGGATCGACGGCAAACCCTCTCTGCCAGAAATCGACCGGTTCCAACTGCGCACAAGATTTTGGACCAGTTTCTCTCCATTCAAAATGAAACTTTGCGACAGCAGCGCGTCTCGATAGAGCGTGATCACGCCATTATCTACAGTATGCGGACCAATCGCCTTCAGCGAACACCATTGAGAGAATCTGGCGAGGGCATTCTTGTCATTCGGATTGCTGAGTCTTGCCATGAGCAAGACCCATTCGTCGGAAAGCCGAGCCCCCAAGCGTAGCGGCTCGACCGGCGCGCCGGTATGTACCAGGGCTTTCACGAACAGGGATCGGATATTGGTCAGCCTGCGCGCCGATATCTTGAAGCGACGAGGTTGAACCTGTTCGAGCAGTTGCCGCAGTTCGGAAATGTCAATCATCACGCTCGACGCAGGCAGTTTTGCAAACTTCACAACCGCGTTGACCGCGGACTTCATCTCACGACAAGATTGGGCGTCAAGTCCGGAGTCCGTATCGAGTAGCCCTAATACGTCCGCCAGGGTCTTTGGCGTGCTGTCAGAGAATGTCAGATCATGCTTCATAGTGCCTCCAACTGTCATATATTGACATTAGTGAATAGTGTCCATTGATAATGACCCAAACCATGCGCGTATAGTTATCACTATAAATTACTATCATACTGACAATAAACGACATATAATGCCAGCCTATGACGCGAGCGGTCATCGCGTTTTGGGCTTTGCGGAATCCAGAAAACTCTCTAGATCTGAGGAAGAAATCCGCAAGTTGCGACCGAACCGATGGGCTTTGAGGCTGCCTTGTTCAAGCCAGCGGAACACTGTTCGATTGGAGACATCCAACCGGTCGGCCACTTCTCCGATGCGCAGCATCTTGTCTGCTTTATAGTCTTTCATTTGTCATGCTCTCCTTGTGCCGTTGCCGCGATCTGATCGTCGCCGTCTGCTGATTTCTGATCAATGCTGAACACGATTTGCCGCGCGGAAGCCCGAGCTATCGAGCGCACCAAATCTTTCAGAATAGCCGAGCGTTTGTCGTCTTTCTGAGGCGTGGTATGGCGCGAAGTGTCCGTCATGGGCACTTCATAGGCGAAGTTATTCTAAGAACTGTGGTTATAACCTTCCCGACATCTCGAGGAGGTTCTGACCACATTCTTAGCTACATTTCTTAGGAGGATTGTTTTCTCAAGAACCGCTTAATGGCTTCGTCCAACCCGTCAGTTGATTGGCCAAAGCTTTCAAAGAGGAAATGGCACATATTACTGAATGGACCACACGGCGTTGTCGTTGCAGGCTTGTCAAACGTACTGTCATGCAAAGATTGTAACTCCTTGATGCAATGCCCTCTTACCCATTTGGGAGGGCGGCCACCGCTGTTTTTTCTGCGACCTTCCAGTTCGGCCGCCAGCGCCGTTTGCAGCAGGTTCAGCAGATTGACGAGAGTGGTCGCTGGGTTGTTTGAATACGTGATCGAAGTTCCATCTTCAGCATCCGTCTTTTTGACTTTTTCCTTCAGAAAATTGCCCATCTGCGGAATTTCGTCGAAGGTGACAAAAGTGAGTTCCGGGAGGATGGCACTTGCATTTGGATGATCCAGAAGCTGCGCAAGTTTTCGTCTGAAGTCTATTGAGGTATTGCGGTTTAGCGCAAACCAGTTCTCTTGAAGGCAATCAATGACCCTTTTAAATTCTTGGTTTGCCCGTATTAAAGGCTCTATTGCCTCAAGTGAACGCAGACTTGGTAGGTATTGTTCAAAGCCTTGAAATTCTTCCAAGAAATCTGAAAGTTGCATGGCTTCGTCGACAAATTGGGCACGCTTGCTCTCGGGGACGTTCAGATCGGCGGCAATGATCTCAATTTCCCCTCTTAAGAACAAGCGGTTGTTTTCTGGTTTGGGCATGTTGGACTTCCTCTAGTGGTGCTGTCAGACCAATTCGAACTGGTCTCCGAATGGGCAGCGAGGCTGCCCTTTATACCGCACCGAGACCGTCGCCACTCAGCCAGAGCGGCGGCACGGTTGAGTTTGAAATTCGTTCGAGTTGAGAGGCTGCGTTCCTGATTAAAATGATTGTAGACGGAAGCGTGGACAGCGGCGAATTTCTGCAAACTTCGCATACGCCGAAAGCGAAGCATCGCTCTCTCTCGTCGTCGAAACGGCAGATGCGAATTCTCCACTCGGTTATTCAGCCAGCGGCCCGTTTCTTGCCTGTCTGCGACGCCAATCTCTTTCAGCGCAGCGCCGTACGATGCGCAGCCCGTCCGTCACGATAACTTCAGGATTGCCGTACTTCCGCATTGTTTTCTTTAAGAATTTCAAGGCAGCTTTCTTATCGCGCACCTTCGTGACGTAACTTTCCAGAACTTCGCCTTCATGATCGACGGCCCGCCAAAGATAGTGTTTCTCGCCGTTGATCTTCACGAACATCTCGTCAAGATGCCAGCGCCACTTGGCTCGATTTCATCCGGCAATCCGCCGTTTTCGGATCTCCGCCGCGAACATCGGACCGAACCGATGCCACCAGTATCTCACAGCCTCATGACTGACATCGATGCCGCGTTCATGCAGCAAATCTTCGACATTTCGAAGGGACAGAGGGAAACGGACGTACAGCATTACCGCCAGGCGGATAATTTCCGGGCTACTCTGAAAGCCCTTGAACGGGTTAGATTTGGTCATGACCCAAAGCTACGAGACCGCCCTCCTCGTCTCAACAGGAATCGTTCTGACAAAGCCCGACGAGGCCTTCACCTACAACAAGCGCATCAGCCGCCTCGCCACCATTCAGGAGCACAAGATGATCCTGAAGGCGCTGGAACGAGGTGTACCGGAGGAGCGGCTGGCGCGCGCCCTCAACGTGAACGTCAAATCCCTGCAGGACAAAAAGCGACTTCTTGATGGGATCTGCCCGGAGGCAGCTGAACTCCTCAAGGACAAACAGGTCGCGCTGACCGGGTTCCAGATCCTCAAGAAAATGAAGCCGATGCGTCAGATAGAGGCGGCCGAATTGATGGTGACGATGAACAAGTACACCGTCAATTACGCCCGCTCGCTTTTGGCTGCTACTCCGGCCAGCCAGCTGAAAGATCCGGAGAAGCCCAAAGCCGTAAAGGGGATATCCCGGCAGCAGTTGGAACTGATGGAGCGTGAGTCTGCCACCTGCCGGCTTTGGGCGCCACCAAGTACGCCAGACAGAAAGGCTGGCTGCCTGAATATTGAAAATTTGAAAAGACACGAAATTGCTGGAGAAATCATGATGTCAGAAGAGTTCGATCTCGATTTCAGACCCAAGCCTTACTGGGGCCCACAAAGCCTGGCCTCTTACTTCGGAAGCCACATCACCGGAGAACTTCGAAGGCAAGCCGCCAAGAATGAGGCCGCCTCTGGAACAGATCTCGCCGTGCCCACCGAACCAACGCTCGATAGTGCGGCCCGATCAATACAGGGTTCAATCCATCCTTGGCTCATGGGCGGGGAGTACACCATCGTCAAAGATTACGTGCGGTCCAGGAAGCGCGGTTCGCGCGAGATGTTTGTGCCTTTGCGCCATCCGCCGGGACATGCGCAGGCTGACTTTGGTGAGGCGCTGGTTGTCATCGGCGGCGTAGAACAGAAAGCCTACTTCTTCGCCCTGGATTTGCCATACAGTGACGCCTGCTACGTCCGTGCATATCCCGCCGCGAACACTGAGGCTTGGTTGGATGGGCATGTTCATGCGTTTGCATTCTTTGGTGCTGTGCCGCAGTCGGTGCTCTACGATAATGACAAATGTCTGGTCGCGAAGATCATGCCCGATGGCACGCGCAACCGCACCCAACGGTTCAGTGCGATGCTGTCGCATTATGTGATCCGGGATCGATATGGTCGCCCCGGCAAAGGCAATGACAAGGGTAAAGTCGAAGGTCTGGTCGGCTACAGCCGCCGCAACTTCATGGTGCCAATGCCCCGCTTTCCGAGTTGGGATGCGTTCAATGACTATCTCGAAGAGCAGTGCCGCAAACGACAGGATGACATCCTGCGCGGCCACAAGATAAGCATCGGTGAACGATTGCAGGTGGATCTTTCTTCGATGCAAGATTTGCCCGCTGCACCGTTTGAGGCCTGTGATCTGCGCAGTGGCCAGGTCACATCCACGTCTGTCGTGCGCTATCGGGGCAATGATTACTCAGTGCCCGTTGCCTTTGGGCACCGTGAGGTCTGGATCAAAGGCTTTGTGGATCGGGTCGTCATTGGCTGTGCGGCCGAAGTGATCGCAGAACATATCCGCTCCTACGATAAAGATGACATCACCTTCGACCCAGTACATTATCTGCGATTGATCGAGCGCAAGATCATGGCGTTTGAACAGGCAGCGCCATTGCAGGACTGGGACCTCCCTGACGCCTTCTCAACATTGCAGCGCCTGCTGGAAGCGCGGCAGGGCAAGACAGGCAAGCGCGAGTATGTGCAGGTCCTGCGTTTGCTGGAACACTATGAGCAGAATGTGCTGCATGCCGCCATCAAGGACGCTCTGCAGATGGGAGCCATCAGCTTTGATGCCATCAAGCACCTCGTGCTGTGCCGCGTTGAACGCAGGCAACCTCGGTTGGATCTGGATCTCTATCCATTCCTGCCCAGAACGAATGTCGCCACGACGTCCGCGTCATCTTACATGAGCCTGCTTGGCGGAGGTGGCGCATGAGCGATGCACCAGAACTGCTCTTGGCCAACCATCTCAAGACCCTGCGTCTGCCGACCTTCTTGCGCGAACATGACAAGCTGGCACGGATTTGTGCCGCCGAAGGCGTTGATCATGTCCGCTATCTGGCCCGGCTCACCGAGCTGGAACTGATCGACCGCGAACGGCGCATGGTGGAACGCAGGATCAAGTCCGCCAAATTCCCTGCTGTCAAAAGCCTCGACAGCTTTGACTTCAAGGCGATCCCCTCGTTGAACAAAATGATGGTCTTGGACCTGGCGCGTTGCGACTGGATCGAGCGTCGCGAGAATGTCATCGCACTTGGTCCATCAGGGACCGGTAAGACCCATGTCGCCCTTGGGCTGGGATTGGCCGCCTGCCAGAAGGGCATGACCGTCAGCTTCGTCACGGCAGCGGCCTTGGTCAATGAACTGATGGAGGCGCGGGACGAGAAACGGCTGCTGCGCTTGCAACGTCAGCTCGCCAAGGTCAGCGTGCTCATCATAGATGAACTCGGCTTTGTCCCACTCAGCAAAACCGGTGCAGAATTGCTGTTCGAGCTGATCTCGCAGCGTTATGAGCGCGGATCAACCCTCATCACCAGCAACCTGCCATTCGAAGAATGGACGGAAACCTTCGGCACAGAACGCCTGACCGGCGCGCTGCTGGACAGGCTCACACATCACGTCAACATCTTGGAAATGAACGGCGAAAGCTACCGGCTCAATCAGAGCAAATCTCGCCGCGCCAAAACCTAATACTTCATCAGGTTGGCCTGACGGCCAACGCGCCTTGGAACGTGCTTGCTATTTGAGGGCATCACGCCCCAAGGCGCACCACCAAATGGCCGACTTTTGCTCCGCCACACTGGCAGGAACTTCCGCCGCCGTTGACACCACATCTATAGTGTGATCCGCCAGACGGTCAGACCCGGTGGACGCGCCTGAAAGTTACCCGCGGCTCATGTCGCCTTTTCTTGCTTGACCACCATGTTCTGTCCACTCCCGTATCGGCGCCCAAAAAGGCCCGCCAAATTGTGAAGGGCGAAACGTGGACGACTTCGTGCTGTCAGTCCCCAAAAGAGACTGGCAAATGTGGATATTGGCCTTTGCCCCCAAGCCCAAACCGGTGTTCAACTCATGTCGCGTAGCCCTTAATTTCAGATGATTAAGTGGCGTCGTGTGCACTAGGTGTGCAACGTGAAATCGCCTTTTGGCGCGCTCTGTCGGGTGTTTGGCGGTGGCGTGCATTTGGTCAAATTGAAGCGCGATGGAGCCAGACCGACTTGGGGATATCACCAAATTTGCAACGGGAATCAGTCATTTGTCCTGCGCCGTTCTAAGGTTTCGTGCGGTGAGGTCGGCCTCGGTCGCGATTGAAAGCGTTTCTTCGGGCTCGGTCACTTCAACCTCGTCGCTTGCGTAATCGGGTGAACCCTTCGGAGGATAGTCCAGCCTGTCATCAATTTTTTCCCGCGCTGCTGCGGAGAAGCCTGGAAACGGCAGTTCGCGCTGTCGACGCCACTGTGCGACTGTTCTGATTGCTTCTGCGGATTTGTCCGCGTCCAGTCCGTCATCCTGAGACATGTAGAGCGTGTGAGATGGAAACGCGAAAGACGACCCGGAGGCTTCAACAATTTGCTTGATGCGGAACATGATATCCTCGCGAATTGCGTAAAAGTCATTCCATTCGCGGGTTTTCGCGTAAACTCTGATTTGAATGTTCAACGAAGAGTCGCCAAATCCATCGAACCTGACCCGGACGGTGTCGTTGTCAATACGCGGGTGCGCGTACATCGCCCTCCTGATTTCAGCGAGCACAAAGCGGAACTGGTCACTATCCGTCTCATATCTAATTCCGATGGTGGTCTGTATCATCATCTGATCGCACATCGCCCAGTTTACCAGTTCCATATCCGCGAACTGCGAGTTAGGGATTGTAATCAGGGTTCTGTCTAAAGCACGGACTTGCGTTGATCTGACACCAATCCTTTCCACAACGCCCTCGAATGACCCAAAAGTGCAGTAATCTCCGACCCTGATCGGCTTATCCAGAAACAGAACGAATCCCCCGATTAGGTTTTCAAGCGTCGGTCGTATGGCAAGTGCGGCCGCAATGCCACCGACACCAAGTCCGGCGAGCAAGCTCAATGTTGGAATGCCCAGCCGTTGAAGGCCATAAGCCATCAACCAGATCGCGCCAATGGAGCCGATGATACGGGCGACCAATCGCATCATGTTCCGATCGACGCTTCTCTCTTCCTTGCTGTAGTGAGCGGCAAGTGCCTCGAAGAGAAGAACGATTGTGAGCCAAAGCGACCAGGACAGAGAGCCGTAAAAGAGTACAGTCATGACCAGCCTGACACCGTCGGACAAGGCACCGGCCACAAGAATTTGCCCGTGTAGCAGGTTGTTGAAAAACCAAAGCAGGCCGATGAGCAGTAGGGCGTGAACAAGCCGTACAAAAAGCAGTGTTATCTGCCCTGCTTTCTCAAGGCCCAGAAGGCGACGCTTGTTCATGACAATAAAGTAAACAATCGCGGACAGAACGAGCAGGACAGCCACTGACTTCCATGCCGGAGATCCGAACAGCTGCTGATTCAATCTATCCGGTAGCGCCTCAGCAAAAGATTTTGGAATCCACGGGCCAGTAAGTCGTGTGGCATCTCTGCTCCAACTCGTAAACGGCGTTGTTGTTTTGAGAGGGAGGTTATCTATACCCTTCAGAAACCTTGGTGCCACGACAATTGTCTGAGGGCTAAAAAGGTACTCTCCGTAGTGCAGACCGTCGTCTATGCGCAGCAAACGCAGGGGAGTGCCCGGGATGGTGAAGCTGTCGTTGTTTTCTGAGGCCAGTTCGCTTGTGTCAGGAGCAAGATCGAGATCCGGCTTCGGAATTCGACCAAAGATATCAAGGAGCGCCAGTACTGTCCGGGCTGACACTTGATCTGTTTTGCCTTCTGGAACATCAGACGTGTCCACCATCTCCTCCAAGTCATTCAGGATCACAAGGATGCGCGCGAAGTCAGCTTTCCGGCGTGTTTTCACATAGTAAGATACGGCCTCCTCGATCGCGTCTCTGTGAGCAAGAAAGCTTGCGATCGTTTGACGTGGGCTTTCCGTCGTCGCAACCAGCGTCGCGCCTGTTCGATCATTTGAGCTGACTTGGTTTGCACTGGTCTCGGTTGACGTTTGCGCCTGCGCTGAGGCTAAAAAAAACAAACTGACGCAGACTGAGAAAGACAAAGCTATCAGAAAAAAATTGATCCGTCGCATGCCCGCTCTCTCCATTCTTTCGCCCTCTATACTTACCCTTAAGCGACAGCCAAAATGCGATGGCCATTCTAGCTTTTCCGTTTGCCTTGCGGTTGCTGGCCACCTAAGCGGCTTAACCGAAGCTCTCCAGCCAAGAAACTCCGTGATTGGGATGTAACCAAAGTGTAGTGCGGCAAAAACTCCGGTTTCGCCTTCTTAACCGGCGTCAGAATTTTTGACCTAAGGACAGATATAAATAGCGGTCACCTTCATCATTGAGTGCGTAGTCCACGGCATAGTCGAGCGCAAACTTTTTGGACAAGCGAATGCGCAATCCAACGCCTCCTGCAACTGATATGTCTGTCAGAACATCTCCGATATCATCATTGGTACCTCCACCTCCGACAAAGGCAACATAGCCAAACCGATCATTGAAGTGACCTCGGTATTCGCCCTGAAGGGAGGCTGAATAATTTCCCAGAAAACTGAAGGCCGGAAACCCTCTTACACCGTCAACCAACCCCAACCCGCAGGTGTCAAAAAATGGTGCATCCTCGCCCGCAGCGCAGAACACACCGCGCGCTGCAACTACACCGCTATTGGACAATTCACGGTAGGCGGACCCAGAAGCGAGGAGTTTTAGATAGGACTTGGACGCAAGTTCAAATCTGTCTGAAAAGGCGCTGTCGATCTCCTTATTGTAAGATAGATCGAGGTCGGCCAGATAGCCTTGCGTTGGGTAAAATGTGTTATCGCGCGAGTCATATTCGACAAGGAAATGGACCTTCCCCAAGGTGATATCTAGATCAGGCTGGAGAGTTGGTGGAAGCAGTGACAACAAATCACTGTCAATCCGGATGTCTGTATCCAGATATGAGAGTTGCACACCGAAGCTGAGGTTTTCTCGGGCGGTACGGCGAATGGTAAAAGATGCAAGTTCCCCGTCCTGATTCAGCGGCAAGTCCAGATCGCCAAAAACAGGAAGATCATAAAACACGTCCGCTTGTGCAGCCAAGGCAAATACGTTCCATTTTCCTTGGCCAAAATTGATGCTTGCGCCGCCACCCAGACCGGTGCTGCCGTTGGAGGACTCTAAGTTGGCCACTCCAAAACCAGAGGGCTTGGAGCCCGGAAGACTGAACAGATATCCTGCGCCAAGCGTTAAACCGCTACCAATGAGCGGACTGGAAAAAGGGATGGGCGCCACGATGACCGAGCCAAACCTGAACCCTGCTTCCGACTCGACGATGGTGTTGGGATTTGCGATTCCCGCCCCGTTTTTGATAACTTGTTGCGCTTGGGCCGGCATGGCGTACAACAAGCAAAGAAAAGCAATCACCAACCAGCAACCAAGATCGCGGTACTGTCGGTAAAGGACTTGGCCTCTTGCGAAAAGCTGTTTCATCTCCGGTACAAAATTCCCCTCTTTTCCAAATGCATGGGGCGTCTCTTGTGTGTTCACAGCGATCTCAACCGTCGTTTCGCCGACGAAAAAAATCCACAGGATATGCTTTGGCTCGTTCTTTAAGTTTATGATAGCATTGTGAAGAATTTGGAGAGTAGGGAAATGCGGATTACGGTTTTGTCCCTATGCATGTGTTGCACTCTTGCAAGGGCAGGAGATTTGCCAAGTTGGGCGGTTGTCGGAGATTGGAAAATACTGGTCAACGAAACCATTGGCCACAGTTGTTTTGCTCAAAAGGATTTTGATGACGGTACGCGGGTTCAAATCGGTTTTGATGTCCTTCGTAATGGCGGTTTCTTTGCGGCCTATAATGTGGACTGGACGCACATCCAAGAGGGCGAAACCGGCACGATAAAGTTTGAGTTCGGGGACGCCCGGTTTGCTGGTGACGCCGTTGGACGGATGAATGACGATCTTCCCGGCGGATATGCATTCTTCGACAATCCCAACTTCGTCGATGAATTTGCCAAGCGCAATTCCGTAAAATTCTCCGGCGAAAGTGGCGTTTGGTTTGAAATCAGTTTGTCCGGGACCCGGCAGGCTATAGCAGCTGTGCGAAACTGCCAGAAAGAACAACCATCTGTTCTGTCTGAATGAGGATTGCAGTCATTCCAATTGACGTGCATCCGGTCTGCAAGGCTCTCGATCGGGTTTCATCTTTCCCGCCATGTTACTAGTCTGTTGTATCTTCACATTTGGTCTAATCTTAAACTCTGGCTTGGAGAGACTTCCGGAAATACCAAAAGGCCAAGCCGTGCGGGCCCATGGTCTTCCAACTGGTCGCGGTTCTGCAATCAGACCTATCGTGCGCTTTCGCAAGTCCACATTGCCTGCTGCAACTACTTGAACTTTGCGGGTCTCTGCCACAAGCGGGTTCATGGTGACTTTGCCATTCTCAATACGGAGCGGTGCGGATACGCAAACGATATCCGTGTACCCACCTGCCCGTTCCTTAGAAAAAAGCCATGGGAAAATTCCCAAACCCGAGAGCTCAAGCAAACTCGTTGCAATCCTTCCGTCCTTCACTTTGATTGATGCATTCCCATACATCGAATTGACAAAGGATTTTGAGGAGTGCCGGTTGCCGGTCACGTCGAAGTTTGCGTTGAGTATTCCGGTTGCTCTGACGTCCAGGCCAACAGACGCCAGAATTTTCCCAAAGTCCCAGCCTCGTGTCGCGCCGGAAACGGATAGCAGGTCAGGCGTGCTCAAAAGATCCATCTTGGTGTCCAGCTGAATGAAACCGCCACCGTATTTGACCTCTAGCGGCCCAAGACGTGCTTTGCCTTTGTCTATGATCAACTCGCTTGCAATGCGAGAGATACCCTGCTGCCCAGTCAGTTTCTTGATGTCGATGCCAACGTCGAGATCAGTTTCAAGAAGCAGCTTCCTGAGCGTTATAAAATCAGCCAATTCTTTGTTTTGTGGCGGTAGAACAAGAGGCTCGTAGTTTTTCTCAAGCACCAGCGGCTGGTATGCCTCCGGGCCGTCTTTTGTCGCTTGCTCGTCCTCTTGAGATCTGAAGAGATCTTGAATTTCGGTGGCGGTCATGATGGCCTTACTAAGGTCTGTCAGTTTCAGCTCTTCACTGAAAACCCGGCCTCGGGCATATGCAATGCCATCTGTGTCAGCCACCTTGAGGTTCGCTTCCACTCGCGAACTTCCTGCGCCGAGGCCAATGTCAATTTGCGAGTGACTGCCATTGTGTCTTACGGCACCGCTAAAGTGAAAAGGCCCCGTGTCGATCTTGCGCAAATTCAAGGCCTGCAAAAAACGGACGCCACTTTCGATGTCAAGGGCAACTTCCGCCGCTGCGCCTTGCAGAGTACTGATGTCAGCTATTGTGGCACTGGCGTTCAGATTCCAAAGCGACGTGTTCACAGATCGGGCTGCCAGTCGACGCAGGGTGATCGGGCCCTTGGAATCGTCAATCGTGAAGCCAACTTCCAGACTACCGAAAGACTGTGCATCCTGCGGACGAAGCCTTCGCAGGACAACGGGCGCAGGAACAGTGATCTGCCCTTCAAATCCATAGTCCTTGAGCTGCAAAACATTGCCGATACGACCTTGTGCACCGAGAAATGCACCGTCCTTCTGACCGGCCTGAATGGATACGTCCTGAAATGTGAGATACCCGTCTGGAGTTCGTTTGATGCCCCCGATGGCAACGGGGCCAAGTTCGTTCAGGCCTGCGTCAAAGGCATTTGTCCGCAGACGTACCTCTTCAAACTCCAGATCGGACATGTCGCCCACAATTTTGGCGGAAATGCCAGTCAGAACTAAATCTCTGAGTGTACTTGCATTTTCAGGTGGGGAGGTTGGGGGATGAAACCGGGAGGTAACATTCAGGGTAATCCCTTCTGCCTCAAAAAAGTCTGTTATAGAGCCTTCGACCTTGGCCTGCTTGCCATCAGCAGTGTTAACAGCCGCGTCGAGTTTTTCAACGTGCAGTACATCGGACTGAAACGAGATGTCCGCACTCAATTCACCGCTCCCTGCAATAACAGGCTTCAGGCGCATTACTTCTAGTAAATCTCTGATTTCGCCAGTTTTGATGTCGAACTTACCCGTAAACTCACCTGCCTTTGCTTCGGGCTGGATATCGCCGTTAATGGCCACCGCCACTGCACCAAAGTTGAACTCCGTGAAGAAAGGCCCTGCATCAGGTATGTCAGCCGAGATGTCGAACGGCTGTTCGTTCACCGTTCCGCGGCCAGCGATGCCCAGCCCGCCGCTGATATCTTGCACGAAGTTTAGATGGTTAAGATCGAACACGAAGGAAAAGCCAGAGACTTGGTTGTCAATGACAAGCCCAACTGACCCGAAAGAGGCATTTTTCTTTAGAAAATATCGAAGGAGACGGATGCCGACGCTAGAGGCATTGGGTTTTTCTCCGACATCGCCAGTAGGGTCTAATACAGCCCTTTCGATATCTTGATTATTAGGCCTGACGGACCAGTTGGTGCTGCCGTCGCCTTGCGTCAGCAATTTGACCTGCAATCCGTCCAGCACAATTTCATCTGGCTGAAACTGGCCCCGCACCAGGGTCAGTAAGTTCAGATCAAATTTTAGACTGCCAAGCGTTGCCAGGGCGTCATCCCGGTCTCCGGATCCGGTGAGTTCCACACCCTTGATCACCACCTCAGTGGTTGGACCAAGCGTAATCCTTGCGTCCTCTTTGACCACAAGAGGATAGCCGGCCGCATCAGACAGCAGATTTGAGGCAATCTGGATTTGCACCTGAGCGAAGAGAGGCACAGAGAAGAATAGCCAACCCAAGACCATTGTGAAGAATGCAAGCGCAATGAGCGCAAGCGTAAGCCTGAAGACTATCCTTTGCAATTTGGCATGCCCCTTCTGGCGATTTTAGTGTTCCGGTGTAGGGCACGTACATTATTGAAGTCAGGAGCCATCATTTCTGCCAGTTGAACGTCAGTGGTATTTCGCGGCATACTTGGTGCTCCGACCTTGCGTTGAGGTGCCCCTATTTTCCTAGACGCCTGCCGTGTCCAATTTCTGCTGTCCGATGCCATAGACCCGGAACACATTGCTCGCAGCGTCCGAAGGCGATCTGTCGGAGTTCGTCCCGAGGTATTGAACCTGGGCATCGAACGCGAAAGATAGTTCGGTTCCGCGCTCAAGTTCCTTTTTCCAAGCTTGAAAGCCCTCCAGCGCGCCGTCGCTTTGGCAATCCGCAGTCGCTGCCAACATTCCAGCGACGCTATTTGGAATCAACAAAATCATCATAACGCAGTTCTTGCGACAGAACTGCGACGGGCGCGGCCAGCGGCACGAACAGGACATAGGCAAATCTTTGCAGCCAAAATCTCCGACTTGGCGGGCCGTGCGACTCGAGCGAAAACTCATGTGTGACCGTTTCGATTGGGACATGGGTCCGACCAAAGCCCAACTCGGCAGAAACACAGAGTTCTAGTTTTTCGAGCGATGTCTCGGGCTCCGTATCTTAGATTTGACACGACAGGGGTTTGGCAAATAGCAGTCTTGTTTACTAAAAATCTCAACATACTTCATGGACTCGTGCAGATTTTAGGATGGACCACAGATCATTTGCACGGGTCAACGAGGGTTGCTTAATCGTCGCCGTCCAGAAGTGCTCCTGCTCCGGAGTCATCATGCACGTCGATCGTGACCAGATCCGGGTTTACGCCGATCGTGTGTTCGTTCAGCCATTTGTTGACTTCAATTGTTTCGAAACGTCCGTTGGCTTCGACCGGAAAGCGTATGGCTTCACCCACCTTGACGGGCAGTACTTCATTTTCCTTGACCACAATCGTGCCGTTCACCACAACATAGGGAATGCCGGTGGTCGGAATGCCGTGCTCGCCAACGTTGAAGCCGGAATTTTCGCTTATCGTTTCGGGGTTAAAAATAGTGATGTCCGCAACCTTGCCTACCTGCAACCGGCCCCGTTCCTGCATGGCCACAATCCCGGTGTCGCCCAGGTGTTTGGCGACCCAGTAACTGGCCTGTGAAATGGTGAACATCAGGGGCACACCCTGTTCGCGGGCCATGCGGAAAGTGCGACCGCGCGTGCCTGAGGTTCTTGGGTGACCACGGTACTCGGTCCAGTCAAGCGTCCCAGGGCAACAGCTCACCGTCATCTCACAAGCCAGCCATGGCATCACTCGCTAAAGACGGAGTTGTCTTCTTCGGCATGGATAAGGGGTGGTACATTTATGGTGTGCTTACCTGTCCAACCGTTAACGTCAATTGGTTCAAAGCGTCCCTTTGCCTCTATGGGGAAGCGTATGGGTTGTCCTGGGAAAACTTCCTCCACCTTAGAATTGCGGACAACAATAGTCCCATTTACAATGACATAGGGAATACCTACAGGTGGCAAACCATTTTCGCCTACTTTGTAGGTAGAACGTGGTGCTACATTTTCTGGGTCAAAAATAGTTATATCTGCGACCATGCCTACCTGCATACGGCCCCGTTCATCCATTGCTTCAAGTCCGGTAGCACCTAAATATTTCGCTGAAAGATAGGTAAGCTGACTTAGAGTAAACATCAATGGCACGCCTGCCTCTCGAGCTAAAGATAGAGTGGTAGAGTAAGTAGATGCGACGCGCGGATGTCCGGCAAATTTCGTAACATCAGTCTCCCATGGCCAAACTTTTCCGTCTTTGTCAAAAGCAGGAAACGCATCAGAAGCTACAGTCATGCCAGGTACTTTTGTCCAATAAGGTAGCCAATCTTCACGTGCAGGAAAGAAAACGACAACAGACCTGCCGGGTTCTTTTTCAGAAAAATCGAGAAATTCGTCCTTGGTCAGATACTTATCTAATATTGGATCATAGATGGTTTCTTCGTATTTATATCCATAATTGTCTTCCCAAATTTCCGGACGAAGGTAGTCAGCGGAAATCCCGGTCTGACCCGCAGTAAAGGGATAGTACTCTCCCCACATAATGTGCCCTTGTTCTCTCGCCATTTGTAGTTTTTCTTGATGCTCCCACCATCCATAGTCGTTATCATGACACAACAAAAGTGGGGCATTAAGTATGAGCGCATTGGCGAAAACCTCATCAAAACCTATCTGAGCTTCAGTAGGTGTCTCGGAAC
The DNA here is from genome assembly GCA_963765555.1 of uncultured Alphaproteobacteria bacterium. Taxonomy (GTDB): domain Bacteria; phylum Pseudomonadota; class Alphaproteobacteria; order Rhodobacterales; family Rhodobacteraceae; genus JL08. Next base: position 544,069 of record CAVXWX010000012.1, read on the forward strand.
TGAGGTGAAGGCGGTTGTGTACAGCGGTAAGACGTCCGTAACGAGAGGCAACTCGTTGTGCTTCAAACTGCTCATAAGTTGTTAAACCTCGTGCCATATAAGCGGCGCCTACACCAATACCAATTGCCCCTTCTCTTAAACCATCATCTAGAAGTTTCATTATCTCGTTCATCTGATCCACATTACTGCGGGTAACAGACCAGCCCTGCGTACCGTCTTTTGCGGTCAAATTAATATAGCCAAGAAGATTTGTCAGATCTAACGGTTCATTATATTCGACCTCAGAATTGTGAACTAACATGCGGGCGCCAACATGGATGATACTTGAGCCATAGTTCACTTGCGCACCCCGTTTTGCCATGTTGTCATACCACTCACCAATCCGCGTGGCACCGTGTTCCAAATCCATGGCCGTAGTGATTTCGTCAGCAACGCCTAACTTTGCGCCG